>NZ_FNIL01000027.1 GCF_900103955.1 Alkalicoccus daliensis
GGTTTATTTAACAAATTTTCTAAATTTAACCAAATAACTTTAGCTGTTCAAACCTTTACTCACGGCTTTTTGAGCACAAGAATAACTGGAAATTAATAACCAAAAAGTAAAATCACTTTATTCACGTAAGAGCCCCAGTCTTTAACAGAGACATTCATGCAAAATTTTTGCACCATGAAGTATGAAAATTAATACGGCTGTGGAACGAAGGAGAGGACGCACCAGCGCAGTTGGAGAATCCATTTTGGCGGACGTTCTTTCCGTCAAAATTAGTCGAGAACAAGCCCTTGGGTAAGCCGCTCCGAAAGTGAAGCAGCAGTATTACTTCTTTTTAGCGGAACTTTTATTTTCAAGGTAGCTAAAAGTTAAGGTATCTTCCCTGCCTCCGTAGATAGAAGTATATACTTATACAATAAATACTTTCTTAATAATCCGAAGCGCTGTTTATACAACACGAGCAGCGCTTTTTTTATTACCTGAGCAATCTTTGATATTTTTAAGTTATCGTATGCAATAAGATGGGCTTCCTTTTGCAACTTCTATAAGAAAGCTTTTCTGCGATGGTAACCGCATGATTCTCTTACTACCAATTCGCCGGGCAAATACACTCCCTGTTCGACTTCGAGCTCTTCGATTCTTGCATGCAGAAGAGTTGCTGCTGTTTCTCCCAGTTTCACTTTATCCTGACGGATTGTTGTCAGTGCAGGATTTACGTATCTGGAAGCTGGAATATCATCCAGACCAATAATTGCAAAATCTTCTAATGAGTAGGCGGACTCTTTGATCGCTCTCATCGCTCCGAACGCCATCATATCTGCACTTGCAAAAATTGCTTGCGGAAGCTCATTTTGTAACAGTAATTTTTTTACAGCATTATAGCCGCTTTCCTCAAAGAAGTCTCCTTCCAGCATCCAGTTGGTCTTTATCGGAAGGTTTTTCTCCTTCATGTGAAACCGAAAGCTTTCTTCTCTCAGCTTCGTAATCAAGGAGCCTCTCAGTCCACCGATGTAGGCAATGTTTTGTATGCCCAGATCCACCAGGTGATCTACTCCCAATTCAATTAATTGGTGATTGTCTGACATCACAAAGGAAGAATTTGGTCCATTCAGCTGAATTTCAAGCCCTACACAGGGGATTTCACTTTTATCTAATTCATACACAGAAGGCTGCACATTTCCCCCGCTGATTACAATACATCCATCCACGTTATAATGACGGCACCTTTCCAAAAAGTCTTCTTCCTCTTTATGAAATTTTTCATTGGAAAAAAACAAGAGATCATACCCCATAAACCCTATTTGTTTTTTAAAGGCATCGATCACTTCCACAAAAAAAGGATGGTTAAAGTCAGCATTTACCTCACCTGCATATATTACACCTATCACGTTTGTCTTTTTCCTTGCCAGCGTTTGGGCGGAGTAGGAAGGCCGGTAATTATGCTGCTCCATGATATCTAACACTCTTTTTTTCGTTTTTTCTCCAACGTCATCGTAATTATTTATAATTTTTGATACTGTAGCTCGCGAGACACCTGCTAATTCCGCAATTTCTTTTATTGTCATTCTCATGTCGCACTGCCCCTTGCCTCGATTTGAAATAAGTACTTTTATCATATCACAGGTTTTTATTTGGTTCTGCTAAACATTCCTGTCAGAATCGCTGCAGCAATGATTCACCGCTCTTCCTTTCGAGCACTGTTTATTCTATATGCGAACGGTAACACAAAACGATAAGAGAACCAAATTTAATCGAGTGTAAAAAACGGGCTGTCCATGAAGCAGGACAGCCCGTTTATATTCAAACAGCTTTACTTATTGTGTCCTTTTTTCTTTCCCGGTGAGCAGTTTACACCAATTCCCTTGCCATTCGACTGATTCGAATGTTTGGAATTTACATTTTGTTTCGGCGCCCATTCTTTCGGATGGTTTTCCGTAAATTCATTGTCACATGGGTTTGGGTTTGGTTCTGGTGTTGGTTCTTGTTCTGTTGGAGCTTCCCCAAAACGAACATTATCCAGGTACACGCGTCCTGCAAAATCACTTTCCTCATCCTGCAATATAAATTCAAAATCGCGGATAACAGTATCAGGTGCTAATACTTTTCCTTCCGCCAGTGTCAGAAGATCAAAAGAAAGCGATACGTGATAAATACCTTCTTCCACCTCTTCAAACTGAGAAAGATCTTCAAAGTTAATTTCTACTGTTTCTACAGCCTGCGCCCAAAATCCAAGCTCTGGTGGAGCCATGGCAAGGTTGACAATCATACTGCCTTCCTGCGCTCGAACCGGCTCAATATAAAGGTCTGCTTTCAGCGTATCTGCTTCTTCCCGTACTGCGTTAATATTTCGCAGCTGGATTCTTGGAGCAGTTGCCCACGCGTCAGAAGGCTTCACTTCCGGATACGCAAACTCCCAGGAAAGTGCCTGCGAATCATTTACTTCCAGGATATCCAGCTGTGCTTTAACACCGGATCCACCCTGCCAGTCCCACCCTTGCCTGGTACCGTCATCAAAAGTGGATGGCAGTGCCGCCTCTCCCAGTGGAGCATGGTTCACAGGTGTTACTTCGGCTGCCCGGTCTCCCGACACAGAAATTTGATCGATATAAAGTGTGTCCGCGGATGCTGTACCTACGAACAAAACAACATTCGTCATTACAGTATCATCTTGATGCGTACTGATAGCACTGAGTGCCGGTGCTGCCGCTGTGTCAATCGTTAACTCCGCTTCATATAATCCATCACTTCTCTCCGTGAAGTCAGCTTCACTGACAATCACCGATGCATCCGGATTTATCCATCCTGTGCTCTGACTCTGCGGAATCGCTGCGATAGCTACGGTATCCGGAGCTTCTGCGACAAGTTGAATGTTCAATTCCTCGGCCCCTGCTATATCTGCCGCCAGTCCTGCTTCATCTGCCGAAATACGCAGATTCGCCCAGTAGTTTCCTTCTGAAACATCAGAACTAGCTTCAAGCCCGTCTATCTCCAGCATATGATTCACATGAGAAAGCGTAACATCTTGCACAGGGCTATCAGCATTTACTACAAATCCCTGTGTACTGTCTTCAAAATCAAAAAGCACTTCAGTAAAAGGTTCTCTGAGCGTACGGTCAATTGGCTCATAAGGAATTCCTTTGATTCTGCTTCTTACGTATTCTCCAGAAAGACTTAATTCCTCCGGTGCCCAGACCTGATCGTCGCCTGGATCTAAGCTTGTTGCCTCGGTACGATTCAATTCAAAAGGAACAAAAGAACCGGAAGTTTCGTTTTTGTTCGTCAGTGACCAGTTTGCCCAGCTGATGTTATTTTCCGCTAAAAACGTCAGCCACTCATCTGCTTCGTCGATATAAGGGCCATTGTTTCCATCTGCTTGACTGGTGCCCCACTCTGTAGCAAATACCGCTACTCCATTTTCCAGCGCGTAACGAGCGTTACTCATAACGTTTTCACGGTCTTCACTTGTTTCTGATGTTGCATGCGTTCCTGTGTAAAAGTGTACAGTATACATCGTATTCTCATCATCGATTGGGTTATCCGCCGCAAGGTCTGGACGCTGGCTCCAGTTCGGGCTTCCTACAATGATGATGTTTTCTTTCGCATTCTCCGCGCGCAGCATATCTACAATTGGGTCTGCATAGTCTTTTACTGCCTGCCATCCAGCTGCATCATTAGTGACTCCTGGCGAGTTAGGATTCGGTTCATTTGCCAGTTCGTAAATAAGATTTGGATGGTTCGGGTATAAACTGGAAATCTCGTCAAAAAAATCCATAGCTCCTGAATAAATATCTGCATTTGGATCTCCAGGATGATGAACATGCCAGTCGATAATTACGTACATATCATTCTCGATCGCAAGTTCAATTCCTTCTATCACTTTATCTTTTAATTCAGGGTTCGTGGCGTATCCGTTTTCTCCTACATAGAGTGCAAGACGAATTACGTTTGAATCCCAGTCATTTGCAAGAGCTGCAAATGCATTATTGTTTACAATTTCACCAAACCACTGTAATCCGTGCGTACTCATTCCTTTCAATTGAATAGGTTGTCCATCTGCTCCTGCAAGCGTTCTCTGTCCTTCGTGGTCCACTAACTGAAGTGCTCCTGCTTCAGAAGGCTTTCGGTCGGGCGGCTGCAGTAAAGAATCGTTCTCGGCAAAAGAAGCTGTTGAAAACACACTTATGAATAATAATATTGCCATAATAGTACTAACCGCGTAACGCCAAGTTATCTTCAATAGAATCTTCCTCTCTGTTTTATCTTTAATACGAACTACCTAGTTAACGAAACCGGTTTCGTAAAAGAGTAAAAAAGAGAAACACAACAACCTTTCCTGTACCAGATCCAATATCTGAATCTTCTAACATATTATCATGTGAAAATAAGTAATGCAAGCGCTTTAATAAAGATGTTATTAAAGATAAGCCTCACGTAATCTTCCACCGGAAAGAGGCGGAGAATACCAATGTGAGGCTTAGTTATTACGCAGCTGCACGGCGCTGGGATTGGGCCGCTTCCCTTACACCTCTTACGATAAGTCAACTACGAAAGAGAAACCCTCTCTTTCGAGTTTCCTTTATCTCGTGGTGCGCAGTCCACCGACTGC
>NZ_FNIL01000024.1 GCF_900103955.1 Alkalicoccus daliensis
TTCCGATCTGGAAGGCAGGTTGCCCACGTGTTACTCACCCGTCCGCCGCTCATTCCACAGGCGTCCCCCCGAAGGGTTCTGCCTGTTTCCTGCGCTCGACTTGCATGTATTAGGCACGCCGCCAGCGTTCGTCCTGAGCCAGGATCAAACTCTCCAATAAATGGTAGAAGTCTGAACTTCTGACGTTCAAAACTGAATCTGGCTAAAGATTCTTTACTTGCTTAAAAAAATTGACAGAGAATGATTCATTCTCTTTACCTTCTTCTTCGTCTTTTGTTTAGTTTTCAAAGAGCAAATATGAATGCCGCTCGTTTTCGGCGACTTTATTAATATAGCACGTGAGCGTTTTAACGTCAACAACTTTGTTGAAAAAGTTTTTCGCGCTTTATTTTCATTCGCTGCGTTCTTCCGCGGCGACAGATAATAATATAGCATGATTGTTTTCCTTTTGACAAGTATTTTAAAAAGAAAAGAATATTCTTTTTTCTTTCCAGTCTTCCTTCTCTCTATCTAGTACTTTAATTACTTTCGGGTACTATATATAGATTCACCACCTTTTGGAATAATCCAAGCATGTTTTCGATCTTCTTCTATATAATATAAACAGCGTTACAGCACTTCTTACTTATTTACCTTTCCTTTTCTCTTCAAAGATTGATGAGTGCGCCCTTTTTCCGAACATTATTATCTTGTGTGCTTCTATTATACCAACGCTGTCGTTTCACTACACCCTTCCATCTATTGAAAATTCTATAAAATATTTCGCAGCCGCGTCTGTTGATTAGCCAATATTATCTAAATAATATCTCGTGTTTCCTATCTAAAACGAACGAAAGAGTTTCTTATCTGGAATGTGGTAAGACGCTCTCCTTCCTCTGAACGCTCTTTTGTGACCGCATTTGCTTTTATTAATTACTTTTAGAAAAGTGATGCTGTAGTTTTATGAAGGGAGGAGTTGCCATTATATTTTACTCGTAATAAAAGACATTTCGCAGTCAGTGGCAAGGCGTTATTTCGAGACTGCGGAAAAAGAAAGTTTAAAGATCACTGGACCGTCTCGCATTCTGGACGGACCTTGGCATGAGTGAAGCCAGCCAAGGGTTTGAAATCTCAGAAAAACGGTCTGGGTTTTCCTGAGATTGGCTGTGCGTAACCATGCCTTCTATTCGGAAGCTGATAGCTTTCTCCACGGCAAGCGAAGAAATAGAAACCGCAGACACTGCACTACCGTAACCTAACGATGTTTTTTCAAATAAATGTATAATCAACAGACGTGATTCGCAGCATCTTAAAATATAAGGCTGCAGTCTTAATTCCACAAAAAAACGCTCCTGATAACAGGAGCGTCGATCGTTTACTCTTCTTCTGTGTCTGCATGTTCCTCCCGGGAGCGCATCTGCGGGAAAAGAAGAACGTCTCTGATAGACTGGGAATTAGTGAGCAGCATGACAAGCCGGTCTATTCCAATACCGAGTCCTCCTGTTGGAGGCATACCGTACTCCAGCGACTCCAGGAAATCTTCATCCATCATGTGAGCCTCTTCATCCCCCTGTTCACGTTCTTCCAGCTGTGCTTCAAATCTTTCTCTCTGATCGATCGGATCGTTCAGCTCAGTGAAGGCATTCGCATGTTCACGGCCTACAATAAACAATTCGAATCGATCCGTAAAACGTGGGTCTTCCGGATTTTTCTTCGCTAAAGGAGAAATATCCAGCGGGTGTCCATATACAAACGTTGGCTGAATAAGCTTTTCTTCTACAAACATTTCAAAAAACTCATTTACGACATGGCCAAATTTCATCGTATCCTTTACCGGAACGTTATGCTGTTTCGCAAGGGCACGCGCTTCCTCGTCGCTCATATGCGCCCAGAAATCCACCCCTGTGTGTTCTTTAACAGCATCCACCATGTGGATTCTTTTCCACTCCGGCTCCAGGTTTATTTCTGTATCGTTATAAATTACTTTCGCTGTTCCGAGCACTTCTTTCGAAATGTGCGCGATCAAGTTTTCTGTAAGACTCATAATGTCCTGGTAGTCTGCGTAAGCCTCATAAAGCTCAATCATCGTGAATTCCGGGTTATGCCGGGTGGAAATTCCTTCATTTCGAAAGACTCTTCCAATTTCATAGACCTTCTCCATACCACCTACGATTAAACGTTTCAAATGCAGTTCAATTGCAATACGCATATAGAGCGTCATGTCGAGTGCATTATGGTGCGTTACAAATGGACGTGCAGAAGCACCTCCCGGAATGGAATGCATTGTAGGAGTTTCTACTTCCAGATATCCTCTGTCATCCAGGTACCGGCGCATGGAACGAAGGATCTGGCTTCTGAATACGAACGTATCACGCACTTCCGGATTTACGATCAAATCTAGATACCGCTGGCGGTAGCGCTGTTCCACATCTTTTAACCCGTGATATTTATCAGGAAGCGGACGTAAGGATTTAGAAAGGAATTCCAGCTTCTGCGCTTTTACAGAAAGCTCTCCAACTTTTGTTTTAAATACTACCCCGTGGATCCCTAAAAGATCTCCAATGTCTGCTCGTGTAAAAAGATCGTACTGTTCTTCGCCTACTGCATCTTTTCGTACATAAATCTGTATCTGTCCCGAAAGGTCCTGTAAGTGAGCAAAGCCTGCTTTTCCTTTTCCGCGCTTTGTCATCATACGCCCTGCAATTGCCACTGATACTTCGTGCTCTTCCAATTCTTCTTTTGATAAAGAATCGTAGTCTCCTGTAATGCTGACTGCATCGTGGGAACGCTCGAATTTGCCGCCGAACGGGTCTATTCCTGCATCAAACATGTTTTGCAGCTTTTCCCGCCGCACCTGCATTTGATCGGAAGCTTCAAAATCTTGACTCACATTCATCATCTCCTGTAATTAAGTAATTAGTTCTTCTATAATAAAGCTGCTTCAAAAGATATGAAGAAAACTGCCAGCATGAACCGGCAGTTTTATTGTCTTCACGTAGTATAAGGAAGTATTGCTGCTACGTCAACTAAGCTTCCGCCAAAGCAGCGCTTCTCCGGGTCTGTCTTTTATTCGTATTTATTCTTACTTGTACAATGTTCACCCAGCTCATTATCTTCTTTGCTGCCACTCTTTATTTTTCATTCACCAGAATACATTAAGTTGCTCCATCGTTTTTTTCAGGCAGCTTTACAATATCACTGGTGTCACCGAGTGCTCTGATACAGTGGCTGATACTTCTTCCATCAGGCTCGGGAAGTGTGAGATCCGGGGTAAGCTCCTCTAATGGAAGGAGTACAAATCCCCGTTCAGTCATACGCGGATGAGGCACGATGAGCGATTCCAGCTCTATCGTCTCCTCCCCGTACAGTAAAAGATCCAGATCAATTTTTCTAGGGCCCCATTTTTCTTTTCTTACCCGCCCCAGCTCCTGTTCAATATACTGCGTAACTTCCAGCAATGTTAACGGTGGCAGAGAAGTATCTATTTTCACCACTGCATTAATAAAGTCCGGCTGATCTGTTACACCCACCGGCTTTGTTTCATAAAAGGAAGAGAGGGCCAATATTCGGATCTCCTCCCGCTGCTGCAGCATCTCTACTGCTTGCTTCAGCTGTTCCACCCGGTTTCCTATATTCGCACCCAGACTGATATAGGAAATCATGAAGTTTCAAATCCTCGTTCGCGGCGGATTTCCACTGCTACAGCATCGTAATGCCCAGGAATAGGCGGGTCCGGCTTCGTTACCTTCACACTGACTGCATCAACTATTGCAAATTTCTTTAACACCTGCTGCGCTACCCGGTGCGTTAAAGTTTCCACCAGTTTCACCGGCTCTCCTTCCAGCACTTCCTTCACTGCCTCATATACTTCTGCATAATTAACGGTATCATCTAAATCATCTGTGCGCCCCGGTTTTTCCGCATCCAGCTCCAGCGTAACATCTGCAAAAAAACGCTGTCCCAGCTTATTCTCCTCCGCGAAAGCTCCGTGATACCCATAAAATCTCATGCCCTGCACATATACTTTATCCATTATTTTAAGCCTCCGATCGGAATAGATGATTGATGTCCTTTACCTATCATTGCATCCATCATTTTTGTCATTCTGCTGATTTCAAGCACATCGTGTACACGCACGATTTCACACCCGAGGTCAATCCCGCGGCAGACCGTAGCTCCCGTTCCTTCTACTCTTTCTCCAACAGGCAGATCGAGTGTTTTTGCAATCAGTGATTTGCGGGAAGTGCCCAGCAGCAGCGGATAGCCTAAACTCGTAAACTTATCTAAATGCCGCATTACCGCTAAATTTTCTTCATAAGATTTAGCAAAGCCGATGCCCGGGTCCAAAATAATTTTATCTTCCTTCACTCCGGCTTTTAAGCAGATCTCTACCGATTCAAGAAGATCTCTTTTCATATCTTCCAGAAAGTTATTATAGGAAGCTTCTTTTCTGTTCTGCATAAGGATAATCGGCACTTTATGTTCTGCCGCTACTGCAGCCATCCGATCATCTGCTTTCGCTCCCCAGACATCGTTAATAATATCGGCTCCTGCTTCCAAAGCTGCTTCTGCAACTGCAGCTTTATACGTATCAATGGAGATTGGGATATCCACTGCTTTTCTTACTGCCTGCACGGCTGGGAGGACCCGGCGGATTTCTTCTGCTTCTTCCACCTTTACCGCACCCGGCCGGGTGGATTCTCCACCGATATCAATAATATCTGCTCCTTCGCGCACCATCTTCTGTGCCTGATATTCCGCTTCCTCAGTTTGATTAAATTTTCCTCCATCTGAAAAGGAATCCGGAGTTACATTTAAAATTCCCATCACATACGTTTTGCCGTCAAAGTCGAGCCGGTGTCCATCCCATTCTATTACACGCGTTTTCTGCATTGCTATCACCTGATTTCTTATTGATGCTTCTCTATTGTGCTGCGGATCGCCGAAGAATATATCTTCTGCAGGTTTTTTGTCACCGGTCCGGAAGCGCCGGGGTAAGAAATATCGTCCCATGAAGAAAGGGGGATAATTTCCTGAATCGAATTCGTCACAAATACTTCTTCTGCCTGCTGTGCCTCTTTTAAAGAAAAACGTCCTTCATACACTTCTAATCCCAGTGCAAGTGCCGCATGCTGAACGAACCTTCCGGTAATTCCCCTTAAACAGCCGCAGCTCTCATCTGGAGTGAACAGCTTTTCATTTTTCACGAAAAAAATATTAGAAGTGATCCCTTCAGAAACAACTCCTGCTTCCGTCAGGAATATTCCTTCTGTTCCCGGCTGTTCTCCCAGTTCCCGCTTAGCGAGAATATTATTCCAGTAATGATGCGACTTGCGCCGCACCTCTCCTTCAGGGGAATTCCTGCGCAGCTGCAGCGTCGCGCCTTTTTTTTCGTCCGGCATTTCAGCCGGGAGTGGCTTTACATACAGAATACAAAGCGGATGATTGTAGGAGGTTGCAGGAAGCCCCACACCTTCCGCACCCCCGGATATATTCAGACGGAAGTAGCCGTCTTTCCATCCGTTCGCTTTAAGCAATGCCGGCACGGCTTCCCGTATATCAGTTTCTAATGAAGAAGGGAGCTTCACGTTCAGCTCCCCTGCTCCTTCTTTTAAACGATCCATATGGTCCGTTAATAAAAATGGTACTCCTTCATATGTGCGGAACGTTTCAAATAAACCCGCACCATATAAAAATCCATGCTCGTAAGGGGAAATATGAATATCTTTATCCTTTTTTATTTCTCCGTTTACGTAGAGGAACATGTGGATCGAAACTCCTTATAATGATCCAGGAAGTTACGGAGCATAATTTTTCCGGTATCTGTCATAATGGATTCGGGATGAAACTGTACTCCTTCGATTGGCAGTTCTTTATGGCGGATCGCCATAATTTCTTTTTCTTCGGTTTCTGCAGTAATTTCAAAACAGTCCGGCAGCGTTTCTCTTTTTACAATGAGGGAGTGATATCTTGTTGCTGTGAAAGGGTTGGGAAGACCTGCAAAAATAGACTCGCTGTTATGGTGCACCGGAGAAGTTTTCCCGTGCATCAATCTTTCTGCCTGCACCACGTCCCCTCCAAATACCTGCGCCATTGACTGATGCCCCAGACACACTCCAAAAATAGGAATTTCTCCGGCAAACGTCCGGATTGCCTCCATGGAGACGCCTGCTTCGTTCGGGGAACAGGGTCCTGGGGAAATCATCAAATAATCAGGATTCATTTCGCGGATTTCCTCCATGGTAATCTGATCATTCCTCTTTACTACCAATTCCTGTCCCATTTCACCTAAATACTGTACCAGGTTATACGTAAAAGAATCATAGTTATCAATCATTAATATCATCTTAAAATCCTCCTCTGCTCTGCTGCTTCCAACTCACTCAGCTCTTTCGCTTTCCATAGTGCTTTTGCTTTTTTTAAAGACTCCCGGTACTCTGCCTGCGGGGAAGAATCTATTACAATTCCCGCGCCCGCCTGCACGTGTACCTCGCCCTCTTTTGCAATCATCGTCCGGATGGTGATATTCAATTCCATATCATGATTAAATCCAATCCATCCCATCGCGCCTGTATATGCGCCCCGCCTTACCGGTTCCAGTTCTTCAATTATTTCCATCGTCCGGATCTTCGGAGCTCCTGTAATGGTACCGCCGGGAAAAGTAGCGGCAATTACATCGAGTATATCGAAATCCGGAGATTTTTTCCCTCTTACGTTAGAGACAATATGCTGTACGTGGGAATATTTTTCAATCACCATCAGCTCATTTACTTCCACACTTCCATAGGTGCAGACACGCCCGAGATCATTTCTTTCCAGATCCACCAGCATAATATGTTCTGCACGTTCTTTTTCATTGGATAGTAAAGTCTCCGCAAGTTCCTGATCTTCTGCTTCATTTTTCCCGCGGGAGCGTGTTCCTGCAATCGGTCTTGTGCTTACTTCATTCCCTTTCACCTTTACCAGCAGTTCCGGGGAAGCACTGATATACTGCAGCTCAGGCGTCTGCATAAAGGCCATATAAGGGGAAGGATTCAGCTTGCGCAGGTGTTCATAAACATGCATTGGCTCGGTCGTCTGCTTTCTTGTTTCTCGGACAGAAAGATTTACCTGAAATACATCTCCCTGCGCAATATACTGCTTTGTCTGTTCTACTGCTCTGGCGAAATCCGGCTCTGAGAAAGAACGTACGGGAACTTCATTTTCAGGCGGGCTTTCCGCCTGGTGAAATTGCGGGAGGGCTTCTTTTGATGCCTGTGCCCAGGAGGCCTCCAGACTATCCAGCTCTTTTTGCGCTTCTTTTTCTGAAGAAGCAACAGCAATATTCCACCGCCGCTTTTCCAGGTGATCTATTACATAAAACGAATCGAACGCCAGCAGAAAAATATCTTCTGTAAGAAGATCGTCTTCTGCACTCTTCGGGAGATCTTCCACTTCACGGACAAGATCATAGCTGAACTGTCCGATAAGTCCTCCTTGAAAATCCGGAAGCATTTCTGCTGTTTCTGTTTCATACTCCTTCAGCCAGCTGCGAAGTGAAGAAAGAAGCGGTCCTTTGAAGACTGACTTAGCTGTTCCCTGTTCTACTTCAAGCAAGCCATCTTTCCCGCGCAGCTTTGCAAACGGCGAGAGACCGATAAAAGAATATCTGCCTCCGCGTCCACTTTCGAGCAGCACATGATCCGGTTTCCCCCGGCTGATTATTTTATATACGTCAAACCAGCTCCGGCCTTCTTCCTCCAAAGGATAAGAAGCCCCAAACGGTTTTCTAATTTTCTTCATTCCACACACTCCTGACTTCTTCTGCCAGTTTTATTTCTCCCATTATTATACGGGGGTCTCAGACCTCGCGCAATCATCTTCGCTTCGTAAAAAATCTTATTTGGAAAAGTGAAGATCGCTCTGTTCTTTAATAGTGCGTGCTTTGCTTAACCCCGACAGTGTTTGTTCAATTTCAGCAGAAATTTTTCTATTCCCAGAATCCCTTCTGTCACTTAGAGCGCGCAGTAAATTCATTCATCGTTAAGAAAACTTCCTCTGTTTGTAATTCATTTAAAAAAACCCGGAAAGCTGAAGCTCAGCTCTCCGGGTCCTGCAAATTATTCTTCGTCGTCAAACTGATAAAGTGGTGTGCTTAGGTAACGCTCTCCATTACTTGGAATAACCGCTACTACTTTCTTTCCTTTGCCAAGCTTCTTCGCTACTTCAAGTGCCGCATAAATCGCCGCCCCAGAAGAAACACCGCCAAGAATACCTTCTTCGCGCGCTGCACGGCGGGCAAATTCATATGCCTGATCAGTAGAGACCTGCATTACTTCATCAAAAATGTTTTCATTTAAAATGTCCGGTACAAACCCGGCACCAATTCCCTGAATTTTGTGGGGACCAGGTCCGCCGCCTGAAAGGATAGGAGAGTCTTCCGGCTCAAGCGCGACAATATGAAGATCCGGGAATTTTTCTTTCAGTACTTCTCCGGCTCCTGTAATCGTACCGCCGGTGCCGATTCCTGAAACGAATGCATCCAGCTGATCGCCGACCTGTGCCAGCAGCTCTTTTCCTGTTGTTTCACGATGAATTTTTGGATTTGCTTCATTTTCAAACTGCTGCGGCATGAAGTAACCATGCTTCTTCTGCAGTTCTACTGCTTCTGCAATTGCACCCTTCATACCTTTTGGCCCTGGAGTCAGTACCAGTTCTGCACCATAAGCACGCAGCAGGTTGCGTCGTTCCATACTCATTGTTTCCGGCATTACAAGAATACTTTTATATCCTTTTGCAGCAGCCACCATTGCAAGCCCGATACCGGTGTTACCACTTGTAGGTTCAATAATCGTATCTCCCGGCTTCAGGTTCCCCTGCTCTTCTGCTGCTTCAATCATTGAAATTGCAATTCTGTCTTTTACACTGCTTCCCGGGTTCATATACTCCAGCTTCAGATATACATCTGCATGCTCTTCTGTTGTCAGCCGCTGTAATTTCACCAGTGGAGTATCCCCAATGAGATCTGTAATTGAATTTGCTACTTTCGCCATGAAAAACGCCTCCTTGTAATCCTGAGTATTTTAATCGGTTTAGTTTTGTATTGTTCTTACATCGTAGCAAAGCTTTCTAAAGAATGCAAATAAATATCTTCTGTTATTTCTTTTCTAAAATTGTTTCCAATTCTTCTTTTGAAATCCAATATCTTTCATTACAGAAATGACAGGTTGTTTCTGCCCCGCCATCTTCGTGAATCATTGCGGAAAGCTCGTTATCATCAATGCTGTATAAAGCTGTTAAAATTCTTTCTTTGGAGCACTGGCACTCAAACACTGTTTCCTTTGTTTCAATAATCCGGAAATTGTCCGTACCTGCCAATTGCTCTACAATCTGTTCAGGTGTGTCCCCGCGCTGAATCATAGAAGAAATCGGCGGCAGCGTTTTAAGATGCGCTTCAATATCATCAAGCGTTTCATCCTGGGCTCCTGGCATAATCTGCAGAATAAAACCGCCGGCACCCTCTACAATATCTTCTTTTCCTACTACTACCCCGAGTCCCACGGAAGAGGGGGTCTGTTCAGAAGTAGCAAAATAATAAGTGAAGTCTTCTGCCAGTTCTCCGGATACAAGGGGCACGCTGCCGGTAAAATGATCCCGCATTCCAAGATCCTTTACTACAGAGAGAGAGCCTTCGGTGCCGACTGCAGCCGATACATCAAGTTTTCCGTTTGCTTTACGTTCCGGATCGACGTGGCTCTGATTTACATAGCCCCGGGCAGTGCCCGCAGCCGTAGAATCTATGATGATCGGACTTGCTGGTCCGTTTCCTTCAATTTTAATGGTCATTTTTTCTTCACCTTTGAGCATGCATCCCATCATTGTTCCAGCCGTCAACGCACGTCCCAGCGCAGCAGTCACTGTGCGCCATGTATCATGCCGGCGGGCTGCTTCTTTCACCATCTCTGTCGAACGCATCGCATAAATTCGAATCGTATCATCATATGCGAGTGCTTTTACTAAATAATCGTTCATCTGTTCATTTCCTCCTTATGAAAATAACTCTTTGTTTTTTAAATAGATAAGCTGAAGACCATCGAGTGTCAGGAACTCATGGGCTTCATCAATTTTATCACTTTCCTGTGCTATCCAGTGAGCAGAAGGGCCTGTTACTATCACTTTCGCATGCGCACCGCCTTCTGTGCGCATCCGCTGAATCATTCCTTCCACTTCGCTGAGCTGTCCGTAATGAGCACCGGCCTGCAATGCTTCTGCGGTACTTCTTCCAATCACGCGGCCCGTGTTATTTGTTTCTACACGCGGAAGCTTTGAAGCTTTTGCTGCAAGTGCTTCCATCGCAATATCCATGCCGGGAGTAATCGCACCGCCCAGATAGCGTCCTTTGTCATCCAGATAACAGTAGGTCGTCGCAGTCCCGAAATCAATAATAATGAGTGGAAAACCATACAGCTCTTTTCCTGCCACTGCGTTTGTAATCCGGTCTGCTCCTACTTCCCTGGGATTTTCATATAAAATGTTTAATCCAGTTTTCACACCTGGCCCTACAAAACGTACAGGAATACGCAGGTGGTCTTCCATCACCTCTGCAGTTACGCTGTCTGCCTGCGGCACTACGGAGCAGATCATTGCTCCTTCGCAGTCTTCTGTATGCAGGCTGTAAAATTCCATCATATGATACAGAAAAAGAGCATATTCGTCGGCTGTCCGGGTTGCGTCCGTTTTCATCGTCCAGTGAGAAATCAGCTCTTTCTCTTTATATACCCCAAAAGCTGTTTTCGTATTTCCTATATCGATAACGAGGTTCAATCTGCTTCCACCCTCTCCTGACCATGCCACATCTGATAAAGAGTCTATTAAAAAAGTTTCCCTGTGCTGGATGATCTTAAAAGTCTTTCTGCAATTCTTTTTTAATAAGGCTGCCTTGAAAATAAAATTTTTGCTAAAAAGAAGTAATACTGTTGCTTCACTTTCGGAGAGGCTTACCTAAGGGCTTGTTCTCGACTAATTTCTCTCTAAGGCACGGCTTCCATCGATCCACAGACAGCAGGGCAGAGACCGCCATGCTGTCTTGAAGAACCAGGATCGATTCCGCTCGTGCTTCGTGACCTTCCAGAAGGTCACTT
>NZ_FNIL01000009.1 GCF_900103955.1 Alkalicoccus daliensis
GCAAATGCTTCCGGCGGTGAACGTTCATACCGCCTGTGGAAGAAGGAGGTCGGAAGATCCCGGAAGACGTTAGTCTACCCGGAGATCTCCTCCACGGCAGGTCAGTTGCAGCGAATTCTTCTATTATTATCAACACTGAACATTAACAGAGCTAAATAAATAAAAGGTTTTCTGCAGGCGTTAAAAACCTTTCTATGTTTAGTAGGAAGCATCACGGTCTGCCATAAAGAACATTTCATATAATAATTTACTGCTGGTGATTTTTGTCACATCCAATAGATTCAGGATGAAATACAATAGGTGTAACATTAAGTACGGAGGGATTTTCATGGGAAAAGAAGCAATGCTTGAAGTGCCAAAAAAACCATGTCAGAATACATTTCATTTTTCAGGGGAAAGTATGCAGGAGCTGCATCAGCTGATGTCAATTCAAACTTTCACTGCAGGAGGTATGCTGTTTAACAGAGAAGATACCGCAGGCTATTTGTTTTATATTATGGATGGAGAAGTGAAAATTTATAAAGAAACAGCGGATGATAAAGAATATGTACTGAGCTTTATGAGTACGGGAGATATATTTGGAGAATTAAACAGCTTTACGCAGCACCGGTATCATTTTAATGCCGTTGCAGAAATTGAAAGTAAAATAGGCGTTATTTGCAATAAAAGACTGGAAGAGAGAATGGAACAAAATCCCAGGCTTTCCGGAGAATTTTTAAAATGGAGTTCTATGATGGAACAAATCGCGAGAGCAAAGCTGCAGGATTTAACGTTTTACGGAAAAAAAGGAGCTGTTTGTTCCACTTTAATCCGTTTAGTGAATTCCTATGGAAGACAGGAAGGATCTGTGGTGAAAATCAAAAAGAAACTAAAAAATGGAGAACTGGGAAGCTACATCGGTTCCTCCCGGGAAAACGTAAACAGAATACTCGCTTCCCTGAAAAAGGAAGGAGTTATTTCCCAGGAGGAAGGCTGTTTAGTAATCAATGATCTGGAATACTTAAAACAGGCATCTCACTGTGAAAACTGTCTTCCAAGTATCTGCAGAATGTAAAAGATACTGATGACGGCAGATTCATTACTGAGCGTAGTAACTCCTGAAAGTATAAGAAGCGTGCCTGGAATTCTCCAAGGCACGCTTCTTATACTTTGCTGCTTGACTGCAGGGCGAGAATAATAAAACCAATGTCATTTTTAAAGTCCCAGTCCATAAAAGTTTCTACAATCGGCTTGTTAATAATTTTCTCCAGTCCTGCCTGGTAGAGCAGTTTCTTTTCTAATGGTCTTTTCACCAGTTTCAATTCATCGGTAAAACCAGCTTTAATAAATTCCTTCTCAATCTGCACAAACACCCCGGATTTTCGTACTACGATAATTTGATCGTTAATCCAGTAGGATTTCGTGGAAGCAGGAGTTTTCTGTCCCCATTCACTCATTTCAATAATCGTTTGATTGAATTTTTTCTGATCAACAGAAGCGGGCCATGCAGGCTGAGTTATTTTATCTTCCGAGGATAAAATCCCTAAAATCATTCCGGTCTGCCGATGAATATTCCAGTCAAAATACATGTCCTGCAGATCAATATCTGCGATTGTTTGTAAGTTGTCGTGAATTTCAGGCATCAATTCCTGCATAAGAACATCTCTCGTTTCCTCTACGCGCTTCGTTTCCCGCTGCTTTACCAGTATTTTCTCCATAGGCGCCAGAAACCCTCGAAGGTGTATAACAAGAAAGGGTGAATAAAGGGCCACAAACACAGAAGTTGGTCCCTTGCCAAAATTATCACGAAGCATCTTTCCCATGTAGCTTGCAATTTCTGTTTGTATATTTTTTTTATCTATCATTTTCTTCTCCTTTAAATGAACATCGCTGCTGAAATGGATTTTCGATATTAATATTTCCCGGTATGGCGGGGGTTTAAACATCTCGAAAGCGAGATAATTTTTCAATTGTTTTTCCATATAAAAAAGCTGCAAAGAAATTTTCTTTGCAGCTTATCAATGAGCACTAACGTCTCTTGATTTCCACTTTGCTGTTCGCAGGGGATTATTATAATAATTGTAATTGTGTATGAATTATTTCTCTTATCCAATAACTTATTTCCAGCTCTATCGTCTGTAAATACCGCTGCGGATAAAAGCTCAGGCTGTATATTTTTCTAAGTATGCCAAACTAATATAATATACTCGTATTTTTTAGGTTAAACTCTTTTATCATAATTTGCTTAAATAGAACAGTGGATTTTACGGATACCTCAGGCTCTTACAAAAATCCTGTCCATTACCTGCAAGCTTTTAAAACAAGAATAATTCGCAGGGAGCAATTAATTGCACAATTAACTATATCGAAATTTAATATTTTTTGCAAGAGTCCTGCTGGGAATGCATAAAATATTTATTGATTAAAAAGAGGAGGATTGTTTATATAATAGTCGCTTTCCTTCCTGTATACTAGAAGTATCTGTAATATTGAATTTAATGTTCTATAAATTCCACAGACGATATTACGAAGAGGGAGCTTCCAACATGACAAAAAATGAAACTATTAATATAGACGGTCTGCAATTCGGCTGGGAAACTCAAGAAGGTTTGTTTACCTATGAAGGAGAAGATGCGGTACTTTTCTGGGTTACTACCGTAATGAGAGAATTTTTTGATGCTTTAGAAGAAGTGTCAGGGGAAGAAGCTGCAAGAGTTGTACTGGAAACCACGGGCTTTCGTCAAGGTGTGGTGGTCGGAGAATATTTTTCCAATATGAAAAATGTGAATGTAGAGGAAGCGGCAGCATTAATCACAGCAACTTATGCCTCTGCAGGCTGGGGGCTGGCTGAAATTCATAAGCTGGATATTGAAAATAAAACACTGGAAGTATATTTAAAAAACAGCTGGGAACATAAGGTTAACGTGGCACAAAAGAAAGAGCGGGGAGGAGATTTTCTGCCTGCCCATTATGCGGGTATTTTTACACAGATGTTCGGCCAGAATATTTGGTATGAAGTAATTCACTATCAGCTGGAAGGATATGATGAAACTGTTATCCACTATTTTCCTTCGGAGGAAAGTGTAGAAAAAAATATTCACAGACTTGTCCGGCAGAAAGAAGCAGAGCAGATTGAACGACTGGAAGCTCTGGTAAAAGAAAAAACTGAAGATTTAAACCAGCTTATTAAGGAAATTTCTTCTCCTATTATTCCTGTGTTAGAGGAAATAGTAGTTATACCTCTTCTTGGTACCTATGATGAAGACCGGACAGGAGAATTACTGGAAAAAACCCTGGAGCAGCTTCCAAAATACAGAGCTGAATACATGGTGCTGGATTTAACAGGCTTAAATGATAACTTCACAGAGCACGCTGCCAGTCTGATTGAAAAATTAGGTGCAGCAGCTTCTTTGATCGGAACTGAAACAATTATTGTGGGGATTTCCCCGCAAGTCAGCATGACGATACAGGAGAATGCAGTAGACCTGAAGAAATTCAATTGCTTTCATTCCCTGCAGCACGGAATTCATTATGCGCTTGCACAAAAAGGACGAAGCATCCTATAAATCTTAGAAGAGGAATAAGCAGAACTGTTTATAAAGCACCGGAGTCTGACAGGGTTTTACCTGCAGCTCTGGTGCTTTATTTTATCCTTTATTACATTAAAATATGAGTATTACAGAGAATGCCGGACTTTCCCCCATTTAAAACGGATCTACAAATAAAACGCAGGAATAATACTTTATGGAGGAGGGAAAAGAAAATTATTCAGGAGAAGGAGGGAATCATAATGAAAATTCCAGAATCACTTGCGAAAGAAGGAAGAAAAAAACTTGCTGATTATCCGGTGGAAGGGTTTGTATATGGAAGCGGCCCGCAAAATCCAGCGATGATGCTCGTAGGAGAAGCACCTGGAGAAACAGAAATACATAACGGCATTCCCTTCAGCGGAAGAGCAGGGAAAGAGCTGATGAAATTTTTAGAAAAGCTGGGGCTTCAAAGAGAAGAAGTGTACATTACCGCTTCTGTCCGAAGCCGTCCCTACCGATGGGGGGAAAAGAAAGAGAGGGACGGCACTACTACCAAGCGAAAGTACAACCGGCCGCCTACAGCGAAAGAAATCTATGCCCATGCGCCACTGCTTGATTATGAAATTGATCACGTAAATGCTCCAGTCATTGTGACGCTTGGAAATATCGGTTTACGACGCCTGAAAGGAAAAGATTATAAAATCACTGAAAGTCACGGGCAGTTGATTCAGGGACCCGTCCTTCGTGCTGACCCGGATGGATACAGCTGGACGGAAAAGGAATACCGGGTTTTCCCTACCTTTCATCCAGCTTCGGTTTTTTATAATCGGTCGCTGCAGGACAAAATAAATGAAGATGTTGAAACACTGAGAAACATACTGGCAGAAACGTGAACCTCTGCAGTGGAAGAAAAGTTATCACTTCTTATAGAGGGGGTAAAGAAAAGAAAAACTAAAGGAGCTGTAGAAATGGCACAAAATCAGCTGGCTGAATATCAGAGCAGACAGGAAAAAAGGCAGTCCCGCCATAAAAAAATCCCACTTAAAAAAGTTGCAAATCAGGTAATAGTTATTACCGGAGCTACAAGCGGGATTGGTTTGTCTACTGCCAGAATGGCGGCTGCCAAAGGGGCCGCTGTCGTACTTGCTGCAAGAAATGAAGAAGCGCTGCAGGAGATAACGAATGAGCTGAGGGAACAAGGTGCATCAGCAGTCTGGGTTAAGGCAGATGTAAGCAGGGAGGAAGAAGTAAAACAAATTCTCGCAACCGCACTGGAGCAGTTTGGCCGTGTAGATACATGGGTGAATAATGCAGGTATCGCAATGTTCGGAGAGGCAGATGAAGTCAGTATCGAAGACCTTCGCAGCTTATTTGAAACGAACTTCTGGGGAGCTGTGTATGGCTCCAGAACTGCTTTGCAATATTTTAAAGAGCAGAGAAGTGCAGGCGCGTTAATTAATATGGGGAGCGCCTATGGAGACATGGGTGTGGTGCTGCAATCCGGGTATTCCGCTGCAAAGCATGCCCTGCATGGCTGGACAAAAAGTCTGCGGACAGAAATGGAAGCGAAAGGTCTTCCTGTTTCAGTAACGTTAATTAATCCGGGAAAAATAGATACGCCGGTGAACGAACATGCCGCCAGCTATATGAAGCACCAGCCCGCACACCGAGAATTAACTTATCCGCCAAAAACAGCAGCCGAGGCAGTACTGCACGCAGCAGAGCATCCGAAAAAAATAATCTATGTTGGCTCTCAGGCGCGTCTGGTCGGGCTTTTGGAAAACGGAGCTCCAAACCTGTCTGATAAGCTGATCGCGTTGCTGATGTCCAGAACACAGCATGCAGATAAACCTTCACAGGCAAAAGAAAATAATGCTTTATACAGGGCAGGGACAGGACAGAAAGAGCATGGGGAGCATCCCGGCTTGAAAAGGTCCACCAGCTGGTATACGAAAGCTTCAAAGCACCCAGTACTTACTTACCTTGCTTTCGCAGGTGCAGTGTGCGGGGCACTATGGACATTTCTTTCAAAAAAGCGTTAAAAACAACTAAGCAGAATGCAAGCGCCCGCAGGAGAAAAAACACTTCTGCTGCGGGCGTTTTGTATATAAAGTTAAAAAACGGAAATTATTAGCGGAAATCCCGTTTGTTTTCACGGCTGCGTGCTGCTATTGCATAAAACAAAAGTGAAGTAAGCGTTAGCAGCAGTATAAGAAGTGTGTTCTTCATTTCTCATATCCTCCTATTCCTATAGTAACGATTAAAAATAATACTCAAAATGCTTTCCGGGTTTCGAGGTCAAAGATGGAGGGTAGTTTACTTCAGTTTAAAACATTGTGAACTTTCCCTTTTTAAGCACCAGCGCCGGCCCTCCGAGCATCAATAAATATCTGTTATCAATCACGTTTTTCATCGCACGGGCTGTTTTGCCATATAATTTTGTGTTTGAAAAGATAGTGCCGCAAGCGTCACCACCGCCAAGGGATACGACTACTCCCTTATCGGAAAAGTTAAACTCTTTCAGCCGTGTCTCGCCGCGGATAAGAAATTTTAAATTCTCAGCACAGGTTTCAGCTTCCTGTGTGGCAATCTGTGCAGTAGGTGGGTATGGTTTATTCAGCTCTTTGTTTGTAACCCAGGCACAGTCTCCCAATACAAATATATTTTCATCTTCTGGCATCCGCAGATCATCATTTACGTTTACTTTTCCTTTAAAAACATTGAAATTTGAAGCAGTCAGTACAGAACTTCCCTGGACGCCTCCTGTCCATACAATCGTCCCTGCTTTAATTTCCTGATTACCGGCAATTTTAATACCGTCAGAAGAACATTCTTCTATTTTTGTATTTGTTAAAAATTCGATTCCTCTTATTTTAAGGTTATTTTTTGTATAATCGATAAGCTCTTCGTCAAATCCTGGAAGAATTGTGGGAGCCATTTCTACATTGATTATTCTTACTTTTCTACGGTCTATGTCGAATTTTTTGCAAAGCTTGGGGATGGAATCTGCGAGTTCTCCAAGAAACTCGATTCCAGTAAAGCCGCTGCCTCCGACAATAATATTTAATTTGCCGCTGTTTTCGTTTTCGCTTCGGTAGGTAGCAAATTGATATTCAATATGATGATAAATCTCCCTGCTGGAGTCAATGGAGCTGATAGAAAAAGAATGCTCGTCAAGACCAGGGATTCCAAAGGTGGCTTTTTCAAAGCCGAGTGCAAATACTAGGTAATCGTATTCCAATACACCGTTATCTAAAATTACCTGTTTTTCTTCTTTATTTACTTTTTGAACGGTGTCATATACAAGACTTACACGCTTTTCACTAATAATATCACTTATCATTATTCGTGCCTGATTTTGGCTCATCGTTCCTGCCGCAACTTCATGCAGCCAAGTGGTAATATGATGATAATTATGTTTGTTTACAAGTGTGATTTCTGCTTCTTCCGGACCCAGTTTCTTCACGAGCCGCCTGGTTGTAATCATTCCTGCGTAACCAGCACCGAGTACAACTATTTTAGGTTTATGGTTTTGCAAAATTTACCCGCCTCTCTATAGTTTATTTTTTCCTCCCGTAACTTATTTCAGGTGAATTAAGTATGAGATTTGTTTCATATCACAAGGGAGATGTTCTATTTCTTTACCCTATAATAAGGAGAGTAGTACAAATTTCCGTGAGAAAATTTTACAAGCTTCAAATTCGTGAGACTTGAGTCATTTTCTAATGCAGATTACTACAACAAAGAACTAATCATGGAAGGATCCTCCATCACAGACGGCCTGCTCTCATTCCGCTGCAGCCGCCCTTTTTATTACCGCTGGTGAGACTAGGTGATGACTATGAAAAAGAGCCTCACTTTATGAAAAGTGAGGCTCTACAGAGTGTTTATAAAGTAAGGAAGCTTGTATTTTAATAATTTTTTATGCATAAGGTTCTCCACCGCTTACCTGCGGAACCTTGCCGACCGGTCTTCAGCTGTTTCTCCTGCCCTTGGGGCAGAAAAAAGGATCTTCAGACTGCGCTTCAATCCCGCTGTCACCACCGGACGCTATGGAGAATAAGTTTTTATAGAAAAAGCTGCGCTTGTACCGGAGACGCTCTATAAAATCTAATCCTCTTTTTTCTCAGCTGCAGTCGCAGAAGGTCGACTCCTGGAGGATTTATAACGATTCTTATATCTTCCCAGGCGTTTTTACTGGAAAGATATAGTAAGCATGCGCGAAACCAGCCAATGATCTTGAAATCACTGGAAAGAGCTCTTTCCAGTGATTTGGCTGCGTGAAGCCATGCTCCTCTTTTAAGAAGGCAGGTTCGCGGAGAGAGTTCCTTCCGGAAAGCGTACCTTCAAAGGCAAAGCATAAAATTGCATAATTATACAGAAAAAACACTTTTTCAACAGTCTGATAGCGAATTTAATCCGGAAGGAAAGCTTCCTTTGGAATAGTAACGTGTATTCCTTTATTTTCATTTACCACCTGCGTAATGTGAAAGTCTGCTGCCACTGCGAGAAAAGAATAAGCTTCTTCTTTCGACAAATAATAAAACTCACAAAGAAATTGAATGGCTTTGAAGGAAGCTATCCGCGCAGCTTCATCCAGGTCGGGGTCAAATGCGTGGATCATCCATTCTTCATTTGTTTCCAGTATCGGCAACGGAAAAGAAAAGTCTTTTCTTACTTTTATCCGCAGTAAGCAGTTTACGGAAGCTTCTACACCTGTTCCGTTTAATTCACTGTCCCCTTGTGCAAGATGAGCATCGCCAAGCGAAAGGAGTGCTCCCTGATTCTGCACAGGATAATACATAGTAGTGTCTGCACCAATTCTCCAATTATCAATATTCCCACCGAAGTTGGAGGGAGGAATTGTGCTGACTGGACCGTCCTCAGCCGGAGCAACGCCCATCGTTCCCATGTGAATTCTTGCAGGAACCTGCATCCCTTTTAATGTTTCCATACGCTCTACGTCATTCTTATGCAGAATTTTTCCATTCACATCATAAGGGCCGGGATAATCATAAGCGAAATGCGGCGTGAGCCACTGCCCTTTATCATCGATTTTATAAACTGTCACTCTCTCTTTATTATGGAATTCTTCTTCTTCAAATAGGAATCCCCAGGGAGCTGATAAATTAGATCCGTAGGGTAGACGAGGTTCCAGGTCTAAAATCTGCACTTCAAGCATATCACCAGGCGCTGCATCTTCTACATAGATAGGCCCTGTAAGAAGATGGGGGCCGGGCTTGCGGTCTTCTTCCGGAATTGCAGCATAAATCGCCTGAATTCCATCGTCCATCATCTTATCCGGGGCGTCCCCTGCATGATGGGTGACAGTTTCAGCGTAAACAAAGTCGCCTGACTTTATTTTCAGGGCAGGGGTAAGGGAGTTATCAAATTTTCCCCAGTGAACTGTGTCTTTAGTTGCTTCTAAATAATGTACCTTGGCTTCTTTCATCTTATGTGACAGGGAAGATTTCAACGGTGAAAAGCGCATCAAGCAGACCTCCTTGTAATTTTACGTAATATTATAGGTTTTCCCACAAAAAGGATCCTGAAAACACAGGTATCCAGTTGCGCAGTTATTTTTTTCTGAATATCAGCATTGAATAATTTAAAGAATCTTATAAAGCTACCAAGAAAGACAAAATTTTCTCACCACCGATGAAAGCTGATACTGCAGACATACGCGGGACATATCTCCGTGAAACAGCGTGGAATCGTACAGTATAAAATGTACCTGTACGCAAGCAGATTACCGTGGTTTATGCCTAGAGAAAAATTGTGCATAAAGAATTAGTAAGCGATCTCACAAAAAATAATATGTAAATCCTAAGTAATGAAAATAGACATAGGAGTTTAGTAAACGATAAATCGGGAAATCGTTAGAATAGTCAGCTTAAGACTTAACAAAATTTATTGAAAAGAGGGATGACATCATGAAGAAATTTGCTATGAGTATCGGAGCCTTGGCAGTTGTAGCTGCAGGGTGCGGAAATGATGGAGGAAACAATGAGACAGACACTGGAAACAATACAAACAACCAGAACGAAGAAGTAACAGAAGAGCCGGAAGCGAACCTGGCTGATAATGAAGAGAACAATGAAGGAAATAATATGAATAATGCGGAAGATAATACCGGATTAAATAATGAAAATAACGATGCCTTAAATGATGAAGGCAACATGGAAGATGAAGAAGAAGCGGAAGCAGTTATGGATCAGGATTTTAACAATTTTGAACTGAACGTAACGCTCGTAGATGATTCTCAGTGGGATTTCTCTTATACACCTGCTGAAGAAGAAGGTGAAGAGCCGGATGCAACAGTTTCCGGAGATGACCTTGAGCTGGAAGGCGAAAATGCAGTAGAGGAAATGGAAGCATATCTTTCCGAATTTAACGTAGATGCTGCAACGGACCAGGAAGATATTACTTCTGAAATTGCTGATACTTTTGACTTTAATGAGGATGACTTCCAGGAGTACAATCTGACAATCGACTTCGCTGAACAGGAAAACGAAACAGAGTGGAGCTGGAGTCAGGACGACGAAAACGGTGAAGATAATAACGCAGGAAATGCAGAAGAAACAAACAACACAGAAGATAATGCAGCAGACGATACAGAAACAAATGATACAAATGCAGGAAACGATAACTTAGGAAATGACAATGCAGCTAACAACTAATATTTTATGAAGCAGTTTTAAAGCCTGAAGCCTGAAGTTTATCAGCTTCAGGCTTTTTCTGTGGTTGAATTTTAGATAAAACGAAAAAAGTGCCAGTGGAAGAAAGCATTGAGCAGGTATTTATTGAATTTTCTCTATCAACTGCAGCGTGTGATACAAAATAAAGTAAATAGATTAATGCTTTTGTATTTCTTGGGGGATAGGACTATAGAAATAGAATGGTATAATATAGTAAACTATTTAAAAAGAAGCTTTTAATAAATATCCATAACATTGTATAGAAAAGGCAGACAATAAATTATAGAAATTAATTTATATTATGCAGCATGCTGCATAATATACGTTACAGGAGGTGGAGCAGACAATGCATACACAATTACAGGCGGATCCTCATTATTTGTTTCAATTTTTCTCCAGACTGTATAAAATGGTATTTTTAATGAAGGTGACGGAAAAAGGCTATACATATGAAAAAGTGAGTGAAGAAGCGGCGATTCTGGCTTCCCTCCCTGAAGATTCTTTCGGAAAAACAATGGACGAAATCTATCCGAAACATATTTCAGCACCGCTGATTCGCCAGTATGACAGGGCTTATCAGGAAAAAGAGCCTGTATTCTATGCGGATAAAATGAATAAAGCAAATAATGCTGCAGCCTATGCTTCTTCTATTTTACTCCCCATTCAGGATAATGAAGGAGAAGTCCGTTATATTATCAGTATGACTGCGGATTTAGCTGATCAGGCAGAAGCACAGTTAATTACCTCTATGGAAAATATAGATTATTTGACGAAGCTGCCGAACCTTGTAAGAGTAAAGTCGGAAATTAATGTATTATTGCACAAAGATACTCCACCGAAAATAGATGTTCTCTATTTAAATATTGATCGTTTTCGTCTTTTAAATGAACTGCTTGGGATTGAAGAAGGCAACTTTATGCTGCAGAAAGTTGCAGTAGAAGTAGGCGCTCTTCTGCCGGAAGATACAATTTTTGGCCGGGTGGATGGAGATGAGTTTGTCATTGTACTACTCGAACAAAATAAAGAAGATGTAATGAATATTGCATCCCAGGTACTGAATAAAATCAATTCTTTCAGCTATGTTGTAAAGGAAGTAGAGATACATTTATCTGCTTGCGTCGGAATCAGCTGTAACGCTGATAATGCCAATATGTTTATCTCAAACGCGTGTACTGCCATGCTTGAAGCAAAACAGGAAGGCAAGAATGAAATTAAGATTTTCAGAGAAAACGATGCCGGAAAAAAATATATGGATGAATTGCTGCTGGAAGTAGAACTGATGAAAGCGCTGGACAACAAAGAATTAACAGTGCACTATCAGCCGAAACTTCATATTGAAAGCGGAAAAGTAAACTATGAAGCTTTAGTAAGGTGGTTTTCTCCCCGGCTTGGCACGGTTTCACCAGGAGAATTTATTCCTATAGCAGAAAAGTCTCCACTTATTGAAAGAGTCACTGCTTATGTGATGGAAATTGTCTGCCACGATATTTCTTCCCAGCCGGAAATATTTGAAGAAACAAAAGTATCGGTGAATCTTTCCGCTAATTTATTTGATGAAGCAATAATCCAGCGGACTCTGCTGACTTCTATTAAAAAATGCAAGCTTTCTCCCAAATTATTTGAACTGGAAATTACCGAGCGGATGCTTGTAAAAAATCCAACGCAGGGGAAAGCAATTATAGATCATCTGCGGAACCTTGGATTCAGTGTGGTGATTGATGACTTTGGAGTAAGTTATTCTTCATTAAATTATCTGAAAATGTTTACCCTGGATGGAATTAAAATTGATCAGGCTTTCGTACAGGATATCGATGAAAATATCGAAAAGAAAGAGTACGAAATAGTAGCCTTTATTATGCAGCTTGCAAAAAAACTGGAATTGTTTGTAACAGCTGAAGGGGTGGAGACCCAGTCACAGTTGCATGTATTAAAGGATCTTGGCTGCGATGAAGTACAGGGGTATTATTTGAGCAGACCGCAGCCGATTGAAAAACTTTATGCCTCAAAAACTGAAGCTGTATTAAAAGTGAAAACTGAAGCTGCATTGCTTTATTCGGTGGAAGCTGCCGCAACATCAGATAAAGGAAGCACCAGGTCGATAGCTGAGGCGCTGAAAGAATTAAATATTTCAGCGGAAGAAAATGAAGCGGGGTATGACCGGATTACTAGAGCAGTGCGGGCATCTTTTCAAATGCCTATAAGTTTTATCTCTTTTCTAACGGAAGAAAGTCAATGGCTGAAATCTGTGTCGGGACTGCCTGCACAAGCTCTTGAAACACGGGAGTTTCCGCTGGAAATGGGAATATGCCAGGCTATTGTATCGTCTGAAGAGGCCCTGGTTGTGCCGGATGTGCATGAGGATGATCGTTTTAAAAATAATCAGCTTGCCCATCAGTATGGTATACGTTTCTACGCAGGAGTGCCGTTAAGAACAAAGAAAGGCCTTATAGGAACGCTTTGCTTGATGGATATGTATCCCCGTACTTTTACGGAAGAAGAAAAATCTCGGCTGAATGATTTCAGCCACTGGGTTATTGCAGAGATGGCACAAGGTGGAAATAAATAGGGAGTCTAGTCTGAAAATAGTTTCCTGGTATAAGCATACAATTCTATGCCCTATCTGCAACGGCATGGTGACAAGCATGGCAGATAAGCCAGGAAGGAAATACTCGAAAATTATTACATTATAAACTTTTTTGAAAAACCGCTGAGTTTTCCAGCGGTTTTTTCAGTGTGTTTATAAAGTAAGGAATTTTGTATATTTATGATTTGGTGTGTGTGGGTTCTCCTCCGCTTTCCGGTGAAAGCAGAGTATCTTACCGCATTTCAGATAAGAAGCTCCTTCATTCGTTTTTAACCAGGAAACAAGAGTGGCTATTTGGATGATATTGGTAAAAGGCAGAAACGCTCCTATATAAGTTAATTGCTGGGCCAGCAAATTAAGAAAACAACTGAAATGCAGAGGTATTTTTTGTTAGGTGTCGAAAATACTAGGGAATAGAAGAACTGTACTTTTAGAAAGGAGCTTCTTCATGTACGCAGTTACAAGAAAAGAAATGCGCAAAATGGATCAGTATGCCATAAAGCAAATTGGAATGCCAAGTATGGTACTGATGGAAAATGCGGGGAGAAATGCAGCGAAGGAGATTGCTTCTTTTGCTGGAGATAGACTGAAGAAATGGGCGGTGCTGATCGGAAAAGGAAATAACGGCGGAGATGGGATCGTGACTGCTAGGCACCTGCAGGAATGGGGGTTTGAGCCAACGCTGATTTATGCAGAAGATCCGTCAGCATGTAAAGGAGAGGCCGCGCAGCAGCGCGACATTGCTTCAGCGTTTAATCTTCCGTCGGTTATTTATAAAAAGGAGCAGATAGCCTGGGAAGCATTTGATGGAATTATAGATGCATTATTAGGTACGGGAAGCAGCGGGGCACCAAAAGAAGTTTATGCTTCACTGATTGAAGAAGCAAATACAAGTGAATTACCGATCGCAGCGATGGATATTCCGAGCGGACTGGACGCTGACACGGGAGCCGTACAAACACCATGTATACAAGCAGCTCTTACGACAACTTTTGCTTATACTAAACGTGGTCTCGAACAGTATCCTGGAAAAGAAGCAGCTGGAATAGTGAGCACTTGCCCGATTGGACTGCCTGCTGATTTTGCAGCAGCTTTTCAGGTGCAGACATTTCTTGCAGATGCAGAAAGTATTCAACAAAGATTTCACATGAATCTGCTTTCTCCAGTCAGGCCGGCAGATTCCAATAAAGGCACCTTCGGTCACGTACTCGTCGCGGCCGGAACCCGGCAGATGGCAGGCGCTGGATTAATGAGCGCGGCTGCAGCACTAAAAACAGGGGCAGGACTTGTCAGCTGGGCAATGCCTGAGCGAGTACTGGAAGCGATGCTAGGGAAACAGCCGGAAATAATGCTGCAGGGGGTAGCGGATAAAGATAAAGGGGACTGGTCCGCAACTTCTGCAAAAGATATAGCAGCACTGCTCGATGGAAAACAAGCAGGCGTAATCGGTCCAGGGATGGGTAGATGGAAAGGGGACACAGACTGGCTGAAGCATATATGGAGGCAGACAGCATGTGCGCTTATATTAGACGCTGATGCATTAAATATTCTTGCAGAAGCAGGCATCGAAAGCTTTCCGGAACGAGAAGGTCCAGTGCTGTTAACTCCTCATCCAGGCGAAATGGCGCGGCTTACAGGAAAATCAGTCAAAGAAGTCCAGGCAGACAGAATTGAAATTGCCAGAGAGTTTGCTGTGAAGCATGGAGTTACACTGGTGTTAAAAGGAGCCCGTACTCTTACAGCAGCTCCCAATGGAAATGTCACCATTAACACTACAGGAAATCCTAAGATGGCAACAGGAGGCACCGGCGACGTACTGGCAGGGGTGATCGGAAGTCTGACAGCGCAGGGGATGCATGCAGAGCAGGCAGCAGTATGCGGCGTGTATCTCCATGGAAGAGCAGGCGATACCGTTGCCGGGAAACGTCCGGAGTCCCGCTCGTTAACGGCCTGGGATATTATCGAAACTTTATAAATGAAAAACTTGCATCTTGCATAAGAGCAGAAAATTCTAAAGAAAGCAGGTGGACATTATCTGCGGAAGATTTACTTTTATAACCGATATTGAGACCCTTGGATTAAGGTATGATCTGGGCAATGCTGAAAAGATTGAAACGGCGCCAAGATACAATGTAGCTCCTACGCAGTCTATTGTAACTATTGTGCATGACGGAAAGCATCATAAAGCAGGGAAACTGAGATGGGGGTTAATACCAAGTTTTGCAAAAGACACAAAGATGAGCGCGAAAATGATCAATGCAAGAGCAGAGACACTTGATGAAAAACCTTCCTTCAAAAAACTTCTGTCCAGACGGCGCTGCGTTATCGTTGCAGACAGTTTCTATGAGTGGAAAAAGATAGAAGGTAAGAAGCAGCCCTACCGTATTCAAGTGAAAGACCAGCCGATTTTCGCGATGGCAGGACTGTGGGACCGCTGGCAATCGGAAAATGGAGAAGAAATAAACTCCTGTACGATTATTACAACTGAAGCAAATGATTTCATGCAGGACCTCCACCACCGGATGCCGGTCATTCTTTCGAAGGAAGCAGAAAGTATCTGGCTGGACCGCAGTGTAACAGAAGCGGAAAAGCTGAAGCCGCTGCTTCAGCCATTCGCAGGAGAGATGACTGCCTATGAAGTTCCTGTCACTGTAAACTCACCACAAAATGACGATCCTTCTGTTATTGAAGCTGTTTAAATTAAAGGCTGCCTTGAAAATAATAACTTTGTTTGAAAGAAGTAATACCGCTGCTGCACTTTCGGAGAGGCTTACCCAAGGGCTTGTTCTCGACTAATTTCTCTCACAGGGCACGGCTTCCATCGATCCACAGACAGCAGGGCAGAGACCGCCATGCTGTCTTGAAGAACCAGGATCGATTCCGCTCGTGCTTCGTGACCATGCCACTTGGATTCTCCAACTGCGCTCGTGCTTCCTCTCCTTCGTTACACAGCAGTATTAATTTTCATACTTCATGGTGCAGATTTTCTGCATGAAGGTTTCTGTTATTGTTCGTTCTTCCCTTTGTAAAACCGAAGCAGAGAAATGCTTCTATTTCAAATTCTTTAACAACAAAAGCGCAGGTAAGGCAGTTTTTCAAAACGCCTGCGGGAAAAGAAAGCGAGAAGGTCGATGGTTCGTCTCGAACTGTAAACGAACTCGGGAAGCAGGTGGGAAGGAAGCTGGGAAGGAAAGTCGGTCATTGTCTTTCTTGGATTGGCTGCGTGGAATCCTGCTTGTGGGGCAGCGGAAGGATTCCTCCGAGTCAGACATAGAGTCCCAGGCTTTAACAGAGCTAACTGTAAAGAGAAAAGGAGGCTGTGATATGGAATTTTCAATTAAACAGAAAAAAGGCTTTCCGGAAAAAATAGGAGAATTGGCAGCGATGATGGAGATAACAAGAGATCTGACATTGTTTGAGGTAGCAGAATTTACGGAAGCTGAACTGGATATGATAGACGATAAAGGGTCAAACTCTATAGGTGCGCTGTTAATGCATATTGCTGCAATAGAATTTGTTCATCAAGTGATTACTTTTGAAAACAGAGATTTAAATGAGGAAGAACAAAAGAAGTGGGGAGCTGCACTTGAATTAGGAGAAAGAGGAAGAAAAGCATACTATGGCCAGCCGCTTGATTACTATACAGATATCCTTGCAGAAGTGCGAAAAAACACGCTGCAGCAGATGAAAAAACAGCAGGATAGCTGGCTGTATGAAGAGGGTGAATGGGATAACGGGATAAAGCACAACAATTATTATCTATGGTTTCATGTAATAGAGGACGAAATCAGCCATCGTGGCCAGATTCGGATGATGAGAAGATTATTTGACCATGCATGAAATAAAAAGTGATGGAATAACGGAGGTAAAGGTCACAGTGAGGAAGCGCTGTAATACCGGGGAGGAAGAAAAAATGGAAAATAAGTCACTGAAGCAGGTGAAAGTACAGGGGGAGCGCTGGTTCCCAGCAGAAACAACATTCGCGGAAGAAATGAAAGAACTTTGGGGAGACTGGTACTGTGATTCAGAAGTAACAAAGCTTCGGTCTGTGCTGCTGCACAGACCTGGAAAAGAGTTAGAAGGAATTACTGAAGAGAATTTTTCGGAGTACCGGTTCAGGGGAGCGATAGATGCAGAAAAGGCGAGAAAAGAGCAGGACGCGCTTGCTGATATATACCGTGAGCACAATGTAGAAGTACATTATGTAAAAGGGCAGCGCGAAGACAAGCCTAACGCCATGTTTCTTCGTGATTTAGTTTTTATGACTCCGGAAGGAGCGATTATCTGCCGCCCGGCAATTCCTGCAAGGCGGGGAGAAGAGAAAGCAGTGGCACAGACGCTTGCATCTCTTGGTGTTCCTATCATAAAAACTATAAATGGAGAAGGTTTCTTTGAAGGAGCCTGTGCGATGTGGGTAAATCGGGAAACAGTGGTAATAGGAACGGGAAGCAGAGCAAATGAAGCCGGTGCTTCCCAGGTTGAGGCGGAGCTTCGCAACATTGGGGTAAAGAAAATTATTAAAACACAAATTCCCTATGGCTCCATTCATTTAGATGGATATATGAATATGGCTGATACAAACAAGCTGGCAGTCTTTCCATGGCATCTTGCCTATGACTGCGCAAAAGCTCTTATGGATGCAGGAATAGAACTGATAGAGGTTACGGATATCCAGGAACTTAAAGAAGGAATGGCGCTAAACTTTGTCACGCTGGAACCTGGGAAAGTAGTAATGCCGTCAGGAAATCCGAATACAAAAAAGCTACTGGAGGCTCATGGGATTGAAGTACTGGAAACAGAACTTGGAGAACTCATGAACGGCTGGGGCTCTATGCATTGTATGTCTTTATTTTTAAAGCGGGACGCCTGAGCTGTACTATTGAAAAACAAAACGATCATTAAAGAGAGGATTCACTTTATGAGACCGGAAGAAATAAAAGATTTAGCAAAAAAACATGGAATTGAGATAAAACTGGAGACGCTTCAAATCAATGATTCTGGACTTGATTTCATTGTGGGCTTAGGAACAGATACGATGGGGATGGCCTGGATATTAAGGGTTCCAAGAAGAAAAGATGCAGTCAAGGCTGCAGAAGTGGAAAAAAGACTTCTGGAAGCAGTAAAATCAGAGGTGCTAGCAGAAGTTCCGGTATGGATTATATTTCATGAAGAATTAATAGCTTACCCACAGCTGACAGGGAAACCTGCAGGAACAATTGATCCCAAAACACAGTCCTATCAGTGGGAGATAGATGTGGAAAATGTACCTGAGTCATTTCATCGTACGCTGGCACGTGCAATGGTATCACTGCATCAGATAAATGATTCAGCACGATGGAAAGAAGCTGGAATTACTGTGGAACAAGTCGTCGAGCTCAGCAGCAGTATGCGCAGGAGGATGGAAAAAGTGAAGCAGGAATATGAGATACACCCTGAACGATGGGACCGCTGGCAGCAATGGCTGAATACGGAAGAGATGTGGCCTCCTTTTACCGGCCTGGTGCATGGAGATCTTCATGCAGGACACATCATGGTCGATAAAGACGCCAATGTGACAGGGTTTATTGACTGGACAGAGGCAAAAATTACTGACACCAGCATCGATTTCACTGCTCACTATATGACATTTGGTGAAAGCGGCCTGGACAAGCTCCTCACCTGCTATGAAGAATTTGGCGGGAAAACTTGGACTCGCATGAAGGATCACATTCTCATGCGTGCGGATGCTTTTTCAATAGATGTAGCTGAATTTGCCGCCCGTTCAAGTTTAAAAGAATACAAAGAAATGGCAGAGAAAGAGTTGAAGTCCCCTCCTGCATAAATAAAAAACAGAAGAAGCCCCGGGCACAGATCAGGTTTGATATGCTCGGGGCTTCTTTTATTTTCGGTATTTTTCACGCGGAGGATCAGTACGCTTACTGCCAGCCTTAGCGATCAATAACTGGCCGACCGTAACAGCAAGTGCTAATAAAAGGATCAAATCAACAATCGTCTGTCCGGTGCCGCCAAAAGGTAAAGTTTCATGATATGCATCGCCTTTCTATTAGACATTTGTACTCGTCTGACAGATAGAGGATTGATGAACGAGCATGCTGATGCTATTATTCCATACCCATTTTAAGGGAATTTATGCAGAAGCTGAAATTTTTAAGTATAAAGTCTTAATTGTTAACATTCAGATGAAAATAAGTTAAATGTGGTCCGGCTCTTCTAAAAAGATTTCTTCTAAAGACGGCTGATCCACTTCTGCTTCATAAATATCTACTTCCAGCATCATAATTCTTTTCAGCAAAGAAGGGATAGCTTCTTCAGAAGAAACCTCGACAAATAAATAATTTTTATCCCAGGAGTGGGAAAGCTTTGCTTCATCCAGAGAACTTTTCAGCCTTTTTTTATCCACTTCTTCCAGCTCGGAGGAGGTTTTCAGCCGGACAGTAAAAGTCGCAGAAAATTTCCGCTGTAATTCATAAAGAGACCCCTGCAGGGAAATTTCTCCTTCTTTCATAATCGCAATCTGTGTGCAGATTTTTTCTACTTCATCCAGATTGTGCGAAGTCATAAAAATAGTTTTTCCCTGCTCATGCAGTTGAATAATCAATTTCTGCATGTGAATTACCGATTCTGCATCAAGTCCGGAAGTCGGCTCATCAAGAATCAGCAGTTCCGGATCGTGAATCAATGCCTGCGCTACACCCAGCTTTTTTTTCATCCCAAAAGAATAGGTGTGAAGTTTTTTCTTTCTATCTTCCCAGAGACCAACTGTTTCCAGTGTTTCTTCAATTTTTAATCTGCTGGCTTTATTTCCTGAAAGGCGGCTGAAATAAGAAAGGTGCTGTACAGCGGACATATCATCATAAAAGGAAGAATAATCCGGAAGAACCCCAATACGGTACTTATTTGCATCGATTCCTAAATTTTCTTCAAATAAATATACTTCTCCGGAAGTCGGCTTCATAATATCCGTCAGCATATTAATAAAAGTGGATTTTCCGGCTCCATTGCGTCCAAGAAACCCGAAAATTTCTCCCTGTGCTACTTCCAGGGTAATCTTATTTACGACAACTTCTCCTCTGAATGCTTTCGTTAAGTTTTCTGTGCGGATTACTCTCATTAGAAATCCCTCCCCTGAAATATTTTCGTTGAGAGAGCAAGCAATAATAAGCCGATTAGAAATGGAATTGCCATATAGATAAAATCAAACTGGAAGTAATAATATGGCGTAAAGAACTTGAACCAGTTAATGTATATATTTTCAGAGAGTACCGCCCAAACTGATAAAACAGGAATGGTAAAAGCTAAGATAATTCCGAGAAACATAGACAGACTGGAGCTTCTTATCACTACAGAGAGAAACAGCGTGAGAGAAATGCAGTAAAAAATAAATATAAGAAATTCAAGAAAAGCAGTAAAGAAAAACCTTTCTGAAAAATAGCTGATGATAAGAGTGGTTATTAACAGAAGAATAAACCAGTAGGCCAGAATGCCGAATAATTTTCCCATAATGATATCACCGCGGGAAGCCTTCGTAACAAGAAACCTGATCGTACTGGATTCTACTTCTTTATTTACCGAATTATGAGAAAGAGTTAATACAAAAAGCAGGCCGAATGACAAGATGGATGCAGAAAGTCCAGCTGCATAGGGTGCGTTTGTAGAAAGACCTTCAAACCCTTCAGGGATAAGTTCTGCTCCCTGTGCAATTAAATAAGCAGTAGCAGTAAGTACGGCAATCAGAAAGTAAGGGCGGACTCCTTTAAATAAATCCCTAAATTCTCTATAGCCAATCGTCCACATACATTTCCCTCCTTAAAGTTACTTGTGCTGGTATTACTTATGATGATAGCAGAACCTTGTGGATTTTGCTTCTTAAATAAGGGGCCGCCGGTTTACGCTTTGTTCTTACAGCTGTCAAACAAAAGAAAGTCTGCTTCTATCACGAACAGTGCTGTCAGAAAAGGCACGCAGGCGTACCTTTCTTATATTAACACCGGTCTTAAACCAAGCCTAAAAGAAAAAGTTTTTCCGCATTTTATTGAGGGAATGATTCAAACAGCAATGGTGCTTTACGGAATATGTTAGGAGGTTCAAAGAGCCGGGAAGTGGGAATAGATTATTAGAAATTGAAGAATAGGGAGGAAACGAAATGAAGTACACGAAAAACGAAATCTACCTAATGCTGGAACACCTTGATGAAGAAGAACTAAGACTTGTATACCGATTTATTAACGAACTAAAAGGCAGAGAAGAAAAATAACAATATAAAATAAGAATAACAGCGTCCCAATAAGAAGGGACGCTGTTATTACAGGTTAAATCCTTTAAAAGGCAGTGTAAGAGGACCGGTCATATAATCCTCTTCTCTTTCAGCAGATAAATATTCGACATTCAGATTTTTTTTGTCAGGATGAAGTGCCTTTGCATCGACAATATCACCAACTGCGATGACAAAATCTCCATTATCGATAAGAGAGTGAACCTTGCAGTCAAAGTAAGCGACAGCGTCTTTTAAAATAGGCGTACCCGTTTCTGCATAAATAAAATGTTCTTCCCCGATTTCTTGAATCGACTGATTGCCGGAAAAGAACTTATCATGAAATTCTTCCTGATCCGCTGCCGCCAGACTGAGGGCCCACCTTCCAGAATTTTTTACAATCTCTGTTCCTTCAAACTCTTTCGGAAAACAGGTCAGCATTCGCGGCGGGTGATGGGAGCACTGGGTAGTCCAGCAGCCAAAGTGGAAGTGGGCACGCTTGTCATCAGAAGTAGATACAAAAAAGACGCCCCGGGAGCGGAGCCCGTAAATCTGGCTGTATTTATCTCTGCTTTGATTAGAATCCATGTGTTACTCCTCCAGTAGCAGGCTTCTTGAAAATTCAGTAGAAGAGCCGCATATTTTTTATAAAAAAAACTCGTTCCTGCATTCAGGTTTTCTGCTGAAGGAACGAGAAAGATTTTATTTACGTCAGCGATCATTTTCTTTCGTGTCAGGATGATTGCTGTTCTTTTTTTCGTTCTCATCCTGGGAAAAGTTTTCTTCGGTGGAAGGAACGACTCTGCCGTCAGGAACTTCCACTCCCTTTGGAGTTTCTTCTGCGAGCACGACAATTTTGCCGCTGTTTACTTCAGCTTCGTACTGCTCTGCCTCTGTGTCTGTGAGTCCAAATGCTGTAAACACCTGCGGACCCGTAGCTTCTGCAGCTTCTTTTTCCCCTTTATTATCGGCCTCTCCTTTAAATGTTTTTTTCACTTTCTCCCAGAAGGAAGGATCTTCAGCGTCTTTTTCAGATCTGCCTTCGGTTGTTTCTACGTTGACATCCATATCTTCTTCCAGCCAGGAAGTGTGCTCGTTTTTATTGGCAATAATGTTGATTGTATGCGGCTGATGTCCATCGAACTTTAAGTCATTTACTGTTTTTAAAACTTCCTCTTTTGTTTGATATACGCCGACAACTCTTTTACCCACGTTCATACCTCCTTCATTTATTACGTGCCGATTCCTTAGCAGAAGAGCAGGAGAGATATCCGCTCCTGTAAATCTGCCGTGATAAAAAATTAACTATTAAATTAAAAATCTTTTACTTCTGCTTAAATGCGCGCAGAACCGGAAGAACTGTCAGGAACGAGCAGCAGAAATCTGCCATTGCTGACGTCTGCTTCATACTCCTGGGCAGCTGCTTCGTTTAATCCATACTTTGTTAAGTCCATTTCGCCGGCTTTCTGCCCCTCGCCGGAAAAATCCGTTTGTCCCTGAAATACAGCTTTTACCTTATCCCAGAAAGAAGTTTCCGGACCTTCAACTGCATCAGGTTTATTCTCCATCGTTTTTACGTCAGCGCCCGTTTTATCTTTCAGCCAGGAAATAGAAGCATTTTCATTAGCTACAAGAAAAAGTTCTTCTGGGGCGTACCCTTCCTGCTGAAGATCTTCGGCAGCTGCTTTCACTTCTGCTTCTGAATCATATACGCCAATTACTTTTCTGCTCATTCAAGACATCCTCCTTATACGCTTTTTAAATGATCGGTATATTTGTTGATATAGAAACTATTCCCATAACGAATCATCTGAAACTTCGTTCTATTATTTTCCCTGCTTGCCAGGCTGCAAAATAATATACACATTCAAAACATAAAGGATTTCAATCATGCAGGACCTTCAATTAACGGTGACGAATATAAAAGTAAAGTAATAAAGTCACAGTGTTACAATACATAGAGTTTTGCATTATAAGGTGCAGTTGAAAAGGAGAAAGAAGATAGTGATTCCAGATTTTTGTTGCTAAGAAGGGAGCTTTCCAGGGAGGGATTCAGCTAGTCATTGTAAAGATTCTTCAAAAAATAAAAAAGTCAGGGGGAGGCAAATGAGAAATGTATCTACATATAATCGAGAGTACAAATCTTTTTTTCAACGAAGATGGGTAAAGGCTCTGTTATGGATAGGGGCGGTAATAGCAGTATTGATCATTCTTGGGCTGTTTGCAGCAAACTGGTTTGTGGGGAAAAGCCACCCGGAACTGGACGGAGCAGTTTTGGAAGCTCCAGTTTCTTCAGAAGTAGAAGTAGTGCGTGATGACCGCGGCGTCGCGAAAATTATTTCTTCAGATATAGAAGATTTATTTTTTGCGCAGGGATATGTAATGGCGCAGGATCGATTATTTCAGATGGATATGACAAGGCGTCTGGCAGGGGGGAAACTCTCGGAGGTTGTAGGGGAAGCGGCACTGGAAAGTGACAAATACTTTCGTACATATGGGATGCACCGTGCAACTGAAGCATTAACTGAGGAATTTGACCAGGAAACAAGGGAGATAGTAGAGGCTTTTGCAGCTGGTGTCACTGCGTATATTGATACAGCTTTTGCAGAAGGAGAGCAGCCGCTGGAATTTCGTATCCTCGGTTACGAGCCTGAGCCATGGACGATAGAAGATACTGCAATTGCAGTGAAATATATGGGATATACTCTCACAGGGAACTTTGAAGATGAATTAAAGAATTATGAACTCCTGCGAATGCTCGGACCGGAAGCGGCGCAATTATTTCCTGACTATCACCGGCATGAAAATTTCCCTGTAATCGGCCAGGAAGCTGCTCCACATAATGATGAAAGCACAGAGATTGAATTCTTTGAAGAGAACGGATTCGCACAGGCGCTTTATTTAGAAGAGGTAGAAGAGCTGCTTAATTTTGTACCTGATACCTGGAATGGAAGTAATAATTGGGCAGTAAGCGGAGAATACACGGAGAGCGGGATGCCGATGCTCGGAGATGACCCGCACCTGGGGCTTGCCGTTCCAAGTGTTTGGTATCAGACACATCTGGAGCTGGAAGATGATTTTCATTCCATCGGGGTGACAGTGCCGGGTATACCGGGCGTCGTTTTGGGGCATAATGGCAAAGTCAGCTGGGGAGTAACATCTATGTCAGCTGATTATGAGGATGTTTTTCTGGAGCAGGTGAACCCGGAAGCACCGAATGAATTTTTATTTGATGGAGAATGGGAGGAAGCGGAATTAATTGATGAAGAAATCTATATAGAAGGAGAAGAGGAGCCCTATATTCACCGGGTGGAAATCACGAGAAACGGACCGGTCATGAATAAAATAATGGAAGAAGGACCATACCAGGCGTTTTCTCTCAGATGGAGCGGATTGGAAGCTGGAGAGGAGCTGAATGGAATTCTCCGTTTAAACCGTGCTGAAAACGCGGAGGAGTTCGCAGCCGGGCTGGAAGGATTCGTCACGCCGGGGCTGAGCTGGGTATTCGCTGATACAGAAGGAAATATCGGCTACCGCGGCCAGGCATTGCTGCCAGTGAGAAATGAGTCAGATGGAAGGCTGCCGGTCCCCGGCTGGGAGCCGGAATATCAGTGGGATGGTTTTGTCCCGGCAGAGGATCTTCCTGCGGTGATGAATCCGGACAGCGGCTATATTATGACAGCGAATCACAGCCCGATAGATGAAACTTACGAGTATGAAATCGGGCGCAGCTATTTTCCTTACCGAGGTCTGCGGTTAGAAGAAATGATAGCGGAGAAAATTACAGCAGAGAAGCCCTTTACGCTGGATACAATGAAAGAAATGCAGCTGGATGTAACCAATACACAGGCGCGTATGCTCGTGCCGCTGATGACAGAAGCTGTAGCAAGGTGGGACAGTGACACAGAAGAAGCGAGCAGTATGGACGGAGAGGAACTGGACGAACTGTCCGCACTGGAACAGGAAGCGCTCGATCTGTTGCAGGAGTGGGACTATACAGAGAATGCAGACAGTGCAGAAGCACTAATATGGCAGATCTGGTATGAAACACTGCCGGAAGCAATGTTTGAACGGTACCTGCATGTAGAAGTGACAAACCATTTATCACGGCATTTTGCACTGGAAGAAGCTGCGGATCATCCGGAAGGAATATTATTTGGATTTTTGGATGAAAGGTGGCACGTATCTTTCGCACAGGCAGCAAGGGAAACTTTTTATGAAGCAGTTACCCGGGCAGAGGAAATGCAGGGGGGAGATACGGACAGCTGGGCGTGGGGCGACTGGCATGCCGTGAAGATTGAACATCCTCTGGGAGCAGTCTGGCCTTTAAATCACCTGCTGAATGTGGAAGGAGAGGGAATCGGGGGAAGCGGCTTTACTCCTGGCGCAGCAAGCTATGATATAGAAACAGGTGCTGCAAACCACGGTGCAGGCTGGAGGTTTATTGCTGATCTTGCTTCTCCGGACACGCATTATGATGTGAACATTCCAGGACAGTCCGGGCAGTGGCGGTCTCCGTATTATGACGACCAGCTGGAAGATTGGACAGCAGGAGAATATGAACAAATGATTTATGATAAAGAAGAACAGGAAGATATGGACCGGGTAAGGTTCATTCCGTCAGAATAAATGCCAGAGAAAATAATCTCTGCAAAAGGAGAGTCATCTGTAGTGTGGAAAAATATTATACAATCAAAAGCAGAGCTGCGTGAATTGCTGGGAGAACCAAGTGAACTGGCGCAAAATAAGGTGATTGACCGCTTGGATGAGCACTGCAGAAACTTTATCGCGCAATCCCCGTTTGTTCTGCTGGGGACCTCCGGCATCAGCGGCAGAGGTGACGTGTCCCCGCGTGGTGACGCGCCGGGTTTTGTGAAGGTAGTAAATGAAAAGCACCTGGTGATTCCCGAACGTCCGGGAAATAAAAGGGTGGATTCACTGCAGAATATACTGGAAAACCCTCAGGTAGGGCTGCTGTTCTTTATACCGGGTCTGGGGGAAACACTTCGCATTAATGGAAAAGCAGTGATTCTTAAAGATCCTGAGTTGCTGGAGACTATGGCAGTGAATAAAAAAGTGCCACTTCTAGGAATAGGAGTAGAAGCAGAAGAATGCTTTATTCACTGTGCCAAAGCGTTTAAAAGATCGCAGCTTTGGGAGCCGGAAAGCTGGCCGGAGAAAGCAGCGCTTCCTTCTGCAGCCAGAATGATAAAAGCACATGCAGACCTGGAGAAAATGACGGAAGCAGAGTTAGAAGACCGGCTTCAGAAAGGTTATGAACAGAAGCTTTACTGACATTGAGTCATTTTCTCAAAGGCATCATCTTCCCATCACAAAATAAAAGGACACAGCCGGACACGCTGAAAAACCTTTCTCTAAAAAAGAGAAAGGTTTTTCAGGAGGGCCATAGAATATTTTTCCCGTGTGAAGCAATTAAAAGTCGACTTCATCCTGATTTGTAACAACGAGCAGCGTTTTTCCTTTATCAAGCTCTTCTTCAAGCTCGTCTGCTTTGTCGGAAGATAGACCAATTTCTTTCATCTTCGTACGAAGTTTGTCTCCTTTATTGCGGAAAACATTCTTCAGCGTTGTGCCTACACCGATTTCACTAACCCCGATTTTATTTGCATCAGTATTTTTACGGTTTCTGCGTTCATGACTGTTATCATGGCTCAGTATATAAATATCATCGTCAGAGACACCGCTTTCCCGTAAATTGTTAATAGATTCATTTAGTGTTTCGTCATTGTGAAACAGTTTCCATTTTGGACTGCTCATATTATTGCCTCCTTTAGTTAATTAAGTAAAGACTGGACAGGACTGCCACTACTATCTGCTTACCCTTTCCTGCGAAAAATAAATCTAAAGAAATTCTTAATGGCTCTTTTTCAGCAAGTTTCCTTTAGCGCAGAACTGGGTAGAAGAGAGACATGCAGGATAAACTTTTAAAGGTGGTTTTCATATAATGGACTGGAATAATAAAACGATAGTAATTACAGGAGCAAGCAGCGGTATTGGAGAGGCAACCGCAGCCCGTTTCGCGAAGGAAGGAGCAAATGTTGTACTGGCAGCCAGACGGGAAGAACGCTTGGAAGAAATAAAGCAGCGATTTATCGATTCTCCGGGAACGGTGGATTATAAACCGACAGATGTGACTTCCCAGCAGCAGATGGAAGAGCTGATATCATTTGCAATAGACAGATTCGGCCAGGTGGATGTCTTATTTAATAACGCGGGACTAATGCCTCTCAGCTTTTTGGAAAAGAAAAAAGTAGATGAGTGGGATAAAATGATCGATGTGAATATTAAGGGAGTATTATATGGAATCGGTGCAGTGCTGCCGCATATGAAAGAGCGGAACAGCGGACATATTCTTACTACTTCTTCTATTGCAGGGCACGAAGTAATGCCCGCAGGCGCAGTTTACTGCGGTACAAAATTTGCTGCACGAGTGATTATGGAGGGACTTGGCAAAGAATTAGCGAGTACTGATATTCGCACCACTTCCATTTCACCTGGAGTAGTGGATACAGAATTAATGGATTCCATCTCTGATGATGATGCACTTAACATGATGAAGGAAGGCCTTGCGAAAAGTGAAATGACTCCTCTTAAAGGAGAGGATATTGCAGAAGCAGTATTCTATACAGTAAATCAGCCTTCACATGTAGATGTAAATGAAATTATTATCCGGCCGACGAAGCAGGGATAATCAGTGAAGATAGAAAAAGAGCCCGTTCTCCGGCAAATAACTGGAGGCGGGCTTTTTTCAATTTATGCATCTTCCGTTTTTTTCACGCTTGCAATATAAGGAAGCTGGCGGTACTGCTGTGCGTAGTCGATTCCGTAACCGACAATAAATTCATCAGGAATAACAAAACCTACATAATCAATCGGAAGATCTACTTTACGGCGCTCCGGTTTATCAAGCAGTGTGCATATCGCCATTTTTTTCGGCTTGTGCATCTTCAAGTGATCCATCAGGAAATGGAGCGTTAATCCACTGTCGACTATATCTTCTACCACCACTACATTTTCACCGGTAATATTACTGTCAAGGTCTTTCAAAAGCCTAACTTTTCCTGTCGTGTGTGTTTGATTTCCGTAACTTGATACAGAAATAAAATCCACCTGTACATTATTTTTAAACTCACGCATCAAATCTGCAGCGAACACAAAAGATCCTTTTAATACAGCGATAATTACTACTGGTTCATTGTTAAAGTCTTTCTCAATTTCTGCAGCAAGTTCTTTTACACGCTGTTTAATCTGCTGCTCAGACAACATCGTATCGTTAATTTCGTAACCCATAGCTCGTACCCTCTTTCCTATGTAGAATCACTTAGTATTCTACTGCCTCCTGAGGAGAATGTAAAATTTTCTTTCAATAGATCCGGAAATTCGATAAGCTTGGATTATAAAGATGGAGGGATTAAATCATGAAAACGAAAAACCATATTTTTTTAGAGGAATTTAATGAGGCATTCGCAAAAAATGATATAGCGCACATATTGGAAAGCATTACAGATGATATTACCTGGAAAATGGCTGGAGATATCACGCTTCATGGCAAAGAAGAAGTAGAAAAAGCGCTGCGCGCTATGGAAAATCCTCCACAGGTGGAACTTGCACTGGATCGTTTATTTATTCATGGGAGAGATGCGGCAGCGAACGGTATTATTACGATGACCAAGGAGGATGGCACGGTAAAAAAATATGAATTTTGTGATGTCTATGCCTTTCATCAGTATAAAGGTGGCAAAATACGTAAACTGACTTCGTACGTGGTAGAAGCGAAAGAAGAATAGGAGTTTGAGAAAAGTGCTTCAGAGAATTGAAGCACTTTCTATATATCAAAAATATTTGATTTAATACTTGTATTTTTAAGTAAGGCAGTTTATATTTATATTAATCAAAAAAAATTGATGTAAGGAGAGCTGATTATGCGATTTGAAATTCCATTGCAGCAAACAGACTTTAAAGCCTATGAAAAGAAATTCAAAGCTTTGGCTGATGAAAAAAGACTGCATCTCTTGTCTATTCTCTGCCAGGAAGGTCCGGCCTGTGTATGCGATCTGACTGAAAAACTGGAACTGCCGCAGTCAAAACTGTCCTACCACTTAAAAATACTTATGGATGCAGAGATGCTTGTCCGGGAAAAGCGGGGGACTTGGAATTACTATTCTATTAACAGCGAAGTGATTGACCACCTCTTATCAGAGCAACTCTGCTGCGTTTTCCGCCCGGCTTAAGCCGGGTGCTTTCAAGGATTAAACATCAAAATAATTTGATGTAATCAATATATCAAAAATAATTGATGAAATGAGGTAATGGAAATGGAAGTACTGCAGAGCTTTTTTGCAATCATGGTGAAGTTAACAGTTTTATTCGTTGGAATTTCTTTTGTACTGCACTTGTTTCAAGTATTTATTCCTTATGAAAAAATGGAAAAGTGGCTGCGGCAATCGAACCCGGTAACGGGAGGAGTGGTTGCCCTGACTTTTGCTTTTTTCACACCTTTTTGTTCCTGCTCTACCATCCCTGTAATTGTCAATCTGCTGAAAAACAATGTACGGTTTGGAACAGTGATGGTATTTTTATTTGCGTCTCCGGTGCTGGATCCCACGATACTCACGATTATGGGTGTCATTATGGGATGGGAAACTGCTGTTATGTATACGATACTTACTTCTCTTATTGCTTTGACAATTGGACTGGTGCTGGAAGCTTTCGGCTTTGAAAAATCTCTGAAGCCGGTAGTAATGAGAGAACCAAACAGGAAGAAAACCAGCTTTTCCCCAAAACGGGCCTGGCTGGAAACTTGGAAAACGATGAAAACGGTCTATCCCTACTTGCTTATCGGTGCTGCAGTTGGAGCAGTTATCCACGGCGTCGTCCCTGCGGAATTTATCAGCACCTATTTCGGCGGAGATGCATGGTGGCTGATCCCGGTGGCAGCCGTGGCAGGAATTCCGCTTTACATCCGGCTTTCCAGTATGATTCCTATTTCGCAGGTGCTGATCGTGAACGGGATGGCGCTTGGTCCCGTCATGGCAATGATGATCAGTTCGGCCGGGGCAAGCCTGCCGGAATTAGTGCTCTTAAAGTCTATTTTTAAAAGGGAACTGATAGCTGTATTTGTAGTATCTGTAGTGGCAATGTCTACAATTTCAGGCTTTCTGTTTTATTGGACGCAGTGGCTGTAATTATCGTTTGGGAAATCCCCTTCTTTCTGCGTAAGAAACGCAGAGGAAGCAGACCTGCATCGGCGTGCCGGTTTCATCTTCGTATTTTTGCGTTTCATTTGATGGACGCTTACAAAAGTAACATGTCTTTTTCACGAAGACGCCCTGAATTTTTTGTTTTAATCTGGTGAAAGTACCCATCGGCAATATCTTCCTTTCAAATATGCTGAGCTCTATTTTATCATCTTTGAGGAAGCTCCTCTTTCTTTTTGCTTAGGCTCTCTTCAAGCTTAGTTGAAGGGAGAGCATTAGACGAGATGATGTTTATACGTAAATGTGAGGGGAATAAGACACTTATCACAATTACCGTAAACAGGAGGCATATAGCATGAGTAAAACAATATTTTTTACAGGTGCCGGAACAGGCCTGGCAAAAGGAGCAGCAATAGGGTTAGCCAAGGAAGGGCACAAAATCATTGCATCAGTTGAAAATCATCCGCAGATTACCTCTTTAAGAGAAGCGGCAGATAGAGAAGGCGTAGAAATGGAAATCTTTAAGATGGATATTACTAATCCAGCAGACCGAGCACGGATGGACCGCTATGATTACGATATTTTCGTAGCAAATGCAGCTGTGAACGAAGGCGGACCGCTGGGAGAAGTGCCGATGTCTGCATTCCGCAATTTGTTTGAAGTGAACGTGTTCAGTACGCTCGAGACTGCCAGGATCGCCGCAGCACATTTTGTGGAAAAACGCAGCGGTAAGATTATTTTTATGTCCTCGATGGCCGGACTGATGTCTTCTGGCTATGTTGGACTCTACGCAGCATCCAAACATGCGGTGGAAGCAATCGCCAAGGCCATGTACGATGAAATGCAGGAATTTAACGTACAGGTGGCGACCATCAATCCAGGGCCGTTTGCCACTGGATTTAATGACCGGGCAGTAGAAGAAAAATGGGAATGGTATGATGAAGATGTGCACTACTCGCCGAAAGATAAAATGAAAGAAAAGGATAAAGGCACCGAAAACCAGTTTGACCCGGAAGATATGATTGCAAAAATGGTAGAAATTATTCCTAAAGACTCTCATAAATTCCGTACTGCCTATCCAGAGGAAACAGCAGAATCAATGCGCGAAGAGGAAAAGGAAAACTGGGAAAAAGAAATCTAAAATCAAGTGGAAAATCCGGAGGTGTAACAGCCTGCGGATTTTTTACTGTGAAATGAGAGGCTGTGGTAAAATGAGGAAAATACTTTTGGAGAGGAAATTGTGAAACATGGAAACACTGCGTATTTTCAATGAAAACTATCAGCAAATTGGGGAAATGAGCAGAGAAGAAGTCCACTGGACCGGAACATGGCACGAGACATTTCATTTGTGGATTCTTACAGTCGAAGAAGACAAAGAATATATTCATTTTCAAGTGCGAAGCCAGTCAAAAAAAGATTTCCCTGGGCTGCTTGATATAACTTCGGCAGGTCATCTGCTTGCATCTGAAAAAAAGGAAGACGGTCTGAGAGAAGTAAGAGAAGAAATAGGACTCTTACTGGAACTGCAGGAACTGGATTACATAGGACTGCTGAATGATGAACTTTTACTGGAAGATTTTCAAGATAGAGAAATGTGTCATACATATTTTTATAGAGCTGCTGCAGAAATATGGGTTTCTTACCGATTTAATGAAGAGGTCCAGGGGATGGTTAAAATAGAAAAGAAAGCATTCCGTCAATTATGGCAAGGGGAGATAAATAAAATAGAAGGGACCAGCTTATCCCACAAAGGCGATGAGTCTGACGGTAAATCAGTCTCATTAACAAAAAGAGATTTCGTTCCACATTCGGATTCCTATATGAGAAGAGTTTTAAACGCAATATAATAACTTCAACAGATGATGGAAGGGAATGAATGAAATGGAATTTTTCATATTTTCACTTGCCGCAGCAGGATTTGCGCTGCCTGCCTTAACTTCTCACAAAGTAGAAAAACTGGAAAAACAAATCGAGCAGCTGGAAGAGAGGTACAGAAAATGAAACCGATTCTCTTTGATTTTCCAAACCAGTTTGAAACAGAAAATTTATTCATCAGACTGCCGCTTCCCGGCGATGGGGAAGCAGTATATGAAGCAAAAAAAGCATCAGCTGAACAATTGAATTTATGGCTGCCGTTTATCCCGACAGATGAAGAGCCGGAGAAAACCGAAGCGAATATCCGGGATGCTTATGCGAAATTTATGATGCGCGAAGATCTGCGGTTACATATATTTTTAAAACAGTCGCATCAATTTATTGGCTGTACAGGACTTCACCGCATTGACTGGAGCATTCCAAAATTCGAGATCGGATATTGGATGGATATACGCTGGAGCGGAAGAGGCTACATGACGGAAGCTGTCGAGGGAGTAACGAAGTTTGCAGCTGAAACCCTGCGGGCGAAACGCGTGGAGATCCGGTGCGATACACTTAATACGAAAAGCAAAGCGATCCCGGAAAGATTAGGATTTGAGCTGGAAGCTGTATTGAAAAACGATAAAAGAGATCCAGCGGGAGACCTGAGGGATACTTGTGTATTCGTTAAAATATGGGAGGATGAAAATTGACTGAATAAAGATTCTGTTATAGATAATGAAGGCATACCGTAAAACTGCATCCTGAGCGAATCATCGAAAGCCTTAATTTTCAGAAAGTAAACATCATTTCCCTTAAACAAGGGTAATATTAAATGAACTTACTTTTAAGAAAGAGGTGGTTTCATGTCAGAATTTAAGCTGGGACAGCAGGTGCCGGAAATTTCCCTGCCGGCAGCTTCCGGAGAAACCTATCACTTATCAGAAGATCAAAAGAAAAGAGAAGGCTGGAGATTTATTGTCTATTTCAGAGGCTCCTGGTGACCAGCATGCAAACAGGATCTGGAAGATCTTGCAGCGAACAAGAGTTACTTTGATAAACACAACATTCACTTCACAGCTGTTTCTACAGATTCAGAAGAAAATCTGAAACAGTGGCAGGAGGAAAATAACTTTCCATTCCCATTACTCGCTGACGAAAATTTTGCGCTGCTCCATGATTATGGAGTGTATCTGCACGATGATGAAGAAGCACCGTATAAGGATGAGGGAAAACATGGGGAACCAGCTGTGTTTCTGCTCGATGAAGAAGGGAAACTCCTTTATCAGCAGAAGCAGACGAGTCCTTTTGGAAGACCTGACGCAAAAGAATTACGGAAAATAGCAGCTTATATTAAGAAGAATTTAAAATAAAAATGTCCGGGTACCTCATAAAAAGAGATACCCGGACTTTGTTTAATTATTGACAGCATCCGCTGCCTGAATGAGGCCATTTCCGTAATCACGCGCGGAGCCTAATGGCAAGGCAGTACTATTAAGAAGCTCCCGAAGCTCTGAATTAGAAAGCTCAGGACGGGCCTGCCATACCTGTGCAGCGACACCTGCGACATGTGGAGCCGCCATAGAGGTGCCGTTGAAAGACTGATAGTTGTTTCCCGGCGTAGTGCTGCGTATGTCCACTCCAGGTGCAGATATTTCTACTGCAGGTCCGGCACTGGAGAAAGAAGCAGTATTGTTATTCGCATCTACTGCCGCAACAGCTATCGCTGAATCATACTGTGCAGGATATCCTACTGTATTAAAAAAGCCTAATCCTTTCCCGCTGTTTCCGGCAGCAGCGACTACAAGTGACCCTTCCTGATAGGCAAGATCAGTGAATTCTTCCAGGATGGAAGACCCTTGGGAACCACCGAGGCTCATATTAATAATGTCTATGTCATTTGCGATCGACCATTCAATTCCCTCTGCGATTCCAGCAAGAGAACCGCTGCCCTCGTTACTAAGTACTTTTACTGCATAAAGGTCAGCTTCCGGCGCTGCACCAAGGACGCCGATATCATTGTCCAACGCTGCAACAGTTCCGGCAACATGAGTTCCATGTCCGTTTTCGTCATAAAACGGATTTGAATTTGCGGAATCTGTAAATACAGAATAGCCTCCCTGAATGTTATCGTATAAGTCCTGATGATTGATATCGATTCCCGTGTCAAGGACAGCTACGCTCATTCCTTGCCCGCGAAAGCCAAGGCCCTGTACATCCAGAGACTGTACCTGCTCAATTCCATAAGGAATATCCTGCAGTGTGTGAACTTCGGCATTTTCATCTAATGCTGCTACATGTGGGTGTTTTTCCATTGCTTCTGCCTGTTCTTCTGTTAACTCCACCAGGTGCACCGGAAGGTAATTGTATTCATGCAGAATGTCTTCGTTATCTACACCGAAGGCATTAAGCAGGCCGGCTTCTGCCGGTCCGTCGAACTGGATTAAGTACTCCTCCTTATCATTTCCGTTGTCTTGGGGTGCAGCACTGACATGAAAAGGCGCAGCAACGAGAGCTGCAGTAAAAGTTCCGAGAATAAGCTTTTTCATCCAATCATCCTTTGCTGTAAGATATTAGTCTTCATATGGTAAATCCATTGGCTCAAAAACATCTTCGTACGGCAGATCGGCAGGCTCAATAACACTGTTTCCTGAGGCTGCATTTACGGTTCCTGCGCAAATAAAAGAAAATAATAAAGTGAAAATAAAAAATCGCTTCATGGTATTTCACCTCCTTTTAAAAGTAAGATATAGTAAAAGAAAAGTTCTTTTTAGAGAAATGGGTGGTACATATGAACAGTGAGGAGCTCGGCCGGACAATTGCGAAAGTGCGGAAGCAGAAATCAATGTCTCAAAAGCAGCTTGCCGAAGGAATCTGCACGCAGGGTGCAATTTCTCAAATTGAAAAAGGAACAATGGTGCCAAAAGTAGATACGCTTTATTTTCTGGCACTTCGTCTTGATGCACCGCTGAATTATTTTATTGAGGTGTTCATAGAACCTGATTATGAAGAAAGGGATAAGCTGGCAGGTGAAATCGAATCTGCCGCGAGAGAACGTCAGCATGAGCATATTTATCAGCGGATCACAGAGCTTTATCAGACACAGGACAAGTTTGAAATTTCTCTCTCTTATTATTTGCGCTGGTTTTATACAGTAAGTAAATTTCATACAAGTCGAATTTCCGCTGAAGAAGCGATTGAAAAACTTCGTCTCCTGCTGCAGGAAGGGGACGATACCAATATCCGCCGGCACCACCTTCACCTGAGAATTATGAATACACTTGCTTATCTCTATGCACTGGAAGGGAGTACAAAGCAGAGTTTGTACTACCAGGATAAAATCCTGCAGACCCAGGTGATAACTTCCTCCGCAGCAAATGAACTCGATTATGATGTTTTTCTCATCCGGGTCATGTACAATAAAGCAAAAATGCTGTATGACACGAATCAGATCAGTAAATCTCTGGAAGTTATTGAGCAGGGAGTCGCAAGCTCAATTGAAAAGGAAAATATGTCACTGCTCGGCCAGCTGTATTATTACCGGGGCCAATGTCTGGAAAAGGATGATGGAGACGAAGAAGAAATAAAAGAATCTTATCAAAGAGCACTGCTTTTCTTTGAAATTTTAAATAAAAGAGCTTACTCGAAACTTGTCTGGGAACATAAAGAAGCTTTTCTGGTCTAAATGAAATTTAGCTGGAAAGCTTTTTGTTATATTCAGAATAGTGCCAATAGGTAAAATAAACAATAATTGAAGCAGTATTAAATATTAGTTTACTAATAAATGAAAATTTTCATGAGCAGAAATGTGATGGAAAGGAGGATTTCTGTGCGTACAGAGAAGGAAATGATGGCAATAATTCTTGGAGCAGCGGAGCAGGAGGAAAAAATAAGAACAGCAGTATTGAATGGTTCACGGGTGAATAATTTGGCAAAGAAAGACCACTGGCAGGACTACGATATTGCTTATATCGTAACCGATATAGAAGATTTGCTGTTAAGGGAGAACTGGCTGGAGCAATTTGGAGAAATACTGATTATGCAGAGGGCGGATGATTTCTCACTCTCATCAACAGCAAAAAAGAAGAGTTATACTTTTCTTATGCAGTTCACAGATGGGAACAGAATTGATCTCACACTTGTTCCGCTTGAGGAAAAAGAAAGTTTTTTGAAAAGGGATTCCCTCACAAAAATCCTGCTGGAAAAAGATCAAGCGCATCCTCTCCCGCCCCCGGATGACAGCTTCTATTGGATAGAGCAGCCATCAATAAGCAAATACCGTGACTGCTGCAATGAATTCTGGTGGGTCTCTTTATATGTGATAAAAGGATTGGAGAGAGGAGAACTGCTGTATTCAATGGAACATTTGAATATTATGCGGGAAATGCTGCTGCAAATGCTTGATTGGAATATTGGAAGTAAATATGATTTTAAAGTCAGTACGGGAAAAAATCATAAATTCATACAGCAATTTTTGACACAGTCCCAATGGAAAAGCTTGCTGCAGACATACCCGCAGGCACTGCCGGATGCTCAGCTGAAAGCTTTTTGGAAGATGGTTCATTTATTCGAGGAAGCAGCCGACGAAGCAGCTGCACAATTCCAGTATCCCTATAATTCTGCAGAGGCAGAAAATATAAAGGATTTTATTCGGAAATCTTTCCTATGAACGAAGTTCCTCACTCTATTTTTCATAAAAAACCTGTCTTCCTCCATTACTCGGAGGAAGACAGGTTATTAAGAAGATTTCCGGAGCAGAAGGTAAATAAAATAAGGTGCTCCGAGAAGAGAAACGACAATACCTGCAGGAAGTCCATCCGGATCCACAATATTTCTTCCCACGGTATCAGCTAGAACTAATAACCACGCACCGACAATCATCGCCACAGGTATGAGCCTGCGGTGATCTGACCCAGTTAAAGAGCGTGCGATGTGAGGAGCCATAAGCCCGACAAAAGCAATGCCGCCGGTGACAGAGACAGCAGAGGCTGCAAGAGCGACAGCAGCAGCCAGCAGGCTGATCTGCGTCCGCTTCATTGAGACACCGGCTCCCGTAGCAACTGCGTTGCCGAGCCCAATAAGATTCAAGGCTCTTGCCTGGTAGAAGACAAACGGTATGAGCAGCAGCAGCCAGGGAAGCAGCGCAAGCACAAACGGCCAGTCCGTTCCCCAGATATTTCCCGCAAGCCATTTGGCAATGAATTCCACCTTTACTCTTTCAGCCCCGGAGATAAGCACAATCATTGCACCGGATAAGGCAAGAGAAAAACCTACCCCAATCAGAATAAATCTTGTAGGATGAAGTCCAATATTTTTTTCATATGCGAATAAGTAGATTAAGCCCGCTGTTAAAAAGGCGCCGAGAAAAGCAACTAACGGAAGTACATAAATAAATGAACCTGCTGATACGGGGAAAAACAAGAAAAATACAGCTACTGCCACTCCTGCACCTGCATTTATTCCTACGATCCCGGGATCAGCCAGGTCGTTTCTCGTAAGCCCCTGCAGAATCATCCCTGATAAAGCAAGTGCTGCCCCGGCAAGCAGAGTAATAAATATTCTCGGCAGACGCACGGAAAACAAAACAAAAGACTCTGCAAAAGTGCCGTCTCCAAGCAGTACTGGAAGTATTCGTGAATAAGGCAAAGTAGCATATCCAACCCCTGTACTTACAACCATCGTAAGGAGCAGGAGGGCAAATCCTCCGAAAAGTAAAATAGTAAAGGGAATTCTCTTTACACTGTTCATAGATTTTTTCCTCCTTTCTTCACAATCCAAAGAAAGAAAGGAAGGCCGAGAATAGCTACAAGCGCTGCTACCGGTGTTTCATATGGAGCATTGATTGTACGGCCGGCAGTATCAGCAAATAACAGGAATGCCGCGCCAACAATAGCAGACATCGGAATAATCATCCGGTAGTCAGTGCCGACGATGCTGCGTACAATGTGAGGGATCATCAGTCCGATAAATGCCATGTTTCCAACAAGTGCTACGGCTGTCCCGGCAAGCAGAATGACAAGAACGAACAGCAGCGCTTTAATAAGCTCCGTCCGCTGGCCGAGCCCGGTAGCTACATCTTCATTCAGGTTAAGTATCGTCAGCTGTCTGCTGAGAAGGATGGCTGCCAGCAGGCCGACAAGAATAATAGGAGAAATCAGCTGCAGCTGGCTCCAGCTTGTACCGATTAAGCCGCCGGCGGTCCACATTGATACGTCTTTTGAAATTCCAAAAAGAAGCCCCAGCCCTTCTGCCATTGCGTGAAAAAATGCAGTTACGGCAGCACCTGCAAGAACAATGCGAAAAGGGGAAACCGGACCGCGGGCTGCTTTATTCACGCCGAAAACGATCGCGGCCGCGATCGTTGCTCCTGCCATACATGCAAGCATTAATCCAAAGTAATTAGATCCCGGGAAAAATGCAAGCATGACGGCAAGCGCTAAATTTGCCCCTGCGGTAAGCCCGAGAAGTCCAGGCTCTGCAAGCGGATTTCTTGTCATGCCCTGCATAATTGCTCCCGAAACCGCAAGTGCTGCCCCGGTAACTGCTGCTCCAACCTCACGAGGAAGCCGTATATCACGGATAATTGCGTAAGTCTCTCCACTTTCCCTCGTAAAAACAGCCCTCCATACATCGGTTCTGCTGATATCTGCAGCTCCCAGAATAAGGGAAAGATAAAACATCACCAGAAGCAGCAGGACGGCTGCTGGAAAATAAATTGTCATTGAAGCAGTGCGGCGGGATAAACCAAACATTGGGAAGCTCCTTCGCATTTCTTTAAAAATAAGTAAGTATAAGTTGTCGAAAAGCTGTCCAGCTTCTCTGTCGAGGAGAAAGCAGACAGCTTTTCGTATTTAAAACAGAATTTATTTTAGGAATTCTTCTTCAAAAACATCCAGCTGATACTCAAGTGTCACAGGGTCATTGAAGTAAAAGGACATGGCATCTACTTCAATTACATTTCCTTCAGCTACCGCAGGAATATTTTGATATGTTTCTGTTTCCTGGAAAGAATTATCCGTATCTGCTACTTTACTGAACACCATGTAGTCTCCCGCAAATTCAGGAAGTACTTCTGCAGATAGTGCATAGTAACCTTCTTCCAAAGCCATTTCTTCTACCTTCTCCGGCATGCCAATTTCCATTTCCTGATAAAGAATTTCTGTGCCGCGTCCCCAGTTATCGCCGAAAACATACAGCTGCTTATCGAAGTTTTCAAATACAGAAATCGTTGCATCTTCGCCGATTTCCGCTTTAATTTCTTCACCTAAAGCAGACGCTTCTTCGCGGAAATCGTTTACCCAAGCAGAGGCTTCTTCTTCTTTGTTCAGGACTTTTCCTATTTCAATATGCTGCTCCAGATAATCAACGGCACCGTATTCAAAAGTAACTACCGGTGCAATTTCTTCCAGCTGTTCAACATTATTAATATTATTCAGGCCGAGAATAAGGTCGGGCTCAAGTTCGATTAATTTTTCAAGGCTTTCATCCGTTACTTCTTCTACACCTTCGAGCTGTTCTTCAAATTGCGGGTTATTCATGCTCCATGAGTCTACACCGACGAGTGGTACATCAAGCGCCATCACGTTCCCTGCAAAAGTTGATAATACAGCTACGCGCTGAGGATCAGCAGGAACTTCTACCGGGCCATTTTCAGATTCATAAACAATGGTATCAGAGCTGCTTTCATTTTCTTCGGCATTAGCATCTTCATTATTGGACGCAGCTTCTTCATTCGTATTTTCATCGGCTGCATTGTTTACGTTTACGCTGTTATTGTCTGCAGTTCCATTATTATCTGCAGCATTGCTGCCGGAATCGCCGCATGCTGTCATGCTAAGCGCGAGCAGCGATAGAGTAGTAACCATGATCGTACGTTTCATTTTCATTCTCCTCTTTAAGTAAGTGATATGTCATGCACATTGGGCACCCTGTGCGCGGGTCTTTTCCTATAAGTGCTTCTATATTAAAAACATGGCGCAGAACATCTGCTTCTATCACAGTGTCACTTGTTCCTGTTTTTACTACTTTTCCTTTTTTCATTGCGATCAGAAAATCTGAGAATCGTGCAGCCTGGTTTAGGTCGTGGAGCACCATAACAATCGTACGGTTTTCTTCTTTATTAAGTTTCTCCAGAAGTTCCAGTACTTCAAGCTGGTGAGCCATATCTAAGTAAGTAGTAGGTTCATCAAGAAAAATTAATTCTGTATCCTGTGCAAGCGCCATAGCAATCCATACACGCTGCCGCTGGCCTCCGGACAAGCCATCAACCAATTGGTCTTTAAATTCGCTCGTTCCAGTCACTTCCATGGCCCAGTCTATTCTTTCCCGGTCCAATCTGGAAAGACGCCCAAAAGCACGCTGATGCGGAAATCTGCCGTAGGAAACAAGCTCGTAAGCAGTTAACCCATTTGCCCCCTGCTGTGTTTGTGGAAGAATTGCCATCTGCCTGGCTAATTCTTTGGAAGGCATCTCATGGACAGCTCTGCCGTCAATTGTAATGCTTCCTTTATGAACGGGCAGAAGCCGGGTGCAGGCTTTCAGTAAAGTAGACTTGCCACAGCCATTCGGTCCGATGATGGTAGTGATCTGCCCATCTGGTATCTGTACAGAAAGATTTTCTATGATAGGGGTATCCCCGTAGCTTACGTCAATAGAAGCTGCTTGAATTCTGCTCATTTTCCTACCGCCTTTCAAATTAATTGAAAAAACAATTGATAATGATTCTCAGTTTCAGTTACAATGAATATCATAAGACGAATGAGAACGGTTGTCAACTGGATTTCGGGAAAAACATTCTTTTAAATATGAAGGAATTATACCTGACGAATTGAGAATTAACGGCACTGTCAAGAGTGTCCCAGTATAATCTGAAGCAATGAAGGGATGATTGGAAATGACAATAAAAGACGTAACCGTAATTGGTGGAGGCCCGGCTGGTCTATATGCTGCATTTTACAGCGGTGTAAGAGGGCTGCAGACAAGAATCGTTGAATCACAGGCAGAACTCGGCGGTAAAGTTCGTCTTTACCCTGAAAAGATGATATGGGATGTCGGAGGGGTGCCGCCGGTTACTGGAGAAGGATTCAGAAAAAATTTAATTGCCCAGGGCCTTACCTTCGATCCTGAAGTAATGCTTCAAACGACTGTGGAAGATATTAAAAAAAGAGAAGATGGCATATTTGAAGTGATTACGGCAGAAGGAGAAAGCCTGCTGTCACGCAGCGTGGTAATCGCAGCAGGGGGAGGAATTATTACTCCGCAGCGGCTGGAAGTGGAGGGAGCCGAACGTTTTGAAATTACGAACCTTCACTACACTGTGCAGTCTTTAAAGACATTTAAAGATAAAACAGTTCTTATCTCCGGTGGAGGGAACGCAGCAATCGACTGGGCAAACGAACTGGAAGGTATTGCGAAAAATGTTATTCTCAGCTGCCGGAATGAAACACTGAAGGCGCATGAATCTGAAGTGGAAAAATTAATGTGCTCCACGATAGACTGTCAATTTCTTACCTCTATTCAGAGACTGATTGCAGATGAGGAAGGAACGCTGATAAAGCAGGTAGAATTAAAGTGCGGAGAGGAAGCAGGCAAGATAATGGAAGTGGATCACGTACTCGTTAACCACGGATATGAACGGGAACTTGCATTTCTTAAGGAAAGTTCTCTCGGCCTGGAAATGTCGGAGCATCAGAGAATTACTGCCGATGCAAATGGTAAAACGAATATACCGGGTATTTTCACTGCGGGGGATGTGATGGACCATGAGGGTAAATTAAATCTGCTTGCCGGCGCGTTTCAGGATGCAGCAAACGCTGTAAATGCAGTGAAAACATATCTCGAACCGGATGCAAATGCAAAAGCTATGGTATCCTCTCATAATGAGATTTTTGCAGCGAGAAATAAGCAGCTGAAAAAGCAGGCTGCTCTCTCTCACTGAGAATAATCATTTTCTCTCCATATATTTTGCGACCGGATGGATGGCAAAACTTTGCACCAGGAGAGAAAGAATAATGATACTGAAACTGATTGCTACTATTACTTCACTTGCGGATCCGCCAGCTTCCTGTACTTTTAAGATGAGGTAGACGGAAATAGCTCCCTTCACACCGGAAATACTTATAAGAAATCGTTCTTTGCGGGAAGAGGAGTGCTTGGAAGGTGCAAGCATAAGGACTCCTTCTACAGTAGCCCACCGCAGCACCACCATATAGATAAACAGGATTCCTGCAAGTACCCAGTAGCTGTGAAGTAAAGACGGAGCAGCAAGAATACCGATAAAGAGAAAAAGAAGTGACAGAATCGACAGCTCCAGGATTTCCCAGAATCCATCCAGGGCCTCTCGAAAATGCGCTTCTTTTTTACTTTGATAAAAAGTGTGTGAAAGCACCAGGCCGGCTGTCACTACAGCCAGGACTCCTGAGACGTGCACAGCCTCCGCCAGGAGAAACACAGCATAGGCCAGGACAATGCTCAGCATAATTTGATAGCTCTGTTCATGGGTGAAATGAACTGCCTGGCTAAAAAGCCACCCGCCTATGAACCCGATTGCAACACCGCCGAGAGAGACGAAGAGCAGTTCCGTCCCTGCTTCGAGAAACCCGGGAGGCTGCTGCTGGGTATACCAGCTGAGAATAAGTGTAAAAGCAACGATGCTCGTCCCATCATTTATCATAGACTCCCCCTCTACCACAGAGGTGACGAGCTCATCATTTAAATCAGCGGAAAGAATATTCACTACAGAAACAGGGTCTGTGGGAGTAAGAATTGCCGCAATTAAAATGGCCGCCGCAAAACTTAGGGAAATAAAAAATCCTGCAGTGGCATAAATAGCGATGCCAGTCAGCAGTATTGCAGCTGCAATACCGAAAGTGCTGAGACAAATAATCATACTTTTATACCGATTCAGCATGGAAGTTGGAAATTGATAGGCACTTACAAATAATAATGCAGGCAGCATCACATGATATATAAATTCTTCAGAAATCGCGAGCTGAGAAAATACCGGTATCACCGATAAAGCCAGGCCAATAAGTACGAGAACTGGAGGAGCAGGAAATGCTTCTTTTTTTTGATCGAGTGTATAAACTAAGTAGCCGATGAATAATAAAATGAGATATGGATATACTTCCTGCAGCATAGAAATCCTCCTTTGAAAAGATATCACTTACATAGTAATACCTTTTATAGAAAAAAATAAAGCAAGAGAAATTTCCCTGGATCATGCACGCTGAATTTTCAAGTTTATTATAATTTACCAGCTGCAGCTGATGAAACCTGTTTTGTCACTGCTTATCTGAACGGATCTTTATAAAGAAGAAACAGACTTAATTTCGCATGTTTTGACTTTACTTTTCTAAGGAATAGTAAAAGACAATAACTTTTGAAGGAGGCCGAAAAGATGGGATTAAACGTAACACAAAAAATTATTAAAGATCATCTGGTCACTGGCGAAATGAATCCTGGAGAAGAAATCGGGCTAAAGATTGATCAAACACTGACGCAGGATGCTACTGGGACGATGGTAATGCTTGAACTGGAAGCGATGGGTGTCGAACGTGCGCAGACAGAGGCATCCGCACAGTATGTGGATCATAATATGATCCAGGCAGACAGCAGAAACCCGGACGATCACTTGTTTCTGGAGAGCGCGGCGAAGAAATTCGGGCTGCACTTCAGTGCTGCCGGCAACGGCGTCAGTCATCCTGTTCATATGCAGCGCCTGGCTAAGCCCGGGCAGACATTATTAGGTTCAGACAGCCATACATGTGCAAATGGATGTATGGGCATGCTTGCGATGGGAGCAGGAGGCATTGATGTAGCACAGGCGATTGCAGGGGAACCCTTTAATGTAAAGATGCCGAAAGTATGGGGGATTTACTTAACTGGAAATTTACCTGACTGGGTAAGTGCAAAAGATGTCATCCTGGAACTGCTGCGCCGGCATGATGTTAAAGGCGGTGTAGGAACGGTAATGGAATACTATGGTCCAGGCCTTGAAAATCTCAGTGCAATGGACCGGCACGTGATCGCAAATATGGGAGCAGAGCTTGGTGCTACAGGAACCGTTTTTCCATCTGATGAAGAAATTAAACGGTTTCTGAAAAGTCAAAAGCGCGAAGAAGACTGGATTGAACTGAAAGCGGATGAAGATGCAGTTTATGATTTCGAAGAAACTGTGAATCTCTCTGAATTGGAGCCTTTAATCGCAAAACCTTCCAGTCCCGGCAACGTAGTGCCTGTGACAGAAGTGGAAGGAGAGGAAATATATCAATCTTATATTGGTTCCTCAGCGAATCCGGGGTATCGTGACTTTGCAGTAGCAGCAGAAATTGTAAAAGGGAAAGCAATTGCTGCCGGTACTTCATTTGATATTAACCCAACCTCAAGACAGATGCTTGCAGATCTAGTGGCAGATGGACATGTAGCCAGTCTGCTCGCTGCTGGAGGAAGACTGCACCAGGCAGGCTGTAACGGCTGTATTGGTATGGGGCAGGCGCCTGCTACCGGAAGGAACAGCCTTCGTACGACGCCGCGTAACTTTCCCGGCAGGTCCGGAACGAAAGAAGACAGTGTTTTCCTGTGCAGTCCTGAAACTGCAGCAGCTTCTGCGTTAACAGGAAAAATTACAGATCCGCGTACTTTGGAAATGCCTTATCCGAAAGTGAAAGATCCTGATGAGCCAAAGCTGGACTTTAAGCTTCTTACAGATCCTCTGCCACTCGAAGAAGCTAAAAAGATAGAACTGCAGCGCGGACCAAATATTGCAGCGATTCCAGAAATGGAAAAGCTGCCTGATGAATTAAAAGTTCCGGTAATCTTAAAGCTGGGAGATAATGTGTCTACTGATGACATTCTTGCCGGCGGATCCCGTGTACTTCCTTTCCGCAGTAATCTGCCGGAAATCAGTAAGTTTTCTTTTGAAATGCTGGATGAAACATATTATGACCGGACAAAAGAAATGGAATATGAGCAGGGGCATGCAATTATCGGCGGGGTAAACTATGGCCAGGGTTCCAGCCGGGAACATGCAGCACTTGCTCCGAGGTTTCTGGGGCTGCGTATAGTCATCGTTAAGGACTTCGCAAGGATTCATTGGCAGAACCTTGTAAACTTTGGTGTTTTACCTCTTACTTTTAAAAATGAAGCAGACTACGATGATTTACAGCTGGGTGATGTTATCGAAGTAACAGATATCAGAAATTCACTCGAAAAAGGAAATGATATTCCAGCTTATATTGCAAAGAAAGATAAAAAGATGGAACTGGAACACGCTTTATCGAAACGCCAGGTGGAAGTTCTCGTTGAAGGGGGACTCATCAACTGGATTAAAGAAGGAAAGAAAAAATTACAGTAAATAGTCTATTGAATAAAGAAAGCAGAGAGCAAAAGGCTCTCTGCTTTTCAGGCTGTGGAATAAGTTTTTTTCTGTATAAATATGTGCTGCTATGCTTTTGTCTCCGAAGGTTCGCTTTCCGAAGGGAACCCTCTCCGCGAACCTGCCTTCTTAAAAGAGGAGTATGGCTTCACGCAGCCAAATTACTGAAAAGCAAAGAGCTCTTTCCAGTAATATCAAGATCATTGGCTGGTTTCGCGCATGCTTACTATATCTTCCTAGTAAGAAGACCTGGGAAGATATAAGAATCGTTCAAATCCTCCAGGTATCGACTCTTCTGCCACTGCAGTATGATTAAGGGAGGCAATGGTTTTATACGAAACCGCAGAGCTACGAACACTTTTTCTTCGGAAATAACTTTTCTCCATAGCGCCCGGCGGTGACGCCAGTGGGATTAAGCGCAGTCTGAAGATCCTTTGTAATGCCGGCAGGCATTGCAAATAGCTGAAGACTAGCCCCACGGCAAGCTTCCGCCGGAAAGCGGAGGAGAACCTATACACAGCAAATCATAAAAATACAAAAGTTCTTACTTTATAAACACGCTGGAAAGCAGAGAGCAAGAGGCTCTCTGCTTTTTGTCTACTTTTATTTTAATGATATGGCCCTGCCTATTATCCGGGCAGGAGCTTTAAACAAAACAGCGCACAGCAGCTTGTTTACTTTTTCCCGAAATAGAAGATACCGAAGATCAGCCAGAAAAGCGTCATCAGTACAGATCCAATTAAGAAAGGTACCGCACCAAACTGAAAGATTAAGGGCATTGCCGCAGCTGTAACCAGGCCACCGCCCACGAAAGGCTCAAACAAAATTTGTTTATATCCGAAACCTTCCATCGCTGGAGATTCGTTGTTCGGGTCTGCTACTTTCATCAGCAATAAACCGGTTGCCGCAATACCTGTTGCCTGCCCAAAGTCACCTAAGCCCCTTTCAAACCAATAGGTGGGTATCATTTTGGGAGCCAGGATAAGAAAAGCAAAAACGTTCCATACAATACCTACCGCTGCCAGCAGTAAGAATGCAGCCAGATTATCTCCGATAACTGCAATGGAAATGGTAGCCAGCGCACTGACAATCAAAATATCCAGCGATAAGCCGCCAATACGGTTAATAGTTTTCCGGTCAATTACTTTAAACCGGTCATACCGGTCAGAAAACAGCTGCACGATAATCCCCCCGATCATAGCAAGCGGAAACAGCGGAACATATTCGAATAGATAAACATCGGTTGCTGCACCGTAGGTTACTTCTTCCAGCCATACGAGCGCTTCCAGCAGCAAGAAACCTATCCCTATCGCAAGTCCAACGTAAGCCAGATGGAGAGAAAATGGATCTACAGACTCCGGCCGGGTAGTCATATCAGCACTCGCATCTCTGTTATGCAGCTCAACAATACCGCTTCTCCCCTGATCAGATAAAGAAGCTTTACCCCCGACGAATTTTGCAGTGCCCCTGCGTGCCCCTATGTTAATTAAAATAATACCGATAATAACACCGCTTAAAATACCAATCGTAGCAAGCCCCACGGAAAGATCATAGCCTTCTGCAAAACCGAGATCATTAAAAGTGTCTCCTAATCCGGCTGCAGTACCGTGTCCCCCGACAAAACTTATTTCAATAAGCGCCCCTGCCAATGGATTAGTACCGAAAAAGGGAGTAAGTATGAGAATAACAAGCAGCAGCCCAAAGACATACTGCCCAAAGGAAACCATCTGCCCCATAGCAAGCTGCGGTCCTCCAATAATCCACACTTTTTTTAAGCTGGGAAGAGTAGTTCCCAGAAATAAAGAAGCGAATACGATATTAATAAATAATCCAGGGAGAGCTGCCCATACCTCTATAATAAAATCAGGCAGCAGCCCCTGTGCCAATGGATGATCTGGTGCAAAAGCAGCAACAATACTGCCAAGTACTTCCGGTCCTACCAATAAAGCAATCATTCCTGCAATAATTGAAGAAGGTAAAAATAATTTCTGCAGCAATCTGGAGTAAACACGAATCCATTTTCCGATGATGATAAATACACCTAAAATAACAAATGCCAGGCCTACTTCATTAGGGCTCATAAGATTGTTTCTCCTCTCTTAGAAAGTAAATACTGTTAATATCAACCAAATACCCTTTCCTTCAAGAAATTCTCCCAAAATATACTATAATAATGTGTAAAAAATTAGTGGGGTTGAGGCAATTTCATAATAAAAAATCAGATAATTTAAAACGAACAATAGAGGGTCCCTTCGTTATAGACGGATGCTTTCCCGAGGGCTTGTCTTCAGCTAAATAGGACGATAAAAACCTTCGTCCTATTGGATCTTCAGACAGCGCTGATCCTCCGGGAGTCACCGTCTGTTACTACGGAATACCTATTAAAAACGAACATTAAATGTTTATTGTCAATGAACGTTCGTCAATTCTCCTTGAAAATGTAATTATGAAATTGGCTCGGGTTATATAAACAAAGTCCTCCTGCCAATTGCGCCGCAAAATAAAGTCTGGCAGAGGAAGCAAGGCTGTTAAAAAAGTGATTAGCACTCGGCAGAGTCGAAGCCTTAACTGATGCCACGATGAAGTACAATCAATGACGAACGCTGCTGCAGAAGCACACTCACGTGTGATAGAAGTAAAGAAGGGGAACATACTTAAGAAAAGCGCAGAAATTATAGACGGGGGGATTTCGAAAATGAATTATTTCCGCTGGCTTTGGATGATATCAGGAGTGCTGACACTTGGAGCAGGAATAGCCGCTGTGATAAATGAGGATGCTTTTTTTGGCACTCTCGTAGTAATTGGAGTTTTATGCACAGCAATTTCCTTTTATTTAGATCGGAGTATTACTAAAGGAAAAGAAACAAATAAATGATTATTCAACTTTGAAAGTGGGCTGCAGGAATTTATCAAGCTGTCTACAAAGAGGGATGTACAGCGACATACAGTAAGATAATGGGAATAAAATTATTTTAGAAACAGTAGGAATTCTCATAGATTTTCAGCAAAAATTTATATGGAATTAACAAACCTTAGTAACTGTATATATTGCATTTCATACTTTTTTACATTTTTTTAGATTTTAAATGGATTTTTTCACCCAATTTTATGTCTATAATTATAGTGGAAAAATAATTCAGAAAAGGGTGTATTAAATGAAAAAATCAGCTTTAACAATTGCAGCACTGGCTGTCGTGCCAATGGCGCTGGCAGCCTGCTCTCCCGAAAATGAAGAAAATAACAATACCGGAGAAAACGTCAACGAGCAGAACGAAAACGCTGCTGAAGAAAATGCAGCTAACACAGAAGATACGAACGCTGAGAATGAGAACAGCAATGAGGAAGAAGCGGGGGGAGAAGCAGAAGACCTGGCTGCTGAATACGATCTTGAACTCACAACCGAAGAGGGAGATGGAAGTGCTCCGGAAATTTCCCAGGAAGAATTGGAAGAAGTATTCATGATGATATCCAATCTGCAGGAAGGGGCAGTCCTCCCGTTTGAAGAATCTCCACAGGCAGGTGAAATTGAAGAATCAGGGGAAGCAGAGGGGCATTATCTTATTCCCGGAACAGAAGAAAGCAGTGCTGATCCAAGGATGACGGTAAGTTTCTCTTATGAAATGGGAGGAGATCTGGAAGACGAATCCCGTGTACCGTCCTTTGAAGGAGTAGACAATGCAGAAACGAATTTTGAAGGTCCGGACTATCTGACCTGGAATGAATCCAGTGTAGAAACTGAAATCACACGAGCAGACACAGCAGTTGAATTTACTGCAGCAGGTGAATGGATGCTGGAAGCAGAATATGAAGGTGAAACTATCACACTGAATGAGCCGAGCGAATGGATCGCTGAGTACGGAGCAAGCACACTTGCCGGGATAGAATAAATGATAATAAGGAGAGTCAGAAGATAATTCTTCTGTCTCTCCTTATTTTTTGGGGGAAGCTCTGTATATGAAGTCTTTAGGCGCAGTTATACACCGGTATCGCTCGCCTGACGGGTGAACCTCATTAAATTCCCCTGCAGCATTTGCAGCAGTTCGCTGGTATCATTGACATCATCAATATGCATCACTACTTCTCCAGCTTCAAATAAAATAAGGCATGGGAGTGACTCAGCTTCAAAATGTAACGGGACCTCCGGATGGTCTGAAGCTGCAACTACATGCGTTTTCAGCAGCTTGGAGGAGCTGATATCAATAAGCGCATTGAAATATGGATGGTTGTTTTCGTCTTCAGTTTCTTCTATAAGTACAATAGCATGAAGTGAATCTTCATTTGTAAGTTCTGGAATAATTTCATATATATCTGCTGACTTACAGCCGAAGGAAACAGCTGCTAAAAAAATTAGAAGTATTAAAATTCTCATGTGTCTCAACCTTTCCACGTTCTCTCTAATGTCTATCATAAGATGAAAAAGATAAAAATATGCAAAAGTTACCTAATAATAATATAATTGTCATATTTCTGATAAATACAAAGATTTCTTTCATCAGTATGTAACATGATAACCGTCTTTAACGTATAAGTTATCGTACAGCAATTCATTTGTTAATATGGAAAAGAACTATAAATCCAACACTTTAAAAATAAGCAGACAAAAAGAGGGGAATTAATGAAAAAGTTAATATACATGAGCAGTGGCGTAACCTTCGTACTTGCAATCGCAGCAATTTTTTTCGTGCTGCTGTATGCAATGTCCGTATACACTTCTGATAATGAAGTAGAAGAAGAGCTCCCTGTAGAGGAGGAAAGAGAAATATATATTGCACAGGAGGAGGTGCCGCAGGAATTTATTGATGTATACCAGGAAGCGGAAGCAGAATATGATGTTCCCTGGGAGCTCCTTGCTGCCCTTCACCGGGTGGAAACAATATTTTCTACCATGGATCCCCTTATAAGTCCGGCAGGTGCGGAGGGACATCTCCAGTTTATGCCCTGCACCTGGACTGGATGGGGGCATCCGACCTGTGGAGAGTTAGGATTGGGAGACATTCCGGAAGAAGAAAAAACAGACCCGGAAGCAATTGAGCGATACGGCGGATACGGTGTGGATGCTTCGGGAAGCGGAGAAGCAGATCCTTTTGATATAGAAGATGCTGTTTTCAGTGCGGCAAATTATCTTGCACTTGCCGGTGCAGCTGATGGAGATCTCGAAGGGGCTGTCTATGATTACAATCGAGCAGACTGGTATGTGGAAGATGTGCTCGCTTATATGAGAGCTTACGAAGCTGGGTATGAATTATTTGATCTGGAAGAAAGACAGGAAGGATAAAAGATAGCTCAGCCTGCCTAAAGAAATTCTTTCGGGAAAGACCATAAATTATTAAAATAAAGGCTCTGTTAACGATCCGTGTTAATAGGTGGAGCCTTCGCTTTTCATGAGTACAAAATTGCTTTATACTGATAAATAGTTTCGTAAGTCGAAATATTCGAAATTATTTTAAAGGAGGAAGGCAGCACATGGTAAAAGAAACCTTACATCGGAATCAAATTCCTGAAGAAGAAACCTGGAACTTAAAGGATTTATTTGAAAGTGAGGCAATATGGAAAAGTGAAGTGGAAGCAGTGCCGAAAGCACTTGAAAAAGTCACTGTTTATAAGAATAGAGTGGGTGAAAGTGCAACTGACCTGCTGAACTGCCTGGAAGCATGGGATTCTCTTTATACACAGCTTGTACGTGTAGCAACCTATGCAAGCTTAAAAGAATCATCCGATGGCGGAGATCCGGAAAATCAGTCCAATTCATCAAAAATAAACAGTCTGGCTGCCGAGGTAAAAGCGAAAACCTCCTTTATAAAATCAGAAATTTTAGCATTAGATGAAAGCACCCTCCAATCCTTCCTGAACGAAGAACCTGCATTGGAAGATTTTCATAAAACACTGGCAGATTTGTTTGAACAAAAGCCGTATCAACTTTCTGCAGAGGCGGAAAATATTCTTGCTTCGTTCAGTGAAATTCATGAGGCCCCATTTATGATCTATGAACGCAGTAAAACTTCGGATATGCGTTTTCCTTCCTTTACTACCAGTGACGGAAAAACACATCCGCTGACGTTTAACACTTTTGATAAATATGAGGGAGATACAAGCGCAGAGGTTCGCCGCGAAGCATATAAAACTTTCACGGAGACTCTTCGTTCCTACCAAAGTACATATGCTGCAACTTATGCGACAGAAGTAAGAAAGCAGGTAATCGAGTCACGTCTGAGAGGTTACGGTTCTGTCACCGAAATGCTGCTGCTTGAGCAGCAGGTTTCAGAAGATATGTATCACCGCCAGCTTGACACTATCCAGGAAGAGCTTGCCCCTCATATGCGTCGCTTTGCTGCGCTGAAGCAGCGGGTATTAGGTCTGGAGCAGATGACGTATGCAGATTTAAAAGCACCGTTAGATCCTGATTTTGATCCGGAAATGACTTACGAAGAAGCAGGAGAGCTTGTACTGGAGTCCCTGCAGGTAATGGGACCGGAATATATGGATTTTATGAAAAAAGCACTTGATGAACGCTGGGTGGACCGTGCAAACAATCATGGGAAACGCTCGGGAGCTTTTTGTTCAAGCCCTTACGGTGTGCATCCCTACATTCTGCTTACCTGGAATAATTCCATGCGGGATGCGTTTACCCTCGCGCATGAATTAGGACATGCCGGCCACTTTAGCCTTGCAGGACGCTATCAGCGCATTTCCAATACACGCCCTTCACTGTACTTTATTGAAGCGCCGTCAACGATGAATGAAATGCTCCTCAGCCAGCATATTCTAAAAAAATCGAATGATGTTCGTATGAGGCGCTGGGTTATTTTACAGTCCCTCGGCACTTATTATCACAATTTTGTCACCCACATACTCGAAGGGGAACTCCAGCGTCGTGTGTATAAGCATGCGGATCAGGATACACCGATCACAGCCAGCTTATTGAATAAGGAGAAGCATGATGTAATTTCATCGTTCTGGGGAGATGCGGTAGAAGTAGATGAAGGTGCAGGACTTACCTGGATGAAGCAGCCGCATTATTATATGGGATTATACCCTTATACTTATTCTGCAGGTCTTACAGCTTCCACAGCAGCCGCCCAGATTTTTCAGGAAAAAGGACAGCCTGCAGTGGAGAATTGGATCGCCGCATTAAAAGCGGGAGGTACGAAAAAACCGCTTGAGTTAATGCAGCTGGCAGGGGTCGATATGACAACGAAAGAACCAATACAGAAAGCAGTCGCATATGTGGGATCTTTAGTTGACGAACTAGAAAAAAGCTTCCGCTGAAAATAAAATTACTGCCCCTTCATGAGATGAAAATTTATTGGAGGGGCTTTTTATAATTTAAGGCTGCCTTGAAAACAGCTTTTTATTAGAAGGTATGTCAAGATGCTCCCCTCCCGGCAAGCCCTTGGGGAAGCCTCTCCGAAAGTGAAGCAGTATTATTACTTCTTTTCAGCAAAATTTTATTTTCAAGGCAGCCATTAAAGAAAAAGTACCATAGAATTATTTTTTTATGGGAATTCACAGGCGAAACCAGGGAAAATAGGAGGAAAATGGATCTTTGAAATAGAAGGAAGTAATGAGCTCTGCAGGCAGAAGAAGTGCTTGCACCAGGAGAAATGCGTTTGGATGAATTAAAAACAGACATTTAAACTAGGAGGAAATATAATGAATAAGATATTGGGAGCCGTGGGCGCAGGTGCAGCAATTATTGGCATTATTGGAGCTGCAGCTTACTATTTGAACAGTATGGAAGTATTCGTGATTACAAGCTTAATAGTAATTGCTCTTCTTTTTATCCCCTTGTTAGTTCAATTGATGAAAATAAAAGGAGGAAGTAAACCTACACTGTTCGGAGCCTCAAAACCGGGTTCTTTCTCTACGATAAGCCATGCTCAGGAAAAGGGAGAAACAAGAGTGCCGGAAAAAGTTTATATTGCAGCTATCGCCGGACTTGCGGCGCTTCTTATCTTCCTGCTCGCAGCAGCCATACAGCTCCTTTAAAGAAAGGGTGATTCTTTGGCATCTCTAAAAAAGAAAAAATACCAGACTTAGTCAAGGAAACTTTTGCTCTTGCTGCTTACATTATTTTATACTGCAGTCTGCACTTTTCTTTATAAAGAAATTACCGCAGAGGAGAAAGAGAAGAACAAATGGCAGGGCAGGAGTAATTTCCGGCTGGAAGTATACCTGTGAAAAGCGCTAATATTAATATCTTTTAATACCTGAAAGAACTGTTCTGGTAAGCAATCAGAACAGTTCTTTTTAGTGGGCTATTATTTTAATTTCACAGGTGTCTTTTTAATTATCTGGAGTACAGCCGCACTCGTCAGAGCAGTAAGGCCGAGAGTGAGAAGTAAAGCCAGGGGAATTGGTACATCAAATTGATGTAAACCGGTGCCGAAAAAAGCAAATTCCGTCTCCCAGATAATGCTCTCCAGCAGGAGAATAAATAAACCTGCTGCTACAAAACCAAGTCCTCTCAGCCAGCCAAAACGATAAAACCCTGAAGTAATTATCATGCCGAGAGCATAGTAGAGCATGAGCGTGAAAGAGTAAGTGAAAAAAGCGGAAATACTGTAAGTCAGCATGGTTGTTTCATTGATCGCTGAAACGGCAGGGAGACCCGGGCGAATCAGATGTTCCAGGCCGCTGATAAGAAAAACAAGTACTGTAAGAGTAAGAGCTACAAGAACAAACGCTGTGATAGAAGATTGAAAAAACAATTTTCTCGTCTTTCCGTATTCTATAAACATTCCGAGAAACACATATACAGACATAAGACCAGCCACAAGCATGAAAATTTTATTGGATTGATAAGCAAATTCAACAAATGAAGTAAGAGGGGTTTCTGTCTCTGGAAAATAAATTTCTATAAAGTACATGCCGATCCGAATCAGTGCTATTATCCCGACAAACCAGTACAGCCATTTCAGCTGCTGAAAATATAAGTTGCCGGTGTTTCTTTTTATTTCATTCATCTGATTCCGCTCCTTTCGTTAAATTCGTAAATACATCCTGTACAGTCACATTGCCAATTTTGAGCCCCTCATTTTCTATTTCCTGTATTAATGCGTCGTTAAGTTCTTCAAAAACAATAACTGATTTGGTCCCTCCAAGCTGCTGTTCTTTTAATACCTTCATATTGGCTGAGAGACGATCTACTCTTGATGCTTCGCCGGTGATGGAAGCTCCTTGTGACAGTAGCTCTTCATAGCCTTTATGAAGCAGGAGTTTTCCTTTGTGTAAGATAATAACTTCATCAAACAAATGCTCCATCTCTGAAATTAAATGTGTGGACAACAGAATGATGCGCGGATCCTTCAGTTGCTCCTCAAGAATTATTTCATAGAAAAGCTCCCTTGCAGGGGCGTCCATCCCGGTATAGGCTTCATCGAAAATAGTAATGGGAGCTTTCGTGGCCATTCCTTTAATCACCTGAAAAATCGAAGCCATCCCTGTGGAATGTTTATGCATCGGTTTCTTCAGGTCAAGCTGGAATCGATCAGCTAAAGAGAAGGCGAAATCAAGATCAAAGTTCGGCATAAACTTCGACGCCTCATTTAATATATCTTTTCCTTTCTCATATTCATCTTCAAATTTTCTCTGGAAAGTAAAGTGCACGTGCTGTGTCTGCTGCACATTTTCAAATAATGTTTCATCATTCAGCGTAAGTGAACCGCTCGTTGGCATTTTATAGTTAGCGAGGAGCGAAAGGAGAGAAGTTTTTCCCGCCCCATTTCTGCCGAGTAATCCATAAATTCCCGGCTGATGAATACTGAAAGAAATATCAGTTAAAGCCGTCTGCCTGCCGTAAATAAGATTTACATGGTCCAGCTCAATTTTCATAGTCATTGTAAAGTCTCCCTTTCTTTTCACGGATTAAAGAAATTAACTCTTCCTCAGATATATGAAGCTTCTCTGCTTCTCTTAAAAACTCAGTAATGTGCTCTTCTGCAAACACTCTGCGGCGTTTAGCAATAAGTTTTTCTTTTGCTTTTTCCGATACAAACATACCGACACCTCTTTTTTTAAATAATATTTCTTCCTCTACGAGTTCGGTAACGCCTTTCGCGATGGTAAGGTGATTAACTTTATAAAAAGCTACGAGCTCATTTGTGGAAGGGGCTTTATCCCCTTCCTGCAGCCGATCATCCAGTATCTGGTCTTCAATTTCTTCTTTGATCTGTTTAAAAATAGGCTTTTTAGAATGAAAATCTCTGCTCATTCAATATCACCACCTTTAGTTATAAGGTTATATAGTTATGTATATAAGTATATATCAAAATAAAATTATGTCAATTATTTCATTCTATATTTGAAATAACTATTCAATACGAGATGAAAAATTAATTCAAATAATTTAAAAAACTCTTTTCATTTATACATTTATTTCATATGATAAGAAGAGTATCATTTATCATAATTCAAATTACCTAATAGGGGGCGTGTTTTTGGTGAGAAGTGTATCAGAATTGAAGTTGATTGATTTGAAGACGAAAAATTTAATTGCGGTCTGCCTTTTTAGCCTGGCTCTTGTAGCAGGGTCTTTACTTAATTTATTTACACAGCAGTGGGTCACAATGGTTATTTACCTGGGGTTATTGTTCACTATCGTCATCATTTACTGTCTTTTTACCTATTTACTGCATAAGCCTTCCTATTTTCCTATATTTCTAGTAATTATTGCTTATAGTTTTGCAACAGCAGCGATTTTTATTATGGGTGGCGGCTTCGGCGTAGGAACAATTTATTTTGCGCTGCTTTTCTTGTCGACGGTTCATTTATACCGCTATGTATTTTTCATTGGCTTTATTGCAGGAGCTGCGGGACATATTATTAATGCTTATTTCAGTACAGTGAACGCTGCTGAACTGCAGGCAAACCTTCCGACAATTTTTATCTCTTATATGCTTGCCGGAATACTTGCCTATGCGATTCTCAGTCTTAGTCTGAAACAAACAAAACAGCTTGATCTTTATTTGCAGCAAAGTGAAAAAGACGCAGCTGAGAAAGAAGCAGAACGCCATGAATTGCAGGAACAGGTGAATCATCTTGTAAATGAAATCTCAGAAATGAGCAGCAGAATTCAGGATAATATATCTGCACAGTCAGAAATGGCGATTGCAGTAAATGAAATCGCTGTAGGGACGACTTCGCAGAGTGAGCAGATCCAGTCAATTTCCACAGACTCATCTAATATGACTGACAGTATGCAGCACATTCGTTCAGAAGCTGACAAGCTTGCAGCAGTATCTATCTCTGCAGAAAAAGGTACGAAAGAAGCAGTAGAGCGTTCCAGAGAATTAAATCAGGAAATGGAAGCCTATGAAAAAGAACTGTATGAATTAAATTCGAATTTCCAGCGGCTTACCGAAAAAATTCAGGAAACAAATCTTTTATCTGAGGATATTATTCAAGTGAGCGTGCAAACGAATTTACTCGCTTTAAATGCTTCTATAGAGGCAGCAAGAGCAGGAGAAGCAGGGAAGGGATTTGCTGTGGTGGCGGACGAAATCCGTAAGCTTGCAGAAACCTCCAACACTGCAGCAGAAAAAATCACTGCAAATCTGCGGGAAGTTAACAGTACGAATGAAGAAGCCCTTGTGCAAATGAAGAAAAGCAGCCAGACAGTTACTTCTCAAAAAGAACGAACCACTTCCGTGGGAACGGCACTGCAGGAGCTGGAAAGTGTGATGAGTGAGATCCAGCAGACATTAAAATTCTTTAGCCAGCGGGCTGCTTCTACAGAAGAAACCTCAAAGAAAATTGATGCTACTACTTCAGATTTTGCTTCTGTCATAGAAGAAGCTTCTGCTGGAGCAGAAGAGGTAAGTGCAACAATTGAAAATTTAAATGAGCAGAATTCATGGATCGGCGCACAGATGAAAGAAACAGAAGCAAGAGTGAAAAGTCTGGCGCGTACGGAAACAAATTAAATGCTGTATTTGCAGAAAATATTATAATTAGTGCTGAACAGCCGTGCCTGAAAAGTAAAAGGGCACGGCTGTTTTTTATGTCTTTATAAAAAGTGCATGGTAAATTTCGTGAAATATATCGAAAGGAAAGAGTTTTTAACAGTAGAAGAAAGGGAAAATACAAAGATATTCTGTTTTGTATGCTTATTCTTTTAGGTTCTTTTATCAGAAGCATAGAATAAGAAAGATAACCTGACAGAAGAATGTAATTAATCTCGTATAAAAGATAAGCTGTAAGAAATGAGTATCAGGAGGAGACCGTATGAAACAGCCAATTCAAATTAACTCTGAAATAGGAAAACTGACTTCTGTTCTGCTGCACCGACCGGGAAAAGAAATTGAAAACTTAACACCCGACTCGATGGAGCAGCTTTTATTTGATGATATTCCTTATCTTCCCGCAATGCAGAAAGAGCATGATTTTTTTGCAGATGCATTGCGGCAGAGAGATATTGAAGTTCTTTATATTGACCAATTAATGATCGACACTTTTGAGACAGAAGAAGTAAAAAGATTGTTTGTAGACCGAATGCTGCAGGAATCCCGTTTAACAGCGAATGGATCATCTGAAGCACTGAAAAATTATTTGCTGGAAATGGATTCAAAGCAGCTGATTGACAGTATGATCGCAGGTGTATTAAAAGAGGACCTGAAGGAACAAAAGAAACAGCATTTATATGAAATGATGTCCCGTCACTATCCATTTTATCTGGATCCTATGCCGAATCTTTACTTTACCAGGGATCCCGCTGCAGGAATCGGTTCCGGCATTTCCATTAATCCGATGAGCCAGCATGCAAGGCAGCGTGAATCTCTGTTTGTAGAGCATATCATTCATCATCACCCTCGTTTTGCTTCTGCGGACACTCCTGTCTGGATGGATCGAAACTTTGACTTTCCTATTGAAGGGGGAGATGAACTCGTATTGAGTGAATCGGTCCTGGCAATTGGGGTGAGTGAAAGAACTTCCGCAAGAGCTGTAGAGCATATTGCGAAAAACCTGTTCAATGGAAACAGCAAAGTGGAAAAAGTTGTAGCAGTGGAAATTCCTAAAAAACGCGCTTCTATGCACTTAGACACTGTATTTACAATGGTTGATTATGATCAGTTTACTACGCACGCCCAGGTGGTGGATAAGGATGGACATATGAATATCTTTATTCTGGAAAGAGGGGACCCGCTGCGCATTTCAAAAAGAACCAATTTAAAAGAAACGCTGAAGGAAGTATTAAAGCTTTCAGAAGTGAATTTAATTCCTTGCGGGGGAGAAGATAAAATAGCCTCTGCGAGAGAGCAGTGGAACGATGGCTCCAACACACTCGCAATAGCTCCAGGAAGCGTAGTAACTTACGAAAGAAATTACGTCTCTAACGATCTGTTAAGGGAAAACGGAATAGAGGTAATCGAAGTGCAGAGTTCTGAACTTGTACGAGGAAGAGGAGGACCGCGCTGTATGAGCATGCCGCTTACAAGAGAGCCTTTAAAATAAATGAGTGAATAACATATAAAAAAGAAGCCTGGGGAAGGCTTCTTTTTTGTGAACTGCAGAGTATTCCCAGAACTTTTTCAAAGGTAAGAAGGTAGCCGGCGGGGCAGGGCCGGTCAATTTATTCTCTAAACAAGCCGGGCTGGGCAGTTTAGAGTTTCATGGCGTTTTCCTTCGATAATTTACTAAGGGGAAAAGAGTGTCCTGTAATATTTCTGCAGTTCCAACCAAAATGAGATTTGATATAAGCGTAACGCTAAAAAAAGAGAGATTCAAGAATCACTAGAAATATAAATATTAGTTTACTAATATTTAAACGGAGAAAAGAGAAAAACTTCCACATTCTCTTTCCATAGCAGCTTTTTTTCAGAGAAACATATTAAAAAGGATTCGTCCCCCACATTGCAGCGGTTTTAATGAAGGTACGCTGTTCCAATTTCAACTGGGAGACCATGTATTCTGCTAAGTCTTCGGCCTGCATGAACTTATCAGGATTTCTTTCCCCATCCCCTCTGGTTAAGTCTGTTTCTACCAGGCTGGGTGTTAAAGCGCTGACTCGTATGTTATAGTGGCGCACTTCCTGCATTAAAGATTCACTGAGACCAAGAACAGCGAATTTTGAAGCACTGTAGGCGCTGGATCCTTTTGTTCCTTTTAACCCGGACATGGAAGAGATATTAATAATGTCCCCTTTATTTTTTTTCATCATACCCGGCAGCGCAGCTTTCGTAATATGCACCGTTCCCATTACATTTACCTGAAATACTTTTTCCCACTCTTCTGTGGAAATATCCAAAAAATCACCTTTTGTTCCGATACCGGCATTATTAATAATGATATCAAAAGCGCCAAGCTCATCTTCCAGCTGCTTAACGGCTTGTTGTACTTCTTCCTCTTTTGAAATATCTACTCCTGCAGAAGCAAAACTGATATCCGCATCTGAGAGCTCTTCTATGATTTCCTGGAGACTTTTTTGAGAGGTAGCGATCAGTCCAAGATGAACACCTTCTTTTGCCAGCGCTCTCGCTGCAGCCTTTCCAATTCCTCTGCTTGCGCCAGTGATAAGTGCGGTTTTTCCTTTTAATGACTGCATTTTTTATTATTCTCCTTCCGGAATATCTTCCTTTGTAACTTTTGAGACCTGGACCCGGTAAACTCTCCGGTCATCAGATTCCAAAATTTTAAATTTGGTGTCCTGATAATACAAAGTCTCTTCTGTTTCTGGAATACGTTCATACTGTTCAGATATCCATCCGCCAAGGGAATGGTAACTGGAATCCGGAACTTCTGAATTCAACAAATCCATTGTTTCATCCAGTGGATAATCACCATGGACGCTGTATGAATTTATTCCGGTTTTCACTACCAGAGGTTCTGCAGCATCGTGTTCATCGTAAATTTCTCCCACGAGCTCCTCCAGAATATCTTCCAGTGTAATTAAACCTGCAGTACCGCCGTATTCATCAATTACAATTGCAATGTGAGATTTTTCCCGCTGCAGTTTCGGCAGAAGTTTGTGTATTTTCATCGATTCTACCACAAGAATAGGAGGCTTAATCAACGATCTTATATCCACAGAACCTTCAATAAAAGCCGTGAAAAACTCTCGTTCATATAAAATTCCTACAATATTATCTATACTTTCTTCATATACAGGGATACGGGAAAAGCGCTGCTCGATAAATATATTTTTTATCTCTTCTGCGTTCTCATTTATGTCAATCGTAATCATATCTGTCCGAGGACGAAACACTTCAGAAATTGTTATCTCGTTAAAATCGAATGAACGATGTACAAGTTCCCTTTCTGTATGATCAATTACGCCTTCTTCTTCACTGATGTTCACCATCATTTTAAGTTCTTCTTCCGTAACAGAAGGGTCTGTCCGCTGACTTCCAATCAACTTGTATACAAATTGTTTTAAGAGCAGTAACAGCTTGTTAAAAGGAGCAGCCAGAATCATTAAGAACAAGATAATAGGTGCAATCTTCGCAGAGAAAGTTTCTGCATATTCTTTCGCAAGAGATTTCGGCATAATTTCTCCAAAGATTAAAACGAGAAGCGTTACAACAAACGTACTGATAAAAACACCAAGGTTCGGTCCGAAAAGCATTGTGGAAACCTGCGCAGAGATTGTAGCAGCAGCAATGTTCACAAGATTATTTCCTATCAATATAGTAGAAAGAGCTTCGTCGAAAGAATTAATAATTTTTAATGCTTTGTCTGCTCCTTTACTTCCATTGTCCACCATAGACTGTAAACGAATTTTATTCGCGCTCGAAAGTGCCGTCTCCGAGGACGAAAAGAAAGCGGATAAAAAAAGCAGAGAAAAAAACAAAACAATTAACGGTATTGGAACATCTTCCAACGATAGTCACTCCCAGTACAAAATTTGGTTTTAAAGCTACCTTTATATTACAACACTTCTAAATAATAAGCAGATAAAATAATCAATTTTACAAATTTATACTTAAGAACATGTGAACGAACTTTCAGAATTCCAATGTACAAATAATTAACGAAGATGTATGCAGATAAATATTTCAGTTAATATACAGTTCTGTTAATGCTAATTGTTGGCATAAGAAAACTTTGCTGCCACTGGCCTGCCGTGGATGAGCGCCTCCAGTTCCTCGTTTGACTGCGGGATCTTCCCAGCTCGTTCTTCCACAGGCTGTGTGCACTTTCACCGCGCACTGGCGCAACCGGCCAAATGATCTTAAAGTCATCTTCACACTCTTAGTGAAGATGGCTGCTGCGGATAAATCCTTCAGCTGGCCGCCTCTTTCATCCCCAGAATTTATTGTATGAAACTGGCATCAGTAAATAAACTTAAAAGTGACAATTACAGCTGCCAGACTTAGGTTCATAATGTAAAATCGTCTTAGTTGACAGAGGGAAACGAGTAAGATATATTATAAATATCTCGAATTCGAGATAAATTTCTATTTTTTTGGCTTTACTAAAATTCAGTTTTGTTTTTATATGGTTCCGCAGGTGGTTTCATCTGTATAGAGCTGTTAGGAAATAAAGCCATGAAAAGTTATCAAATCCCTGCATTGCTATTTAAAAGTAATTTACTCAGGGAAAAGGATAGATATAAATACAATTTACTTTCACTTACAGGAGGCTACAATAATGAAAGGATTAAAAGGACTTCACCATGTGACGGCAATTACAAGCAGCGCGGAAAAAAATTATGAGTTTTTCACATATGTGCTGGGCATGAGGCTTGTAAAGAAAACAGTAAACCAGGATGACATTCAGACGTATCATTTATTTTTTGCGGATGACAAAGGCAGTGCGGGAACTGACATGACATTTTTTGATTTTCCAGGCATCCCCAAAGGAAGCCATGGCACAAATGAATTGTATAAAACCGGATTCCGGGTTCCGAATGATGCCGCGCTGGATTATTGGGAGAAGAGATTTGACCGCCTTAATATTAAGCACCGCGGCATAAAAAAATTATTCGGCAAACAGACATTATCATTCAGTGACTTCGATGATCAGCAGTATATGCTTATATCGGACGAAAATAATTCCGGTGTTGCAGCGGGGGTTCCATGGAAGGAAGGACCAGTCCCTGCAGAATATGCTATTACCGGGCTCGGCCCGATGCATATACGCATCGAACCATTTGAAGGATTTAAAGAAGTGCTTGAAAAAGCATTTGAATTTAAAGAAATCGACAGCGATGGATCTCTGCATTTATTTGAAGTGGGTGAAGGCGGGAATGGGGCTTCACTGATTGTAGAAAAAAACGTAGTGCTTCCCGCTGCACAGCAGGGATACGGGACTGTTCATCACATTGCCTTCCGTGTCGCTGACAGTGATGTCCTTCACCAGTGGATTGACCGGCTCCATGGCTTCGGGTTTCAAACATCCGGCTACGTAGACAGGTTCTATTTTGAATCGTTATATACAAGAGTAGCACCGCAGATCTTATTTGAACTGGCAACAGACGGCCCTGGATTCATGGATGATGAACCTTATGAGACATTAGGTGAAAAACTTGCGCTGCCTCCAAAATTAGAGCCGAAAAGAGAAGAAATCGAAAATTATGTCCGGCATATTGATACAGTGCGCAGCACAAAAACATTTGAAAAAGAATATGAATAAAGACGGCCTGAGCAGAAAAAACAGCCTCTGCACAGGCTGTTTTTTCTGTTTTCAGCTTTCTTGTTCTTCTTCGGTAAATGATTTAACAAAATCGACACAAATTTATTTTGATTAATGAAACTTTCTAGAAGGTGGAGCGTAGATCATGTATAATACGTAAAGATAGATTGTTTAGGGGAGGCAGTATAATGGGCAAGAGAGTCATGCTATTTATTTTAACAAACATACTCGTTTTAACGACGATTGTGATTGTCTGGTCTTTAATTGTTTCTTTCACTGATATTAGTGGAAACATTACAGGCGCAGGCGGAGAAATTGATTTAATTTCTATTGGTATCTTTAGTTTACTTATAGGTTTCGCGGGTTCCTTCATCTCGCTCGCCATGTCGAGATGGGTAGCCAAGAAAATGATGAAAGTGAAAGTGCTCGATCCTGATGGAAATCTCACACGCCAGGAAAGAGATGTTGTAGATAAAGTACACAAATTTTCGCGTGCGGCAGGCTTAATGCATATGCCGGAAGTTGGGATATATCAATCACCGGAAGTAAATGCTTTTGCTACAGGTCCTTCAAAAAAACGTTCACTGGTCGCTGTATCCCAGGGGCTGCTGCAGTCTATGGATGACGACGCAGTAGAAGGTGTTATCGCGCACGAAGTAGCACACGTAGCTAACGGAGATATGGTAACAATGACGCTGCTTCAAGGGGTAGTAAATACATTTGTAGTATTCTTTTCCCGTATTGCCGCAATTCTTGTTTCCCGTCTTGTACGTGCTGAAATGCAGTTTATTGTACGGTTTGCAGCGATTATTATTTTCCAGATTCTCTTTTCGATTCTTGGAAGCATGGTCGTTATGGCATTCTCCAGGTATCGTGAATTCCACGCTGACCGCGGAGGTGCGGATCTTGCAGGCAAAGACAAGATGGCACACGCACTTCGTTCTTTGAAAGCACATGTAGAGCGAGCACAAATTAAAAACGACCGCACTGACGATTCTGCAATTCAAACAATGAAAATCAACGGCAGAGGCGGCATTTCCAAATTGTTTTCTTCCCACCCGGATCTTGATGAGCGAATTGCACGTCTTGAACAGCGTTAAGTAATAGAGTTAAACGATCTTTAAAAGGGCTGCAGACATAACTTGTCTGCAGCCCTTTTTCAATTATTCATAGTTTCCTTTGGCTTTCGGCAGGCAAAGCAGCTTCCTGTATGCATCCGCCTGCTGCGGCAAAGAAGCAAAAGAAGCGGACTTTAGCTAGTCAGCTTCTTTTTAAACAACTATTCTGCTGCCTGATCCACTTCTATTCCAAGCTCTTCAAAAATTTCTTTTGTAATCCGCATGGCAGAAGCTGCTTTTGGGAAACCTGCATAAGCTGCGCAGTGAAGAATAATATGAATAATTTCTTCAGGCCTAAGACCAACGCGCAGTCCCGCACGGACGTGGAAAGGAAGCTGCTCAAAAGCTCCCTGTGAGATTAGCGAAGTAATCGTAATCATCGTATGCTGTTTTAGTTCAAGCACCTTCATTGAATACACTTCTCCGAAACCAAAAGAAACCATCATATCAACAAATTCAGGAGAAATATCATTATAGCCTTTAATCATTTCTACTCCTTTTTCATCTGTTAACTGGTGCAGGACGTGCATTCCGTGTTCGTAGTTTTCTTTCTTGCTGTTCAATAGTAATGCCTCCCAGTCGTAACTTATTAATGTGAATCAAATTTAATTAAAGAATAATAGCAGCTCCCTCAGCCTCTTCTCATTGTCGGCGGTATTTCATCCGGGTCTACGAGCATTTCTACCACAAGCGGCTTTGTTAAAGGAAATATATCCTGAAGTGCGTTTTGCAGCTCCTCGAGAGTGCTGACAGTTAGAGCATCTGCTCCCAGCGACGCTGCAAATGCAGCTGCTTGAAGCGGCACATTATATTTTGTGCCGACTGCTCTGCCGATATTCACCTTCATCCCTTTATCCACCATATCCAGTGCCTGATTATTTAAAACAAGAAACAGTACGGCGGCTCCCGCTTCTACTGCAGTAGCGACTTCGCTTCCATGCATAAACATACACCCATCACCAGTCAAGCATACGATAGTTTCCTCGGGAGAGGCAAGTTTAGCTCCGACGGCATAACCAATTCCATGCCCCATCGCACCAAATACGTCATCAAAATAAAATCCGCCGTACCTTTTCGTCTGATAATATTTTATTGCATAAAATGTGTGACTTCCATCATCACCAAATAAAATAGTTTCCGGGGGAAGGGAAGTATTTATCACTTTCATTGCAGCAGCCGCAGACATATATTTTGAATTTGCAGCCGCAGGCTTTTCAAAAAGATCAATGGAGATTTCTTTTCTTTCTTTTTCAGATCCGCCCATTTTCAATAATTCCCGTAAATTCGCCCTTAAATCTCCAAGAACCGGAAGTACTGGTACATTCATCGATTTCCCGATAAAAGTAATGTCGGCATCGAAATGAATAATTTGTTCCGGAAAATGCTCCGGTTTCCATCCGGCAGTACTCATATCACTCAGCTTTGAGCCGAATACAATTAACGTATCTACTCCTTCTTCCACATATGTATGAGCTGTATCTGTGCCGCCTAATCCGTATGCACCGAGAGAGAGAGGATGGCTCGACATGAAGGTGCCCTTTCCTCCGGGAGTTGTAGCTGCTGGTATATTCCAGATTTCGGCAAAGGCTGTTATTTCTTCATAAGCATGGGCAGAGTGAACACCTTTTCCTAACAGAAGCATGGGGCGCCGTGCCTCTTTGAGAAGAGAATACACTTTTTTCAGATTCGGAGAAAGAAGGGCTTCCACTTCAGGAAGCGCAAGCTGAAAAGGCCGTGCTTCCTCCATAAGAACATCTGCAGGAATAGACAAGTGTACAGGACCCTTTACATCTGAAAAAGCGGTGCGTACAGCGTGGGCTAATATACTTTCTACATTGTCAGCACGATCTATACGGGTGCTGAACTTTGTGACGCTGGAAAACATGGCCGCCGTATCTGTGCCAAAGGAGGTGGAATCTTGTCCTAATGGCTTTCCCAGGGCTGTGATGGACGGATGTCCAGTGATAAAAAGAACAGGCAGATGGGAAGCTTTTGCCTGGGCGGCAGCGGTCAGCAGATTCGTCGCTCCGGGTCCTGAGGTGCCGACAGCTACACTGATGTTTCTCGAAAGCATTGCATAACCAGCTGCTTCATAGCCAGCCCCGCCTTCATGTTTGCTTAATACAAACGAGATCCCCTGATCTTCTGCCGCAAGAATAAGAGGTACGACCGGCTTGCCGGGAATTCCAAAAATATGGTTTACACCCCAATGCGAAAGCTGTTTAGCTAAAAGTACTGCTATTTTTTCCATGAAAAAATCTCCTTTTTTATCTTTTAGCGGCAAATTCTGTTTTCAGGGTGTTAAAGTTCTCAGTGATGTAGTCTGCCGGTACTGCTTTTGAAAAATAATATCCTTGTATCAACTGACAGCCGAGAGACTGAAGCTCCTGCAGCTGTGCTTTCGTTTCCACTCCTTCAGCAACTACTTTCAGCTGCATAGCGTCTGCCATAGCAATAATGGTGCTTACTAAGACAGATCCATAAGTTCCTTCCAGCAGATCATCTACAAAATACTTGTCAATTTTCAAAGTATCAATATTCAACTGCTTTAAATAAAGGAGGGAGCTGTATCCGGTTCCAAAATCATCCATACTTATCTGCACTCCCAGAGATTTGAGTTCTTCCAACACTTTTAAAGCATAGGAAAAGTCCATTGCCATAGATTCTGTGATTTCAAACTCAAGATACGCAGGATTCATAGAATACGTGCTCATAATTTCTTCTACATTTTTGGTGAAATCCTGCTTCAGGAACTGATGCGCAGATAAGTTCACACTTATTTTAAGAGGCGCCAGCCCTGCCTTCATCCATGAGCTGTGCTGACGGCAAGCTGTATGAATTACCCATTGCCCGATCGGGAGAATTAATCCAGTTTTTTCTGCAAGCGGAATAAATTTGTCAGGAGACAACAAGCCATGAACAGGATGATTCCAGCGGATCAATGCTTCAAATCCAGCGATTTCCCCTGAAAAGGCATCTACCTGCGGCTGGTAATGAAGCAGAAGCTCTTCTTTCTTGATAGCTTCGCGAAGATCATTTTCAAGAAGTAGTTCTTCACTTGAATTTATATACATCTCCGGAGAAAACATGCGGTAATCATTCTTCCCCTGAGATTTCGCTTTATACATAGCTGCATCCACATGCACCATGTATTCTTCGAGGCTCGGCGGGGTATTATGATAAATAGCAGCCCCGATACTGGCAGTAGTATAAAAGGTACGATTTTCTATTAAAAATGGCCGCTGGAACTGGCACAGGAGCTGCTGTGCGATAAGGTGGAGTTCAGCTTCTTCTTCAAGTGCAGGAATCAGCACCATAAATTCATCTCCGCTGATCCTTGCAAGCAGCCCTTTCGTTTGGATGCTCTGCTGCAGTCTTTCTGCTACAGACTGGAGCAGTTTATCTCCATTACTGTGACCGAATGTATCGTTAATGTTTTTAAATCCATCTAAATCTATGAGAAGCAGAGCAGTGGATTTTTTTTCCTCAAGAAACAGCTGTTCCAGTTCTTTCTGAAAATATCTGCGATTCGGAAGTTTTGTTAGTTCATCATGATAGGCAAGATAATTGTATTCTTTTTGAAGGTGATACCTTTCGGTAATATCTCTCAGCTGTGCAAAGGCCCCGATCATTTTCGAATTTTTAGTATCGTAAATAGGCTGGGCATCAAAAAGGCATATTTTCTCCTCATTATTGTTGTTCATAAACTTCATTTCCACATTCGTAAAACTCCGCTCTTCGTGAAGCACCTGATAAAAATAATCACCGGTAATCGCAGATTTAAATATGTCACGGCCGATAATATCTTCAGAAGTAAATCCTGATAAAATTTCCGCAAAATCATTATATTGAGTAACAGTACCTTCCTGATTGGTTACGATAATAGCGTTCTGCGTCCGGCGCAGCATTATTTGATTTAATACGTCGAGCTCTCTATTCTGCCTGCGGAGAAGCAGTTCCCGTTCAATAGAGTCAACAACATTCGCCAGCATATTTAAAAAAAGGCTGTTTTGAAGCTGCACCGATGTCATTATGGAGATGCTTCCTAAGAGATTACCTACATCACTATAATGAAAGGGAGCGCTGTAACAGGCAGTATCATGCAAAAAGTGAAAAAAGTGATCATCCCCGATAAGAGCGACCGGACAAGATTCCTGCAATGCGAGGGAAATTACGTTAGTTCCTAAATCTTCTTGTGTAAAGCGGACGCCGGGCTCAATCCCTAGCTGCTGAATCGTACTTCGAATCGTCTCATCTCCATCCATTTCAAGAAGGTAGCCCTTTTCATCAGAAATAACGACCAGAATCGGAGTGCCGGCTAAAGATTCAAGTACTTTCCGCGAAAAAAAACTGACTACCTGTAAAATTTCGTCGTAGTCTTTACGCTTGGAAATCAGTTCTTTTTCCGACATCCTTTCCGCAGGCCTGCGAATTTCAAAAGGATCCATTCCAGCTTCCACACACTGGATTCTCGATTTAACAATAAAGTGATCATCTTCGTATTCTTTCATCCGACAGCCTCCTTTCCTATTATTATAGCTTGTTCAAGACGGATATAGAAATGGTATACTGTTATAAATATACGGGAAAAAAAGTAATTGGTGAATAGTCACATATTTTGATTATGCCGAAACTGCAAAAGAGGTATATACGTATGTACTACAGCAGGAAAGGAGTGGGTCGATAGTGTTCTGGATCTTTATGATGCTCGGTGCTACTTTTACATTTATCATTGCTATTACAGCAATAAATGCAGATGCTAAACAGAAAATGAATAAGTCAGAGCTGGGAAAAGAAGCCGCGAAGAAAAATGGGGTGAAAACAAAGCACGGGAAGTATGATATTAAAATTTGGAAAGTGTCTAATCCGTATCCGGATCTTTGTTTCCGCACAGAGTTTTCCCAGAAAGGAAAGCTGGTGCATAAAGATATTGCCTACTTTGATAATGAAGAAAGTTATACAGACGTGATGAAGTATTTTGTAAAAGAGTTTGATAAGAAGAAAAAAGAAGAATCAAGTATGGAGGACCGGGCATCTTTAAACCAGTTTGAGCTGGAGGCATGGGATGGCGATGTCTATGAAGAAGATACTGTGGAGCTTCCAAAGCAGAAATAATAATGAGAAACCTTAAAACGAGCCTGCAGAGATCTGCGGGCTCGTTTTTTGCTTCCAGTAAAATGCAGGGATGAAATATAAAACATCTATGCTTGCTTTTCTTCCTCCAGCTGCTGGTATTTCTTTTCATTCTGTTTTACCACAGAGCTTCCCATGTATCCTGAAAGCAGTATCAGCACTGCCGTGTAGAGAAGAAGATCCCCTATTTGTGCTTCTCTTATAAGCATCGCCGGGGGGGTTCCGTTTGCGAACAGCCTGCCTAACAGGAGCATAGTAGTAATGAAAAATAAATATAACACTACAGACCGGGCAAGCTGATAATGATGCGGCCAGTTTCTTATTTTGCTCCACCGGTAATAAAACCGCTCTTCCAGTTTTTTATGAAAGACAGCTTCCCCAAGCAGCCATATTGTAATAACTGCGACTGCAGAAACATAAATGGGAAGATAATAAATATGGGTGAAAAACGGAATAGCACATAGGAGAAGAACAGCAATACATCCCGCTGCATATTTTTTCTTTTGACGAATTGGCATGACAAATACTCCTTTCCACGCATAATTTTACAAGAAGAAAGTCGAATTGCCTACTAATAAATGATAAAGTAGCCCCTTTTCTTATAGAATGATGGAGTATAGGTTGATAGATATATATGTATGTTAGAATGAAACTATATTAATGAACGGATACCAGAGTTAATAGCAGACGCTTCAGAAAATTCACAGCGATACAGTAGCCTCAGCCTTATTATCGGCACAGTTTTATAATGCAGGACATAAAAGCTTATAAAACTTTATATGAAATGATGCTATAAACTTTCGTAAATTACAAGAATAACTGAAAAGAAGGCGCTCGAAGGGGGCAGCGCAGTCTGAAGAACCAAGCGGCTTTCTGGAAGGCCGTGAAGCACGAGCGGAATCGATAAAGGCTTTTAAAGACAGCACGGCTATCTTTTTCCTGCCATCTGCAGGGGCGGTGGAAGTTGTGCAAAGCTTCAGAGAAATAAGCCCGCCAGTAAAACTTTACTAGGAGCGGAACGGCAAATAGAACAATCATTTTTCACAGAGCAACTATTATTTTGATGGAAGTTGTCCAAGCAAAATGAATTGCTGCTCCATTGAAAAACTTTACTTTACTGCTGAGAAACACAGGCGAGGACGTGCGGAGGATCAATGCAATTTGGGAATACATAAAATGAAGCTGAGCTCCATTCCTATTAGTCGAGCATAAGCTCTCCGGGAAATCTTCGCTGCAAGTGAAGCCCTATTACATTCAAAGAAAGAATTTTGTTTTCACTGGCAGACCTTGCATGAGAACTCCTTTGAAATGTATCAGGAAAACTTGTAATATTCATTCACTCGTAATGTAAAACAGCGGCTGCAGAAAAATTCAAGTTGAAAAAAGCGACCCTTTAGAAATCAAATGTATAAGAAGGATGACCTTCTATTATATAAAATTTTTCAGTAGGAAGCATAAACATTGAAGAAGAGAAAGGGATGGACACATGACACTTGATCGGATTAAGGGAGCATTGTTTGGCCATGCAATTGGGGATGCATTGGGCGGCACAACAGAATTTATGACAGAAAAAGAAGTACAGGAAAAATTCGGCAGGGTAAGTACTTTTTTAGGAGGCGGAAAATGGCGCCTGAAACCTGGAGAAACAACGGATGATACGGCTATGACGCTGGCGTTGGCAAGAGGGATTATTTCTAATCCGGAGGATCCTGTACAGGAAATTGCTGATCAGTTTATCAACTGGCTGAATTCAGAACCGAAAGATATAGGGATGAGGATACATTATGCATTGTCTTACTTAAAAAATGGAGAAAAAATAGAAAATGCTGCAGAATTTGCACAGCATGATCTAGGAGGAAGCGGTGAAGGAAACGGATCTTTAATGCGGTGTCTGCCCATATCTTTATATTGTATTGAAGAAGAGAAAGTAGCAGCTATTTCCGAGGCGCAGTCACAGATTACCCATGCAAGCGATGTCGCGTCAGAAGCGTGTGTACTTTACAATCTGGTGGGTTACGACATAATGTGTAAAGGCATCCCGCTGAAGGAAGCGCTTACTGAAAGGATTACAGGAACCCGCTATGAGCAGTCCCTGTATAAAGTTCCTGATGTATATCCTACAAAAAACGTTGTGCATACATTTTCCTGGGTTATTTACGTACTAATGCAATCGGATAGTTATTTAGAAGTTGTGCAGACTTTAGCCAATAAAGGGAATGATGCAGATACTACGGCAGCGATAGCAGGTGGACTAAGCGGACTTGATGCTGGATATCGAAAACTTCCTCAATCGATGGCAGAGCAGCTGCTTAAGCGGGAAGAAATTAATATAATAGCAGGAGAACTGCTTAAAATAAGAACAGCTTCTGAAACAGCTTAAGAGAAGCATCAGGAAAATAAAACACAAATTTTTCTTTTAGCCAGGAGGAGAATCCATGAGCAAAATAATTATATATGATGCCTATGGTACATTATTTGATGTGACGTCTGTTGATAAAGCTATTGCTGAATATTACCCGGAGCAGGCGAAAAGCATAGGGGCCCTATGGAGAAAAAAGCAGATTGAGTATGCTTTTATCAAGCAGATGACCGGCAATTACGAGCCTTTTTCAGAAGTGACAAGACAAGCACTCCGCTATGCGTTATCGATAGAGACAGGGGCAGAAGTGAAAGACGTAGTGGACCGGTGTATGCAGGCTTATGAGAAGCTGGATTTATTTCCCGAGTCACTCGAAGTGCTGAAACAACAGCAGGGGGTTACTAACGTTATTTTATCCAACGGATCGCGTGACATGCTGGAGCCGCTGATTGAGAATTCAAGTATCAGCGGATATATTGATAAAGTGATCAGTATCGATGACATAAAGCAATATAAACCTTCTCAGGCAGCCTATCAATATGGACTTCGGCAATTTGATACTTCACGTGACAAAATTTTATTTATCTCTTCGAACACATGGGACATTGTTGGTGCGAAAACTTTTGGATACAAAACTTTTTGGATTAATCGGGGAGACACTGATTTTGAAAAAGGGCGCATTCAGCCTGATGAAGAAGCAGCGGATTTAAAAGGAATACTGAATAACTAAAGCTGGGGAAGAAATTCCTTCAGCTTTTTCTATCGAGCCAATAACTTAATATAAATCGAAGGCACTATAAAAACTATTTGTGAAATATTTCACAAATAGTTCACATGTTATATGCTCATCAATTCACAAACGATGATATAGTAAAACTATAGAAAAGTTGCTCATGCAATTTAAAACCTTAAGAAATCATAAGACACAAAACATGAGCAGCGTTCATCCAAAAAATATATTTAGGGAGGAACTACTCATGTTTATGAATTTCTTGAGAAACAACAAAATTGCGGCTGGAATACTTACTTTTATTCGTCTTTATGTAGGGTATGCCTGGTTAACAGCCGGATGGGGAAAAGTAATGGGGGGCTTTGATGCAGGTGGTTACCTCCAGGGCGTAGTCGCTAATGAAGCAGTAATGACACAGTACCCAACGTATCATGCATTTATTGAAAATGTTGCAGTTCCGAATGCAGGCTTGTTCAGTTTCATGGTAGCCTGGGGAGAACTGCTCGTAGGACTCGGTTTGATTCTAGGTGTCTTTACTACCGCAGCCGCATTTTTCGGGATCATGATGAATTTCGCGTTTATGTTCGCCGGAACCATCAGCAGCAATCCCTGGCTCGTATTGTTCACAATTTTCCTTCTCGCTGCAGGAGCAAATGCCGGCAGATTCGGCGGAGACCGCTGGGTGATTCCTTATCTTCGCACAAACATATTAGGCCGGGACTGGTTGCAGAAGCGTATCCCGCAAGGGCGTCGCCCGAAAGCTGCGTAACAATTAAATCTCATTAAAAAGCCCATGCTGATTATTACAGCATGGGCTTCTCAAAGTGTTTATAAAGTAAGAAATTTTATATATTTATGATTTGCTGTGTATAGGTTCTCCTCCGCTTTCCGGCGGAAGCTTGCCGTGGGGCTAGTCTTCAGCTATTTGCAATGCCTGCCGGATAGAACAAAATAAGAAGAGCATGGGTCCGCGCAGCCACATCCATCTCGGAAAAAGCATACGAGATGGATGTAAAACCCTGGCTGGCTTCCCTCATGCTTGGAGAAAATGTCCAAAAAAATCGTTTGGACATTCTCTCACAGACTGCGCTTTAATCCCACTGGCGTCACCGCCGGGCGCTATGGAGAAAAGTTATTTCCGAAGAAAAAGTGTTCGTAGCTCTGCGGTTTCGTATAAAAACCATTGCCTCCCTTAATTATGCTGCAGTCGCAAAAGAGTCGATACCTGGAGGATTTGAACGATTCTTATATCTTCCTAGGCGTTCTTACTGGGAAGATATAGTAAGCATGTGCGAAACCAGCCAATGATCTTTAAATCACTGGAAAGAGCTCTTTACTTTCCAGTGATTTGGCTGCGTGAAGCCATGCTCCTCTTTTAAGAAGGCAGGTTAGCGGAGAGAGTTCCCTCCGGAAAGCGACCCTTCGGAGACAAAAGCATAAAATCGTATACTTATACAAAAAAAGTACTTTTTCAACAGCCTGAGAAGCCCATGCTGATTATTACAGCATGGGCTTCTATAAAATATTTACGAAGAGAAGGCTTCCTGATTAGTAAGCACTGCCGAATTTTTTGTTTCCAGCCTTTTCTGTACTACGTACATAAAGAGCACAGCAAAGGCAGATACTCCCCAAAAGCTCAGGAGTATAGGGAAGAAGTAAAAAGCGGCAAGTAATGCAGTGAAGCCGAGCAGGCTGACAGCTGCAGTTTTCAGATGGCTGAAAGGTAAGAATACAGCAACTAAAAATATTTTCGCGAATGGCATCTCCGGCATTGTTACATAAGCCGGGAAAAAGAATGCTAAAGTGATGCTGAATAAAAACATCGTGAAAATGAGTCCTGACATCATCGCAATCAGCATAGTCCCTTCAAACTGCGGCAGAAGCCATGTATTTAAAGCAATCAGGCTTCCTCCTGTCCAGAAGAAGATACCAAATTTATTCGCCTTGAGAAACTCCTGTTTATAGGTCGTTGCATAAAGTGCAAAAATTTCATTCAGTGTATCTCCGCGGACAAGCTTCCTGAGTATAGTGTATAAGGCGACGGTGGAAGGGAAGATCCCTAAAACTATCCCGCCGGCAAGTGTAAAGATGACCCATAAAAAATTTGCATAAGCCAGTTTCACAAACCAATCGCTGACGACGTATAAGGGGTTTGACATCCACCGTACCATCATAACTATCTCTCCTTCGTTTCGTAAATAAAGTAATCAAAATCAGCAGGCTTTTTCGTGCCGCTGTAATCCTGCGTTGCCATACCGATAAAAGTACCGGTAAAGCGGACGTCAGGAGCTGAGTCATCTGACATGTGCGTAGTATCAAGCACCGGGCCTATCTTTTTCCAGTCCTGCATCTCCTCATCCTGATAAAACAGCTGGAGCTTATCTTCGTTGATTTCTCCACGAAGTTTCACGCTGCCCGTCTGCGCAATTCTTACGGGAGGGAGAAGAACTTCTTCATACTCACCGCTTACCGTGCGCAGAATCTGCAGTACACGTCCTTTGTCTTCCTGGTGGGTGATATGAAGATATACATGATCTTCAGTATCGTAATAAACAACCAGCCCTGCTTTATGCTGGTAATATTCCGGATCATAATCAAGCTTTGTCTCAAACGTGCTGTAGAAAGATGTCTGTCTGCGGGCTACCAGACTCTGGTGATGGACCGACGAAAGTGATTCGCGGCCAAAGAGACGCAGATAGCCAGGACGTTCTTTTAAAGAAACCCAGGAGTCATCCATCGGCACACGCAGAGAATTCCAGGCACCGTTTAATTCTTCAGTATCAAAGTCATCTTTTGGATCTTCCGGTTCAAATGGATGCTCGGGAAGATCGGGTGCTTCTGTCTCTGTGCGCGGGAAATGATCACCATGTGCCAGGCGAACCCAGCCATCTTCCGTCCATTCAACTTTCTGGATAGAAGTTTCTCTGCCGAGCGTACAGTATTTTTCTTTTAATGGACGTCCGCAGAGATGAACAAAGTACCATTCACCGTTTGGTGTATCTACAAGGCTGCCGTGTCCAGCTTTCTGGATTTCCAGCTCAGGATTTCCTCTGGAGCTGATAAGCGGATAATTCGGGTCTGTTTCATAAGGGCCGTCAATCGATTTCGAACGTGCTACCGTTTCCGCATGTTCATATTCTGTGCCGCCTTCTGCAACAAACAGGTAATACCAGCCGTCCTTTTTATAGATATGCGGCCCTTCTGTCAGCTTTATGTCTGTCCCAGTATAAATGGTTTTAATTGGACCGACCAGCTTTTCTTCTTTTTCGGAATATTCCTGAAGAATAATGCCGGCAAATGGGTGATTTCCGGAGCGGTAATCCCAGATCATATTTACATACCACTTGCGGCCGTCATCGTCATGATATAAGGAAGGATCGAATCCGCTGCTGTTCAGGTAAATTGGTTCTGACCAGGGGCCTTCAATAGAATCAGCGGTTACGAGATAGTTGTGCGCATCCTTATATGCACCGTGCCATTGTTTAACATCTGTATAAATTAAATAAAATTTTCCATCGTGATGGGAAAGGCATGGCGCCCAGACGCCGCCGGAATTCATATTGCCTTTCATATCAAGCTGGGACTTCCGCGTAAGAGGGCTTCCTGCAAAGCGCCAGTTCTTTAAGTCTTTGGAGTGGTGTATTCGTACGCCCGGGAACCATTCAAATGTAGATGTAGCAATATAAAAGTCATCGCCAACCCTTAATATAGAAGGGTCGGCATGGAATCCTGGTAAAATTGGGTTCTGAATTTTTGACATAAAACAGTACAACTCCTTGGATAAAGTAATAAAATTTAACCTTTTACAGAACCGGCAGTCATTCCTTCTACGATACGGTTACTTAGGATAAAGAAGGCAATGAGGATCGGAAGCATACTGATTACAAGCGTTGCACCGATCGCACCCCAGTCAGTAGAATACTGTCCGATAAAGTTTTGAATACCGACTGTCAGTGTTTTTAAGCTGTCAGAGCTGATAAAAGTGTTTACAAAAACGAATTCATTCCAGTTGTAGATCATGTTGATGATTGCTGTTGTTGCTACTACTGGAGCAGTAATCGGCAGAATGATTCTGAAGAACATCCGATGCACCGAGCATCCGTCCATAATAGCTGCTTCCTCCAGTTCCCTTGGCAGCGTGTAGTAGAAACCGAGAAGAATCATCATTGTCAGCGGCAGGTTAAACGCTGTATAAGTCAGGATAATGGAAAGGTGATGGTCCATTAATCCTACGTTCATAAAGAAACTGAAGAGCGGGATCAGGGTGGAGTGTACAGGAATCATTAATCCTACCATAAATAAGCCGAGTACAAGTTTATTTAATTTCCACTGCATTCTTGTAATAGCGAATGTTACAAAGCTTGCCAGTAAAATTGTGAGAATTACTGAAGATCCTGTAACAATTACACTGTTAAAGAAATAGAGCCCGATATTTCCATCTGTCCATACTCTGGCATAGTTGCCCCATTGAGGATCTGATGGAAGCGCAAATGGTGCCAGATTAAATACTTCCTGATTATCTTTTAAAGAGAAGAGCAGAAGCCAGACCAGCGGTAAGAGCTGTACCAGCGCTACAATTCCTAAAATAACATAGAGAAGGAGGTGGGTGATTTTCAAACGAAAAGACCCGATTTTCACCCCTTCTGATGATTCTACTGCTGTTGAATTTGAAGACATGAGCTTTCCCTCCTTTTAATACTGTACTTCATCTTTCGTTGCTGTTGCTCTACGGATAAGATAAGTAACAATTAAAATCATTACAAGCATGAAGAAACCTATTGCACTCCCGTAACCGAAATCATTGGTACGGAAAGCAAGTTTGTACATATAAGAAGCCATTACTTCACTGGCGCCGTTCGGGCCGCCGTCAGTCATTACGTATATCAAATCAAAATATTTTAAGGACCCGATCACTGCAAGTACAATGGTAACTTTAATAATACCGGAAATGAGCGGAAGCTTAATTTTGTAAGCGATCTGGAAAGGACTTGCTCCATCAATTTTTGCTGCTTCTTCCAGTTCTTTTGGAATATTTTTCAAAGCTGCATAATAAATGATGATATAGAATCCGGCATACTGCCAGATAATCGGAATAAAGATCGCGAATAATACGATACTTGTATCAGAAAGCCATAATGGCGGGTTTTCAATTCCAATAGAGGTTAAAAAGCGGTTCATAACACCGTTGGTAGGGTGATAGACACGCATCCAAAGCTGGGCAATAGCTACGCTGGAAAGCAGCATAGGGATTAAGTAAATTTTCCTGAAAAGGTCTGCACCTTTAACATTTCCAGCAAGCACAAGGGAAACTCCTAAGTATAAAACAAGACTCCCCACAGAAAATAAAGCAAGCAGAAATGAATGCCAGGCACTGCTCCAGAAAGCACCGTCTGTCATAACAGCAGCATAGTTTTCCAAACCAATAAACGTCATAGCGCCGATACCATCCCAATCCATAAGACCATAATATCCGGTCATAACAATCGGAACATAAATTAATGTAAGAATAAGCAGTAGAGCAGGCAGTGTATACATGGCAATGATCCGCTTATCCGACATGATTTTATTCATGACAAGTGTCTCCTTTCGATAACAATTCATTTAAAAATAAAACTCGTCCCATATCTCCTTGAGGAAATTATGGGACGAGTAGAGAGGAGCTTATTCGTCTTCCTGTAATGCTTCCTCATGTGTTTCTGCAAATTCTTCAGGTGTTGTTTCGCCACCGAATAGTGACTGAATCATGTTCAAGTGTGTTTCAGCAACGCTGGAGCTCATCTGTACATCAGCAAAGAGTGTAATATCATTTGCATTGTTCAGGTCGTCAAGTACATCGACAAACAGGTCAGGAAGGTCTACTTCCTCAGTGTTTACCTGTGTACCAGGGATTACACCAGCTTCTTCTACAGAACGCTTGCCCCACTCCTGTGCGAAGTGCTTAACAAATGCTTTTGACTCTTCCTGCACATCAGACTCTTCAGATACGAACAGTCCAACACCTGGTCCACCTACCCAGTTGTCTACATTACCGTCGCCGCCGTCAACTTCCGGGAACTTAAAGAAGTCAATGCTGTCACGGAATTCCTGTGGAACTTCTTCGTTTGTAGTGTAGTTAGGAAGATCCCATGAACCGATAAGGTACATTGCTGCACTTCCGTTCATGAATTCTGCTTTTGCTTCCTGGTCGGAAAGACCGTTAAATCCAGAGATAAATGCATCGTGATCTACCATTTCCTGAATCTTTTCAGCAGCTTCTACAAGGCGCTCGTCTTCGAAAGAACCACTTCGGTCAATCGCGGAGTTTAAAGCCTCAGATCCGCCGATACGGTCAGCAAGATACATATACCAGAGAGAGCCAGTCCAGCGGTCACGGTTACCAAGAGCAATCGGTGGCATTCCTGCTTCTGCAAGAGTATCAATTACTTCAAGGAACTCATCGTAAGTTTCAGGTACTTCTACACCGTGCTCTTCAAAAATTGCTTTGTTATAGAAAACAGGTGCAATGTTCAGCTCAAGTGGAAGGGCATAAGATTCGCCGTCAACTTCATAAGCTTCGAGAGTACCAGCTACGAACTCATCACGCAGTCCGTCTTCTTCAAGGATGTCATCAAGCGGAGTAAACATGTCACCGTTTACATAAGGCTCAAGGAATCCAGCAGGCCAAGTCATACCTACGTCAGGAAGCTGGTTGGAGGAAGATACAACCTGAAGCTTGTTTTTATACTGCTCGTTCTCCAATACTTCCAGCTCCACTGTTACGTGTGGATGCTCTGCTTCAAAGTCTGCAATAATATCAGAAACGATTCTGTGATGGTCAGGAGAACTTCCCTGTGGCCATAGGTGCATAAAATCGATTGTTACTTCTTCCTGATCTTCCGCTGCGTTATTTGCAGCTTCGTTATTAGCATTAGCGTTTGTATTGTTACTGTTGTTCTCGTCAGCGCTTGCAGTTTCATTCGCGTCGTTTCCTCCGCCTCCGCAGGCAGCTAACATTAAAGCAGCAGTGGTAAGTGTCATGAATGGGACAAAAGCTTTCTTTTTCATTATTTTGTTTCCCCCTTATTAATTTGGTGTAAGCTCAGTATAACAGCGCTGAAAGCGCTTTATAAGGTAACGTTGATTAGCTAAAATACCAATATAATTCGTTGGTTAAACTAAGTATTTTAGTACTTTTTATATAAAATATCTTTCTGCAGAAATGTAAAAAGGCTTATTAAGCGAGGTTTCTATCCAGATAATATTTTTAAACCGAGTTAAAAAATTCTATTATTTTCAGATTTTTATTCTTTCTGATTTCTTTTTATTAGGCTGCTTTAAAAATATAAACTGCGTTAATTAAGAAGTAATAAGGATGCTGCACTTTCGGAGAGGGGCATGTGCCAGAAAAAATTGAGCAGACAAGGCGGTATTCAAGACGCCCATGGAAAAAGAAAGATTTGCTTCAGCTGGGTTTAACGGAGAGAATGAATTCGGCTGGACGCTTTTCGCAATATATTGGCTTCCTTTTCCTATGAGGCTGTATTATAGAGCGCTTGTTCACCATCGGCAGTTTTCTTTTCGAACGACTTAAGTGGAAAGGGTGGCGGTTATCATTCACAATAGAAAATCAAGAAAAATCCCCGATGAAAAAAACTCCATCGGGGATTTCTGCTTGCAGTTATTATAGTAGAAAGTAGAAATCTGTTTGAGAAATCAGAAGGCAGGCAGCTTTTTATTCGTATTTTTAATCCTCTCTGGCTTCTTTACGGTATTTACTTGGTGTTTTTCCTTCGTATTCTTTAAAGATCTGGATAAAATACTTGGCTGTCTGATATCCTGTTCTTTCCGCAATTTCTCCCACAGGAAGGTCGCTTGTAAGCAAAATCCGCTTTGCCTGCTGCAGCCGTTTTCGCGTAAGGAACTCGCTGAACGTAATGCCCATCTGTTCTTTGAAAAGCACGCTGAAATAACTGGGATTCAAGTGGACGTGTGCAGCTACATCTTTTAAGCTGAATTTTTCTCCTAAGTGCTCCTCAATAAACTGAGCAGCTTCCTGCAGCGGCTCAGGAAGACTTTCAATCTGCTCGAGTGCAGGATCTTCCATCGCTTTCTCTACCATTGCATAACGATCTTTTTTCTCTCTTGCGGCTAAAGCGGAACTCACTGCTTCAATAAAGGCTTCTTTTTTCACAGGCTTCAGTAAATAGTTTACTACTCCCATTTTCAGGGCACGCTGTGCATATTCAAATTCGGAATACGCAGAAATGACGATAAACACTGGTTCCTGATTTAACTTTTTTGTTTTTTCAATGAGTTCGAGTCCAGTCATTTCAGGCATGCGAATATCGGTAATAAGAAGATCCACTTCGTGTTCCTGCATAAATTCCAGTGCTTCAAAAGCAGTACCGGCAGTATGAATATCTGCCAGCTGCTCATTCCATGCATCCAGTCGACGCTTCAGCCCCTGTCGGGATTTTGGTTCATCATCTACGATCAAAATGAGAGGATTGCGCATCTTTTTGCTCTCCTTTCATAGGAAGTATAAAGGTTATTTCCGTGCCGGCTTCTGGTTCGCTTTCAATATATAATCCTGCATGATTGTAGTCCTGATAGGCTAATTCAATGCGCTGATATAAATTCTTCATCGCAATACCGGTCCCCCTTGACTCAGGCACCAGCTTTGTGTCCATCGAATTACGTATTTTCTGCAGGACAGCCGGAGTCATTCCACGGCCGTTATCTTTTACGGTTATTTCTAAATAAGAAGGTATTTTTGCTTTTTTAATAAAAATTTCTACCAGTCCATCAGAAGATTTTTCACCGATCCCATGAATTAAGGCATTTTCTATGACTGGCTGTACCAGGAGCTTTGGCAGTTCATAACTACTGAGTTCGTCATCCATGTGAACTTCCCACTGCAGCCTTTCCCCGAAGCGCAGTTTCATAATGTGAAGGTAGCGCTCTACCTGCATCAGTTCTTCACAGATGGTTACCCAATCATCCTCCTGGACGTCAGAAATTGTGTATCGAAACAAATCAGATAGAGAAATAATCATTTCCGCCATTTCTTCATCGTGTTCATCCAGCGTCCAATAAATTGCCTCCAGCGTATTAAATAAAAAATGAGGATTTATCTGTGCCTGCAGCGCCTTGAGTTCAGCTTGCGTTTTCAATAATTCTTTTTCATAAACAGCTTTAATCAGATGGTTCGTAGTTTCCACCATTTTATTATAGGTATCATTTAACTCAGTAATTTCTCTGGTAGAGGAGATACGCTGACTTTTTCGCAGTGCTCCGAGCGTACCAAATCTCATGGCGTGGGTCAGCTGGCGTATTGGTCTGGAAAGATAATTTGAAACAATCCAGGAAGCAATAATAAAAATGATCAGTCCTACGCCTCCTGCAATTAAAATTGCTGTTCCTATTCCTTCGATCCCTTCGAGGAGACTGCTTACCGGAGTGAAAATTATTAACGTCCAGCCGGTATAGTCGGAAGTTGTTTCCACCCGGACGAATTCTTCTCCATTAACATCCACGACTTCCTCTTGTGAAAATAAAGTATTGGAAGAAAGATCGGCAGGGAGATTTCCGGTAACCTCCTGATTATTCTGGTCTAAAACAACTGCGTACTCATTTTGGATGTCCAATGTGTCTGCAGCCCCGGAAAAATTAAAATATCCTTCGTTTACTTTCGTTACTAAATAACCGCCCCGTTGAAAATCTTCATCTATGAGATTAATCTGCTTTATTGCAACAAATGAATTTGCATCCAGCGGATCTCTTCCAGCCCAGACAAGCTGTCCGCGGGCTTCCTGTGCTGCGCTGAACCAGACAGGATGAATCCGGGAAGTCAACGGAAGTTCATTCAGAGGGAAGAGACGGCGCTGATCCAGGAAATATAGTTCCAGTGAGGTGAGCCCTGTAGTATAGGACTGATAGCTGTTAATTATTTCGTTCATTGACTGACGTTCAGCAAAGGTAGTCTGAACTCCATATAATTCGCGCTGGAGCAGTTCCTGAACAGCCGGATCTGTTGCCACCTGACTTGTGATCATTTCGATAGTTTCAAACTGGGTATCTACTCTTCCTAGAGCCTGATCCGCTGTCTGCTCAATCTGGCCTTCTGCATTTCCCTTAATAATTTCGGAAACAAGATTGTAAGTTAAAATTCCTACAAAAGTTAATACCAGGATCATTACAAAAGCAAAGATCGATAATATCTGATTTCTCAACGTATTTTTCGGACGGACGATAGAGAGCAGCATGCGGTGTCCTCCCTTATGATGAAATTAATTTATCTGACACGGGAAGTTTACACGCTTACCTGCTCATCTGATTGAAACTGCTTGCTTAAAAATGTCTCTATACTGAATGCAGCAAGCCCTAATACTGTTGAATACTGATAGTTCTGGCTGAAGCTTATTTCAGTTTCATGAAGTAAAACAGGGAGCGTTTTTTCTTCTATTACTTGCGTAGCTTTGGAAAGTAAATACTTCTGTGCCTTAGCGAGACGGTTTCCAATTACAATTTTCTGCGGGTTGAAGGTATGAATTATATTTGTTAATCCGACTCCAAGGTAATAGCCAATTTCATCGAAAACCTGACGGACTGCTTCTTCTTTGTCCGCTCTCTCCAACAGTAATTCCATATCCAATGGCTCCCCGTTTTCACTGAATGCAGTAAGCAGCGCCATTTCTGAAGCGTACATCTCCCAGCATCCCCGGTTCCCGCATCGGCAGGAAAGACCGCCATCTACAATTGTAGTGTGACCCATTTCTCCCATAAATCCATGAGCGCCGCGCATCAGGTTTCCATCGAGAACAATTCCTACTCCAATACCAATGCCGGCACTCACGTAAATAAAGTCATTTTTATATTGTGCCGCACCGAACATTTTTTCCCCGTAGGCACCTGCGTTTGCTTCATTTTCAATAATTACAGGCACCTGATACTGATCCTGAAAAATTTCTTTTATATTCGACTGCACCCAGTCCAGGTTAGGGGTACTCAGAATTTTTCCTTCCTTATTAACAAGTCCGGGAACACCAAAACCTATTCCTACTACAGCGAACGGGGAGGAATTTGTTTCTTTTATGCAGTCATCTATCATGGATTTTACTTCCATTACCGTTCTCGTAAAATCATTTGTATTAAAAGGACGGTATAATTCATGCAGAATAGAACCTCTTAAATCAGTCAGAACCACTAAAATATAATTTACGCCGATATCACAGCTGATTGTATAGCCTGCTTTTTCATTAAACTGCAGCATTAAAGGACGCCGGCCCCCGCTCGATTTACCGAGCCCGGTCTGATAACAATATTCTTCATTAATTAACTCCTCTACAAGAGAAGAAACAGTTGCTTTGGTTAATCCCAGCTTTTGTGAAAGTTCAGCTCTTGAAATAGGTTCCTCTTCTCTGATTGCCTGCAGTACGACAGATTTATTAGATAACTTTACTGCTTTTTGATAATTCGCCATGTCCTTCGCTCCTTCAGTGTGGATAATGTAAAGAAATAAAAAATAATACTCATTTTATAAGGTATAGAAAAAAACTTAGTTTAATCAAAATTAATTTTACTAATTAACTGCATTAGCACTATCATACACGAAGGTATTATAAAGAAGCGAATAGAAAATTAATAAAAGGCTGGGTGACATTAATGTGCGTATTAATTAAATTATTCTTCTGTACAAACTGTCGTTTTTACCAGCAGCCATAGCTGTCTTCACTAAAAGGCTGAAACGGGAAGAGAATCAGCATACCTCCTTTAATGAAATAATTGTCACCTAAAAAAAGTTCTATAAATTTATTAGTTAATTCAATGGACAAACTAAGTTTACCCTGCTACAATAAATTTATCAAGTATTCTTTACACCATATGGAGGGATTTTAGAATGGCTAATAACTCAAATTCTTATTTTAACCAGGTTCCACAGATTCAATTCGAAGGTTCTGCTTCAACGAACCCTTACGCTTTTAAATATTATAATCCGGAAGAAAAAATAGGCGGAAAGACGATGGAAGAGCAGCTTCGCTTTTCTGTAGCTTACTGGCATACATTAACGCAGGATGCATCTGACCCATTCGGTGCAGGAACTGCACAGCGTCCCTGGGATCACTTCAGCGGCATGGACTTAGCGAAAGCACGTGTAGAAGCAGCATTTGAATTTATTGAAAAAGTACAATCTCCATTCTTCTGCTTCCATGATATCGACATAGCGCCGGAAGGAAGCAATTTAAAAGAAACAAACCAAAACATTGATACGATTGTAGCAATGATCAAAGATTACATGAAAACTTCTGACGTGAAACTACTTTGGAATACAGCAAATATGTTTACGCATCAGCGTTTCGTTTCTGGAGCAGGTACTTCCAGCAACGCGCACACTTATGCGCATGCAGCAGCAAAAGTAAAGAAAGGCCTCGAAGTAGGTAAAGAACTCGGCGCAGAAAACTATGTGTTCTGGGGCGGGCGTGAAGGCTATGAGTCTTTATTAAACACGGATATGAAGCTTGAATTTGATAACCTTGGCCGTTTTTATCATATGGCACTTGATTATGCAAAAGAAATTAACTTTGATACGCAGTTCCTGATTGAGCCAAAGCCGAAAGAGCCAACTACGCATCAGTATGACTTTGACGTAGCTACAGCAACTTCTTTCTTATATCAATATGGACTGCAGGATCACTTCAAGTTTAATATTGAAGCGAACCACGCAACACTTGCAGGGCATACGTTTGAGCACGAACTCCGTACAGCAAGAATCAGCGGTATGCTTGGTTCTGTAGATGCTAACCAGGGTGACCCGCTGCTTGGTTGGGACACGGATGAATTCCCGACAGACCTTTATTCGGCAACACTTGCAATGTACGAAATTCTGAAAAACGGCGGACTGGGACGAGGCGGACTGAACTTCGATGCGAAAATCCGCAGAGGTTCTTTCAAGCCGGAAGATCTGTTCCACGCGCATATTGCAGGAATGGACAGCTTTGCAGTAGGATTGAAAGTAGCAAACAAAATGATCGAAGACAAGTTCTTTGAGAATATTGTGGAAGAACGCTACAAAACATTCAATGACGAAATCGGCAAAAAGATCGTAGAGGGTACTACAAACTTCCACGAGCTTGAAAAGCATGCGATGGAGCACGGAGAAATCGATCACGCTTCAGGTCACCTGGAGAAAATCAAAGCAGGCATTAACCAGTACCTGCTGCGTGTGAACGAACTGTAATTTAAACACTTTAAAAATAAGCCCGTTAGCGTAAGAGAGCTGACGGGCTTTATTAAAAGAAAAATAGAAAGGATGAAGAAAATGAGCTACGTATTAGGTGTAGATTTAGGAACAAGTGCAGTGAAAGTCCTATTAGTTGATAAAAAAGGAACTGTACACCAGTCTGTCAGCAGAGATTATCCTCTGTACCATGAAAAAGCAGGATGGAGCGAACAGGACCCGGAGGACTGGGTAAAGGCAACAATTGAAGCCGTGAAAGAAATTGCAGAAAGTGTTGAAAGCGCTTCAGACATCGAGGGCATGAGCTTTTCCGGACAGATGCATGGACTTGTGCTGCTGGATAAAGACAATGCTCCTCTCAGAAGAGCAATTTTGTGGAATGATACGAGAACGACAGCGCAGTGCCGTGAAATAGAAGAAAAGCTTGGTCTTGAAAAACTGCACCGCATCACAAAAAATCCTGCACTTGAAGGCTTTACGCTGCCAAAAATTTTGTGGGTAAAAGAAAATGAACCGGAATTGTTTAACCAGGCAGAAACTTTTGTTCTGCCGAAAGATTACGTAAGGTATGCGCTTACCGGCAATGTACATATGGATTATTCCGACGCTGCAGGAACATTGTTGTTAGACGTAGCAGAACAGGAGTGGAGTGAGGAAGTCTGCACAGCAGTGGGGATCTCTCCAAGCCTGTGTCCTCCGCTGACAGCTTCCCATGCTGATACAGGAGCTTTAAAAGAAGAAATAAAACAGCAGACCGGCTTAAACGATGTCCGCGTGTTCGCGGGCGGCGCAGATAATGCCTGCGGCGCGATTGGTACGGGAATTCTGGAAGAAGGAGCAGTGCTCAGCAGTACCGGAACTTCCGGAGTTGTGCTTGCATACGAAAATGAGGGAACGAAAGATTTTGGAGGAAAGGTGCATTACTTTAATCACGGAGAAGAAAATTCCTTTTATACAATGGGTGTGACGCTGGCTGCAGGCCATAGTTTTACCTGGTTTAAAGAAACTTTTGCTCCTGAAAAATCTTTTGAAGAGCTGCTGGAGCTCGCAGCAAAATCTCCAGCAGGCGCGCAAGGCCTATTATTTACTCCGTACATTTCTGGAGAACGGACCCCTCATCCTGATGCTGAAGTGAGAGGAAGCTTTATTGGAATGCATGCTTCCCACACGCTCGGCGACTTTACACGAGCAGTAATTGAAGGAATTACGTTTTCTCTGCAGGAAACAATGGTTATGTTTAAGGAGCAGGGAAAAACAATTGACAGAGTAGTTGCTACAGGAGGCGGAGCAAAAAGTGATCTATGGCTGCAGATTCAGGCAGACATTTACAATGCACCAATTGTAAAACTGAAAAGTGAACAGGGTCCTGGCCTGGGAGCAGCGATGCTTGCAGCTTATGGCTCAGGCTGGTTCGGTTCCCTGAAAGAAGCCGCCGATATTTTTGTAGAAGAAAAAGAACGTTTTCAGCCTGATACGAAACAGGTCGAAATTTATAAAAAACTGTTTCCTCTATATCAGCAGATTTACAGCGCTACAAGCAGCTTGAGTGCTGAGCTGAAAGATTACAGATAATCTATATTGCTTTTGTGCTGCTGAACATATTTTGTGTTTAGTAGCACGAGGCTGTTGAAAAAATACTTCTCCTGTATAATTATACGCTTTTGTGCTTTGTCTTTGAAAGACACCCAGTGATGAGGATCCAATACATAGATAGGCATAAATATACAATTTCTTTCACTTTATAAACACTCTGAAAACCATTGAAGATTAATTTCTTCAATGGTTTTTTAGTCTGGTAAAAACCATATCTTTTCTTACAAATGTACAGTGAACTGCTTTCTGTTTAAGGTTCTTGCACTGCTTATCAACGATACTCCATAATGAAGAACTATAAAATTAACAAAAAAGTACACTATTTCCCATAAAGACGTAATTGCACTGTTAATTCTTAATAAAGAATGTAAAATCCCTTTATTTACATGTCATTAATAGATATAGAGAGGTATTTATAGATATAAAGAGTATTTTAATGCTTTATAACGAACAAAACCTAATTTTACCTAAATATGAACTTTGCGTTCTTTATTTAACAATGATAGATTCGTTATTAAGAACAAAATTCTTATTTTTGGAAGAAAGTAGGCGAATAAAAATGTCATTCGGAAAAAAGTTGAGAAGAAATATTGGGTCGTTTTTCCTGGGATATATATTGATAATTAGTTTGATCATGGAGCTGCCTGAAGCTTCTGCAATAGAACATACTGATTCCAATGCTTCGGTGCTCGTAGTATATTCTTCCGAAAAGAATGAAATAGATTTTGAGCAAAGAGTACTGGATATGGCACTGGGACACTTTTCAGAAGATATAGCTTATATTAATACATCTGAACTTAGTGAAAAAGATTTAGCGGGGGTAACGCATTTATTTTATTACGGCCTTATGGAAGAAAAAATTCCTGAAAAAGCTGCAGAGATAATTACATTATTTGATGGTCCTACAGTGGCAATCGGAAAGAATGTTGAAAATCTCGGAAAGAAGTTTGATTTTATAGAAATGGGCGAGGAAGAAACTATAACTGAAATAAACATACTTAATGAAACAAATAAAAAGAGAATCATCGAACCGAATACAATTTTAGGAATCGATATCAATAAGGAAGCAGAAGTTTTAGTAGAAGGTAAAGGGAAAACAGGCACGTATCCATTCATTACTCAACTCCACGACAGCTATTATATAGCCTCCGACAAGCTCATCCCACCTTATTCTGTGTATTTTTCCCAAATACTTAATCAGGTCTTTAATGCAGAAACGAGTAAGGAAACTCCCGCGTATCTTCGTCTGGAAGATGTGCACCCGCTCGCAGATGCCGAAGGATTAATGGAAATAGCAGAGTATCTTAAAGAAAAAAACATTCCTTACATGATTGCAGCGATCCCGGTTTATACGCACCCGGAAACAGGCAGAGAATATCATTTTCATGATGCCCCTGAAGTATTAAAGGCTTTACAGTACATGCAGGAGAATGGAGGAAGTGTAATACTGCACGGCTATACCCATCAATTCAGAGAGGATGAAACAGGAGAAGGCTTTGAGTTTTGGGACGTGGAACATGATATGCCCGTATACCATGGGCCGGATGAAGAGCCACGCGATAAAAAAGAAAGTGATTTTGAAAAGGAAGCAGATTATTTAGCTTACCAAGAAGAAAACATTCAGTACGAAACGGAGTATGTGCGAAATCGATTAACGAGAGGCGTGCAGGAATTAACCAATTATGGACTGTACCCTCTCGCATTTGAGGCCCCGCATTATACGATGTCTCAAAATGGCTACAAAGTAGTATCTGAACATTTTTCCACTTATGTAGGGCAGCTGCAGCTGAGTGATGAAGACTGGGAAACGATGGAAAGCACTCCCTATGCTGGTAAACCAAGTATATTGCACGGAATGACACTTCTGCCGGAAACAATCGGCTATGTGCAGCCGGATGATAGCAATGCAGTGGAAAAAATGATGGAAAAAGCAGAGGAGCATCAGATCACTGAAGGAGGAATGATTGGAGGATTTTATCACCCTTATCTTGGGATCGATGGTTTAAAAGAGGTAGTCCAGGAAATGGAAAACATTCCGAATATCGACTGGATCGATTTAAAGGAGCTCGGTACAGAAGTAAACGTAGAAAATGTTTCTATTAAAGGTAAAAACGGAAGTATTCAGGTGGAAGTAGATCAGATAGGTTTAATGACAACTTCTAAAGATTTTCCAGTATATCACATAAAACAGTTGATTGAAAAAGTTACCTGGGGAATTGCTGGAATTGGAGGTTCAGCAGTAATAATGTTTATCGGATACACTATTTTCCAGCGTCCGAGAAGGAGATTTTTAACAGGGAGGGTTAAATAGTGGCTGAGTTATTATTGTACACTTCATTATTTTTAATCTGGTTTATGCTTTTCTATCATATGTTTCTAATGCAGGGAGGCTATCTTCATTTTCTGAAACATCCGGAAACAAAAAGAAAATGGGATCTTGAGCCCGGGGAGCTTCCAACATTTAGTATATTGATTCCTGCACATAATGAAGAAGTAGTCATCGAAAAAACGCTGCAAGCAATGACAGAACTGGATTACCCGAAAGAAAAGCTGGAAGTTATTTTAATAAATGATAACTCCAGTGATGCTACGGGGAAAATAGGAGAAGAATTTGCACGTGAATTTCCTTTTATAAAAGTACTTCATACAAAACCCCCGCATGCTGGAAAAGGGAAGTCCGGTGCATTGAATCAAGGTTTTAAAGTGTCTTCCGGGGAAATTATTGCTGTGTATGATGCTGATAATCTGCCAGAGCCTGAAGCGGCCTATAATTTGGCTCTTGGTTTGAATAAAGATGAAAAAGCCGGTGCGGTTGTAGGGAAGTTCCGGGTATTGAACGCCAGGAAAAATATTTTGACCCGCATGATTAACGTAGAGACCCTCACTTTTCAATGGCTCGCGCAGGCCGGCAGATGGTTCTGGTTTAAAATGTGTACGATTCCTGGTACAAACTTTGCCATCCGCCGTTCGATTCTGGAAGAACTGGGCGGGTGGGATGAAAAGGCTTTGTCTGAAGATACGGAGCTCAGCTTTCGCGTATACAACCTCGGTTACTATATCCGATTTTTTCCGGAAGCAGTGACCTGGGAACAGGAACCGGAAAATCTAAAAGTCTGGTGGAAGCAGAGAACCCGCTGGGCACGGGGAAATGAGTATGTTATTGCTAAATATTTAATAGGATTCTTTAAGCTGAAAAATAAAAAAATAGGACTTGATCTCGCGTACTTCCTGTTCACTTATCTTCTGTTCTTTGGAGGCATTCTTATCTCTCATGCAATTTTCGTGACAAACATTTTCGTAGATCTAAACTTGACGATCGGCACTGTTTCCTACGTGCTGCTTATTACAGGATTCCTGCTGTTCGTAACGGAAGTACTGCTCGCATTGAGTATGGAAAAAGGACAGTTGACGATGAAAAATGCTGCAGTAGTAGTGCTTATGTATTTCACGTATTCTCAGCTTTGGGTAATTTTAGTAATGTATGCAACTTTCCTGGAAGCAAAACGAATGATCTTCCGTCAGGAAGTAAAGTGGTACAAAACGCAGCGGTTTCAGCAGAATAAGCCGGAAGAAAACATTACAGGACCAGTTTTAGTACCGGATCCTCCTTCTTCTGAACCAGATACTAAACCGCGGCCGGTGTTAGTTACGAGAAAAAAGAAGATGAAGGAGAGAAAAATCAAATGAAGGTGATGACTATATTTGGAACGCGGCCGGAAGGAATCAAGATGGCACCGGTGATTCAAGCTTTAAACCGGGATCCATTCATTGAGAGTGTTGCATTAAATACCGGTCAGCATAAAGAAATGCTGGATCAGGTGCTGGAACTGTTTCAGCTTGTTCCTGACTATAATTTACACATAATGAAGAATGGGCAAACGGTTGAGGAATTAACGTCACGGCTCATTCAAACGGTAACGCCAATTATTCAAAAAGAAGCTCCTGACTTGGTACTCGTTCATGGAGACACGACTACTACCCTGGTAGGAGCGTATACAGCCTTTCTTCAAAAAATACCAGTAGGACATGTGGAAGCAGGGCTTCGTACAGACAATAAATATTCTCCGTTTCCAGAAGAAATAAATCGTCAGCTTGTCGACAGGCTCGCTTCCTACCACTTTGCGGCTACGCCATCCAATAAGCAAAATTTAATCGATGAAAAAATAAATGCAGACCACATCATCGTCACAGGAAATACGGTGATAGATGCCCTGCTGCAAATTACGGAGCAGCCGCATCTTTTTCCCGCAGCACTAAAGAAAATATTTAAAAGTGAAAAGAAAACAATACTGCTTACCACGCACAGAAGAGAGAATCTGAAGGACCTGCAATATGTTTATCGGGCAATTAACAGAATTGTAAAAGAAAATAAGGATGTACAAGTGGTGTTTCCAGTGCATAAAAATCCAAAAATCCGGGCAACTGTCCGCGCAGAAATTGGAGAGAATGAAAATATACATTTAATTGAACCGTTAGATTATCAGGATTTTGTACATGTTATGAAACAATCATATTTAGTGATTACTGATTCCGGCGGAATTCAGGAAGAGGCGCCGGGACTTGGCAAGCCGGTTCTTGTGGCTCGCAACACTACGGAGCGTCCAGAGGGAGTAGAAGCTGGAACATTAAAACTGGTAGGGACCTCCGAAGAAAAAATTTACACAGAATGTACACGCCTGCTGGTAAATGAAACAGCCTACAAAAGTATGGCTGCGATCAGCAATCCGTTTGGAAATGGAGAAGCAGCAGCGCATATAGTTTCCTGCATTAAAAATAATATTTTTGAAAATATTTCTGAGGGTATGCTCGAAGAAACACTGGAACGTATTTAGGGTGGTGAAAATTCCGATGAGTTATCTTTTGTTTGGGCTGCTTCTTCTGGCAGGGGTGCTTGTTATAATGTTTACACTGAATTCTCAGGCCTCTGAAGAAACTGCGCTGTCTACGCCGGCAACAGAAACTTTTATAAACACCTGGCTGAGAAATGATAATGATACACTTGCCACCTATATTAAACCAGGGGAAGAACTGGATGAAGATCTTGTAAAAGGAAGAGAAGCGCTGGCGGAAACTCTTGGATTATGGATGGAATATGCATTGGAAAAAGAAGATGAGACTATGTTTAAGGAAGCATACGACCAGCTGCATGAATATTTTTTGGAAAATGACGGTTTTATTAATTGGAAAATAACAGAAGAAGGAGAGAGCAGAATCTCTTCCAACGCCTTGATTGATGACATTCGTATAGCGGCTGCTTTAACTTATGCAGATGCAAAGTGGGTAGATGGTGCATACCTGCAGACAGCGGAAAAGATCAGTAATTATTTAAATCAGCATAATGTAAGAGAGGGTATATTTACAGACTTTTATGAACGGAAAGATAAGTACGCAAGCAGTGTGATCACTCTTTCTTATATTGATGAGACTTCTCTTAACCTTCTGGTCCAAAAAGCAGGATTAAATCACACTGCAGCGGAAAATACGATAAAAGTGCTGCGGGAAGCGCCGATAGAAAACAGTTTCTACCCTAAATCCTATAATGTGGAGGAAAAAGAGTACGTCTTTGATGATGAAATAAATATAGTTGATCAGGCAATTACCGCATACCATCAAGGTGCAGCAGGAGAGCGTTCTGACTCACTTTTATCATTTATTAAAGAGGAGATGGCGGAGCGCGGGGCAGTGCATGGCATCTACGAAAGAGAAACAGAAGCACCGCTTGTAGACTATGAATCTCCAGCGATTTACGCCTATCTTATTATGTACTCGCTTAGGATAGACGAAGAAGGATTGGCAGAAGAAATTTATCACAGAATGAAGGAATTTCAAGTGTCAAAACGCAGAAGTGATTATTATGGGGGATACGGAGTCACAGACCAGGACACGCATATATTTGATAATATCAATCCGCTGATTGCGGAAGAAAAAATGAACACTGTCTCTGCAGAGAAATAGAATATAAGTAAGTGGAGGGCTTTCCGAAAATTTTTTTGGGAGCCTTCATTTTCGTTGAATTCTCTTTTCCATCGACTGCCATGAAAATATAAACTACATTGGTGAGTTCTATATGCCGCTGCGCTTATGGCAGAGGCATACCGGAGAGCTCGCGCTCGTTCTATTCTGCTAAACTTTTATGTGCAAGATAGCCTTGTATAAAACGTCGGTGAGAAAGGAAAACTCTCTGCTGATATAGAAGTTAGATTATACAGAAACTGCATTCAGATAGAGAAGCAACAGAACTGATTTCTATCAAGTGATATTGGCTGCAGCAGGGAGGCAGAGAATGACAAGAAAAGTGGAAGTGGTGCCCTATAACTTGGGTTGGCCGAAAATATTTCAGGCAGAAGCGGCGGCGCTTTGGGAAGTTTTCGAAAGTGAAGCTGAAGAGATACATCATATTGGCAGTACAGCGGTCCCCGGTATCACAGCTAAACCAATCATTGATATCATGCCCGCTGTGCGTGACCTTGCTGAAGTAGATAAAATGGAAAAAGAAATGAAAATGCTGGGCTATCAAATCTATGGGGAATATGGGATCGAAGAAAGACGTTTTTTTACAAAAGATATTTCAGGAGTTCGAACTTTTCACGTACATGCTTTTTTGAAAGACAGTCTCCACTATCACCCGCACCTTGCTGTACGTGACTATTTAATTGCACATGAAGAAGCAAGACGCACCTATGGAAGTTTAAAAAGATCATTGGCATGGGAATACCCTAATAATGTGAACGCTTATGCAGAAGGAAAACACGCCTTTGTAAAAGAACTTGAAGACAGAGCAGTGCACTGGTACAGAAAACAGAGGAAATAACAGAGAGGGTGAAAACGACATGCGTGTATTCGTAGTAGGAGCAAATGGACAAATAGGCAGGCATCTGGTAAAAATGCTGAAAGAAAGTGATCAGCACGATGTCCGCGCAATGGTAAGGAAAGAGGAACAGGCAGATGAATTTAAAGCAGATGGGATTGAAGCAGTGGTAGCCGACCTTGAAGGAGCAGTGAGTGATATTGCTGCCGCTGCCGACGGCTGTGATGCAATTGTATTTACTGCAGGATCAGGCGGAAGTACAGGACTCGATAAAACACTGCTGATTGACTTGGATGGAGCCGTAAAAACGATGGAAGCAGCTGAAGAAGCAGGGATTGCCCGGTTTGTAATGATCAGCGCCATTCAGGCAAATAACCGGGAAAACTGGAGCGAAAAAATCCGGCCTTATTTTGCAGCGAAGCATTATGCGGACCGGGAGCTGATGAACAGCAGTTTAACCTACACGATCATCCGCCCGGGCGGTCTGCTGAATGAGCCGGGCACCGGCAAAGTGAAAGCGGAGGCAAACCTGGAAAGAGACTCTATTCCACGGGAGGACGTCGCTGCTACAATTATGGCAGCATTGGATGAAGAAGCGACTTATAACAAAGGATTCGATCTTGTGTCCGGAGATGATACTCCTTCAGAAGCATTAAGTAAATTATAAGAAAAAACTCCGATGCGGGGAATTACTCCTCCTGCCTCGGAGTTTTTTTACGGAAGCTGCAGCCAAGAGTGATTATTGGCATGATCCAGAGAAATACAGCAAATGGAAGGTAATACAGCACCGGCACGCCGACGATCGTGCTGCACAAAATTGCAAGCAGGCTCCATGGCACCAATCCGGCAAACATAACGGTGGAATCCGCGAGTATTCTGGAAAGATATTTTTGATGAAAATGTTTTTTCCAATGCGGCAGCAGAGAGCGTCCCATTAACAGAATGGGAAAAGACTGATTGGGAGAAACGAGAGACACTCCTGCTGCAACCCCGATTGTCTGCGCTGTGTTTACGGCAAGAGACGTGGTATTAGTGAAGACGCGTTCCAGCAATGGCTGCAGCATTTCCGTCTCTTCGATAATCTGGCAGTAGGCCCCTACGAGCAGAATGAACAGCACGAAAGGGAGCATATCAACGAGGCCGTTGAGCGTTCCGACTCCGCTGAAAGCTCCTGCAGCCCATGCCCCTGGGGAAACCCCGCGAAAAAGAAGTATAACTCCTGCAGCTGCAATCGCAGAAGAAAAACATACTTTCATGTCCTTTCCGAGAGAAATTAGACCGAGTAGCAGCAGCGGCGGAATAAAAGAAAATGCCAGAGAAGACCAGATAACTTCTTCTCCGCCATTGACCTGTCCTGCATCAGGACGAATAGTGAGATCTATGCACAAGAAGATCAGCGTAACAGCAGCCATCCCTGCCAAAAGCGTAGGAATTATAGTCCGCAGGTGGTTTTGTATACTCAGTTCTGCAGAAAAAGCAAGCAGCTGAAAAGAGCTTGAAAGCGGGGAAGAGCGATCTCCGACAAACGCACCGGATACCAAAGCTCCCGCAACGACGGCTTCAGGAAGCTGCAGCGTTATACCTGCACTCATTAATGGAATTCCTACGATACTAAGCGCTCCGACAGCGCTTCCTACTGTGATCGACATCACTGCTGTAATGAGAAAAGCTGCCGTTAAAAAGAATTCAGGGGAAATAAAGTTTAAAAATAAGTTATTTAAATCATCTATTGTTCCTGCAAGTGCCCAGGTAGGAAGGAGAAGGCCGATGAATACAAGCAGCCATGCAACGTTGCGGTTCCGGTAAATCCCCTTTTTCACAGCGGCGATCAACTCAGTCCAGCGCACGTTCTTTCCAAGGGTAATCGTGATTAATGCACCAGTGCCGGGCAGCATTGCTGCTGCCAGCGGAAATCCTCCAGCGACCGCGCCCATTAATGGAAGCAGGGTCAGCAGAAAAATAAGCAGAATTTCTATGTAAGTAAATGTTCTTCGCATCAGGCATCACTCCGGAAGTATTGTAGCATAGAGCGCGAAAGATGCCTACTGCAGGCCGGCTTGACAAAATTTGAAAAATTGGATATGTTAGCGTTACCAATTAGAGAAAGGGTGAATGTGGGCCGATGAAGTACTAATCCTGTTATCGCACTGAACGAGAAAAGGAAGCAGACAAAGGTTTATTCAGTCTGCCTAAAACCGTTCAGAACAGGATCATCGGCACACGCATCTTTTTACGGATTATGGGGCTAGGCCCCAGTGTGTCTTCTTGTTCTGAATGATCAGAGCCAGGGAGACTTTTTTGTGCTCCTGGAAAAAGGAGAGATAGATATGATGCTTGAAGCAAGTGGATTAAAGCAGGAAGTGAAGGGTAAAAAGCTGTTTTCGATTGAAAGGCTGGAAATTCATGAAGGAGACAGAATCGGCCTGATTGGAGAAAACGGAAGTGGAAAAACAACTTTGATGCAGCTGCTGTCAGGGGAAAAAGATGTGGAAGAGGGGAGCATTCACCGATACAGCTCCCACGGTTATCTGCCGCAGCTGAAAGAAACAGACAGTACGAAGAGCGGCGGAGAAATAACGCAGAAATATATTCAGGAAGCACTGCAGGTGGAAGCGGGAATATTATTTGCGGATGAGCCTACGACGAATCTGGACACAGCGCATATCAAATGGCTGGAAGAAAAACTGCAAAACTGGAAGGGTGCGCTCGTGCTGATTTCTCATGACAGAGCTTTTTTACATCATTTGTGCAGTAAAATATGGGCGCTGGAAGATGGCCGGCTGCATATTCATCCAGGAAGCTACAAGGATTATGAAGCATTTAAAAAGCAGAAAATGCAGGCACAGGAAAGAGATTACGAAAAATACAGAAGAGAGAAAAGACACCTCGAGCAGGCACTTCTGCAAAAGCAGGAGAGAGCAGCAAAGGTGACAAGCACGAAAAACGTAAGCCGCTCTGAAGCGAAAATTACCGGGGCAAAACCTTATTTCGCAAAGAAACAGAAAAAAATGCAGCAGGTAGGAAAATCCATTGCTTCACGGATGGAGAAACTTCCGAAAGCCGAGAAACCGTGGCGGAAAAAAGAGTTGATAATGAGTGTCCCCGAAGCAGAAGGAAAACAGGGAAAACCTGCAGTAATTGTAGAAAAGAGCACCGCTGCAGCTGGAGCTAGACAGCTTTGGGAAAGCCGGCCGTTCGTTTTGAAATATGGAGACCATGCAGCTTTAAACGGAGAAAATGGCAGCGGAAAAACGACTTTTGTCCGCAGGTTGCTGAAAAAAGAAGGTATCCGCATACCTGCCTGGGTGAAAATAGGCTGCTTTCATCAAAATCTGGAGAATCTGCATTTGCATAAAACGATTCTGGAAAATGTGAATGAGTATGCAATACAGTCGGAAACAACAATTCGTATTGTTTTAGCAAGGTTAGGTTTTCAAGGGGAGAAGGTTCATACGAAGGCCGGAGTGCTGAGCGGCGGGGAACGGGTGAAGCTGTCTTTTGCGAAAATTTTCACCTCTGATATAAATATGCTTGTGCTGGATGAGCCGACAAACTATCTGGATATCGAAGCAATGGAAGCACTGGAAAGCCTGCTTCAGGAGTACGAAGGCACTGTCCTGGTTATTTCCCACGACAGAAGTTTTATTGAGCAGGTGACGGATATTTCCATTGAAATTGCTGATGGGATACTAAGGCTGAAGGAAGCAGAAGCGGTGGAAAGGAACGCGGAGAAGGAAGAAGCGATGGTGCTGGAAACAAAAATCAGCGAGGTGCTCAGCAGACTTAGTATTGAGCCCACACCGGAGCTGGAAAAAGAATTTCAGGAGCTGTTAAAAAAGAAAAATTCCTGAATTTCCTAATGGAACTTTTTTCAAACAAGTTCGTAAAGGAAAGCAGAGAAGCAGCACGAGAGAGTCAAACACCTTCTGATACTATTTAATAAAAATACAATGAAACAATGGTGCACACAGAGAAGGAGGATGACGCAGATGAGCGATTATTCAATCCAGGAATTTCTTGAGAAAACACAGCGGAAAGCAGCGGGCGGAAGTTTCAGCCTGCAGTCTAGCAGAATACTCGAAATAAATCTGGCTGGGCAGATCTGGGCTAAGATGGGGTCCATGATTTCTTATACCGGGGAAATAAAGTTTGAGAGAGAGCGTGCTTTTGAGCATGGGGTCGAAAGAATGTTCAAGAAAACGTTCACCAGTGAAGGTGGAGAATTAATGAAAGCGAACGGCAGGGGAAAGCTGTTTATGGCAGATCAGGGTAAGCAGATTACCATTCTCGATCTCGATCACCGGAAAATTACTGTAAATGGAAATGACCTGCTTGCTTTTGAACCGACGATTAATTGGGATATTCAAATGATGCGGAAAGTAGCGGGAATGATGTCCGGAGGCTTATTTAATATTACGCTGGAAGGAGAAGGGAAGGTGGCCATCACTACTTATTTTGAGCCGCTCACCCTTCTTGTGAAACCGGGGGACCCAGTATACACGGACCCTTCTGCAACGGTCGCATGGTCAGGGCATCTTACGCCGGAATTTCACACAGATATAAACTACCGCACCTTTCTTGGACGCGGCAGCGGCGAATCTATCCAGATGAAATTTGAAGGAGACGGGTTCGTTATTGTTCAGCCGGGGTTTGAAACAGAGTAATGAAACACTTTTCCATCAAAAAATTCTGTATCCTTTTGAGCAGCTCCCTGCTGATATTTGGGGTAAGCTGGTTTTTATTTCTCCATAGGAACCTGCATCCCTACAATGTAGAAATCACAGAACACAGTGAGGTGATGAAAGCAGAGGGGCCGGTGATCTCCGGAGAAATAAGTACAGATCAGACGGAGGCAGAAAACTTGCATCAGCTCGCGGTTGTAGATATGGAAAAGTTTAACTTGGAGCTTCATTTACTATTTTCAGTTATAACACTTTCACTGTTTCTCACTTCCTTATTCCAGTGGAGGGCCTGCAAAAAAATGAAGGAAAATGACAAGAGAAATAAACGAGTGAAACGAATGACAGTGGGTTTACTGTTCTCGTTCTTAATGGCGGTGCTGCAGTACGTCATTGCAGGACACGCACTGAATGGGGTATTTTCCTGAAATTTCTTAGATGAATGTAAGGGGTTGCCTGTGAGGTTTCGAAGTCAGCGCAGTCTGAAATTTATCCATGTAAAAGAACACCAGAATCAGCCGTACTTTTTCTGGTGTTCTTTTTTTAATTTCAAGTAATCTTCATCTTCCCGGATAGTAATCCATTTCTCTTCGAAAATTCTTGCTGACTCTGCTTTTTCTTCGTTTATTTGGCGTTCCTTTATTTCCCCGTTCTTATCGTATTTTTTCCCGCCTTTATAATTTGCATAGCGTCTGGAACGGGTGTAGCCCATCTGGATAAACTTTCTCGCCATATCCATTCCGACAAAATCATTATTTTTCTTATATTCCTGATACAATTCAAAAATTTTATTAGAGGATTCTTCTGCAATATCCGGAGTTTTAAACCGCCAGTGGGGAAGAATTTCACTTTTATAAGGCTCTACCATCAGCACCCCCTGCTCTCCGCGGCCCACTCTGTATTTGTGGGGTTCCTCCCGGAAATCTGTGTTTTCAAAGTCTTCATCGTAATTGAACGGCATATGCGGCCACCTCCTTACCTGCTCAACTATACCCTGCTGAATAAAGGGAAAAACATCCAGATGCAGCTTTAGAAAATGTAGCAATATCCAGCGCTCGCATGAGATAATATTGTTCAGAAGTAAAGGAGAGATATAACCAATGTTGTCCAAACGTGAAAAAAGAGCAGCTTTATTAAAAGATTTAGAATCGTCTTTCCACTGCCCTCAATGTGGAAGCTCACTGGTTTTATTTGAAGCAAAGAGTCTTCGCTGCACCAGGGGACACAGTTTTGACTTAGCGAAGCAGGGACATGTCTATCTGCTGAAAAAGCATAATGTTTCCAACTATACAAAGGACCTGTTTGCTGCCAGATCCAACGTGATTAACAGCGGTATATACGACAATATGCATAATGCAATCGCAGAAGAACTGCCTGATTCTTCTCTCCGTCTACTAGATGCCGGATGTGGAGAGGGATCGCATTTAATTGCTTTAAGGAAAAAAATAAAGTTCAGCGGCATTGGAGCGGATACGGCAAAAGCAGGAATTGAACTCGCTGCAAAGCAGGACGATCAGCTTCTCTGGCTTGTCGCTGATTTAGCCGATAGTCCTTTTCAAGAGCACAGTTTTGACGTTATTCTCAATTTATTTTCTCCGGCAAACTATGAGGAATTTAAAAGAATCAGCAGAAACGGCGGTAAAATTATTAAGGCAGTCCCAGGAAAAGATTATTTGAAGGAAATACGAGAGCTGACAGGGGAAAAAGCTTATGATAATGCAGAAGTGACAGCAGGATTTACACGGGCATTTTCGAATCCCGGCCGTAAAAAACTGACTTACAGCTTTTCTGTGCCGAAAGAGCTGCGCAGAGAAATCCTCCTCATGACGCCGTTATCATGGAAATATAAAGAGAGCGAAGAAATAATGAAAAAAGCGGAGAATCTCAAAGCTATCACGATCGACGTGGAAATTCTTACTGCAGAACTATAAAGCGTCTTTCCATAATAAAGTAAAGAAGTTTGTATATTTATTATCTTTTTATGTATGAGTTCTCCTTCGCCTGCCATGGGGCTCGTCTTCAACTAATTCTTCCAGCGGCAGGCGCGAACGGATTTTCAGATTTCGGTTAAATCCTGATGTCCCTGCCGTACGCTTCGGAGAAAAGACAGGTTTTTATCAGAAAGGCCGTCCGGTTGGCACTTTTTTTCGCTGCTGTAGCCGCAGCGGGCGACTCCTGGGCAAATCAGGACGAGGAAAAGATCCATTTCTTCCGACAGAAGTAGGAAGAAATTAGCGGAGACCGGCCCGCACGGAAAGCGTCCCGGCGAAGGAGAAAGCAGTCTGCTATATATTTATTAATGAAAAACTAGTTTTTCAACAGTCTGTAAAGACATGAGGAGTTCACTATGTGTAAATTAGTTTTTCGTGCTGTTACACTCTTGGTGAATGTTTACTTGTCTCCTGCTAATTTCTATAAAACAGGGCGCGGCTTCCATCGTGCTGCAGCATAGGGAGCTTTTATTGTTTGTCTGTGAAAGACAGACAGCAAAGCAGCCCGCTGTTAATCGTAATTTGCACTTTGAACTTATAATATACAGTTGGTTTGCATATGAATATTATTTGGATAAAAGTTCGTCTAAATCTGCTCGGATTTTGTCCGGAGAAGTCTGCGGAGAATATCTTTTCACCACTTCTCCATTCTGGTCGATGAGAAATTTTGTGAAGTTCCACTTAATATTTGCGCCGATTGTACCTTTTTTCGCAGACTTCAAATGCTGATAAAGAGGATGAGCCTCGGAACCATTCACTTTGATTTTTTTCATTAACGGAAATGTGACGCCAAAGTTCATTTCGCAGGTGGAAGTCATTTCCTCATCTGCTACAGGCTCCTGATTCATAAACTGATTGCTTGGAAATCCAAGCACTTCCAAGCCATCATCTTTATAATCCTGATATAAATTTTCCAGCGCTTTGAACTGAGGAGCTAAACCGCATTTCGTCGCAGTGTTTACGATGATCATCGGCTTTCCCTCATATTTTTGTAAAGGAAGTTCTTCTCCTGCAGCAGTAGTTACCGTATAGTCATGTACATTTGTCATTATGATTGCCCCCTTTAGTATTTATACAGATTATATCTCTATTCGCGAAAACTATCTAAAAATATGATCCAAGCTACGGAAGAGGGGAAAAGAGAGAAAAGAGAAGAAAAACTAAAAAAGACTTTTCCGGGAAGTACTCTTCCCGAAAAAGTCTATCTGCTTTTAGCTTTCAGCGAGTGTCATTGTCGGACCAAAAAATTCATACGAAATATTATCTGCAGGAATGCCAAGTTCCTGTAATTCATTATACATGGCACGCATAAATGCTTCTGGGCCGCAGAGGTAATATTCTCCTTCATCCGGAAGGAAGGCAGCAAGCGTTTCTTTCGTAAGCAGGCCGTGCAGGTCTCCCGCATTAATGTCTTCAGGCTTTTCATAGCTTACGATATGCTTAATGTGATCATCCTGCTGCAGCTGCTGGATTTCCTCTTTCATCCCGTGTACATTTTCATTTCTTACCGCCTGAATAAATGTAATCGGACGGTCCGGCTGTACTTCACGGGCCCGCTTATACATACTGAGCAGCGGTGTAAGACCGACCCCTCCGCTGAGAAGTACGAGCGGTTTGTCCGTTTCCGTAATGGTGAAATCACCAGCCGGCGCGCTCATTGGAATGACATCTCCAACTTCCACCTGATTGTGCAGGTAATTCGATACAATGCCTTGCGGGCTTTCTTCCCGTTTAACGCTGATGCGATAATGCGGCATTCCTGGTGCATCTGAAAGAGAATACTGCCGGATATGCTTATACTTTTCACCGGGAATGGAAGCTTCCACACTTATATACTGCCCGGACTTAAAGCCAGGAAGCTTGGAACCATCTTCCGGGACAAAATAAAATGAAGTAATCTCATCGCTTTCCCGCACTTTTTTATCAACTCTCATATTTTTAAAGCCTTCCCAAGGTGCTTCTTCGTACATTTCTTTTTCTACTTGAATAAATACATCAGCAACAATTTCATATGTTGCGCCCCAGGCTTCAATGATCGGGTCATCCGCTGAAAGATCAAGCTTTTCCTGCATTGCCTTCAGGAGGTATTCACCGACGATAGGATAATGCTCTTCTTTTACACCAATACTGCGGTGCTTGTGCGCAATTTGATGCACTACCGGCAGGATTGCTTCCAGGCGGTCAATATGTACGGCTGCCTGGTAAAGGGAGTAGGCAAGAGCTTTAGGCTGTGCTCCCGTATCCTGGTTTACATGGTTAAATAAATTTAAAAGCTGTGGGTAGTCCTCAAACAAAGTCTTGTAAAAATGAGTTGTTACAGTAACACCGTGTTCTTCAAGTACTGGAATGGTTGCTTTAATAGTACTGATCTGATCTTGAGTAAGCATATTTATTCCCTCCTTATCTCGTTACTTTTATTCAACCATGGAGAAAAATTAAAAGCAATATTTAAAATACATCTTTTAATGAACATAGTGTGAAATGTTACGGGTTTAAAGCGGCATGTGATAAAATAGATGTACAATTTGGAGGGGATGAAGATGCATTTAACTCATTATACGGATTATTCCCTGCGTGTTCTTATGTATATCGCTGTAAAGCCTAAGGAAGAGCTCACACAGATTAAGGAAATATCAGAGGCCTATGACATTTCTAAAAACCATCTGATGAAAGTGGTCTATCAATTAGGAAAATTAGGATATATTGAAACAGTACGGGGAAGAAGCGGCGGGATGCGCCTGCTGAAAAATCCGGATGATATTAATATTGGACAGCTTGTAAGGCAGACAGAAGATAACTTTCATCTGGTAGAGTGTTTTCAAAACCACAATACGTGTCCAATCGCAGGAGCCTGTCGTCTGCAGGGGGTGCTTGGAGAAGCGCTGCGGGCGTATTTAGCTGTTCTGGACCGCTATACACTGTCTGACATGACAGAGAACAGGGAAACTTTGGGCCGGCTGCTGCAAATTTAGCTTTTTAAGAAGACGTCCCCTTCAGTAACTGAAGGGGCTTTTTACTGCTGCGTGTTTTCACTGGTTACTGCAGTCAGTATTCCTGGTTAAAATTGTATAATTCCTGACTTAATAAAGAATTACACTTGATTTGTTCAAAATATATATAAACAGAGAGCCTTGTGAAGCAGGGTCTTTAGAGGACGAATAAAGAAAAACCATGTATAATTATTAATATACTTATGCAGAAAGTAGGAATCATTCTTGATCGATACTTCGCAGATAGACTCGTTTTTATTACTTAGCGCTTTAATCCTGATCAGTGGAGTACTTGCAGCAAAATTTTCCAACAGAATTGGCCTGCCTTCTCTCGTCTTGTTTATTCTCGTAGGAATGATCATCGGGAGCGACGGTTTCGGTGTAATTTATTTTAATGATCCTTCACAGGCACAGATGGTTGGTATATTTGCGCTCGTGATCATTTTATTTGAAGGCGGCCTTCAGACAAAGTTTTCTACCGTGCGGTCTGTAGCACTGCCCTCTCTTTCACTTGCAACATTAGGAGTTCTTCTTACTTCCGGTATTGTCGGGGCAGCAGCTTTTCTTATTTTTGATATTACCTGGATGCAGGCACTGCTTCTCGGGGCCATTGTCGGCTCCACAGATGCAGCAGCAGTTTTTGCCGCGCTCAAAGAACGGAATATTAAAGCGAAAATGGGAGCGACTCTGGAAGCAGAATCGGGTACCAACGACCCGATGGCGGTTTTTTTAACAATCAGCTTTATTGAAATAATCCTTATTCCGGAAACCAGCATATTTTCACTTTTTCCTTCTTTTATATGGCAGATGGGAATGGGGCTCATAATAGGAGTACTTATCGGGAAATTTTCATCCATAGCTATTAATCGGATCAAACTGGATTCAAGTGGTTTATATCCCATATTTTCAGTAGCATTTGCTCTTCTGGCGTACGGAGCTGCCTCTATGATTGGTGCAAGCGGATTTTTAGCAGTGTACGTAGCCGCGCTCGTTATCGGAAACTCCGAACTTACCTATCGATATTCTATTTTTCAGTTCAATGAAGGGTTTGCATGGATGGCCCAGATTTTCATGTTTATCCTGCTCGGGCTGCTTGTCTTTCCTGCAGAATTATTTACATGGAATGTGATGTTCGGCGGTTTCCTTCTCTCCGCAGTGCTGATTTTAGTGGCAAGGCCGATCGCTGTTCTTTTGTCGACGCTTGGGATGGGCTATAAATGGAATGAAAAGCTATTTATTTCCTGGGCGGGCCTCCGCGGCGCCGTGCCGATTATTCTAGCAACATTTCCTATTGTAGCTGGGGTGGAGGATGGTGAGTTTTTCTTTAATGTAGTCTTCTTTATCGTATTAACTTCTGCTTTAGTACAGGGTACGACAATTTCCAAGCTGGCCAAAACGCTTAACTTAATGGGACCGAAAAAAGATACTCCGCATCATTCCATCGAATTGATTTCCATGGGAAAAGCAAACGCAGAAATGGTGCAGTTCCAGGTCGACAGTGATGCAGCAATTGCAGGGCAGAAATTAAAAGATGTTGCTTTTCCGCAGAAAGCAAGCATCAGCGCAATCGTAAGGAATGAAAATTTAATTACTCCTTATGGAGAAACAGAAATTAAGTCGGGAGATTTTCTTTATATTCTTGTTTCTTCAAAATATGAAAAAGAATTGAAAAAGGCACTGGAAGCAAAGCGGTAATTCAGTGCAAAAGCAAATAAAAACTGTTTTATCAGAGGCTGCGGAAAAGGGGGATACTTACTTTTTCCGCAGTCTTTTCTTAACAGCTTTTGTCCTCAGAAGAATGAATACTAAGTGTCGGAGCTACAAAGAATTACTGGAAAGATAAAGAAAATACAAGGAAGAAGGGGAATAGGGAGGAGGCGTTTACTTCATCTCTTTCCTGGATTATACTCAGTTCGGATACCAATATAATTTAGGGAGTGAATTACATGGGAGAATCTCGTGGAATGGTACTGGTACATACAGGGCATGGAAAAGGGAAAACTACTTCTGCACTAGGAACAGCACTGCGAAGTGTAGGCAGAGGCATGAGTGTACATATACTGCAGTTTATTAAATCCCCCGAAAGAACTTACGGAGAGCAGCTGGCATTAAAAAAACTGGGAGTGGAAATGGAGCAGCTTGGAATCGGCTTTACGTGGACAAAAACTCCGGAAGAACACAGAGAAGCTCTGAGGATCGGCTGGCCGAAAGCGAAAGAGGCACTGCTCAGTGGAAAATATGATGTCGTTATCTGGGATGAGCTGAATAATGCACTCTCGATTGATAAGTTCCCAATTGATGACGTTCTGCCGTTAAAGGATGTGGTAGAAACGATTCAAAATAAGCCAAAGCATGTGCATCTTCTTATTACAGGCAGAGATGCCCCGAAAGAAATTAAGGAAGCAGCAGATCTGGTATCTGTCGTAGATGTGGAAAAACATTATTATGATGAAGGCATTCCCGCAATTAAAGGAATTGAATTTTAATGCGTGCGCTCCCTATGATGATTCAAGGGACACAGTCAGATGCCGGAAAAAGTACGATTGCGGCTGCGCTGTGCCGGATATTTTCAGAAGATGGCTGGAAGACAACGCCGTTTAAATCACAGAACATGGCAAATAACTCTTATATCACGCGGGATGGGAAAGAAATTGGACGTGCGCAGGGCGTACAGGCAGAGGCAGCGGGAATAGATGCAGATACAGATATGAATCCTATTCTGATCAAGCCTTCCGGAGAGGCACGTGCGCAGATTGTGGTGCACGGAAAGCCGCTTCGCACGATGGAGGCAGGAGAATACAGGCAGGATTATTATGAAACAGGACTGCAGGTGATTGAAGCTGCCTACCGCCGTCTGGAAAGTACATATGAACGGATTGTGATTGAAGGGGCGGGAAGTCCTGCGGAAATCAATTTAAATGACCGGGAACTTGTAAATATGAAGGTGGCGGAAATCGCCGATGCTCCGGTAATACTGACGGCGGACATTGACCGTGGCGGTGTGTTTGCCAATATCGTAGGGACACTGCAGCTGCTGAATGAAAAAGAGCGCACCCGGATTGTGGGAATCATCATCAATAAATTCCGCGGTGATATTTCTCTCCTGCAGCCTGGGCTGGACTGGCTGGAGGAATACACAGGAAAGCCCGTACTTGGGGTGCTGCCTTTTATCGAGGATCTCGCAATTGAAGAAGAGGATTCCCTGGGGATTGATCGTGTACGCCAGAAAAAAAGCGGCGCAGTCATTGAGATTGCGGTAATCGCTTATCCAAGAGTTTCAAATTATACAGATATAGATCCGTTTTTATACGAACCCGATTGTAACGTAAGGTTTGTCAAAGAGAGAAAAGAATTAGGAAAACCTGACATTATTATCCTTCCAGGCAGTAAATCGACCATCAGCGACTTAATGTATTTAAAGAAAAAAGGATTCGATACAGCGCTTCGTGAAGCAGCGGACGCCAGTTTTATTTTTGGAGTGTGCGGGGGATATCAGATGCTGGGAAAAAAAGTGACGGATCCCGGGCAGGTGGAGTCTTCCGTAAAAGAAATAGAAGGATTAGGGTTCTTTCCAACAATGCAGACAGAAGTAGAAAAAGAAAAAAACACTATCCGCACCTCTGGCTGGTTACAGTGGCAGGGACGTATGCAGGAAGTTTCCGGTTATGAAATACATATGGGGACGACAAAGCATGCAGAGGCCAGCTGGATGAAAAAAGAGAATGGAGAAGCAGAAGGTGCATTGAATCAGAAGGCAGCAGGCACATATATGCATGATGTGTTTCATAATGATAAGTTCCGGCACGCGCTGTTAAATGAGCTGCGCGATATAAAAGGGGTTCCTCCGATTGAAAGGCCCTTTTTTCATGAATTGAGAGAAGCTTCTTTTTCAAAGCTTGCAGATAATTTCCGGGAGCATATTGATATGGAGGCACTGGAAGCTTCCATAACGAATTTCAGACAAAAAGGAGTTGATCTATAATGTGGCAGGAGACAGTTAACCAGATTACTTCAAAAAATGAGCAGGCGGAAAAAGAGATGGGACAATATTTAAATACACTCACGAAACCCCTGGGCAGTTTAGGGAGGCTGGAAAAATTAGCAGTCCAGTTAGCCGGTATCCAAAGTGATATTGATGTTTCATCACCAGCAGTGCTTGTGTTTGCCGGAGATCATAAAGTGACAGATGAAGGGGTTTCCTTATACGGTTCGGAAGTAACGCAGTTAATGGTACATAATTTCGTGAAAGAAGGAGCCGCAATTAATGTACTTGCCCGGCAGATCGGCGCTTCGGTTACAGTGGTCGATGTTGGAGTGGACAGTGAAGCGCTCGAAGGTGCAGTTGCCAGGAAAATAAAACGGGGCAGCGGGAATATTGCGATAGAAAGTGCCATGACGCTAGCCGCAGCGGAAGAAGCAATAGCAACTGGAATTGAAATGGCGCAGGAAGCAGTCAGCAAAGGTGCAAAAATTATTATCCCGGGAGAAATGGGGATTGGAAACACTACACCGAGCAGCGCGCTCCTTGCAAAGTGGACAGGAGAGCTTCCGGAAGCAGTGACAGGCAGCGGCACAGGAGTGGAAGGAGAACAGCTCCTGCTGAAAGCGGAGGTAATAAGAAAGGCAGTAAATCGTTCCGAAGCAGTGAGTCCCCTGGAAGTGCTTGCCGACATCGGGGGACTGGAAATTGCCGCATTGACCGGCGCAATGCTCGGAGCTGCGGAAAAGAAAACACCCGTACTCATTGACGGGTTTATCGCAACAGTAGCGGCGCTGGGAGCTGTGAAACTAGCACCTGCTGCAGGAGATTATTTTATTTTTGGCCACCGTTCTGCGGAAGCAGGACATGAAATTGCGCTGCGGGCGTTAAAAGCAGATCCGCTGCTCGATCTTCAGATGCGTCTCGGCGAAGGAACCGGTGCGGCGGCAGCTTATCCGCTGGTCGCAATGGCGGCCGGTATCGTAAAAGAAATGGCTACCTTTGCAGATTTGGGGATGGACGTGTAATAACAGCTGTTTCAGGACCGGCAGTTAGCAGCATGTAAGGCATGGCTCATACAGCATGCCTTTTTCTTATATTTAAGAAAGTACTTTTGTCATAATGATGTCTGTCTGCTCATCGTCCCCCATATAGAAAGAATGCGCTCCTGTCTGTACAAACCCCATTCTTTCATAGAACGCGATCGCATTTTCATTATTTTCCCATACACCGAGCCAGATTTTTCTTTTATTTTGCGCAGAAGCCATATCTATTGATTGCTGTAATAAATATTTCCCCAGGCCTTTTCTTAAAAATTTAGTCCGGATATAAATTCTTTCAATTTCAAAAGCGTCTTTTCCCATTTCCTCTGATTGGGCTTCTTCCGTATTAATCTTTAAATATCCCGCTGTTTCATTATTGTAATAAACAAAATAGAAGGAAGAGAATTCATTTGCCATTTCACTTTCAAGCTGCTTCAGATTATAAGCTTTTTCCAGGTAAGCCCGCATGTTTTCAGGCGAATTCTGCGCTTCAAAAGTATCTTTAAAAGTTTCAATGCTTATTTCCTGTAATGTTTTAAGATCTTCCTCCGTGCATTTCTTAAATTCTGTCTCCATAAGTCGGCTCCTTTTAATGATTGGTTCTGTTAAAGTTTGATGTTGATATAAGAAAAGTACGCCTGCGGCTCCTTTTTCTGCGCTTGCCGCGGAGAAATCCTTCCGCTATCCCTTCGAAATAAGCAGGGTTCCGCGCAGCCAATCCAAGCAAGACTAAACCGTCTTTCTTGGATTCAAGAGCCCGGCTGGCTTCCCACCTGCTTTACGAGTTCGTCTGCAGTGCGAGACGAACCTTCGATCTTCAAGCTTTCTTTTACCGCAGGCGTCTTGAAAATCGCCTTAGCTCCGTTTTGTTGATAGAAAAGCTTGTAATAGAAACAATCTTTTTCTTTTGTTTCGCAAAGGTAAAAACGAAGCGGAAACCGCGGACGCCTTTTTTAGAGGGAGCATTGCTTTGCTCGACCAACAGTCATCTGCACAAAGAGCATGAAGATGATTTCAAGAGCATTTGGCCGGCTGCGCAGATGCTTCCGGCTGAGAAAGTGCACAAAACCTCTGGAAGAACGAGCTCGGAAGATCCCGCAGCGAAGTGAGGAAGCTGAGGAGCTCGTCCAGGGCAAGCAAGCCGAATGGCAGCGAAGTTTTCTCTTATCAACAATGAGCATTAACAGAGCTTAATGATTAATAGTTTCTTTTATTTCCTTTTTTGACGTACTCCCAGTCTTTTTCAATATTTTTCCGCACCCGTTCCATCAGTTTAAACAGCGTGTCTTTCTCCTCCTCAGTGAAGCCCTGTAACGCAGTTTCGTTCGAATAAAGATTTTCTCGCTTGATCACAGGATAAACGGATTTTCCTTTTTCTGAAGGGAAAAGTTTCTTGATTTTTTTATTGTCCGGAGCATCTCTTTTTTCGATGAATCCGTTCATCTCCAGCTTTTTCACAGCCCGGGCGGCAGTAGTGCGGTCGACTTTAATCATTTCTGCTAACTTTTCCTGAATAATTCCCGGATTTTCGCAAATGCGGACGAGGTATAAGTACTGTCCTTTTGTGAGCTCATACTCCTTGAATTCGATATTGCTGATAGAATCCAATGCCCGGGCAGCCATCCCAAGTTCACGAAGAATTTCTTTCATACCGCCCCTCCTTTTGATGTAAATACAATAAAAATCGTATGTGTATTAATATATTTTATTTTTGTTGTAAATGCAATAAAAAACGGTGTGCTGATTCAAATACTCATAAAAGCCAGGAACTTCTTCTTTTTAAAATTGGAGCAGAAGCACTGAAAATAGCAGAAGAAAACACAATTCATTTCAGCTTCCTTCGGGCAAAGCTTTCTTTTAAGGTGTCAGTGTAATATAATGAAGCTAACAAAAAAACGAAACACTCGTCAGCAGCTAGGTGTCGTTCATTTTATAGATGAGCGATGAAAAGGGAAGCCGGTGAAATTCCGGCACGGGCCCGCCACTGTAAACGCGGAGACGGCACTGAAAGAACCACTGTGATTTTTCACGGGAAGGAAAGTGCCGTTGTGCGATGCGTAAGTCAGGAGACCTGCCTAACTGTTTTTAAACACCTTCGGGAGAAAGGGTTGTTTAAAGTGCAATTACAGGTTTAAAGAGCGAATCCAAAGTTTTCTCGCCTTCCTATGCATTTTAAATCCAACGTGATCCTTTACGAAGGGTGACGTTTTTTTGTGTTTACTTACTCAGGAGGGGCAGAAATCATGAAAAAATATCAAGGACTTATCGTACTATCAACCGCAGTATTGCTTGCTGCATGCGGCAACACAGCAGACAACAATGAAAATAACGCCGGCAATGCAGAAAACAATACGGAAGTAACAGAGAACAATAATGCGGAGGTAAATGAAGAAGAAACGAATGAAGCAGCAGACGAAACAAATGAAGAGATGGAAAACAATGAGGGAGACAACGAAAATAATGAGAGCAATACAGAAGAAAATGCGGGCAATGAAGAAGTGGATGCGGGAGAGTATCCAATTACCGTCACCGATCACGCCGGAAATGAAGTAACAATTGAAGAAGAGCCGGAGTCTATCGTAACAATGCAGCCAAGTGACACAGAAATCTTGTTCGAGCTTGGTGCTGGAGACCGAATCGTAGGCGTTTCAGATTTTGCCAACTATCCGGAAGAAGCTTTGGAAATTGAACAGGTGGGCGGACAGGATATGGACGCTGAAATGATTCTTTCTCTGGAGCCGGACCTTGCGCTTGTTTCGGACTATCACCATAACAATCACGGAGAGATTCTCGATCAGTACCGGGATGCAGGAATCGAAGTGTTTGTAATTGAAAATCCAGCATCCTTCGATGGTGCATTTGAACATATTGAAATGCTTGGAGAAATCACAGGAACAGAAGAGCAGGCAGAGGAAATTGTGTCGGGAATGCAGGCGGAGCTGGATGAATTGAGAGAGCAGTCAGAAGAGATTGATGAAGAAGACCGTAAAACTGTATGGATCGAAGTAGCTCCTTCTCCGGATATTTTTACTACGGGCCAGGGAACTTTCATGCATGAAATGCTTGAAGTAATCGGCGCAGAGAATGCTGCTGCTGATCACGAAGGCTGGGTGAACCTGACAGAAGAAGAAATTGTCACACTGGAGCCTGATACAATTATTACCACGTATGGTTTCTATGTGGATGATCCGGTAGCTGAAGTAACGGAAAGAGAAGGCTGGTCAGATGTACCGGCAGTGGAAAATGAAGATATTCATGATGTTGATAGTGATATGGTTTCCCGCTCCGGTCCAAGACTGGTGGACGGTACGAGATTAATTGCTGAGGCTGTTTATCCGGATGTCTTCCAATAAAATTTGGATATATTATGTAATCAGCCTTTCGCTGTTAATCGGGACAGTGACATTTGGATTGTTTTATTCCAGTGTCACTGTCCCTATTAGCCATATTATTCATATTGTGCTGGAAAGAAGCTTTAATATCACCACGGCGGCAGAGGTGCCTAATAATGAATTTTCTATTATCTGGGAAATCAGGCTGCCGCGGGTACTGCTGGGCCTATGTGTAGGTGCTTCGCTTGCTCTTGCAGGCGCCGCCTTTCAGGGACTGCTGCGCAACCCGCTGGCTGATCCTTACACCATTGGTGTTTCTTCCGGTGCAGCATTAGGGGCTGTATTCGTTATTTTCTTTCAAATTACCATTGCAGGTCTTGGGGCGTTCACGCTTCCAGCGGTTTCCATCATCTGTGGATTTATTACTTTAATGATCGTCTTTGGCCTGGTGAGAATAAGCAGCCGCAGCATGGCCATTGAAACGATTATACTTGCTGGAATTATTGTCAGTGCCTTTATTGGTTCTATTATTTCTTTAATCATTTCGCTCGGAGATCAAAATGAAATGACGCAGATTATTTACTGGCTGTACGGCAGTGTAGGTATGAGGGGCTGGAGCTATGTGCAGCTGATTATTCCATTTATGTTGATCGGTGCTGTACTTCTCGTTACACGCTACAGAGAACTGAATGCGCTGGCACTGGGAGAGGAAGCAGCCGGTCATATCGGTGTCAATGTGCAGCGCGGCAAGGTAATTATTTTGACCGGAGCATCCCTTCTGACTGGGGCTGCCGTTGCTGTCTCGGGTACAATTGGGTTCGTCGGCCTGGTAATACCGCACCTGGTGCGTATGGTTACAGGACCGGATCACAAGCATGTACTTCCATTATCGATGATTATCGGAGGTGCCTTCCTTATTTCTGCAGACATATTTGCCCGGACGATCATTGCACCGAAGGAACTGCCGATTGGTGTAATTACCGCGCTGATAGGAGCGCCTATTTTTGCAGTACTGCTAATACGAAATCGACTAGGAAAGGGGAAAGCGGTGTGATAGAAATCAAAGGCTTGAGCGGCGGCTATGAAAAACTGCCGGTGATCCAGCAACTGAATGTCAAGGTGAATACCGGAGAATTTTTTGGGCTGCTCGGACCGAACGGCAGTGGAAAAACGACGCTGTTCAAGCTGATGAGCGGAGTCCTCCCGGCGAAAGAAGGAACAGTCACACTTCATGGGAAATCCCTGCTGAATATGAATTCTTTTACTCGTGCCCGACATATAGCCGTGCTTGCCCAGGAAACAAACATCTCTTTTGATTTCACGGTAGAAGAGATTGTGCAGCTTGGAAGATACGCGTTTCAAAAAGGAATTTTTAAAACGCTGTCCAAGTATGATAAACAGCTGATGGAAGAAGTAATGGAGATCACAGATGTAGTAAAGTACCGCCATAAACCATTTTTAAATTTAAGCGGCGGGGAAAAGCAGAGGGTCCTGCTTGCGAAAGCGCTGGTACAGGAACCGGAAGTACTGCTGCTTGATGAACCTACCAATCATCTGGATATTAAGCATACGTTTGAAATTCTCGATCTGCTGAAGCGCTGGCAGGAAGAGCGGCAGCTGACTATTTTTGCGATACTCCATGATTTAAATATAGCTGCATTATATTGTGACCGGGTCGGTCTTCTGCATCAGGGAGCACTGGAGGAAGTAGGTACCGTGGATGTACTTCGCAAAAGAAAAAAACTCGCCGAAATTTACGGCGTGGAAACCTGGACACAGCCACATCCAACACTTGCCCGCCCGCAGCTCCTGATGAATCCTCATAAGAAGAAAGAACAGCCGGTTTCCCTGCTGGAGGCTTATCAGCTGAAGCAGAATGAAGAGGTGATCCGGCTTTCTTTCCCCAAGCCGCTGCGTACTATTTCCAATGGAGTGGCAGGCGAAGGAATCCAATGGATTAAGCATTTTGCCAATTTTCATGTAGACAAAAATTATGACTGTGAGACGCCGCAGCTGGATGTTGAAAGCTGGCTGCAGGCACTTGAACTTCCGGTAGAGCAATCGATCGGTATGATGACTGCAGTAAAGGTAGAGAACGCAGTTATTAAAAAAGAAGTACTGAATGGCATTGCGATTCTCGTGGTAGTTACAGCTGGCACAGGAAACGCGGTAGATATTACGCATAGAGAAACAGAGATAAGAAATGAAAAAATAGGCACCATTAATACATTGGTATTTGCAGATGTTCATTTAACAGACGGTGGGCTTGTAAACGCATGTATGTCGGCGACAGAAGCAAAGGTAAAGGCATTGCATGACAACGAAATTACAGATGGACTCAGCGGCACGCCTGCAACAAGTACTTCTACAGACAGCCTGGTGATCGCGGCGACACAGCAGGGGGAACGCACTCCCTATGCTGGATCAGGTACATTTATCGGCAGAGGAATTGGATATATGGTGTATGAGGCGACGTCAGAAGCACTGCAGATTGATAAGCGCTGGAAGGAAGCCCACTCGTGATAGTTATTTACACGACGGGCTTTTTGCTCGTTTCCTCGTTTATTGTTGATTGGCTGATTGGGGATCCTAAACGTCTTCCGCATCCAGTCGTCGGATTTGGAAGATTGATCACTTACTTTACGCGCAGATGGAATAAAGGATCTGCCTCGCAGAGAAAAGCCAGAGGGATTCTTCTTGTATTCACCATCGTGTTAACTGCCTGGATCATCACGTGGGGGATAATTGCTTTTCTTACCTGGATTCATCCGCTGGCAGGACTTGCAGCAAGTATCTGGCTGACTGCTTCAACGATTGCCTGCAAAGGTCTGAAAGAGGCTGCAGCAGCGGTTCTCCAACCTTTAAAAAGGGGAAATATAGTTGAAGCAAGAAGGGCGCTTTCCATGATAGTAGGGAGAGATACGGAAAAACTCGATGAATCAGAGATCGTTCGAGGCACTGTTGAGACGGTGGCAGAAAATACGGTGGATGGAGTTACTGCACCTCTCTTCTGGGCGCTGCTCGGCGGCGCACCGCTTGCCATGGCGTACCGTGCTGTAAATACACTCGACTCCATGGTAGGTTATAAAAATGCCGAATACAGTTCGTTCGGCTGGGCTTCAGCAAAATTCGATGATCTTGTAAACTGGCTTCCGGCGAGATTTACTTCCGTTACCATCTGGCTTGCTTCTTTATTTATACCTGGATCGAAAAGAAAAGAAGGAATAAAGGTTACACTCCGCGATGCAAAAAAGCACCCAAGCCCGAACAGCGGCTGGAGCGAAGCGCTTATCGCAGGGTTACTTGGAGTGAAGCTGGGAGGAGTTAACTACTATCAGGGAGAAGTATCTAATAGAGCAGAAATGGGCATCGGCAGAAGACCGCTCGTACCGGAAGATATTGAGCGCGCGATTCTTTATTTATATGGCGGTTCTCTTATCTTTGTCATTGTAACTGCAGCTTTTGCCTTCCTGGCAGGGTGGTAAATTTCTGCCGATAAAACCCGGGACTGCAGCTGCTGTGTTCATCGCAGCCACGCATGAAGCAAAAATAACCACTCATCCTGTTTTCATAGTTACAGAAAGGAGAGAAAGAGAGAATGAAATGGCCTGATCACGGCGGACAGCCGCTGCAGCTGCAGGAAATGCTGCAGGAAAAGAAACGAAATCTTCTGGATTTCAGTGCAAATATTAACCCGCTCGGACCACCGGACTGGGTGAAGGAAGCCGCAGTGGAGGCACTGGATGCAATGACCGTATACCCCGATCCTGATTATAAAACAGCAGCAGAGGCCGCAGCGGAAAGTGAAAATATTCCTCCGCAGCAAGTACTCATAACAAACGGCGGAGCAGAAGCAATTTACCTCGCAGCCCGTCTTGTTACTGGAGGGAAAGTGCTGCTGATTGAACCTTCTTTTAAAGAATACCGGCTGGCATGCGCGCATTATCAAATAACAATCGACACTGTCTCTTATAAAAATAACCACTTTCCTGCGGCAGATATTGCAGCAAAAATAAATGAGGTGGATGCAGTATTTATCTGCCGTCCGCATAATCCTACCGGCACACTTTCTGCGAAAGAAGAAGTGGAGCAGCTGATGCATGCTGCTCCAGATACATATTTTTTTGTTGATGAAGCATTTATCGATTTTCTCCCGGAAACTGAAAAGCTGACCAGCCTGCTGGCAGAAAATCCAAAGCTCGTGCTTCTGCGTTCTTTTACGAAAATGTTTGCAATCCCTGGTCTTAGAAGCGGATGCCTGCTTGCCTCAGAAGAAATAATACAAAAACTTCAAAGCTGGCAGATGCCGTGGAGTGTAAATACAATAAGCGCAGCGCTGATCCCGAAGATGACAGCAGACAAAAAATTTGTAGAAAGTACGGTTGCCTGGCTGGAGGAGGAACTGCACTGGATACGAAGCAGCTTAAATACACATCGCTGGTCGATGTCCGAGAGCAGAGTGAACTTTTATATACTGCGGGATAAAGAGCTGGATGATCACGAGCCGCTGCTGCGCTTTTTAATGCAGGAAGGGATTGCTGTCCGGCACACATATAATTTTGACGGTATTAACGGCAGTGCTGTAAGGGCAGCGGTCCGCAGCAGAAATGAAAACAACCAGCTGCTGAGAGCGCTGCGCCGCTGGGAGGAATCACATTGATTACTTTTATTTCCGGTGGTGCCCGTTCTGGTAAAAGCAGCTTTGCAGAGAAAGAAGTGTTAAAACAATCCCCAGCTCCAGTCTTTATAGCTACAAGCAGCAGAAGCGATGAGGAAATGATTTTCAGAATCGAGAAGCATCAGAAAGACCGCGCATCTGCGTTTATAACGAAAGAAGCTGAATTTCATATTGAGGATACCTTAAAACAAGCTGCGCTTGGAGAGGTGCTCCTGGTGGACTGCTTAACTGTCTGGCTGAATGAAGCGATGTTTCAGCAAAAAAAAACCAAAGCAGAAATCATGGATATAGTGGAGAATTGGTGTGAAATTATTTCCGCAAAGGATCTCAACGCAACTTTTGTTTCCAATGATATAAATGAAGGCGGTCTTCCTCCAGATCCGGGCACACAAGCTTATGTGGAAGTGCTGGAAAAAATACACCGGAAAATTATCGCACATGCAGAAAAAGTGATTCAGGTAAGAGCGGGAATACCTCATTACTGGAAAGAGGGAAAGCTTTAATGAAAAATGCAGTGGATGGGTTTATTTTGTCGGTTCAGTTTTTAACAAGAATACCATTGCCTGTGAAAGCAGAATGGAATGCTTCTTCCAGCAGGTGGGCGCTGCGTTTTTATCCGCTCACAGGTTTACTCATTGGAATACTTCCAGCATTGCTGGTCTGGTTGTCATTTCCGTTCCCCCTGCTGGTGGAAGCAATGCTGATACTTACTTTTTTCGTCTGGGTCACCGGGGGACTTCATTTGGACGGGTGGATGGACGTTTTTGATGCGGTAGGAGCAAATGCTCCGCTGGAAAAGAAGTGGCTGATTATGAAAGATCCACACGTCGGCAGTTTCGGTATTATCGCGCTGATCTTTCTTTTAGCATGGAAATTTATCGTAATTTTAGAGCTTCTCGTATTGGAAGCCTCCCCTGCAGTGTTTCTTTTGATTCCGGTTCTGGCCCGCTTTCTCGTGGTACTGCTGATGACAGCTGTTCCCTCCGTAAAGCAATCTGGACTTGCTGCTGCCTGGCAGAAGCATATTAACAGGAAAGAGGCAGTGATCGCTTCTATTCCGGTGATTTTTGTCATTCTTTTAAGCGGAGAAATTTATTTTGCAGCGGTGTTCTTGTCCGCACTCGTATTTTTCTTTTTATACCGCACCTGGCTCATGAAAGAATTTAAAGGAATTAACGGAGATCTGGCTGGTGCTTCGATCGAAGGAGGAGAACTGTGGATACTCGTCAGTATTTGGATTTTTATCTCATCCGGCATGGTATAACAAAAGCAAATCAGGAAAAAAGGTATGTCGGCTGGACGGATGTTTCCCTGCTGCAGGAGGAGATCGGGCAGCTGACACATTTAAAAACTGTACTGGAGAATCAGCCTTGGCTTCAAGTGTATACGAGCGACTTAAAGCGGTGTACAGAAACTCTATCTTTTCTCGGTATAAAAGGAAACAAAGACAGCCGCCTGCGGGAAGCGAATTTCGGAGGATGGGAAATGTCGACCTATGATGACTTGAAAGAGAAGATACATTACAGAAACTGGCTGGATTGTCCGTTTGAGGTGACGCCGCCTGGAGGCGAGAGTTACATGGATTTTCAGAAAAGAGTAAGGGAGTGGCTGGAAGAAAGACTTGCTTCAGTGAGCAGCGGCGCAGTGCTTGCAGTGACGCATGGTGGTGTGATCCGCCAGCTTCTTCTGGAGCTGGGAGCAGCAGCTTCTTTCTGGGAAGCGAAAGTACCGCACGGAAAAGCTTTGATCGTCCGCATGGTGAAATATAAGGAGGGATGGCAGTGCATGTCGTTATCGGAGGTGCCTTCGCAGGAAAACGAGCATATATAAAAGAATTATATCCTGAGGCAGTATGGATCGAACCAGGCAGTAATATTCATAATACAACTGCCCGGAAAATTGTTATTACAGGGATTGAAAGCTGGCTGCGGCAGGGCTACGGGTATAAGGATTTCTGGAACTGGCTTACTCAGGCGGGAGAAAAAAGCAATGTAATCCTCATCATTGAAGAAATGGGGCAGGGGATTGTGCCAATAGATAAAGAAGAACGGAGACTGCGGGACGAAAATGGCTGGATATCACAGCGCGCAGTGAAGGAAGCTGCAGTCGTAGACTATATATGGCACGGGCTGGCACAGAGGTGGAAGGAAGAATAAAAGTCTGTTCACATATTCATTTATATAGGATACCTGTACAATAGAGAAAGAAAAGCTGAAGGGGGATAAGAATGCTCAATTATCTGCTGCTGGTGATTATTTTTTGGATAATATTGTTTGCCTTACTCCGCGCGATGGTATTTGTAACGAAGCGTTCCTGGAAAAAAGATCTTCAATTAACGTTCTTTCAAGCCATACTGCTTACGGTGCTGTGGATGGTAATGACAAATATGATGGAGTAAAAATAAAATAGGAAAGCTGGGAATCAGATGAAAGAAGTGGTGGAAAATACGAATCAGCTGCGAACTAAAGATTCATTAAAAGCAGATCTGCAGCAAATCGGAGTGAATCCCGGAGATACGTTGCTTGTACACAGCTCCTTAAAAGCAATGGGATTTGTGAGCGGGGGGCAGCAGGCAGTAATTGAAGCTCTTTGTGAAGCTGTAGGCAGGGAAGGGAATATCGTGATGCCGGCCCAAAGCGGAGACTGGAGTGATCCGGCAGAATGGGAGGCCCCTCCCGTTCCAAAAGAATGGCATGATGAAATAAGGCATACGATGCCTGCTTTTGATCCGGCCAAGACTCCTACCCGCGGAATGGGAAGCATTCCTGAGCTGTTCAGAACCTTTCCACAGGTGGTCCGCAGTGTTCATCCAGCTGTTTCTTTTGCTGCGTGGGGACAGGAGGCAGGGGAACTTATGCAGGATCATTCACTGAACTATGGGCTGGGAGAGCATTCCCCTTTAAGTAAACTGGAGAAAAAAGAAGCGAAAGTTTTACTTTTAGGAACAGGGTATGACACAGCCACCTGTTTTCATCTTGCAGAATACAGAATTCCCTCCTCTTTAAAAATCCGCAAAGGAGCTCCTATTTTAAACGTACAGGGAAACCGGGAATGGGTGGAGTATGACGAAATTGAAATGAATGAATTCAGGTTCAGTGACTGTGGGATGGCAATGGAGCGTACAATAGAAGTGAATTTGGGGAAAATAGGGTCAGCTGATTCAAAGCTTTTTTCTTTATCTGAGGCTGTTGCGTTTGCAGTAAAATGGCTGGATGCCTGAAGTGGTTCTTCTTCATTAATAGCTGAAAAATAGCTGAAAGTCATGTTAAAATAATAAAAGACTGAAAATTCAAGGAGGACATTATATATGGTACAAAAAATGAACGTGGAAAGCTTTAATTTAGACCATACCAAAGTAGAGGCTCCTTATATCCGACTCGCAGGCAAAGTGGAAGGAACAGAAGATACGATTTATAAATATGACCTTCGCTTCTGCCAGCCAAATAAAGAGCACATGGATATGCCTGGCCTGCATTCCTTGGAGCATATGATGGCAGAGTTCAGCCGGAATCACCATGAAAGAATCGTGGATATTTCTCCAATGGGCTGTCAGACTGGATTTTATTTAAGCCTGATTAACGATGATGATTATGAAGGGGTACTGGAATTAGTAGAAAAGACGCTGAAAGATGTACTGGAAGCGGACGAAGTTCCTGCATGCAACGAAGTGCAGTGTGGCTGGGCAGCCTCTCATTCACTTGAAGGAGCAAAAGACATAGCTTCGGATATGCTGGAAAAACGATCTGAATGGACAAAAGTATTTCAATAATATGGGGGAGCCTCTTTCTGAAATGAAAGGGGCTCTTTTGATAGAATAACAGTACAAATTAAAGTTCTATCTAAGAAAGACAGCCTTTAGCTTGCTTCGATTAACTGTGCGGAACGCTGCTTATTAATTGAGCAGCTAAAGAATTCCCCGCAGCAGACACACCTTTCTTAGAACAAGCCCTTGGGTAATCCTCTCCGAAAGTAAAGCAGCAGTATTACTTCTTTTTGAAGAACCTTTATTTACAAAGCAGCTTTTATTTAAAGCAGCAATCAGGACGAGTAATTTGATAAATTGTTCCCTTTAGTGAACTAATCATCGAAATACCCAATTAACATAGTTCCTAAGGCACATTCCACTATAGTGGAATACATATATAATTAATACAAATCTAACAACTGATAAAGGCAAACTTTTCGAAAGAAAAGGACGCAAAGCCATGAGCCTAACCACTTGAAAAAGTGTATGGTAGTCAGGCTGCCGGGCCCTTTTTTGTGAGCCTCGGCTATCACAAAAGGGGGTATTTATTATGAAAAAGAAAGTATTATTATTTTTGGTGGTATGTATGATGTTAACTAGTACAGGAGCCCTATCCGTGTTTGCGTCTTCTTCCGAAACAAAAGCTACGTGGCTATGGAATCCTTGGATGTTTGTACAGGATGAGGCAGGAACGCTCGCTTTTCTGGAAAGCAAAAAGGTAAACAAAGTATATGTGCAGGTTGACCGGGACGTACCAATGCAGTCATATAGAAGTTTTATTGAAAAGGCCACTGCGAAAAACATGAAAATTTATGCACTTGATGGAGCCCCGGACTGGGCAGCAAATAAAGGGGATCGTCACCTTAATACAATGATGAAATGGGTAGGGGACTATCAAAAGCAGGCACCTGCTGCAGCAAAATTTTCAGGAATTCATCTGGATGTAGAACCGTATTTATTAAGCGGCTGGAAGAAAAATCAGGCAAGGACTGTGCTGGATTTTCAAAAACTGCTCATGAATGGAAAACAGCAGGCAGCAGCTATGAATCTCCCGATGGAAGCTGACCTTCCTTTCTGGTTCGACGAAATCAGCTACAATAACACTTACGGTAAAGGGAATCTTGCAGAGTGGGCAATTGAAAAAATGGATGGAATTACGTTAATGTCATATCGTGACAGTGCCCCAATGCTGATTGAAATTGTAAAACAGGAAATGGCCTTCGGACAGAAACATAGTACACCAATTACTGTGGGTGTAGAAACAATGAAATCTTATGAAGGAAATCAAGTCAGCTTCTTTGAAGAAGGGGAAGCATATATGAACCAGCAGCTTGAACTTGTGAAAAAGCATTACGGAGGAAATTCTGCTTTTGGAGGATTTGCCGTTCACCATGTCGACAGCTGGAAAACTTTAAAACCATAAAACCATAAAACTATAAAACTATAAAACCATAATATGAAAGGACTGTTCTCCCAGAGGAGAACAGTCCTTTAAGAGTGTTTATAAAGTAAGAAATTTTGTATGTTTATGATTTGCTGTGTATAGGTTTTCCTCCGCTTTCCGGCGGAACCTTTGCCGTGGGGCTGGTCTTCAGCTATTTGCAATGCCTCCCGGCATTACAAAGGATCTTCAGACTGCGCTTTAATCCCGCTGTCACCGCCGGGCGCTATGGAGAAAAGTTATTTCCGAAGAAAAAGTGTCCATATTTCTGCGGTTTCGTATAAAAACCATTGCCTCCCTTAATTATGCTGGAGTCGCAGAAGAGTCGACTCCTGGAGGATGAAGAACGATTCTTATATCTTCCCAGACGTTCTTACTGGGAAGATATAGTAAGCATGTGCAAAACCAGCCAATGATCTTGAAATCACTGGAAAGAGCTCTTTGCTTTCCAGTGATTTGGCTGCGTGAAGCCATGCTCCTCTTTTAAGAAGGCAGGTTAGCTGAGAGAGTTCCCTCCGGAAAGCGACACTTCGGAGGCAAAAGCATAAAATCATATACTTATACAAAAAAAGTACTTTTTCAACAGTCCTTTACTTTTAGCCGTAAAAGTAGTTTTTATCTTTATGTTTCATCCACAGAGGATCGATTGTTAAGGGGCGTCTCTCTGCGAATCAGCTCAATCGGATGAGAATACATGCAAAAATATAGGGAGCTGTTTACTAAATGTCTCCTGACTAAACACTAATCTCCGGAAGCAGCTTCTCTGGAGGAAAAGGAAGTTTTATGATCAGGAGGAGCGAAAAAGATTTTTTGGAAAGCAATGCCGAGACTGCCAAGAAATAATAAAGCAGATGCGACAGCCAAAAAAACATATACGGGCGAAAAAATTCCTGTGAGCACCCCGCCGGCAAGTGGAGCAGCGAGAACAACAGAGTTGCTGAGAGAATTATATATTCCCGAAACTCTTGTAATGGAAGCCTCAGAAGTTTCCCGGTGCAGCACAGCACCAATCGTTACACTGAAGATCCCCACTCCAAGTCCTGCAGCAAATCCACAGATCACTGGAAATAAAACGGGCATCCCTTGATGGAATATACCGATTCCTCCAAAGCCGGCACCTAGTAACAGCATACTGCACCCGAGAAATATACCGTACAAACGTATTTCTTTCAGCCGCTGCAGCAAGATCATCATAATAAGTGCTCCCGTGCCGGAGGAACCCATAATCCAGCCGATCAGCTCCGGCTGTCCCGGAGCTGTATTACGAAGCAGTACAGCAATCTGTACATCCACCATCTGCAGGAAAAAAAGTGCTGCTAGTACAAAGGATATGCTGAGCCAAAGGGGTCTGTGACGCACAACATACAGCCAGCCATCTTTCCAGTTTTCCCAAAAGGAAAACTGTTTTATTGAAGAAGCAGAAGGGGCACCCGCAGTTTTCGCTGCCGGATGCAATATCATGGATGAAAAAAGGTGAGCGGCTGCATTGAGAGCGATACAGAGCTGGGGAGAAAAACCTGCAGCTAGAGCTCCACCGAGAAAAGGACCGATAATCTTGGAGGCTTCATTTACTGAACCATTCAAAGTGACTGCTTTTACTATCAGATTTTCCGGAACGATCTCTTTCACGAGTGACTGCTGCGCAGGGAAATGGATAACTGAAAAACAAGCTCTGAGAGTAAGAATCAGCAGGGCTTCAGGCGGTCCTGGAGCAAAAATAAGTCCGGCAGTTAAGATGGCTGTTGCTGCATCAGCTGACTGCATCAGCCGGATTTTATTGATTTTGTCCGCCCATACAGCTGCGAACTGACTGAAAACTACAGCAGGAAGCGCGTATGCGATGGGAATTAAAGCGATCGTCAGCGGCTCTGCCTGCCAGAGATACCCGAATAATATCATTACAGCCACCATGTCAAACCATCTTCCCAGAGAAGAAATGGCATAGGAAACAAATAACCGCCCATAAGGTTTATTTTTCAGTAATGCCTTCATGAAACCCCCTCCTTCTAACCTCTATGTTAAAGAAGTAATGTCAGAGGGATATCAGACCAACAATTTATTATAAATAAAGCTGCAGTTCAGCTTCCGTACTGCGAAGAATTAATTCCAGGTCAAATTCTGCTGTAATATCATCCCAGGCGGCGGATATGAAATTTTCTGCGGAGGCTGAAAAAGAATATTTACTCAAAAAGAAGCGGCTGATTGTTATTGCCAGCAGCTGATGGGAACGGAAGCGGGAGTGATGAAGTGTCTGCATTCCCTGTGCAATATGCCGGCTGCCGGATTTATTTTTCCGTTCTTCTTCCAGTCCTGTTAAGACTTGAAAAATCCCGAGCTCTCTCTGATACGGTTTTTGTTCGAAAAATAAATGAAGATGGTCCTGGTGCTTTTTGATTTCTGCAGAGTTATCCTGAAGCATCGCGAGCATCAGCTTGTTCAGCTGTAAAAAAGGATAAAATCCATGCTCTTCTGAAGATACTATCTGCACGGCTTTCCGTATGTGCTTTTCCGCGTTATTATATTCCTCTGCTATTATTGAAAACAATACAGCAGCTAACAACTCTGCTTCCATCTGGGTATTTTCAGAGAAAACTTTTAAATCAACTGCTTTTTCAAGATAAGCAAGCGCCTGTTTTTTCTGCGTGGAGAACATAAAGTAGATATGGAGCAGATACAGAGCTCTTTTGGAGAAAGGAAGATGTGTGTTTGACAGAAGCTGCTGGAAATCTCCGCGCATAAACGCTACAATAATTTCTGTTTCAATATCAATGTTAATTCCAAGTTCTTTCTGCCGTATGAGTGTGTCAAGAGCTTCTCCCTGGCCGAAAAGGTGATATCTGCCTAGCAGGCTGACTGCTAAATTTTGAAAAGCCGGATCGCCTTCAAGAGGAAAAACAGGGGCAGCTGCAAGAGAAAGCTTGTAGCCGCGGCCCTTTACTGTTTCGATCAAGACACTCTCCTGCCAGTGCTTGAGTTTTTTCCGGAGGCGGTATATATGGTCATCTACCGTTCGGTCTGTAGGGAAAGACTCCGGCCATACTGCTTGAAGAAGCTGGTCCCGGGAAAGTGTTCTTTCTGAATTTATATGCAGATACTGCAGCAGCATAAATTCTTTTCTAAGGAGCGGAATGGTCTCTCCGCGTAGGGAAACGAGATATTCTTCTGAATGAAAGTCCAGCACTGCACTCACCTCGCATTTTATGGCAGCCTTCCGGTAAATAGACGAGAAAATTCCTCGTCCTATTGAATCTTCAGGCTGCGCTGATCCTCTGTGAATCTCCGGCTTTACATTCGGATATTATTCGAATGTAAGAATAATCTCAAATGAAAATTATAAAGTTGGTTCAAGTTCATCTTCCGGCTGTTATAATCACATGCAATATGTGGTCTGAAACACAAAGTTTCCGGATTGTATTTCTCCGTCTCTTACTGACAATATACAATAAAGAATACAGGCAGGAAATACCTTATTTTTCTTAATTAACAGCTTAATCTGACAGTATTGAGGGAATGAGTCAAACAGGGAACGTACATAATGAAGGGGCGGTCAGCATGACAGCGAAAAAGAACGTGGCAGCAGGTGTGGCGGCAGGTGTGTTATGGCTGATTTTCACAGATATAAATGTAGTGCAGGCGGCACTCGCACTTTCATTTCTAGTACTCATCCCTCTGCTTCTGCATATCGCAGTTCCAAAACGACCGGACCTGCAGGTAGAATCATTACTTACTTGGTTATCCAAACGATCTTTTTTAGCAGGGATTTTTGGATTGATATCCATCAGTTTTAACCATACTTTTGTATCAGTTTCCTCTGCTCTCGTATGGTTCCTGTTTATGCTGGCAGTCGCAGCATGCGGTGCCTGGAGAATTCAGAAACGCGGCTTATATCCAGCGGAGGAAACGATTATAGATACAGGCTTAATTTTTACCGGTGCCGGCGGGCTGTGGCTGGTACTGTGGCAGGGAGGGATTGACCGGCTTCTTCCCTACGATGAATTGACGATGTCATTAACAGCAGTCCATTACCATTATTCTGCAGTAGTTATTCCAATTTTGACAGGTGCTTTCGGCCGGCTGCTTATTTCCATAAGAGGATATACAGGCCCGCCATATCGTTTTTTAGCGATCGGCGCAGCGATCGGATCGCCATTAATCGCGCTCGGTGTTGTGCAGGGACCGCCTCTTGAATTAGTATATGTGTTTATATATGCAGTGCTGTTATACTGGCTGAGTATCTGGTGGCTCTGCATGCTTCCCAAAATTTCCCTTCGGTCAAAATTGTGCCTTTCGTTAGCTTCGATTTCTCTTATGATATCAATGGGAGTTACTTTTTTATATGCTCTTGGGGTTACACTGGGTGAGCCGATTATTTCCTATGAAAAAATGTTTTACTGGCACGGAGCTGTAAACGCGATAGGATTCTCTCTATTTGGTACACTGGGATGGTACCTGCTTGGTTCGCTGCCTAAAAGGAAGCGAACTGGAGCAAAAGTAATTACGCCGAAGGAAGTACCATAGTATTCAGCTGTCCTGGGGAGGAGTAAAGATGAAAAAGAAACGAATTATTATCGGGATTTCCGGGTCTACCGGAGCAATTTATGGAATTCGGCTGCTGGAAGTTCTTTCACAGCTTGAAGAAGTAGAAACGCATCTTATAATCAGTGAGTGGGCTGAAAAAACAATTCAGATTGAAACGGATTATCGGGCAGCTCAGGTGAAGGAGCTCGCAGACTTTGTACATCCCCCGCAGAATCAGGCTGCGAAAATATCCAGCGGTTCTTTTCGGACAGATGCAATGATCATTGTTCCCTGCAGTATGAAAACACTCAGTTCTGTAGCACACGGTTTTGCAGATAACCTTATCAGCCGTGCTGCTGATGTAGTATTAAAGGAAAGAAGAAAATTAATTATGGTACCGCGGGAAACCCCGCTTCATGAGATTCACCTGGAAAATATGCTGAAGCTTTCAAGAATGGGAGTAATCATGATGCCGCCGATGCCTGCTTTCTACAATGAACCTAAGAGCATTGAGGACATTATCAATCATACGATTTCCAGACTGCTGGATCTGCTGGATATTGATAACGAACTGACAAAACGCTGGCTGCAATAAATGCCGCGCAGTAAAAAAAACGTTAAGTAAGCGCTGACATTCTATCTTTAGAAAGGTGTGTAGCAAATGACAGTACACGATACGCAGAACTTAATTGAAAGCATTATGGAATCCTTGTACAAAGACGAAAATTTTCTCGAAGAAATCGGAGCGGACCGGGAACGGTATTTTCAATCAGGAACTGAAATTCTTACTACTACAGATAAAATAATCAAAAGCTATATCCGTGTTTCCAGAGATAACAGAGAAATAGAAAGAATTCCTGCGTACCGGGTGCAGCACAATAATATTGCCGGGTTCTATAAAGGCGGGATCCGATTCAGTGACCAGGTAAATGAAAGTGAAGTAGAAAATCTGGCAATATTAATGACGTTAAAAAATGCTTTGCATGAACTCCCCTATGGAGGTGCCAAAGGGGGAGTAGTAGTTCATCCGAACAATTACTCCAAACGGGAGCTGAACATGATCGCGAAAAAATATGTGCAGCGATTTGCTCCGGATATCGGACCGACACGGGATATCCCAGCTCCTGATATGGGTACGAATGAAGAAACGATGGACTGGATGGTAGGAGAATTCAAAACAATCCACCCAGGTAAAAATTACATGGGTGCCTTTACAGGAAAAAGTGTAGAGAACGGCGGGGCACAGGGTAGAAGGGAAGCAACAGGAAGAGGCGTGTATCACAGCTATAAGTGGCTGGTGGAGGACTGGGCAAGCCAGACACCGGATAAAAATGACATAGCGGAAGGAATACACCGGCAGCAGTGGCAGTTATTGCGCGATCTAGTAGATAAAAATATCCGGACAGAAAAAATCACTGTAGCAGTCCAGGGTTTCGGAAATGTAGGAAGTGTAGCAGCGCTCCAGGCATACGAATGTGAAGATCTGGACCATGCGATTACAGCAGTCAGTGATCATCAGGTAATGCTTCGCAACAAAGCGGGACTGGATATTCCGGCGCTTGTAGAATATCAGACAAAATACAGAACACTTCCTGTCACAGAAGAAGCACTTCAGAAATATGGAATTGAAGCAGAAATATTGCAGCCGGAAGATCTGCTTACAGAAGAAGTGGATGTTATGTTTTTGGCAGCGGTGGAAGATCAGATTACAGATTTAAATAAAGAGCTTGTTAAAGCAAAAGTTTTTGTAGAAGGAGCAAATGCTCCTATCGATAGAGCTGCGGATGAATATCTTCATAACGACGGGAGAATTGTCATTCCTGACATTCTGGCAAATGCCGGTGGTGTAATGGTTTCTTATATAGAATGGAAGCAGGACCGCGTCACTTATTTATATACAGAAGAAGAAGTGCTGAATGACATGATTAATCATATGTCGGAAAGCTGTGAAAAAGTTTTTGTATCTTACTTTAAAGAAGGACTGCCGGGAATTAGAAGCACCTGTTATGTTCATGCGCTGAAACGCCTCTTTACGCTTCTTTATCGACACGGGAAACTGTTTTAAGCAAAGGAAAGAGACAGCAGATTTGATTGAAAAGATTTTCGTCATATAAAAAAGACAGGCTTTCGGAAATGTGCAGCGAAAGCCTGTCTTTTTTATTGGTTATGTGGAGAGTCTGAATCCGGCTGAAGAAATTCAATTTTGTTCCCATCAGGATCATTTATCCAGCACTGCTCATTTTTCCCGAGGCCGCGCTTAGGTTCTACTGTTAAAGCGAGCCCTTTCTTTTTAAGTTCAGCTGCTACTTCTTCCACATTATCCACAAGCAGGCAGAAATGATGAGGTCCAATTTCATCAGCAGCTGGAGTATGAGAAGTTTTTCCGCCGTGAAATAGTTCAATATACTGCTTTGGAGCAACTTTTACATATTCAATCCACGGTTCTCCATTCTCTTTTTTTACCTGGAATGCATGCTCCAGACCAAGGACTTCACAATAAAAATATAATGATTTCTTCATATCAGCTACCGTAAAAGCAGTGTGGGCAATGCCATTAATCATATAAAAACCTCCTGTAACAATTATTATTCCGGGAGAAAAGATCAGCCGGAAGCTCTACCTTTTCAGCATATTATACCGGGACTCCTGATGTACAACAAATATCTGTGAAAAAATGAAATTTTTTTAAATCGTTTTAACTCATTCAAATCGGGTAAATAAACTAAGAAAGCCAACATGAAAAGAGGTGACGATATGGGAAAAATTAAAAAGCTTATTGCAGTAGGCCAACTGATCGTCGTCGCCTGGTCGATTATTAAGCGGCTCAGACGATAGTTATAAATTTTGAATTTCATCAAAGGAGTGAAGTGTAAGTTATGAGTAAAATCGCTTGTGTAATGACAGATATGTTTGAAGATGTAGAATATACTTCCCCATTGGAAGAATTTAAAAATAACGGACACGAAGTAATCGTAATCAGCAGTGAAAAAGGGAAAGAAGTAACAGGAAAAAATGAAGAAGCAAAAGCCACCGCGGATGAAGCTATTGACAGCGTCAATCCGGAGGATTATGATGCTTTATTTATTCCGGGAGGGTTTTCCCCGGACCTGCTTCGAGGAGACGAAAAATTTGTAGAGTTCTCCAAGCATTTCGTGCTGCACGATAAGCCGGTATTTGCGATCTGCCACGGTCCGCAGCTTCTAATTACTGCTGACGTACTGCACGGCAGAAAAATGACAGGTTTTAAATCGATTCAGATGGACCTGAAGCACGCTGGTGCCAACTTGTTTGACGAAGAAGTTGTCGTCTGCGGAAACATCGTTTCCAGCCGGACTCCTGATGATTTAGAAGCTTTCAACCGTGAAAGCCTTGCGCAGTTAAAATAATAAATGAAACAGAAAGTCCCGTTGAATATTTTTTGACGGGGCTTTCTTTGTGTATGTTATTCAAATGAAGTGGGAAACAGCTGTTGATGAGCCTTCATCTTCAATAATAATCCTTGCTGCTTTACTTAATCAAAAAATCTTTATTTGAAATATAGCTGCCTTGAAAATAAAAAGCTTTGCTATAAAGAAAAAGAAGCAATAATACTGCTTCACTTTCGGAGAGGCTTACCCAAGGGCTTGTTCTCGACTAATTTTGGCGGAAAGATCGTCCGCCAAAATGGATTCTCGAACGGCGCTGGTCCTTTGGGTGTCCTCTCCTTCGTTACACAGCAGTATTAATTTTCACCTTTCATGGTGCAGTTTCTTTCTGCATGAATGTCTCTGTTAATGCTCATTGTTGATAAGAGAAAACTTTGCTGCAACTGACCTGCCTTGGATGAGCTCCTCAGTTTCCTCGCTTCGCTGCGGAATCGATTCTGGGTTTTAAAGACAGCAGGACGGGCTTTGCGCTGCTGACTGTGAATCGAGGGAAGACGAGCCCCACGGAAGCGTCCGTCTGAAGTGGAAGTCGTTCTCATTGTTCGGAAATAACACTACGACATCGACTTATGAAATTCATTCAGTATAATAAACAAATAAAGGAGGCGTTTACCTATGAAAGCAGATGTTGTCTGGACAAATGCATATGTTTTACCGATGACCGGTGATAACGGCGGTCTTTTTGCGGATGGGGCAGTAGCAATTAAAGGGAATAAAATCATTGCGGTAGGAAAGACACAAGATGTACTTCGGGAGGTGCAGGCGGAGGAGCAGATAGATGCAGAAGGAAAGCTGTTGATGCCGGGGCTGATAGATGCCCATATTCACTCAAGCTATGCGATTGTCCGGGGAGTGGCGCAGGACATGGACAACTGGATGCAGAAAGGTGTCTGGCCCTGGATGAAATATATGGACCTGAAAGATCAGCAGGCGGGTTCTGTAATGAACATTATAGAAGGAGTCCGCGCAGGGACAACCACTTTTGCTGATTATGACGCTAACATGAGCAGCCTGTTGGAGAGTTATGCTTCTATCGGGGTAAGAGTACATGCAGCGGAAATGATTAATGAAATGCCGAAAGATATCGGAGACCTGCCTGTAGGAGAATTATATCCTTTAGATCCTTCGATTGGAGAGCAGAAGCTCCAGGCGAATATTCAGCTTTACGAAAAATGGCACGGTGCTGAAAACAGCCGTATTTCCGTAATGTTTGGACCGCAGGGCCCGGATATGATGAGCCTGGATTTATTAAAACAGGTAGAGCGGGAGGCTGTCAGATATGATACAAATCTACATATGCATGTTTGCCAGGGGGACCGGGAAATCTTGCAGCTGGAAAAACGATACGGAAAGAGATCGATACCTTTTCTGGAAGAAAACAACCTGCTGAACAGCCGGCTGATTGCAGTGCATCTGACGGAAGCCACGGAAGAGGAAACCAAGCAGGCAGCAAAAAGCGGTGCGAAAATGATTAACTGTGCTGGCAGCATTGCTATCATTGATGGTATTGTGCCGCCGGTCGAGGTCTTCACACAGGCCGGGGGAACAGCAGCTCTCGGGTCAGACCAGGCCCCTGGGAATAATGGGAACAATATGTTCAATGAAATGAAATTTGCAGCGATATTAAATAAGGTAAAGGCACGGGATCCCAAGGTGTTTCCAGCGTTAAAAGCTTTAAAAATGGCAACAATTGAAGCTGCAAAGGTTCATGGGCTGGATCATCACATTGGGTCGCTTGAAGCCGGAAAGAAAGCAGATATGCTCGTAATCGATACAAGAGAGCCAACGCTCAGTCCGGTGCTCCTGTACCCTGTAGAGAACGTGATTGCAAATCTGGTGTATGCAGCAAGGGGAGAAGAGGTAAAAGATGTGATTGTAGATGGGCGTTTTATTATGAAGGACAGAGTAATGCAGCATATAGATCAGGCGAAAGCTATGCAGGCCTTGCAGTACAGGGCAGAGAAACTTGCTGAAAAAGTAAAGGCGTAAAATTGAAAGTCGCTGAAAAAGATAACTTTTTCAGCGGCTTTCTCATGTTACAAATAGAAAATACAGAAAGAAAAGACACTTTTCGGTCCGACATTTTTCCTGCTTATTCTACTAAATTCCCTTTTGCAGGGATTGGGTTTTCTTTTAAGATTCTTGCAAAATGCATTGTATTATAAGCAGTCATTTTAACATTCTTTTTTGTGAATTCATTGTCCCGGTCTGTATCCATATAGGAGTCTCCCGGTCCAGCTTCGCCGACCCAGTAGGCATTCACATTTGGTGGAATGGTGTAGCCGAAATCCTGGAGCGCAAACAGAATATCCTTAGCTGCAGACTGCGCACCATCTTCATTCCCTGTGATAACGACACCCGCAACTTTATTGTAGTAAATTGCCTGCCCCTGGTCATTTGCTTCTCCACTGGAAGCAGATAGTCTTTCCAGGACAAGTTTTGCTACACTGCTTTTTTCACCGATCCAGATCGGCGTACCAATAATGAGAATGTCCGCTGCCATTACTTCTTCCATCAGCTGCGGCCATTCATCCTTATCGCCCATGTCAGGCTCCACTCCGGGAAGCACTGTATAATCTGCGACACGTATTTCCTTCGTTTCCACTCCTTCTTCCTGATACCAGTAGGCAGCTTCATCAAGAAGTGCGGATGTGTGGGAGGGGCTTGTAGATGGTTTTAAAGAAGTGTTTAAAAATAATGCTTTTAACGCCATATTATTTGACTCCTTTCCAATCAGAAGAAAGCGCAACGCCAGCTGCTTCAAGAGTTGTATAAACAGGACACCTTGCATCTGTTTTTTCTTTTAGCTCCTGGATTCTCTCCTCAGATTCATCAGTTTCCAATTTTGCTTCAATAGATACCTTTTGAAAATAAGGTCTCACATCTGCAGTTCCCATTAAGCCGCGTGGATCCAGTTCTCCATGAACGGAAAAAGTAATGCCGCGCAAATCAAAATCCATTTCTTTCGCAACCATATTTGCAACTACATTCTCACAGCCTGCAAGAGAAGCAAGCATATTACTCAGTGGATCGGGTCCTTTATTTTCTCCACCCATGCTTTCAGGTTCATCAATTGTAATAGAGTGGCCGTTTGCCGTAAGGTTTGAAGTCATGTTCTGAGTTGTACCGTCCACTTGAAACGTCATTTTCTCTGCCATGTGAAAATCCTCCTTAAATTGGTTCTACCCGTATCTTTCCTTTTGTAAGTAAGAATAAAACCTCACTTTCGCTTGAGTTTCCCGTCTTACTCGCTTAAAATGAGGAAGGTCTTTGCCATTCGGATGAAAATTCTGTGTGAAAAGCTTTTAAAATATAAATTTCAAAAAAGAGAACTTTTTAGAAAGGAGGATATACATATGTGGGAAACGTTAAATGTTATTGGGACGATCGCCTTTGCTTTAAGTGGAGTAAATGTTGCCCTGGAGGAACGGTATGATTTGATGGGTGTGTATATTTTAGGATTTATTACCGCATTTGGCGGGGGAGCAGTGCGTAACCTGCTGATTGGACTGCCGGTATCAGAACTATGGGATCAGGGAGCGCTGTTTACTGTAGCATTTTTAGCAATGACAATAGCATTTCTATTTCCACGACTCGTGCGCTGGACCTTGCTTCGCCGCGGCATTTTCTTTGATGCAATTGGATTGGGGGCATTTTCCGTGCAGGGTGCTCTTTTTGCTTATTCGATTGGGCTGCCGCTGAGTGCCTGCATTGCAGCAGCTGCACTAACCGGAACTGGGGGAGGAATGATCAGAGATGTTCTTGCAGGCAGGAAACCACTCTTTCTTCAAAAGGAAATATATATTGCCTGGACCTTAATCCCTGGAGTGGTCGTAGGCCTCGGATGGGTGACCAGTGGTGGGGAATTGATTGCAGTCGTAGTACTTGTAGTTATCATGAGGCTTTGTTCCGTTCACTTCCAATGGTCACTCCCGAGCAGATTGCCAGCTTCCCACTAAAAATATATACTGCAGGGTTGTTTAAGAATTAAGCAGTAAAAAAGCACCCGGAACGGATTCCGGGTGCTTTTAATCTCTTCTATTAAAGTGCTATACCGTCGGGAGCGTTCGTTACTACAACGATTACTTTCCCGTCGTCTAATTTTTCCTCTAAGTCGTTCGCCATATCTTTGGAGTACCCAAGTTCTTCAAATTTAGCGCGAAGTTCATCTCCCTGTTTACGGAAAACATTTTTGGCAGATGTGCCAAAGTTCATGTCGCCTGTTCCGACTGTATTCGCATCCGCATTATCCGCAACACGTTCTGTGCGGTCGTCATCATGCGTCAGGATATAGATATCGTCTTCAGATACACCTTTTTCTTTAATTCCTGTTACTGCGTCCACAACTTCCTGGTCGCTGTAAAATTCTTTGTACAATGGGTTCATGTTTATTCATTCCTCCAGTTCAAATATTTTAACAGATAAAGTACGCTTTCATCAGCGTCCTATTTTCTTATTTACCATTCTGCTTCAATATTCAAACATGAAATATTCAAAAGAATATTATTCAGGAAGTTCATCTATTAATTTTTCTGCAGCTTTGCGGTATAAATTACTCTGATGAACAAAGCTCAAAATAAGCAGTACGTGCTGAACGTAAGGGTCGTTATCTTTCGATTCCATTAATTCCTCCATCTCTTTCAACTGCACTTTCATACTTTCTTTTGTTCGTTCTGTATTTTTTTCTCCGAGAGCTAAATAACTTTTATAAAGCTTGCGGATAGCTTCCTTATCTTCATTTTCTGTTACTTCTGACTTCTGCAGTGTATGTTTAATATCTTTTAAGGAAAGAGCTCCTTTCATTTCATAAATTAAACTGATAATCATGACATGCTCTTTAGAATAGCGTTTATTTTTACTAGGAAAGAGAAGTGCTCCTTTAGCATAGTTATTAATCATTGTTTTTGTCATAATTTTTTCTTTTTCATCCCGTTTCAGATCTTTGAAGGTCAGTTCAAACAGCTGAATCACCTGATCCATATATAAATCTAAATCGGGAAGCTGTTCCACCTGCACATGCTTATCCAGAACTAAATGATCCAGGGTTTCTTCTAAGGACATAAAAAACGCCTCCTTCTTCTCTCAGTATAATGGCTGTTAAGAAAGTAAGTAAACAAAAACTAGCAATTTCAATGTAAAAATGATACTATATAGTTATTGAAACTACGTAACGAAGTTCGGAGGAGAATAAATGAGCACACACAAGTTTACTAAAGAAGAAGAGATGGTTAATTCTATTACCCACGGAATTGGAATCGTGTTCAGCCTTGCCGCTTTAATTGTCCTTACAGTTCAGGCAGCCATTCACGCTACATCGCTGCACGTGATCAGTTTTGCCTTATTCGGAATTTCCATGCTTGTACTTTATATTTCTTCTACTGTTCTCCATGCGCTGCCGAAAGGAAAATTAAAAGATACTTTTGAAATTATGGATCATGCCTCGATTTACTTTTTTATCGCCGGCACCTATACTCCGTTTCTTTTTATCGCCGTACAAGGATGGGTCGGTTGGACGCTGTTTGGAATTGTCTGGGGCGCTGCCTTGGCGGGCACTGTATTAAAAATATTCTTTGTAAAAAAATATATGTTTCTATCTACGCTTGGATACGTCATCCTCGGCTGGCAGATTGTATTCATATGGGAACCCCTTTCGCAGGCAGTACCAGCGGCAGGTCTCCATTACTTGATTGCAGGCGGACTGTTCTATACAGTAGGAGCCGTTTTCTATATGTGGCGCGGATTTAAATATCACCATGCAGTATGGCATCTTTTCGTTCTCGCCGGAACAGTCTCTCACGTGTTTGCAGTAGGATATTTGTTAATGGTCTAGCAAAAAAGCAGCTGCTCTCTTACGGAGCAGCTGCTTTTTTCGATATTTCTTTATCTTTCTTCATAGCGTTTATTTCTCCACCGATGAGAAGGATAAGAGAAATAAGATGAAACCAGATCATTACGGCGATGACGGTACCAATTGTTCCATACGTCGCAGCAAAATCAGCAAAGCGGCTTACATAAACAGAGAATACATAAGAAACAAGCTGCCATCCTGCAGTAGCAACGAGAGCACCGATATATACATCCCGAAAACGGAGCCACATGCTCGGACCAATCCAGTAAAGAACGAGGAACACTAGAAAAATAATTGCCGAACTAAGCAGCCAGCGAAGCAGATTCAGTTCAAAAAACATAATTTCCACACCGAGCCATTCCTGTACGTGTACACCTGCTACCTGCATGACCAGCGCAACAATAACAACAAAGAACATTGCAATTGTTAATACGATGGCAATAAGACGCTGCTTAATGAATCCACGGTCTTCCGTTACGTTATAAGCAAGATTTAAGGAGCCCAGGATGGAATTAAGAGCCAACGAAGCAGTCCATAATGTTAAGAGTGCTCCTATGGACAGAAGACCAGGCTGTGTGTCATCAGTCAGCACATTCCACTGCTCTTCAATTACTATTAAAACTCCCGGCGGCACGTAAGTGTTTTCAAGCAGTAGATACACATCTGTCAGCGTAAAGGGGAGAAAAGAAAAAAGGCTGACGATTACCAGAAGAAATGGAAAAATCGATAATAAAAGAAAATATGCACACTGCGCACCTAAGTTAATCAGCTGATGCTCCTGAAATCGACGCCAGAAACTTTTCATACTTTACCCCCTTAGGAAGAAACTGATGAAGAAGCGAGAGCCTTCTTTAACCTTTTCAGGCCTTCTTGAACCGTATCCCTTGGACAGGCGATGTTCATGCGGACAAATCCACTGCCCCCTTCACCGAAGGAAGTACCGGGATTCATAGCAATCCTTCCTTCTTCAATTAAACGTTTGTTCAGTTCTGCATCTGATAAGCCTGTCTCACGGCAGTCTATCCAAAGCAGGTACGTAGCTTCGGGCTTTATTGCTTTAATCTGCGGAAGCTCTTCCTGTAAAAAAGAATCAACCAGGTGAACATTTCCATCCAGATATACGAGCAGTTCTTCAAGCCAGTTTTCCCCATGCTCGTAAGCTGCCTGCATTGCCAGAACACCAAAAGTATTCAGCATGGAAACTCCATTTTTCTTATCGATTTTTTCCAGCGCACGACGGTAATCCTTGTTCTCTGTAATTACAGCAGAAGCTTGAAGCCCTGCAAGGTTAAAAGTTTTGCTGGGCGCCACAAGGGTAATTGTGCGGGCAGAAATTTCCGGCGATAAAGAAGCGATGGGGATCTGCTTGTTTGGCTGAAATACCAGATCTCCATGAATCTCATCGGAAATGATAATAACTTCATATTTCAAGCAGAGGTCAGCAATCTGCTGGAGTTCTCCCCGGCTCCATACGCGTCCGACAGGATTATGGGGAGAGCAGAGAAGAAACATTTTTACTCCCGTTTTCAATTTTTCTTCAAAAGCATGGAAATCAATCACGTATTTCCCATTTTTCTCTTCCAGCGGACAGTTTACAAGTTCGCGGTCGTTATCTTTTATCATGGAGAAAAAGGGAGGGTATACTGGAGACTGGACAAGAATTTTGTCGCCGGGTTCTGTAAGCCCCTGTACTGCTTTGCCGATGGAAGGAACCACTCCATGGCTGAATTGAAGCCATTCATTCTGGATCTCCCATCCAAATCGTTTTTTCATCCACTTCTTTATTGTTTCTTTCATATCATCTGCAATAAATGTATATCCATATAAACCATGTTCTGCCCGGGATTTAATTGCTTCAGTCACTGCTTCCGGCGGATGAAAATCCATATCTGCCACCCACATGGGAAGAAGTTCGTTTTCTGATTTAAATACAGTCTTTGCGTAATCCCACTTTACGGAATATGTATCTTTACGATTAATAAATTCTTGGAAATAATGCATGAACAGCACCGTCCTTTCATTAGTTATTCTTCATTATACAGAAACTTTGGTCTGTTGACGCAAATGGTGCATGAGTATGCTAAAATACGAAAGCGGAGGTGCAGTAAATGGAGAGTATCACCGTTCTTTATATAGTTGCTGCTTTATTTACAGCTGCTGGTGTGAGCGCATTATTAATCTATGCAGTGCTTATGCTGCGAAAAAAACAAAAACAGCTGTCACAGCTGCAGGAGCAGATAAATGATATAGAAAAGAAAATAGAAGAAAAACAGAAGAATTGAAGGGAATGAGAATATGCGTCAAACGGGTTATTGGCTTTGGGAATTTTCGAAGCTTGTAAGTGTATTGTTTATCATGCTGTTTGCCTACAGTATGTTAAACGCATTACTGCTGGAGCTGGCAGGAGGGGTTGAACAGCTGGAGGAATCAGGGTTATTTTCCGTGTTTTTCTTATTACAGACTGCAGGCATTCTGTTTTTAGTAACTGTGTATTATAGAAATAGGCTGCAGAAGTATTCGAAAATAAAAATTTCCTCTCAGGGGCCTCTTTCACCAAAATGGACCCGCAGAATGATTTCCCTGGGTCTTGCAGCTATCGGGGCTTCTTATGTGATATTAATTATGATCGTTTGGATAGGATAGGAGGAGAACATATGCTGAAAGCACTTCAGGGAGTATTGAGTATCTTTGCATTGATGTCTGTAGTTGCTGTCGTTTTCTTAGATATGCAGGGGTTTGTGTATGCCGCTATAGCTTTTGCGGCCGCAGCGGTCGTTGTGCAGTTAGTTTCAATTAAAAATAAAAAAAGCGATGCAGCAGAAAGATAAAGAAGGCATCATGACGACTGTCATGATGCCTTTGCTGTATTTATTTTTTGCAGAAAAAAACTCCAAATTATAAGGGACCCAACCGAACCTTCACTTTCCTGCTTCCCTGAGAAATTGTTCCATAGGTCGATATTTTATCGTTGGAACGGATCTATGAAGGGACTTTCCGTGAAGTGTTACTGAGATTACTCAACTCATTATTCGCTGCTAGTAAACAAAATGTGTATTACACATCTTTTATGCTCACGGAATTAAATGGCTGAGTCTCTTATAATTTGGAATTAATAAACTATTCCCTAAGTATAAATAGGTTAAACCAGAAATTTTTAAAAAGGTGTAGAAATTATTAGGTGGAAAGTTTCCAGATTCAATCCAGCTGTTAAATTGTACGAATTTAATAAGGCATATCTGCAGCGATTTTCCCAAATTGGATATGAATTTCGCTGCAGATATAAACTTTCTGTACCGGCTGTCTTTAATTAATTTCTGCACATTGAGAGTTTCCAAGCCTTCCTGAACTTTGCGCAGCTCATCATCAAGCAGTTAAATCGACAGCAGCCTAACCAGTAATAAGTCTGTCAGCTGCAGCTGTACCTGAAAGAAAAGCACTTTCAATTCTTGCCCGCTTACTTGAATCGGCAGGGGAGAGGAACGCATCTCCTGCTGCATATATCGGAAAGTTATCAAGCTGTAAATATGGCTGTTCATAAACATGGGCGGCTTCCGCATAACGCCACCTTTTTAGCTGTCCGGAGATAACCTTGCTTTCCAGAAAAGACAGCAGGGAAGTAATTTCATTTAATACTGCCGGATCTTCCAGCTGATAATGGGAAGTGCTCCACTGGCTGTTCATATAAACACTCAGAATAGAAGAAGAGGATATACCTTTTTGGCTGTTGGAAATAATTTTATCCATGCCTTCAGGCAGATCTTTGTCCAGCAGGCCGGATTCACTTAAAGTGATGGAATCCTTCATCTCAAAGAGTCCAACCAGGCATGGGTTATAGGCCCCTGCAGCCAGCTGCGCCCGGACTTTTTCACTTAATCCGAGTGCTGATTGTTCTATTAAATTTAAAATCTGCGGTACGGGTGCAGTTACAATAGCTGCATCTGCAATAAAAAGCTCCCCATTTTCCGAGGCGAGGGTTACAGAGGCTCCATCTGACTCCAGGCGTATAATTTTTTCTTCTAACATTACCGGGAGGCTTTCTGCAGTATTCTTCAGCAGCGAATTCATTCCATTGGTTCCACGGTACCGGGGATACTTATCTCTGAACCATTCCTTTGCCCATCCTTCGTACAGCCATTCATCCACTTCTTTTTGAAAAGCTTTTGTCCGTACCGTGAAAAACTGTGCGCCGTGATCTGCTTTTCCCTCGTTTATTCTTCTGGTCGCAAGTCTGCCGCCGACACTGCGGGATTTTTCTATAATAAAAGGTGTATGTCCTGCTTCTTTCAAACGTTTAGCTGCAAATACACCTGCAATTCCACCGCCAATAATAGCTATATCCACAATTCAGCACCTCTTTCCGGAAATTTTAATTTTACATAAAAAGTTTTTACTAAGCGAATGAATTCATAATTCATTATTAGAGAGTTAATTCCGGATAACGCAGAATAATCTCCACTGCAGATTCATACTTTTCTGCTCGTTTTCCACTGATTCTTCCATCACGAAGCTCTTTCAGAATAGATTTTCAGATTTCGCTGTTTCCCGCTGGAGATACCATCTTTCGTTTCTCACATTCTCAAGAATAACGAAAAATTATCCTGCAAGAAATAAGAATTGTTCTTTCAACTGATCTATAAAACTTATTATGAAATTGGATCAACTAAAAGTTACATACAGTTATTTTAGACATTATTTATTTAAAAAGCATCTTTTGTGCCTCTGTACAGTTGATATACAAAAAGGCTGTTTTGCCAGGAGTTCCTGACAAAACAGCCAATAAGAATAGTTTAATCAGCAGTTTCTATCTGCCATGCACCATTACGGCGGGGATCTCCGCCTCCGTACATACTCGAAACATTTCCTTCTTCATCCGTAACGAGACCAAGTCCTTGAATTCCTCCGTAAAAAAGAGGGGAGGTGTGAACAACCACAGAATAACGCATTTGTCGCAGCTGTTCTCCTGCTTCAGGATCGAAGTCATCATCTTCTACGTAAATAACATCATCCTCGTTATAAAAACGGGGATATTCAATCGCTTCCTGCAGGGTCATCTCTTCGTTATTATCATTTAAACCATATTGATATCGAAGGTACGTCTGCAGAACCATGGCAGGAATCCGTCGTCCGCCGGGGGAGCCGAGGCCCAGTACAGCACGATCATTTTCTTCAAATATCATAGGAGATACGAAAGTACGCGGTCGTTTCCCTGCCTCATAATAGTTGGGTGATTCTTCGTTATCACTAAAGTTCGTGAGCTGGTTATTTAAAAAGAATCCGTTCGTGTACCAGCCGGAACCATAAAATTCACCCAAAGAATGCGTTGCGGAAACCATGCGTCCTTCCTGGTCTACGATAACAAAGTGAGTAGTATGGCGCGCATCTGCTGTTTCAGCAGGGGAATCAAACAAATCGATTTCTGAATCATTTACCTGGTCAAAAGAAATATTCTCCATTAAGCCGGCAATATAATCATCAGATGTAAGTTCTTCATGGGAAATATCCTCAAATTCCGGATCGCCGAGCGTATCAAGGCGGCTTTCATACGCTACCTTGGTCATTTCGTTTACCAGGTGCATATAAAGATGTTCATGCTCGGGATTGTTCGTCAGTTCTTCCATCGTCATTTCCATTAATCCGTCTGATTCCAGCCGGTCCGCCATTTGAAGCACCTGCACGGTAACTGCACCGGACGATGGAGAAGGGCCGCCATGAACTGTAAGCTCACCAATATCTGCAGAAACTGTGTCTCTCACATATGACTGATAGGAAGCAAGATCTTCTTCAGTAAACTGCTGTCCATAGCCTACTTCTGAAGTAAGTGCTTCTGCGACAGGTCCTTCATAAAAGCCGGCAGCACCTTGAGACTGGATAAGTTCCAGCGTATCTGCAAGTTCCTCCTGCACAAGTGTTTCATTTACCTCCAGCGTCTGGCCGCCTGGGAAAAAGAGTTCACGTTCCTGGTCTGTTAATTCAAGCCGTCTAGCGGCGTTACCAGTAGTTTCATTGAAAATCTGGCCTACTTGGAAGCCTTCTCTTGCAGTAGTCACAGCAGGCTCAAGAAGCTCTTCCCAGGAAAGAGTGCCATAATCTTCATGCGCAGATTCCATCCCTTTTACAAGACCTGGCACTGCTACTCCACGTTCGGGCCACGCACCGCTTGCAGCAGCAGCTTCCCGGTAATCGTAACTGAGCGCCCCGTCTTCAGGATCGTGGACCATCATCAGGCCGCCACCGCCAATTCCTGAACCGTACGGCTCCACAACGCCTAACATAAAGGAGATCGCCACAGCAGCATCGACTGCATTACCGCCGTTCTCCATAATTTCCATACCGACATCAGCAGCCAATGGATGAATGGAACTTACTCCATATACGTTAATGGAAGGATCGGATTCTTCATTGCCTGCATTGTTGCCATCATTACCGCCGGTATTTTCTTCCGAAGGGTCTACTTCTACTGTATCAACCTGCCTATCCTGAAAGTCAGCCCCGGAGTAAGGTTCTCTGTACGGGTCAAACTCTTCTGCAAAGTAAAAGTTCCAGGCAATCAGCCCGACAAAAATGACTGCGGCAGAAATATGTGTCCATTTTAAATAAGGTTTGTAATTCATGAGGTTGTTTCCACTCCTTCTAAGACGCCTGCTGCATCAAGATCAACTTTCAATCTGCCATCTTCTACGTTCCACCAGTCTGAATCGAGTTCCTTTCTTAACGTCCGGAAAATACGGAAATCATGATAAGGTTTTAATGGTCCTGCAGTTTCGTAGGGCATGGACTCACTTAGACGCATTGGCACAAAGGAGAGTTCTTTTGTGCCATCTGCCAGAAAGTCCAGCTGTGCAATGGTTGATTCTTTTGTGCGGGACCACCCCTGGTCAAACACAAAGTTGCCAAGACTGTTCATGATAATAGAACGGTGGCCATCGCGCCCTTCCATAACTGTCACAGGTTCGAGTACGTGTGAATGGTGACCGATAATAATATCAGCCCCGTAGTTGGTCATATACCGGCCCAGGTTTTCCTGCGTTTCATTATAGCCGACTTGATATTCATCACCCCAGTGCACGTGGATCATCATTATATCTACGCCGAGACCGCCTTCTTCCTCAGGCAGCTTCGCCTGCTGCAGCCGTTCTCTGAGAAGGGTCAGCCCGACATATTCACTGGTGAAAACACCACCGACATAGTCAGAAGCACTGAAGCCCTGTACAAATACGTCTGTGAAACCTAAAATTCCGACAGTTAAGCCATTATCTGTTTCAAAGGTTTTTACACGGGAGGCGTCAATCTCATTACGTTCTTCTCCCTGCTCCGGACCGTACTCAATCTCTACCGTTTCCTCTTCACTGATATTAAGTGCGTCTCCAATACCTAGTAATTCAATGTCTTTATTTCCAGCAACATCAAGCGTATTATCCAAGGATAAATCCCCGAAGTCCAGTGCGTGGTTATTGGCGACGCTGACAGAATCGAACCCGACATTTATAAGCGCATCGACGGCATCTGGTTCTGCATATAAATGAATGTCTTTATTATGCAGTTCAGCGTCGTCCATTTCTTCTTCTACCGCGGGATCGTTTGTATCCAGAATAGGGGACTCAAAATTGCCGGTTACATAATCAGAGTCATCGAAAAACGGTTTTACATAGTTAAAGACACGGTCAATATTCTCATTACTCTGCTCTGCTGCGTCACGAACGTGACGGCCCATCATCATATCTCCGACCATAGACATCCGGTACTCGACTTCTTCCTCCCGGGTGCTTTCTTCGGGAGCTTCCGCTGGAATAAACCAGCTGTAGCCGAAGAGAGGAATAGAGAGGACTGCAAAAGCAATGATGGAATCCCGCAGAGCTGTTTTTTTATGTCTTATCTGCCAGAGCTTCATACGCTCCTGAAATGTAAATTTCTGCTCCATATTTAGTACTCACCTGCTCCTATATTAAGTGGAAAATTGAAATAATTACGAAAGTCAAAAAGGCTATCACGACGGTGGATGAAAATGTAGGCAGAATACCCTGTTTTTGAATGGAATTGGCGATCAATCCTGGAACAATGACCCCAATCCCCCGGAGCTCGAAGGTTTCAAATCCTACTAAAGGATACGAAAAGTCCGTAGCCATTTTCAAAATAATTCCTACAGCGAGCATTGCACCGAATTTACGCCGTCCGTATAATACGGTCATTCGCCCGATTAACTGTGTAACGATAAAGTATGTAGCGAGACTTATTGCAGCTACGATCACTAAGTACATAATCTGGTCAAATACAAGTGCCAGATATCCAGGGACCACCAGTCCTGCTGGAACAATTCCTGTTTTCTCGGCATAGAGGAGTGATAAAAGAACTCCGACAACAATTGCTATATATAAATCAGTACCAAACAAACTTAGCCAACTCCTTTTAAGTTATATTATTAATTGATTACATGTAGAGGAGACTGCCCCCGTTCAAAGGAACAGTCTCACCTTCAGTAAATTAATGCTGCTCTGCAAATACGCGATCCCTGCGTTTAGGGATAAAATCAGCTTTAGCTGCTTTCTTCGGAGCTTGTTTTTTCTGCCTTTCCGTATCCAGTTCTTCCACAGCGTCCGCAATTTCCTGGCCGCCTCCATGGATGTTGCCGATACCGTAAAGCATTGTCTGATCCGGAAGCTGCTTAATGTGACGGATAATTTCTTCTGTATTTTCCTTTTCCAGATTAATAAGGTTTCCAGCTGGAATAGTACCTTCCTCAAAAGCTTTCACTACCGGATTTACACTTTTACCCGTTAAAATAAGTGTATCTGTCTTTAAGTGGGGGAGGACTTCTTCTGCAAACTGCATTGTACGTTCTACTCTGTCATCACGGCAGTGCATAATAACAGCCCGGTGCTTTGTTTTGTAATTAGATGACAAAATTTTATTCCATATATTCATTGTGGAAGTGGCATCATTTGCGGCAAACCCATTGAAAAAGTAGCTGGGCTCTCTTGCTTCTCCGAAAGTGTGAATTCTCATCGCTCCAGGATCGACAGGCGCATTCACCATGCCGCGTTTCGCTGTCTCCCGGTCGATACCCAGAATGTCTGCTACAGCAAGGCCGATAGCGGCATTCTCAGCGAACATCATATAAGGAAACTGCTGCAGATAGGATTCCTCAATGCCTTCGGTGGAAAAGAATACAACTTCAGAGCCTTTTTTCTCTGCTTCCCTTCGGAAAAAGCGTGCATATTTCGTTTCCGGCATTACTACATGCCCGTTTTCAGGAATTGTTCTCGCAAAAGCTTCTGCTATCTGATCCAGTGTAGGACCCATTACATCGAGATGATCTTCGATAATGTTTGTAATAACAGTAATATGAGGTTTTACGAAACGCTCCTCAAAAACTTTCTGATATTCAGGATTTACAGCCATGCACTCTGCTACAAAAGTATTAACATTGCGTTTAGCAACTTTTTTGTTGATTATTTTCTGTTCGGAGATATTTGCGCCCTGCAGGCTGCGTTCAATTGGTTCTTCCTCGTCTCTGTCCCAATAGAAAAGGCGTGGAGAAGTACCAGTTGTTTTCCCGGCAGTACGCTGTCCGTCTTCTTTTGCAATTCCCATAAGCAGGCGGGTGACAGTGGACTTTCCGCGGATGCCGTTCACCAGTATCCGCATAGGGATTTTATCAATGTGACGTTCCATTCTTCTGCGTTCATTGAAGCCGATGTAAAGAACGAATAAAGCAAGAATCCCTACGTAAAAAATTTCGTGCATGATTATTAACCTCCTGTTTTGTAAGTGCCAATCCATATTTTTACTTAATCTATTATAAAGTAGCTCCTTTTTATTCTCTTCCCAAAATTATTCCCCATGAACCGGGAAATAACAAAATACATCTATTAATTATAACAAATATTCGCTGAGAAAAGAAATAAGCACTATCATAAATATCACAAGCATTTCAATTATACGCGCTAACTGCTAAACTGATACGAGAATATTGTCAAAAAATCTATAATAGTTTGAAACGTATGAAAGGAATAGTTATGGATGAATAATATATTAGTTTTAACTGCAGTTGAAAAAGAGCGTCAGGCAGCTGCGGAAGCTCTTGGGAATGATAAGCGGTTTATTTTATCGCTCTGCGGCTTTGGGCCTGTGGAATCTGCTGCTCGGACTATGCAGGAGATATTGAAGCACAAACCTGATCTGGTAATCAATGCCGGAATCGCCGGTGGCTTCCCAGGCCGTTCGGAGATAGGAGATACGGTTATTGCGACGGAAAGTATATTCGCTGATCTGGGAGCTGAATCCGCCGGTGGCTTCCTCGGTACTGCAGAGCTTGGCTTCGGCAGAGACAGATGGAGATCCGCCATTGCAGAAAAATATCAGTTATCCGGTGTCCGGCAAGGCCAAATTTTAACTCTTTCTACCGCTACCGGTACAGAAACACGTCAGAAAGAGCTTGCCTCCCGCTATCCTGAAGCCATAGCAGAAGCAATGGAAGGAGCGGGAGCAGCTGCAGCAGCTTCCATTAGAGAAGTGGATTTTCTTGAAATCAGAACGATTTCCAACCTTATCGGCCCCCGGGATAAAGGAAGCTGGGAGCTCGAAACTGCGTTGAATTCACTTTGTAAATCCATGAAACAACTACAGGAGGTTATATAAATGAACATCGCATTTTCTCCATGTCCAAATGACACATTTATTTTTCATGATTTAGTAAAAGGCAGGCTCCCTGGTTTTGAAAAAGTAGACGTTACTTATGCAGACATAGATAAAACTAACAGGTGGGCAGCAGAGAAAGAAGGGCCGGAAGTCATGAAAATCTCATTTGCAGCATTTCCCTATGTAGCGGATGATTATCAGCTGATTCAATGCGGCGGAGCACTGGGAAGAGGATGTGGGCCGCTGCTTCTAACCCGCGACAGCGAGGTTTCAGCAGATTGGCAGTCGAAAACAATTGCTGTGCCGAGCGATCGTTCCACTGCTTATATGCTGTTCAGATTATGGCAGACACAGACATATCAGGAAAAGAAAGCAAAAATAGTCGTGCTTCCGTTTGACGAAATAATGCCTGCTGTACAGGAAGGGAAAGTAGATGCTGGACTCGTCATCCATGAAGCACGCTTTACTTATCACAAATACGGGCTGGAAAAAATGGTGGACCTTGGTGACTGGTGGGAAGAGGATACAGGAGCGCCAATTCCACTGGGCGCTATTATTGCAAGGAAGGATGTTGACAGCGACAAACTTTCTGCTGCAATACGAACCTCATTAGCCCGGGCCTGGGAAAATCCAGAGCAGACGATGGACTATGTAATGGAACATGCTCAGGAAATGTCAGAAGAAGTCGCGAAATCACATATAGAATTATATGTTAATGAATTCTCGATGGCGCTCGGAGGAAAGGGAAGACATGCAGTGGAATCCCTGTTGAGCAGAGCAGCAAAAGAAGGTCTTGTGCCGGAAGTGGAATGGGAAAAGGTCTGGAATTTTAATTATCAGAGCAAAGTATAAAATTAAAGTAATGTTTATTAGAAAGATGCCAGTCCGTTTTTGTCAGAATACTAATAAAAACAGCGTGTAAATGCGGTCGCATATAACCGCCTTTACACGCGTAAAATCAATGCTTTCTTTATTTTTCGCTGTAATTATACTTTTTTTCTACAGAATTATCCTTCTTGTGCACTACCACAGAAGTCTGCTTATTTTCAGCAATTTCCTGCGCCCGTTCCACTGCATCCTGTTTTTTATCATATACGTTCGAAGGCTGTTTCGCATCTTCAGACTGAACGGCCCATCCCTCCTCATGTGGCACAACGAATACTTCTTTTTCCATAAGTTCTGGTCTTGCATCATCGTCTTCCTTGCGGGATTCCAGATCCTTCTGAGATGTTTGTTTCATTTCGTTCTTTTCCTCTTCGGAAGCATCGGCATACCACTTCTTCGCCTGTTCAGTGGCGATTGGTATAGCATCCCCTTCTTTGTAGCCATCTTCGAGCATAGAATTTCCTATTTCTATCGCTTTTTTGCGGATAGTGCTGTCGAGGTTTTTCCAAGAACTCGGATAATCATTCATATTCCAGGGCATCGATATCTCCTCCTTTTTTAAAAAAGTATTCCCGCTTCAAAGATTCGCAAAACAATAAGAAGTTTGAGAATACCTTTCCCCGGTAAACTAAGAAGTAACTACGTTAAAGGAGGCAGTACTCATGAATGAACTGCAGAAAGAGGAAATTACAAAAGCGCTGCATGATTGCATGGAAGCCTGCAATTACTGTTATGATGCCTGTTTAGAAGAAGATGATGTAAAAATGATGTCAGCCTGCATAAGGCTGGACAGGGAATGTGCCGATATATGCGGCTATACGGAACAGGCGATTGCAAGAGATTCCGCATTTGTGGATGAATTCCTTAAAGTCTGTGCGCTGATCTGCCGAGCGTGCGAAGATGAATGCCGTCAGCATGATCATGACCACTGTCAGCATTGTGCAGATATGTGTAAGCGCTGCGCAGACATATGTGAAGAGTTTACAGCTTAATTACATTAAAATGAAAAGAAGCCGGCTCTGCAAGCAACAGAGCCGGCTTCAGAGTGTTTATAAAGTAAGAAATCTTGTATTTTTATAATTTTTCATGTATAAGGTTCTCCACCGCTTACCGGTGGAAGCTTGGGTAGTGCACCCCAGAAGTTAGAGTTCAAAATCTAACTTCTGGGGTGTTTTTGTATGACAATGTATAGTGAGGAATTTAAATTAATGATTGTGAAGGAGTATATGCAAGGAGAGCTGGGATACCGATTATTAGCGAAGAAATACTTGATCCCTAGTGTCACTCCCATCAAACGGTGGGTTCGTGCCTATCAACATTACGGAGTAAAAGGAGTACAGAAGCCACGTTCCAAACCAGTTTATTCTGTCCAATTCAAACTGCATGTATTACACTTTAGGAACCAGACAGGTGCTTCTCTGCAGGAGACGGCGACCGCCTTCGACTTGCACGACCCTT
>NZ_FNIL01000028.1 GCF_900103955.1 Alkalicoccus daliensis
ATAACTTTTTCCCATCGTGGACACGTCCTTTTTTGTAGTATATTCAGTATACTCATTTTTGAGGCGTTACTGTCCACTTTTAAGACTAACTCTATGCTTTACTATGAACCGGTTATATTTTACTCCGATCCTCTTATACTTTACTAACCTCCACCTATACTTTACTCCGAACCGGCTATACTAAAATGTCCCCGTCCATCAGTGAACACCGCCGCTCCCGTGCCGGCTCCCCGACCCTCAAAAGCATATTACCTTCTTCATTCCCCCCTCTTCCCCGGAACCAAAGAAAATAGAGCAGCTCATCTGCACTCTTGCCCGCTTATTTTACTGTCGCGCCCGCTATTTTACTCCGATCCGCTTATGCTTTACTATGAACCGGCTATATTTTACTCCGATCCTCTTATATTTTACTAACAACCACCTATACTTTACTCCGAACTAGCTATATTAAAATGTCCATGCCTTATCCTGCACTTTTCCATCCCTAAACAGAATGCGACTGCTGATTTGCCACGCCCCTCATCCCACTCCTCAACAAAAAGCGTCACAGCACCTTTGCCTTGACGCTTTCACGCTTATACCAGTCCGAATTCTTTTTCGAGCTCTTTGATTTCCTTTCTTTCTATCGGATGCACATCGCCGAGCGCCACTGCATCAATTACGGCCCTTGCGCTGTATTCCGCGACTTCCAGCCGGTCGAATGTCTTGAGCAGGCTGTCCCCCGTAACGATCAGGCAGTTATTTTCCACGAGCGCGAGCGGCACATCCTCTGTAAAAAAAGCAGCCGCTTCTTCAGGCGCGCTGTAAAGCGATTCAAAGGAAAGCTTCGGAATATCACGCAAAAGTATATAGCTTTCCGGAATAATCTTTGAATCAAAAGAAATATCATTCACAGCAAACGCCATCATGCTCGGCGGGTGCGCAATGATCACAGATTGAATATGCGGATGCATTTCATAAATGTGCTTATGCACCTGCACCGAACGGCTTGGCACTTTGCCCGCTTCTTTCGTATCGCCTTCAATCTTCACAATATCCCCCGGTTCAATGTACAGGCGGTCCACATTATAAGGAGTAATCAGAAAAGATCCGCCCTCCAGCCGCTGTGAAAAAGTTCCCTGGGTACTTGTAAAAAGCTGCTGCCGATAAGCTCGATGAATAAAGTCACACATCTCCCGGCGCAGCTGTCGTTCCTTCACTCCATGAAACGTCGGGATAATTTCTTTAAAGTTTTCCACTTTTTCCGGAATTACTGCTAGCTTTTCTTCAGAAGGAGAAACCGGTTCTCCTAATCGTTTTGCTTCTATTTCGATCCGGGCACTGAAATCCAGTGTTTCAAACACTTTGTACGTATGAAAAAGATCTTTTCCTCCGGTCACAACACCGTGATTTTCCAAAATCACTGCATGATAGCCTTTTTCAAACTCCGCAGCGATATTTGCCCCGAGCTCTTCACTCCCCGGAAGCGCGTATGGTGCAATGCCAACTTCACCGCAGACTTTGTTGATGGAAGGAAGCAAATTTGTATTCGGCGCCTGGCGCACAATGCTGAACGTAACCAGTGCGGGCGGATGTGCGTGAATAATTGCTTTTATGTCGCTTCGCCTTTGATAAATAGACCTGTGAAAAGGCAGCTCGCTCGAGGGTCGGTGCTCTCCGACAATCGGGCCTTCCCGCTTCACGCATACGATGTCCTTGATTGTTAATGTCCCTTTGTCAATACTTGCCGGCGTAATCCATATATCTCCGTTCTCGTCCAGGATCGAAACGTTTCCTCCTGAGGTCGTTGTCATTCCTTCCTGATAAATTCGTTCCATAATCATTAAAATTTGTTCCGCTGGGTGAATAAGGTGAAAGTCCAATCAAATCCCTCCTTCATATTAACTTTATTATACACTATATCTTTTTTAAACAAATAAAATCTTTATAGTAAAAATTATTTTGGAATTTAATTTAGTTTCAAGATCACTGCTTGATTTCTTTCTACCTTGCAGACTCAACATTTTTTTACAATTTTAACCACTTCCCACTTGAACGAACGTGCGTTTCTATTTATAATAAATATAATACATTCACAGGGGGTTTTATATGCTGCTTCTTCCCAGATCTACCCCGTTACCATTGCTTCAATATCAGGCTTTACTTTCCCGGATGCCGAAAACTCATAAGAAGTACGAGCAGATTTCTTTTGATGCTGCGAATTATTCCTCCGGTCATTCCGGCGAAAAGAAGATGGATTACTATTATGATTTTCTTCCGCCATCTGTCGATATTCTTCACCAGCTGCTCCTCCACTCCAAATACAACCACTACCGATTTCAGATAGATACGCTTTTACTTACACCTTCTTTTGCTGCTGTATTGGAAATCAAAAATCATGCAGGTGAGCTTTTCTTCGATCCTCACTATGCACAAATGATCCGCACTTTAGAAGGAGTTACCACTGTTTTCCCTTGTCCGCTGCAGCAGGCGATTCGTCAAAAATTTCAATTAGCATCCTTGCTGAAATTCTTGAAGCTGCCGCCGCTCCCGATTTACACACACGTCTTCGTGGCCAACTCATTCACCCGAATTTCCAGCGAGACGCCCATCGAACAAGTATCCCATGCTGCGAAATTACCCCAGATAGTACAAAACTGGCAGAATGAACATACGAAACCTTTTTTGACTTCCAAAGAATATAATTTGCTTTCAAAATATTTACTGGCGAATAATCTTCCCGATGTCAAAAATCTTATAGAACGCTATCAGTTATCTGCTCAGGATATTCGTCTCGGAATTCAGTGTGAAGCCTGTCAGCAGTTTGCCATGCAGCGGGTCCGGGGTATATGGAAATGCCCTTCCTGCAGCTTCCGCAGTAACAATGCCCACAGAAAATCACTTGAGGATTACATACATTTAAACGGAAAAACTATTTCCATAAAACAGGCGCAGGAATGGCTTCTTCTCCCCAACCCCATTACTGCCAAAAAGATTCTTACCCCACATGCAAAAATTTCCTACAAAGAAAACAGAACCACTTACTATAAAATTAATTTATAGAAAGAAGCCGACGGAGTGTATTTCCGTCGGCTCTTTTCTTTATGGGAGTTGATATCGTCCCCCTTATTTTACTGTCGCGACCGCTATTTTACTCCGATGCCGTTATAATGACATGAAAACACGCTATATTTTACTCCGTTCCCTCTATATGAACCTCCAACCACGTTATGCTGCACTCAACCCTGGTTTTCCTGCACTGGCCCGCGTACACCCCTGCCACCCAAACCCGTAAAAGCATATAACCTGCTCTAATCAAAACCGTTCCCCTAATAAAAAATGCCAAATGAAAAGAAGCTAATTTACTCTCTTGCCCGCTTATTTTACTGTCGCGACCGCTATTTTACTCCGGTGCGCCTATAATGACATGTAAACACGCTATATTTTAGAGTTAGTCTTAAAAGTGGACAGTAACGCCTCAAAAATGAGTATACTGAATATACTACAAAAAAGGACGTGTCCACGATGGGAAAAAGTTATA
>NZ_FNIL01000008.1 GCF_900103955.1 Alkalicoccus daliensis
CAATCTAGTAGCGATAGCGGTGAGGTCACACCCGTTCCCATGCCGAACACGGAAGTTAAGCTCACCAGCGCCAATGATAGTTGGGGGCTCTCCCCCTGCGAAAGTAGGACGCTGCTAGGTACCCGGCACTTCATCTGCGGATGAAGTGCTTTTTTGTTGTTTTTTGCCGTGCTGTAAATGAAAATTTGTATATCAGCGCCATTTTTCGAAGAGAAAAGCCTGTTATTGTAAGTGCTCATGGCTGTGGAAATTTAAAAATAAGCCTAAGAGAGGGTTCTCTAATACGAAGTATAGTTAACAGGAAAAGAAATAATTAAAATAGAAAAAAGATTTTATAAAAACAACACTGCTTCTGCAGTCGAAGTGGAAATGGGCGACTGCAAGGCGAGTCGAAGATCCCTTCCTCCTATCGCTCCGGAGGAAGGGATTAGCTGAGACCGGCCCGCCCGGAAAGCGCCCCCATGAATGCAAAGGCTGCAATCATCAGTGTGGAAAAATAACTATCTGAATTTCAACTATATGATATGGTAAAGAACCAATATATAACAAACACTGTTAAATGATATTATAATAAACACTACATTTCTTAAAGCACTGGGCTTCTTATTTTCAAACATTGTCGAAATAGTTAGAAATAAGGTATGATAGAAAAATAGCTGTTAGAAGAAGGAGAGATTATTTATGCATTTTCATACTAAAAATATTCATTTTCCAAATAAGGAAAAAGCAAAAGAAGTCAGCAAAACAAAGCCGATCTATCAAACTTCCGCATTTACCTTTACAGATTTTGAGGATATGGAAGATTATTATAATGGCGAAAAATCTTATTTATATACACGCATGGGGAACCCGAACAGTGATGATTTAGGAAAAGGTGTTGCAGAACTGGAAGGAGCCGAGGCAGGCGTTGCATCCGCCTCCGGACTTTCCGCTATTCTTGCCGGAGTTCTTGCGGTGGCAAAAACAGGAGATCATATTATCGCAACACAGGATCTGTATGGCGGTACGTGGTCGCTGTTCTCCAGTGATCTGCAGGACTTCGGCATTGAAGTAAGTTTTGTCGATATGGAAGACAGGGAAGCAATTGAAGCAGCAGTAAAAGAAAATACCGTACTTTTGTATTCAGAGTCCATTACGAACCCGCTTCTCCGTGTAGAAGATATTGAAGGGCTTGCGCAGATTGCTTCTGCAAACAACTTGAAATTAATGATAGATAATACATTTGCGACTCCTTATTTAATCCGCCCGCTGGAAAGCGGCGCAGACATTGTGGCCCACAGTGCGACAAAGTATATCGGCGGCCATAGTGATGTCACCGCAGGGGTAGTGACAGGGTCTGCAGAATTAATGGCGAAAGCGAAAGCCAAAGTCGGCATGCTCGGCAGCAATATCGGTCCTTTTGATGCCTGGCTTGGTGTGCGCGGCCTGAAAACATTAAGTATCCGTATGCAGAAACAGTGTGAAAACGCGCAGGCACTTGCAAAAGCGCTCGACGGACTGGAAGGGATCAGCAAGGTTTACTATCCGCAGGCGGCTTCCGCGCAGGGAAATGGCGCAGTCGTAACAATAGAACTTGATACTGCGGCAGATATTATTACGTTTTCCAAAAATCTCGGCTGGATTAAAGTAGTGCCGACGCTCGCAGGCCTGGAAACGTCTGTGACTTATCCTGTGGCAACCTCCCACAGGCCGCTTCCGGAAGAACTCCGTGAAAAACTCGGAGTTACAAAGCAGATGATCCGTATTTCCGTAGGGATTGAAGATGAACGGGATATTATTGCGGCGTTTGAAGAAGCATTAAAGGAAACACTGCATAAAGCGAACGTATAATAAAATCGGAACGCCCTCTTGATATAAGGGCGTTCCTTTTTGCGAAAAAGGGACTAGTGCTTTTCTTTCGTATCTCCTATTGATATAATGAAAGGCGACAAAATTCGGAAAGGGGCCCTGCAAATGAAGAACGAATTTGAGTGGATCCGTTCAATTGCCCCATCTAAACACCGTCGTGCGAGTGTGATAAAAGGTATTGGGGACGATGCTGCGGTTATTCGTCCGAAAGTAGGCTACGATATTGTACTTGCGGTAGATACGCTGGTCGAAGGCGTGCATTTCACGAAAAATACGATGCCGCTGAAAGCGATTGGATATAAAGCTCTTGCAGTAAATGTGAGTGACCTTGCTGCGATGGGGGCAGAACCTTTATATTATATGGTTTCTATTGCTGTTCCGAAAGAAAACTGGGAACAGGAAGAGATTAATGAAATCTATGAAGGCATGGGAGAAGCTGGAGAAGAATATGATATGGACTTAATCGGAGGAGACACGATTTCTACGAGCCGCGACCTCGTGATTACTGTGCAGGTGACCGGCAGGGTGGAAGAGTACCGGCAGCTGCTTAGAAGCGATGCGGAAACAAATGACATTGTTTTCCTCACAGGGCCGGTGGGAATGTCTGCTGCAGGACTTGATGAGCTGCTGGAAAAAGGAAAGGACGCCTGGGGAGATGATCCGTTCATACAGGCACATCAGTGGCCGATTGCGCATGTAGAGCACGGGCGTTTTTTCGCAGAAAGCGGTGAGCGGATTGCCTTGAACGACGTAAGTGACGGCGTAGCACACGAAGCGAAGGAAATCGCAGAATCGAGCGGGGTAGACCTGCATCTGGACTGGGAAAAAATGCCGCGTCTTGATCTGTTTCAGCACGTACCACTGACAAAGCAGCGGAAATGGCTGCTGCACGGCGGAGAAGATTTTTCTCTGCTCGGCACGATGCGGGCAAGTCTTTTCCAGCAGATGAAAAAGCAGCTGCAAAAGAAAGGACTGTCCTTATACCAGATAGGGGAAGTGCGTCCCGGAAGAGGAAACGTCTGGCTCAAGCACGAAGGCACGGAAAAGCTGCTGTATGACGGCGGCTATACACATTTTTAGTAAACTGGAGTGGAATGATATGGAAAGCCTGACCTGGGAAACCAAGTCTGCAGAGGAAACTGAGTCACTGGCAGCGAAACTGGGAGCAATACTGCAGCAGGGAGACGTTATTACCCTGTCCGGGGATCTCGGCGCAGGAAAAACAACGTTTACGAAAGCGCTGGCGAAAGCACTGGGCGTGAAGAAAAATGTAAACAGCCCAACGTTTACAATTATGAAAGAATACCAGGGGGATCTCCCTTTTTATCATATGGATGCTTACCGGCTGGAAGACAGCATGGAAGAAATGGGACTCGAGGAATACATCGAAGGCGACGGGGTGCTTGTGATTGAGTGGCCGGAAATGATTGAGGATCAGCTGCCGGAAACATACCTTGCGCTGCAGCTGCATTATACAGGAGAAACGCAGCGCAGCCTGCAGGCGGAAGCGCACGGCGCCCGGTACGAGCAGGTGCTGAAGGAGTGGAACATATGACAAAAATCCTTGCAATTGATACTTCCACATACGTCATGGGAGTTGCGCTCACAGAAGGAGAGCAACTCGAAGCAGAAATCGTGACGAATAAAAAAGAAAATCATTCTGTCCGGCTGATGCCGGCGATTCGTTCGTTAATGGATCAAGCAGGCTGGAAGCCGGAACACCTGGACGCGATCGCGGTGGCACAGGGGCCCGGCTCTTATACAGGCGTCAGAATAGGCGTAACGACAGCAAAAAGTATGGCATGGGCATTGGATATTCCGATTATCGGCGTATCTTCCCTGGAAATACTCGCGCAGAACGGAGTGTATCACAATGGACTTGTGATGCCGTTTTTTGATGCGCGCCGGGGACAGGTCTTTACAGGTCTGTACCGCTCTGAAAATGGCCGGATGATGCAGGTGAAGGAAGACAGAATTGTGCTCCTGGAGGAGTGGCTGCAGGAAGTCAGCGCACTGGAGGAAAATGTCCTTGCACTCGGTCCGGAGGAAGACAAACACCGCGAAGCATTAGCAGCAGGACTGGGCAGCCTTCTTACGATTCCCGCAGCACGGGATCACGCAGCACGTCCTTCTGCGCTGGCTGCAGCAGCGCTGTATCAGCAGGATAAGACAGAAGTGCATGCTTTTGTTCCGGAGTATCTACGACTAGCAGAAGCGGAGGCGAAGTGGCGTGAGCAACAGATGGAGCGGCAGCAGAACGGGCGGTAATGTCCGCATCCGCATGATGGACGTGATCGACATCGAAGGCGTGCTGGAAGTGGAAGCGCTCAGCTTCTCGACGCCGTGGACCAAAGAAGCGTTTTATCAGGAAATCACCAAAAATCAATTTGCCTATTATTTTATCGCGCAGCTCGGCGGGAAAATCGTCGGCTACTGCGGCCTCTGGGTGGTCGTGGAAAACGCAAATATCACGAATATTGCCGTGCATCCCGAGTACCGGAAGCAGGGGATCGGGGAAGGCCTTATGAAAGGTGCAGTCGATATGGCGAAAATGCTCGGCGCAGAAAAGCTCAGCCTGGAAGTCCGTGTTTCCAATGAAGGGGCACAGCATTTATATAAGAAGTTCGGCTTTCAGCCAGGAGGAATCCGTAAGCGGTATTATACCGATAATCAAGAAGATGCTTTAGTAATGTGGGTGAATTTATGATGAAAAAAGAAACAACGATTCTTGCGATAGAAACAAGCTGTGATGAAACGGCAGCTGCTGTGATTCAAAATGGAGATACAATTCTGAGCAATGTAATCGCCTCGCAGATGGAGAGCCACAAACGGTTTGGCGGGGTAGTTCCGGAAATTGCCTCAAGGCATCATGTGGAACAGATTACGGTCACGATTGAAGAAGCAATGGCCCAGGCAGAAGTGACATTTGCAGATTTGGATGCGATGGCAGTAACGGAAGGGCCGGGACTTGTTGGCGCACTCCTTGTCGGTGTAAACGCAGCGAAGGCGATTGCCTTTGCGCATAATCTGCCGCTCATCCCGGTGCATCACATTGCAGGACACGTCTATGCTAATCACTTAATCGAGCCGCTTACGTTCCCGCTCATCTCGCTCGTAGTTTCCGGCGGACATACGGAACTGATTTATATGAAAGAACACGGCCATTTTGCACTGATTGGGGAAACACGGGATGACGCAGTGGGGGAAGCCTATGATAAAGTGGCCCGTACGATCGGGCTGCCGTATCCAGGCGGCCCGCAGATTGATAAACTGGCGCAGACAGGAGAAGCATCGATTGATTTTCCCCGTGCCTGGCTTGAGGATAACTCCTACGATTTCAGCTTCAGCGGTTTGAAATCTGCGGTGATTAATACGCTTCATAACGCAAAGCAGAAAGAAGTGGAGATCGCTCCGGAAGTGATCGCAGCAAGCTTTCAGGAAGCGGTCTGTGATGTACTCGTAACGAAAACGATGCGCGCCTTAAAAGAATACAACGTCAATAAACTCGTTGTAGCAGGCGGTGTTGCCGCAAACAGCGGACTGCGCCAGGCGCTGAAGCAGGCAGCAGCAGACGCGGAGGTATCTCTTACGATTCCGCCGCTTGCCTTATGCACAGATAACGCGGCGATGATCGGCAGTGCCGCACATATTCTTTTTCTGCAGGAGAAGTTTGCAGATGACCGGTTAAACGGCGTCCCAGGACTTTCCCTCACAGAAAATGTGTAAGCATCAGCAGCGAAAAAGTATACAGAAAATACCATATGTATCTTGACAAAGATGAAGATTTTAAGCCCCGCAGCAGAATAATATCTGCTGCGGGGCTTTTGTGGATAAAGTCAGAATATTTGTGAACATTTACAGGAAAAAAGCAATGTTAATAACAATATATGAACAAGTTGTGGATAATGTGAATAAAACGTATACACAGTTGATGGACGGGGATTTGCAGTTGTTAACAGAAAATTTGTGGATAAGTCCAAAAATTGTGCATAACTTCTAAATTAGTTACGGTGCAGGCTGTTTATATGTGTATAACTCTGAGGATAACCCGGAGGGAAGAAAAATACTACGAAACAATGATTGACTTTTTGTAAAGATTGTTGATAGAAAGAGAAAACCTGTGGAAAACTGTTTCCCACAGGCGACTTTTTCTCTTATTCCTGGAGCGCTTCCCATTCTTCCATCAGTGTTTCAATCTTCGTATGGGACGCCTGCAGTTTTTCATTCAGTTCCAGCGATTTTTGGTGGTCCTGAAATACTTCGGGAATACAAAGCTCTTCTTCAACCGAAGCTATCGTCTGTTCTTCCGTTTCAATCATCTGTTCAATTTCTTCAATGCGCCGCTGCTTCTGGCGTTCTTCCTTCTGCTTTTCCTTATTTTTGCGGAAATCGTTTTTCGCCGGAGGAGCGGTGTTGTTTTCCAGCGCATGTTTTTCCTCTGCGAGGCGCTTCAGTTCCTCCTGCTGAAACTTTTTCTCGACGTAGTAGTCGTAGTCGCCGAGATAGCTTGTGGCAGCCTCCTGGCGCAGTTCAATGACGCGGGTGGCCATCCGGTTCACGAAATACCGGTCGTGGGATACGAAGATGATGGTCCCCGGATAATCAATCAGCGCATTCTCAAGTACTTCCTTGCTGTCGAGATCGAGGTGGTTCGTCGGCTCATCAAGAATCAGCAGGTTGGCTTTCTGCATCATCAGCTTAGCAAGCGCGACCCGGGCTTTTTCTCCGCCGCTTAAATCCTGTACATTTTTCAGCACGTCATCCCCGGTGAATAAAAAGTTGCCGAGTACGGTGCGGATATCTTTTTCGTTCGTCTGCGGATAATCATCCCAGAGCTCCTGCAGCACTGTTTTGCTGGAATGCAGCTCGGTCTGTTCCTGGTCGTAGTAGCCGATCATGACGTTACTCCCGAGGCGGACAGAGCCGCGGAAAGGCGTAAGACGTCCTGTGATCGCTTTTAACAGCGTGGACTTGCCGATACCATTCGGGCCGATTAACGCAACGCTCTCACCGCGTGTGAGCGTCATATTGATATTTTTAATAAGCGGGTCGACCTCGTCATAGCTGACGGCGACGTTATCGAGCATTAATACGTCGTTACCGCTCTGGCGCTGGATGGAAAATTGAAAGTTTGCTGATTTATCGTCATCTTTCGGACGGTCCATCTTTTCCATACGCTCCAGCTGCTTGCGCCGGCTTTTTGCCCGGTTGCTTGTAGAGGCACGTGCCAGATTTCTTTGAATGAAGTCCTCGAGTTTTTTCACTTCGTCCTGCTGCTTCTCAAAGGATTTCATTTCCTGCTCCATCAGCTTGGCTTTTTCGTCCAGATAGCTGGAATAGTTCCCGGTAAAGCGGCGCGTCTGGTGGAAAGAAAGCTCGTAGACGTAGTCGACTACTTTATCCAGGATATAGCGGTCGTGGGAAACAATCAGGACGGCGCCGTCATAGGAAGACAGATAGCCTTCCAGCCAGGTGAGCGTATCGATATCCAGATGGTTCGTCGGCTCATCGAGAATGAGGAGATCCGGCTTGGCCAGAAGCATCTTCCCGAGGGCGAGCCGTGTTTTCTGCCCGCCGCTTAAAGAGGAGACAGGGGTATTGTAGTCAAACGACTGGAAGTTCAGTCCGGAAAGAATACTGCGGATTTCCGCTTCATACTGAAAACCGCCGCGCTGCTGGAATTTCTGCTGCAGCTGGTCGTATTCTGCCAGTACCTTTTCATCTCCGGTAGCCATACGTTCTTCCAGTGCACGAAGCTCCCGCTCCATCTGCTGAAGTCCGATAAAGACGGTAAGCATCTCCTCCCAGATAGAACGGTCGGAATCCAGCCCGCTGTCCTGTGCGAGGTAGCCGATGGAGACTTCTTTCGGAATCATTAAATGGCCTTCATCATGATTCATTTCCCCGGCGAAAATCTTCAGCAGCGTGGACTTGCCTGCGCCGTTTCTGCCGACAAGCGCAATCCTCTCTCTGTTTTTCACTTCCATTTTTACGTTCGATAAGATTTGTTCCGATCCAAAAAACTTTGATAATTGGGCACACTGTAATAAAATCATGCGTAGTCATCCTTCTCTGTTATGTGAATACCGTACGTTTACTCCACTCTTTAGTTTACACGAGGGAGAGGAGACGGGGCAACTTTCCGGATAAAGGATTATGCACATACTCGTTCAATAGTGTACAATAAAAAGTGGAAAAGAGGTGTTGGAAGATGAGTGATTTGACTCACTTTAATCAGCAGGGGCGTGCGCAGATGGTGGACGTGACAAACAAAGAGACCACGTTCCGCACCGCAGCCGCAGCATCAAGTGTACGCGTCAACCAGGAAATTTATGAAAAAATTACAGCCGGCGAAATTGGCAAGGGAGATGTACTCGGTGTAGCACAGGTAGCGGGAATTATGGCTGCCAAGCAGACATCCACCATTATTCCGATGTGCCATCCACTTCCGCTTTCCGGGGTGGACGTTTCGTTTGAGTGGATTGTGAAGGAACAAACATATACACTGGAGATAGCAACTTTCGTAAAAACCACCGGGAAGACGGGAGTGGAAATGGAAGCGTTAACATGTGCTTCCGCTGTTGCACTGACTGTCTATGACATGTGTAAAGCGATCGATAAGGGCATGGTCATCGGCCCGACGTACTTAATGGAGAAAACCGGCGGGAAAAGCGGGGATTTCACCCGTGAAAACATAGAATAAACAATGTGTACTGCATTGACAGGGGGAATATGGAATGGATATTGATCAGACTAAAATACCGCAGGCAACTGCGAAACGGCTGCCGCTGTACTATCGTTTTCTCGAAGGATTGCAGGCATCAGGCAAGCACCGTGTTTCTTCTTCTGAACTGAGTGAAGCAGTAAAAGTGGATTCCGCGACGATCCGCCGCGATTTTTCCTACTTCGGTGCACTCGGGAAAAAAGGCTACGGCTATAACGTAAACTATCTGCTTTCCTTTTTCCGCAAAACACTCGATCAGGATGAGCTTACAAAAGTAATTCTCGTCGGTGTCGGGAATCTGGGAACCGCCTTCCTGAAATATAACTTCAGTAAAAGCAATAATACGCGGATAGAAATGGCATTTGACGTGGATGAAAAAATTGTCGGTGAAGTGATCGGCGATGTTCCGGTGCACCATTTTAAAGACGTGCAGAAGCATATCGAAGGAAAAGTAGACGTAGCGATTCTTACCGTTCCTTCCCAGCATGCGCAGGGCATTGCAGAAGAGCTTGTGGATGCAGGAATCAACGGTATACTAAACTTTACCCCGGCGAGACTTTCCCTGCCGGATCATGTACGCGTGCATCACATCGACCTGTCGGTGGAACTGCAGTCGCTGATTTACTTCCTGAAGCATTATCCGCTTTCGTAAATTAGCCCCGCGTGCCGTGGAGAAGATTTCACTGTGTGACATAAAACGCTGCTGTACTAAAGGAGGACTTCTTCTTTTAGTACAGCTTTTTTGTATGGAAAGTGATAGCTGTGTGCTTCTTTTCTGGAGCAGTGGGCAGGAGTTGAAATCAGAATTCCTTTCCTGCTCGTGCTATGATAGAAAAAGAGCGTTTATTCGGGAAGCGAAGAAAGGTGTTTACTATGGCAAAAATACCGCAGAAATGGCTGGTCGTCATTTCCGTACTGCTGGGTACGTTTACGATTATTTTAAATAACAGTATGTTAAATCCAGCAGTGCCGCACTTAATGCAGGTGTTTGAAGCGGATGCAGTGGCGACCGGCTGGGTAATTACGATCTTTATGGTAACGATGGGCATGACGATGCCGCTCACGGGATACTTAGGAGATAAAATCGGTAAGAAGCAGCTGTATATGCTCGGGCTGACCGTCTTTTTAACCGGCTCTGTCCTCGGCTCCCTTTCCTGGGATCTTTCCTCCCTCATCTTTTTCAGAGGGCTGCAGGGTGTAGGCGGCGGGGTAATGATGCCGTTGTCGCTCGCACTTATTTTTGAAGTATTTCCGAAAAAGGAGCGGGGACTCGCCACAGGAGTATGGGGGATTGCCGCAATGATGGCGCCGACCATCGGGCCCACTATCGGCGGGGTGTTAGTAGAATTCGCGTCCTGGCAGTGGTTATTTCTCTGCAATCTGCCGACAGGAATCCTCGGGCTGATTTTTTCAATGGTCTACTTAAAACAGACAGAGAAAGTGAAAAACATCCGTTTTGATTATAAGGGATTCATTGCGGTCTCCCTCGGGGTGGGGTCGATACTATTTGCACTCGGCAGAATGTCCGAGCTCGCCCAGCTGTATAACCCGGTGAATCTACTGCTGGTGGTCGCAGGGATGATTTCGATCGCAATTTTTGTGAAAATTGAACTGCGTGTGGAACAGCCGCTGCTCGATCTATCCGTGTTTAAGGAAAAAGCATATACCTACGCTGTGTGGGTGGCAATGATCAGTTCGATTACGCTGTTTTCGGGGATTTTCCTCCTGCCGCTGCTGATTCAGAATGTGTATGGCTACGGGGCCATCATGACAGGGATTGCTTTTCTGCCAGCCGCACTGCTCGCCGGGATATTTATGACGATCGGCGGCAGGCTGCTGGATAAAAGGGGCCCGGCAATTACCGTAACGACAGGGCTCTGCTTTACTGCCGTGGGAACCGCTGCACTCGGTTTTATGCAGATGGATACGGCGATCTGGATTGTGATTGCGTTAAACGCACTGCGCGGAATCGGGATGGGGCTGAGCCAGATGCCAGCGATGACGGCAGGATTAAATGCGATTCCGGATAAATTTGTCTCGCGCGGATCGGCAATGAACAACGTCTTCCGCCAGATGAGTTCGGCGCTCGGGATTGTATTTGTTTCTATCTACTTTGAAGTAAGGCGCGGCCAGGTCATGGCGGTAAACGGAAGTACACTGGAAGAGGCAAGCCTGATGGCAATTAACGAAGGCTTTCTCGTGATCGCGGTGCTTGCGTTTCTGTCGATTCCAGCCGGGATTCTTTTGGGAAGAGAGCATAAACGACAGGAGAACGTTAGTAAACAGAAGAGAAAAGAGGCATAAAGAAGGTAGACTTCTTTATGCCTTAGTTTTTTTAGGGAGAACATCTAAAATTGGAAAATGTGCCCAATTCTCGTTGTAGATAAGGGGAATTCTAGTAATTATTCTTTGAAACATTTATTAATTAATAGAAATAAAACACGATAACATATAATGAAAGTATGTAATATTTCAATTTAGGTAAACTTCTATTGAATTGGTTTTATTTAAGAGGTTTATTATGAATTATAATATAAATGATTTATTTTTTGTGATCACAGTACTATTAATAGATAAAAATGCTAATAGGTTGAAGTGACGGGAAGGCTAACCCATTAAAAAGAATTAGTAGAAACGGGCTTAGGTATTATCCTTTCACTGGAACCGAATAAAAATAAATGATATGATATTTATAACATTTCACTCAATTAAAGGAGTATGTATTATGAAACAACCAAACCAATATGTGAAGTCTTCTCCTCAATACGAAAAAATTTACAAAGAAATAAAAGCAAGTATCATAAATCAAGAGGTTAAACTCGGTGAAAAGCTCCCTACTGAAAAAGAGCTCACCACAAAATTTAATGTGAGTCGAATTACTACTAAAAAAGCATTAGACATGCTGGTATCTGATCAGCTGATTGAACGTATTCCGGGAAAAGGATCGTTTGTAACTTCCTCAGAAAACATGCTCAAAACTTCCAGCTCAAAAAAACGTAATCAAACTGTAATAGGTTATATAGTGCCAGATCTTGATGAAAGTCATGGACTTGAATTGTTTTTATCATTAGAGAATGCAGCCGCCGAAAAAAATTTTCAATTGATTATTAAGCGCACATATGGAGATATTAATTTGGAAAAACAGGCGATACGTTCACTTATAGAATTCGAGGTAGACGGATTAATCATTCTTCCGGTTTCAGGAGAATATTATAATGAAGAAATTGTAAAATTGAATATGCAGCGTTTTCCTCATGTGTTGGTTGATAGATATTTAAAGGGTTTTGACACAACTATGATTTTTACTGATAACCGTGAAATTACTCGGAAAGCAGTAGATTATTTGTTTGATTTACAGCACAAACACATTGCTTTATTTTCACCACCTTATAAAGACACATCTGCTATTGAAGATCGTGTGGAAGGATTTTTTCAAGCCTACGCTGAGCGGGGTATTCCTATAAATAAAAAAATTTGGCTGACCAATTTTCATTCCAGCTTTCCGTATCCAAAGTATGATTTAGAATCTATAGAGCATGATATAAAACTAATTCAAGAACATTTAAAACAGAATTCTAAAATTACTGCAGTATTCGCTATGGAATACAATATTGCAGCATTGACGTATGAAGCTTCTAGAAGAATGAACTTAAGCATTCCTGAAGACTTATCTATTATATGCTTTGACAATCCAGAAAATAGCATAGGGCGAAAACAGTTCACTCATATAAAGCAAAATGCAAAGGTCATGGGAAGGAAAGCAGTAGAGAGCCTAGAAGCACTTATCAAAAATGAAAGTATACCTATTAAAACAACATTGGAAGCTGAATTAGTAGAGAAACATACTGCACGCCGAATATAATAAATACTTTTCATCTGCCGAGTTCACAAAAAAGCAGTTCTAAGATCACATCAAAAGAGTATTTCTTTTGATGTGATCTTTTAATTTATAAAAGATATGAATAATATAAGTGAGCAATCATTAAATAACATATTATTTATTTGAATAAATACTCGTAAAAATCCTTTAATTTCAGTGTTTAAATCGTATATACACAAAAGAAAACAATTAACAAACAGAAAAACATAACAAATGTATATATAATATAATATTTTGTATTGACATTACTTTTCAGAATAATTAGTATAATAAATGTAAGCGCTATTATATAAAAAGAGGGGGGACATCGTTTATCAGTCCTGACAATAATATTAAAGGAGCGATAAATTATGAAAAAGCTTGCTAAAACAATTACTGCTTTATCAGGAAGTGCTATTTTACTCGGGGCATGTGGAAATGCAGAACAGGCGGAAGAGGAGTCATTTGAATTAAACTGGTCTACTACGCCTTCATATTCTACACAAAACCCTACTGAGTCTCAGGCAAATTATATTGCAGATAAAGTAAGTGAATTTGAAGAAGACTACCCACAGGTAGAATTGAATACTGATCTTCAATCTACCGATATTGATGAATCTATGACAAGGCTTTTGGAGCAGGCAAATACTGATCGTGCTCCCGATGTAGCAGCTATTGACGGGTACTTTTTTCCAAGATTTATGGATTACCTTCAGCCTTTAGATGATTTGTTTGACGAATATGAAATTGACATAGATGATTATCTTCCTTTTGTTCAGGATGTTTTAACTGGTGACGATGGACAAATATATGGTCTTTACATGAATACAGATACTAGAGTACTTTTTTACGATACAGATGTAGTGGAAGAACCTCCAACTACTTGGGACGAAGCCATTGCAACTTCCCTTGAAATTCAGGAAGAAGGTTACAACGGATTAATTTTTCCAGGAGGACGGGGAGAAGGAACTGCTGTGACAACATTATGGCCGCTGTTTTGGGCACAGGAAGGTGAATTAGTCGACGAGGACGGTAATCCTACTTTTGGAGAAGGGGATAACTACGACAAGATGCTTAATGTACTTCAAGCTGTAAATGAAGCAGTAGAGTCTGGTGCTACTCCTCAAAGAGTCAGCAGTTATGGTGGAGAGAACGATCTTAACGAAGAAATTGCTGGCGGTGATACAGCGATGTTTTTAGGAGGCAACTGGCAAGTGTCATTTCTGAGAGAAACTTTAGGAGATGATTTTGACAGTTGGGCAGTAGCTCCTCTTCCTCAATTGGAAGAAGGACAATTTGCAACAAGTGCCGGAGGCTGGGCATGGGGGATTTTTGCAGAAGAAGAAGAAAAGCAAGAAGCTGCATTTGACCTTATTAACCGTCTTTTTGTAGGTGAAGAGGGTATGACAGAATGGACGAATGTCCATGGAGGTCTTCCTTCCCGTACTTCTATTTACGAGGCTGAAGACTTAGAAGCTGGTGAATTCAGTGACACTTTTAGAGAGTATTTGGAAGATGCCAACGTAAGACCAGCTTCGCAGCACTATAATGAAATTTCCAATCAGATGCAGATTGCAGTGTCAGAAGTTATAAGTGGGGGGAAATCACCGGAAGAAGCACTTGACGACGCATGGGCTGTTGTGAATGAAGGGGAGTAATGAATTAGTATGAATACTTCGAATAAGCGCTCAGCACTTTCCCTTACATTAACTAAAGGAATAGGAAACTCTCCTATTCCTTGGTTAATCCCATTATCACTTATACTGCTGTTCGTATTTCTCTTTCCGGTGTTTGAGATTATACGATACAGTTTTACGGACGCTTCCTTCTTAGAAACTGACTATAGCTATACTATAAGTTCATTTGTTCGTTTGTTTACTCTTCCCGGGTTTTATCAGATGTTAATCGTTACTTTGATTTTTGTTACCGCTAGTGTGTTTTTTCAAATGTTTTTTGGGTTTTTAATTGCTCTTTTAATTGATAAAGGTCAGAAATTAAACCTTAAGGGTACGGTAATGGTTAGAACAGCAGTGTTGACAGCCTGGGCCATTCCTGGAGTAGTAATTGGAATTATATGGAGGATAATGTATACCGAAACTCCTTCAGGTATTCTCAATTACCTTATCAGTTTTGTAGGTGTAGATATCGTACCATTTTTATCTGATCCGTACATGGCACTTTTTGCTGTCACATTAGCGAATATATGGAGAGGAACAGCGTTTAGCATGATTCTTCTTTATGCAGGCATCCAGACACTGCCTAAAGATGTTATGGAAGCTGCGAAAATTGATGGCGCTTCAGCGATTCAGCGCCTTCTAAAAGTTATGCTTCCTATGCTGGCTCCAATAATATTAATCAATTTAATTATTATTTCTATAGATACTTTCAATACATTTGATATGGTAATGGCTTTAACTGGTGGAGGACCAGGCCAAAGCACTGAAGTGATTGCATTAAGTATCTATAACTCGATTTTTAGAGAGTTTAATCTTGGTCATGGAGCAGCAACTGCCGTAGTTCTATTAACAATCAACGTCGGGATGACCATTGTATATCTTAGAGTTTTAGGGAAAAGGGGGGCGGCTTAATATGTTAAATAAAAAACAGCTGCTGTTTACGAAAATTTTTATTTATCTCTGTTATGGCACTGTTCTTGTTTTCTTCCTTTTTCCTATGCTGTGGGTCATTTCATTATCGTTGAAAACTCAACAGGAATTATTTGCCACACCACCTGCAATAATTCCGACTTCATTTGCATATGAGAATTACCTTCACGTACTTGAGAACTCCAACGTATTGCTTTATTTGAGAAACTCGTTCATTATTGTGCTGTTTACTGTGATTTTTGCTCTTATTACAGCTATACCAGCAGCCTATGCTATTTCGCGATTTCGTTTTAAAGGGAAGAGTGCGCTGCTTGTCACTATTTTAATGACACAGATGATTTCAGCCGTTGTTATCTCAATACCCTTATATCGGTTGTTTGCTGAATGGGGACTTATTAACAATTACGTAGTTCTCATCATCGTGTACGTTGCCGTGGTACTTCCATTCTCTACTTGGTTTTTGAAGGGATATTTTGACACGATTCCTTATGAACTAGATGAGGCAGCTATTGTTGATGGATGTACAAGATTTCAAATTTTGACTAGAATTTTAATTCCTACTTGTCTTCCAGGCATCGTTTCCGTCACCATTTTAATTGCAGTCCAGAGTTGGTCGCAGTTTGTAATTCCTTTTATTCTACTGGATAATGAAAGTTTTTATCCGGTGTCTGTAGGTGTTATGAATCTTCAATCAACGCAGCAGACTATCAGTACGCATCTGCTTGCAGCAGGCAGTGTTATATCTGTACTGCCAGTAATCATTTTATTTGTTATACTGCAGCGCTTTATTGTAGGAGCACTCACCAGTGGGGCAGTAAAAGGTTAATTTAAAGGAGGAAATAAGCCGTGTTTTTAATGGAGCAAAAACTAAATAATAGAATAAAAGAATTGAACAAATACCGCTATATACTGCAGGAATATATTTGTAATTTTTACGTTTTTGAAGAACCAAATGATACTTCAGTAAATTCAGGAGATATATCTGACTGGGAGCTCATCGAGACGCCTTCTTATTGGAAAGGCTGGGATCGGTATTTATGGGTTGGTTTTGATATTACGGTCCCTGATATTGTAGAAGGACGTCGTCCTGTAGGTTTTTTTGATTTTGGCTCTACTGGTCATGGGAATAATTCAGGCTTTGAATCGCAGCTCTATATTGATAATCAGCTTTTTCAAGGAGTCGATTCAAATCATCAGGAAGTATTTTTCAAAGAAAATCAATTTGGGAAACCTCTTTCTTTACGTTTTCGTCTTTGGTCAGGGCTTGATGGTATGGAGGGGAAGTACATGAAGCAGGAACATCTCCTTCATCCTGGGATGATCGGTTGGCTGGACGAAGCGACAGACGACCTTTACTTTAATAGTCGTGCAATTATTGAAGCTTGCGAATTAATGAATGAAAACGACCCAGTAAAAATTGATCTCTTAAGCCTTTTAGACAAAACCTACCTCTTTATCGACTGGTCTAATCCAGGAGACGATACCTTCTATGCTTCAATAAAACGGGCTAATACTTATCTCACTGAAGGGCTGGAACAGATGAATCGAGATTCCCCGATCACCATTACTGCGCTTGGTCACACACATATTGATGTAGCATGGTTATGGAGACTAAAGCATACAAGAGAAAAGTGCGGGAGATCTTTTTCTACAGTACTCCGATTAATGGAAATGTTTCCTGAGTATATCTTTCTTCAAACCCAGCCGCAGTTGTACGAATACGTAAAAGAAGATTACCCTGCTCTTTATAGTGAAATAAAGGAACGAATCGAGGAGGGACGATGGGAAGCGGGAGGCAGCATGTGGCTGGAATCCGATGCCAATCTGCCTTCAGGTGAATCATTGGTGAGGCAACTTTTGAAAGGACAAGCCTTTTTTGACAAAGAATTCGGCGAAAACAGTCAGCTGAAATATTTATGGCTTCCCGACGTATTTGGATATTCCTGGGCACTCCCGCAAATACTAAAAAAATCTGGAATTAGTACATTTATGACAACTAAAATCAGCTGGAACCAATACAATCGTATGCCACACGATACGTTTATGTGGCGGGGAATTGATGGGAGTGAAATACTAACGCATTTTATCACCACCCCTGATCCGAGTGGAAGATTTACCTATAATGGCATGATTGATGCAGAGTCGGTAAATGGCATTTGGGAAGAATATCAGGATAAAAATGTAAATAAAAATCTTCTATTAGCTTATGGGTATGGAGATGGGGGCGGAGGCGTTACAAGAGATATGCTTGAGATGAGACGTCGCTTCGATAAAATACCAGGTATGCCCCGTGTTAAAACTGGAAGGGCAGATGATTACTTCAATGAATTGAAAAAAACTATCGATAACACAAATGAATATGTCCATACCTGGGACGGCGAGCTTTATTTGGAATACCATCGGGGTACTTACACCAGCCAAGCTTATAATAAGAACATGAATCGTAAGCTCGAACTTCAATTAAGATATGCAGAGATTTTATTGACTCAAACGCAGGTGATTAATGGAGAAAAATATCCCTCCACGAAAAAATTAATTGATGAAGCGTGGATAATATTATTAAGAAATCAATTCCATGATATTATTCCAGGTTCTTCTATAAGGGAAGTCTATGAAGATAGTAAACAGGAATATGAGGAAGCTTTTTCACTCGTGACCCAAGCATTATCACAAACACATCAAAAATATACAAATAATAATTCTACTAAAGAACTCACCGTTTTTAATAGTTCATCATGGGAACAATCTGATTATATAGAGCTTCCTCAGCCTGGAGAAATCGAAGGGGAGTGGAAAGATGCTTTAGGGAATGTACTTCATACTCAGATATCGAATAATGTTTCTTTAGTTTATGTAAAATCGATTCCTGCTTTAAGCAGTGCTCGAATCGTTTTTGAGCCAGGAAAAAACACTGAGCCTGCAAATACAGTAGAATCATTTGAAATAAAAGAGCAGCAAGTTGTTACTCCATTTTATGATATTACCTGGAATGATGTTGGGCAACTTACGAAAATCAAAGATTTAGAAAACGATAAGAATGTATTAACGGGTGAACCTGCGAATGTTTTTAAAGTATTTGAAGATAAACCATTGAATTTTGAGGCATGGGATATTGATATTTTTTACCAAAAAAAATATCAGAATGTAGAAGAACTTATCAGTAGTGAAATCATTGAAAAAGGACCTCTTCGATATACAATTCGTTTCAAATGGAATTATAAAAATTCTATCATAGAGCAGGATATGATGTTGTATTCGCAAAATAGGAGAATTGATTTTGCTACTCGAGTGAACTGGCAGGAACACAATCAACTATTGAAAGTTGCTTTTCCGGTAAATATCCGTGCTACTGAAGCTACTTACGATATTCAGTTCGGAAACGTTAAGCGTCCTACTCATTGGAATACAAGCTGGGATATGGCCAGATTTGAAACTGTAGCACATCAGTGGGCAGACTTGTCCGAAAGGAATTATGGTGTCAGCCTGCTCAATGACAGTAAATATGGATATGACATTAAGAATAATATTATGCGCCTTTCTTTGATTAAATCAGCTGTAAGTCCTGATGCCTCCCAAGATCAAGGAGATCACTTTTTCACATACGCTTTATATCCTCATAAAGGAGATTGGTATGAAGGCGGAACAGTAAAAGCGGCCTGGCAATTAAACCAACCATTTCAAGTTCATGACAGCCAAAGCAGTATACCTGAAAAACAATTATTTTACGCTGACCAAGAACATATAATGATTGATGCAGTAAAACCAGCTGAAGATGGAGAAGGTATAGTACTTCGTATACATGAATATTCTGGTCAGCAAAGCTCCATTACATTGAAAAGTGATTTTCGAATAAAATCCTGGCAGCACTGCGATTTGATGGAACGACCTGAAGGGACTATACAGGAGGATAGAGTTATATATGATGAGATTCAGCCTTATGAAATCAAAACTTATTTAATATACTTCTAATTTCTACACCTCCATGTCTTGCGTTTACGCAAAAAGGCAACTAAGTAAAGGGGAATTAGACAATATATCAAATAAAGAAAAAATTTCACTCAGTTGAAATGTAAGGCAAAAATCGTTGTTAAATATAAAGAGCTTTTTTGGAACTGTTTTAAAGGAGGGCCGTCATGTTGTTTGGAGCCATAGAGGCTGGAGGAACGAAATGTATATGCGCAGTTGCAGATGAAGAAGGGGTTATTCAGGAGCAATTCAGCCTGCCTACTGCTTCTCCTGAAATAACGTTGGATCAGATTTTAGTCTTTTTTAAAAAACATCCCATAGAAGCAATTGGGATAGGCATGTTTGGTCCAGTAAATATTGATGCTTCCAGTCCAGATTATGGACAAGTGCTTGCCTCCCCAAAAAAAGATTGGCAGCAGGTGAATGTTTATCAGTATTTTAAAGATAGAATACAAGTTCCTATCTATATAAACACAGATGTAAATATGGCAGCAATTGGAGAGTATTATTATGGAGCGGCCCGGGATGCAGAGAGTTGTGTATATATGACTGTAGGTACAGGAATAGGCGCAGGCTTTATCTTAAATGGAAAATGTCTAAATGGTACCAGTTACCACCCCGAAATGGGGCATATGTTTATAAAACCCCACCCTAAAGATTTTTTTCGAGGAAGCTGTAGTTATCACGAGCAATGTTTGGAAGGACTTGCAGCTGGTCCTTCCCTGTTTCAGCGCTACGGAAAAAAAGGAGCAGAACTCGCTGAAAACAAAGCTGTCTGGAATTTAGAAGCCTATTATTTAGCGCAAGCCGTAAGTAATTTTCTTCTATTATTTTCTCCGGAAAAAATTATTTTAGGTGGAGGAGTTATGAAGCAGACACAGTTATATGGACTGATCCATTCGGAAGTTGAGAAAATGTTGAATGGGTACCTGCCCTTAGATAATATAAAGGAGTTAATTGTTCCACCTTTATTAGGTGATCAACAAGCAATCAAAGGGGCGGTATGGTCCGCTTCCAATAACGTTTGGTAAAATAATCTATCTTTTTAGAGAGGCCGACTAAAGTGATGGGGATCACAACATATATCTTCTAATAGTAAATCTTCACCACTGCTATCTTAACTACTGTTGTAACGATGTATATAATTGTTCGCATTAGAGTAGGCAGAGCCATTTCAAAATCTCGCCTGATTGCAGTGGTGTAAGGACATAAAGAGTTATTATATTTATGGATTGAAAAAAATTCAAATGATAAAAAAGTATCTCTTTCTTGTAGGAAGGTACTTTTGTCTTATAGCACCAATGTATTTATATATATTTTATAGGTATGACTTTAACAAAAGCCTGCAGAGAAAAATTCTTCTGACATGCTCTTCAACTTTTATAAAAATTTATAAACTTAGGAAGCCGCAAGCTTCGCGGTGGACTCCTGCAGTTCCTGAAGGGTCTGGTCCATTTCCTCCATTTCGCGCAGCTGGACGTCAATGGCGTCACTTGCTTTTTCAATCATTGCAGAATTTTTATCAGCATTCTCTGCTTCCGTGTGCATGGCAGCTGCTATTTCGCTGCTTGCCTGGGTGATGGAGCTGGTCTGCTCATTTACTTCCTGGATTTCACTGATTTTTTCTAAAATCTTCCGAAGGATGTAATCAAAGCGGTCATTCATACTTTTTATCTGTACAGCACTTTCTTTGATTTCTGCGGTATCTGCTTTTGTCTGGGCACTCGATTCTCCGACCTGCACTCGAATGGTGTTTACCGTGTCCGTAATCTTTTTCGTAGAGGCAACGGAACTTTCCGCAAGTTTCCGGACTTCTTCTGCGACGACGGCAAACCCCCGGCCGTGCTCCCCGGCGCGGGCAGCTTCAATCGAGGCATTTAAAGCGAGCAGGTTTGTCTGCTCGGAAATATCGTTAATCAGGGAGATGACGTCTTTAATCTTTTCCACTTCACGGGAGAAATGATCCATCATCTGCTGGGTATCTTCTGCTCTGTTCGTTAAAGAAGTAATAATGGTGGAAACCTGCTGCACGTCTTCTTTTCCTGCTTCAATTTCTGCTTCCAGTGCCTGAAAATCTTCGGCTGTAGACATTAAGTGCTTGGAAATCTGGTTCATTCGCGCTTCCATCGTTTCTGTAGTGCCGAGTGTTTCCTGGAAGGTGGCAAGCTGCAGCTGGGAGCTTTCTTCCACATGATCCGTCAGCTTGTTAATGTCTTCCGTCCGTTCGGTGAGGTGTGCAATTTTAGAAGAAATGAAAGCTGCACTTTGTTCTACAGCTTGCATCTGTTCTGTTAAAGCTGCTTCAGATTTTTCTGTATTGGTAAATAACCGCTGCAGGCGTGCTTCCATCTGCGATATTTCGTCGGAACGCTTTGGTTCCAGAGTGATGCCGCGTTCTCCTTCTTCAAAACGGTTGATTTTCTCAAGCATAGAGCGGAGCGGTTTAATCACGAAAATATTTAAGAGAAAGTAAAGCAAAATAGTGGTAACAATAATATTCATTGATGCGTTCAGCCATACGCCGAGAATCCCGAGATTTATTCCAACGGCATCTATCATCTGCAGTAAAAAATTAGAGAGGGTAGTGTTGATTAACAATACAATAACAACGGAGGTAATAAAACGGAATGTAAGTCCCTGCCAGAATTTCATGATGAGTGTTCTCCTTTTTCTAAGTAATTGTGAATTTATTTTCTATCTATATACTTAGGATAAAATACCCTGTCAGCGGAAAAGTAAACATAAAAAATGCACTTTTTAAGAAAAAAGATACCTGTCTAATAGACTAGTAAGGAAAACAGAAAAAAGCACTTTTCCTGAATGAAGGAAAGTGCTTTTATCAATTGTTATGCTATTTGCGTTTCTGCTCCGCTGCTCTTCCGGCTGCGCCAAAAAATTTAAAGGCGAGGAAGTAGTCAAAGGCGGCGAACGCAATTAAGATCACCGTCAGTGCTTCCCAGCCGCTGGACTGCCCGGCGGACTGAATCGCAAGCATTAAAAATAACGTCCCCAGAAAGAAAAACAAGTAACCGTTAAAACGTGGGGATCGACTCATAGAAACCAACCTCCCAGAATCATCTGTACAGACTGTTCCATTTCTTCCATCTGCTCAAGCAGATCCTGCAGCTGTTCTCCAAAAACTACCTGTACGAGCATCACAAACGAATTGATCCCGACGTGTGCAATGATCGGCACGATAATCCGCTTCGTTTTCACATAGAGCCAGGCGAATACTACTCCCATGGCAAGGTAGACGAGCAGGTGGGTAAAGTCAAAGTGGATGACTGCGAACATTAAACCACTGCTTAAGGCCGCGATCCAAAAGCCGAATCGTTTATAAAGTGCGCCGAAGATAACCATCCGGAACACAATTTCTTCTACCACAGGGCCGAATACTGCCACAACAAGGATCGTAAACGGAGCGGCGTTTGCCATTTCCACGATCATTTCCGTATTTTCAGATCCCGGTTCAATGCCGAAGACGAATGTTTCAATCATTGCGGCTGCATACTGTGCCGCAAAAGCAAGGAAAATCCCGAGGAACGACCAGAGTACCGTCTTGGGGATATCTGCTTTATTTTCCTGTAAGGCTTCGTTTGGTTTTGCGCGGAACGCAATCCAGGTAATGATAATGAAGCCGATCGTAAAGCCGATAGAGATTGCCAGTCCCTGGAGCTCTTCCATCGAACCGTCAAATCCCATTGCAAACATAATTGGAATGATCCCGATCGGTGAAAGCTGCATTAAAATAAAGAATACTAAAATCAGCCAGTAGTGTTTGTTCAAGCGCTGTTCTCCCCTTTATCTATAATTCTATCTCTCTTATATCTGCATGAAGCATACAAAAAACATTGTATCATAAATATTTTACAGATACCTTCTCCAGGGACCTGCGTTTACTTTGGAGAGGGAAAGGGGATAGGAAGAAGGGTTTTGTATTAATAGGAAGAGAAAAAAATTTCAGCAAAAGGGTTGCAAATTTTTTTCGTCTTGATTATTATTATAATTGTGTTAGCACTCATAGAGGTCGAGTGCTAATAAAGATATTTTTAACAAAGCACGTACATACGTGCCAAATAATAAAGGAGGGTGTTTTCCTTGTTAAAACCATTAGGAGATCGTCTTGTCATTGAATTAGTAAAGCAGGAAGAGAAAACAGCAAGCGGGATCGTACTGCCGGATTCTGCGCAGGAAAAGCCGCAGGAAGGGAAAGTCATCGCAGTGGGCACTGGCCGCATTACAGAAAGCGGAGACAAAGTAGCACCACAGGTAAAAGAAGATGATAAAATCCTATTCTCCAAATATTCAGGTACAGAAGTGAAGTACGAAGGAAGAGATCTATTAATTCTTCGCGAAAGCGATGTACTTGCAGTTATCGAATAATTAAAAATGAACGCTTGAAATATCACTTATAATGGAGGTTGATTCAGCATGGCAAAAGAAATTAAGCACAGTGAAGACGCTCGCCGCGCGATGATGCGCGGGGTAGACCGTTTAGCAGATACAGTAAAAGTAACGCTTGGGCCAAAAGGGCGCAACGTAGTTCTGGAGAAAAAGTTTGGTTCACCTCTTATCACTAACGACGGTGTAACAATCGCGAAGGAAATTGAGCTGGAAGATAACTTTGAAAATATGGGTGCACAGCTTGTATCCGAAGTAGCTTCCAAAACAAACGATATAGCTGGTGACGGTACAACAACTGCGACTGTTCTGGCACAGGCAATGATCAAGGAAGGCCTGAAGAACGTTACTTCCGGTGCGAACCCAATGGTGATCCGCCGCGGTATTGAAAAAGCAACGCAAGCTGCAGTAGAAGAGCTGAAGAACATTTCCAACCCAATCGAAAGCAAAGAAGCTATCTCCCAGGTAGCAGCAATTTCTTCTGCGGACGACACTGTTGGCCAGTTGATTGCGGAAGCAATGGAGCGCGTTGGAAACGACGGCGTTATCACTGTGGAAGAATCAAAAGGATTCGGCACAGAGCTTGAAGTTGTGGAAGGTATGCAGTTCGACCGCGGATATGCATCTCCTTACATGGTAACGGACTCTGACAAAATGGAAGCAGTCCTTGAAGATCCTTACATTCTTATTACTGATAAGAAAATCGGCAACATCCAGGAAGTGCTTCCTGTACTTGAGCAGGTGGTGCAGCAGAGCCGTCCAATCCTGATCGTATCTGAAGACGTGGAAGGCGAAGCACTTGCAACGCTTGTAGTAAACAAGCTGCGCGGTACATTCAACGCAGTAGCAGTAAAAGCTCCTGGCTTTGGTGACCGTCGTAAAGCAATGCTTGAGGACCTTGCAACACTGACAGGCGGAGAAGTAATCACAGAAGAGCTTGGCCTGGATCTGAAATCCACAGACATCACGCAGCTCGGCCGCGCTTCAAAAGTTGTTGTCACAAAAGACAACACAACAGTCGTAGAAGGTGCCGGCGACTCTGCAAAAATTGCAGACCGCGTAAACCAGATCAAGTCCCAGATCGAAGAAACTACTTCTGACTTCGACCGTGAAAAACTGCAGGAGCGCCTTGCGAAGCTTGCAGGTGGCGTGGCAGTAGTAAAAGTCGGTGCAGCTACTGAAACAGAAATGAAAGAGAAGAAGCTCCGCATCGAAGACGCATTGAACTCTACGCGCGCAGCAGTAGAAGAAGGTATCGTTGCCGGTGGTGGTACAGCACTCGTAAACGTACTCACAGCGCTGAAGAACCTCAACCTTGAAGGTGACGAAGCAACTGGTGCGAACATCGTATTCCGTGCCCTTGAAGAGCCGGTACGACAGATTGCACAAAACGCTGGCCTTGAAGGATCAATCATCGTAGAACGTCTGAAAGGCGAAAAAGTCGGCATCGGCTATAACGCTGCAACAGGCGAATACGTGGATATGGTCAAAGCAGGTATTGTTGACCCAACAAAAGTAACTCGTTCCGCGCTTCAAAACGCAGCATCCGTTTCTGCAATGTTCCTAACTACCGAAGCAGTAGTAGCAGACATTCCAGAAGAAAACGGTTCAGGCGGCGGCATGCCGGATATGGGCGGCATGGGTGGAATGGGTGGAATGATGTAATACAAGCCCATTACCCTTGAAATATAGGGAAATGTGAGCTTTAAAATCTGCTTCACCGTTTGAAAAACCACCGATATTAATAATTGATTTTGAGAGAGGTCTTCATCAAGTTGCAAAACTTGGTGGAGACCTTTTTTTATCGAATTTTTAAGTGTTCAATTCTTTTAGACAAGTAAGGTCGATCATTAAAAAGAAGTATATATGCTATAATAGGACAAAAAAGGAAGGAATATTATGGGAGTTCCTGCAGGTTTACGGGAGCATAGTTTAGACCAACTACAATCGATTCTGAATGAACAGCTCGCAAATGAACATGTGCGTGTTTATTTATTTGGTTCCTGGGCCCGTAAGGAAGAAAAACAAAGCTCTGATATTGACATAGCGATCGAATCATACTCCTCACTCTCTCCGGCTAAATGGAATAAACTGATCGAGCAAATTGAAGAATCAACCATACCTTACAAGGTAGATTTGGTAGATTTACGTGAGGCTAATGAAGTACTTTTTAAACAAGTGAAAGAGGAGGGGGGCTTATGGAAAGATTACAACAACGATAAAAAGCTGCTGAAAAAGCGCTGACTGTATTTAAAAAGCTAGCAAACCTAGAAAGCCCGAATGATGTAGAACGAGATGCAGCGATTCAACGTTTTAAATCCTCTTTCGAAGCCAGCTGGAAAGCAGCGAAGCAATATCTATATGATGTAGAAGGAGTGGAGGCCGGCTCTCCGAAGAGCGTTGTTCGTAGTTGCAGAGAGGTTCATTTATTGGAAGACGACAAAGCGATTATGGCACTGGAAATGGTAAATGATCATAATTTGACCGTCCATACCTACAATGAAGAATTAGCCTTTAAAATCCATAAAAATTTGCCGCGTTATAATAACCTGCTTACTCAATGGGTGGAACGGATGAAGGAAAAAGTGATGGAATAGTTATAATAAGTGCTAATCCCAGAACTTAGCAGCTCGACCTCAAAATTGTTCATATAAAAGTTCGACTTAATGATTTCTGGTTTGTATTGCTGCTGTCAATCAATCTCGTACTTTACGAGACGAATTGACAGTTTTTTTGTGTGATTTAATGTAATTATCTGTAATTAAAGGTATAGTATAGGTAGGTAAATAGAATTAGTGACGACTGGACTTAAGTAATAATCGGAAATAATTTAAACCTGCCTAAAAGGATGTGCTGCGCGTGACATTAAAGAACATATACGATGCCTTATTTGACAGAAGAGATATTAAAACAGCCAAATTCAGCAAAAAATTCACAGAAACTCCGGAGAATATCATGCAGTTACAGTCTTTACTGGAAGACACGTCAGGAACGATTGATAAGAAGCGGGTGGAGAAAGACCTGGCTTTATTTAAGATCGGGATGATTGGCGAATCGCAGGTGAACTACGAGCTGAAAAATTCAATGCTGCCGATAGTTTGTCTGCACGATGTTCGCCTGCAAGTGGAAGATTACACAGCACAGTTTGATTTTATTGTCATCACACACAGTGTTCTCTACGTAATTGAAACAAAGAAGCTTTATGGGGATATTGACGTAAATGGATCGGGAGAATTTATCCGTAAAATTAAAAACAGGTACGGAAAGATCGTAAATAGAGAAGGAATGTACAGCCCAGTCACGCAAAGCGAAAGACACAGTAGAATCCTTCAGAAAATGTTATCGGATCAGGGACTGATCAAGAAAACTCCTGTAAAACCGATTGTAGTAATGGCGAACCCAAAATCAATTATCGATAAAAAGAAAGCCCCGAAAGCTGTGCAGGATATGATCATTAAATCTGATCAGCTGGTGAATTACTTATCGAAAGATATTAAACTACATAGAAAAGACCGGTACATGCTGGATAAGTTTGTAACTGATATAAGTGATTTCATTATCTCGAGAAACAAAACGGCAGACGTAAATATAGATAGATATAAATTAGATGTGCCGGGACGTGAATCAGTAGTATCAGAAACAGCCCCATCCTATGAACAAAAAACTAATATAGATTCTGCTCCAGTAGTTGAGCCAACGCCTGTGATAAATGACAGACATGTTAACATGTCAAAGAAAAACGCGCTGTACAAAGAGCTGAAAGAATACCGATTAAAGCAGGCAAAGGCGGAAGAAATGAAACCTTATCTCATCTTCTACAATTCTACTTTAGACGAGATCATTGATAAAATGCCTGGAAGTGTGGCGGACCTTATGAACGTTAAAGGTTTTGGTAAAGTAAAAGGAGAGAAGTACGGGCCGGCGATTGTGGAAATCGTAAGAAGACATCGTTGAGAGAGTATATATGAATAATTATCAATATTGTTATATTTGCTAGAAGAGGAAAACACAATTTTCATTAAAGTTTCAAAACTAAGGAATGCCTAATCCTTTTATAAATCTAAAAAGGAGTGTTAATATGGCCAATATTTATAATACATCAAAGGTTGATCATCATAAGATTACTATAGATGAGGAAACTTTTATAAAAGATGTAGATGTTCGATATTCTTTAACTATACCTTTTTTAAACCGGATAGAAGGTCATTCAGTAGGAATAGTATTAATGAATCCTTCTAGAGCAAACTTAGAGAAATCCGATGGTACTGTTAATAAGCTAATTGATTTTTTTTATGACTTTCAGTTAGATGAAAGTTATGTTAAAGATATTACTATTTGTAACATATTGCCTGTTTATGCTAGTAATACCACATCTGTTTTAGCCAAGATCAGAGATTTACATAAAGAAAGCATGCTAGAGAAAGTTCAAAAATTAAATGAAAATAAGCTTGCAATAACTATGAAGGAGAAGAGATTTGTAGTGTTAGCTTGGGGGAAACCAGAAGTTAAAACTATTTCCAACTTATTTTATTACAAAGAAGTACTCCGCATTACTGATTTACTATCTATAACACATAAAGATGATTTATATATTTTGGATATTAAGAATGCAAATAATAGATTTACTGAACACGGAGATCCACGTCACGCAGGACGTGCAGTTGCTTTAAAAGGCTTAAAAAAGGTATACATGTCAGAATTGTTCGGTTTAAGTTAAATTAGTCACATCACCAAAAATTTAAACCGATTTATATTATCAGAGAATTTCTATTAATGATTATTTCTAAAAAATCGCTCAGTGAAACTACCGAGGAGGAAATCGAATGTACGAGCATTTAGTGTTTTTCAAATTCAATGAAAATCTTACCGCCGAAAAAGAAGCAGAGTTATTAGAAACTCTGCAGGGATTTAAAGAGAAAATTCCCGGCATTGCAGCACTGACTGCAGGTATCAACGTGACGGAAGAAATAGAAAACATCAAAGGTTATACGTTAGGTCTCCGGGTCACTTTTGAAGATAAAAGCTCGCTGGACAGCTATGCAAATCACCCCGAACATTTGAAGTTTGTAGCATCGCTGGAAGGTGTAATTGAAGATGTAATTGTCGTAGATTATCCGCTGGCTTAATTTATTCTATATCAGTATTATCATTTATTCTTTGTGAATAAAATACCATTACATTAAATTATAGGGAGCAAAACTATGATAAATGAAAAACGGGCGGGGCTAGGCTCCAGGCTGGTGGCATTATTTTTGGATTCTTTTATTGTAATGACGCTTATAGCCATCATCTCTTTATTGATAGAGCCCGGGTATACAAATACTTGGAGGACTGAAGCGTACGGCCAGGCTGTCTATGCGTTGTATATCACAATTACGCCTTTACTCTGGAGCGGATATATTATCGGGAAAAGGATCCTGAACATCCGGGTCGTCCGTCATCAAGACGGGAAAAACGTGACGCTTGGCAATATGTTTATGCGGGAAATTGTCGGGTATTATCTAATCGGCATTTTCACTCTTGGGATCTCCGTCATCGTGAGTTTATTCATGGTCGCATTTCGTGAAGATAAGAGAGCAGTTCATGACTTTGTCGGCGGTACCAAGGTGATTCACTCGAAGGGTTCGTTTACATAGCAGCAACCGGTGAATACGAGGATTTGGTCAAATAGAAATTTAAAGCTGCACGCTCCACGCTCTAAAACGCAAGCATCCGTTTCTGCAAAGTCCCTGACTACCGAAGCAGCAGATATTTCAGAAGAAAACGGCACCATGCCAGATATAATCGGCATAGGTAAAATGGGCAGAATGATGTGATAAAATGCCCATAACCCTTGATAAACAAGAAATTTGAACTTTTACATCTGCTTGCACGATTGAAAAAACGCTGGTATTAAAATTAAATGATAAGAATGAAGAGAGGTCTTTTATCAAGTTACTAAACTTGGGGGAGGCCTCTTTTTTTATTTCTCCTAAGGTGTGCAAATATATAAATCCTCTTATTTATCTAAAACATAGGAACAATGTATCAGAAAATTTAAACATTAACATTTTCAGGAGATAATATTAGGCTTTTTGAATTAGTCATATTATACTGGGTATAAATGTTTAGATGAACAAAGATATTCGCAATTTCAGCTTATGGAACAGAAAGTAATTTTTCTTGAAAACGTGCAATGAAAACAGAAAGATAAAAAAGGAGCAGGCGTACAATGAGGAAAGAAAACAGCAGGAAGAAATCGAGAGGTATATTCTTAAAGATATTTTTAGCCAGTATTATCTGTATTATTGTTCCTTTAATCGTAAGTGGGGTCTATATGAGCCAAACCACTTCAGCAACGTTGGAGGATGATGCGAAAAGACATCTGCAGGAAATTAACAGCGAAAAAAACAAACAGATCGACACCGTGTTTGATTTAAATATGGAAATCGCCAATCAGATGGCGAGTAATACATATACGCAGACGACGTATGATCAACTAAACGAAACAGGCGAACTGGATCCGGCAGGATATCAGTCTCTGCAGGAAGACCTGGAAAGAATGTTTAATGAAGCAGACGGCTTATACGAAAATATATTTCTCACTTATGACGACCAGATCATTATTGATGGAATTGGCGGAGCGGCAGAAGGACATGAGTTCGATCCAGAAATGGAACAATGGTATTTTGAAACATTGGAAAGAAGAGAAATGTTATTAAGTGATTATATGATCTCTCCCGTATCAGGAAGGCCGGCGATTGTTATTTCCGCTCCAATTCTGGATGATGCTACCGGAGAGGTGCTGGGTGTATTTGCATCTCCTATCGATATGTTCACTTTAACAAACAGCTTAGTCGCTGGAGATGAGTCAGGCGAGAGCGTTAATACAATGGTGATCGATAGAGATGGGTTAGTGATCTCCTCTACTTTTGAGGAGCTGGCGCTGGAATTGAACTTAAGTCAGTCAGAAGGAGATATGAGTTCTTTCTTCAGCCAGATGCAGACAGAAGATCAGGGCTACAGCTTCTTTACATTAAACAATGAAGAGCATATCGGTTATTACAGCCTGGACGCTGAAAAAGAAACTTATATTGTGACGCACATTCCAGTAGGCCAGTACATGTCTCATATTGATTCATTACAAAGCAGCATTCTGCTTGTGGTGGTTATTAGCGGAATAATCGCAATGATTATCATCGCGCTTCTAACAAGACGAATCACCAACCCGATCCGAATTGCCTCCCAAAAATTAAGCGGCATGGCGGGAGGAGATTTTACGCAGACATTCCCGGATAAATTTAAAAAGGGGAGTGACGAAACAGCTTTACTCATGGCTTCCATTCATACGATGCACGAAAACGTGAAGGATATTGTCAGTACGATTACGAAAGAGTCCCATCAGACGGATCAATTTACACAGATGACAAATGAGGATATCAACGAGTTGCAGCAGGCCGTTACGGATGTATCTGCGTTAACGAATCAAATTGTCCAAAGTATGGACGGGATCGCTGCAACAACACAGGAAATAAGTGCAAACGCGGATCAGTTAACAGATACAGTAAAAGAAATATCGGAGAATACAAAAACAGGTGTGGCAGACTCTAACGCTATTGGAGAAAGAGCAGAAGCACTCAAAAGCACTGTGATTCAATCGCAGGAAAAAGCAGCTGCAACGAACCAAAACGTTTCTGCAAAATTAGTAGAGGCGATTGAAAAATCGAAAAAAGTAGAGCAGATCAATCAATTAACCTCCTCCATTTTGGCGATCACGGACCAGACGAACCTACTGGCGCTGAATGCGAGCATTGAAGCAGCAAGAGCAGGGGAGCATGGCAAAGGGTTTGCTGTAGTAGCGGATGAAGTGAGAAAATTAGCGGAAATGTCCAGTGCCACCGTGACAGAAATCCAGGGAACGACAGCGACTGTGATTGAAGCTGTAAAAGAAATGCAGGAGTCATCAGAAGAGCTGTTAACCTTTATGAACGAAACGGTAAGCGTGGATTATCAGACGATGGCAGATTCCAGTGTCCAATATTCTGCAGACGCTAAAAAAATAGGGGAACAAATTAACAATTTTAATCATTATGCGGAATCGTTAATGATAGCGATCTCTGAAAGTGCCAAAGCAACTGCTGAAATTTCGCAGGAAAACACCAGCATCGCCAGTGATATTGAAGATATTTCGCAAAGAAATACAGCGATACTGGAAAGAACTGACCGATTGCGAAAACTGGCCCAGGATACGAGTGAAAGTTCCAGCAATTTAAAAGGAGCGATTAATACGTTTACAACAGAATAAAGGAATGAAAAGATAAAAAGACATCGCTTTTGAAGGATGTCTTTTTACGTTTTTTTGAAGAAGGAATATGTAAGAATACCCGCTGTTGTAAAGAATATTCTGCCGCAGAATTTTTGGTTCCTCATTCATTTCTTTTTTCTTCGCAGTTCCTATAGGATTGAGATCTATCAGAAAAGATAATAATGTTTTTCCTCTAAAAAAGTAATCTGCTCTGTCGGTTGTGGCTTTGAGGTGCCCTTCTGTGACTCTTGTTCCTGACAGGCAACATGTGATGAAGAAGAAGTGCGCCAGCCAAAAAAGAGGATGACACAAAGTGTCACCCTCTTAATTTTTATTCTTGTGCTAATTCTGCAATTTCTGCTGGTGCCAGTACACCTTCATACACTCGTAAGTCATCCATTAACCCTCTAAACGGCGTGTCCCACCAGTTAACGCCGAGACCAAAGGTTCCGTTTGTAGTTGTAAATACATTCGGGAAGTTGTTGCTATCATGTTTTAATTCGCCATCTATATAAATCTTGATATTTCCTTCATCGACAGTGAATGCCACATGAGACCATTGATTTGTTGGAATCGTGCTGTTGGTTGCAGCGTCCACCCACTGGCTGCCGGACCAAACCATTGTCTGGCCATTGCCATTCCCACCTGGGAGAAGGCTTACCCAGCTATTGTTCGTTCTTCCTCCAAAGAATGCAGTAGTATATGGTGTTAACTGTTCAGGCTTCAGCCATAAGGATACAGAATACGTATAGCTGGAAATCAGCCCGTCAGGCAAGCGGACACCAGAATTTCCGTTAAATACCGCAGCTTCTCCACGAACACCATCTGTATAGGTAATCGTTCCGCCAGTATTATTAATTCGATTTCCTGTCACTGTACCTGCATTAAAGTTTCCTGTACTGTCTTCAAGATTGCCTTCGAAAGCATAATGCGCTGCTAAACCAGCCGGCTGATAGGCTAACACAGTTATATCAAATGTTTTTGTCACTGTTGTGCCATCTTTTGTAATCGTTGCTGTAAGCGTAGCGGTGGCATCCTCATTCCCGACTGCCGGCCGGGTTACTTCTCCGGTGTCAGTTACTACACCAGGATCAGAGGTCTCCCAGGAAATCACCGTATTCTGCGTACCCTCCGTAGGAAGAGTTAAATTAGAAACAATACTATCTAAGTTTCCAAGATCTAAATCATTGACTACAGCTTCAATCACTTCCTCTGCCGTGCGGTCGAGTGTTTTCGCACCCCAGACTGCTACTCCGTCATTCGACATGGCAGTAAAGGTCATGACAGTAAGCTCCGAAGCAGTGTCATATTGGCGCAGGAAGACACCATCATACGTTTCTCCATCAATTGTTAACTCTGCCTTGTTATGGCCGGTCTTTTTCCAAGTGCCGGATACATCACCTGATATGGTATTATTTTTATTTAATGTAACGAATACAGAATCTGTCACGGCACCGGTGATGTCTTTTCCGTGGTTAACAAATTTATATTCACCAACGATATCCTGTCTATTTACCTTATCCAGTGTTTCACCAGAATAACGGAATGGTGCAGCAACCGGCCATCCATCTTCATTCATAAAGAGTTGATGCACCCGTACTTCATGCGCTTCTCCTCGATCTGGGAAACGCGTATGAAAGACAACAAACCTTTCTCCGGTCTCCTGGTCGTAGTGGATGGAATTATGGCCAGGGGCCGCATAAGCATGCGTATCTCCTGAACCGGGATCACCGATTTTTCTTTCAAACCTAAAGTTAGCCATCAGCTTATTCCCAAAGTCACTATGGGCATAATTTTCTACTTTATTGCCGACTGTGCCATCATCCAGGCTGTCTGGTAAAACAGCCGGTTCTCCAGCGGCATCTACATATGGGCCCGTTGGACTTTCAGAGCGGAAAACCCGCATTTGATATCCGCCTGTAGCTGTTAATCCTCCATAGGTTAAATATAAGTAGTAATAATCAAGCTCCTCATCGTAATAAACATATGGGCCTTCCACGGAATAGCCATATCCTCCGGCGATTTTCTTGCCGAAATAGCGGTCAATCATTCTGCCATCCTCGGTTGTACCATCTTCCCCAGGATAGATGGGCTGGCCTGTAGCCTTATCAAGCTCATACATATAGATACCGCCGGACCATGAACCATAGGTCAGCCACAGCGTTCCATCTTCATCATAGAACATGTTCGGGTCGATGGCATTTGGATAGAGACGGGTATTATAAACATCATCTGAGTGAAACCACTCTGGATTCGCCTCATCAAAAACACCATCTTCAATGAGTTCTGGAATATTCGTGTTTTCCCATTGTTTATTCACATTACTATTCTGGTCATATGCTTCCACTTCCGTAAAACCAGAGTAAACAATCGTATCCACATACTCATACGGACCTTCTATGTCTTGGGAAACCGCATAGCCGACAGCAGAGCGCTGCCATGTAGAAGAAACACTATAATACATCATATAAGCACCTTTCGTGCCATCTTCATTCACATAGTCCTCATTCCAAAAAATATCCGGTGCCCAGACGGCAAATCCATTGCGGCTGTCGGCATCATTTTCTCCTGCCCATGCAAAGCTTCCGGCTAGGGTCTCCGATAAATCCCCAAATAATGTATTGTTCGTACGGGCATAACCATTGGTAAAGTTTGTCCAGTTAATCAAATCCTCAGACTTTGCAGCAGCAATATGTGTACCAAACACATAATACATTCCATCGGCTTTTATGATGGAAGGGTCATGAACGGATGCATTGTCAAAATCCATGGGATCTCCCTGATAATTCAAATGTGGTTTATTATTATTTTCACTTGGGGGAACGTTTTGTTTTCCTGATTTTTCATTCGCGGAAACTGTAAGAGGCAGCATTAATAACAGTACTAACACAAGAAGAATTATTCTTTGTACAGAAGTTTTTCGCATTAAAATTGTCTCCTATCCAAAATGAATTTTTTGAAACCATTAACCCATAAAAAAACTTAAAACCTGCAAACGTCCGTATGCTTATCGTATGGCTTTGGAAATGAAAAGACTAATTCACTTTACCATTAACCAGCCTCCCTTCTTGAAATGGCAGATCCCCTTATTTACAAAGCGATTACATTAAAAATTAATAAAATGTAAGCGCTTTATAATTAAGTTAATAGTAATAGAATTGGTTTCACAAATCTTGAGTACAAGCACCTGACTTTTAACGTTAATAACACTAAATTACATAGTTTTTTGTAATTATTATTAACTTGTATGGATAAATTCGACCATACAAGTACATTTTTTAACCGTATAAGTTTATATTAAAAGTTATTAATGAAATTTAAATACGTAAGTGAAGATCAGTTCATATCCTTATATAACAATTTTCTGGTAGGTGGATTCAAGGTTTAATTTTGTTGAGCTGGAATTGGTGATGAAGGCACGTTGGGTAAATATATTGCTGGTACCACTATCTAATTGTTTCGGGAGTTTGTGTGTGGCTCCTGAATTCCGCATGAATTATCAAATTTCTAAAATGGCAGCCTAAATATGAAATCTGTGAATGTAGGAAGAGGAGTGCCGTGCAATAAAAAATAAAGCAGCCTTTGACTGCTTTATTTTTATTCTTCTTCTTTTCAAAGAGGCTGGACCTAATAATTCCATTGAAACTCTTAGAGATTTTATCATCACTGCAATGCTTCTTTGATTAATTATCGTATTAAAATCCCTCGTTACCGATCATGTTAAATTTTTTAAGATACCTGCTCCTCCGCCAGTCTCGGAAAGAGAATATTATTTTCCAGGTGGATATGGTCAAACATATCGGACTCCAGTTCCTCGAGCTTCAGGTAGGTGAGCTGATAGGTGTTGCATGCTCCTTCGGGAATGTTGTAATCATTCGCTGCCTCGCGGATCGCAGCAAGCAGCTGGCCTGCGTGTTCATGCTCTTCCTCCAGTTCTTCCAGGGTGGCCAGTAATTTTTGCAGCGTCTCCGGCGCTTTGTCCTCTTCATACTGCTTCACTAACGGAAATAACTGCTTTTCTTCCGCTTCCAGGTGGTGAAGAAGCTCTTCTTTCAGCTGATTGAACATTTTATAAATGATGGCAAGATGCGGCTGATTTCCGCCATGTACTCGGTATACCTTTCCCACATAGCCTGTAAGCTCCGGCAGTACCTGATAGAGGTAGCCGTGATGCCGGTCGATAATGTGATCAACGAGTTCCCCGAAATTTCTTTCGGCCCATTTATTTTTGCCGGGTTCCAGCGCATGAACGGAAGCGTACAGTTCGTTGATGGTCCCTAGAATCTCTTCTTTATCCAGACCTTTTTCCGCCAAAGCTTCTCCAAATGGCCGGTTGCCTCCGCAGCAGAAATCTATTTTGTTTTCCTTAAAGATAAAGCTTGCCTTCGGGAATTGTGTCACGATATCTCCTGTTTTTGTTTCCAAAGTAAATTGTTTTTCCATTTTGCAGCCCTCCATATTTTTTGTACACCCTCACTGTAACTGGTTTAAGAAGAGGGTGTTGTGCGGTAAATCACAGAAACGAAAAATAATTCCCTGTAGGATAAAGAGAGACATAACAGTATGGAGGGACAACAATGAAACCTAACTTTGATCATAATCCGTTTATTGTTATTTGGGAGCTTACGAGAGCATGTATGCTAAAGTGTCTCCACTGCAGGGCGGACGCACAGTACCGCCGGAGCCCCGGGGAACTTTCTTTTGGTGAGGGAAAAGATCTGATTGACCAAATTTATGAGATGGGGAACCCGCTGCTCGTTATTACCGGCGGGGATCCTTTGGAAAGAGAAGATTTATTCGATTTGATCGATTACGCTGCGCAGAAGGGTGTGCGCGTTTCCATGACACCGAGTGCCACACCGAAAGTAACGAAAGAAGCAATCGCGAAAGCAAAAGAAAAAGGGCTGTCCCGCTGGGCATTCAGCATCGATGGCCACAATAAAGAAATACACGATCATTTCCGCGGGTCGCCGGGCTCGTTTGATTTAACGATTCAGTCCATCAAATACTTACACGAGCTGGAGATCCCGGTGCAGATTAATACGGTCATCTGCGAACATAACGTGGATTACCTAGAGGAGCTCGCCGACATGGTGGAGTCGCTCGGAGCAGTGCTGTGGAGTGTCTTTTTTCTCGTTCCTACAGGAAGAGGGGAGCTCCTGAAACCAATTTCCCCGGAACTGCACGAACAGGTGATGCACCGCCTGTACGATTTTAAACAGGAAAGACCTTTTGATATTAAAACAACAGAGGCGCCGTTTTTCCGCAGGGTCGTTATGCAGCGAAACAAAGAAGCCCGGAAAAAAGAAAATGTGTTTGCGCAGGGGAGAACAACGAGACAGGATGTGCTGGGCAGAGCGCCGATGGGCGTAAATGACGGGAACGGATTTTTATTTATTTCCCATACGGGAGATGTCTATCCGAGCGGGTTCCTGCCGATTAAATGCGGGAATATCCGCGCAGAACCGCTGGCAGATGTCTACCGGCATCATCGCGTCTTTCAGGAGCTCCGCAGTCCGGACCTGTATAAAGGAAAATGCGGCGTCTGTGAGTACCGCAACATCTGCGGAGGCTCACGTGCCAGAGCGTACGCGGTGACCGGGGATTACATGGAAAGTGAACCGTACTGCACCTATATTCCGAAAGGATATGAAGGAGCGCTGCCTGAAGTTTTGAAAGAAGAAACAAGTCTGCAGTGAAAGAAAACTGTGCATATTTTTCTCCCTAGTCATTCGTTTATAATAAAGATAGAAAAGGGATGGCAAAGGAGCGGAGATCGATGACCTATTCGAACAATTTTTTTAAGCAGTTTCCTATTTTCCGCGATCTGACAGCGGACGAACTAAAGGAAGTCGCGCAGATTGCGAGCCAAAAAGCGTATCCTCGCGGCAACACGATATTTGTGGAAGGGGAGAAACGGACAGCAGTGTATTTTATTCTTTCCGGATTGGTGAAAGTATTTAAGGTGAGCAGCGAAGGGCAGGAACAGGTGATTTCTTTTCTGCAGACGGAAGAAATGTTTCCGCATGTAGGATTCTTTGATGATACGGACTATCCTGCGACTGCCACAGCGGTGACGAACGTGCAGCTGCTGCGAATTCCGATTGACGCGTTTGATCAGCTGTTGCTGCGGAACCCCAAAATCGCGATCAAGGTGATGAAAGTGATGGGAGAGAAGCTGCTCGAGCTGCAGCAGCGGATCCAGTCGATCACTTCCCAGGATGTATTTACAAGAATCATCGGCGCCTTAGTGAAATTTTCGCGGGAACTTGGAAAAGTGCAGACAGACGGGAAGACGATAAAAATCAATATGCCGATGACGAATACGGACCTCGCGAATCTCATCGGCGTCACTCGGGAGTCCGTCAACCGGGCACTGAACCGCTTAAAGAAAGAAGGAATCATCGAGCACAGCCGGAAAGAAATATTGATATTGGATATGGAGAGATTATCGGAGTATGAATGAGGCCGATGATCTTTCTGTTGGAAAAATTACACAGTTAGTATATAGTAAACTTACTTTCTTTATTATCTTCAAATCAATCGTAAAAAGGTAACTTCAGGGATAAAACCAGTAAAAAAAGAGGTGGCGTATGACCAGACGGGGATGGATGTTGATACTGCTCGGAGCCATTACGGCACCTATTGGAATAGTTGCTTATGCGATTTCCTTATATTTTTTACTGGGACTGGTGCTATCCAATGGCTGGGCAGGCTTCTGGGCGGTCGTTGTTACGCTGGTGATGATAGCCGCGGTAATTGTAGTTGCGGCTTTTTATGACAATACGAGAAAAGAAGAGGAAAAAGAAGCAATCGAATTGGATAAGCAGCGTGCAGATAAGGAAAGAGAGAAGAAGTAGCAAGAGAAAAGAATAAAAAATTGTTAGAAGCAAGGAACTGTTATTGTATGTAATAGAAATTCTCAGAACGTTAAATTAAAAGAAAGAATTATATTAACTTATATAAGCAGCTGTAAATAAGTCTCGTATCATAAGAGACTTATTTACAGTTTTTTGTATATTTTAATGTGATGAACTGTAATTTTTTGTATAGTATAACTAGGTATACATAATTATTATTCTCAAAATTAAAAGAACAGCTATACAATATCTAGTTAAAAGGATATGTATGTATGATGACCTTAAAGATCATTTTTCAAGCTGTGACTGATAAATAAGGACATCAATTCAACCATCTTTTAAAAAAGAATTTTCGCAAACACCGTTGAATATAACGTAGGAGGAGTCTTTATTCGAAGATACATCCGGAAAATAAAAATAAGTATGACAAAACTGTAAAAAGAGAAGTTGTTGGGAGTGTAAAAAAATATCGTTAAGAAAGTGAATTTCAGTTATTACAGGTTGTTAAAGTAGAAGTGCCCCCTTCAGAACGAAATTAGAAAACCACAAAAACTCACTTAAACCCTATAAATAATGCTGGTATTTTCTATATTTTTCATCGAAAGATACTTCACTTTGTATCAAATCAAAAATAAAACAAAATAAATAAGGTAAAAACAAAAATAAAACATTGATGAAGCAAAACATTTATGGTATATTTTGTTTATATTTATGAAAGCGTTTTAATATACTCAGGGGAGGTTTACAAATGAAAAAAAGAAATTTTAGAAAATCATTACTGGTTGCTGCTGTTTCAACAGTTTTCTTAGCAGGTTGTGGTGAAGATAATGCTGCTAGTAACGAAGAGAATAACGGAAGTAGCAATAATCAGTCAGGAAATAATGAGGAAAATGAAAACGAAGACAATTCGAATGGTGCTGCCAGTGCTGATGAAGAAGTCCCGGAGAGATTCAGTGGCGATGAGGAAGTCGACATCCGTGTTATCCGTAAAATTGGTGGAGATGATCATACAGCACAATTTTTGGCCGGTGCAAGCGAAGAAGGAAACTCTTTAGGGTTTAATGTTGATTTATTTACTGCAGATGGGAACTCAGCACAGTTTCATGATGCAATCTCACAAGCCATTCAAGAAGAGGTAGATGGATTAGTGATTTCTCATGGTGATGATGAGGCCACGTATGAAGCGGTGGAAGAGGCAAGGGAAGCTGGTATTGAGGTGGTAACCTTCGATTCGATTCCTGAACTGACGGAGATTGATAATGTAACGGTTACTTCTCAGGATGATGAAGCTCTAGCTACGTTAGTACTCGATCAATTAGTGGAAGATTATGACGAAGAAGCGAATATTGTTTACCTTTGGGTGGATGGGTTCCCGCCAATGGTAAGAAGAAACAATGTCTACTTGGATTATCTTGAAGAATATGATGGGTTGGAAGAGTTAGAACGCTTTGGTGTGGCAGCTGAAGATACAACAGTACAAACTCAAAATGCTGTAGCCTCTATGTTAAATGCAAACGAAGAAGGGGAAATCGATGCGATATTTGCAACTTGGGATGCGTTTGCGATCGGGGCAGCCAGAGCTATAAACGAGGCAGGAAGAGATGAAATTGATATTTACGGCATCGATGTATCGAACGCGGATCTTGAAATCATGCAAGAAGAAGGAAGTCCATGGCTTTATACCGCTGCAGTTGATCCTAAGGTGATCGGAGCAGTGAACATGCGTATCCTTGCAAAGAAGCTTGCAGGTGAAGATACTCCAGATACGTATGACCTTGAAGCGGATTTAATCTCTCAAGAAGATCTCCAAAGCAGCGATGAAGCGGTGAATATGCAATCTTTGAATCAAATCATACCAGGATGGGGCGAAACAGATGAGTTCCTTGAGGACTGGATGGAAGTGTTAAAAAGCCAAAACGAATAATAAAACTGAGGGGGGTTTTCACCCTCCTCTTTTTTGAAAGGAGATTTATAAATTGGAACGAACAGTGATTGAAATGAAAAAGATCACCATTGAATTTCCAGGTGTTCGAGCGCTTGATCAAGTCGACTTTAAAACGGAAACGGGTGTATCGCATGCTTTGATTGGAGCAAACGGAGCGGGGAAGTCTACATTGATGAAAGTGCTGGCCGGAGCTTACAGCCATTACACAGGTGATATTTTTATAAATGGTGAAAAGGTAGCGATTCGATCTCCAAAAGACGCCCAAGACTTAGGAATTCAAATCGTTTATCAAGAAGTGGATACGGCTCTGATTCCATACTTGAGCGTAGCTGAAAATATCATGCTCAATGAAACCGTGAGTGATCTAGGTAAGAAACAATTCGTTGATTGGAAGCATATCTATCGCCGTGCGAAAGAAGTACTCGACAGCATTCACGTAAATTTGTCACCGAAAAAACTCGTGAGTGAGCTCAGTCTGTCGCAAAAGCAGATGATTCTCATTGCTCGTGCCATCTCCCGAGATTGTAAACTTCTCGTACTTGATGAACCAACAGCTCCGCTAAGTTTAACGGAAACCGATGAATTATTCCGTATTGTCCGAGATTTAATTTCACGAAATGTAGGGGTTGTTTTTATTTCTCACAGATTACCTGAATTATTCGATAATTGTGATGAAATCACCATTATGAAGAATGGAAAGTTTGTGATTAAAGAACAGATAGCTGACACCCATGTAAATCAAGTAGTTGAACATATGCTCGGTCAAAAATTAGGAGATCAATTTCCGGATCGAGTTGCAAATATCGGAGAATTGTCCTTACAAGTTGATAATTTAAATGATCAAGAAAGTGTAAATGGAGTGACACTACACACAAAAAAAGGCGAAATTGTTGGAATCGCTGGGCTGGTAGGAGCGGGAAAAACAGAATTTTGCAAGGCGTTGTTCGGTGAGTCAAAGAAAGTGGAGGGTAAAATTACTCTTAATGGAAAAACACTCAAACTGAAATCACCTTACGACGCTGTGAAAGAAGGCATGGCGCTTGTCCCGGAAGAACGAAGAAAAGAAGGCGTGTTGGTCGAAGAGACGGTTACCGTTAATTTCAGTGTAGCAAGTATGAACAACTTCCTGAAAGTATTCAGTTTTCTGGATTTCAAATCAGAAGCTTTAAAAGCACAAGAGATGATTCGAAAACTTGATGTTAAAACTCCGTCTGAAAAAACCATCGTTGAAAATCTGTCCGGGGGAAATCAGCAAAAGATTGCCATTGGAAAATGGCTTGTCGCAGATGCGCAAGTGTATATTTTTGATGAACCGACAAAAGGAGTGGATGTCGGTGCAAAAAAAGATATATTCAAGCTGATCACCGAATTGGCTGATAAAGGAAAATCGGTGATTTATGCATCCAGTGAACTGGCTGAAATTATGGGAATTAGTGACAGAATCTATGTAATGTATGACGGCAAAATTGTAAAAGAAGTAATGAAAAAAGAAACAGACGAAGAAATGTTGCTTCTATATTCTACAGGAGGCGGGGCCAGTGAGTAAAACGAATACATCAGTCGCAAAGACTGAATTTGATTTTTTTGATTTTCTTTACCGGTATGGGACATTGATATTAATTGTTGTTTTGATTGTCTTTTTTGCACTAATGAACCCGAATTTCTTATCAACAGGAAACATCATCAATATTTTAAGAGCTATTTCCATTGTCACCATTATCGCAGTAGGAATTACCATTTCTTTATCTGTCAACGGCTTTGACCTGTCCGTAGGATCGGTGGCTTCCTTGTCAAATGCAGTGGTTATCTCAATGTTTGTCTGGTACCAGCAACCCGCTCTTATAGCAATCAGTGCAGGGATTCTTGCTGCATTGGCGGTCGGTGCTTTTAACGCGTTTATGATTGTTAAAGTTAAGATCCCAGATTTGTTAATGACATTGGCAACCATGTTCATCATCCAAGGCGTTGCTTTGACTTATACACGTGGCGCAACAATTTCACAGAATATGATTATGTCAGACGGCACCTATGCCGAAGGACAAATTACTCCATTTTTTGCGACATTGGGACAAGTCCCCTGGATTATCATCATCATGGCCGTCACTGTTCTGGTTGTACATATTTTCTTGACTTATACGAAGCATGGCAGATATATGTATGTCATCGGAGGCAACAAGGAAGCAGCAAGACTCTCTGGTATACCGGTTAATAAGTATAAAGTTGCTGCTTATTTATTATCGGCTACATTTGCAGCAATCGGTGGAATGATCCTCGCATCGCGGGTAATGACAGCAGAAATCAATGCCGGCGGTCCTTATCTAATGGACGCCGTTGCCGCAGCATTTATTGGTTTTGCCGTTCTTGGGGCAGGGAAGCCAAATGCCTTTGGAACATTTATCGGAGCTGTGTTAATTGGAATTTTGGCAAATGGACTCATCATGATGAGTGTACCGTATTATGCCATGGATATTGTAAAAGGAACAGTTCTTGCCTTGGCACTGGCATTAACGTATTACAAAAACAAGTAGCGAATGAACACCTGAGGAGGATGAAAAATGACTCAAAAAGATTTCGAATCTGCTTATTTCACTATGAATGAGGACGACGTCAGACAATATGTATTAACACAAATGACTTATTTCGACAAAGATGCTGAATTGGAGGTGAATGAGATTGGAGACGGAAACCTCAACTATGTTTTTTTAATTAAGGAGAGGAAAATGAATCGTTCTTTAATTATCAAGCAGGCAGGGCCTGTAGCCAGGATCTCGGATGAATTTGTTGTATCGCCGGACCGTAACCGAATCGAATATGACATTCTCAAGCTACAGGGAGAGTCTGCACCGGGGTTAGTACCAAAAGTTTATCACTATGATCCGATTATGAATTGCATGTCCATGGAAGATTTGTCTGATCATCAGATCATGCGTGATGCTCTTATGGAGAAGAAAACCTTTCCAAATTTTGCCGATCATATTACGACATTCATGGTAAATACACTTTTGAATACGTCTGACGTGGTTATGAATCATAAAGAAAAGAAAGCACTGGTAAAATCATTTGTTAACCCGGATCTATGTGAGATCAGCGAGGATCTGGTCTTTACTGAACCTTTCTACGATTGTCCGAGAAATGATGTATTCAAGGGTTCAAAGGAAGTAGTTGAAAATCTGATCTGGTCTGATGAACAGTTAAAGCTGGAGACGGCCAAATTAAAATTTGAATTCATGACAAATGCTCAGTCACTGATCCACGGAGATCTTCATACGGGCTCGGTTTTCGTTACAAAGGACTCTACAAAAATCATCGATCCCGAATTCGCATTCTACGGACCTGCAGGATATGACGTGGGAAACGTGATCGCTAACCTTATTTTTGCCTATATGAACGGCTTTGTCACAATAGAAAATGAGCAGGATAAAAAAAGTTATTTAGCATATTTATCTCAAACGATCATCGAAGTGGTGGACCTCTTCAAAGCGAAATTTGAAATAGCCTGGCGAAAAGCTGATAAAGAGAGGACTGCTGAGTATAGCGGATTTTATAATTATTATATGTCACGGTTACTAAAAGATACTGCAGGTACAGCGGGTTGCGAATTAATCAGACGTACGGTGGGAATTGCGCATGTGAAGGATCTTACTGTTATTCAAAATCACGAGCAACGCATCTATGCAGAGACGATTTGTCTCAAGGCCGGAAAGACATTTATTCTCGAACGAGAGACTTTCTCAACTGGGGAAGAATTCTTAAATGTGGTTACAAAGTTATTAGATAAAAATAAAGGAGCGATGAATAATGGAAGGGTTAATAATTCAATCGGTGAAGCTTGAAGACAGTCGGAATGTTCTCGTTATCCTCGATCAGTCTGTATTGCCTGAAACGGAAAAATATCTTGATTTAATAACCGTTGAGGATGTTTGGGAGGCCATCTATGAACTGAAAGTACGCGGTGCACCAGCAATCGGAATCGCTGCAGCTTACGGGGTCTATCTGGCGGTCAAGCAGGAAAATGAAACGGATCGCGATGCTTTCACTAAAGCCTTTGCTAAGGCGAAAAATTATCTTGCGTCCTCAAGACCGACTGCCGTCAATCTCTTCTGGGCTTTGGAGCGAATGGAGAAAAGACTGCATGAAGCCTTTGCTGACGGGTTATCTGTCCCTGAAGTGAAGCAACAATTGAAAAAAGAAGCCGATAAAATCCGCAACGAAGACGAAGAAGTCTGCAAAACTATTGGAGAACATGCATTGACACTGTTAAAGCCAGGTATGGGGATTTTAACACATTGTAATGCAGGCACTATAGCTACTGCAAAATATGGTACAGCGCTAGCACCTCTTTACCTTGGTCATCAGCAGGATTACCAGTTCAAGGTCTTCACGGATGAGACGAGGCCTTTACTGCAAGGTGCCCGCTTAACGGCATGGGAGCTGCAGAAGGCCGGCATTGATGTCACCTTAATCTGTGATAACATGGCTTCAATCGTTATGAAAGAAAACAAAATTGAAGCTGTTCTTGTCGGTTGTGACCGGGTGGCTGCCAATGGCGATACGGCTAACAAAATTGGGACATCTTCTGTAGCTATTATGGCGAAGCATTACGGTATACCGTTTTACGTTTGCGCCCCTATATCTACCATTGATCTAGCGTGTGAAACAGGGGAGAACATCGAAATCGAACAAAGAAGCCTGGAAGAAGTCACGGAAAAGTGGTACTCCGAACGGATGGCCCCTAAAGACGTGAAAGTCTATAACCCGGCTTTTGATGTCACTGATCATTCATTGATTACGGCAATTGTTACAGAAAAAGGGATTGCTTATCCAGGTTACCAGGAAAGTTTGCACGAACTGTTTCACAAATAAGACTTAAATTAAAATGTACCATGCTGGCACCACTCGAATAATGAACGAGGTGACAGCACGGTATGAAAGGTTAACTAACGTGGTGAAGGTGTATCTGCCTGATGCAAAAAGATGTTTTTCACTCTCAAGAATTCCTTCCATTCTTCTGACAATTGTCCATCAACGACAATATGTTGGATTTGGTCAAATTCGGAAATGTGGATGAAGGATGTCTTGTCGAATTTCGTATAATCTGCTACAAGAAAAACGGTATTGCCATGATCGGCAGCGATTCTCCGGATTCCAGCTTGCAGTTCATTGGAATCCGTGATCCCATGTTCCATACTCACAGACCGGCAAGAGATAAACGCAATGTCAAAATAATAGTATTCAAGGGTTTTTTCAGACAGTCTTCCTAAATTTGATTGGGAAGAACGGGAAAACTGACCTCCTATGACCACGACATTGACAGAAGGATTGTCATTTAAAGCTTGAACAACTTTGATGGAATTGGTTACAACTGTGAGCTTAATATCTTTTAACAGCTGTGCGATCATCAAGGAAGTCGTGGAAGCATCGAGAAAAATGGAATCGCCACTGTGGATATGTTTCAGGCACTCCTTGGCAATTTTTTTCTTTCCTTCCACATGAATATGTTCACGGAGGTTGATATCCACATCGTTTTGTACACCTTCGGAAATATAGGCACCACCATATGTCCTGGTGAGTACACCTTCTTCCTCGAGTTGCTTCAAGTCTCTTCTGATAGTTTCTTCTGTTACTTTGAACTGATTGGTTAATGCAGCTACGGTGACACTTTTCTTCTCAATGATTAAATCTTTAATGAATTTCTTCCGTTCAATAGCCAGCATATAAATGTCTCCTCTGTTGAATTAATTTTTATCTGTATTATACCATGATTTATTGGAAATAAACAAACGAATTACAAATGAATATAGTATAAAACAAAATAAATATTGACAAAAACAACACAAACAAAGAAAATAAAAGAAGGGAGGTTATTGAAAATGAAAAAAACACCTTACTTATCTGATTTTGAAGCAAAGAAATTAATTTGTGAAATTGGTGACAGGATTTATAAAAAGAATTTTGTTGCAGCCAATGATGGAAATATATCTGTAAAAGTTGGCAGTGATGCCATTTGGACAACACCTACAGGAGTCAGTAAAGGATTCATGAGGCCGGAAATGATGGTCAAAATGAATCTGAAAGGAAAAGTTCTGCAAGGAAAATACAAACCTTCTTCTGAAGTGAAAATGCATTTGCGTGCTTATAACGAAAATCCTGAAATCAATGCTGTTGTTCATGCGCATCCACCAGTGGCCACTTCATTTGCTATCGCAGGAGTTGAACTCGATCGCCCTATTTCACCGGAAGCTGTTGTTTTGTTGGGCACGGTGCCGATCGCTCCTTATGCAACACCCGGAACTGAGGAAGTCCCGGTATCAATTGCGCCTTATTGTAAGACACATAATGCCGTACTTCTAGCAAACCACGGGGCATTAACCTGGGGGAAAGACCTCACTGAGGCTTATTTCCGTTTAGAAAGCCTTGAACATTACGCATTGATGACGATGTACTCAACGAACATTCTTAAAAAAAGTAACGAACTCAATTGCAATCAAGTTTCCGATTTAATTGGTATTCGATCGAAACTGGGATTCACAACCGGTGGGACTCCTTCATGTCGGAGTGAGGAAAGTGAAGACGAGAAAGACGCTGTTAATCTGGAAGACATAATCGCTTCTGTGACAAATGAAGTATTGAAAAATATTAAAGAAGGGAGGGCTTAACGTGTCCATTTCCGAGGAAATGTTAAAGCAAATTGTCACTTCGGTGATGAAAAATGTGGAGGAAGAATTAGGACATTCAACCTCAACACCTCATCCAGGTGTTAACGTGGAAACCTTTCAAGAGAAAAAGTCGGTTCTGCCTCCATATACTCACCAGTCAGATTTAATCAGCCAAGGTCATTCCGGCATTTTTACGAAGGTAAATGATGCAGTCGATGCAGCTAAAGCAGCCCAAAAAGAATTAATGACCTACTCCATTAAACAACGTAAAAGTATTCTGGAAACAATCAAAAAAGTCGTCGAAGAGAACAAAGAAAGTTATTCAACCATGGCAGTAGAGGAAACCGGACTAGGTTCTGTATCAGATAAAGTCGCGAAACATGAACTGGTCATTTCGAAAACCCCTGGTGTTGAAGATTTGAGAACAGAAGCAGTCAGTGGGGATTTCGGACTGACGATTGAAGAAGATGCGCCATTTGGTGTTATTGGTGCGGTGACACCGGTGACGAATCCTACAACGACTGTGATTCATAACAGTCTGGCGATGTTGGCTGCTGGAAATACGGTGGTATTTAATGTTCATCCATCATCAAAGGCTACATGTGCCAAAGTCGTAGCGGATGTGAATCAAGGAATTAAAGGGGCAGGAGGGCCGGGAAACCTGATTACGATGATTGGAGAACCAACGTTAGAGACCGTAAATCAGCTCGCGAGTCATCCCGATGTCCAACTGCTTGTTGGCACAGGTGGAAAAGAACTGGTTAAGTCGCTCCTGAAATCTGGTAAAAAAGCCATTGGTGCCGGGGCCGGGAACCCGCCGGTAATTGTAGACGAAACGGCAGATATCGAGGCAGCCGCCAAAGCGATCATTCAGGGAGCGGCTTTCGACAATAACATCCTCTGTATTGGGGAGAAGGAAGTTTTCGTGTTGGCAGAAGTGTTTGATGAACTTGTCTATCAGTTGTTGCAGTATGGCGGTTATATGCTCAATGAAGCTGAGCTGAAACAGGTCATGGCAACCGTTTTGATTAATCAGACACCAGGTCCAGAAGCCTCTAAAGGATGTACCGTATCAGAAACGAAAAAAAGGTATCATGTGGCAAAGAAATGGATAGGAAAAAGTGCCGTAGGAATATTAAAAGAAGCAACAGGAAAGAATGATTCCCCAAGATTACTTCTTTGTGATGTGAATGAAGCCCATCCCTTCGTACAGCTTGAACAGATGATGCCGGTATTGCCTTTGGTAAAAGTTTCCACATTTGAAGAAGCAGTAGACCAGGCGGTAATCGCAGAGAAAGGCAATCGTCATACGGCGATCATTCATTCTAAAAATGTCGACAGATTAACTCATTTTGCCCAAAGAATTCAAACAACGATTTTTGTAAAAAACGCTTCTTCTCTTGCGGGGGTAGGTTTTGGAGGAGAAGGATATACCTCTATGACCATCGCTGGGCCTACAGGAGAGGGAATTACCTCTCCAAGGACATTCACGAGAACAAGACGTTGTGTACTTGCAGAAGGCGGGTTTCGGATAATTGGCTGAGAAGGATGGTGGACACGATGAATAAAGCATTAGGTATGCTCGAAGTACTCGGCTTCAGTGTTGCCATCGCTGCAGCGGATCAAGCAGTGAAATACGCAGACGTTACGATTGAAGGAATTGACTGTAATAATCCGATAGAGGGGGACAAGGCGGAGATCCCCCTGGTTGTTCAAGTGAAATTTAGAGGGGACATAGCCAATGTGGAAATGGCAATGCAAGCTGCAAGAACGAAAGCGCTGAACTATCTGTCTGAAGATGTTGTGAAAACAACGATTATCCCGAAAACCGATAACCGTATGGCGGGTCTATTAACCAATGGCAAGGTGAAGAAGAAGGTGATCGGATAATGAATTACGACAAGCTTTCATTCGGCTTCATTGAAGCCCGGCAGTATGTGGAGGCTTTGGTTGTTCTTGATCACATGCTCAAGTCAAATCACATTGAACTTGAGTCATTGGAACAACTCGGTTCCGGGTATCTGACAATAGTGATAAAAGGTGATTTGGCCTCGGTGCAGATGGCGGTGGAAGAAGCGATGAATTGTTCATTGACGGGTGATATCTCTGGGCGGGTTATCGCCAAGCCTTACCCGGGCTGGGAACGAATGATAACTAAATATCAGCAGGGCATGCAAAGAGGTGATGAAGATGGTAGTTGAACAATATGATGCAATCGGCCTTATTGAAGTAAAGTATTTCACGCTGGCATCTCAGCTTCTTGACGCCATGTGCAAGGGATCTGAAGTCGTTTTCGTCTCCAGTGAGAACGATCTCGGCGGAAGACTAGTGACGCTCGTAATTGGCGGTACGATTGAAAATGTGCAGGCGGCCCTTGATATTGCTGTCACGATAAGCAGTCAGTTTGATGGTCACTATTTGATGAACACCGTGCTGATTTCCCAGCCATCAGATGAAATCATGAATTATCTTGGCGAAGAACGTAAAAAAAAGGAGGATACTAACAATGAGTGAATCTGTAGGATTTATCGAAACTAGAGGCTTAACAGCGGCCATTGAAGCAGCGGACGCCATGTTAAAAGCGGCAAATGTTCAAATTGTAGGCAGTGAGAAAATTGGATCTGGACTGGTTTCTGTTATGGTGCAGGGTGATGTGGGTGCAGTGAAAGCAGCGACCGAAGTTGGTTCAGAAGCAGCCCAAAGAATTGGAGAACTTGTCGCTGTTCATGTCATTCCTCGTCCGCATAGTGATTTGGCAAGACTGTTACCTAAACAAGATATAAAACAAGATGCAAAACAAGGAGGAAAATAATATGAACCAGTCACTCGGGATGATTGAAACCAGAGGATTAACAGCAGCTATTGAAGCAGCAGATGCCATGCTTAAGGCAGCGAATGTGGAAGTGGTTGGCAGCGAGAAGATCGGATCCGGACTCGTCACAGTCGTGATCAAGGGCGAAGTAGGAGCTGTGAAAGCTGCTATCGATGTAGGCAGTGAAGCGGTTGAAAGAACAGGTGAACTGGTTGCTGCGCACGTAATTCCAAGACCGCACGACGATGTAATAAAAATTTTACCCATGATGAAATAAATGATAAGGAGTGATATGACGGTATGAATCAAATGCAGATTGAGAAAGAAATCTATCGTTCGATAACGAAGATCTTAGAAGAAAAGGGCATACAAATTGTTCTCACTCAAAAGATCCCAATCAGTGTTTCAGCCCGTCATGTTCACTTATCTCCAGAACATGTGGAAACTCTTTTTGGAAAAGGATATTCACTGACTTATTTCCGGAACATTTCCCAGCCTGGTCAATATGCATGTCAAGAAAAAGTAAGTATAGAAGGACCTAGAGGACGCATTGACAATGTCAGAATCCTTGGTCCCTCAAGAGGCCAGACACAAGTTGAGGTCTCAATGACGGATGCAAGGAAATTAGGTCTCAAACCACCGGTGAGAAGGTCGGGAAACCTCGAAGGTTCAGAAGCCGTAACCCTGATTGCAATCAATGGCAGGAAGTTAAGCCTGTCGGAAGGGTGCATCATTGCCGATCGTCATGTTCATATGACTCCTGAGGACGCAAGCAGGTTTCACGTTATGGATGGCGACCGGATTGCTGTGAAGGTTTCTGGTGAAAAACCAGGGATTATGGGGAATGTCACCGTTCGCGTAAAAGACACATATAAACTTGATATGCATATAGATACAGATGATGGAAATGCCTTCCTGATCCAAGGGTCAGAATCAGGTGAAATCGTAAAAGAAAGTTGGTGATGAACATGTTAATGGGAAAAGTCATTTCCAACGTCGTCTCGACACGAAAATTAGATTCGCTGCAGGGCTATACGCTGCTGGTCATCGAATTGATGCATCAAAAACAGAAAGAATACCGGGTTGCTGCAGATATCATCGGAGCTGGAAAAGGGGAATATGTCCTTCTGTCCACAGGTGAGCAAGTTAAACACGGGCTTCACCGCGACACCCCCGTGGATATGCTGGTCGTAGGAATTATTGATAGCAAACCTATAGTTGAAAGCTAAAGTCATGAAGAGAATCCTGTGGTGTTAGTTTATGAGACGGAACATCATCAGATCGACAAAATATACATTAAGGAAACCTTATATTTATCTCCATTTTTTGCCGGGATTATGTTTGGTCCGCAGAAAAGATAAAACCCTCCTGCCCATTTGCAAGGACAACTAAGATTTCAGAAATGATGAATATCGCCAAAAACGCTAAAAGTTCTTCGTCCTGCAATGCTTTAAAGGAAGCGTCGAGTAAAATCTTTTTTTGATATTCTGTCGTAGAGGTTTTACTTCGATGTCTGTTTCTTACATAAGACAGGGCTGATTGATTTTTGCTGGGATATTGGTGTTGAAGCCCAGGAATCGCATTGTTTATGGCAGTTCTAAGGAGACCTACGCCAGTGAGGAGTACAAAGGATCACTGCAATCCAATGTCGTCGCTTGTGACGTGAGGCGGACAGTTTGGTTTTGCGATGAACGAACAAGCTATGCGTGCTAACCGGTGTTGGCAACGACCGATGATGGAGATTCAAATCAATATCTATGGTGGCGTGTATACCCTGAACTTTTTAAAGATGTCACGAGCCATTACCGGTAAGAAGCGATAAAGGTGCGCTTTCGATACCTCTCTACAGGGAAGGCGCGAAAGCATTTCATGGTAAAGAGACGGCAAGAGAAATGTTTGAACAAGACAAGGATGACACGCCAGCCATCCTGGTGAAGGAGGAGGAAACCCCATGAAGCTTATTGTAATCGGAGGTATCGCGGCGGGAATGTCGGCCGCATCCAAGTTAAGACGGATGAATGCTGACGCAGAGATTGTCGTCTATGAGAAAGGTGCCTTCCCCACTTATGGGGCGTGTGGACTGCCGTATTATATTTCAGATGAAAATGACGACCACAGACGGATGATTGCCAGGTCAGTAGAAGAATTCCAAAAACAGAATATTCAAGTGAACTTGAACCACGAAGTTGTGAAAGTGGATTTTGACCGACAGCAGCTCATGGTGAAAGACCTGATAACGGGTTCAGTTTGGATCGATCCTTATGATCGTTTGATGATCTCCACAGGAACATCACCGATTATCCCTCCAGTGCCGGGAATAGACAATGACTATGTCCGGGTGTTAAAAACCATGGAAGATGGACTTGGTATGAAGGAACGACTTCAAGGCGATGACGTTTCCGATGTTACCGTTATCGGAGGAGGGTATATCGGGATTGAGATGGCTGAAGCGCTTCGAACGATGGGCAAACAGGTTCGTGTGATTGAAATGGCGAAGAGAATACTGATGCCTTTTGACCCGGAAATAGTAGACATTGCACAAAAAGAGATGGAAAAGAATGGCGTCAGTCTCCATCTCTCAGAAACGTTGAAAGAGATTCATGAAACAGGTGCAAAGCGAAAGGTCGTCACAGACCGAGGAACCTACGAGACTGATTATATCGTGCTAGCCACCGGCGTACGCCCAGCGACATCTCTCTTTCATGCGACGCCGTTACGGTTGGATCAGCGAGGTGCCATCATAGTTGATAAAGAAATGAAAACGAACATACCTGGCGTCTTTGCGGCGGGTGATTGTGCAACGGTTTATAACAAAGTAAAAGATGAAACAGATTTCATTCCCCTTGGAACCAATGCAAATAAATGCGGGAGAATCGCAGGAGAAAATATTGCCGGGGCAAGGCGTAAATATACAGGAACCCTTGGCAGTGCAGCCATAAAACTATTTAATCTGGAAATGGGTCGTACGGGTATGAGCGAGTCTGAGGCAGAAGAGCGGTATGACGAAATTTCCACGGTGACTCTGACAGCAAGAGACCATCCTCAGTATTATCCTGGCTCCGTCCCTCTTGAATTAAAGCTGATTTGTGAGAAGCGGACGAAAAAAATCCTTGGAGGCCAAATCGTCGGTGAAAAGGGTGCCGTGTTAAGAGTAGATCTTATTGCTCTTGCTGTTCATAACGAAATGACGACAGATGAATTAGGAATGGTCGATTTTTGTTATGCACCGCCCTTTGCTGGTGTTTGGGATGCCGTTCATATTGTTAGTAACGCAGTAAAATAATTGGAGGTCATAGAGATGTCGAAACGCATGGAACTTGAAGAAGCAATCAAACAGTTTATCAGACCGGGAAGCCGGCTTTGTTTCAGCGGTAACGCGCTTCATCGTGCGCCTATGGCAGCTGTGAGAGAAATTGCCAGGCAGGAGATCAGCAAACTCAAGATCGTAAAAACAGCAGGCGCACTTGATATTGATCTGTTATGCGCAATGGGCCTGGTAGACACTGTGGATGCGGGTTTCGTCAGCTATGAATCCGTCTACGGGCTATGCATGCACTACCGCAAAGGCGTGGAAGAAAAGCGAATCACAGGAAATGAGCATGCTTGCTACACGGTCCTATGTGCTTTGAGAGGCGCCATCATGAATGTACCTTTTATGCCGGTTCATGGCCTGCTGTACAGTGATCTTCTCGTGGAGAATGACTATTTCAAAGTAGTCGATGATCCCTTTGGCGGTCAGGAGCCTGTTACTTTGGTTAAAACACTCAAACCAGATGTCGCGATTATCCATGTCCATCAGGCTGATGAACAGGGTAACGCCATCATCAACGGGGCAAAGTATGATGATGAGATTATTTGGAGAGCGGCAGATCATGTGATTATCACAGCTGAAAAAATCATCCCATCATTAAAAGGCACGTACGGGAAAAAGACGATTGATATCCCTGGCTTCATGACCGATGCGGTGATTGAAGTACCCGGTGGGGCCAAACCGTGCAGCTATGAAGGACTTTATGAAGTAGATCACCGTATGCTGAAGAAATTCCTATCGGGCAGGGAGAAAAAGGATCACCAGATTTGGCTTGATAACTATGATCAAACTGATCGAAAAGGTCTACGTCAACAAGCAGGAGGATTTAGACGATGAGGGACAAAATGGCTTATACAACAGCAGATATGATGACGTGCGCGATGTCGCGGCTTCTTCAAGACGGAGAAGTAGCGTTCCACGGGGTATCTTCACATATGCCCATGGTCTCCATGATGTTAGCCAAGGCACTTCATGCTCCTTCTATGGTGCATTTGAACATCCCTGGTGGCGTGAACCCTTCAACTCTTCGAAATACAAGTTATTCCTCGGCAGGTACGGAATTGGTGCGCCACAGTGAATCCACTTTCAGTCTCCTGGACGTATTTGATCTGTCTATAAGAGGCAAATTGGACGTGGCCTTTCTCGGAGGTGTTCAATTTGATCAGCACGGTCATGTAAATGCTTCGATTATCGGTACACCGGATAATCTAAAGGTGAGACTGCCAGGAGGAGCAGGAAGCGCAGTGTTGATACCTACGGCAAAAAAGGCGATTGTCTGGAGAACGAAGCATGACGTCCGTACATTTGTAGAACATGTGGACTTCATTACAACAAAAGGAAACTTGTGGAAAATAGTCACGCCCCTGTGTGTTTTTGATTATTTTAAAGGAAGGTTAGTTCTTGATTCCATCCACCCTGGAACGACAGTCGAAGAAGTTAAAGCCCAGACCGGATTCAAAATACACGAAACAGAAGTTCCGGTAAATGCCGCCCCAACGCAGCAGGAATTAAATACTCTAAGAAAAATTGACCCGAACAATTTACGGGCAATTGAATTTAAGTGAAAAAGGTGCCTGAAACCAGGTGCTTTTTTTGTACGCCGAAAATGCCAGATCTTAATTAGAAGATGTTAGCAATTTCATGTAAATTAACGTATACCAGAAGGGGACACAATATTTTTCGAAAAGAACTTACATATTAACCTGAGTAAAATAGAAAATTATAAGTTTCAGTTAACAAACTTTTTTTAAGAAGAATAATTCGATATTGACTATATAACACTTTGCTTATAATTTATCGATGGTCGCAACAAATGCACTGAGAGAAGTCCTGTACGCGGAGTAGATTCTGTGGGATGAATAAAGTTTATGGAACAACTGTCTAATCATTTACTCATTTATAAAGAAACAGGCTTGACTATTGCAGTATTCAGTATTACTATATACTAGTAAGTAGTATTAATGAATACTGTATTGCAGATTTTATGATATTTGGGAGGAGGGTTCGTTTGGATAACAATACGGAAATGCTCAAGGGAGTTCTGGAAGGCTGTGTACTGGAGATTATCAGCCACGGCGAGACTTACGGTTACGAAATTACGCAGCAGCTGAGAGAACTCGGTTTTGAAGATGTGGTAGAAGGCACAGTCTACGCAATTACCATGCGGCTGGAGAAAAACAACCTGGTCGATATCGAAAAAAAGCCATCCACGAAAGGACCGCCCAGAAAATTTTATATGCTCAATGAAGCGGGAGAAGAACACCTGAAAAATTTCTGGAAGAAGTGGGAGTTCGTATCAAGCAGAATGACTGAACTGAAAATGAATGCAAAATCGAAAGGAGAATCATGATGAGTATATTTGAAAAAATTATTGGAAATCGGAAAGAGAAGCGGGAATGGAAAGCGATGGAAGCACGGGCGAAAGCTTTGCCGCTGGAGTACCAAAACGCTTATAAAGCAATTAAAGAATATTTGTGGAGCTCGGGCGGTCTGTCTGATTGGGAAGATATAAAACGAATTTTTGGCGGGATTCTGGATATGTTCGAAGAAGGTGCAGCTGATGGAAGAAAAGTAACTGACCTTACTGGAGAGGACGTTGCCGCTTTTTGTGACGAACTGCTCAAAGATACTGTTACCTGGCACGACAAGTACCGAGAAAAATTAAACAAAAAAATAGGGCAGAACAACGGAGAAGTATAATTGTCTTTTGCCCAGATTCGAGTGAATGAGCAATTTCATGAATAGTGCAGTCTCTATAGAAATTCAGCCGCAGAAGTGAAACTGAGAAAATAACAATCTTATTTTCCGGTTTTTATTTTACTTCAGTAGTCAGTAATACTGATTATCATTGTTACTATATAGTTCGGCAAAAGTACTATCTAAGCAGGTGTATTATTCTTTCCTGGATTATAACTGCAGGTTGTCCGTTTGTTCGCTGAGAACCAGAATGGAACCTTTATCGTACATGCGATCGTGAGATATTCAAATTGGAGACAGCTTCACTTGCACTGCTGATTCATAAAGGTATTTTCTTTTTATTAGAATCTTCTATTCTTAGTCGAGAAGAAGATTCTTTTTTGTGTGAAAAGTGAATGTGAAGTTTACTGTACATATCACATGAAAAAAAGGAAGTTCCAATTCGAGGAATTTTCTTTGGGAAAATAGTTAAAGAGCAAGGCTCTTACCTGCGCTTTTATTTAACTGCCAGTAGAGCATTTGGTTATCCTTTTTCATTTTTACCATGTTTAGTTTTTTTAGTACTTTTATGGATGGGATATTATCCTCCAGACATTCAGCTATTATTTTATGTACCGAATCAGCGTTAAATGCCCATTCAATAAGACAATTTAATGCCTCTGTTGCGTAACCCTTGTTTTGTTCTGCAGAGGTAATGCCATATCCTACTTCCAGCGAATTATCTTTATCAGGTTTCCCCTTAAACCCTATATCCCCAATGATATTATTTGTTTGTTTATCAATCACAAGCCAGACTCCCCAGCCTAAAGCAGATGCATCTTTTTTAACTTCCTCGAGATACATTTCAATGTGAGGTCCAAGCTCATATCCCTTCGTAGCATAGATTAATAATGTTTTGTCAGTACAAGGGGTAAGTATAAGCCTTTCAGTTTGCAGCGCTAAATTCATTTTCTTTCTCCTTTTTATTTTTCAATTTTACTAACATTTCTTACGAGGAGGGAACTGCCCAGCTTGGCTGATCGGATCCTCTTTAAATCTTATACAGCCGAACATTTTAAGTATACTATAATTTACTAAATTTAGGATTTGTTTTCCTTGAATAATATAGTTTTATTTCTAATAAATTCCAAGATTATTCTGGATAATACAATTGTTTATTTAGTCCAGAATGCAAAAATTCTACAGGAGCTCTTTTGCGCCACAGTATATTTATAAAACGAAAGAGCAAAAAATGATATTAAGTTATAAAAGAAGGAGCAGGTGGCATTTTCACAGATTTATGTCACTGATTGACCAATTTTTTAAAGTACAGCAAAAAAACCGTCCGCTGTAAGAGAGAACGAAAGCATTTATCCAGGAGCAGTGCCGGCAGATATAATAATCTTCAGCTTGAACTCAACTTGCGCACGAGAGTTATGAGAAGGCCTGAAAAGAAATACTTTCCTTGGTTGTTAACACTCTGTTCATATTGCTGTGTAAAAATAATAACTGTTGCAGTATGCTGAAGGCAGAATGTAATTGAAAGAGGAGCTGTGAGTGATGAAACTTCCCGTGAAGATACTGATAATTGAAGATGACCCGAATATTTCTGACCTGATTTCTATGTATGTCAAAAAAATGAATTTTGAGCCGCTTATTGCAGTCGATGGTGGTGCAGGTCTGGAAATGTATTATGACATGTCCCCGCATTGTATAATCCTGGATCTGATGCTTCCGGAAATTGACGGCTGGGAAGTCTGCAGAATGATTCGTCTCGATGATAGGCATATTCCTATTCTCATGCTCACAGGAAAAGGAGAAAGCTACGATATTGTAAAAGGACTGGAAATAGGAGCAGATGATTATATGGTTAAACCATTTGATCCAAATGAACTCAGTGCAAGAATAAAAGCCATGTTAAGAAGGGCAGGGATAACGGACAATCAGCAGGAGGAACTTGTTTTTTCGAATATGGAGATTAATAAGCGTGATTTCAGGCTCCGGGTGAATGGCACAAACGTAGAAACAGCACCACGGGAGATGGAATTGCTCTACTATTTTGCTGTACATCGAAATCAGGTGCTCTCCCGGCGGCAGCTTCTCGACAATGTATGGGGGTTTGAATTTGAGGGAGATCCCCGTACGATCGATGTACATATAAAGCGCGTACGGGATAAGCTTCATCGTCATCAGGCATCATGGTCCATTACAACGATCCGGGGAATCGGTTACAGATTTGAGGAAATACATCATGATAAAAACTAAAACACTTTTCACAAAACTTTTCCTCAGTTACTCAATGATTATTTTTCTATCTTTCACCTTGTTTGGACTTGTGTTCATCTACATTTTTCATTTGAATCTTTACGATGATTATGAGGAATTGTATGACTTTCATTACGAACGGCTGCAGGAACAGATTGCTCAAAGTGCAGAGGAAGGCTGGTCGGATGAGGAGACAGCGGACCTCATACAGCCGTCACTGCACCACCGGAATTACAATATATTCATCTACGATAATACAGGGGAATTGTTCATTCAGCCGGAAGGCGACGCTGAATATGAACCGGACCAGGAAATCATTCTCACTGCTTCTGATGAATTCGTTTCTGAAGGAGCTACTATGAATGGGAATTTAAGTTATATTATTGCAGATTCCTTCTCAGTGCCTGGTAATGAAGAGACATATGTGGCTGTTATGGTGTTCCATGATCTTAATCATCAATATCAACAGATGGCACTCATGGTGCTGATTCCTTTCATTATTACAATCGCTTTTTCCGGAGGAATTATTTATTTCATATCACAAAAAATTACAGCCCCTCTCCGGCATATGAATGAGGCAGCACTCCAGCTTGCAACCGGTGATTTTTCCCGCAGAGTAACGGTCTCTTCCCGAGATGAAATCGGACAGCTGGGAGACACGTTTAATTATATGGCGGAAGAATTGAACAGTCTTGAAAAAATGCGCAAGGAATTCATTGCAAATGTTTCCCATGATCTGCGATCGCCGCTTACTTCAATGAAAGGATTTATTGTCGCGCTGCTCGACGGCACCATCCCGGAAAATAAACGGGACCATTATTATCTCCTGATGAAAGAAGAGACAGAACGAGTGATTCAGCTTGTAAATGACACGCTCGATATGAGCCGGCTGGAAGCAGGACAGATAGAAATTGCGCCGGCCCCATACAACTTAACGAGACAGCTGCAGCGTATCGCTGTGCTCCTCGAACCGCAGCTGGAGAGAAAAGGTGTGGGAATTCAGCTGGAGCCTGAAGATACAGACCTATTCGTGGTGGCTGATAAAGATAGAATCGAACAGGCACTCGTAAACCTGTTGCATAACGCACTGCAGTTTTCCCTAAATGGGGAAACAATCCGTATCCAGCTTGAAACAACAGGAGATATGCTGGCAGTGCATGTCCAGGATGAAGGAAAAGGTATTCCGGAAGCACAGCTGAAGCACATTTGGGAACGATTTTATAAAGGGGAGAAGTCCCGGACGGGAAAGGGCGGCACCGGCATCGGCCTCTCTATCGTAAAATCGATAATGGAGCTGCATAAAACGGAAATCACTGTAAAAAGCAAGCTTGGCCAAGGAACAGTCTTTACGTTTCAGCTGCCACTGAAAAAATAACGTCCTGCAGCGGAGTTCATTCAATTATACGCAGTAATATATTATAAGGAGAGAAATGATGAAGTTCTTATTGAGGCTTACCTCCAGCAGAAAAGCAGTATGGATAACAATTCTTCTATGGGTGTTTGCCGCCGGCGCCTTAAGCATTGCCCCTTCCGCAAATGATCATACGATAAATACAGGGGAAAATGATCTGCCTGTACAGGCAGATGCTGTGATTGCTGAAGAAAAAATACAGGAATATTTCCCGGAGGATGATGGGCAGCTGGCCCTCCTCGTCTTTACACAGGAAACAGAATGGAACAATGGATCAGGATGGGAAAATATTGCAGTGATCACCGAATGGATTGCCGATGATTTTCCTTTAGATACAATTGATGAAGCAGTGCCGTTCCATGAATTTCCAGAGGGGGCTCGTTCAGCGTTCCGATCTGAAGACGGCACTACGATGGTGCTTCCGGTTGTTTTAGAAAGCGGCCTGGCAATGGAAGAAATAAATGATACAGTAATGGAAATTATGCAGCAGGGTGAGGAAACTCTGGAACAGGGAGAGCTGTATGTTACCGGTCCTGCAGGGATAGCTTCCGATACAATTGCTATTTTTTCTAATGCAGATCTGACACTTCTTTTTTCTACGATCGGTCTCGTACTTTTACTTCTGATCATTATTTACCGATCACCACTGCTTGCATTTATTCCGTTGGCAGCGGCGGGTATTGTATATCAAATAACTGACCGCGTCCTCGGGATGTTTGCAGCAAACGAAATTTTTACGATTGAAACACAGTCGCTGTCGATTGTGATGATTCTGCTGCTAGGTGCTACCACAGATTACAGCCTGTTTATCTTTTCCCGTTTCAGGGAGGAACTCCGGCTGCAGAAAAATAAGTTTGTTTCCATGACCAAAGCCGTGGACGGCGTAGCAAAACCAATATTCTTCAGTGGAGGTACGGTGTTTGCTGCCATGCTTGTCTTATTACTGGCACAGTATGGACCTTACAATAATTTCGCATATACTTTTGCTGTTACTATCGCTGTAGTGCTGCTTGCTGGACTGACACTTATCCCTGCCCTTTTTACAGCAGTTGGGCGGAGGGCATTCTGGCCGATGATTCCCAAAGTAGGTGAGAAAACACTGGAGAAGAACCGGTTCTGGGGCGGTATAGGCAGTCTCGTAACGAAGCGCCCGATACTTACCGGCAGTCTGGTACTTATTTTTCTCGTGATCAACGCGTCAAATGTACCCACAATTCAACAATCATTTAACCTCATTAATTCTTTTCCGGAAGAAATGCAGAGCCGCGTCGGTTTTGAGGTAATGGAAGAAAGCTATCCGGCGGGGGACCTGGCACCGGTGACTGTGATATTAGAAAGTGAAGATGGTTTTGATTTACATGAAGCAGAGTGGGAGTATATAGCAAAACTTGAACAACTTCTCCGTGCTGATGACGGAGTCTATGAAGTGACATTTCTTTCGTTGGAGGAAATAGAAGAAAATAACAATCTGGATGCAACCGGGCACGCACTGAGCGGGCAATTGATCATGGCGCAGCATCCGTATGATCATGCTTCCCTTGATACAGTAGAACGGCTGAATCAGCAGCGGCAAGAACTTCTTGCAGAGAGCGGCCTTCCTCCGGAAGAATTCAGTTTATTCCTGGCAGGAGAATCGGCAAAGCAGGCAGATGTCCGTGCACTAAACGAGAGAGATACGCTCGTCGTTGCAATGACAGTGACCCTTGTGATTACGCTCATGCTGTTCTGGCAGACACGCTCGCTCATAGCACCGCTGTATATGATGGCTACGATTCTTCTTTCCTACTTGTCTGCACTGGGTCTAAGCTGGTTTATTTTCCACAACTTGTTTGGTTTTGAGGCAATGAGCTACCGGATCCCACTTTATGCATTTGTATTTCTCGTAGCTCTTGGAGTTGACTATAATATTATGCTGATTTCCCGTATACGAGAGGAAGCAAAATACTACAGCACCAACTTTGCCGTGAAACGCGGGGTCGCACTGACCGGCGGAGTTATTTCCTCTGCAGGACTTATACTGGCCGCAACTTTCGGGGTGCTGATGACACAGCCGCTGATGGAATTATATATGTTCGGTTTTATCGTAGGTCTGGGCATTCTGCTGGATGCATTCCTCGTCCGGGGAATACTCGTACCAGCGATTGTAACGGTTCTTGGAAAATGGAACTGGTGGCCCGTCCATGAAAAAAACTTTGAAGAAAGGAAGTAGAGAAAATGTATTCTTTATCTTATATTATTCATATTATCGGGGTGGCATTATGGCTGGGATCCTTTACTGCCTTCGGGTTCCTGCTTCAATCACTCGTCCGGGAAGACGAACCGATGAAAAATTACCGCAGTGTTATTAATAAAATCAGAATATGGATTAATTACGGGGTGCTGCCGGGAGCGGTGGTAGTGATGCTGACGGGAGTGTATATGATCCTGCAGCTCAACCGGGAGACACTGCCGTTCTACATGATCTTTATGGAGCAGGCAGGCTCCATGATTGTGCTGCTGACGGTGGTGATGCTTTCTGTGTACAGCCGCAGATTGAAGAAGAAACTGGAGGGAGAAACGCTGAAAAAAGATAAAACGCTGGAAGCATTAAGTCTGGCGCATACCAATTATATGTTCAGTTCTGCTGCACTCGTTTTGCTTGTTATCATTGTAGTAGGGATGAGAATAAATTAATGAAAGTGCGTGTTCCAGTCAGGGACACGCACTTTGACTTTTAACGGATATTGATCTGTGAAAAGCATAGATAAAAGAGGATTTGTATCCTCCGTAAACTACATGGTGCGTAAGGAACCGACAAAAAATTTCTGTTTTTCTTAAAAACGAAAACTGTATACTTATGACTCTGCAAAGGAGAAAATTGAAAATCCAAACGGCCCATGTCCTTCACAAGGTTAATAAAAAGATAGGTGCATCTGCTGTTTTACGCTTTGGAACGATAGTTTAAATTATGCTGTTTTAACGTCTTGTCTTTACCGAACAGAAAATGTTTTTCCATATCCGGTGAATAGCGGGAGTTGATCGTTTCCAGACCGCAGGCTTCTGCCACTGCACGTATCATGGCAGGGGAGGCACCGCAGCACAATCCGATGTAATTGATCCCGATATCCTTTGCTTCCTTCGCCCATTCTGCCAGCTCGTACCGATTATGGGAAAGCGGCTCGAGCGCCGTCGGGAAAGTGGTTTCTGTCGGCAGGTGACAGCTGCATCCGCCATCGGGCAGATTGAAGAATGTCGGATGTTCTTCCGTCGTCCGGTAAGGAACGGGGAGGCCTCCTGTATAGCCGGTTACCTGTTTACGTATTTTTTCTAAATACGGCTGCATCGTATCCGGTCCGCGGAAGCAGTTCATCCCTACGACCAGTGCCCCTTTTTCGGAAAGCACCTGGCAGGAATCTTCTACGGTATACCCGTCCCGCAGGATGTTTTCGCCCATCAGTCCCAGCAGAATCACCGCGGGCAGTCCCTGCTTCTGGATTTCTTCGAGGGCGATGACTGCTTCCTCGTGGTAGTAAAACGTCTCCGCATGTATATAATCCACACCCTCTTCTTTACACCAGCCGATCATCTCCGCGAACATAGCGCGGACTTTTTCTTTCGATTCCGGGTCCTCCGGATCGAAAATATTCGTATTGGAAATATTCCCGGCAACGAGTGCTTCTTCCGTGGGGTGTTCTTTTGCCACTTCTTTCGCCAGGCGGATGGCACTTCTGTTCAGCGGTTCGAGCAGCTCTTCCTTGCCGATGATGCGCATTTTTTCTCTGTGGGCATTGTAGGTGAAAGCGAGCACCACATCAGATCCTGCCTTCATAAAATCACGGTAGGTTTCCTTCAGCGCGTCCGGATTCTCCAGTGCCACTTCCGGCACAAACGAGCCCGCCTGCAAATAGCCTCTGCGTTCCAGTTCAAATAAAAATCCTTCTCCGGCAATGACCGTTCCTTCTTGCAGTCGTTGTTCCAAGCTTCGTTTTGTCATGTTATTCTCCCCTTTTACCTATTATCTTGCTCCCGCCATTGTCTTATGAAAAAACAAACCCTCTTCTTAATCAAAAGAAGAGGGTTTGGCGAATGACGACAAATTGCTCTTCTTATCTTCAAGCCTGCTGCTTCTGGAATTAGCACAGTACTATTACTAGTCTGCTGCTGAAGTGTCAAAGGGCCAGTCCCTCCACTTCTCTGGATAAGAAAAAATGCATATTTAATTGGTGATTATCAGAATACAGCTGCAATTGGGAAAAGTCAACCATCTAAAAACCATTTCAAAATTTCAGGACTTTTTCACAAGCAGTTATAGGAAGAAGAGAAGATACTGACAGATCTCAAAGACAGACAGCTTCGACCCGTTTTAAAAAGTCCGCAGCAGGCAGCTGTGATATGCTGCTTTGCTCTGCGGACTTTAACATGAAGCTTCAAATATTATATTTTTCGTTAAAATTCCTCATACTCTGCAGGATCCTGATCATTCAGCCTGCCGTCTGCTTTTGTCAATTCAGAGATTGCTTTCATATCTGAATCACGGAGGGAAAAATCAAAAATAGAGATATTCTCGAGCTGTCTTTCCGGCGATGCAGACTTTGGAATCGAGACAGCACCAAGCTGATAATGCCAGCGAAGTACTACCTGTGAAATGGTTTTGTTATGGTCTTCTGCAATCTGCTGGAGCGTATTGTTTTCCAGAATATCTTTTGCTTTTGCAAGCGGACTCCAGGACTGGGTAACGATCTGGTGCTGTTCGTGCCATTCTCTTTGTTCCTTCTGGTTAAAGAAAGGATGCAGCTCCACCTGATTGAGGCTCGGCTTTTCTCCGGTTTCCTTTTCGAGACGTTCAAGATGCTCCGGCAGAAAATTACAGACGCCGATAGAACGGATCATGCCGCGTTTTTTCGCTTCAATTAATCCCTGCCATGCTTCCACATACTGATCCTGCTTCGGGTTCGGCCAGTGGACGAGATACAGGTCATAGTAATCCAGGCCAGCGCGGTATAAAGATTCCTCTACTGTTACGAGCGCCTTGTCATATTCCTGGTAGCGGCCGGGCAGCTTAGAAGCAATCCGCAAATCTTTCCTCGGCGTGCTGCAGCGTCTGACTGCTTCTCCAACAGTACCTTCGTTTTCGTAGTTATAAGCCGAGTCGATAAGACGATATCCTACCTCATCTACTGCGTGCTGTATCGCCTCAGCACCCTGCTTTCCTTTCAGCTGATATGTACCTAAACCGAGTACAGGCAGGGTCATGCCATCGTGCAGCGTGATTTCTGGAATGGATCTGCTCATATTAAATTTCCCCTTTCTATTTTTTTGAGATTACCATGAAATTGAAAACTTTTCTAATGATTGTTAGAAGTGGTGCACGCCCAGAAATGTTAAAACGTTAACGATAAAACAGGAGTTCAGCGAAAATCATTTGCTATGGCTTCCTTTTCCAGCCATTCTTCCAGCAACATGTGAAACAGTTCGGGATTTCCTAAAGAAACACCGTGTCCCATGTTAGGAATAATGAGTCTTGTGCAGGCAGGATTGCTTTCTACAATTTCATCAAAAGAATCCTTCATGATGCGCCGCTCTTTTTCTCCGACGGTTACGAATAGACGAGCCTTTGTTTGATGAAAATCAGTGGGGAGGAAAAATGACATATTTTCCTGCATCACTCTTTGAAAAGTCTCTCTGCTTATTTGCCTGCTTTCTTCAAAATACGTCTTAATCTGATAATCTTTTAAATACATGGATTTAGCTTGAATTTTTGAAAAGGTTCTATTTTTAATCAGTGGGAATGCCAGCATCATCGATTGGATTAATGGAGTTGCTAACGGCAGCGGCTTTACTAACGCACTATTAATCATTGCAAAATCAATCAGCTTCGGCTGCTTACTGATCATGGCAATTAATATTTGTGCACCTAACGAAAATCCTATCACTATGACCTTTTTTTCTTTACTTTTTTCTTTAATCAGCACATTAATTTCTTCCGCAGAACTGTCGATTGTAAACAGTGAGCCCTCTGTATTCTTCCCATGCTCCGGAAGATCCGGAACCAGGCAGTGAAAGGTTGAACGAAAGTGCTCAACCTGTTTTTCCCACATCCAGCCACTTACTCCGCCGCCGTGGATAAACACTATCATTACAGCATTCTCTTCTCCATATTCTTTATAAAACAAGGCAATATCCCTCCTGTATCTCAAGAATTTTTATTAAAAGGAATTTCATGCAAAATAGGGAATATATGATATATTCATTGTACACGAGAGGATGCTGATCATCTGAATTTCAGGTGATATTTTTAAAAATCTTTATTTATATCAGTAAATTAGAGAAATAGGGAAGAGATAAGATTGTTTTTTCAATACTTTCTATCTCTAATACTATTATTTACTGCTCTCTCAGTGATATTACTTGTACTGTCGTTTCAGTACTGTAGAGGTTTTTAAACATAGAGAGTAGAGGAAGAAGTAATACTTATAAAAAAACGTCACTCAAATGCTGGATTACGTCTTACCCTCCAAAGAATATTCTCGACAAATAAATCACGACAGAAACGGTGAATGCGCTGAACAGCGTTGAAAACAGCACCACCTGTGAAGCATATTCGGGGTGGATTTTATATTCCTGTGCAATGATCGCACTGTTTACCGAGGTTGGCATGGCGGAAGCAATAAACAGTGCCTGGGCCATGACGCCTTCGACGGGAAGCAGCCAGATAATAACAAGCGCCACTGCCGGTCCGATAATCAGTCTGGCACCGATGCTCCAGTAAATCGAAGTAAGATGGGTTGTAATTTTAAACTGTGCCACCTGTGCGCCAAGCGTAATGAGTGCCATGGCAATCATGGCATCCGCCACGTAATTCGCGGGAGTCCAGATAAACTCAGGAATGCCGATGTTCCAGTAGTTGAGCGTCACTCCGAGAAGCATCGCATACAGCACCGGCATTTTAAAGTAGCCCGCAGCTGCCCTTAAGCGCCCGATATTGGCTGCCTGGAGGGAGAAAATACCGTAGGAAAAGAGAAAGATATTCTGGAAGGTAAGGATAATCACCTGAATGGACATCGCAAACGGATCCCCGCGGAAAACAAGGTCGTTTACCGGCACGCCGTAGTTGCCCGAGTTGAAAAACATAAGGCTGTTCGTAAAAGTTGTCTTTTTCTCCTTCAGTCCGAGCGCCCGGCCGATTCCTTCTCCGAGAAAATATAACAGCAGACAGTAGAGAACGAAAAATAACAATACATACCCGAACAGGGAAGCCGCAATTTCGGTTTCGTACAGCTGCACGAAAATAAAGCCGGGTACGAGAAAGTATATATTTAATTTCGCGAGCGTCTGCAGATTCATCTGGAATTTTATCTGGAGGACATATCCTACAGTCATAATCACAAATATCGGCAGGATAATACTCTGGAAAATGATCATAAATTCTCCCAAGAAAGTTCCTCCTTTCCATCTTTATCCATGGTACCGCGCACTTCTCCGTGGCGCAAGAAGGTTCTCGTACCTTCAGGAGAGAAAAGGAATACTGCCCCTTTGCACAAACGCCTGATTTGTGTAAAATGTATAAGGTTACGTATAATTGAAATAACTTTAAAAATATGACATTTGCCGATAGATAGACAACTAAGAAATGTTAAATGAAGGGCGGACCCTTTATTTTATATACGAAAGGATTGGAATATAATATGAAAGAAAATTTTTGGGCAGAACTGCCAAAGCCGTTTTTCGTACTGGCGCCGATGGAAGATGTAACGAATGTAGTTTTTCGTCATGTAGTGGCTGAGGCAGCAAGACCCGATGTGTTTTTTACAGAATTTACGAATACCGACAGCTACTGCCATCCGGAAGGAATCTACAGTGTACGCGGGCGCCTCACGTTTACCGAGGATGAACAGCCGATGGTTGCACACATCTGGGGAGATAAACCCGAGAACTTCCGGGAAATGAGTATCGGCATGGCGGAGCAGGGATTTAAAGGGGTGGACATTAACATGGGCTGCCCTGTGCCGAACGTTGCCGCGAAAGGGAAGGGCAGCGGTTTGATCCGGGAGCCGGAAAATGCAGCTGCGATTATCCAGGCAGCAAAAGCCGGTGGACTGCCGGTCAGTGTGAAAACAAGACTTGGCTATACAGACGTAAGCGAGTGGAGAGGCTGGCTGACCCACGTACTGAAGCAGGATATTGCCAACCTGTCGATTCATCTGCGCACGAAAAAAGAAATGAGCAACGTCGACGCGCACTGGGAGCTGATCCCCGAGATCAAGGCCCTCCGCGATGAAATTGCACCGAAAACGCTCCTCACGATTAATGGTGATATTCTTGATTACCAGACCGGTATCGAGCTTGCCAATAAATACGGCATCGACGGCGTCATGATCGGGCGGGGGATTTTCAAAAATCCGTTCGCGTTCGAAAAAGAACCGAGAGAGCACAGCACAAAGGAAATGTTTGACCTCCTGCGGCTGCACCTTGATCTTCACGACAAATATTCCACAGAAATCGAGCCGATTTTATTCAAGCCGCTCCGCCGTTTCTTTAAAATCTACATCCGCGGTGTCCGCGGCGGGGGAGAATTAAGAAACCAGCTGATGCAGACGGAGACGACCGATGAAGTGCGGGAACTGCTCGATGCGTTTGAGGAAAAGGTAAGGGAGAAAGAAAAACAACTGCATGTCTAATGCACGGAATTAACATTAGAAATAATTTATAAAAAGCCAGCAGACCTTTTTAGAAGGAGGTCTGCTGGCTTTTATTGATGCATTTCTTGAAAGATAAAAAAACAAATAACCGGCAGAGCGAAGGGATGGGACTTCTGGCGGGTCAGCACGAGCCGAAGATCAAATCGATCCGAAAGGAACGATTTAGCTGAGGCCGTGCCCGCAGGAAAGCATCATCCCGGGAGTGAAGCCGGGCTTATCAAAGTATTCTGCTAATCATACTTCACCTACAAAATATCAACTTAATATACATTTTGAGATCGCTTTCTGTTTTGAAATACAAGGATAGAGCTTAATCGCAAAAAAGCAGTTGGTGCCGTTACTTACTCAGCTTATGAATCAAATACTGATTTAAAGATACGCCTTCCAGCTTCGCAGCTTGACTTAAATTGCGGTGAAGGCTCTTTGGCATGCGGATTCTCAGGTTCCCGCTGAATTGATCATCACCTATCGGTTCAGGAATCGGATCGCCGTCTTCCAGCATATCCTCGATAAATCCTTCTAACACTTCCGAGACAGCAGCATATGCTTCTTCTTTTGTCTCTCCAGTTGCGATGCAGCCATCAAACTCCAATACTCTGGCAGCATAGTATTGGCCAGCTTCATCATGAATTGCTTTTAAAATGATATTATATGGCCGTTCTAAATATTCTTTCAGCTGTTTCTTTTCTAAAGTACTCATCTTATGCCATGACTGTAAAGTGGGTTTGGAAACAGGGGAATCACTCTTCCCCTATTCGTTTCAACAGTTCTCTGATTAAGTAAGGTTTCAAAGGTTTTTGTCTCGGCAAAGGCCAGCGATCTTCAAAAGTATAGTTTATTAAAGATATGATGACTTCCTTTGATCCTTGCCAATTCATAGCCATAAGCTTGTCAACAACCCATGACTGAAGTCACGGGCTTGTGAGGTCTTGCGACCTCTGGAATTCACAGCGGACTACAAGGCGAACGCCTTGCCCTTTAAACCACGCAAGAGGTGCTGTTTGGGCTCCAAGCAACCCGTCCTTGTTTAAGCAGATATGTGTGATTCGTGTAGGTGTCGTTCTCCGTATTGTTTAAGGTTGAATGCCGCATTGATGTCGCGATCGTGAGCAACTTCGCACGATGGGCATTTCCAGTAGCGAATACCCACGTCCCCTTTTAGCAAGGTGTTTTTACAACCACAGCACGAACATAATTGCGTAGAAGGAAACTGCTTCGGTGCTTTGACAAAGCGCCTTCCTCTGTCTTCCAGTTTATATTGGAGATACAGGCGAAAGGTTCCGAATCCATTATCCTGCTGGTTTTTCGCATATCGTTTGTTTTGACTGAGCGACCGAAGGTCGATATCTTCGACTACGACCATGTCATAACGCCGTGCCAGTGCATAAGATTTTTTATGCAACCAATCTTTCCGCTGATTCGCTACCTTCGTTTGTAAGCGTGCCACTACAAGGCGTTGTTTCTCCCAGCGGTTCGACCCTTTTACTCGTCGTGACAACAAGCGTTGTTCGTTCGCCAATCGTTCTTCTGCCTGTCGATAATATTGCGGGTAATTGGCTTTCTTACCCTCGCTGTCGACAAAAAAATGAGATTGGGAATAATCGATGCCCAAGATCTGTTTGGGTTGTTTTATGAGCGCTATTTCTTTTGGGAATGCCACACAGAGAGATACGTAGAATTTCCCTTGTGCATTTACAGACACCGTGACGTTTTTGATACTACTTCCCTTTGGCAGGGGGCGGTGCATATTTAATGTTAAAGCAACTTCGTTCATCGGAGATTTCTGCGCCGTAGGAAGATACAGCACTCCCTCTCTGATAGAGATTGTCCCGTTTTGGTTGAACGTCGTGTAACTCGCTTTGCTTCCTTTTTTGCTATGAAAACGAGGCATCCCTTGGAGGTCACGGAACGTCAGTTCCGTCCTCAGTGTCTTTTGACGTTGCAACGCAGATTTCTTGAACTGCTTCTTATACGCAATTTTATTAAAGGCGGAAATGGCTTTCTGAAAGTGTTGTTTTGCCTCGTTCGAGGCGAATGCATCTACGAGATAAAGATACGGAAATCCATGTTCATCCACACACTGTTTTTTGAACGTGGAAACAGAAGGCATTTGCATCTTTTTCATGGATGGTAAGCGCTCCCCAGGCTGGTAATCATTCTTTTCCAGATAATCGTATAAGTGCGCTACATGCAGGTTATAGAGTTTGCGAGCCGCACCGAAACATTGACGAAGATATGTTTCGACTTCCTTAGATGCAGGCATCGCAGCATACACATATCCACGTTGTACGATTGTTTCCATGATCTCCACCACCTTGTTCTTTCTTATCTAGGGTTTGCATCTATGGGAATACTTGTTGTTTGTGTTCTGTAGCAATAAATTAACTAGGGTTTCATTAAAATTTTTCGGATATCCGCCCTCATGAAAAGTATATCACAAGGAACAGAAAAAAAGTCGGGCGAGGGGTACTTGCGTTCCCCTCGCCCGAAGCCGATTCATCTCATGACTGAAGTCACGAGGGTTCTCGGCTATTTCCTAAAACCTTTTTCATTTCTGAGAACGTTATGTTATTCGGTTGACGTTTCATTTTATCAACCAGTTATTCCACTCCAGCAATGATTCACCTCCTTTTACTCTTGTGATTATGGTACCGTATACGGTGTCGCAAAGAGATTAGGATATATAATTTTCAATTCCATATTTCAACTAAAAAGTATCAGTTCCCGTGGTAGAATTAAAAATGAAAAATTTAGAAGTAAGAAAGTTTAGATCCTTAATTATTTCTTTTAAAAGCTCGACTTAGGTAGATCACATAAAATTACCCGGAAGAAAACAGAAAGGGGAATCACTGATGGAGTTTGTGATGGAAATGATACCGATTCTGCTGCCAATCATTTTCGTTGGAGTGATGGCATTATTTGTAGTTATGCGGATGAAGCAGAAATACAAGCAGGGGACGCTTGGGAAGAAAAACTCAACACGGGCGCAGACTCTGCTCGATAGCCTGATTCCGCTGGGGATGGTGATTGGCTGTTGTTCCGGCATGGTGTTAAGCTTCATTTTTACTTTCTCTATTTCTTATGGATTAAGCTTGGGCGCCGCTCTCGGGCTCCTTGGCGGGTATATTGGTTACGAAATTTACAGCAGGGAAGAGGAAAGTTATTCCTAAAAATCCGTATTGTACATAATAAAAAAAGGGATTTTAAATGGTGGATATACTTGTCATAAGACAGAAAAATAGACCTCCTTAAGCCTTCGCAAGTTTAAGGGAGATCTATTTTCAACGAAACCTGAGCCAGCCACTCTTTGAGTGAGCCAGTTGTAAGTGACCGTAGACGTTAGCGCATCTGCGGTTTTTTCTGTTATGTGTAATATAGCGAATTTAGTTTAAACTCTTACGTAATCTTAACAACCTGGAATCTGGCCGCAGCCACTTCCCACTACTTGAAACCATCTTTAAAAATCCTTTATTTCGGGTGAAATTCAGCTGCTGTAAGTATAAAAAGCTTCTTTGGGATTGTGGTCATTCTCTCGCACAATAAATTATTTTGATTTAGCACCGAACAGCATGGCAATCCCCGTGATAATCACAGGAATAATGAAAATCAGTTCCAGCGGGACTACCGGTTTGTACGTTGTTTTTTCATCCGTTATGTCATACACACCAACCGGTTTAATTGAAAACTGGCCGCCGCCTCCAACCCCGCCGCTGCCTTTTTTATTTTCATCTCCGTCTTCATAGCCACTCCCGGCGCCTACGCTGTACTTCACTTTTGCCACTGGCAGGATCGTCCGGTGTTCAAGTTTAATCGGATCCCCGTAAACAAGTGTCACGTCTCTTTTTTCGGCAAACTTATCAAAGATGGACTTAAGGGGGAAGCTTTTCGGTAGTTTTTCTTCGCTCATGTTTATCACTCCTCTTGTATAGTAGTACTTATCCATTCCCCACGTCTCCCTTCTTTCCCTTTTAATATTGGAAATTATTTTCCTGTACAGAGAACGTTAGTAAGCTTTAAGTGAACAGACGTTAGAAGCACTCTCTTTTTGAGTAACGAGAATCAACGAATCATACAAAAACACCTCCCGATTTGGTATAGTTATCCTAACAGAACATACATTCTCTGAAATTTCCTAAAGGAACTTTGCAGGGGTTACTTAAATATATCTTGTTAAAGGGGCGTCACTGATGAAATTTTTCCATACCGCGGACTGGCATTTAGGAAAGCTCGTCCAGGGAGTTTATATGACCGAAGACCAGGAATTCATTCTGGAGCAGTTTATGGAAGCGGTGAAAACGGAAAAGCCGGATGCGGTAATTGTTGCCGGGGATTTATATGACCGTGCGATTCCTCCGACAGATGCCGTACAGCTGCTGAACCGTACCTTGGAAACGATCGCAATCGATTTGAAAACACCGCTGCTAGCGATTGCTGGGAACCATGACAGTCCGAGCCGGCTGCATTTCGGTCGGGAAATGATGCGGCAGTCCGGCTTTTATATTACCGGAGAACTGGACATCCCGTGCCAGCCTGTTGTTTTACATGACGATTACGGCGAGGTGCACTTTTATTTAATTCCTTACACCGACCCGAGCCAGGTACGCATTGCGCTGGAAGATGAAACGATCAAAACCCACGATGATGCGTTAAAGGCGATTGCCGCAAATATCGAAGAAAAGAAAAATCCCGACGTCCGTAATGTATTCGTCGGTCACGCATTTCTGACCTCCCACGGAGAAGAAAAGGAAAACACCAGCACCTCCGAACGGCAGCTTTCCATCGGTGGAGCAGATCATGCGAGCGCAAAGTATTTGGACGGATTTGACTACGTGGCACTCGGCCATCTGCATCAGGCACATCATGTGGGTAATCCTAAAATGCAGTATTCCGGTTCTCCGCTGAAATACTCTTTATCCGAGCAGCATCATAAAAAAGGATACCTGGTCGTGGAAATAAACGAAAACGGAGCGGTGGCAGTGGAAAAAAAGCTGCTCGAGCCAAGACGGGATATGTATGCAGTCGAAGGCTGCATCGCAGACATCCTCCAGCACGATATCTGTGAGGACTACGTGTTTGTAAAACTGCTCGACGAAACGGTCGTGCTTTCTGCGATGGAAAAGATCCGTTCCGTTTATCCGAATGCGATGCATGTAGAAAGAGAGTTTCCTGCACTGTCATTAACAGATGCGTCAGGAACGCCGAAAGACCGCACGAAAATGGACGACTTCACATTGTTCCAATCGTTTTATCAGGAAGTAAGAGGATCGGAAGCGACAGAAGCAACGGAGCAGTTGTTCCAGGAAGCACTGCAGTCGCTTGCTGCGAAAGAAGGGGAACGCAAATGAAGCCATTAAAAATAAAAATGACCGCCTTCGGTCCTTATAAAAAGCAGGAAGTCATCGATTTTAAGGACTTGCAGGAGCACAAACTGTTTGTAATTTCCGGGAAAACCGGGGCAGGGAAAACGTCTATTTTCGACGCGATCTGCTTTGCGCTTTACGGGGACGCAAGCGGGGAAGACCGCAGCGACATCCGTTCCATGCGCAGCCACTTTGCAGACGATGATCTCCATACGTCAGTGGAATTTGAATTTGAACTGAAATCCCGCATTTACCGCGTGTTCCGCCAGCTTCCGCACGTAAAGGAAGGAAACAAAAGCGGCACCGGGGAAAAATATGAATTTTATGAAATCACAGATGGAAAAGAAGTGCCGCTGACCGACCGCTTTATCGTTTCGCAGGTGAATGAAAAAATTCAGTCGATCATCGGCCTGACGAAGGATCAGTTCAGCCAGATTGTCATGCTGCCGCAGGGAGAATTCCGGAAGCTCCTGACGTCGGAGACGGAAAACAAGGAAGAAATTCTGCGGAAAATTTTCAAAACGAGCTTTTACAATAAAGTTGTCGAGCATCTGAATGAGAAACGGAAAGATGTGCAGAAGCAGTTTGAAGGGCAGAAGCAGACGAGAGATATACATATTGAAAATCTCAAAGCTTCCCTGCCGCAAAGAGAAGAATCTGCATTTTTCCTCGTCCTCGCACAGGAGCACTATAATACCCATCAGATTATCGATGGATTGGAGAAAGAAATTTCTTTCTACGAGCAGAGTAAGAAAGAAAAGCTCGAAGTATTTCAGGAGAAGGAAGACAGCGCCAAGAAGTGCGAAGCGCAGATGCTCCGCGCGCAGGAAATGAATAAACGGATCGATCTGCTGAATGAAAAAGTCCGCGAAAAACAGCAGCTCGAAGCACAAAAAGAACAGTTCAAAGAAAAAGAGCAGCAGCAGAAGCTTGCCGAAAAAGCAGCACAGCTCGAGGTTTACGAAAAGCAGGCAGTAGAAATCCAGGAAGAATACCGCAGCAAAAAAAAGCAGCGGGATACGGCCGAGAAGAAGTGCAGCGACTCACAGAGAAAACAGCAGGAAGCGCAGGCAGTTTTCGAACAGGAAGAAAAAAATGGAGCGCATCGGGAAGCAGCGACAAGGGAACTCGACCGCCTGGAGACAATACTCCCTGCAGTGGAAGAGCTGGAAGGCAGAAAAAAGAAAATTCGCCAGCTGGAAACAGAAGTAGATACCTTTTCTAAAAAAGCCGCAGCAGGAGAGCAGGAAGTCCAGCGGGCTAAAGAGGAAAGAACAAAACTTACAGAAAAGCTGAAGCCGTTGGAAGAAAGCATTCGATCTCTGCCGGCATTGACGGAAAAGCAGGGAGATCTGCGAGCGGACGCACTTATTTTAAGAGATTATTTAAAAAGACAGAAAGCTAAAGAGGAAGCAGAGGCAGAAGCTTCCGGGTTCAAAGCAGTTCATGATAAAGAAGAAGCGGCATTTACACAGCTGGAGGAACGCTGGCTCAATGGACAGGCAAGCATTCTTGCAGCGGATCATCTGCATGACGGGAAGCCGTGTCCCGTCTGCGGAAGCGAAGCGCATCCAAACAAAGCGGTTTTAACAGAGGACATTCCAACAAAAGACGAGCTGGACGAAAAACGCCGCCAGAAAAAGCAAAAAGAAATGGACTATACGCAGGCGCAGGCAAAATTAAATGCAGCAGCGGATCAGCTGAACGAAAAAAAGCAGGAAGTGATTGACGCAGGCTATGCCCCGGAGAAGGCAAAAGACGATTTCCAGACAATTGCGCAGCAGGGAAAGAAGCTGGGAGAAGAAATTACCCAGCTGAAAAAAGATCAGGAATCCGTGGATCAGCTCAGGGAAACCCTGCAAAATACGGAAAAAGCGCTCGAAGCAAAAACAGAGGAACAAACAAAAACAGTGGAGCGCCTGACCGAACTGCGTTCCGATTATAAAACGGAAACGTCTTTATATGAACAAAGCCTGACTGCAATTCCGGAAGAGCTGCGTGCGCTGGAGCAGCTGAAAACAAAAATGCAGGAAACAAAAGAGAAGAAGCAGCGGCTTGAAACACAGTGGGAAGAAGCACAAAAGGTCCGCCAGCAGGCGCAGGAGCAGCTGCTTACGGCGCAGTCCGACTTAAAGCATGCAGAGCAACAAGTACAGGATACGGAAGCAAAGAAAGAAAAAGTGCAGCAGGAGTATGAAAATGCACTGGAGAAAGCCGGTTTTGCTTCAGAAGACGCATATAAGAAAGCAAAGCTTCCGGCAGATGTCCGCGAGGCGCTGCAGCAGGAAATAGAAAAGTATCATACCGCAGTGCATACCGTTTCGGTGCAGGTAAAAGACCTGCAGGAAGAATTAAAAGACAAAGAGCGGGTCGATGTACACAGCCTGCAGGAAACACTACACGCGCTCCAGCAGGAAATGGAAGAAGCACGCACAGCGTTTCAAAAGGCAGCAGCTTCTCTGGAAACCGCGGAGCAGGGAAAAGAAAAAATCGCCGCTGCGGAAATGGCGCTGGCAGATGTGGAGCAGGAATTTCAGCTGGTGAAAGATTTGTATGACGTTGTACGCGGGGAAAACACGAAAAAAATCAGTTTCGAACGCTATCTGCAGATTGAATTTCTGGAGCAGATTATCCACGCCGCAAACGAACGGCTGAAGCGTCTTTCGAACGGACAGTACTACCTGATGCGGAGCGCCCGGCTGGAGAAGCGGGGCAGGCAGAGCGGACTCGGACTTGATGTGCTCGATAACTACACCGGACAGATGCGCGACGTGAAGACATTATCCGGCGGAGAAAAATTCAATGCCTCCTTGTGTCTCGCGCTCGGCATGGCAGATATCATTCAGTCCTACGAGGGAGGAATCTCCATCGAAACGATGTTTATCGATGAAGGTTTCGGCTCTCTCGACGAAGAATCCCTGCAGAAAGCGATTGATACGCTCGTCGACCTGCAGCAGTCCGGCAGAATGATCGGCGTCATCTCCCACGTACAGGAAATGAAGCAGGTCATTCCGGCAACGCTCGAAGTAAAAAAATCAAAAGAAGGACACAGTGAAACGAAGTTTGTACTGAATTAGGTGTTAGTATTTAATACGCTTTTAAAAAAGTATTATAACAGCCGAATTTTCTGACACAGGAATTAAGGCACCCAGGGGGCAGCATATGAATGAAATAAATCCTTATCTAAACAGCATAGATGAAAAGTGGAAACCCTCTTTTCAGAAACTTTTACAAGTTATTGAACAGAATATTCCCGAAGGATTTGTACTGCAGATGCAGTACAGGATGCCCTCTTTCGTCGTTCCTTTCACTGTGTATCCGTCGGGATATCATGCAGGAAAAAATACGCCGCTTCCTTTTATCAGTGTTGCGGCGCAGAAAAATCACATCGCTGTCTATCATATGGGAATTTATGCGGATCAGGAATTACTTCAGTGGTTTCAGGGGGAATACTCAAGGCATATGAGTACAAAATTAAACATGGGTAAAAGCTGCATCCGCTTTACCAATCCAGATAAAATTCCTTATGAACTGCTCGGCGACCTTGTCTCCAGAGTTACGGTGAAGGAATGGATAAAAATGTATGAACGAATATCTTAAAGTTAGAAGAGCTGATCTTTTCGTCTGTGAACCGGCGGAAAGATCAGCTTTATTTTATTTCAACTCCCTTTTTTACATATCATTCACGAAAAAAACCATTAAAACTACCTCCACACAGGTTTACAAAAAAAACGCATTGTGTTAAATTTAAAATATTAAATACGTTAAATAAAAATTTAACACTTTTAATAAAGGAGCACATGAATCAGCAGCAGGCCATAAAATATGTGGAATAATACAGGCTATCTGCCAGGGTACTTCATTTATTAAAAGAACTATCTTCTGATCGAACAGAACTACAAATAAAGATATTTTTCATTCGATCACAATGATGAATTTTTAATCTACTAGGAGGATTTTAATATGACACAAACATATGATTACGTAATTATTGGTGGCGGAAGCGCCGGCTCTGTGCTGGCAAACCGTTTAAGTGCAGATAAAGAAAACACAGTACTTGTACTGGAAGCAGGGCGCAGCGACTATGCATGGGATCTGTTAATTCAAATGCCGGCGGCACTTCCGTTCCCGGCAGGAAAAAGCCTGTATGACTGGAAATACCTATCAGACCCGGAACCGCACATGGGCGGCCGGCGAATCAAGCATGCGCGAGGAAAAGTGCTCGGCGGTTCAAGCTCTATCAACGGCATGATTTATCAGCGGGGAAATCCACTGGATTATGAACGATGGGGTGCGGATGAAGGCATGGACGAGTGGAACTACGCGCACTGCCTTCCGTATTTCAAGCGCCTGGAAACTGCGCTTGCATCTAAAGACGATCACGAATTCCGCGGCCAGGACGGCCCGCTGAAATTAGAGCGCGGTCCCGCAACTAATCCTTTATTCCAGGCATTCTTTGAATCTGCCGTGGAAGCCGGATACAACCGTACTCCGGACGTGAATGGTTTCCGTCAGGAAGGATTTGGCCCATTTGACAAGCACGTATATAAAGGAAGACGTCTGTCTGCATCACGTGCATTTTTACACCCGGTCATGAAGCGGAGAAACCTTACTGTCCAGACGCGTGCATTTGTATCAAGCATTGACTTCGACGGAACGCGTGCAAGCGGCGTAACTTATAAGCATAACGGAAAAGTCCATAAAGTAATTGCGGGGGAAGTAGTGCTTTCCGGCGGTGCGATCAATTCACCGCAGCTGCTTCAGCTGTCAGGCGTAGGAGATGCAAAACATTTGCGCTCTCTTGGAATAGAGCCGGTCGTAGATCTACCGGGCGTAGGGGAAAATCTGCAGGACCATCTGGAAGCTTATATTCAGTATTCCTGCCCGCAGCCGGTGTCTATGCAGCCGAACCTGAACAAATTAAAAATGCCTTGGATCGGGCTGCAGTGGCTGCTCGGACGTAAAGGCCCGGCCGCAACAAACCACTTTGAAGGCGGCGGTTTCGTGCGCTCTAATGAAACAGTGGATTACCCGAACCTGATGTTCCACTTTCTCCCTCTGGCAGTGCGTTATGACGGACAGAAAGCAGAAGAAAAGCACGGTTTCCAGGTACACGTTGGACCAATGTATTCTGATGCACGGGGCTCTCTGAAGATCCGCTCTAAGAATCCAAAGGAGCATCCAAGCATGGTTTACAACTATCTTTCCACAGAGCAGGACCGTCGCGAGTGGATCGAAGCAGTAAGAATTTCACGGGAGATTATGTCCCAGCCGGCGATGGCTCCTTATAACTCAGGAGAAATATCTCCAGGACCGTCTGTGCAGACAGATGAAGAAATTCTTGACTGGGTAGCAAAAGATGCAGAAACTGCACTGCACCCAAGCTGTACAGCGAAAATGGGACCAGCATCTGACCCGATGGCAGTGGTAGATCCGAAGACGATGAAAGTACACGGATTGGAAAACGTCCGCGTTGTCGACGCTTCTGTGATGCCTTATGTAACAAACGGAAACATCCACGCACCGGTACTGATGCTTGCTGAGAAGGCAGCGGACCTTATTCTGGGACGCAAGCCGCTTGACCCAATCAACGCAGACTTCTACCGTCACGGCGTGCATCCTGCAGATGCAGGGACTGTAACTTCTTAATATAACTAAAACAAAGAAGTCCTCTTTCAAAGCATTTTGAAAGAGGACTTCTTTGGCATTGATAAAGTTAATAAAACACGCAAGCATTTACTTTCCATTGATAAAGCTGTTCCCTTATCCAATTACAGGCCTCGATTGATGATGAGCAGATTTCAAGATGATTCAGTGCTATCTGGTTTCCTTTTCCAAGTATGATCAAATATCCATCTGAAAATAGTTGCAAAAAAAGCGGTGCCTATTATCTGCATCATTGAAAGGTTAGAAGGGGAGAACACCTTCCATAATAAAAGTCCAGCTGCCATAAATAAGAAGAACTTAACATGACTTAACAACTTAATCACCTCGATTTAAAACTATACTCTGCCCATTGCAGGACATACCCAAATACATATTGAAAACACTTCAGTAATGGGAGTACCGTGCTTATTAGCTTCTGATGGGGAGCCGGGGATCCTTGGATTTCAATTTGTAAATAAAAGGACTAGCTGACAAGAAAATTGTCAACAACCCTAAGGACATAGAAAGAAAAGCAAAGATTGTTAAATCAATGAAAAGATTCAATGTCAGGGGCAATACAGAAATGATGGGTATGAGGAACATTACTATTTTATCTGTTGCGATGAACTGTTTTTCCTTACAGTATGGGCAGTAAGTATATTCATACAAAAATCGCTGAGCTTTTAATGCCTCTTTCCAATTCAATTTTACACCGCAGGCTTCACACACTGGTAATGCAGGTTTCATTACTGTCACCTCTTAAGATACAAATGTTTGTTTGTCTTATTGTATCATAAATTTCTTTTATTGGGATTAAATCCCTTTTTATCATTCGGCCATTAAAAATCCTGCTCTTCACAAAAAAAGCTGGTCCCCCGAAGGGAAACCAGCTTTTTTTATTTTTACTATCTATTCATCCACTCATCCACGAGATCCTGGTTCTCATCGATCCATTCTCTTGCGCCTTCAATATGCTCATCCGCGCTCTCAACATAGTCGATCAGTTCTCCAATTTCCTCATCTTCCATCTTCCAGTTCTTTAACCATTCACTTACTTCCGGGAAGTCTTCCTCAAACCCGTGACGGGTTGCATGGTGAATCTTTTCCACGCCGCCATACACATTTTCCGGATCCTCCAGGAACTTCAGGTCATAGTTTGAGAAAACCGAATGTGGGCTCCAAAGAGGTGCCACAATAGCTTCTTCATTACGAATCGCATTGCCGATTTCATCGATCATTGCAGGTTCAGAACTTGGCTGGAGTACGAAATCAAGCTCGTATTCCTCAATTAAATCTTCTGTCACTTCCATCGTTCCTGCACCTGGATCAAAACCGACGATTTCACCGTCAAACATATCTCTATGTTCATTAAGATCCTCTACACTGTTTACTTCTTCTACATATTCAGGAACAACGAGTCCTACTTTTGCGTTATCAAACCATGTTTCTTCTGAAAAGTTCACAGAATCCTGATACTGCTCCAGATAGTTGGCATCCTGTACCGGCAGCCAGATTTCCAGATTGGCATCCAGTTCACCGTTTGCCAGAGCTTCCATAGTAAAGCCCATTTCCAGTAGGTTCAGGTTCACGTCATAGCCTTCATCTTCCAGAATCACTTTCCACATGTTTGTCACGGCGATATTTTCCGCCCAGTTAATTTGAGAAAACGTTAATTCTTCTCCATTTCCCGCTGCTTCTTCATTATTGTTATTTTCATCTTCTGCTGCGTTTTCGTTCTCTTCGCTCTCATTCACTTCTGCTTCATTCTGGCTGTTGTTTGATTCTGCATCAGCCTGTTCTTCATTTGCATTCTCATTCGAATTTCCGCATGCAGCCAGTGTGCCCGCTGCAATTAGTGAAACGATTACACTTAGTCCTTTTTTCTTCATCAAGTTAACCACTCTCCCCAGAATTTTTGGATGGAACATTAACAATATTAAATATGTTAAATAAAAATTTAACAAAAAATCTATAGTTAACCTATCTCTTCGCAAGGAAGAGATAGAGGAAACATTCTTTCATTACACTGTCCGTAAATTATTACTTCGCATCTTTCGGTAAAAACTCAAAAATTTCACCGCTGCGAATACTTCCAACTAAGCTGTCGAGCCAGCGGTAATACGTCTTGGAATCTTCCAGCTGGTCATAATACTTTTTTGCTTCGGCAACAATCTCCGGTGTGCTGGCAGAATCTTTAATCGCATCGATTAAATCCGTCTGCGCTTCTTCAATTGCTTCCATGTTCATTTTCACTTCCCGTTCCCACATGTGGCAGTAGAATGCCATGAAGGAGCGGAAGAAGTTCTTCTCCGCTGCATAAGTATGCTTCCGGGAGCCGCGGGTAAATGTTTTTTTGACCATTTCATTTTCCTGCAGCTTACGGACACTGGTACTCATACTTGGTTTGCTCATTTCAAGCTCCGTGCGCATCTCATCAAGTGTCATCTGATCTTTAAAGTACATGGTGGCATATAAATTTGCAGCAGCCGGTGTGACACCGTAAATATCCATCGTCTCTGCAATTGCTCCAATTACTTTATCTTTGGCATCCTCGATTTTCGCTCTGGAAGCTTCGGTAGATTCATTCATATAGTCGCTCCTTTGACCTAAAGTAAAGCGTGTTAAAATATTATTTAATTTTCTTTACAAACTTTATGTTACCGAATTCAAAACAAATGTCAATGGCAAAAGCACAATTCAGGCAGATGAATTAAACAAATTATTCAGTAATAGTAAGGCTTAATCCTGTTTTAAATTCTTTCTGATTTTTTTTGTGGATGAGACTTTGACAGCAGGAAAAAGACGTGTTAAGCTATTTTAAACGTTAAATATATTTTTAACAAACTTAATTTATCTTATTACTGGAGTTGACAAATTTGAATTTAAAACCACAGCAGTATATTAATGGAGAATGGGTAGACGCTATATCAGGAAATACACGAGATATTATTAATCCATATAATCAGGAAGTAATTGCTAAGGCTCCTGAAGGGGACGAAGCAGATACGAAAGCAGCAATCGCTGCGGCAAGAGAAGCATTTGACCAGGGAGACTGGGCGGACACACCGGCAACGGAGCGGGGAGCAATCGTAAGAAAGATTGCGGAATTAATAGAAAGAGACAGGGAAGAACTTGCGGAACTGGAATCACTCGATACAGGAAAGACTGTTGAAGAAAGCCGCGGCGACATGGACGACATTGCTGGAGTATTCCGCTATTATGCAGAAATCGCAGATAAAAACGGGGGAGAAATCATTGATGCTCCCGTACCGAATGCAATCAGCAAAGTCGTTCACGAACCAGTCGGTGTCTGTGCGCAGATCACACCTTGGAATTATCCGCTGCTACAGGCTTCCTGGAAGCTTGCGCCGGCACTTGCAACAGGCAATACATTAGTTATGAAGCCAAGTGAAATTACGCCGCTTACGACGGTAAAAGTATTTCAGCTGATGGAAGAAGCGGGCGTCCCTGCAGGGGTTGCCAACCTTGTACTCGGCGCAGGGCACACAGTTGGTGCAGAATTATCAAGCAGCCTGGACGTGGATCTTATTTCTTTCACCGGCGGGATTGTGACCGGAAAGAAAATCATGCAGGCAGCAAGCGTAAATGTAAAGAAGCTGGCATTGGAGCTCGGCGGGAAAAACCCGAACATCATCTTTGCGGATGCCGATTTCGATATCGCTGTAGACCAGGCATTAAACGGAGTGTTCTTCCACGCAGGGCAGATCTGCTCCGCCGGCACAAGACTGATTGTAGAAGAAAGCATTCATGATAAATTTGTAGACGCGCTGGTGGCACGCGTGAAAAAATTCAAGCTCGGCAGCGGGTTTGAAGAAGATACGCAGATGGGGCCGCTGATTTCCGCAGAACACCTTGCGAAAGTGGAAGCGTATGTAGAAGCTGGAATCAAAGAAGGTGCCACACTTGCTGTCGGCGGCAGCCGTCCGGAAGATCCGGAACTCCAAAAAGGCTTTTTCTATCTGCCGACGATTTTTACAGATTGCACTACAGACATGAACGTCGTGCAGGATGAAGCATTCGGTCCTGTGATTACCGTGGAGAAATTCCAGACAGAAGAGGAAGCTGTGAAACTTTCCAACGACTCGATCTACGGCCTCGCCGGCGGCGTCTGGACGAACGACATTGCCAAAGCAGAGCGCTGCGTAAAGAAAATGCGCATGGGTACGGTATGGATCAATGAATTCAATCTGTACTTCCCGCACGCACCGTGGGGCGGCTACAAGCAGTCGGGTATCGGCCGTGAGCTTGGAAAGCTCGGGATTGAAGAATATACAGAAACAAAGCATATTTTTCACAACCTGAAGCCAGCACCGCTGAACTGGTTTTAATCTCTTTCAAAAAATAAATTATTAGAAAACTGCCGGTAAGTCTTTGCGAAAAAGACCTGCCGGCAGTTTTTTTATTTAAATTAGGCTACCTTGAAAATAAAAGTTCCGCTAAAAAGAAGTAATACTGCTGCTTCACTTTCGGAGAGGCTTACCCAAGGGCTTGTTCTCGACTAATTTTGACGGAAAGAACGTCCGCCAACATGGATTCTCCAACTGCGCTCGTGCGTCCTCTCCTTCGTTACACAGCAGTATTAACTTTCATACTTCATGGTGCAAAAATTTTGCATGAGTGTCTCTGTTAAAGGATAGTGTTGATATAAGAAAGGTACGCCTAAGGCTCTTTTTTCTTTGCTTGCCGCGGAGAAAACCTTCAGCTATCCCTTCCTTTCGTCCGGGATGATCTTCACGCTTTCTTTTTCCGCAGGCGTCTAAACCACCTTAGCTGCAATATATATTTTCGCAAAGCAGCCGAAGTTCAAAGTGAAATTCTACCTACATATCCAATTGAATTTTGCTATAATCCTTCTAGAGAGAACGGGGGGGATAATCTTGAAGCGGAAATTCGGATTGAGTACTATTATCACACTGTTCGTCTGCATAGTTGTATTGGTGTCTTTACTGGTGACAGATATTTTGATATCCACCTCTACAAGTGAACGGATCCAGGAGAGTGAGGAAGAAAAGGCACTGCTTGTTTCCCGGACAGTAGCGGAATCATCCATCGTGGCAGAAAGTCTGGCCGCAGGGGAACCTACAGAAGAAATCCAGGCCTATACCAATGAAGTGCAGTCAATTACGGAACTGCTGTTTGTCGTGGTCATGGATATGGAAGCGATCCGCTATACGCATCCCACCCCGGAAAGAATCGGTCTACCTTTTGCGGGAGGAGATGAAGAAGAAGTGCTGGAAGGGGAAGAGTATGTATCGATCTCTGAAGGGACGCTTGGAGAATCTTTAAGGGCTTTTACACCGATTTATGATGACTTTGGCAACCAGCTTGGAGCTGTTGTTGTGGGGATTTCTCTGGAAAATGTTGATCTCGCCCTCCAGGAAAATCACTGGAACATCGTTAACGGGAGTCTGGTAGGAATTATTGTAGGTATTCTGGGAGCACTTTTACTCGCAGGATATATTAAGAGAATTTTATTCGGCCTGGAGCCTTATGAAATTTCCAAGCTGCTGGAGGAACGGAGTGCGATGCTGCAGTCAGTGCATGAGGGAATTGTGGCGGTCGATGAGCAGCAAAAAATTACGTTAGTCAATCAATCGGCGCTTCAATTATTTCGGCAGGCTGGACTTCCTGAGCAGCCAATCGGCATGAAGATTACAGATTTTATGCCGAATACAAAGCTGGACCGGGTCATGGAAACAGAGGATGCTGAACGGGATGAAGAACAGACGTTAAATGGAATAGCGATCTTAACGAATCGTGAGCCGATTATTGTGAACGGGGAAGTAGTTGGTGCCATTGCCACTTTCCGCGACAAAACGGAAGTAAACCAGCTGGCCCAGCAGTTAACAGGGGTGAAAACCTATATTGAGGCGCTCCGTGCACAAACCCATGAATTTATGAACAGGCTGCATGTTATTCTTGGTATGGTACAGATGGAAGCATATGACGAGCTGATAGAATTCATCCGGAAAATAATTGATTTGAAAAAGCAGGATGCTGACATAGTTACCAAAAGAGTAAAAGATCCAGTTCTGGCAGGTTTTTTCATGGGAAAGATGAGTTACGCCAGAGAAAGAAATGTCACATTTATCATATCCCCTGAAACGAAAATCAGCCGGGAGCTGGACGTAGGCATTAGTAAAGAACTGATTACGATCATTGGAAATCTCGTAGATAATGCGATTGAATCACTTGCCAATACGCTGGAAAAAGAAATTTCGCTGGAGATTATAGAAAAAGAAGATAAACTGCAGATTACAGTTGCGGATAACGGTCCCGGAATCAGCCGGGAAAATGTGAAGCAGATTTTTGAGAAAGGCTTCTCTACGAAAGGGACCAACAGAGGATTCGGCCTTTATTTAATGAAGCAAAGTATGGAAAAACTAAATGGAACCTTTGAGGTTGATTCAAATGAAGAAGGTACCATATTTAAGGTGGAAGTGGAGCATATCACAAAGGGGAAGGAGGAGGAAGATGACGATTAAAGTGCTGATTGTAGAAGATGACCCCATGGTGGCGGAATTTAATAAACGATACCTCCATATGATTGAAGGTTATGAACTGCTCGGTATCGCCGGATCTGCGGAAGAAGCTACACAGTGGCTGAAAGAAAAGGGAAATGAGATTCACCTGATGCTGCTGGACGTATATATGCCGGGGCAGACCGGACTGGAAATGCTCTCCGCGATCCGGGAAAAAGCACTGCCGATTGACGTGATTTTGATTACCGCCGCAGATGATACGGAAAATATACAGACGGCTCTCCATTACGGGGCGATCGATTATTTAATTAAGCCTTTTGAATTTGACCGGTTCAAGCAGGCACTCCTGCTTTATAAAGAAAAATTTGAACTGATGCACGGACGTGAGAGCCTGAATCAAAAAGAGCTGGATCAAAAATTATTAAGGGCAAAGCAGGAGAAATTGCTGGAGCAGAAGGTGCTAGCAAAAGGATTAACAAAAAGCACCCTGGCTGCGATTATGGAAAAGCTCCCGAAAGAAAAATCGTTTACTACGGACGAAATTGCCAGGTCCACAGGCATTTCCAGAGTGTCAGTAAGGAAGTACCTTTTCTTCCTCGAGGAAATCGAAGTGCTGGAAGAAACATTAACCTACGGGATCGGCAGGCCAGTCTCTCATTACAAATACAAAGGAAACAGCAAAAATGTAGATGCCTATCTGAAATGACTCAACACTTTGTGTTGGGTTATTTTTTATTGCCTGGGAAATAATCATCTGCTTTTTTGTGGACGAACGCCGAGGTATCTGTGGAGGCAGGAGGAATGAAGAGGAGAGGGCGGGGTGAGGTACTTATTTGCTAATAACAGATTCACATCTACTAATGACAGATAAACGGGGAAATAGCGTACTTAAAATCAGATTCCTTCTTTTTAGTAACAGATACACACATTAATAACAGAATATCCCCTGCTAAAAGCAGATAATACGTCATCGTGTATAGATAACGGCTGCTAATGACAGAATACGAGGACCTTATCCATGCCCAAAAGCCATATTGAATTTTCATGCCCGGTCTATTGAATGAAAATGCAAATAAAGAACTTTTGTTCCTGCCCGGGAAATGCTCCTGTGCTTTTTTTAATTACAAAAAGAATTCATTAATTTTATAACCTTTCTCCAGTGGAAAAGATGCACTAAGCTGAATCTTATATTGGAAACGGTTACAAATAGAGGAGGCAGATCATGAGTAGACAAAATTTGCGGGAAGAAGCTGTAGAGCTTCACCGATATCACGCAGGAAAAATTGAAATCACGAGCAAAATCAAGATCGACGACGCAAAAGGGCTGAGTCTCGCGTACACGCCGGGCGTAGGAGATGTCTGCCGGGAAATCGTGGAGCAGCCGGAGAAAGCGGATACGCTGACTGCCAGAGGAAATATGGTGGCCGTGGTGACAGACGGCACAGCAGTGCTTGGCCTGGGAGATATCGGTCCGAAAGCAGCGATACCGGTGATGGAAGGGAAAAGCCTTCTCTTTAAAAAGTTCGCAGATATTGATGCAGTGCCGCTCAGCCTCGACACAAAAAACACGGATGAAATTGTAAGCATTATCAAAGCACTGCAGCCAAGCTTCAGCGGAATTAATTTAGAAGACATTTCTGCACCACGCTGCTTTGAAATAGAAGAGCGGTTGATTAAAGAGCTCGACATTCCAGTTTTTCACGATGATCAGCACGGAACAGCTATTGTTGTTCTCGCAGGATTATATAACGCGCTGAAAGTAGTCGGCAAAACGCATAAAAATATAAAAATAGTCATTAACGGCGCCGGAGCAGCCGGCATTTCCATTGCGAAGCTTCTGCTGCATGCAGGTTTTAAAGATATTACTCTCGTCAGTCTGGAAGGCGTGGTCAGCCAAGGAGAGAAGTGGCTGAACACAGCGCAGGTGAAAATCGCAGAAGAAACAAATAAAAAACGAATTACAGGCACCCTCCATGATGCCATTCAGGAGGCAGATGTTTTTGTAGGAGTATCAGCCCCGGGAGTAATGAAACAGGAGCACATTAAAGCGATGAAAAAAGATCCCATCGTATTTGCGATGGCAAACCCGATCCCGGAAATTTATCCGGAGGAAGCACTGGAAGCAGGAGCGGCAGTAGTCGGAACAGGAAGGTCGGATTATCCGAATCAAGTAAATAATCTGCTTGCGTTTCCAGGCATATTCCGCGGCGCACTTGATGCAAAGGCAAAAAATATAACAGTGAATATGAAGGTGGCAGCAGCGATGGCGATAGCCAATACAATTCCCGCAACGGACCTCCGCCCTGCCTACATTATTCCAGATGCACTCGATGAAAGAGTCGCAATGCTCGTGGCAAAAGCGGTAAGAAATGCAGCGAATCAAGAGAAAAAAGGAATCATTTCAGTGTCATAAATATAACAGATAACGAGGAGGAACCAGCATGTCAGAATTAGCGAAAAAGAAGGTAGACAGTGAACCGCAAGAACAGCTGCATAAGGTGGAACCTCTTCACGAGAAAGAGCCAATGAAGATTTTTAATATGCCGGTCCTCTGGTTCGGAATATTCACCGCAGTAACATTGATTAGCATGTACACAGGAAACCTGCCTGGAGGAATGATAGGAAGCCTGCTCGTCATGATTATTCTCGGAGAGCTGTTCGGATGGATTGGGGACAGACTGCCTATTATTAAAACCTACCTCGGCGGGGGCGCTATTTTGGCAATATTTGGAGCCGCTTACATGGTATATGGGGGCTTTCTTCCGGAATCTGTTATCGTCGGGGTAGAAGACTTTATGACGACAGGCGGATTTCTGAACTTTTATATTGCAGCGTTAATCACGGGCAGTATTCTAGGCATGAATTCTAAAATTTTAAAGAAAGTGGGCCTTCGCTACTTTCTTCCGATCGGCGGGGCTATTCTTGGAGCGGTTGTACTGACTGCTATCATTGGCTCTCTCGTTGGTTTCACGCTTCAGGAAGCCGTACTGGTTATTGCGATGCCGATTCTCGGCGGTGGCATGGGAGCGGGAGCAGTGCCGATGAGCCAGGTTTACTCAGAACTGCTAGGAAATGATCCAAGCTATTATATTTCTATCCTTGTGCCAGCGCTTGCACTTGGGAACGTATTCGCGATTGTGATTGCGAGCATGCTGAATAAAGTCGGCAAAGCGTATCCTTCACTTACAGGAAACGGCCAGTTAATCAAAGGATATAACTATGAAAAGCCGGAATTTAAATATGATATTGAAAAAATGGGCGTGGGACTGCTCGCAGCCGTTGCATTCTTTACAATCGGAACACTCTTGAGCGGGATTATTCCAATTCATGCATATGCAATCATGATTATTCTGGTGGCTCTTTCAAAGATTGCAAATATTATTCCATCCCCTGTGGTGGATGGAGCAAGCCAGTGGTATCAGTTTGTAGCGAAAAACTGGACATTTGCTTTACTGTTCGGAATTGGTATTGCTTATACCGATTTGGAAGCTGTACTTGCAGCGCTGACGTTCCAATATGTACTTACAGTCCTGGGTGTTGTATTAGGGGCGGTACTTGGAGCTGCACTGTTAGGAAGGCTGGTCGGTTTTTACCCAATTGAAACAGGAATTACTGCCGGACTCTGTATGGCAAACATGGGCGGTACAGGAGATGTGGCTGTGCTTTCTGCAGCGAAACGAATGGAACTGATGCCTTTTGCACAGATTTCTTCACGATTAGGCGGTGCCTTAATCCTGTTAATAGCCGGGTTGCTCATCCCTTTGTTTATTTAAGATAACTTGCAGCTGCAGAAAAACTTGGTGACGAGGAAAGGAATGAGAGAAATGACTGTAATGAATAAGGAAAAAACATTTACTGCAAAAAAGATGCATAAAAATTTATCCGTGCCTGAACTAATGGAACAGGCGATTACCCGTAAAGAAGCTGTGCTCACCGAATCAGGTGCACTGGATGCTTTTACCGGGGAGTTTACGGGCAGATCCCCGCAGGATAAATATATCGTAGCGGATTCTTTCACAAAGGAGAAAGTGAAGTGGGGGAAGGTGAACCAGCAGATGCGGCCTGAAACGTTTGCATCTTTGTATCAGAAAGCACTTGATTATATGGCAGAACGAGAATTATTTATGTTTGAAGGAGCAGCAGGTGCAGATCCAGCGCACCAGCTCTCCATCCGGGTGGTCAACGAACTGGCATGGCACAATCTTTTTGTAAAACAACTGTTTATCGATGGAGAAGCAGACCGTCAGGAGCCTGGCTTTACCGTTATCTGTCTGCCGGGACTGAAAGCCGATCCTGAAGAAGACCAGCTGCACTCAGAAACGTTCATTGCTATTTCTTTCGAGAAAAAAACAGTGCTGATTGGCGGCACAGCGTACGCAGGAGAAATGAAAAAATCCGTGTTCAGTGTGCTTAACTTTTTACTGCCGCCTGAAAATGTCCTGCCGATGCACTGTTCAGCAAACAGTGGAAAGAGTGCGGAAGATACAGCGCTGTTTTTCGGACTGTCAGGTACGGGAAAAACAACACTCTCTGCAGATCCGGAAAGAAATCTCATTGGAGATGATGAGCACGGATGGTCCGACAATGGCGTTTTTAACTTTGAAGGCGGCTGCTATGCAAAATGTATCGGGCTTTCCCCGGAAAAAGAACCGCAGATATGGAAAGCAATTCAATATGGCTCTGTCTTGGAAAATGTAGCAATGGAAAAAGAGACCCGCACGCTGGATTTCAATGACAATAAACATACTGAAAACACACGGGCGGCGTATTCTATAGAAAAAATTACAGGAGCAGTGACCCCAAGCATGGGCGGGCATCCGAACGTAATTATTTTTCTCACTGCAGATGCATTTGGGGTGCTGCCGCCGATTTCAAAGCTGACGAAAGAACAGGCGATGTATCATTTTCTTTCCGGCTATACTTCCAAGCTTGCCGGCACCGAACGCGGAGTCTCAAGTCCGGAAGCGACCTTTTCTGCCTGCTTCGGAGAACCGTTTCTGCCGCTCAAACCAAGCGTATATGCAGAGATGCTTGGGAAGAAAATTGATCAGCATGAGGTGCGTGTATATCTGGTGAATACAGGCTGGTCCGGGGGCCCATACGGGGTGGGCGAACGAATTAAGCTGGCCTATACGAGAACAATGGTCAAAGCCGCTGTAAAGGGAGAACTTGAAAACACTTCTTACAAGCAGGAGCCGGTGTTTGGTCTTTATGTACCGGATGAAATAGCGGAGGTCCCGACGGAAATATTGCATCCGCGTGATGCCTGGGAAGACGGGGCTGCCTATGACAAAAAAGCGAAGGAATTAGCGCAAAGATTCACTGCAAATTTCGACCGCTTCACGCATCAGCTGCCGGAAATAAAAGAAGCAGGACCGAAGTTGTAGCAAGCCGAGAATGTCATTTTTCATTGAAAAAGATCATACGAAAAGAGGAGATATGATTTTTATATCTCCTCTTTCTCATGAGCACGGCGCCATTGTAAAACTATAACTGGTATTTACTCTCTTTCTTCTACGCGCCAGGCACCTTCCCGGCGAGGGTCGGCTGTGCCAATGATCTCCCCGGATTCCCGGTCAAATTCCAATACCTGCATGGAACCAAAATACAGCGGTGTCGGCGGATCCAGAATTTCGCTGTAGCCAATGGATAATAATTCATCCGCCTGTTCAGGCCCGGGAGGCTCCTCCATTATGAGCGTATCGTCTTCCAGCTGAAAGCGAAGTTCCTGCACTGCTGTTTCCAGGTCTGTTCCGCTGCCTGCCCAGTCTGCAATTACCTGGGTAAGCATAATCGGAATTCTTTCTCCCCCTGGACTGCCGATGCCCAGCACAGGTCCTTCATCATCCGCTACGATCATCGGCGAGGACCAGGTCACAGAGCGTCTTCCGGGTTCCGGTTCGTTATTTCCTCCGTTGCCGATGCTGAATCTGGCCATTTGGTTATTAAGAAAGAAACCGTCTGTATATTCTCCCGAGCCCCAGAAGTTAGTCAGGGTATTCGTCATAGAGACCACCGTCCCTTCGTCATCCACCACAGTGATGTGTGTAGTGTTCGGGTCAAAGCCGCCGTAAGGGGTTCCCTCTTCTGCCTGCAGCAGCGAATCAGTCGAGATTTGCTCTCCAATCGCTGCGTTTCGTTCCGGATCTGTTAATTCCGCAACGGGCACCTCTGTAAAAGCGGGGTCTCCCAGATCAGTTTCAATAAATTCGCGTGCAATTCTCCAAGACATTGCTGTATTGTGTATGAACTCTGTACTGTTTCGTTCCATATCCATTATTTCTCTGTCTTCAAGCATCTGGAGCATCTGTATGACGCTGATTCCAGGAAGCGGCGGAGGTGCTGCAATGATCTCATAATCTAAAAACGATCCGGCAGCAGGGTCATGCCGTCCCACCTCAAAACTTTCTAACGAGGCTGTATCGATTCCTTCAACTGCTGCAGCGAGTGTTTCTGCCGCCTCTCCTTCATAAAAAGATGCTCCATTTGTGTCCCGGATTTCTGTCAGTACTTCCGCCAGCGCTTGCTGTTCCAAAGCTGCACCTGCCTCTAAAGGTGTTCTTTCCGGATAAAAATGGTCCAGCTGTTCAACAGGAAGCCTGGTTTGCCCGGATTGCAGCTGCTGCGCGAGCAGAGAAGAAACTTCAGCGCTTTCTGCAAGCGTAATGGCAGGATCAAGTAACGTCTCCCATGCAGCAGTACCATAATCCTCGTGCAGCTCCATCGTACCGGCAACAAACCCCGGTACGCCGATGTTGGAGGCAGGGATTCCTTCCTGCGGGACGACTTCCCGGTAATCATAAGCCTCGGGTGCTTCTCCCTGTTCATGTACAAGCGTCACACCACCGCCGCCGATCCCGGAAGCGAACGGTTCTACCACGGATACGGCATAAGCAGCTGCAATTGCTGCGTCTACAGCGCTGCCTCCTGCTTCCAGCACTTCCATTCCGGCGTCCACGGCATCAGGGTGTCCTGCGCTGACGCCGTAAGAAGCAGTTTGCTCTTCTTCCTCTTCGGTGCTGTTCATCTTATTATTTTCTTCTTCATTTTGAGAAATATTATTATTTACTTCCTCTTGTTGATTTTCTGTATTTTCCTCTGGGTTATTTTGATTTTCAGCAGGAGAATTTTCCGCATTATCCTCCGGGGCACAACCGATCAACATTATAAAAAGAATAGGAATGGAGACAATAAATTTCTTAGGGGGAAGTGCATAATTTCCATGGTTTATATACATGCTGCACATATTTTATGCTCCTTTCGTGGAGATTGTATCGAAAGCAAAATACATTTGCTGAACTCTTATAGATAGAAATACGTATGTGATTCAGTTTTCCCTGATTAATTAAATAACAAACTGCAGCACTTAAGAGGAAAGTACTTTTTACTTATTAAGTATTACTTATCGAAAGAAGCAATTTTATCCGTAACATATTATTATCAATAAGTGCGGGTGTATTGCATAAGAGAAGCGGGAATAGAAGGGAAAATCACTCATTTCCTGATACTGCTTCGTTTTTATGGAGTATCCTAAAGAATATTTTGAAGACCGCCGGCACGGAAGAATTAGTCAATTATGCGTGTTTTGCTGTCTTGATTGGGATGATGAAAATCGATACATAGACCAAGAAATAATCTGCTTCATGAAAAAAACTCATCTGCAGATTGTATTCATCATGAAAGAAGGTTCTTCGATGTCCTCAGTAGATAACTCTGTAAAAGGAGAACGAATAATTATATTGGACCGGCTCAGAGGCTTTGCTTTATTAGGAATATTTCTTATGAACATCCCCGGTCTTGCCGGAGTTTCCCCGGATGCGCAGCCTGTGCTGAGAAGTTTTCTGGAAATCTTAATGCAGGATAGTGCCAGGCCTTTGTTTGCAATAATGTTCGGTTTAAGTATTGCTCTGTTATACGATAAAACAAAAATAAAAGATAAGAACCCTTATCCAATGTTAGTAAGAAGACTCGTGATTTTAGGAATTGCGGGAACAATACATGCGTATGCTGTCTGGGCGGGGGACATCCTTCTGATGTTTGCTATGGGAGGATTTATCATGCTGGCTTTATTAAAGCTGTCCGGGAAATGGCTGTTTGTACTTGGAATGTCTTTATGGATATTTTATACGGTCGGCCAGGATTTCTATAGTAATTACCTGGGAATATCCGTCACACCTGCAGCCGTGTTTGGAGCGCAGTGGGAAAGCTGGAAAGCAATAGCAGGAATGACCCTTTTCTTGAATGAATTTTCTTCCATGCTGAATCACCTCGGATTTTTTCTGCTTGGTATTTTCATTTACCGGAAAGAAGGAATTTATTTTATTGTGGAGCACCGCCTGAAAATGTGGCTCTTCTCTCTGCTCTTTTTTATAGTTGGATTTCTCGGGAAAACTGCATTGCTGTTAATACCGGATAATCTTTTTATCCAGAGTCTGCAAAATTTTTTCCCTTTTGTTTTAACGCTTGGAGTGGCGATAGGAGTGGTGCTGACAGGCACCAGCAGAACAGTTGCCTCAAAGCTGCTTCCTCCTTTTACTGCTGTCGGAAGAATGACTTTTACAAATTACCTGCTCCAGTCACTAGTGTTTACCACAGTATTTACAGGAAGAGGACAGACAATTTTTCAGGAAGGCGGTATTTGGACAAATCCAGGCTATCATTTTGCTCTCAGCCTGGGGCTTCTGTTCTTTGTCTTCCAAATGATCTTCAGCCAATTATGGATGAAAAAATTCTATTACGGTCCTTTTGAATGGATCTGGAGGGTCGGCACCTATGGAAAGCTCGTTCCGATGATAAGAGAAAATGCTAATAAATAATGTATTTTTCAAGCTTCAGCTAAAAGACTTTGTTATTCATATTGAAAGCGAAAAAGCAGAATGAATCGGAGCAGCTTCCATAATTCTGCTTTTTTCAGTGTTAAAACATAAAATCGAAAGACCCTTTCCTTGCAGGGATGCTGGTCCAAACTTAAGATGAAAGAAAAAGCAATCGGAAAGGATTACTCTTATGCTGAAAACAATATTTAAATTATCCGCAGTCGCAGCTGCCGCAGCTGCATTGTTTGTAAATGTCCATCCCGGCTTTGGAAAAGGTCCTGATAAGAAGGAAAGAAATACTTTCCGAAGCCTGCCGAATATTCAAAAAGGCAGATTTGTTAATGAAAAGACGTCAAACATGGAAATGAATGCAGCTGATTTGTATTCTTTTTTAAAAGACTCTCTTCAAAAAAGAGAAGAGCGAAGTCCTGCAGGGGATCTTCTTCTCGCATATACAGACTGGAAAAGAGAAAACAGTATCACCTGGTTCGGACATTCCACCTTTTATATAACTATCGGTGATTTTAAAATACTCGTGGATCCAATGCTTGGTCCCGCCGCTTCGCCAGTGTCATTTTTAGGCAGCAGGCGCTATACAGGGAGTCTGCTTCATTTAATTGAAGAAATGCCGGAAATTGATGTGGTTCTGCTGACGCATGATCATTACGACCATCTTGATTATCCTTCTATACAAAAGCTGCACAGTAAAGTTCGCCGCTTTCTTGTTCCGCTTGGTGTAGGAGCGCATTTAAAAAGATGGGGAGTGGAAGCGGAAAAAATTACAGAGCTTAACTGGTGGGAGGAAACTAAAGAAGAGGGTATTCTCTTTGCGCTGACGCCGTCACGCCATTTTTCCGGACGGGGGATGCTGAACAGGGATCATACACTATGGGGAGGCTGGGCAGTTCTGGCCGAAAATACCAGGCTGTACATAAGTGGGGACGGAGGGTATGGACCTCATTTTAAAAAAATTGGTGCAGCATATGGACCTTTTGATCTGACAATGATGGAAGGCGGACAGTACGACGATAGATGGAACTGGGTGCATATGCGGCCGGAAGAAGCAGTGCAGGGACATAAAGATGTGCACGGCAGGAAGATGATGCTCGCACACTGGGGCGGCTTCACGCTCGCTTACCACAGCCGGAAAGAGCCGGTGGAAAGAGCGCTGAAAGCAGCGGAGGCGCAGGAAGTGGAACTCCTGACGCCGGCAGTCGGCAGTACAGTTTCCATTCATGAACCGGCCCCGCAGCCGAAGTGGTGGAGGTAAACAAGCAACATTTCAGCTGTTGCTTTATCAACAAATGAAGTATTTGAGACATTTACTGAAGCAGCATATTAACTATTCACAAATGAGGGAATGCATGTGACTTATTTATTTCTCGTGATAGGATTCCTTTTATTAATTAAAGGAGCGGATCTGTTTGTAAAAGGAGCTTCTCATATAGCCACTGCCCTGCGGGTATCTCCGCTGTTGATTGGTTTGACAATTGTTGCTTTTGGAACAAGTTCTCCGGAGGCAACAGTAAGTATTGTCGCAGCACTCGAAGGTACCGCCGGCGTAGCAGTCGGCAATGTTGTTGGCAGCAACATATTTAATATTACCTTCGTTATCGGACTGACTGCACTGATTGCTCCCCTGCGGGTGGAAAGTGAAACGATCCGCAAGGAAATTCCTTTTACACTGCTTGCAGGGATTGCCCTGCTGATTGTGATCAGTGACCAGGCATTATACGCCCTTAACGAAAGTGTTATTTCCCGCAGTGACGGCTTGATTCTTCTTCTCTTTTTCGCAGTGTTTCTATATTACATTTTTGAAGTTGCCAGAAAAAACCGTACAACTGCTGCAGCGGAAACACAGGAAAGCTCCAGTTCCTGGACGAAAAATATACTGCTCACGCTGGGGGGATTAGCTGCTATTATTTTTGGCGGAGATCTGGTAGTGAACAGTGCCACGGACATCGCTGTTACTTTTGGCATGAGTGAGACACTTGTAGGCTTAACGATTGTAGCAGTGGGAACATCGCTTCCAGAACTGATCACCTCGATTACTGCTGCAATAAAAAAAGAAAGTGAAATTGCTGTCGGAAATATTGTAGGAAGCAATATATTCAATATTTTCTTTGTGCTCGGTACTGCATCGGTGGTGGCACCTTTAGCAGTAGATGCCAGCATGTTTATTGATGTAATTATTATGCTCACCCTTACAATAGTTCTGCTTATCTTTTCAAGGACGAAATTCCAGGTAGGGAGAACAGAAGGTTTGATTTTAGCGGGCGCTTATATTGTTTATATGGTTTATATTATTCTGAGAAACTAAAAAACTATCATCAAAACAGAACTTAACTTCGCTAAAATTAGTCGAAAGCAACCCATTGGATAAGCTTGCCTGCTCTTCTTCAACTCTTTCTCCTGCCCTTGGGCAGAAAAAAGGATCACAGGCTGCGCTTGTACTGGAGACGCTGTATAAAATATAATCCTGTTTTTTCAGCTGCAGCCGCAGAAGAGTTGACTCCGGGAGGATGAAGAACGATTCTTATATCTTCCCAAGTGTGTTGCCGGAAAGATAAAGTAAGCATGCGCAAAACCAGCCAGTGTTTTGGCTGCGTGAAGCCATGCTCCTCTTTTAAGAAAGTCAGGTTCGCTGAGAGAGTTCCCGCCGAAACGCATACCTATACAGAAATAATATTTTTCAACAGCCTGGCTTTTCGTAAGTATAGAATATTTATGAAAAGCCTTTTTGTAATTCTTTTGTCATGATATAAATGGTGCTTTTTTCTTGCAGATTAGGTAAAATAAAACTAATCACAGCAATTAACATGAAAAAAGACTTACAAATTCGCAGTTTAAGTTGTAAAAATTAAACAAGGACAGGAGCGAATACATGATAAAGAATTTTGAAGCCTCACAGGATGATCAATTTTATAAAGAAATGTTTGATGTAATGGTACAGGAGTCTTCTGCAAGTATGTATCTGATTGAAGATGGCAGGTTTTCTTATGTGAATAACTATTTCTGTATACTGAGCGGATATACTGCAGAAGAGCTGATTTCAGGAAAAGTCACTTTACAGGATCTTGTGCATCCGGAAGATTTACCGTTCGTCATAAAAAAACTTGGTCGGGATCCAGCAGATGCAGAAGTCCGTTATCAGATTCGGTTTTTTAAAAGAAGCGGGGAAATCTGCCACATTGAAATTCATTCGATGAAAATAAAGCGGCACGGGAAAGAACTGGTGATGGGCACTGTCTATGATGTAACCACGAAAGTAGAGGCCGATCTGCTGCTGAAGGAAAGTGAAGAACGATTCAAATCACTGTTCGATAACAATCCGGATTCCATCTTTGTATTTGATCTGGAAGGAAATTTCACTGGAGCGAACGACAGCTGTGAAACCCTTACCGGATATTCAAGAGAAGAGCTGATGCAGATGTCGTTTCTACCGATTGTAGCAGAAGAAGATCTTTCCATTTCGATTGAATATTTTCAGCAGGCAGCACAGGGCATCACCAACTTTCATGAAATCTCTATCATCCAAAAGAACGGAGCGCGAAAGCAGATTGAAATCACCAAAGTTCCAATGCACCAGAATGGAGAAATCATTGGAATTTACGGCATCGCAAAAGACATTACAGAAAAGATAGAGCATAGAAAAATGATGGAAGAGCTTATTTATTACGATGCATTAACAAAACTGCCAAACAGAAAATTATTTGAAGAAACACTCCATGAGGCGCTTGCTGCATCCAAAACTGCAAATCAGCAGCTTGCAGTATTATTCCTTGATCTGGACCGATTCAAGTTTATAAACGATTCTTTAGGTCATCATATGGGAGACGAGTTTTTAAAGCTTGTAGCACAAAGGCTGGCAGAGAATGTGCAGCCGGATGGAATTATCGGCCGCTTTGCGGGAGATGAATTTGCAGTATTACTGCCGGGCACTGAGGAACAAGAAGCACTTGCACTTGCTAAAAATTTGAATCACGTAATGGCAGCGCCCTTCCAGGTGCTGGGACACTCGATCAGCGTCACCGTGAGTATTGGAGTCTCGGTTTACTGCGGGAAACAGGCCTGCAGTGATGAGCTGATTAAGCAGGCAGATATGGCTATGTATTACGCAAAAAAATTAGGGAAAAATAATTACAAACTGTATTCAGACGAACTGGATAATAAAACGGTTTATAAACTGACACTGGAAAATGATTTAAAAACTGCTGTTGCAAACGGTGAGTTTGTGCTTCATTATCAGCCTGTTAAAAACCTGAATACGGGAAAATTAGAAGCAATAGAAGCGTTGATCCGATGGCAGCATCCGCATCTGGGAATGGTGCCTCCGGATACATTCATACCTATTTCAGAAGAAAGCGGGCAAATCGTTTCTATAGGAAATTGGGTGCTCCAAACGGCATGTTCGCAGATTAAATCCTGGCAGAAAGAAGGTTACGAACCCTTTAAAGTATGTGTAAATATTTCCACTATTCAGCTGCAGCATCCGGACTTTATAGATATGGTAAAAGAAACATTAGAGAAAACAGACCTGGCTCCTGAGTGGCTGGAACTGGAGATAACAGAAAGTATTCTTTTGGAAGACACAGCCAATATCCAGGAAAGTTTAAGAAAATTAAAGGCAATGGGAATTTCTTTATCTATTGATGATTTTGGTACAGGGTATACATCATTAAGCTATTTACGGCAATTTTCTTTTGACCGAGTGAAAATAGACCGAAGTTTTATTAATGATATTGCAGAGGGAGGCAGCGGAAGGGCGATTACTTCTACTATTATTTCTTTAGCAAAAAAGTTAAATATGGGGGTGATAGCCGAGGGGATTGAAGAAAAAAGTCAGCTTAAGTATTTAAAAGAGGAATTATGTGAGAACGGGCAGGGCTATTACTTCAGTAAGCCGCTTCCTCCGGAAAAATTAATACCTGGATTAAAGATGAATAATTAAGTATGGAAATAGCAAAAAAGGAAGGTTTCTGGTCCCAGGAATCTTCCTTTTATCATTAAACCGAGTAACAGCTATGACTGATTCGAGGTTTTCAATAACAGCAGGCCTAAGGCACTTACTGCTGCAAACAAACCTGCCAGAACGAGAAAATCATCTCTGTAATTAAATGTATTAAAAGTAAAAGCATAAACGAGCAGCGCTCCGAGACTTCCGAGCAGATTAATCCATAACAGCGGCTTTACAAAGTTCATTTTTTCACTCCTTCCGCTCCTAAGTGTAGCATAAAGTACCTTTTCAATTTAATCAGAAAAAAGTATAGGACTGCGCTTGTATCCCGCTGTGGCTGCCGGACGCTAAGGAGAAAAGGTGTTTTATTGAAAAAGCTGCGCTAATAGTGGAGTTCCTGTTTAAGATCCAATCGTTTTTTTCTGCACTGCAGCCACAGAAGGCCGACACCTTTGGGAAGGAGGAAGATCCTTTTAAGGAGGCAGGTTAGCTGCGAGAGTTACCTCTATACCTTCGAAAGAAAAGGTTAGAATCGTATACTCATACAGAAAAAACACATTTTTCAGCAGCCTGTAAAAAAAGTCCTGGAAGGACTTCTTTTATCAGCTTAGTTAATTATTTCTCTGATCTTCAGGCTGCCGCTGTTATAAAAAATTCAATTAAAATTCAATTTCAATATCAACTTCTTCTCCGAGATCTTCCCAATCCTCATCATGCGGAGCGCTCCAAACAGCACGAAGACTTTCTACTTCTTCCGCCTGAGAATTTTCAAGAACAAAGAAAAAGCTGCCGCTGTGAGAAGTTCCGGCCATCAATTCACCATCGATATGATCAGACAGCCATAAATCCTGTTCCAGCTGCTCACCGGTAGAGGTGGAAATAGTAGCCTGGCTTGCATAAAAAGTAATATCCTCATCTGCAGTATTTTCTACTTCCACATCCATTTGTATGTAATCCAATTCTTCAGTTTCCATCATTTCTGCTAAGTCAGGAGCTAATTCTCCGGAAGCTGCATTCACCTGTGTAATCTCCATTACTACAGGACCTGTTTCTACTGTATCGATTTCGTCCTGCCTTGCATGTAAAGTGAAGGTACCGCCTTCGTTTTCGATCGTCTCTCCTACTTCCGTTTCCCATCCATCCTCTGCTATTTCCTCAGCAGCTTCTTCTTCATTTCCTTCTGCTTCGCTGTTATTTTCTGTTTCTTCTGTTTCCATGTTAGTCTCTTCCGTATTTTCCGCTGCCGGTTCATCGGCTTCGTTTTCTGCATCAGGAGTATTTTCCCCTGATTCTTCCGCTGCGTTATCAGCTTCTGCAGTATTTTCATTATTAACAGATTCGTTTCCGCATGCTGCAAGCACCGCTAAAGTACTAAGTGATAGTATAATCGTTGTTTTCTTCACCTTAATTCCTCCTAAAAATGTAATAAGTTACTACTGTAACATAAAAATAGCAGTAGTTGTAAATACGGTAGTTAATAAATAAAAGAAAGTAATGCAAATAAAATTCAATTAATCGAGCCCATTTCACAATACAAAATCAGTTAATTTAAAACGAATAATAGAAGGTTGCTTCGTTATAGACGGATGCTTTCCCGAGGGCTTGTCTTCAACTGAATAGGACGATAAAAAACTTTCGTCCTATTGGATCTTCAGACTGCGCTGATCCTCCGGGAGTCACCGTCTGTCACTTCGGAGCACTAATTAAAAAAGAACATTAAATGTTTAATGTCAATGAAAGTTCGTCAATTTTTTTGAAAATGTATTTATGAAATTGGCTCCATCATTAAAGTTTACAGGATTATAATGACCTAAGACTTTTCTTTAAAACAGTTTCCCATTAAAAATAAAATTATCAATTCTCAAATTTAATCAGGACTTTTTTCTTGTGAACTCCTCTGAAATTTAAAGCGATATTCAAAATTAACCCGGAGATGTCAGGAAGAGAAGGCAATATTTATTATATTTTGAATATTTAAACCTAATGGGCTATTGAATCAAAATATCGATATGGTAAGTTTATATATGAAATAATATTTTAGTAATTAATTTTATTGCTGAAATATAATGACGGAATAAAAAGAAAGGAGGACGGAGCTGCCGGGGTAAGAGATAAAATTCCAGGGAGGTTTCATCAGATATGAAAAAAACATTATTACTTTGCTTAGCACTCCTGTTACTTATGTCGTTTGTGACAACAGCATTCGCAGGACAGTCAGGAAACGGTAAAAAGGACCAGGCTTTTTCACTCGGAATTGATAATTTACTTGAAGAAGAAATTGATTTAATCAGAGGAAAACAAGTAGGTCTTGTTACTAATCCTACGGGCGTTGATCAGGAGTTAACGAGTATTGTGGATATATTATTTGAGCATCCCGAAGTCGATTTAACTGCATTGTACGGGCCGGAACATGGGGTGCGGGGCGATGCACAGGCAGGAGATTATGTTGAATTTTATATTGATGAACGCACAGAACTGCCGGTTTACAGTTTATACGGTGCTACAAGGAAACCAACTGCAGAAATGCTGGAAGACATAGAAGTGCTGTTATTTGATATTCAGGATGTAGGCACACGTTTTTACACATACATTTATACAATGGCTTATGTAATGGAAGCAGCAGAAGAAAATGATATCCCGGTAGTTGTGCTCGACCGTCCAAATCCTATTGGTGGAGATAAGGTGGAGGGGCCGGTATTGGAGCCGGAGTTTGAATCTTTTGTAGGAATGTATCCAATTCCCCTTCGCCACGGGATGACAGTTGGAGAACTGGCACTGCTTTTTAATGAAGAATTTGATATTCAGGCGGATTTATCTGTAGTAGAAATGGACGGATGGGAGCGCTGGATGAACTATGACGATACGCCGCTGCACTGGGTACTCCAGTCTCCTAATATGCCAACTCTTGATACAGCCTACGTGTATCCAGGTGCTGCGTTAATTGAAGGTACCAATCTTTCTGAAGGAAGAGGGACCACAAAGCCGTTTGAACTTGTTGGTGCCCCTTTCATTGATTCCACAGAATTAGCAGCGGCCATGAATGCGCTGAATCTGCAAGGTGTTACTTTCCGTGCTGCTTCTTTTACTCCTGCGTTTTCTAAACATGCAGGTCAGCTGAGCAACGGGGTGCAGATACACATTGACGACTACGAAGCATTCCAGCCGATAGAAACCGGAATTCATTTATTAGTCACCTTACAGGAGTTATACCCGGAGGACTTTGAATTTCTAAGCAACAATTTCTTCGATAATCTGATCGGCAACGGTGATACGCGTCAGCAGATTCTAAGCGGCATGTCAGCAGAAGAAATTACCGACTCCTGGCAGGATGGACTGGAAGATTTCCATGAAGTAAGAGAGGAATATCTACTTTATGAGGAGCATACAAAAGGCCGATCCCCCGGAAGTAAGGATCATCCAGGAAGAGGAAATAACCCTCCTGGTAAAAATTAAGCTGAATAATCTCTTCGGTTCTGCGTACACGAAAGATTTCTGCTCCATAGTTGCTGAAATTTAAACTGCTGTAAAGCGAAAGGCAGGGCGCTCAGAAATCACAGCAGTTTGAGAATGCATATGGACGAAGCTCTGCTTCGTCCATATTAGTCGAGAACTGGCCTTCACCGAGAGTGGACGGCAATAAGAATGATCTTCATTGAAAACAGCTTTATTTTCCCAGCGGTTTTTACTTACTCAGGAGAGGAGAAAATATATGAAATTCAAAAAAAGTCTGCTTGCTTCCGTACTGTTTCTGTCCCCCGTATTCGCTGCTGCACAGCCTGCTTTTGCAGAAGGCACGCAGGGTTCAGAGGATTTAGTACTTTATCAGAACATACCGGAAGTGGAAGCGGAATTGACAGAAGAAGGCATTGATCTTCGGACACTGCAGATTCATGAAGAGGGACACTATACAGAAGCAACAGAGGAACTGGAATGGAAATCTTCCAATCAAAATGTGGCAGCTGTGAATGAAAACGGGGAAGTGACATTTTCAGGGCAGCGGGGTAAAACTTTTATTACCGTAACAAATGGAGAACATACAGATCGTATTGGCCTGCAGATGAAAGCAGATGCCTCTAAGAAAACAGGGAAGGGTAAGCCGCCTAATAGTATCGAAGTGAAAAAAGAAAGTGGAGAAAGATATCAAGTTGTTGATCGGGCACTTGCCTCTTTATCCGAAGATGAAAAGATCGGGCAGATGATGATGCCTGATTTCCGTCACTTTGAGGGTGAGGAAGTAACCGAGATGCTTCCGGAGATAGAAGATCTCGTAGAGGAATATCATCTGGGAGGAGTTATATTATTTGCAGAAAATGTAGTAGAGACAGAGCAGACGAGCAGATTGGTGGACGATTATCAGGAAGCGGCGGAAAAGTTCGGCCTGCTGGTTACGATTGACCAGGAGGGTGGAATCGTGACAAGACTGCAGACAGGCACCCATCTGCCGGGAAATATGGCGCTTGGTGCCACCCGCTCTCCGGCGCTTGCTGAAATGGCGGGAGATGTCATAGGTGCGGAGTTGTCAGCGCTTGGTATAAATACGAATCTGGCTCCCGTAGTCGATGTAAACAATAATCCTGACAACCCGGTAATTGGAGTCCGCTCCTTTGGAGAAGATCCGGATCTTGTTGCTGAAATGGGGATGAATTACATTGCCGGCCTCCAGCAGAATGGTGTGGCAGCTACAGCAAAACACTTTCCGGGACATGGAGATACAGCAGTGGATTCCCACCTGGGACTGCCGGAAGTTCCTCATGATATGGAAAGATTGAAAGAAGTGGAGCTCTATCCCTTCCAGCAGGCAATGGATCATGGAATTGATGCAATTATGACGGCACATGTAACCTTCCCGCAGATTGATGGAAGTAAAGCAATTTCCCAAAAAGACGGCACCGAAATTTCTATTCCAGCCACACTTTCCCGGACTGTGTTAACGGATTTAATGCGGGACGAAATGGGATATGAGGGAGTAGTAATGACAGACGCGATGAATATGAATGCGATCACAGATCATTTTGGGCCAGTTGATGCTTCGATCCGTGCTATTAATGCAGGCGCAGATATTATCTTAATGCCGGTAGGGTTAGAAGAAGTCTTCTCCGGCGTCCGTGAAGCTCTTTCCAGCGGAGAAATACAGCAGGAAGAAATTGATCAATCTGTAAAACGCATCCTCACCTTAAAAATGGAGCGGGGTATTTTTAAAACAGAGGAGACTTTAAATCAGGAGGAGAAAGCCGAAAATGCTCTGCAGGTGATAGGTGCAGAAGCGCATAAAGCAGTAGAACAGGAGATAGCAGACAGATCAATTACAATGGTTAAAAATGAAGATGTACTGCCAATAAGCATGGAAAGCGACGAGGAAATTGTAGTGGTCGGCACTTCATTTATCGGCAGCTTAGCAGGAGCTCTTCAAAATTATCATGAAAACGTGACGACTATCACACTTTCCAGCGGCCAAACTGCACTTACTTCTTCCCAGCAGGAATTAATTGAGGAGGCCGGCCAGGTCATTATTGGTTCCTACACCTTTAATGTGGCAGGAAGATCTCCGGAAAATGCAGCCATGCAGGTATTTCATCAGATTCTGGACCTGAAAGAAGATGTAATTGGTGTAGGGATACGCAATCCCTATGACATTATGGGCTACCAGGATGTGGATGGCTATCTTACTCAATACGGATTCCGGGATGCAAGCTTTGCAGCAACGGCCTCTGTAATTTTTGGAGAAAATAATCCTACAGGTGCACTGCCGGTAACCATCCCGGATCATGAAAATGGTGTGCTTTATCCATTTGGTACAGGCTTAAGCTATTAATCTTTCCTATTTAATATCCCTTCTTTTCTTTAATCAGGAAAAGGAGGGATATTATTTTTGGGAGAATTCCATACTAATACTCCAGAGGTTATTCATAAAACTTTTTTCATAACAGCTATGCTGATAATTAATTTTTTTCAGGGCAGGCCTGGAAAAAACTCAAACAAATAATTGAGTTCACCAGTGAAAACAGATAAAGTTTACTATGGAGCAGTTTTAACACATGAAAGCAGCAGCTATTGTACATAACGCTGATACAAAATATTTTCTCAAGAAAGGTGATCATATATGAAAAAAATCTTTATCCTGAGTGGGTTCGCAGGCGCAGGAAAAAACGCAATAATCAACAACCTGCTTGAAATAGAATCGTCGCTTACGTATATTCCTTCCTATACGACCAGAAATAAGCGGGAGGGAGAAGCCCAGGGAAATCCTTATCAATTTGTATCGATGGAACAGTTTCAGCATATGGTAGCGAAAAACGACTTTATTGAATATGAAGAAGTCCACGGCAATTTGTACGGCACTCCCTTATCTTCCTATGAACTCGCATTTAAAGAAGGAAAAACAATCGTGAAAGATATTGATGTGAATGGAGCGGTAAAATTTAAGGAGCGTTTTCCGCAGGCAGCATTAATATTCATTCAGCCTACCAATCCTGAAGATGTACTGGAAAGAATGCGGAACAGAGGAGATAAAGAAGCCGACATTATGAAACGAATGCAGCGGATTGAATATGAACTGCAGCTCAAAGATAAATTTGATTATACCGTGTATAACGATGATTTAGCCCAGGCGACAAAAGAATGCCTGGAGATTATTAAAAACGAAGCAGAGCTTTCATAATAGAATCAATTTCATCATTCTATTATTCTAATTTCAATATCATCTGATTTGTATCATAAATTGATTCAATAAAGAAGCCGTTTTTATTATCCAGGGCAGAAAGGAAGGGAACAATGTTTCTTAAGAAAATTACACTGTTAAAAGAACAGGTGCCTTCTTATCATCAGTATCCTTTTTCAATTCCTTCTATAAAGAGTCTGGACGAACTGGAGATAAATGTTCCGATCACATTTTTAGTCGGGGAAAATGGTTCCGGAAAATCTACCCTGCTGGAAGCTGTCGCTGATAAATGTGAATTTAATACTGCAGGCGGCGGCCGTAATAATTACTATGACACAGATGCTTCGGATGCTGCGCTGGGAGATTTCATCAGGCTCTCCTGGATGCCGAAAGTGACAAATGGCTTTTTTTTGCGGGCGGAGTCTTTTCATCAGTTTGCTTCGCATGTAGATGAAGTGGGAGCGAGAGCTGCTTACGGCGGACAGTCTTTACACGCGCAGTCGCACGGAGAATCTTTTTTATCGCTTTTTGTAAATCGTTTCAAAGGCAATGCAATTTATCTGCTGGACGAACCGGAAGCAGCATTATCCCCCCAGCGGCAGCTTTCCTTTTTAAAAATCATGTATGAGCTGGCCGCAGAAAAAAACAGCCAGTTTATCATTGCGTCCCATTCTCCCATTCTTCTCGGATGCCCCGGCGCAGAGATTTTCAGTTTCGACCATGGAAAAATTCAAAAAACTGCTTATGAGGACACAGATCATTATCAAATCACAAAATATTTTCTGCAGCACCGGGAAAAATTTCTGCATGATATCTTATCCAGTGAAGAAGAGAATACGTAAAAAATCGCCTGCCTCCATAAAGGAGCAGACGATTTTTTTATGAAAAGAAGAGTTCCTTTAAAAAAGTTTTTGACTTTTTAGTTCCGCCACGAGTACATATCTGTCCGGTGCATTGCCAACATAGGAGAAAGGATAGCAGGTGGAGACAGTAAGCGTTGCTTTTGGTTTGGGCACAATTACTGTCCGATCCTCCTTATCCACAATCCGCACCCGCTTTACCTTATATTCAAATTCTCCGGCAGCGGTAGTAACAATCAGCAGATCATTTTCCCCTACCTCTCCCAGTTCCCGGAAGACAGTATCACGGTGTCCGGAAAGCACACTGTTATCCGGCAGGCCGGGCAGGACGCTTCCTGCGTAGTGGCCTACGCCAAGCTCCAGCTCTTCTTCCTCTGTGCCATGATATATAGGAAGCACTGCATCCAGTTTCGGAATAGATAATTCGCCGATGAGATCGCCTTTTTCAGGCTGTGCACTGTAAAGTGGAGCATCCGGTCCTTCTGTCGTTTCCAGAGCAGAAGCAGCTGCAGTTTCTTCGATTGCAGGGAGCTGTCCCAGCATTCTTCCCGATGCAGTTTTCTCCGGTGCTGCCAAAAATGAAATTGTTTCTGCGCTGCCTGTTTTATACAGCATATAACCTTTTGCAAATGTGTAAGCGTTGGTAGTGGAAAACCAGAGCCCGCCGCTGAGAAGCAGGATAGCAGCGACGAGCAGAAATTTTCGTGATTTAACGAGTTTCATTGGCACTGACTCGGGCTCTGCGGTACAACACAGCTCCAAGCATCATGACGAACAGCCCCGCGAGCAGGCCATTCACACTGTTTGTCGCTGTATCAGGCAGTCTGCCTCCGCGTTCAGTAGTAGTAACTACTGCTTCTTTTGATACAGCAGCAGGAGCAGCAGGTGCAGCTTTAACAGTAGTTACTTCTTTCACTGCTGTCTCCACAACTTCTTCCATTTCCTTAAGATCTTTTCCTGTATCCTGAATCAGTTCAGAGCCGAACATATCCCCAGTAAGCAGGATATCAGCAAGGAAATCTCCCTCTTTATTATAAAGTTCAATTAATAGATCATATCCATCAGTAGTAGTCATTGACACGAGTGCAGCAAGATTGATTTCTTTCTTTTCCTCTCCTTTAATTAAATAGAAGGAAGCATCCATTTGGAAAAGGTCTAGAAGCTCTGTGAAAATATCAAGCAGCTCGGCAATCATTTCCGGTGTAACTTCAGAAGCATAATCAAACTCTTCAAATGCCATCATGCGGTAGGAAAGCTCCTCAAGTTTTTCCCAGAAAGCATCGTTTTCAATATCCAGCTCCATAAAGTGCTCAATCAGACGGTCAAGTTCCTCTTCTGTTAAGCCGATAGCAGCAAATAATTCATCAATATCCATGAAATCCTCATACATTTCATAGTCTCCGCTTAAATAAAGTTCCGTCATCCAATACAAATCTTCCATATGTTCATAGTAAGACAAGTCATCATCATACTCTGCAAAAAGCGCTTCTAATTCTTTGTAGGTTAAGTTGAATTCTTTCAGCAGCTCTTCCATTGCTTCATCAGTTACTGGAGTAAGTGAATAAAAGTAAAGGTCATAATCAAGATCGTCAGCGAATTTATATGCGTCGAATACTGACTGTCCTTCTTCCAGTTCTCCATTATCGCGAAGGAGCTGCAGTGCTTCTTCTTCTGTAAGTTCATAGTCTTCCAGAATCACCGCAAATCTATTTGGGGAAAGTACCGGGCCCAGGAAAGAACGAAGATCCTCCACATCCTCGAAATCCTTCAGCTTCAAATCATAAAAATCAAGGTGCTCTTCCAGCTCCGGCTGTATCCAGGATATTTTCTCCAAATACGCAGTTAAATCTTTTCCTGCAGGGGCTGCAGATGCAGAAAGGGGAATTCCTGCAAATAAAATTGCTGATACTAATAACAAGATGATAAATTTTTTCAAAGTCGCTCCTCCTAGAATATGTAATTGTTAATTTCTAGTATATTATATGCTTTAATTTTTAAAAAAGGTAGCTTTATTTTTCTAAATTAAAGGAAATTTACATAAATAACACAATGAGAGGTAAACAAGTCGTTCTAAGTAACTATAAATAGATTTTACTGACATATAATAAGTATTTCGAAACCATAAATAAAATGTTTTCCAAATTATGCATAAAGCCAATGAGCGATGGCGCTGGCACGCAGAAGCTCCCGTATCTTCATAAAATTAAACAGGAATAAGAGAAACTCTATAAAAATTATGCTGGAAAAAACTTATGGATAAGAATGGAAGGATAATTCTCTGAAAGCGAGAACTATATAATATATACATGTGAAACGATATTCTCAGTGTATTTTATTAAAATATTGCAGGTTCTTTCATTAACCGTACTTTTCAGCCTGAATTTCTATAGGAAATTGCCGAGCGAAGGGAAATGATACGAAAGCGCATTTTCATATATTTTTAAAGGAGCGGTGCAGAATGAAGCATGACCGTGAAATGGTAAAAACGATTCCGTTGAAAAATGTATATATTAATGGCAGCTTTTGGGCAGACTATATTGAACTTGTGAGAAAGGAAGTTGTTCCTTATCAGTGGGATGCGTTAAATGACAATATACCTGATATTGAGCCAAGTCACGCCATTAGAAATTTTAAGATTGCTGCAGGGATGGAAAAGGGTGAATTTCACGGGATGGTGTTTCAGGACAGTGATGTGGCTAAATGGCTGGAGGCCGTGGGTTACCTGCTGGCAAGAGAGGAAGACGCAGAACTTGAACAGCGTGCAGATGAGGTCATTGAAATTATATCCAACGCCCAGCGTGAAGATGGATATTTAAATACTTATTTTATTTTGAAAGAGCCGGGCAGGGAGTGGACGAATTTATGTGAGTGTCATGAATTGTACTGTGCAGGTCATATGATAGAGGCTGGAGCTGCTTATTATCAGGCCACTGGAAAAACAAAGCTGCTTCAGGTGGCTGTAAAGTTTGCAGATCACATTTATGAAGTGTTCGGGCCGGAGGAAGGACAGACACAAGGATATGACGGGCATCAGGAGATTGAACTGGCACTCGTAAAATTATATGAAGTGACGTTGGATGAAAAGTATTTGCAGCTGAGCCGGTTTTTCCTGTTGGAACGCGGGAAGCAGCCGCATTTTTATGATATAGAGGCAGAAAAAAGAAATGGAAGCCATCACTTCCCCGGAAAAATGATGATTGAAGACAAGTCCTACAGCCAGGCGCATGCACTGGTGACAGAGCAGAAAGAAGCGGCCGGACATGCTGTACGGTTTGCTTATATGTGCACCGGCATGGCCCACGTTGCTGATAAATACAAGGACGAAAAATTGCTTGCAGCGTGCAGAAGACTGTGGAGGAATGTTGTAGACAGACAGATGTATATTACAGGTGCTGTCGGATCTCAAAGTTACGGAGAATCTTTTACGATTGATTATGATCTTCCGAACGATACTGCCTATGCAGAAACATGCGCCTCGATCGGCTTAATCTTTTTTGCAAACAGAATGCTTCAGATAGAGCCTGACAGAGAATATGCAGATGTGCTGGAGCGGGCCCTCTATAATACGGTGCTTGCGGGTATGTCGATGGACGGGAAAGAATTTTTCTATGTAAACCCTTTGGAGGTAGAGCCGCAGGCCGCAGAAGAAAGCCGCAGATACGATCATGTTGCTCCTGTGAGGCAGGGATGGCTTACCTGTGCCTGCTGTCCGCCGAACGTGGCTAGGCTGATTGCTTCCTTAGGGCAGTATATTTATACTGTAATGGAAGAAACGATTTACACCCACCTGTATATCAGCAGTGATGCAAAAATAACCCTGAATAATAAAGAAGTTTTGCTCTCGCAGCAAACAAACTATCCGTGGGATGGCAATGTAGAGATTACGGTAACGCCGGAAGCAGAGGCTGTATTTGCGCTTGCGCTCCGCGTTCCTGCCTGGAGTGAAGAAGTGGAATTGTTTATTAATGATCAGGCACAAGCACTGCCGATGCCGGAAGAAAGTGGATATATCCTGCTGAGTAGAAAATGGAAGCCGGGGGACAAAATAAGGCTTCAGCTGTCGCTTCCAATTATGCTGATGCAGGCGCATCCCCGGGTCCGGCATGCTGCGGGAAAAACTGCAGTACAGCGGGGACCTGTAGTGTATTGTCTGGAAGAAGCCGACAATGGAGCCAATCTGCATAATATTTTTCTCCAGTCCAGTCAAAGTTTTAATATTAAAGAAGGCAGTGAACATTTCCGGGGACTAAAGATAATTACTGGAGAAGGAAATAAAAAACCGGCGGATCATTGGGGAGAGAAGCTGTATAAAGCTCAGGAAACAATTCCGCCGCAAACAATGCCTTTAACGTTTATTCCCTATTTTTCATGGGCAAACAGGGGAAGAGGCGAAATGAAAGTCTGGATTCAAACAAACATATGAAATTAGAAAAGGCTGGAATGTCAGGTTTTCCTATGTAAGAGAAGCTGAGGGAATAAAAAATAAGCTTCTGTACAAACAGTTCGGCACCTTTCAATGCCTTTTAATACGTATATTTTGAATATGAGGTGAGGAAAGGTGAAAGAAATAGGTATTGGAATTGCAGCTTCCATGTTTTTTGCAGTGACATTTATTTTAAACAGAGCCATGGAGCTCGATGGGGGAAGCTGGATGTGGAGTTCTTCCCTGCGGTTTTATTTTATGATTCCTTTTTTACTGCTTATTCTATTGTTCAGTAAAAATCTAAAACAAGTGTTTGTGGAAATAGCGAAGCGCCCCTATACGTGGATGCTCTGGAGTACGGTAGGATTCGGTCTTTTCTATGCACCGCTGACATACGCGGCGGCATACGGGCCGGGGTGGCTGATTGCCGGAACCTGGCAGCTGACGATCGTAGCTGGTGTGCTGCTGAGTCCATTCTTTTTTCATATAGCTGACACTCCAGAGGGGCAAATGAAGATACGGCATAAAATTCCCGGAAAGGCCTTGTTTATTTCTTTAATGATTTTCAGCGGGGTTCTGCTTATTCAATTTCAGCAGGCGGAAGGAATATCATTACATATGCTCAGTGCAGGAGTGCTCCCGGTTGTGATTGCAGCTTTCGCTTATCCGTTGGGAAATCGTAAAATGATGGAGGTATGCGGGGAAAGATTAAATACTTTTCAGCGCATACTTGGCATGATCATCTGCAGCCTGCCTTTGTGGCTGATCATCAGTACGGCAGGATTTATTCAGGCAGGTCCGCCTTCAGGAAGCCAGCTCCTGCAGACGCTTATCGTGGGCATTTGTTCAGGGGTCATCGCCACTTCTCTTTTTTTTATTGCTACCAACAGCGTCCGGGGAGATATCGGCAGACTTGCAGCAGTAGAGGCTACGCAGTCCATGACGGTAATATTCGTGCTTCTCGGAGAAATAGTGCTGCTGGCAACTCCCTTGCCAAGCGGTTCAGCGATAGGAGGGCTGATGCTTATTATTGCCGGCATGATCATCCACAGCCTTCCCTCACACAACAAAATTGTCCGAAAGGCAGCTTGACACAGCTTTCTATCATTAAAATAATTTTTTTGAATAAGATAAAGGAGATACCATAGTGTTACACAGGAAAGCTTCAAAATAGTTTCTTGCGTTGTAAACATTTTATAAAGCGCCTCTTCCCAGTCGGGGGAGGCGTTTTTTAATCTTGAAGGTTAATTGGACATTCTCTTTTCCTCGAGCTTCTGCTTTCTTGCTTCAAAACCTCCGGGGGTCCCATCTCTTAACCCAAGAGCTATTGCTTCTTCACAGACTTCAATCGCATCACTGTAATTCCCTTCCTCTTCGTAAATGACTGCAAGACGCTTGAACGCGGGAACATTCGGGGGAATAAAGTCTAAAAGAGACTCTCCATGATATTCCTCTTTAAAAGCGTCCAGTGCTTCCGGTGTAAACTCAATACTTTCCTTACAAAGCTCTTTACATTTTTCCAAGGCTTTATATCCTTCAGTTCTGCTTAAATTATAATAGTAGTCAATAGCGGCATTATACCAGTAATGACGGTCTAATGGGTGTCCATTCGATGCCTCATAAGCAATTTGAAGATAATCTTTTGCTTTTTCATCGTCACTGTATTTATTACTCTCAAATTCTTTCATTGCCAGATTGTATTTATCATTACGTTTCGGTGCATTTGATTTTTCAGAGTTAGAAAACTTCTTGGAAAAATTAAAAATGCTCATTTGAATAACTCCTTTCATATTCTGTTTTACTCAGGTGAAATAAATATATAGAAACATTGAAAATACTTATATTGTAAATACCTTCCTTCATTAAAAAGCCTTCCCTTTTTTTGAAGAAATCAATCAAGTATTACACATGTATCTTTATTTCAGGAAATATTTACTAGGCAGCCCAGTGAAATATGATCTGGATCTCCTGAAGGGAAAAATTACTGAAAAATGAGAAAAGGAATCAGCCTGGAAGCACTAGCTTTTATCGAAAATGGGTATAGAAATGAACAAGAGAGAAACTTACGTTTGGAGGGAACTGTATTAGTTTTGTTTCGATCAGATCTGTTTTCACAGGAAGTCCGGGTTTTAAAGGAGGTCTCTGGAAGAATGAATGAGGAACAGAAACAGTTAGGGCAGCGATTAAAAGAAAAAGTTACCTTATCCAATAAAGGAAGACTGGAAATAATCAGTAAGGAAATACCTTTTTTCGAAGGCAAAGGGGGGTTAGATCCGAGAGTAAAAGAATTTCTTATAAATGAGGAAAATCCTAACTTTCGCCGGCCGCTTGAAATTGATGGTTTGGAAGAAATAAGAAGCCGAACAGAAGAACATACCAAGGACTTAAGTAAAGGTATCCGAATGGAAACGGAAAAAGTGTATTTAACTGATCATACGATGAAGGTAAGAATATATAACCGCACAAAAGAAAAGAAGCCTGTAATTATTTTTTTTCATGGCGGAGGGTTCTTTGAGTTAGATTTAAAAGTAATGAGTAATATCTGTAAACTTCTTGCGCAGGAAGCGGAAGCAGTAGTCATCGCACCTGAATACCGTCTTGCACCTGAGCACCCTTATCAGGACGGGATTGATGATTGTCTGGAAAGTCTGCGCTACGTATATGAAAACGCAGAGGAACTGTCGGTGGATGCAAAACAGATCAGTTTAGTCGGAGACAGTGTGGGCGGAAACCTGGCTCTCGGAGTGCACCATTTAAGTAAAGAAGAAGCCTGGGATATTCAATATATAGGGTTATTATGTCCTCTCGTTGATTTTTCTGAGGTTTCCAAGAGCTCCTGGAATATTGAACATTACAACTTAGCGAAAGATCAGGAATTGATCCGGCAGGAATTAATTACTACGAGAGAATCTCTATCGTTTATTCAATCGATATATCTGACAAACCTGGAAGACGTGATGCTGCCTTTAGTTTCACCTCTGCTGCGTCAGGAAAAACGGTCACTGCCGCCACTGACAATGATAACAGCGGAGTTTGATTTTCTCCGGCTTCAGGGGGAGGAATTTTCTGCACAGCTAATGGAAGCGGAAGTTCCAGTTCGTCATATTGAATACAAAGGGATGGCCCACGCCTTTATAAGAAAGCTGGGATATTACCCTCAGGCAGCAGATGCTGTCTATGAAATATCGAAGCATTACCATCAGACGATGCGCAAAACAAGATAAACTAAAAAAACTGGCCTTATCAGCGGCCAGTTTTTTTATGTTTAATATACTGCTGCATGCGCAGCTTTCTTAAAACAACACGCGGCTGTTTACACCATGAAAGATGAAATAAACATTGCGCTGTAACGTAAGAGAGAGCAGACAAAGAACCAGCAGCGTGCAAGAATTTATACTGGAGTCTTCATTGTTAGTGGAAACAATATCTTAAGTGAAGGACGGTACCGCTTCTTAATTAATGAAGTTTATATGTTCCAGATAGATTTTTAAATAATACGGACGTTGTATATCTCTGAAAATCCAATTGTACATAAAATATAAGAAAAAGATTTTTGGTAAAATTCAAAGCTGCTGCCCTGAAAAAAATAGTTATTAATCTTCTATATTCACCTTGTAAATTTCACTATAAAGTCTGATATGGCAGTATCTGAAAAGGATCATTTAGAGAAAAAGAGTAAATATTTATTCGAAAATAATATATTACAAGAATATTACAAGTGATTAGAGTTCTATTACATTCCAAAAAAGGGGTTTATTTTTATACCCGGTTTAGACTAGTATTAAACCTGTTGAAAAAAACAAACAAAAAAATTCACTTATTGATTATATAGAAATTATATTTTTAACAAACAAAAACAAAAATGATGGGGAGAGAATATACATGAAAAAATTTATGATGAGTATCGCACTTGCAGGGGCATTATTAGTCGCACCAACAGTTTCGGAAGCAACAGTAAAAATGGGAGACCGCGGAAGCGACGTAACAGAACTTCAGCAGACATTAGCTTCAAAAGGACATAACAGTTCTTCCAATGTAGACGGCGTATTCGGTCCAATGACTTTAAACGCAGTACAGTCTTACCAGCGCTCTACTGGTATTTCCAGCCCGGCTGGTAACTTCTTCGGAGTTGCAGGACCGGCAACATTAGGTTCTCTTGGACTGTCTTCTTCTGGTTCAACAAGCAGCACAAGTACTTCTACTGCAGTAGCAGGAACAAGCACAACAAGCAGCAACAGTGGTGTTATTTCTACAGCAAAAAGCCTGACAGGCAGCCCATATGTATGGGGAGGAACTTCTCCACGCGGATTTGACTGCAGCGGCTTCATTCAGTATGCATTTGCACAAAACGGCAAGAGTATCCCACGTACAGTTTCTCAAATGTGGAGTGCAGGATCCAGCGTATCCAGCCCGTCTACAGGCGACCTGGTGTTCTTTGAAACTCGTTCCGGCCCATCCCACGCGGGAATCTACATCGGCGGCAACCAGTTCATTCACTCCGGTTCTTCTACAGGGGTAACAATCTCCAGCCTGAGCAACCCTTACTGGAGCAAAACTTACATGGGTGCAAAGCGTCTGTAATATTTCAGTAATATAAACAGGCACTTCGAGCGAATTGAAGTGCCTGTTTTTTATTTGGACAAAAAAGAGATGCAGGTAGAAAGACTAAAGGTTTTTAAGGGTTTTTGAGACTATCGATAGAGTAGTTTTTGTCGTTTTTTGGCACATTACCTTAATTGTCTGTATATTACGGGAGTTTTACAGTGCGTTAGAGTTATATTACAGTTTCGAAAAAGGGTATCTTTTTATACCCGCTCTCCATTAGTATTAAACATGCAAGCAAGAGAAAAAACAAAAAATATAAAACTTTAAATAAAAACATACAAAGAAAAGGGAGAGATTACATAATGAAAAAGCTAGTCATGAGTATCGCACTTGCAGGGGCATTATTAGTCGCACCAACAGTTTCGGAAGCAACAGTAAAAATGGGAGACCGCGGCGCAAGCGTAACAGAGCTGCAGCAGACATTAGCTTCTAAAGGACACAACAGCGCTTCCAACGTCGACGGCGTATTCGGACCAATGACACTTCGTTCGGTTCAGTCGTACCAGCGTTCCACTGGTATTTCCAGCCCGGCTGGTAACTTCTTCGGTGTCGCAGGACCGGCAACATTAAGCTCTCTGGGACTATCTTCTTCTGGTTCTACAAGCACGGCTTCTTCCAGCACAAGCACGAGCAGCTCGAACTCAACTGCAGTAGCAGGGACAAGCACAACAAGCAGCAACAGCGGTGTTATTTCCACTGCAAGAAGCCTTGTTGGCAGCCCATATGTATGGGGAGGAACTTCTCCACGCGGATTTGACTGCAGCGGCTTCATTCAGTATGCATTTGCACAAAACGGCAAGAGTATCCCACGTACAGTTTCTCAAATGTGGAGTGCAGGATCCAGCGTATCCAGCCCGTCTACAGGCGACCTGGTGTTCTTTGAAACTCGTTCCGGCCCATCCCACGCGGGAATCTACATCGGCGGCAACCAGTTCATTCACTCCGGTTCTTCTACAGGCGTAACAATCTCCAGCCTGAGCAACCCTTACTGGAGCAAAACTTACATGGGTGCAAAGCGTCTGTAAGTTCATATACGAAATAGAAAGACATTCCGGAACCGCCGGAATGTCTTTTTTTGTGCGGAATAAGTGGAGTGGGGGAGGGCGCGCTATTTTACTGTCGCGCCCGCTATTTTACTCCGAATCGCTTATATTAACATCCAAACCCGCTATACTGACATAAAAACTCGCTATACTTTAATGAAACCCGCCTATATTTAACTCCGAACCGGCTATGTTGAAATGAAATTCTCCGCTGCTGAACTCTCCTCTCGGATGTACTGCAACACCAACCCGAAAAGCATGTTACCTGCTTCATTTAAAACCGCTCCCTATAGAAAATGCAAAGTAGAACAGGTAACTAAGGTTCGTGCCTGCTTATTTTACTGTCACGAGGCCTATTTTACTCCAAAACGCTTATACTGACATCCGAACCCGCTATACTTTAATGAAACCCGCCCATATTTTACTCCGAACCGGCTATGCTGAAATGAAAGGTCCCGCTGTTGAACTTTCCCCCGGATGTACTGCAACACCAACCCGAAGAGCATATTACCTGCTTCAACTAAACCCATTCCCATAGGAAGTGCAAAATAGAGCAGGTAACTAAGGTTCGTGCCCGCTTATTTTACTGTCGCGCCGGCTATTTTACTCCGAATCGCTTATACTGACATCCGAACCGGCTATACTAACATAAAAACCCGCTATACTTTAATGAAACCCGGCTATATTTTACTCCGAACCGGCTATACTATCATGAAAACCTTTTATATTAACGCACTAACCGTCTAGGCTGGACTTTATATTAACTTTTTGCTGATTTCACAAACAAAAAAGAAGCCTGCAATTTTTGAGGCTTCTTTTACAGTATCTTTATATCAGGACTCTTCCAGCCTGACTTTGGAACTGCCGGGATGAAAATTTAAAATTTTAATCAATTGCTCATTCATATATTCAGGGGTAAACTTAAAGCCTTCGGAAACCCAGGAAACAATCAGTCCCGTAATCGCATGAGCATGGTAGCTTGCGTAGAGCTCTGCATTAATATCTTGTGGAGAATCTTCCATAAGTTCATGAAGCGTCAGCTGCTTGATCAGCGAACAGATCCTCTCCTGAAAGCCTGTAAAAATAGCAGTATCGAGGATCACTGAATAAAAATCTGCATAGGAGTAAATATGTTCAAATATTTTAATGGAAGTGGCACTCAGTTCACTAAAAATAATTCGGTCCGACCCAATGTAAGGCTCTCTGTAAGCACGGATCAAATCTTCCATTACGTCTTCCGTCAGCTTCTGGAATAAATCGTCAATGGAAGAATAATGCTGATAAAAAGTACTGCGGTTCACGTCTGCATGAGCTGCAAGAGAGGTGATGGTGATTTGTTTTATCGATCGCTGCTTCATCAGTGCAATTAAGCTTTCTTTTAAAGCTTTTTTTGATTTGAGTATACGTCGGTCTTCACTCATAATAACTCGCCTCCCATACAATCCCCACTGTTCTCTCTTTAATAAAGTACAATTCTATATTAATTATAAGCGAAAGGCAGCAGAAAAATACAATTAGATACACTTTTACGGCTAACTGCTGGGAAATATTCTGAGATGTGGGAAACATGAAGGCAGTTTTTTAATGAACGTTGGATAAAAATGCAATCTCTCCTATATGAAGCTGTTTCTGAGTAAACAATCCCATTTGATTATTTCAGCGGTTCAGCAGGGTCGCTGACAATCACAATCGTACTTTTGTCATCTCTGAAATTCCAGTCAACGAAAATCTCCTGGATGTTCACTTTTAAAATATTCCTTATTAAATCTTTCTTATTAAATAATTTCTTTTCTACATCCCGCTTCGCTACTTTCAGTGAGCGGCCTTCTCCCATTTCAATCAGCTTTTTCTCAATATCGACAAGAATTCCTTCCCGGACCATCAGAATCGTTCTTCTGTCAACTTTTATAGAAGTGATGCGGTCCGGGGTTCGTTCTGCAATCGCACTCAACTGTGAAAATTTTTCTTCCAGCTCTTTTTTATAAGGGAAATCGTGTTCCATATCTTCTTCTTCTTTTTTTGCATTTTTGTATGCCTGGGGTTTTAAGCCGACCAGCACACCGGAACGATTATTGATGTTCCAGTCAAAAAAGAATTCATTAAATGTATTGCCAGTAATTTTTTCTGCTTCGAACTGAATTTTTTGGGTGATCTGTGACATCATACTTTCCCGGAGAGCGTGGAGGGCATCGGGACCTTGCTCTTCGAGAATAATTTTCTCCATAGGGGATAAAAATCCTTTTAATAAGATGATGACGTAGCTGTCCCCAAGCTTCGTAAATGCAGATTCCGGCCCTTTACCAAAAGAATCCCTCAGCATGCGCCCGACACAGTTTGCCATTGTTTTCTGCTGTGCTTTGTGTTCTTCCTCCGTAAGTGCCATAAACTTTACTCCTTTCCGATCTGTAAGAGACGTTATAAGTTATTTTCCACTGATTAAGATTAATAAAACAAATCTTTTCATTGCAATAAAAATATTTCCCGCAGAGTGCCTCATGTGAATCCGAGGCGAGAAGGATAAAGGAAGCTGCGAACTGTATTTATCAGTGGAAAGCAAGCCTCCAAAAAAGCATTTGCAGGAAGTATAACAGCAAACAGGACTTCTATGGGAAAACTTACGAAATTGATTTGATAAAGTACTTTCCTGTAAATAATAAATGGATTAAAAAAGGAAATCTCCTCCGCAGAGGGGTTACAATCTTTTGAACTAAACAACAATTGTACATCAGAGTGTGGATTTTCCAACATGAAGGAGATTATTGGTGATTGATACTTATATAAGGGTGAAATAAACTTAAGTTATGTAAGCGATTTCAAATAATGGACCAGGGGAGTGGATGTCATGAAATTAGCAGGAAAAACAGCAGTGGTGACAGGGGCAGCGTCAGGAATGGGAAAGGCTATTGCCGAAATGTTTGCAGCAGAAGGAGCAAATGTAATAGTAGCAGATCTTAATGAGGAAGGTGCAAAAGAAACTGCAGAAATTATTTCTTCCAATGGAGGGAAAGCAGTTGGCTGCAAAACGAATGTCGCGGATGTTTCCGAAGTAGAAGCGATGATTGATTTAGCGGTAAGTCAATACGGCACACTTGATATCCTGGTAAACAATGCTGGCATCATGGATGGCTTTGAAGCGGCAGGGGATATAACTGATGAAAAGTGGGATATGGTATTTGACGTGAATACGAAAAGTGTAATGATGTCGACTAGAAAAGCATTGAAAGTATTTCTGGAAAAAGAAAAAGGTGTCATTATCAATATTGCTTCCACCGGCGGAATGAATGGGGCACATGCGGGAGCTGCCTACGTAGCTTCGAAGCATGCAGTTGTCGGCTTTACTAAGAACACTGGATTTATGTACGCTGAAAAAGGCATCCGCTGTAACGCGATTGCACCAGGTGCTGTGAATACCAACATCAGTGCATCAATGAAAGATATCAGTGAATTCGGCATGGGGCGTGCTGGAAAAACTCACGGGCTTGTGCCGAGAGCTGGAGAAGCAGAAGAGGTGGCAAAAGTAGCACTCTTTCTTGCTTCCGATGATGCCAGCTTTGTAAATGGTACAGTTGTAACTGCTGATGCCGGATGGACTGCAGGATTTTAATGTTTCATATACAAAAGCTTCCCTCCCGGGGGAAGCTTTTTACTATGGATTCTTTATTAAATACTGAAAAACCACAAAAATGTGAAAAAAGCTCACTGACATGCACTGACTTTCACTGACCTTCACTGAGCGAGGTAGTCGCTTCTGACCGGGAGTGAGGCGGTTTGGAGGGGGATTTTTCCTGTGCTATGCTTCTTGGCAGACGAACAGCTTATACAACCAAGGAGGAACAAGCACATGACAAATCCCAAATTACATCTTATCGACACAGATATTCATGAAAGAGTGCAGTACAGCCAATTGCTTCCTTATCTGCCTCAGCCATATAGAAGATACATTGAAGACTGCAGCTGGATACAGGAAAAACATATGCCGTTTACACAGCCGGCGGTAGCCGGGGTGGACCGTGCCGATGCAGTCGTTCCCGATGGACGTCCGGCAGGATCTGATCTTCCCTTTATGCAGTCACAGCTGCTGGATGAAATCGGCCATGAGTTTGGCATTTTAACCGGAGCACTTGATCCGTCCCCATCATCGATGCACGGCTGGTATGAAATGGCGACCGCTTTAGCGAGTGCCTACAATGACTGGCAGATTGAACACTGGCTGGAAAAAGACGAGCGGCTGTATGGCTCTGTGCATATTGCAGCGCAGGATCCACAGGGCGCTGTGAAGGAAATCGAGCGCGTAGGAAGCCATAAAAAGATGGTGCAGATACTGCTTCCGATTGACGATAAGCTTTGGGGCGATCCATATTACCATCCGATTTTTGAAGCGGCGGAAAAGCATGACCTAATGATCGGCATGCATCACAATGAGCCGCCGGTCCACTATGGAAAGTGGCCGCGCTATTTTATCGAATGGCATACGCTCATTCCTGTGGCCCATATGACTATGGTGACAAATATGGTCTTTAATGGCGTATTTGAGAAGTTTCCCAAATTAAAAATGATGATGATTGAAGGAGGGTTCACCTATGTTCCTTTCCTGATGAGAAAGATGGATCAGCAGTACCGCGATCTCCGTCATGAGGTACCCTGGATCAAGCGAATGCCGAGTGATATTATCCGTAAACACATCTGCTTTACTACGCAGCCGCTGGAAGAAATGACGAAAAAAGAATTCCTGCAGACATTTGAACATATGGGGACAGATGAAATAGTGTCTTTCTCCACAGATTATCCGCATTGGGATTATGACTCTCCCTATGAAGCACTGCCGAAAGGACTGGATGAAGGCCTGCAGAGAAAACTGTTTTCAGAAAACGCCAGGAATTTTTATCCGAAACTGCCGCAGCTGAAGGAGGAAGAATAAATGGAAGAAGTAGTATGCCGCACCGAAGACCTGCAGCCGGGAGAAATGATGGAAAGCAGATTTGGAAAACATGAAATCGTCGTATGCCGTGCTTCTGACGGACATTACTATGCATTTTTAAACCGCTGTATTCATCAGGGAGCTCCATTATCCAAAGGGAAACTCTGTGGAGCGCCGGAGCCCACAGACAATCTGGGAGAATATAAATTTGAAAGAGATGGCGACATTCTCCGCTGTCCATGGCACGGCAGAGAATTTGATATCAGAAATAAAGGCTGTATGCTGGCGAATGAAAAATTCAAAATAAAGAACTTTAAAGTGATGGAGAAAAATGACGAGGTGATTGTTTACAAATAAAGCAGCGCTGATGGCTGAGCCAGAAACTGGCCGAAGCAGTTGTGAACGGGAGGCAGACAGATGAAAAAAATGTTTATCAACGGTGAGTGGACCGAAGGACAGGCTGGAGCCGCGCGGGAAATTATCAATCCGTTTAATCAGGAAATCATAGACACTGTAACAGAAGGCGATGAGCAGGATGTAAAGCAGGCAGTGGCTGCTGCGAGACATGCATTCGACAAGGGAGAATGGACCGCTGTCACTGCTGCAAAGAGAGGGGAACTTCTGTACAGAACAGCCGGACTTATTGAGAGAGATATACAGGAACTGATGAAACTGGAAACTCTCGATACAGGTAAAACGCTGACAGAAAGTGAAGCAGATATGCAGGATATTGCAGGAGTCTTCCGCTATTATGCTGGACTTGCAGATAAACATGGCGGAAAGATAATCGATTCTCCGATACCAAATTCCACTAGCAAAGTAGTCAGAGAGCCAGTAGGTGTATGTGGACAGATCACTCCCTGGAACTATCCGCTGCTGCAGGCGGCCTGGAAGCTCGCACCGGCACTTGCTGCAGGGAATACGTTAGTTATGAAGCCAAGTGAAATTACTCCCCTGACTACTATTAAAGTATTTGAGCTGATGGAAGAAGCAGGCTTCCCAAAAGGTGTCATAAATCTTGTACTGGGCCCAGGTCATACTGTGGGAAACGAGCTTGCAGAAAATCACTTGATAGACATGGTTTCCTTTACCGGAGGCATAGAAACAGGAAAGAAAATTATGCAGGCAGCGAGTACGAATGTTAAAAAACTTGCACTTGAGCTTGGCGGGAAAAATCCGAATATTGTATTTGCAGACTGTGACTTTGAAACAGCAGTCGATCAGGCGCTGAATGCAGTATTTTTTCATGCAGGCCAGGTGTGTTCAGCCGGGACAAGGCTTATCATTGAAGATTCTCTTCACGATCAGTTTACAGCTGCCCTTGTAAAGCGGGTGAAAAATATTAAACTCGGAGATGGAATGAAGAAAGATACAGCGTCCGGTCCGATGATTTCGGCGGAGCATAGAGAAAAAGTCAGAAGTTTTGTTGAAGTTGGAAAAGCGGAAGGGGCAGCATTGATTGCAGGAGGTAAATATCCGGAAGACCCCGAGCTGCAGCATGGCTTTTTCTTTTTGCCGACCATTTTCACCGACTGCTCTTCAGAAATGAGAATCGTCCAGGAAGAAGTCTTCGGTCCGGTGTTAACCGTAGAGCGGTTCCATACGGAAGAAGAAGCGCTGCGTCTGGCAAACGACTCCATATACGGCCTGGCAGGAGCAGTCTGGACGACAGATATAGTGAAAGCGGAAAGGGCAGCCGCAAAACTCCGTATGGGTACAGTATGGATCAATGATTTTCATCCGTATATTCCGCACGCTCCCTGGGGCGGTTACAAGCAGTCCGGAATCGGAAGAGAATTAGGAGAAACAGGGCTGGAAGAATACACGGAACAAAAACATATTTTTCAAAATATAAAACCGGCGGCACTCCACTGGTTTAAATAATCAAAGAGCAGGTGAAAAAAATGAAAGATGAAGAAGTGTATGACCTTACGATTGTCGGCGGTGGGCCTGCAGGATTGTTCGCTGCTTTTTACGGTGGAATGAGGCAGATGAAAGTGAAAATCATTGACAGTCTTCCTGAAATCGGCGGACAGCTTGCCACGCTTTATCCAGAAAAATATATTTATGATATCGCAGGTTATCCGAAAGTAATGGCGAAAGATCTGGTAGACAATCTTGCAGCCCAGGTAGCCCAGTTTGATACTCATATTGTTCTGGAAGAGGTTGTCGAGAATATCAGTAAAGGTGAAAAAGGGATTTTTTCGCTTACTACTAATAAAGCAGATCATTATTCAAAAGCGGTTATTATTACTGCGGGAGCTGGTGCTTTTGAGCCGAGAAGACTGGCGTTATCGGATGCTTCGAAGTATGAAGGGAAAAATCTGCACTATTTTGTTAATGATTTACAGTCTTTTGCAGGAAAGAAAGTGCTTATTTCAGGCGGTGGAGATTCGGCGGTCGACTGGGCACTGATGCTGGAACCAGTTGCAGCAGAAGTAACGCTTGTGCACCGCAGAGAAAAATTCCGCTGTCATGAACACAGTGCAGAACTGCTGCGAAGCTCACGAGTAAAAATCAAAACTCCATGCACTATGGAGCGGCTGGTGGGAAATGATACGATAGAGCAAGTTGTACTAAAAGAAAAAGAAGGTATGGAAGAAGCTTTGGAGGTCGATGCTGTAATTGTTAATCACGGATTTGTATCATCTCTTGGCCCGATCAAAGACTGGGGCCTGCATATAGAAAAAAATACAATTCCGGTGAATTCCAAAATGGAAACAAACATAAAAGGGATTTACGCTTCCGGTGATATTGCCTCCTACGAAGGAAAAGTGAAGTTAATTGCAATCGGGTTCGGGGAAGCACCAATTGCAGTTAATCATGCCAAATCGTACATAGATCCTGCTGCAAAACTCCAGCCAAAGCACAGTACAGCTATGTTTTAATCCAGGTGGAAATTTTTTTTATCTTATAGTAAGGTTAAATAATGTGTGTCATCAGCTTCCGGAAGTGGAAGGCAGTGAAATTAAACTAATCTGAAGGAGAGATCTATGATTTTAAAAAGAAAGTATCTTACAGGAACAATTGGCATGACGAGTGTTCTGCTGCTGGCAGCATGCGGAAATGAAAATAACAATGCTGCAGAAGACAATACAGGAAATAATGAGACAGAAGAATCGTCAGGGGAATCTATCGGCGAACAGGTGAATTATGAAATCGTGGGAATTGATCCAGGAACAGGAATTATGGATAATGCCGAGATTGCGATTGAAGAATACGGCCTTGATGAAAACTGGTCCGTGCTCAGCAGCTCAGGTCCTGTGATGACTTCGGAATTAGGAAATGCGATCGAAGACGAAGAGCCGATTATTGTTACTGGCTGGCAGCCACACTGGAAGTTCATGGAATATGACCTGAAATTTCTGGAAGATCCGGAGCTGGTCTTCGGGGAAGGAAATGATATTCATACTTTAGTACGCAACGGACTGCAGGAAGATCTGCCGGGAGCATATCAGGTAATTGACCAGTTTCACTGGGACATGAGTGATATGGAAGAAGTAATGGTAATGGCAGAGGAAGAAGATACAGAAGTGGAAGAAGCTGCAAGACAGTGGATTGAAGAAAATGAAGAGCTTGTAGCGGAATGGACAGAAGGTGCAGAAGAAGGGGATGGCCAGGAAGTTGAATTTACGCTGGTAAACTGGGCGGACGCTGTTGCTGCAACCAATGTAGTAAGTGAAGTGCTGAAGGATCTGGGCTATGAAACCAATTTGGTAGAAGTAATGATCGACGCAATGTACGCCGGTCTTGCAACAGACGGAGCGGATGCAATGTTTGCTTCCTGGATGCCTGCGCAGCAGCAGTATTATGATGACTATGAAGAAGACTTTGAAGACCTGGGTCCAAACACGGAAGGTACCAGAATTGGCCTGGTGGTCCCTGCCTATATGGATATTGATTCCATTGAGGATTTAAGAGAAGAATAATTTTCGGATTTGTTAAAACGCTGTGTGAGATATTTTTCACACAGCGTTTTGCATTTTTAAAAGTACCTGCAGCGGACTGGGGCCAAACGGTGGAATCCGGTTAATATTCCCTGCTCCAGGAATATTCCTTTCCGGGATATTTTTTCTTAATACGCCGGCGGAAAGAAATAACCGTGAGTACTATGGATATAATAACAAGTACGAAGCCTGCAGCCTGATACAGGGTGAGTATTTCATTTAATACATAAACACTGATAATTACAGAGATAACAAGCTCTACAGAAGAAAGTATCGCAGCCTTGCTTGATTCTACATATTTCAGGCCGAGAGTAAATAATACGTATGCAAAAATAGTGGAGATAATGGAAATTCCAAGCAAGGGGACCCAGATGCTGCCGCCAAGGAGCAGCGCGCGGTGTTCCCAGATTCCACTTGCTGGAAGAGAAAAAATACTTCCGCTGAGCAGGGCATAAAAGGTAATCGTCAAAGGGTGATATAGTCCGCTGACAAATTTGCCAAGCAGGCTGTAGGAGGCCGCAAACAAACCTGCTGCCAGGCCTAGCAGCACAGTGGTAAATGCAATGGGAGTAGCTCCTGCAGGGATCAGCCCTATAGCGAGAGAGCAGCCCAGGATCGTCAGTACGATAGCAATATTTTTCTGGAGTGTCAGCTTTTCGTTATATAAAAATTTCGCGATGAGCGCCGCAAAAACCGGAGAAGTATAAACAAAAACGACGGCAATCGCAATGGAAGCCTGGTCCATCACCGCAAAGTAAAACCAGTTAAATAAGGCGATACTTAACGCGCCTAAGGCAAATAAGTAGGGGAAATCTTTCCATCTTACTTTTAAATATTCTCTGGCGAATATAAGCATCACGATAAGCAAAAGCAACGTAGAGAGAGTCAGGCGGGCTGCCACAACCTGCCAAGGGGAAAAATCGTAGCTGTACAGCTGCTGTACGAACAGGCCGGTAACCCCCCAGCAGGCGGCACCGCTGATCACAAAAATATAGCCAAGAGCGGCGTTTAATTTTTCTCTCATGCTGATTCCCCCTTCTTCTCGTTTTACCTGGCGTACTGCTAAACTATCGCATATAGACCGTGAATACAATGAAAGAGAAGGGAAATTCGAGGTACTTTTTCAATATAATAATTTAGACAGCGGAAATAAAGGCTCCAGTTTTATTAAGGTTAGTGAATTCCAGGTAAACTGCAAAACCATTTCAGCTGAATGGGTTTCTCTCAAGCACAAAAAAGTATCCTGATTTTTTGGGATTTCTGGTTTCCATCACGCCGAGAACGGTATTTTCATCTACTTTGCGGAATATGTCATTGATACCATGATGGTCATATATCATGGCAGCACTTAGTTTTCCACGGTATTCAAGCGTTCCTAAGCGGGCTTTGGGTGCGTTTGTCTTCATTAATGGAGAAACGAATTTAAAAACGGGGACCAGGAGAAAGTGAGGAATCTTTTCTATGGGAAGATGAAATGGGATAAATACAGGATTTAAAAAATAACGCTCTTTATTTTTCTTTTCCATTACCAGCGGATGAACTATTTGAGGCGTAATAAATTCTTTGCCGTACCAGTTTACTTTTGGAAGCAGTCCGCCAAAAGGATGTGCGGCAGGAAATTCTTTTCCCTGCCAGAGTCCTTTCAAAAAGGGAATTTCCACACTTTCCAAAGAGTCAAAAAAATGAAATGCCTCCACAGGAGAAATATTTTTCTGCAGAAGAAAACTGTCCAGCTTTTCTCTAGGTGCATTCATAATCAGCGCTCCTTCCTGTATACGTGCTTTAATTAATCTTAACATGTCACAACGGAAAATTCGCTGTAATGCCTGAAGGAGAGTAAAATTATACAAGGACAGGGAAAAGAGTTATAATTTATTGAGAAATCGTAAAGTGCCTCTGCAGGCGTGGATCAATTGGAAGGTTCTATACTATTATTAAATAGGACTGAATTGAGAAATATGAAAAGAAATATGAAAAGATCGAAGGAGGAGTTTGATGTCGAAAGTAACAGCTCCACTGGAGAATATGAAAAGCTTTACCGAAAAGTTAAAAATGGAAAATAATAATGTGCTGAATATCCCGGTAAAACCCGGGAAATGGTCGACGCGTGAAATTATTGGTCATTTATATTACTGGGACAGCTATATCAGTGAATCTATAGTGCCTTTTTTAAATCAGGGCAGGACCCTTCCTCCTTTCCCAAATCACAATGTATTTAATAGAGCTGCAGTTGCCGCACTTGAAGGGCGGAGTGCAGGGAGGATAATTGACAGTTTTATAGAGGGAAGAATAAGGCTGATAGAGCAGCTGGAAGCTGCCGGTCATGCTGCAGAGGTAAAGCTGCAGGGAGCAGAAGAAACATTAACTGTGCATAAAATTATTAATATATTTTCATCGCATGACAGCCATCATCAAAAACAAATAGAAGAATTTTTAGAGACATATAGTGACCGTGGATAAATCAATACATATGACGAAAGGGGTATTTAACAATTGTATAAAGCGGCATTGGAATTAATTGATGAAAGTATCTTAATTACAGACAGTAAGTTAATCATTCAATACATTAACACCTGCTATGAAAATACTTTCAAGCTGGAGAGAGAAGAAGTTGTAGGGAAGCATTTACATGATGTATTTTCTCATTTAAAAGATAACCAGAAAGTCCTCTCCAGAACCTTAGAAATAGGAGGCAACAGCAAATTTAAAAATGTCCCCCTTTCGTGGAAAGGAAAGGATTATATCCTTGATATTGATACCCGGCTGGAGCACGATGCAGAGGGGGAAGTGGAACATATTGTGACGCGGCTTCGTGACATCACTGAGCAGGTAATGGAACGTAAGGAAATGGTAGAGGTGATCAATAATTTAACCGTAAATATTATCCGTTTAAATGATACTACCGGTGTCCTGCCGCTGCAGCCGATTTCATATGAATCACAGTATGAACAGCTGATACATGAAACAACCCAACAATCTCTGCAGCTGAAACTGGAAGTATTAATTATCGATTTATCTTCTATTTCAAAAGTCGATGACAGGTTTGTATCCATCATTTCAAATTCGTTCCAGGCATTAACGCTGCTGGGAATACGAGTAGTATTTTCCGGGGTGCACCCAAATCTGGCAAAAGGACTGCAGCCATTTATTCGGGAAATGAAAAACTATCCGAGCTACAGTAACCTGCGAGCTGCATTGAAAAGCTTATAAAACAGAAAGCTACCTTGAAAATAAAAGTTTTGCTAAAAAGAAGTAATCATACTGCTTCACTTTCGGAGAGGCTTGCCCCAGAGCTTGTTCTCGACTAATTTCTCACACAGGGCACGGCTTCCATCGATCCACAGACAGCAGGGCAGATACCGCCATGCTGTCTGAAGAAGCAGGATCGATTCCGCTCGTGCTTCGTGTACTTCCAGAAGGCCACTTGAATTCTCCAACTGCGCTCATCCTTTGGGCGTTCTCTCCTTCGTTCCACAGCAGTATAAATTTTCATACTTCATGGTGCAAAAATTTTGCATGAGTGTCTCTTTTAATGTTCAAGGTGGATAATAATAGAAGTCTTCGCTGCAACTGACCAGCCGCGGCTGCGCGGAATCCTGTTTAATCCGAAGAGACAGCTGAAGGATTTCTCCGTGGGAAGCGAAGAAAAAGGGGCCGCAGGCGTACCTTTCTTATATCAACATCAGCCATTAACAGAGCCAAACAGAAAGAAGCCGCATTCGTGCGGCTTCTTTCTGTAACTGGAACTGATTTTTATTTCAGAACATACGGATTTACTCAGTATTCGGGGAAATACTAAACAGGCCATTTCTGCTGCGTATAAGCCATATCAAAAAACATATATTCCATGCGGCAGCCAGTCATAAAAAGCTTCCGCATGCTCTCACACTCTTTTGCTGTAGATTGTTCCGCAATTTTATCCAGCCATTCCAGCGTTTTATTTATACGGGGTTCTTCCTGTGCCCCATAAAAAGAAATCCATGGATAAAAAATATGCCGCTTGTTTCCCTGAATTTCTTCATAAAGGCGCTTTCCTATATCCAAATAGACCCAGGGACAGGGAAGTGCTACTGCCAATGCTTCGCCAAGCGTACCGGAAGCGGCCGTCTGGAGCATCAGCTGGCTGTAATGGTGGGCTGCAGGAGCAAGGGACTCCCCGTGAAGTTCTTCATAGCCGACGCCTGCGACATCACAGAAATTGTGATGAGGATGAGATTCATCATTTAAAATAAAGGAGATCCCTTCGTTCAGCAGTGCCATTTCTTTTCGGCTGGAGCATTTCGCCATTGTCAGCGCACGTGTCTGAATCATTGCGTTTAAGTATTCATAATCCTGTTTTACGTAATGAATTAATGCTTCTTTACTCAGGGTTTCATCTTTTAGTTCCTGAATAAAAGGGTGATAATAAATCTTTTCAAATAAAGGTTCAGCTTCTTTTCTCAGGTCCTGCGTAAAACTCATGTTTTCTCATCCTTCCAGGTTTGGTTTTTAAGAGTCCACCACTGGAGGAAGAGCATCAAAAAAGCCTTTTCCTGATACGGAAAGGCTGCATGACGCACACAGGGACAGAATATGCCCAATGGTGCGCTGACGCCACTTCCCTACGCTAGTATGAACTAGATCAGGTTCAAAGGGATCAAGCTGTGCTTGTCTCAGCCGCTAACGGCACCCCTAGTGGAAACTATTTGGATCTACACTAACAGTAGCAGATTTTCCAAAATTTTTCAAACGCCTAAAGAATGCGGGTTCACGAAAAAGAGATATATAATTTTAATGGGAGGAAATATATAATGAAACAAGGATATTTGTTTTAAATTTGGGAGGTAGAGAAAATGGAAAAGCTGCAATATCCAATTGGGCGTTTTACACAGGCCGGCTATACGGATGACGAAATTAATGCATGGATTATGGAAATTGAAGAAATCCCCGGGCAGTTAAAAGAAGCAGTAGGAGAGCTGTCAGATGAACAGCTGGATACTCCTTACCGGCCGGGTGGCTGGACGGTAAGGCAGACGGTGCATCATATCGCCGACAGCCATATGAACAGCTATATCAGATTTAAACTGGCCCTTACAGAAGATGCTCCGCGAATCAAACCTTATGAAGAGGCAAAATGGGCAGAGTTATCTGATAGTGAACTTCCAGTGGATGTGTCTCTTGCACTTTTGGAATCGCTCCACAGCAGGTGGACTGCTTTACTCTGGTCCTTAAGAGAAGCAGATTTAGAAAAAACCTTTCGTCATCCAGCAGATGGAGAAGTTTCTTTAGGCATAGCTATTGGTTTATACTCCTGGCATGGAAGGCACCACATTGCACAAATTACTTCATTAAAGGAGCGGGAAAACTGGCAGAAAAGCTCCGATATTTAAAAAAGGAGGAAATGTGATGGCGATCAACGTGTACTTAAACTTCAATGGAAACTGCAGGCAGGCTGTAGAATTTTATGCTGATGTCTTTGATACGGAAGCTCCCCATATTATGACATTCGGAGATATGCCCCCGGACAATGATTATCCATTGCCGGAGAAAGCAAAAGAACTGGTGATGCATACACAGATGCTGCTTCAGGGAACAAGAATCATGTTTTCTGATGTGCTTCCCCACATGAAACATACCGAGGGAAACAACATCAGTCTTGCAGTTGTGTTAAATGATGAATCTGAACTCCGTCGTCTCTACGGACGCTTAGCAGAAGAAGGAAAGGTACAGATGGAGCTTCAGGAAACTTCCTGGAGCAGTTGCTATGCAAGTCTTACTGATAAATTCGGGATTGAATGGCAGCTGAATTATGAAGAAGAACCTGTCTGACTTTGGATGCAGAAAACATGCTGTCCCGAGATATACGGCTGTCTTAGGGGAACCAGAAAAAGAGCGCAAACAGGGGTCTCCTGATTTGCGCTCTTTACAGTTACTTCTTGGACGTGCTTGTTTTATTGGTAAACTTAAGCATATCGGTTAATAAGGTACTGAAAGTAGAAAGCCGTTCTTCAATTCTTCCTGGAAACTCCCGCTCAATAAAATCTATCGTATCCATATTGGTATGCCAGATCCCTCCAAATTTCTCCGTTTGTTCATATCCGTCCATATCTCCAATTTCCCAGTTCGTTGCTTCGAGATAGGTATATGGAATTCCAAGGTTTTTGAAAGGGACGTGATCACTCCAATCTCCAGTAGTTCCTGCAGGATAATTTGGGTTCAGGCCGGGATTAATGCCGACATTCAAATTCTTTTTCGCTGCAATATTTAATGCCTGGTCACGAAGGAAACCATCTGCTCCTTCACTTCCATGTACATACATTTTATCTCCGGCTGCAAGGCTGTCCAGATTTATCATTGCCAAGGTATTTTCGATTTCCTCTGTGCTCATCTGTCCGGCATAATGCCTGGAGCCCCGGAGACCCACCTCTTCTGCTCCAAAAGCAATATACACAATGGAATAAGGAGTCTTTATCTTGCTCAGCACCTCAGCTGTTTCAAGCATCACACCTACCCCGGAACCATTGTCATCTGCACCGGCTCCGCGGCGGACAGAATCGTAATGGGCACCTACAATAATCTGCTTATCTGATTTACCTTTTTTATATGCAATCACGTTCGCAGAGCTATTTGATCCATAAGTGAAGTTCTGCAGTTCAGTTTCCAGTCCAATCCGCTCGAACTGTCCCTGAATATAAGCAGCTGCTTCCTGCTCTGCTTCCGTCCCGGCAATGCGGGGACCAATTTCTTTTGATAAATACTCCATATGAGCATAAGCCATTTCACCGGTTTTATGCGCTTTGGAAGGGTGATATTCTACAGGAGCAGCAAAAACAGAGGTGCTGAAAACAGACATTAGCGTTAATAGAGTAATTAACATAACGGAAATTTGTTTTTTGAACATTCATGACATCTCCTCTGATAATAAATTTCACAGCTGGATCCTTCGTTTTCGAAATAAGGTTAATACTTAAACGCCACTGTTACACCACATTGAAAGAGATGATAAAAACTGTTTAATATGCAGTCACCACACCACTCCCATGAAAATTATGTATTTGTTGGATTTAATTATAATGCGGCAGTGAGAGATACAAAAGAAAATATTGTAAAGTATTAAAATTAAATACTTTTGATAGAAGCAGTTTTTGAAATTTCCAGGGAATTATTACTATAAAGCTTCCACGAAGCATGACAGAACACCTATTCCTCGATAGATTCCTTAACAATACCTATTTTTTTAGAATGGTTAGTTTTTTCCTGAAAAGAGGTATATATGTAAAAAGAGATTACATTTACTGGTTCTGGAAAGGAGCAGCCTATGACAACTAAAACGGAAGAAATGGTCCGTGCTTTTAATGAAGCATTTGCTGCAAATGATATTTCTTTTATGGCGGATAATTTAACCGAGAATGTCTCCTGGTGCAAAGTTGGTGAAAGAACAATTGCCGGTAAACAGGAAGTGCTGAATTTATTAAATGAAGAAGGCGGGGAAGGCATTTTCAGCCTTACTATCGAGCATGTAGTCACTCACGGGAATATTTCCATGTGCAATGGCAGGCGGGAGGTTACAAACGCTTCAGGAAATAAGCAGATTTTTGAATTTTGTGAAGTCTACAAACTGAATCATGACGGCAGAATAAAAGAACTTATATCGTATGCAATTAACACTACTTCCGCGCAGAAGTAGTGTTTTTTTATTGGCTGGGAAATTATAAGTTACTACTTTTGCAGGTAACCTGCTAATTGATAAAAGAGAAGAGGGCAGATACTTATTTGCTAATAACAGATTCGAAGCTGCTAATAACAGATACATAGGGAAGCTGCGTTGTTAAAATCAGATCCCTCCCTTTTAGTAACAGATACGCACAATAATAACAGAATACCCGCTGCTAAAAGCAGATAATTCGTCATCGTGTACAGATAACTGCTGCTAAAGACAGAATACGAGAACCTTGTCCATGCTTAAAAATCATATTGAATTTTTGCATAACCAGTCTATCGAAGGAAAATGCAAATATACAACTTTTGTTCCTGTTGTGTTAAGAGAAGTACGATTCTTGCGGCTGCTTTTAACTTTTCATGCAAATGGTGCAATCGGTTAAGCTGGAAGATGTGTTCGAATATACTCCCCTTATGCAGAATAATCAGCTGGCCTGCCCCCATTAAAAACCACCGCTGCTGTGAAACGCAGGCGAGGACGCTCGGAGGATGAAGCGCAGTCAGAGAATCCATTCCGAAGAAGCGGAGCGGCAGAGAAATTAGCCGAGGACAAGCCCTCGAGCAAGCATTCGCCGAAAGTGAAACAGCAATATGAAACTCTTTTTTTACATAGAAAGATGAAAAAATTCAACAAAATATGGTTTTCTTCATAAATTTCAGTCCAGCAACCAAGAAAATATTTTAAGAATTTCAACGAAGCTCCGACTACTGCCAGGCTCATATTTTCCTAGTATTTTATAATGAATTTCTCTTTGTTTAATGTTTTATTTTACCTATTTGGGGAAGCTTTATTCATATTGGGGAATTAAATTCCCGAAACTAATATTTAAAAAGGATGGGATAATGTGAAGAAAGCCAGTGTAATCACGGTAGTTTCAGTAGGTACCGTTTTAGCAGGTGCTACTTTAGCCTCGGCAGAAGAGCAGTCAGCAGAAGAGGTGCTGCAGCAGTCAAATGAAGCGATGGAAAACCTGGAAAGCTTCTCGAACATTATCGAAACCGAAGAAAGTACTGCAGGAACAGAAGGAGAAATGGATGCTTCCACTACTTTAGCGCAGGATGTTATTATTGATCCTTTTAAAATGCGCCAGGAAACAACGATTATGAATCCTGATGGAGAGGAAGAAACACTGCAATCATACTTAACGGAGGAAGGCTACTTTCAGGAAGATGGGGAAGGCGGCTGGATCCTTGTAGACAATGACACGGAATACATGGAGGAAATGGCTTATTATCCGCATGATCCAGTTGCGGAATTTATGAGTCTGGATGAAGAAATCGAACTCGGTGAGGAAGATGGCTACTACGTTCTGACTTATCAGGGAGACGGAGAAGAATTTGAAGATCTATTTAATGATATGGATGAATTAAATGAAGAAGCGAGTGAAGAAGAAGTAGAAATGGTGGAAGAAATGCTTGATGATATTGAACTCAGCGATGTTTATTACGAGCTTCATATTGATCAGGAAACTCATTATTTAACAAATTCTTATCTGGAGCTTACTATGACGCTGGATGTTGAAGGCGCGGAAACTGCTATTGATCAGACGATAGATATGGAGTTTCATAACTTTGACAATGTAGAGGACTTTGATCTTCCGGAAGGTGTACTGGAAGAAGCTGAATCTCTTGAAGATATAGTAGAAGCTGAAATTGAAGAAGAGTTTGAAGAAGGAGACGAGATGGCTGACACAGCAACGAACCAGCCGCTTTGGACCGCAGTAGGTTTTCTCTTCCTTTTCGCAGCAGGCGGACTGCTTCTTGCCGGACGTAAAACTGAAAAAGCATAATTTCTAATCTGAAAGGTGTCCCCTTAAAAATTAAGGGGACACCTTTTTAAGTGGTTATAAAATCAGTTTCTTGGTAAGAAATCGCTTTGTTATAAAGCTTTCGCTATGTGAGGAAAATAAGCTTCCCATAGACAATAATAGTTTTTAGCTTGCAGCTACACCAGAATATCAGCTAATATTTTATCTTTATGCAGAAATTCCAGCGCGCGGCTGCGGTATTTTTGTTCGTGCAGAAAGGTGTATCTCTGCGGCTTCATCTCAGGACTTTTCTCAATGGCATGATGAAAATCAGTTTTTTTCATTTGGAGCGTTTTTACATAGGTGAAAAATCCGGTTCTGGAAAATACTTTTTCCATTCGCTCTGCCCGATGGTCCTGCACATGCGCCATAATGTAAGAGGCAATTCCAATCTGCAGTCCATGCATTTGCGGCGCTGCCGCATATTTATCAAGTGCATGAGAAATAAGGTGTTCTGAACCGCTGATCGGCGCGCTGTTTCCGCTGATGACGGTAGCTACTCCCCCCATTGTGAGAGAGCTAACGAGTTCCTTAAGAAATGTTGGATGTTTGATATCATCCATGGGAGTACGGATAAAGCTGTTGACCGCTTTTTTACTCAGCATGGCTGCGAAAGCATTTACCTGTCCCACACCGTGGAAATCTTCAAATTCCCAATCGTAGAGCGCAGTGATATTCGACATCAAGTCTCCTATTCCAGCGAGAACAAATTTGTCGGGGGCCTGCTTAATCACATCCAGATCTGCAATGATGCCATACGGCACTTTTGCAGGAACAGTGGTTTTACGGCCATTAATAATCAAGGAACAGTTGCTGCTGGCAAAGCCGTCGTTGGAAGCGGAAGTAGGGACACTGAGAAAGGGGATATTCCTGGAAAAAGCAATATATTTCCCATGATCAATGACAGCCCCGCCTCCGACCGCAACGATAACATCGTATGCCTTTATAGAAAATGCCTGCTGAATCAGATCGTTTATGTTCAAATCTTCTGCCAGTTTTAGAGTGTCAGGAACGATTTTTGAAAATGAATTTTTCACATCTTCGGAAAATGTCTGAAAAGTAAAGTGATCAAAGAGAATCATTGCATTTTCAAACCCGTGACGCTGAAATGTAGTTTCGAGCTGGTACAGGCTTCCTTTCTTAATATCCAGTACTGCAGGTATAGGAATATTAGTAATCGGATTAGTCATTTGTTAAAAATCCTGTACGCTGCAATTCCTTCTCGATTTCTTTAAAGTTTTCTACCGTAATATGAGGGACTCCTTTACTCGATAGAATTTCAGGCAGTGCAGCTTTCGCGAAAGTGACATCAGCATGCACAGCAGGGTGGGAATCAGGCTCGCTGTCTCCTGCAAAATGAATAGTTTCGTATTGCTGCTTTAATTCTTCCAGGACAGTGGCTTTATCTATGCCGTAGCGATCGGAGTGATACCGGTGTTCCGGATCGATGTGCAGATGAATATTCCGGTCTTCATAGTAACCTTTATTGGAAAGCACAGTGACATTTTTTATGTTGTAATGATCTAAAATATAATTAATGTAATAATCTGTGCCGGCGCTCAATACATAAAAATCTCCGCCGTGATCCTGCACTTTTTTAATAAATTCAGGAACGTGTTCATCGATAGGAATTTCCAGGACGTCTTCAATGATCTGTGATTCATTTTGATGAATGGAAGAAAATACAGTGCTGAGGAAATCGATATCTTTTATTTCTCCGCCCTTCCACTGCTTTACCATATCTGCGCCTTCAGGAAAGTACTTTTCAATTACGATCCAGTAAAAATCCTTCTTCGAGATAGTGCCGTCAAAATCCGAAACAAATGCCCATTTTTTCATGTCTATTCCTCCAGTTTCTAAAATAGCTTAGTCTGTATTCACTTTTATAGTTTATCATGAACTTTTTCCCTCATTAAAAGAATATAAACAATCGAAGCTGCCAGGGGATAGGAAGGCAGTCGAATGAATTTTTAACGCCAGCCGGCATTGAAAACAGCTGTAGATAAGACGAGGACAAACCCGCCATACAATGTTAATCATTTGCAAAGTTCAAAGAGCAAGGTAAATAAACATGATATTCGTGCCAAAGAATAAATATTGTCTAAATTGTGAAATATTTCACAAAGTCTTGATTCCTATGTTCCCAGAGGTATAATTTAAGTGTAGTTAGCATTTTAAAATCCATAGGATAAAGGGGATGTTAGCATGACAGGTCAAGTAATGAATAATCCGTCAGAAGAAGAAAAAGTAAGTGGAGTGCAGGAAACAATGAAGGCAGCAGTAGTAAATCAGTTTCATGAGGATTTGCGCATTGAAGAAGTTCCTGTACCACAAGTGGGGGCAGGCCAGGTATTGGTTAAGATTAAGGCCTGCGGTGTGTGTCACACGGATTTACATGCGGCGCATGGAGACTGGCCTGTCAAGCCGAAACTTCCCCTGATTCCGGGACATGAAGGCGTGGGAGAAGTCACTGCAACAGGTACGAACGTAACACATCTGCAGGTTGGCGACCGTGTGGGCATTCCCTGGCTGTATTCTGCATGTGGGTACTGTGAATACTGTCTGGATGGAAAAGAGACGCTCTGCAAAGATCAGCAGAACGCTGGGTATTCTGTGGATGGGAGCTATGCAGATTACTGCCTGGCAGAAGCAGATTATGTAGTGAAAATTCCGGACAGCCTCAGCTATGTCGATGCAGCACCTATTTTCTGCGCTGGTGTTACTACTTATAAAGCGTTAAAAGTAGGTGGAGCAAAGCCCGGGGACTGGGTAGCAATTTACGGTATCGGAGGTCTTGGCCACGTGGCAGTTCAATATGCTAAAGCGATGGGATATAACGTGGTGGCTGTCGATACATTCGATGAGAAGCTGGAGCTTGCAGAAAGCTTGGGAGCTGACAAAGTAATCAATCCGAAAAAGGAAGATTCCGGCGAATTTATTCAAAGAGAAGTTGGCGGCGTACAGGCTTCCATCTGTACAGCTGTAACCAAGCCAGCCTTTGGGGAAGCCTACCGTGCTGTAAAGCGTGGAGGCACTTGTGTCGCAGTGGGACTCCCGCCGGAAATGATGGAAATCCCTATCTTTGATACCGTATTAAATGCAGTCAGTGTGGCAGGATCTATCGTCGGCACGCGTAAAGACCTGCAGGAAGCACTGCAGTTTGCAGCTGAAGGAAAAGTGCAGACTCACATTGAAACAGCGAAGTTAAGCGAAATTAACCGGGTATTTGCCGATCTGGAAGCAGGAAAAATCAACGGGCGCATCGTGCTTGTAAATGAATAAACCGAAAAAGGATAAAATGAAAAGGCCGCTTCCTCAGGAAAGCGGCCTTTTGCTTTGCTACTGTTTTTTCCGCTTCCAGAGGATGGAAATCATCGCCCAGGCAAAAAGCAGGAAAAACAGAATAAATCCAATTTCAAGTACAGGCAGCTGCAGCAGGCCGGACGGGTCCGGAGCTCCAAGCGTAATCCCTAATATCAATGCGCCAAGAATGAAGCTGACAGCCAGCAGCAGGATGCTGAGAGACAGCTGGTTGGCAGCCTGGCTTACCCTTATGCCGAGGAGCTGCATTTCAGGTATCTCTACATCGTGATGAAGCTTTCCTTTTTCCATCGTGGCAGTCATTTTCTTGATCGTATCGGGCAGGTCGCCGATGATATCCATATATTCCAGCGCATAGGAATGCAAATTTCTTTTCATTCTTTTTACACTGTAATGCTGACGCAGGATCTCAGGCCCGAGGGGTTCCACCACTTCAATAATGCTGATATCAGGATCAAGTGTACTGATCAGCGACTCTGCTGTTACGAGAGATTTCGCAACCAGCGTGATATCATGCGGTATCTCAATATCAAAGTCCCCGATTAAGCTGAGCAGGTCATTAATTACCTTGCCAAATTGAATTTCCTGCAGTGCTGTGCTGAAATATAAGTCCTGGAATTCTTCGATTTCTTTTTTTAGCGCAGGACGATTAATTCCTGGGGGCATGTTGCCGATTTTCCCTACAGCGTACATGATCTCATCAGTATTTTTGCGGAGTATGCCCATCACCAGTTTTGCAAGGCTCGCACGAAGATCTGAATTCAGTCTTCCGACCATGCCAAAATCAAGAAACGCTACTGCATCGTCTTTCATTATAAAAATATTCCCGGGATGAGGATCGGCATGGTAAAAGCCATCGATAAAAATCTGGCGGCAGAGAGTGTTGGCAATAATTTCAGAAATATGCCGCCGTCTTTCACTGCTTATTGAAGAAAGATCCAGCTGGTTGATGTTCTTTCCGGCAATCAGCTCCATTGTCAATACCCGCTGTGTCGTGCTGCGCCAATCGATCGCAGGTATGTAGACATTCGGATCCTCGGCAGTCTGCTGATAAATTTTTTCAGTATTTCGACCTTCGATTGTATAATCCAGTTCCCGGCGTATCATTTTCGAAAATTCTTTCACAAGTGTCGGAAGATGATATCTCTGCAGCCCGTGAATATGTCTTTCTGCCAGGCCGGCAAGCTCATGAAGAATGTCCAGATCAATTTCAATTTTCCGCTGGATGCCGGGACGCTGGATTTTCACTGCTACGGCATTCCCATCGTGCGTTTCTGCTCTATATACCTGGCCGATGGAAGCAGAAGCAAGGGGCTGCTCCCTAAAGGAAGCAAAATATGTAGATAAAGGCTCGCCCATCTCTGTTTCAAAAACTTTCTGTGCTTCGTCGAGCGGAAATTCTGTTACGTGATCCTGAAGTTTTTCCAATTCTTGAATCAATGCCGGTGGGAAAATATCATTTCGCGTACTTGCAATCTGTCCTAGTTTTACAAAAGAGGGGCCGAGTTCTTCCAGTAATATCCGGATACGCTCCTCTGTAGATTTGTGCGGCTGCTTTTCTTTCACCCGCATGCGCTGCAAGCCGGGAATTTCATTGAATAAACCGATTTTCTGCACGAAAAAGCCAAATCCATTTCGAATCAGGGCACGGATAATCTGCTGGAAACGACCAGCGTGTTTGAGCTGAGAGTATTTGATCATTCGGATCACTCCAATTAATTACTTCCCAAATTATAGCATTAATGCCGGGGACGTATGCCCAGAGATTTTAAGAAGTACGAAAGTAGTTTGGCTGAAGATGAAGCAGCTCCTGGATATCATCTACAAGCAGAATAAAATAATCCAGTTCATGGAGGTCCATTTCCGGGGAATCCGCTGCAATCCTGGCAGCTGGGATGCCAAAAATATTTTTCGTTTCAGGAGGGACAAGCAGATCTCCCATGGAGACTGTCATCATCTTTGCATCATGTAAATCCTCCGGCAGCAGCCTCTCAAATGGGCCTTCCACCGAATAATAGGATACGGTTTCTTCTGATCTGACTTCTGCGAGCAGCCATTTGGGGTCGAGCCTGCCTTCAATTTCTTCAAACAGTATTTTCATCTTTAGATCTTCCTTTCTTTATTAAATATGACAACGATGAATTCAGTGACTCAAGAAAAAGAAACAGCCTCTCTTATGGAAAGAGGCTGTTAAGAAGAAATTGAGTATATTACGTATAGTCCTGAAAACGGTAGGAATTCACGCCTTTCACACCAGGTTTCACCCTGAATATGCCCCCTGCATGAGGTTCTTCTGCGAGCTCCTCTTCCGATTTGCCTTCCCGTGCAGTAGTAATAAACAACTCATCCATCTCGCTCCCGCCGAAGCAGCAGGAAGTTACGTTGGAGGCAGGAACATCTATTTTCTCCAGCACTTTCCCTTCCTCAGGATCGATTCTGCGGACACAGCCTCCGTCAAAGAAAGCAACCCAGAGCATTCCTTCACGATCCATCGTCATTCCGTCAGGGTGCCCGAAATCATCAGGTACCTCGAAGACAATTTTAGCTTCCCCATTAATAACACCGCGGTTAAAATCAAATGGATAGGCACGGATTTGATGGGTGGGAGTATCAATAAAGTACATCAATTCTTTTTTCTCATCCCACACAAGTCCGTTGGAAATCGTTAAGTCTGTAATTTCAGTGGTGACAGTTTCTTGTGTATCCATTTTATACAAACTTGCGTTTCCTTCTTCTCCTTCGAGCACCATTGTACCCGCCCAGAAATTGCCGAGAGGGTCACATTTTCCGTCATTAAAACGATTTCCCGGCAGCTCCTCCTCGGGGTCACTGATCTGTGTGAGCTTTCTTGATTCCCGGTCATAGCGGTAGAACCCGTGATCCATTCCGAGATACAAATAACCTTTTTCACTGAGTACAGCAACGCCGACACGCTGTTCCACAGGATGCGCTTCGTTTTCTCCAAGGGGGTCAAGGAAGTTTACGGTTTTTCCTTCAATGTCCACCCAGATCAGCTGCTGCTGTTCCTTATCCCAAAACGGACCTTCTGCTAACCGGGCTTTTGCATCATATACAAGTTCTGCTTTTTTCATTTGCACATCACCTCCTGCATCTATTCCCGTTAAGTGTAAAGAAAAAAACAATAATTGTCTTTATTTATCTGCATTCAGCTTATTTTCTTTCTTTAATGCATAAAACATCATAATGATTCCGATTACTACAAGAACAGGCTCAATAATATTCGCTTCAGGCCCATCGGTTAGACGGTGTAGCTGGAATACCCAGTGAATGACAACAACATCAAAACTTGCGAAAAAGCCGGAAGCGAAAATCACCCCATGAAAGAAAGAAGGAGGGAAAAACCGGAGCGTTATATAATAAAATGCCAGCGTCATCACCAGCACGAAAAACAGGGCCCATAACCTTTCCGGCAATGTTTCTGCTTCAAATCCGAAAGCTTTGGCTCCTGAACTGTGGAATAGAAAATCAACATAAAATACCCCAAGAAAAAAAGCGAACCAGCGCATTGAATTTTCTCCTTTCATAAATAAATGACTCTGCCATCCTATTCCCAGGCAGGGAGGAAGAAAAACAGCTGACTCAAACTGGCAGCTCTTCATTAAGAAATAAATCATTTAATAATACTTAGAATAAATACTTCTTGATGGAGGTCAATTTATTAATATCAGTCCGGACTTAAAATAAAGGTAACAACAGATAAGGGAGGAGAAACATATGAAAAAAGCAGTATATCAATTAGAAGCACTTACCTGTCCCTCATGTATTCAAAAAATCGAAAAGTCACTCCGTAAAACCAAAGGAGTGGATACAGTGAAAGTACTGTTTCATTCGAGCAAGGTTCGCGTCCAGTTTGAAGAAGAAGCAATTGAAGCGGAGGAAATAGAAAGTAACATCAGCAGACTTGGATATCCTGTACTTTCCACGAAAGTTTCTTAAAAACTGCCCAGGGAGGAGAGAAAACAAATGCTGAATAAAATAAATCAATATAAGAATTATCTCACCGTGGTCACAGGAGCACTGATTGTACTATCCTTTTTCCTGGGCCAGGCTGTTTGGAAAGATGCATTTCTTATTGCTGCGACAGTAATTGCCGGCATACCAATTTTTATTAAAGCGTTTCAGGCTTTAAGAATGAAAAGCTTCAGTATTGAATTACTCGTAACCATTGCTGTTATTGGTGCGCTGATCATAGGTGAATACGTAGAATCAGCGGTAGTAACCTTTCTCTTTTTGTTCGGCGGCTACCTGGAAGCGCGGACGCTTGCAAAAACCCGTTCCTCCTTAAAGAAATTAATGGAACTTGCTCCACAGGAAGCTACTGTTATTAGGGACGGCAGACAAGCTGCAGTGCCGGTGGAAGAAGTAGAGGCAGGGGACAGAGTGATTATTCGTTCCGGTGGTAAAGTTCCTGTAGATGGGAAAATAGCAGCTGGAGAAGCTTCATTTATAGAAGCGGCAATTACCGGAGAAAGCAAACCTTCTTTTAAAGGGGAGCAATCTTCCGTGTTCAGCGGTACCATACTCGACAGCGGTTATGTGGAAGTAATTGCGGAAAAAGTGGGAGACGATACAACGTTTGCGAAGATTATAGAATTAGTGGAAGAAGCGCAGGAAAGCAAATCAAAAACCGAGAAATTCCTGGACCGCTTTGCCCAGTTCTATACACCCGGCGTAGTAGTATTAGCTTTGCTGGTATATGTGATCACCGTAAATCTTCATCTGGCGATTACCTTTCTTGTGGTAGCCTGTCCGGGTGCTTTAGTCATCGGAGCGCCTGTTTCCAACGTTGCCGGAATAGGGAACGGGGCACGCAAAGGTGTATTGATAAAAGGTGGAGAGGCTGTGGAATCCTTAGCAGGGATCGATACGCTCGTTTTCGATAAAACCGGTACCTTAACGAAAGGAAAGCCGGAAGTGACAGAAATCAAGACATTTCTGCAGTACAGCGGAGAAGAGCTGCTTACTCTTTCAGCGCAGGCTGAAACAATTTCTGAACATCACCTGGGAAAAGCCATCGTTAGGGAAGCAGAGAATACAGGGCTTCCCCGGGCAGAAAAAGTGCAGGGTGAAATAATCAAAGGAAAGGGAATTAAAGCACAGGTCAATGGAAAAGAAATAATTCTCGGCAACAGAAGCTTGCTTCAAACAGCCGGAATTCCTGTTACCGATGCTGCAGAAGCACATGCAGAGAAACAGGAAAGAGCAGGGAATACAGCGATTTTTGCAGTGATCAACAGTGAAATTGCGGGAATCATCTCCATTGCTGATCAAATCCGGAAGGAAGCACCGGAAGCGCTGGCTGCCTTAAGAGAAAATGGGATAAGAAGAATTATTATGCTGACGGGAGACAATCGGCACAGTGCGGTACTGGTCGCGGAACAGCTGAAGATAGAAGAGGTACATGCGGAACTGCTTCCACAGGACAAGGTAAAGTTTATTCATGAACTGCAGGCCCAGGGACATAAGGTTGCCATGGCAGGAGACGGTATTAATGACGCCCCGGCCATTGCAGCGGCGGATATCGGCCTTGCTATGGGAGAAGGTGGAACAGAAATTTCTATGGAAACGGCGGATGTCGTATTAATGGCAGATAAGCTGATGCAGCTTTCCCACGCTTACTCTCTTGCAAAAGCGACCAGCAGAAATATGAAGCAGAATACGTATTTTGCGGTAGGCACCGTGGTTATTCTGCTGACAGGTGTTTTAATGGGAGGAATTCACCTTGCTTCCGGGATGTTTATTCATGAAGCAAGCGTACTGCTGGTAATTTTAAACGCGATGCGGCTGATTAAATTTGCAGAAAAGAAACAAAAAAAGCATCCGCAGTTATTACCTGAACCAGCTTAGCCCAGGAAGCTCAGGAGGTACTGTTTTCCGGAAAATTCTGGGAAATAGTGCCTCTTCGACTATAGTTTTTTAGTAAAGACAGTGTAATAATAGAAGTAGAAAACGGCTGAAGACGTTCCTCGCTTTTTCGGCTTCACAACAGAGCTGGACAGTGTTTGAAATGAATTTAAATTTTTATGGAAAGCGGCAGGGGGTAATAAAAATGGCAGAGAAAAATTTGACGGTTTCTTCTGAATGTAACCACCAAAGTAAATCCCACAGCGCCTGTATATCGAAGGTGCCTATTTTTAATCACCTGGAAAATGAACAGATGGATGAAATTATGCAGACAGTCCGGCCTGTTTCATTTAAAAAAGGAGAACTTCTCTACCGGGCAGGCGAAGTATCAGATTCACTTTATATAGTGAATCAGGGAAAGGTGAAAATATACAGACTGTCTGCGGGTGGAAAAGAGCAGCTGATACGGCTGCTTCTGCCCGGGGATTTTACGGGTGAACTGGCACTTTTTCATGAAGGAACGCATGAAGTGTATGCAGAAGCAATGGAAAAAGCAAGTATCTGCATGATTACCAGAACAGAACTCCAGCAGTTTCTGCTGAAATTCCCTTCTATTTCTTTGAAAATACTGCAGGAGTTTTCTTCAAGGCTGGACACTACCGAAAAGCAGGCGAGCCGCACAGCTATGGAAAATGTAGAAACGAGGCTTGCGATGTTTCTGGCGGAAACAATGGATAAAGCAGGGACTCAGGAATTCATTCTGCCGATGAGTAAAAAAGACACAGCTTCCTATTTAGGTACGACTCCCGAAACGATCAGCCGAAAACTGGCAGAATTAGAAAAGCAGGGATATATCAAACAGAAAAAGCAGAAAAAAATAGAAGTGATTGATTTGGACGGGCTCCTTTTAGTATGAGCTTCATGGCTTCCACCGGTTGAATTGCTTGTATATATAATTAAAGGCCTCTTATTTTTTAAAGAGGTCTTTTATATTTGTATGGATAAAGAAGATATTCATGATATAATTATTGTGAAATATTTCACAATAATAATGATTATATTTTAGCAGTATTAATATAGAAAGATAGCTGTAGAGGAAGGGAACCGTAATGAACATACAGGCAATACTTCAGGAACCTTTAGTGTTACTTTTTATTATTTTATTTATAGGCTCTCTTGCAGGAGAGGCAAAAATAAAAGGAATCAGTCTGGGAATGAGTGCCGTCCTTTTTACAGCCATGATATTCGGCCATTTTGGCTACGAGGTTTCCGGTGTCGTGCAGAACCTTGGACTTAGCTTATTTATCGTAGCTGTAGGTCTGCAGGCAGGCCCACGATTTTTTCGGATGATGCGTACTTCAGGTGTAATTTACGGGATTATCGGCTTGCTGACTATCCTTACTGCGGCAGCTACCACGCTTGTCATGGCCCGACTGTTTGATCTTTCACCAGCATTAAGCATTGGCATCATGAGTGGTGCGCTGACCAGCACCCCCGGGCTTGCAGCAGCACTGGAAGCGACCGGAGATCCACTGGCATCTGTCGGCTATGGAATTGCCTATCCATTCGGCGTCCTGGCAGTAGTATTGTTTGTACAGCTGCTGCCGAAAGTATTAAAAGTGGATTTAATGAGAGATCTGCAGCGGAAAACAGGTCCTCTCAGACATCAGAAATCTCCGGAAGTAATGACGATCGAGGTTACCAGTGATAAAGCACATAAACGTACGCTGAAGGAACTGGAAGTGGGGAAAGGAACTTCTGCAGTTATCAGCCGTGTAATAAGAGGGGACCGAAATATAATCAGCTTAAGCGATACAGTTATTTTAAAAGGAGATAAATTGGTAACAGTAGGTCTTCCTGCAGACTTGAAAAGTATCAGAGAGCAGCTTGGCAGAGAAGTAAATCTTGCATTTGAAAATCATGATCATGTAAAACTCCGAAAAGTTACTGTAGCCGCTACTGATATGGTGGGTAAAAGTTTAAGGGAGCTCGCTCTGCGAAGAACTTACGGGGTGACAGTGACGAGAATTGAACGCGGCGGCTTTGAATTCAATCAGCATCCCGGATGGAGACTGGAGCAGGGGGACATTCTGACTGTAGTAAGCAGTGAGGAACGGATAGATGAAGTAGAAAAGCTGTTCAGCAAAAGAAAACTGGAAACAACCAATGTCCATATTTTCTCACTCAGTTTGATTCTTCTGCTGGGAATTCTTCTGGGAATGATACCGATCAGTATTCCTGGACTCGGTACTATAACTTTGGGTGTTGCAGGAGGCCCACTGTTTGCAGCTTTAATTATCGGACATTTCGGCCGGCTCGGCCCGATCCGCGCCCGCTTTTTTCAGCCTTCCAATCAAATCATACGGGATATTGGCCTGGTGCTGTTTTTAGCTGGCGCTGGAACAACTGCTGGAGCGGGACTTGCTGACGTAATAGCAGAAGAAGGCTTAAAACTGCTTGCAGCCGGGGCAGTAATTACGATTGTACCTTTACTGCTCGGATTTTTAGTGGCCGTAAAATTATTTCATTTAAGTATGCTTCACTCGCTGGGCGCTCTCTGTGGCGGAATGACAAGTACACCGGGCTTAGGAGCACTCAATCAAATCGTGGATTCTGAGGATCCTTCTATCGCCTATGCAGCAGCATACCCGTTTGCATTAATATCCGTAGCGCTTGTGTCCCAGGTGCTCGTCTTATTTCTTTAACACTGTCGAAACAGCTTGAGTTAATTACTGGGGCTGTTTTTTAACATCCAATAAAAAAATATGCTGATTAAGGAGTTTTTCATCTAACATTATTTATTGAATAAACAAAATTAAAATCCATTAATTTGGGAATTACACTCTGTAGTTCTTATGGCTTCCACTATATTTAGGTTTTAAGGGCTTTGGAATGGGTTTAAAATTCTAATTTAACAATTAATGCAAGCCGTATTTCCTGTTTTCAGAAAACTTCGTTTATTCAGTGTACTAATACCAAAAATGGTTATATAATAAATTTATGAAAACCCTTACATGGTTGCTGCTGAAAGAAAAATTTACAGCATGACGGAAATTTTCCAGTGCTCTTTTCGTCCAGCTGGCTGTAATGACTTTAGCTGATGATCATTAATGCAGGTTTTTAAAAATTTAATTCCAACATAAAAGGAGAGTTTGTATGCTGAGAGTATTAAGAAAACCGATTGTGGCAGGTTTAACAGTTTCATTATTAATTTCTGCTGGAGCTGGCACCGTGGCAGCACAGGGGAATGGCAATGGCGGTCCTCCAAAGGGTGGAATTTTTGGTGAAGGAGAAAAGGGAAATGGGAATTCCACTCCTCATGCCTGGCAGGTAGCTTCTCTTGCAGAACGATATGATGACTCCTTCGATATAGGTGCAGCTGTGGAACCGTATCAGCTGAAAGGAAAGCAGGCAAAAATACTTAAGCATCACTACAACAGCCTCGTTGCTGAAAACGCGATGAAGCCGATTTCACTGCAGCCGCAGGAGGGCGAGTGGAACTGGGAAGGTGCGGACCAGATTGTAGAATTCGCAAGGAAGCACGATATGGAACTCCGCTTCCACACGCTTGTATGGCACAACCAGGTGCCTGACTGGTTCTTTATTGATGAAGAAGGAAACCAGATGGTTGACGAACAGGATCCAGTGAAGCGGGAAGAGAATAAAGCACTGCTGCTCGAGCGTCTTGAAACGCATGTAAAAACAGTAGTAGAACGGTACAAGGGTGATGTAACATCGTGGGATGTAGTCAATGAAGCAATTGATGACGGCAGTCCGAATGAAAGAGGGCTTCGTGAAACACCTTGGTACCAGATTACGGGAGATGAATATATCCGCACAGCATTTGAAACTGCTCGAGAATATGGCGGGGAAAACGCAAAGCTTTACATTAATGATTACAATACAGAAGTGGAAAACAAACGAGATAATTTATATAATCTGGTAGAAGAGCTTGTAAATGACGGAGTGCCGATTGACGGAGTAGGGCATCAGGCACATATCCAGATTGGCTGGCCATCATTGGATCAAATGAGAAATTCTTTTGATATGTTTACAGAATTAGGATTAGACAATCAGGTGACGGAGCTGGATGTAAGCCTTTACGGCTGGCCGCCGGATAATGCATATGAAACGTATGCTGATATTCCTACGCAGGACCTGCTGAATCAGGCAGACCGTTACAACGATATTTTCGAATTGTATGAAGAGCTTGGAGACGATTTGAGCAGCGTAACGTTCTGGGGTATTGCAGACAATCATACGTGGCTTGATGACCGTGCCGTGCAGTACAGCGGTTCCGGGGTGGATGCACCATTTGTTTTCGACGAAAATTACAGAGTGAAACCAGCTTTCTGGTCCATTATTGATTAATTGAAAATTCATGATAAAATGAAGCCCGTTCTCTTTATAGAGCGGGCTTTTTTTATATGAAAGTAAATTAATTACTTTTTGTAAGTTTAATTTCTTGACCCCTTTTCTATTTCGTGCGATAACAAAATTACGAGAAAAATTTTGGGAGAAAAGAGGGATTATCATCAGTGATCAGCAGCAAACGAAAGTTTCCGCAGAAATCAGCAAAGATGGGTCATTTAAACGCCAGCTGAACAGGTTCGTTACACCGTTTGGAGATGGCTCCAAAAATCTTCCTGTCGAACCAGGACGATACCGCCTGCTTTGGTCAGCCGCCTGTCCCTGGGCACACCGCGCAGTAATTGTAAGAAAGGTTCTAGGTCTTGAAAATGCAATTAGCCTTGGCACAGCAAGTCCAATGCGCCCGCAGGCAGGAAGGGTGGACTGGGAATTTTCTCTCGATAAAAATGATCGTGATCCTGTTCTTGGAGTGCAGTATATCAGCGAGGTTTACCAGAATGCTGACGCTGCTTATTCAGGTCGTCCTACAGTGCCGGTGATGGTGGATATCCCACAGAAAAAAGCTGTGAATAATGATTATTTCCATCTGACAAATTATCTGGAAACAGCCTGGGCCCCCTTCCATAAAGAAGGAGCTCCTGATCTGTATCCGGAGTCTCTGCGCAGGAAGATCGACGAGTTAAACGAGGATATATTTCATCATGTTAATAATGGTGTTTATAAATGCGGGTTTGCAAATTCACAGGAAGCATATGAAAAAGCGTATAAAGAGCTCTTTGAAAAACTTGATGAACTGGAAGTAAAACTCTCTGCGCAGCGTTTTCTGCATGGAGACTTTATAACGGATTCAGATGTAAGGCTTTATACGACGCTGGCCCGTTTTGATGCAGCCTATTATAATGGATTTAATACGAATCGCAATTTACTTAGGGAAATGCCAAACTTATGGGGGTATGCAAGAGATTTATATCAAACACCCGGATTTGGTGACACCACAGACTTTGAAGCAATTAAAAGGCATTATCATCTGTCCATTACGATTCATCCGGACAGTACCGCAGCAAAAATTCTGCCGAAAGGACCGGATCTCTCTGTCTGGGAAACTCCACATCACAGAGAAAAACTCAGCAGGCAGGATGCAAAGTTCCTGCAGGAGAAAAGAGGATAGTTTTCAATGAGTGTATTAATTAGAGAAGCAGCCGCAGAAGAAGTTTCATTTATAAGGGAGCAACGTCTTCAGGCTTATGAAGATCACCGGAATGCAGTTCCGGAAGAACACTGGCAGGCTTTAAAAAAAGCAATTACTTCTGAAGCGGACAGCCAGCCGGGAGTAGAGCTTTTCGTTGCTGAAAAAAATGATAAAATTATTGGCAGCATTGCTTTATTCCCAGCCTTAACAGATGCATATGAAGGAATGACGGCAGAACTGGATTATCCTGAAATTCGTGTACTAGCGGTTGCACCGGAAGCGAGAGGAAAGGGAGCTGCCTCCGCACTCATAGCTGCTTGTATTCAGCGGGCGAAAGAAAAAGGATACAATTATATTGGTCTTCACACAGGAGAGTTTATGCACGAAGCAATTGCTCTATATCAAAAGCACGGTTTTGAACGGCAGCCGGAACACGATTTTGAACCGGCGGGAGACGGTGTTACAGTTAAAGCTTTCCGGCTTTCTCTGGAGCAGGATAAGAGAGGCTGAATATATAATAAAAAGGCACAGAGACTATCATGTCCCTGTGTCTATTTAAGTTGCAGAAAACTGCAATTATAAAAGCTTCGATGCAGCATTCCTGTTTTGGGAAATGCCTGTACAAACACTTCCAGCTGTAAAAGCTTACATAAAGCAGGCTGTTTCGCAATTTTAAAGTAAACGGCAGAGAGCTGGCATCCTACTCTCTTTTAAACATGAGATTACCTCATTTACAGTGACAAAAATCACAATTTCCAAAAAAACAGCTTAACTGTTGTCTAATTTGTGAAATAATTCACAAATGGTATTATTCTTAGTTATACCCGGTTATAATAAACTTAGATCAACGTTGTCACATATTTGGGGAAGCGCTTAACCTATATTACGATTGGAGGAGTGATGCTTTATGGCTATGATGTACCAGGAGTATCAAAAGCAAGGATGGGAAGGGTTTAAGCAAGGGAACTGGCAGCAAAAAGTAGATGTCCGGGATTTCATCCAAAATAATTATCATTTATACGAAGGGGACGAAAGTTTTTTAGCTGGTGCCACGGAAGCAACACTGGAGTTATGGGATCAGGTAATGAAGCTTACGAAAGAAGAGCGGGAGCGCGGAGGAGTATATGATCTCGATACGAAAGTAGTTTCTACAATTACTTCTCATGATGCAGGTTATCTGAATCAGGAAAAGGAAAAAATTGTCGGCGTGCAGACAGAGGTGCCGTTAAAACGTTCCATGCAGCCGCTCGGCGGAATTAAAATGTCTAAAGCAGCGCTCGAATCATATGGGTACGAGCTCGACAACGAAATAGAGCAGATATTTACCGACTACCGGAAAACACACAATCAGGGAGTATTCGATGCCTATACCCCTGAAATGCGGCTGGCTCGAAAAGTGGGGATCATTACAGGTCTCCCTGATGCATACGGCAGAGGAAGAATTATTGGGGACTACCGCAGAGTAGCACTTTACGGCGTTGATTTCCTGATTAAAAGTAAACAGGAAGAGATGGCTGGAATGTCTGGTGCAATGACAGAAGATAAAATCCGGCTGCGGGAAGAAACTACAGAGCAGATCCGCGCCTTGCAGGAACTGAAAGAGCTTGGAAACATATACGGTTTTGATATTTCAGCACCGGCGGAAAATGCAGTGGAAGCAATACAATGGCTGTATCTAGGTTACCTTGCGGCAGTAAAAGAGCAGAACGGGGCGGCGATGAGTCTGGGGCGCGTTTCTACTTTCCTTGATATTTACATTGAGCGAGATCTTGAAAAAGGTACACTTACTGAGGAAGAGGCACAGGAACTCGTCGACCACTTCGTGATGAAGCTGCGTCTCGTAAAATTTGCGCGTACGCCGGAATACAACGATCTTTTCAGCGGTGACCCAACATGGGTGACAGAATCAATCGGCGGTATGGGACTTGACGGCCGGCCGCTGGTAACAAAAAATTCTTTCCGGTTCCTTCACACTCTCACCAATCTCGGACCGGCACCGGAACCGAACTTAACGGTGCTCTGGTCACCGGAACTGCCGCAGGCATTTAAAAATTACTGTGCGAAAACATCTATCGAATCAAGTTCTATTCAATACGAAAACGACGAGCTGATGCGTCCTGAATACGGCGATGATTACGGTATTGCCTGCTGCGTATCCGCGATGTCCATCGGGAAACAGATGCAGTTCTTCGGTGCGAGAGCCAATCTGGCGAAAGCACTGCTGTACGCAATTAACGGCGGTGTAGATGAAAAAACAAATATTAAAGTAACGCCGGGGATTGAACCGATCACTTCTGAGTATCTTGATTATAACGAAGTAATGAAGAATTATGACGCGGTAATGGAATGGCTGGCAGAGCTTTATATTAATACGCTGAACATTATCCACTATATGCACGATAAGTACTCCTACGAAAGAATTGAAATGGCACTGCACGACAAAGACATTCTTCGCACGATGGCAACAGGTATTGCAGGACTTTCTGTTGCAGCTGATTCTCTCAGCGCGATCAAGCATGCGAAAGTAAGAGTGATCAGAGACGAAAACGGTCTGGCTGTTGATTACGAAGTAGAAGGAGAATATCCGCAGTACGGCAACGATGATGACCGTGTTGATCAAATTGCTAAGGATCTTGTGATAAAGTTTTCTAAAATGCTTAAGCAGCATGAAACTTACAGAAATTCTGTAACGACCATGTCTATTCTGACAATTACTTCAAACGTAGTCTACGGCAAGAAAACAGGAAATACTCCAGATGGCAGAAAAGACGGCGAGCCATTTGCTCCAGGAGCAAATCCGCTGCACGGCAGGGATAAAAAGGGAGCCCTCGCATCCTTAAACTCTGTTGCAAAAATGCCTTATGAATATGCACTGGACGGAATTTCCAACACATTTACGATCGTAGCAAAAGCACTTGGTAAAGAAGAAGAAAGCCAAAAAGCAAATCTGGCTGCCATACTCGATGGATATGCAGACCAGCAGGGCCACCACTTGAACATTAACGTACTGGACCGGGCAACGCTTCTTGATGCGATGGAGAAGCCGGAGGAATATCCACAGCTCACCATCCGTGTTTCCGGTTACGCGGTGAACTTCATTAAGCTCACCCGCGACCAGCAGATTGATGTAATTAACCGCACGTTCCATGAATCAATGTAAGTAAGGCGGGTGCAAGAGGGGATTTCCCTTCTGCACCTCCCTTACAGGAGGTATAGGAGGGAAAAGGTATGGACGGAAGAATTCATTCAATAGAAACAGCAGGGATGGTGGACGGACCAGGCATTCGCTATGTGATTTTCACACAGGGCTGTCTGCTCCGCTGCCAATTCTGTCATAATCCGGATACGTGGGACAGAAAAACGGGGGAAATGAGAAGTGTTGCTTCATTAATAGAGGATATTAAAAAATATATTCCTTATATGAAACGTTCCGGGGGCGGAGTTACCGTAAGCGGCGGAGAGCCGCTGCTGCAGACAGAATTTCTTCTGGAACTGTTTAAAGAGTGTAAGAAGCTTGGTATTCATACAACGATAGACAGTTCCGGCGGCTGTTACTCCCAGGGAACAGGGTTTCAAAAGACTTTTAAAGAACTGCTGAAATACACGGATTTAGTGCTCGTTGATTTGAAACAGATGGACGATGCGAAACACCGGGTCCTTACAGGCGTTTCGAATAAGCACATTTTTCAGTTTGCAAAACAGCTCTCTGAGGAAAATGTGCCAGTGTGGATCCGTCATGTACTGGTGCCGGGACGCTATGAAGAAAAAGATTTAACAGATCTTGCAGCATTTATTGAAACACTCACGAATGTAGAAAAAGTAGAGATTCTTCCTTATCATAAAATGGGTGTGTATAAGTGGGAGGAACTGGGCCTCGACTATCCACTCGAAGGTGTGAACACCCCTTCTGAGGAAGAAGTGAACCGGGCAAAAGAACTTTTGAATATTAACTAAAAGACCTTCTCCCAATGCGGAGAAGGTCTTTTAGTTTTTTATGTGTGGAATCAGGAAACACTCACTTAAAAGATGTGTGAATGCGGCGATCCAGCAGAAAATTTCCAAAGGGAACAAATGCAGCTGCTACAGCGCCAAAAAACCACTTGAGGGACCAGCGTATTTTATACGTAGTATAAACAGTAAGCATCATATAAATGATAAATAAGAAGCCGTGCAGGGCACCGGCGATAGAAACTGCTTCTGAAATTCCCAGCATGTATTTAAACGGCATAGCTACAAACAGAAGAATGATTAAAGAAGCGCCTTCTAAAAGACCCATAATACGGAAACGTCCTAAGTCATTATTAAACACTACTCTTAAACCTCCTGGGGCTGCAGGTATTTTCAACAAGCAGTAACAAATTTCATCATATGTCAGATCCTCAATAAAAAGAATCTCTCTTTCCGTCGCATTTGCGAAAGGTTTATGACAACCACGCAGTCGGTGTTTTAACAAAAATTGTTTTATGAGGAATAGATTGCTGCTGGGAGGAATTTTAGACATTAATAATTTCAGGATGATAAGGAAAAGTTCAAAAAAGTTTTTGAATTGTTTTGAAAAGGAAGTTTATGTATTTGAACTTTCATGCTAGAGTAAATGTAACTGATTTCATTACATATGAGGAGAGATATATATGACAAAGATTCCAGCAGCAATTCAGCTTTACAGCTTACGGGAGGAAACAGAAAAAGATTTTGCAGGAACCTTAAAAAAAGTTGCTGCACTGGGGTACCAGGGCGTGGAATTTGCAGGCTACGGGGGGCTCCAGGCATCGGAATTAAAAAAGCTCCTTGAAGAGACCGGCTTAAAACCGGCAGGGGCACATGTACCGCTGGAAGTGCTGGAAACGGACCTTGATACTGTAATTGCGTATCAAAAAGAAATTGGCAACCAGCATATTATCTGTCCATTTCTGCAGGAGGAAGACCGCGTCAGCAAAGCAAAGTACGAAGAGATAGCAGAGAAGTTAAAACATATTGCCGCACGTGTTTCCGAGGCTGGACTTACATTCAGTTATCATAATCACGATTTTGAATTAGAGGAAAAGGAAGGAATTAAGCCTTTAGAACTCTTATTGGATGTAGAAAACGTAAATGCAGAGCTTGATGTTTACTGGCTGAAAAAAGCAGGAGAGCAGCCAACGGAGTGGTTGAAGAAGTATAAAAATAAAACAAATCTTGTGCATCTGAAAGATATGACGACAGATGGAGAACAGTTTTTTGCTGAGCTTGGCACGGGAGGAATTGACGTAAAAGAAGTAATACAGATATGTGAAACGATTGGGGTAGAATGGCTCGTAGTAGAACAGGATGTTTCAAAAATAGGAGCAATGAAAAGCGCTGAGGTCAGTATAAATTATTTACAGAAACACTATTATTAACTCCGGGAGGGAAAGTAGATGGAACAAAAGATAACTTCTTCCGTTTTATTCATTCTGCTGCTTTCTCTTCTTACAGCCTGCAACGGAAATGCAGCGTCTGATGAAGGAGAAACAAATCAAAATACTGACATTGAAGCTGCCGAAGAAGAGACACAAGCAAGCGAAGAAGAAGCTGCATTGGAAGAGGAAATAGAAGAACTGGAAGCTGAGATGTCAGAACTGGAAACTCTTCTGGAAAGGCAGGAAGAGAAAGTGAATACGCTGGAGAACCAGCTGGAAGTTTCTCAGGAAAGAAGTGACACTTTAAAAGATCAGCTGGAGGAATCCAGAGAAACTGCTTCTGCTGCTGCAGAGGAACTGAGAGAGCTTGAAAGTCTTTCTGACAGAAACTACTCTTTACGTGGAGATGGATTTTATACACAGGTCTGGATGAATAACCATCCTCCGGAGGAAATGGAAGGATGGGAACCGGGTACTACCGAATGGCAGCCCTCGAATTGGGAAATAGAAAACTCATTCACTGCTGGAACAAGCCAATATTCTGCACCCGAACGGCTTATATTCGATTGGCTGAGTGCGGAAGGACTGCTGGAACGCAAAGATTCATTTGATGAACTGGCTATCCGGACAAAATTTATTTCTGACAGTGAAGCAGAGATTCTCGTTTTAGAGTGGGGACTGCGGGATGATGCGACAGCTGGAAATGATTATCTTTTCCATATGAAAAAGGAAAATGAAGCATGGGGTATAGCAGAACTGGAAGAAAGATACCACTGCCGCCGCGGAATATCGGAAGAGAATGATGAAGAATTATGCAAGTAAATGATGATAGAACCATATAGAAGCTGATTGAAGCTTTTGTATGGTTCTTTTTTATGCAGGAAAATATTAACTACATTAATTTCCAGCAGAGAGATAGAAGGGAAATGGAGGCAAATGCGTCCGATAAAAATGAATACCAGTGCTGAAAAAATGAATTAATGGTAATTCGGCACTTTAAAAATGAGAAAAGCATGCCAGTGCGGGAGTAAAGAGGTCACACGGGAGTGAAGTCTGTTCAAAATGAGTAACTCACCTTGCTGCGAGAGTAAAGTGTCCTCAGTGAGAGTAAATCAGCAAATGCTTCCGGCGGTGAACGTTCATACCGCCTGTGGAAGAAGGAGGTCGGAAGATCCCGGAAGACGTTAGTCTACCCGGAGATCTCCTCCACGGCAAGCCTGCCGAGTTGCAGCGAAGTCTTGTATTATTATCAACACTGAACATTAACAGAGCTAATTTTTAAACGGAGCTTTTATTTTCAAAGCAGCCTTTAATTAACTGCACATCCATAAAATCAAGCATATCGTAAATGAATGAATATTGACCCGGCAAGGTTTACAAAGAAAAAAGATTGGGAACTGTAATGGAAGAAATATACTGACGAAAAGGGTGGATTTTATGGATAAATATTCTTCATTAGAAGGAAAAACAGCATTTGTTACCGGAGGAGGATCCGGTATGGGGAAAGCTGCAGCGCTGCAGCTGGCCGCACAGGGAGTAAAAGTATGTCTTGTTGATATAGATGAAGAAGAGTGTAAGGATACTAAAGACGAAATTGAAAATAATGGCGGAACAGCCATCGTAGCTGCTGCAGATACAGCAGACGCAGACCAGATGAAAGAAGCATTTCAAAAGACTGTCGATGAATTTGGAAAGCTGGATATTGTATTTGCCAATGCAGGTATTAACGGCACGGTGGCACCGATAGAAGATTTAGATTCAGAAGAATGGGATCAAACGATTCAGACGAACTTAAAAGGGACTTTCCATTCTGTGAAATTTGCTATACCACATATGAAAGATAATGGCGGCAGTATTATACTTACCAGTTCTGTAAATGGGACAAGGGTATTTTCAAACTTCGGTATGTCTGCCTACAGCAGTTCAAAAGCAGGACAGCTTGCTTTCGGTAAAATGGCGGCACTGGAGCTCTCTAACTATAAAATCCGAGTTAACGTGATCTGCCCAGGCTTTATTGAAACAGATATTGGAGAAAATACTTTCCCTAAAGATGAGAAACTCGAAAAAATAGAGATTCCAGTTGAACACCCGGAAGGAGATCAGCCGCTGAAAGGAGAGGGAGGAGATCCTGAAGAAGTAGCAGACCTTGTATCTTTTCTGGCATCAGACGCCTCAAAACATATTACAGGCACAGAACTGTTTATTGACGGAGGCTCTTCACTCTTATAATTTAGTCCGCTGTTTGTACAATCCTCAGCTTTAAACAACATGTAAAGGAAGCGGCTAAAAAAATTTACACTGTAAACTGCATGAATCAATTGCTTCAGGCTGTTGAGAAAGTACTTTTTTTGTATAAGTATACGATATTATGCTTTTGTCTCCGAAGGGTCGCTTTCCGGAGGGGACTCTCTCAGCTAACCTGCCTCCTTTCTTCTGCCCCTGCGGGCAGGAGAAATAGCTGAAGGCCAGCCCCACGGCAAGGTAGTGCACCCCAGAAGTTAGAGTTAAAAATCTAACTTCTGGGGTGTTTTTGTATGACAATGTATAGTGAGGAATTTAAATTAATGATTGTGAAGGAGTATATGCAAGGAGAGCTGGGATACCGGTTATTGGCGAAGAAATACTTGATCCCTAGTGTCACTCCCATCAAACGGTGGGTTCGTGCCTATCAACATTACGGAGTAAAAGGAGTACAGAAACCACGTTCCAAACCAGTTTATTCTGTCCAATTCAAACTGCATGTATTACACTTTAGGAACCAGACAGGTGCTTCTCTTCAGGAGACGGCGACCGCCTTCGACTTGCACGACCCTTCCTTAATCTC
>NZ_FNIL01000012.1 GCF_900103955.1 Alkalicoccus daliensis
ATTTCATTCTCCTCTTGTACACTTTTGAGCTCTTTCTCATAGGCTGCCAGTTTCTTTTTATACTCCGACGGAGTGAGCGGTATGTCTTCTTCCGGCAGGGCATTTTTCTTTTTTCGATCATTCTCTATCCATCTCATCATGGTCCCGTAAGGAATCTCCAGCTCGCGTGATACCTGTTTCGCTGGTCTTCCTTCTTCTCTCACCAGCTTGATCACATATTGTTTATACTCCGGTGTATAACTTTTTCCCATCGTGGACACGTCCTTTTTTGTAGTATATTCAGTATACTCATTTTTGAGGCGTTACTGTCCACTTTTAAGACTAACTCTAGCTTTACTCCGAACCGCCTATACTTTCATACCTTCCCTCTATTCTTTATTCCGAACGGCGTATGCTTTACTGACCACCCCATTAAATTTCACGCCAAAGCGTGAAAAAGCCATCTTCTGCTTGCAGAAGATGACCCGTAATCTTTATTCCTCTATCTCTTCTTCCTCCACATTTTCGCCGAATTCATCTTCAATCGAATCTACTCCTTCTTCGACTTCCGTGTAATAAAGGGTAGACCATTCTCCTGTTTCATAATCAAAGCGGTCGTAGGTTAATTCATCGAGCGTGCCGCGCCTTGCAATGCCGTAGCCGTCAAACATGTAGATGGAATCATACCCGTCCAGTTCCACCGGCTCGTCATCACCCTCTGCAGACATGTAATACATTTGCAGCTCTTCCCCCTCTTCTTCCGGAAAAGGAGAATAAAAAATATGATCATCCCTGGCATTAAAGTAAGCAATCGGCTCCTCAGAGAGCTGGGTCATTTCTTCCTCCTGCATGTTATAGCGCATCATTCCTTCAAAACCGTTGAAGTATAAGTCATGCCCATCTAAAAATACAGGTGCAGTAGCTTCATCCGTAATTGCATCTTCCTCATCAAACCCTCCACCATTCGCTTCATGCAGGTAAATTTCATACTGGTGGATTTCATACTGATTATTTACAGCAAAGTTCACTTCATGTACTTCCATGTTTTCGACTTCCCCGCTGTCTAAATCATATCGGTGAATGGCCATCGGGCTTCCTTCTTCTTCATCTATCACCGTCAAAAACCAGAGGCCTTCCTCTGTCATCTGCGGATTTCTTACCGGGCCATCTACAATTTCTTCAACGTCCCCGGTGCCGAAATCATAAAAATGAAGCCCGGTCGGTTCAAACATTTCTGCATGGTCAATATAAAACAGTCCATCTTCCACCGCATGAATGTGGGAGGCAAACACTTCAAGCAGTTTTTCCGGCTCTTCCTCCCCGTCCAGCGGCATTTCGAAGATTCCATATTCATTTTCGAAAAAATCTATCGTATAAAGCGTGTCATCCAGCACTGCCATATGACCGCCCTGCGCAATGTTTCCTGCGTAATTCCCGATTGGCGTTGCTTCTTCGGCACTCATCTCGTTTTCTTCCGGCTGATTGTTTTCCTCATTATTTTCATTCTCACCTGCGCTATTTTCCGCTTCAGATTCCTGCTCTTCGTTTTCCGGTGCATTGTTTTCTGCATTTCCTGGAGTATCTTCTGTTTCTGTTGCTTCGGTATTATTTTCTTCCGGCACTGTATTATTTTCTTCTGTGTCAGCACATCCGGCCAGAACGATTACACCGGCTGTGAAAAGCAGTCGTTTCATAAAAATAACTCCTCATTTCCTTATGTATTTCCGCTTCCGTTCTTAGAAAGCGGACCAAAGATTTCAGGACAAATTATCTTTCTTTTTATTCTAACATGAAAACATACAGCTTCCATTTGCTGCTTCACTTTCGCAAACGCTAACTGGAGGGCTTGTGCTAACGGGACACAAACCGGTTGCCTGTTTCCCAGTAGCGCCAGGGATAATCCTTTGCTTCTCCGCTGTTATCTATGCCGATCCGCGGACCGGCAGAAATGGAAACCGGCTGGTCGCCTGCTGCAATATAAATATCACTGTCCGTCAGTGCTTTCCCATAATCATCCATCGTAATTCCCAGCGCCTTAGTGAGTTTCCCCGGGCCGCTGGTCAGGTTTATTTCTTTATGGTGATGCCCTCTCCGCTCAAACATTAACTCCTTTCCAAGCACCGGCTCCACCCCGCGGACAAGGATCGCTTCCGGTATGCCTTCTGCGGCACTCACAACATTAAAAAGGCAGTGCGTATGCATAACATAGGTGTAGGTATGGCCGCACGGGCCGAACATCACTTCTGTGCGTTTGGTTCTTCGGTTGCGGTAGCTGTGCGCCGCCTGATCGAGCGGCCCTTTATAGGCTTCTGTTTCGATAATTCTTCCAGCCGCAGTCCCCGCTGGTGTTTCTTTTATAAGTATCTTTCCTAACAACGCCTGCGCAAGGTCTAACGTTTCCTGATGATAAAATGCTGCCGGCAGCGGCTTAAGTGCCATGCTATCTCTCCTGTTCCTGAAAAACCTGTTGAATTGAACGGTTCTATTATACGATAATCTATGCACAATTTACCAACCAGAACCGGTTTCTCCGCTTTAAAAAGCATCAAAAAAGCTGTCCCCTGTTTCTTCACCGCGGAACAGCTGAGGGTTTATTCTGTTTTTTGTGTAATTGCAAACGTAAGCATCCCGCTTTCCTCTACGCGGATAAACAGCTCCTGAAAATCATTGATTTCAATGCGGGAATTTTTCATCTCTTTCTCGGACGGAAGAATCTCCTCCCACCAGGCCTCCTCCAGAATTTCTTCATCGGCAGTCACAGTGATGGTATGTGCATCTCCTGTCTGGGAAAGATAGTACACGGACATATTTTCATATATATGACGGATAGCTCGCGTTTCTTCCTCTCCCGTAAGCGGGACAAAATCCTCGTATATCTCTGTCTCCTCGGGTGCACCAATCTGTTCCGTCACCTGATCCGGATTCATCCGCAGCGCAATTTCTCCATCTTTCCACTGCAGCTGCAGGTGTTCCTCATGAAACTGCAGACGAAAATCCTGCGTCACCGTGCTTTCACTTTCCTCTGATGTGCTATGTAACGCGGCTGCTCCAGTGTCCCCTGTTTCTGCAGTTGCCGCTTCGTTCGCTGCAATTTCGTTCCATAATGTTGGCCAAAGCCATAGATTTATTCCTATGAGTCCTGTGATCATGAGAATTCCTGTTGTCTTTTTCATGTTCCACCTGCTTTAGTAAAATTAAACCAGGTTTTATTATACAATAAAAAACCTATTCGGATAATGATTGAATATACAAGTGTATATTCCCCGGTTGTTTTATGGAAGCTAGCTGTATATACGGTCTCTCTGCCTCGTTCATAATATATTTTTCATGTCACCTATGCGTTTTTCTCGCTTAATTCCTGCCAGCAGACTACTTGATTCTTGCCGCTCTGCTTGCCAAGATACATTGCCTGGTCCGCCATTTTAATTGCATCTTCAATAGATGCAGCATTTGTCAGCTTCGCTAAACCCCCGGTAATTGTAATGTTCACAGTTGATTTGTCATAAGTGAATGCTTCTTCCTCACTCATCTCTGAGATAATCTTCCGGCTGAATGCAAGTGCTTCATACTCGTTCTCCCTGTATATCAGCGCCAAGAATTCTTCGCCGCCCCAGCGGGAGATATATCCACTTACTTTCACTTTTTGGTGAAGAGAGTTCGCTGTCTGCACCAGCACTTTGTCGCCGCACTCATGTCCGTAATTATCATTAATTTTCTTAAAGTCATCGATATCCAGCAGCAACACGTAGCTTTCCTGGCCTCCAGAGTATGCTTTTTCCAGCTCCTCATACATCGTCCGGCGGTTATATAAACCTGTAAGCGTGTCGTGAGTTGCCAGATTCTCCAGCTGCGTAGCGATTTTCACTCTTGTCCGGTGGTACAGGGAACTGATAAAGGTAAGGACGAATAAAAACACAATGAAATTAACGAAGTGAAAGATTTCAGTCATCTGCCCACTTAATAAGTCTGTTGTCTGCTGGCTGTAATGGTAAAGCCACAAATACAGCCCTGCGCTGCTTGCAATCACTGTATATTTTATTGTTCCAGTAACTACAATAAACACGAGCAGCGGAAATAAAAGCAGATAGTAGTGGAATCCTGCAGCCCATCCCATAAAATTTGTTGCAAGTATAATGTGAATACTTGTCTGCAGATAAACTGCAAAATAAAACAGCTGGAATTGATGGTGTGCAAGCAGCTTGCTATAAGCAAAATGCAGTGCCACTGTAACAATATTAGCCCAGATCATCAGCGGAACATCCAGCACTGTGAAAATAAAAATCCACATTACGTGCTGAAGTGCTATAATTTTATTGATTTTTTGCAGGTCAATGCTGATAAGATTATTGTATTTTTTCAACTGTTTAAATGGATATTCCATTCTTTCCGCCCCCCAGCGCAGATAAATTCCCTAATGAATTGTCCACTATAATGCATAAATTTACTATACCATTTTACCTACCTAATCCCTAGTGTTTTTTTCCATATTTTTCTGTAAATTTATGTGCAAGTGCAGTTGCTTTATCTTCTGCGTTATTTCCTATATTCTAAATATTAGAACGCTTACATAATGGAGGTATAACATGGAGAATTTTGTATTTCAAAATGGCACGAAGATTCTTTTCGGAAAAGACGAAGAACACCAGACTGGGATAGAGACTGCGGCATATGGAAAAAATGTACTGCTGCATTTCGGCGGCGGCAGTATTAAAAAAAGCGGCCTGTATGATACAGTCGTTGCTTCTTTAAAGGAACAGGACGCAAATATTGTCGAGCTCGGCGGTGTAAAACCGAATCCGAGTATTGATTTGGTCCGTGAAGGCGTTTCACTGTGCAGGGAGCATAATATTGATATTATTTTAGCTGTTGGCGGCGGCAGTGTGATTGATTCTGCGAAAGCGATCGGTATCGGTGCCTACCATGACGGAGATGCATGGGACTTTTTCACAGGTGACGCGCAGGTAACAGACTGCCTGCCGATCGGTGTCGTGCTGACAATTCCTGCAGCAGGCAGTGAAACGAGCGGCGGCAGCGTGATCACAAATGAAGAAGGAGAATACAAGAGAGCTGTAGGACACGGAACAATGCGTCCGGCCTTTGCGATTTTAAATCCGGTGCTTACTTATACACTTCCGGCGTATCAGACGGCATGCGGCATTACAGATATGTCCTCTCATATTTTCGAGCGCTATTTTACCAATGAAAAAAATGTAGATCTTACCGACCGTTTATGCGAAGCCACGCTGAAAACTATTATTCAACAGGCGCCCCTCGTGCTGGAGGATCCGGAAAACTATGCAGCGAGAGCGGAGATTATGTGGGCAGGTACGATTGCGCACAACGATTCTCTCGGAGTAGGAAGATCCGAAGACTGGGCGAGCCACGACATTGAGCACGAAGTGAGCGGTATTTATGATATTGCACACGGTGCAGGTCTCGCAATTATTTTCCCTGCCTGGATGAAATATGTGTACAAGCACGATGTAAATCGATTTGCGCAGTTTGCGAACCGCGTCTGGGACGTGGAAATTGATTTGAATGACCTGGAAAAAACAGCACTGGAAGGCATCCGGAAAACGGAGGAATTCTTCTCCTCGATCGGTATGCCGGTGCGTCTGAGTGAAATCGATATTGATGAAAAACACTTTGAAGAAATGGCGAAGAAAGCAACAGACCGCGGTCCACTCGGCGGTTTTGTGAAGCTCCAGGATGAAGACGTGAAGGAGATTTATCAGCTTGCGAAGTAAAAGAGAGTAGTAATTTCTCAGTAATATTCATTAAAAATAATTTCTCTAAGAGAGATACTTAGAATATGCTACTAAGATCAATTAGTCGATCTCCGTGTCAAAAATGCGCAGACATGTAAACATAGAAAGAGAAGATTGGCGCAAATGCGTCGATCTCCTCTTTTTTCTATTTATAAAGTGATTAAGATTTAACTAGATTCTTTCAAAAACAATGAAAGTCTAAAGTTACTTTGAAGAACGTAACATATTGTTCATGATAGCTTATTAGAATATCCATAGATTATACCTTCACCTACTGATAAAGGCAGTGAAAATATCCTCTTTTCATTCAAGATGGATCTTTTATTTGGGACGGGTTATTTTAGATGATTCTCAATCAAATAGTAAGTTCTATCTTTCGTTTCAAATGCCAGATAGTCCATTCCACTCGCTCTTTCTGATGCTGGTTCCTTAGGTCGTTCAGCAAAATTCTGCTCTTTCATCTGAATCCATTCAATCTGTTCCTGTTTTAAAGTCTCAAATTCACTTTCTGGCATGTTGGTTTTTAATTCGCCCCAGACTTCGTTTAATAAATCATCCCAGTCTTGATAATATTGTCCATAGAAACCGAGCTGTGTATCTTGTTCAAATAACTCTTTTGCTTCATTGTTTATCTTTTCCGTGAGGTTGTTTCCTTTTTGTAAATACTCATTTTTACTGCTTGCTGAAGCAATTTTTTGTTCAGCTTCTGCTTCTTCCACGATTTCACTTTCTACTGTATCCTGTGCCTCGTTTTCTTCTGTCTTTGCCATTTGCTGTTCTTTCTCTTCCTGAAGCCTCTCCTCTTCTTTTTCTCGTTCTATCTTCTTTTGCTCTTCTTTCTCCGCCCGTTCTTTCTTCTTTTCTTCCTCATGTTTCCTTTGTTCTTCTCTTGCCAATTCTTCTTCTTTTTCTTCCTGCAATCTTTTTTCTTCCTCTATCGCAAATTCCTTATCTCTTTCTTCCTGCAGTTTTTCCTCTTCTTCTTGTTTCCGCTTCTCATCGTTTGCCATTTCTGCTGCTAAATTATCAACTCTCACTAATTTAGCGTTTTCCGCTTCCTCCTCGCTTACTATTGCTATTGTGTCTTTATTTTCAAAGAATCCTTCGAACAAAAATTCAATAGTGCCATCTGGATTTATGATTTCTATCATAAAGTTATCATCCTGCATCTTTGTTAAGATATACTCTACAGATTCTGGAGTTTCGTCAGTTCCAGCTCTCGCAGTGAATCTGTCTTCGTTTATAATAAAGTAGGAAGATATTATTTCATTTCCGGAAACAGCTTTCCAGCTGCCAAGTATCGCTTTTTCTGGAGATTTGCCACAGGCTGATAAAAGTAAAAGGGTAATCATCATTATCCAAAACGCGATTTTTCTTTTGTTTAATAACATTTTTTCATCTCCTGAATTCATCTTTTTAGAATTAGTGCTATATTGCATATTTTTAAAAGTTTCATGAGTCTATAGGCAATAATTATCTTTGAAACATACAACCTGAATCTTGCCAGCCTGTTCAGTACTTTAAAGGGAGAGTATCGTTACCAATATTAATGTGTTTCCGGACTTTCGAAATATAGAGAGCTATTTTCTCCTGTGTTATAGTCTTCCAGCTGATAATCAATAACGTTCTGCCCGGTGAAGATAGGAATCATAAAGTCTTCAAAAAGGTAAATCTCACTCCATGGTTCTTCTGTTTGTTGCGCTTCTCCCTGGCTAGAAATATGATACATTTCCCGCTCCATCATAGTGTCTGTTACAGGAACGTAATAAATATCATCTCCCTTTACGTTAAAGGTTTCGATCTCATCTTCCACAAGCAAGGTCGTTTCTTCAGTTAACAGATTGATCTGCTTCAACCCGTTCCAGGAGGCATAGTAGAAATTGTCACCGTCGATAAAGGTTTCGCCTGATACATCATCTGCCAGAATCGCCCCTTCTTCTTCCAAACTGGCGTGGTCATGAATAATAAATGACTCTATCTGAACAATATGGTAATCATCAGTGATAGTATATTTCACACTATGATCATTTAAATCTGTCAGCTCTTCTGTATGAATGTCGTAAGTATAGTTAGAGAGAACACCGCCCTCTCCACCATGGGGTCCGGGGAACCACAGCAACCCTCTTGCCATTTGCAAGTGCTCGACTTGCCCTTCCATAATCGTTTCTGTCTCACCGGTTTCAAAAGAATACGCTTTGACCGCTCCACCTTTAAAAGTTTCTATATCCTGTTCTATGTAGTAAAGTTTGTCATCGGTAGCATGTAGGTGAGATACATCTCCTTCTACTAAAAGCTGAGGATTCTCTGTCCCTTCTAGAGGAAGCTCATATATTCCAAAAGTATCGTTAATTAAATTAGAAATGTAAACAGTGTCATTCTGCACTTCCACCCTTCCTCCTTGCGCGAGGTTGCCTCCGGAGTTACCAACTGAAATTGCTGCAGAACTCTCTGTTTGCTCCGCAGATTCCTCTTTCTCAAGTACTTCACTTTCATTCGTTTCATTATTATTGGCTGCCTCTACTTCGTTGTTGTGAATACGTTCCTCTTCAGAAGACGATATTTCCTTATATGTTTCCAGTTCTGCATTAATGTTTGCTTCAGTATTTCCTTGAACTTCTTCTGTCTGATTACTGCTTTCTACTTCCTGCTCTGGCTCATTTACAGGCTCTGCTTCAGAAGCCTGTTCCAACACATTATCTAAGACCCCGCACCCGCTTATTAATAATAAAATGCTTAATCCAATTGTTTTCTTCATTATTCTCCTCTTTTCTATCTTCAGTAAATAATGCAAGGTAACTGCCTACTATATATTTTTATTACCTCGATTATTCTTCCAGAATTATTCCACTTTAAAATATACCATAAATAGATAATTATAACTAGGTTAAAATGCTTAAAGTGACATTTTTTCAGTTAATTATTTTGTTTATTCATATGATAATTCCATAAATTATAAATATATAGGGTATAAATATTTACGAACTTAAGTTCTCATAATATAATTGTATTTATAAATAAAGGAGGTGTTTCTTTATGAACTCATTAGAAGAATTAAATGAAGTGCAGCAAAATGTTTTAATCGCAAGTATTTTAGGTGATGGAGAAATTACGAAAATTTACAAAGGAAGCAGAAGAAAACAAAACAGCTATCGAGAGCATTTTAGTATAGCACAACTGGAATACAGGCAATGGAAACAGAAGATTCTTGATCCGCTTATCTATTTTACTGCCAAAAATAATGTACTTCTCTCAAAATCCAATCCTCTTTTTACAGCTCTTTTTCATGACTTTTATGACGTGAAAGGAAACAAACAAATTCCTGGAGTACATCTTAAAAGATGCACACACCTTTCTTTTCTCACCACCCTGTACCTAGATGACGGATCCCTCTCTATCTCTAAAAGAATCAACCACCGTCTTAAGAAAATCTATCTTGTACCGAATATCTATTTATATCTCCAGTCCTTCCAATTAAAAGATCTGAAACTTCTCCAAAAACATATTGAAGTTCACTTCGGCTTTTCATTCACAATCAGTAAAAGAAGTGATGGCTTTCACCATATTCTGCGTTTTACTTCTGTTGGAAATACGTATCGTTTTCTAAAAAGTATTCATTCTCATACCAGGATGATATCTTCCATGAGATATAAAACCGACTGGAACTGGAGATTCACGCAGGAAAAAGAAAAATTCAAAGCTCTTTATCCTGATTACGAATTGTTTGCCGGTTCCGCTGAAAGAACAAAACCCTACAGTGAACTGGAAATCGCCAGGATTATTGATTTACTAAGAGATGGAACAAAAGTGAAGGATATTGCTGTAAAAACTGGTCGTACCTATTGGTCACTTGTTTATAAGATAAGAGAATTGAAACTAAAAGGAATTATATAAAAAAGATCCCAGCCAAAGGCTGGGATCCAGAATGAAATTTAATATTAACCAAGAAGCTGAAGTACGCTTTGTGGCTGTTGGTTGGCCTGCACTGCCGCAATGTCTTTCGATCATTGGTCAGACTATATCTTCACCCTGCAGTTTCTCAGGGGCTGGGCACTTCGAACAGCGTTAGCTGCCCTACGGATTTCATCATCGTAGCTCTCGCCTTAGATGGTTTATCCTAGTCGTTGAACCTTCTCCACGCTTTCGCGACAGGAGCTTGGCTGCTGATTATCCATACTATCCTCATCATTTTCAAACCGTGGCGTCTGCCGTTTCCAGCTCCGCGGTGGTTGACCAGGCTTTAGGAAGTTCCAGCAATTCACCCAGTGGTCCTCTTATCCGTTACCGGATAAGACGCCCGTGTCAATCATTATCCCAGTAGCTGTAACACGGACTGAGGCGCCTGATTGGCTTGAGCTAACATAGACTGAGATGCTTGAGAAAGGATGTTGTTTTTTGTCATTTCCATCATTTCTTTCGCCATATCAACGTCACGGATACGGGATTCCGCAGCAGATAGGTTCTCAGAAGAGTTGTCCAGGTTAGAGATAGTGTGCTCTAAACGGTTTTGGAAAGCACCTAATTCAGAGCGTTGTGCTGAAACATCTTCAATAGCTTGATTGATAACTGAGATAGCAGAAGCAGCTCCTTGAGCAGTTGTTAAGTCAACTCCTTCTACATTTAATGCACTAGCACTCATATTTCCAATTCCTACATTAATTGTTTGAGAAGAGTTAGCTCCAATTTGGAAAGAAAGTGCTTTATTTTCCGTATCAGCCACAGCTGCTCTAGTAGTAAAAGTAAGTTCTTGACCTACAAGCTTATTAGCTTCAGAAGCGTCAGTAAATGATGCTGTTGAAATTGTAATAGCACCGTCTTCCAATTCGATGTCTTCCCCAACATCAATCGCATCGTCACCTTCGAAAAGAGTCTCTACACCTTTAGAGTCAACAACTTTTACATTGTAACTTGCAATTGCTCCATCTTCGTCAACATTTACTCCAGTAATCTTCACATTATAAGTATTATTTGTTAATTCTGCATCTTCTCCGATAGCAACTTCAGTGAAGACCTTTGAATCATTATTATTGACAATCAATGATTGATCTTTAATTTTAGCTGTTGCTAGATCTCCATTCAATAATTTCTTAGTATTAAATTCTGTTGTATCAGAAATTCTATTAATTTCCGAAGTTAACTGGTTTACTTCTTTTTGAATTTCGTCACGATCTGCGTCAGTATTAGTATCGTTCGCTGATTGTACAGCTAGTTCTCTCATACGTTGCAGAATAGAATGAGTCTCATCAAGAGCACCCTCTGCAGTTTGAATTAGAGAAATACCATCCTGCGCGTTACGGCTTGCCTGATCTAGACCATTGATCTGGGCACGCATTTTTTCAGAAATTGCTAGACCTGCTGCGTCATCTCCAGCACGGTTAATACGTAGACCCGAGGAAAGCTTCTCCATTGAAGATTGCATTGCATTTTGGTTTGCACCTAACTGACGATGAGAATTTAGTGCGCTGATGTTAGTGTTGATAATCATGATTACATGACCTCCATGTGTTTTTTTGGTGAGCATACATCCGTTTATGCTCGCGTGAATAAACGACGGACAACTGTTTTCTGCTGTTACTTTTATTTAAGGAACGAGCAGAGGGATAATTAGAATTTATTATTCTACATATTCCTCTACTCATTCATCAGCAGCTTTAAGTAAGAGGAAGCTTTTCCTTCCCTATACTTTCATGCGTTGCAAGGAATTCAAGCGTTTTTTTCTGCTCTTCGTAAACTTCTCCACGTGTAATTGTCATTTCTCTTGGTGCATCTATGGCAAGCCTAAGCTGTCCGCCGGCTCCTCTTACTACTTTGACTGTAATTTCATCATTGATTACTACGTACTCTCCTGGCTTTCTTCCTAAAACTAACATGATATATACCCTCCTTGGCATGGTGAAAACAAAAAACGAGCAAACAAGTATAAGCCTACTGCATCCTGCAGTATCCTATGATCTCATTTGCTCGTCCTGAGCTTTCGTGTATCCTATTTAATTTTTAACACCTAAAAACGAAAACACCAGCATTATCTAGCTAACTAATGGCTTATTGGTATCTTGGCGCTTAATGGCTATTTCTCTTGGCGCGTCGAACGCCAGTCGTAACTGCCCTTGTTTGCCTTGAACCACTCGCACGGTGATATCATCACCAATTACAATAGAGTCTCCTACTCTGCATTGCATAACGAGCACGGGACAGCTCCTCCTTCCATGGAAGTTAAACAGCCGAATAAATGTTAAAATTTGACATTATAAGGTTATAAAAAACGAGAAACGATTGAACATTCATTGCGTCCTGCAATAAATAACAAACGAAACTCGTCCTGAGTTCTACGTCGTTATGTTGTTTTGCTGTTCTAATAGTATTATCGGAGGTAGTTGAAAGATGTTTAGCATTATTTAAAAGTTTTTTAAGAAAATATTTAATTATTTTAGTGTCCTTATTATTTTTTGTTCGTCATGCTGATGCTTCTGCCTGCTTTCTCCGGCCATTCGTCTTTTGATATAAGCAATTCTTTCACTTTATTCTCAACCTCTATTGGTAAAACAGCTGCTTTTCTGCTGCTTGCACTCACTCCAAGCAGCATCATTTCACAAGAAGCTGTTATTTCTCCAAGATTATTTTTCATTTCAAAAAATGCATGAATTCTTTTACTGTCATAATCCAGCAAATAAAATTCAATATATATGCTTTCCCCTACTTTCATTTCCTTTGTATACAATATATGTGATTCCAAGGTGAATATCGTATAATCCTTTTCATTTCTTCCTGTTTCATCAAGCGCTATTTGATCCATCATACTTTCCATTGCATTGCTGAATTCTTTCGCATAAACTGCATCATTCATATGATTATTAAAGTCGACTTTTGACTTTTCAACAATACTTTCATAACTTCCAGTAATCATATAGCTTCCATTCCTTTTTCTTCTTTCAATTTCTCCTGATTTTTAACCGTAAAAGAAGTTTCCGGGTTTTTAATATTTTTTATCAGTAAAAACAAGCTTTCCAAAGCAATAAGAAGAAAACTAATAGGAAGAAATACTAACACCGGCCAAATTGGATAATTGGCCCCGCCTGCAGAGAAGGCAATGCTGTCGATAATGCTCTGGGTAAAATAGTTAAAGCCGTATACAGCCAGCAGAGTAAACAGAAGGCACTCGACCGTATATATAACAACAGCTGTAGTTTTCTGAATAGAATTTCTTACTCTTGATATGAGCAGTTCAATTCTTGGCATGATGCCTCTGCCATAAGCATAAGCCAACGCCGGAAAGACTGCCATCGGCATAAAATAATTTTGAGAGAATTCATACGTGTTAAGTGAACCAAAATTAAATAAATTTCGAAGCAGCACATCTAAACACGTATAAGTCATCATTATAAAAATTGAAATTCCACTGAGCAGCATCCCTGCATATTTTACTTTCTCCAATAATTCATACATTGAATCATAACGCTTTGACATTGCTGACACCTCCTCTTATCTACATTCTTTCCGGCAGCCAGGTAACAAGCTGAGGAAATAAAATTAACAATCCGCATACTACGACAGCAATTATTATGGAGTAAGGGAGTGCGTACTGAAATATTTTTTCACTTTTGATCCCAGTAACCCCGGAGACAGAATAAATGCTTAGGCCGACCGGTGGAGTAAGCAAGCCAATCGTACACAGAATTCCTACGATGACCCCAAACCAGACTGTATCAACCTGCATCGTATTTATTAACGGAAGTACAATAGGTGCTGTCATAAGAATTACCGCCGCGCCTTCAATAAACATAAATAAAACAAAATAAATTAAACATAGAATGATGAGAATCAGTACAGGATATTCAATCAAGCCACTCAATAAATTGATAATTTCTCTTGGTAGCAGAGAAAGAGAGACGAACCTGCCGAAAATTTGCGCACCGATCATAATTAAAAGAATCATCGCAGTTAATTTTACTGTTTCACTAAATGACCTTACAATAAAGGAAATATTTACTCTTCTTAGCAGCAGTGCTGTAATAAAACTTACCATAGCACCGACAGCTCCAGCTTCCGTTGGGGTAAAAATGCCTGCATAAATACCATAAAAAACTGATACTGCAATAAGACCGATTAAAATAATCGCTAACGAAGCCCTTTTAACAGGAACTGATTCTTTTTCAAATGGCTTAATATCTTCTGAAGAAACGTGTTTATCCGCTCTTTTCAAAAATATCAGCATGCTCACACTGATAACTACCATAATAATAATTCCTGGTATTAAAGAAGCGATAAAAAGCTGTCCAATTGGAGTTTCTGTAGCTACTCCCCAAAGAATTAATACAATACTAGGGGGGATTACACTCGATAAAGAGCCGGCTGCGGCTGCAGTCGCTCCAGCTATTCCTTCGCTGTAGCCTCTTTTTATCAATTGCGGCACTGCAACCTGTCCCATTGCTGCAGCTGAAGCATTTGATGAACCCGATACTGCTCCAAGCATCCCGCCTGAAAATACTGTAAGAATCCCAAGAATACCTTTTCTGCCTTTGGAGATGTTATATATAATTGTAAATAGATCCTCAATGATGCCGGATCTGACTATAAACTGTGCCATCAATACAAACAGGGGAATCGTTGTTAATGAATAACTGGCTACTCTTATAAAAGGGTCTGACTGAAGAAACCCTGTAACGTAACCTGGACTTTCCAGTAACACAATACCGATGATCCCTGAAAGCAGGAGTATCGAATGAATATATAACCCCAGTGCTAAAAAAGATATCATCAGTAACCCTACAATAAGAAAAATTAACTCAACTGGCACAACTTGTCCCACCTTTCCATAGAATGGGGCGCTTAAAATATCGCTTTTTCCATTCCTTCTCTCTGCACTTACTGTTGAATGCCTTACTTCCCCAATTACTATAATATGCTCGCATAAATTTCTGTAGAAGAATTTAATTGGTAAGGAAAGCGGGAGCTGCCGCTTTCCTCCTATCTGCAGATAATCGTACTATTCTAATTCCATAATCGATTCGTGCACCGTTCCACCCTGCTCTATGATCAAATCTCTCCATAGAATCGCTGCTTCTTTCCCCGGCAGCCCTTCTTCTTCTTTTGCTTCAATCCAAATTTCCCATGTGTTCAGTACAGCTTGTTCAATATGCTCCTGTGCTTCGGGCTCCATATCTGCTACATCTGTAAATTCAATTCCCTGCTCTTCCGCATTCTCGTAAGCTGCTTCCATCGCTTCCAGCTTTGTAGTGCTTTCTGCCAGTTCATATGCTGCATCTTCCATTACTTCCTGCACATCAGCCGGCAGCTCATTCCATCTTTCTTCAGACATCAGCCATACGAATGGAAAGTGTCCTAAACTAACTCCTTCCAAGGCGTTTGTAATCATTTCATCAAAGCCATATGGTTCATAGTCGGAAATAGCTCGTACTGTTCCTTCAATCGCTCCTCGGCTCATTGCTTCAAATTCTTCGGAGAACGGCATGGATACAGAAGATGAGCCCAGCTGATCTACAAGAATTTCATGTGCCCGCCCTGAAGTTCTGAGCTGAAGGTTTTGCAGGCTTTCTACATCGCTGAATTCATGATCAATAACACCGATCGTATATTCAGGTACCGGCTGTACTGGTAACGCTTTCATTCCATGGGTGCCATATTCCATTTCCGTAAAAGTCTGTCCATCCTGCAGCTCTTCCTCACTTTTAATAAGTTCTGCGAAAGCCATTGCAGAGATTTGTGCATCCGACGATTCCAATGGTAAAAGTACTACATCAGAAAGCGGATATCGTGCTGGTTCATATGTTGGGAGAATTGGAGCTGCTACATCTACAGTTCCATCGTTTAATGCTGGAATTTCTTCTCCCATAGGAACCAGTTCCTGAGAGAAAAACGCGTCAAATGTGACTTGTCCATCTGTTCTTTCCTCTACCATCTCCATCCACGGGTGTGTAAATGCTGCTGTGTTTGCATCGGAAGGACTGAGCCCGGTAGTCAGTCGAAGGTTAATTTCTTCCCCATTATTGGTTCCTTCGGCAGATGCTTCGCTGTTGTTTGCCTCATTATTATTTGTTTGTGCACCTGATGCCTCTTCATCATTATTATTGTTGCCGCATGCTGTTAAAACAAGAACAGATCCCAATACAGATAACACCATTGATTTTTTCATTACCTTCACTCCTGCCTTTATATTTTTTGTATCCTTGTTTCTACCGTTAACTTTACTTAACGTTCCAGACGACCAGCTTTTCCTCTGTCATTTCCTGCATCGAATATTTAATTCCTTCTTTTCCGACTCCACTATCTTTCACCCCGCCGTAAGGCATATTATCGACTCTGAAGGTGGGGATATCATTGATAATAACGCCTCCTACTTCTAATGATCGAACTGCTTGAAACGCCGTTTGAATATCAGTTGTATAAATGCCTGCCTGGAGCCCATAGCTAGAAGCATTGATGGCTTCTATTCCTGCTTCCACAGATGCCACGGGATTAATTACCACAAGCGGAGCGAAAGCTTCCTGACAGGAGACACGGGCAGTTTCTTCTACTTTCGTTAATACCGTGGGTTCAAGGACTGCATTAGCAGTTTTTCCTCCGCTGACAATTTCCGCGCCCATTGCGGCTGCTTCCTCTATCCACGACAGGCTTCTTTCTGCTTCTGTTAAGGAGATAAGCGCTGAAATATCTGTATCTTCTTCCTGCGGATCTCCAATTACCAGCTTTTCTGTTTCTGCGGCTACTGCTTTTAACAATTCTTCGTATATATCCTTATGAGCATACACCCGCTGCAGTGAGATACAGACCTGGCCCTGGTTATAAAAAGCTCCGAATACACAGCGTGCTGCTGCAGCTTTAATATCAGTATGCTTATCAATAATTACCCCAGCATTCGAACCTAGTTCCAACGTAATTTTTTTCAACCCCGCTTTTTTCTGAATGCTTTTTCCTACTTCCGGACTTCCGGTAAACGTAATCATATCAACTTTATCACTGGTTACTATTTTATCGCCGACTATCCTTCCGCTTCCGGTAACGACGTTGATCCCCCCGGCAGGAAGCCCAGCCTCCTCAAACAGTTCAGCTAAAAAGTAAGCACTTAACGGTGTCTGGGATGCCGGCTTCAGAACCACCGCGTTTCCACAGGCAATTGCCGGACCAACTTTATGTGCTACCAGATTCATCGGAAAGTTAAAAGGAGTAATGGCCCCAATTACTCCTACAGGTTCACGTAGGGTATAGCCGATTTTTCCTCTTCCTCCTGCTGCGGCTTCCAATGGAACCATTTCTCCGGAAAGCCTTTTGGCTTCTTCCGCTGCGAACTGATACGTTTCTATCGTGCGGTTCATTTCATCTCTCGCATACTTTATTGGCTTTGCTGCTTCAGAAGCAATGATTCTTGCACCTTCTTCTTTGCGCTTGGTGAGCAATGTAACGAGATTGCTTAAAATTTCCGACCTCTCAAATGCAGTGAGATGTTCCATTTTCTTCCGGCACTGATAGGCTGCTTCTATAGCCTCCTCCACCTCTTGTTCATCAGCCACCGGAATCTCCGCAATTATTTCCCCGCTATAGGGAGAGCGCAGCTCAGTATAGGAACGCGCCTGTCTCCATTTACCGTTTATATACATATCTTTTCTCATACAGCAGATTCCTTTCCGGGTGTTCAGGTTTTAATATTTCCGTTTGTTTTCAACAGTCTGCGCAGCAGCTTTCCTGTAGTCGTTTTAGGCAGGGCCTCTGTAAATTCTATTTCCCGCGGATACTTATAAGCGGACATTTTTTCACGCGCCCACTGGATCAGCTCTTCTTCTGTAATAAAAGCTGCCTGCTCTTCCAAAACAATAAAAGCTTTTACAGATTCTCCTCTCTTGGCGTCCGGGATTCCCACGACCGCTACTTCTCCCACAGCTGGATGCTGCACCAGCATTTTTTCTACTTCTTCCGGGAAAACACTGTAGCCGGAGCTCTTGATCATTTCTTTGTTTCTGCCAAGGAAATGCAGATAGCCCTCTTCATCCATCAGCCCAATGTCCCCAGTGTAAAAAAAGGAATCGTGAAAACTTCGCTGCGTAGCTTCCTGTTTATTAAGATATCCTTTAAACACACTTGGACTTTTCACTACTATTTCTCCCTGTTTTCCTTGAGGCATTTCTTTTTCCGGTTCTTCCAGATCCATTATTTTTATTTCTGTCTCATAGGTAGGTTTTCCCACAGTACCGTATTTGACATTATCAGGAGGCATCAGCGCATCCCCTGTGTGAGTTTCACTCATTCCATAAGCAAATTCGAAGAGCGGAACACCTGAAACTTTCTCCCACTTATTTGAAATTTCTTCGCTTACCTGAATACCGAAGCTGGTCCCTAGATTCAATCGTAGAGAAGTGAGGTCATTCTTTTCCTGTTGCGTTTCAGACCGCTTTATCAGATCCAGATTCATCGGGGGTGTCGTATATAGAATTGTAGCTTTGTACTTCTCCACTGCCTGCAGGAAAGCTGCTGGATCAAATCTGGTAAGCAGCACGATTGTTCCACCGGCCATCAGCGGACTGTTAAGACCAACGAGCATACCGGCGATATGAAATACAGGCATCACACTTAAAAATATGTCCTCCGAAGTAAACGAATAAGTGTTCAGCATACATTTCGTTTTAAACTCTGCGTTATTAAACGTGAGCATCGCTCCTTTAGGGGCGCCTGTACTTCCCGAGGTATAAACAATTAAGCTGACATCCTCTTTCATCTCCACCGCTGGATATTTCGATATACTCAAGGAAGCATCTGTAATCAATTTAAACAAATCTACTGATTCAACAATTTCTTTTTTTGCCTTCAGCGGTTCCGGGAATACTGGATAAGGCTCTTCCGGCAGAAAATCTGCATAGCTTGTCGTAATCACCATTTCAACTTTTGTATTCGTGCGGATGTTATTGAATATCGGATACAGCGCATCAAGCATGACGATCACTTTCGCTTCCAGATCATTTAATTGATATTCCAGCTCCCACTCTTTAAACATTGGATTACAGGGACTTGTTACAGCACCCGCTTTCTGAATTCCCAGATTCGCAATAATGTACTGGGGGGAATTCTGCAGATACAGAGCCACTTTGTCTCCTTTTTTAATCCCTTTCTCCATCAGATACGCAGCAAACCGGTCAGAATATTGATCCAGCTCGTGGTAGGTGATTTCTCTGCCGTAGTAATTGATTGCCGCTTTTTCAGGGGTTTTTCCCGCATGTTCCTGTACGTATTTGTAAATCGGCTGTCTTTTGCTGCCTAATTTCATCACGGATCCCTCCTTCTTTACAGTCCTTTAAATACCGACTCCCTTTTTTGAGTAAAAGCTTCTTTGCCTTCCGAAAAATCTTCAGTATGGAAAGATAATGTTGTGAGATAAGACTGTTCATCAAAGGCTTCTTCCATTGTTTTATTCAATGAACGGTTCAGTCCCAGCTTCATCAGCCCAATTGCTCTCGTTGCAGCGGAAGATAAATTTCCCGTCAGCTTATCTACGCTTTCTTTCAATTTTTCATCTGAAGTTACTTCATTCACTATCCCGAGGCTTTCCGCTTCTTTTGCAGTTAGCATTTTTCCGGTAAATAACAGCTCACTCGTTTTGTGATAACCAATGATCTGCGGCAGCAGTGATGTTCCGGCTGCAATGCCACGTAATACAAACGGCAGACCAAGCTTTGTTTTTTCAGCAGCAATGATAATGTCCGCCCCTAACGCAATTTCCAGCCCGGCTCCGAGTGCGTGCCCATGAATCTTTGCGATAATCGGCTTTTCTGTCTTTCTCATCGCCAGGACGACTTCCGGATATCCTCTTCTAAATTCCGTCAGTTTTTCCTTGGGATTCGGGTGTTTTTCTGTGCCCATATCAATTAAATCATCCCCTGCGCAGAAAGACCTGCCTTTTCCTTCTAATACGATGACTCTTACGTGCTCATCTAAATTAAACTGCTGGAAAAGATGAATCAGATCGGCAATCATATCATTGTTCAGTGCATTGAGACTGTCCGGCCGGTTCAGTGCAATAGTAGCAATCCCTTTATTCAGTGAGTGCTGTACGAGTGCTTCCTTCATTATTTTCCTCCTCCACGGTGTGTTCGCTGAGCTTTCTTTTTATCACTTCAGGAATTGCTGCTGATTTTTGTGCAGCCAGGTCAAAGTTTACGTATACTGCTTCATTTTGCGCACAGAGTGTTTCATTCTGCCAAAGTTCTTCATACAGCTCCAGACTGGAGTTTCCTATTCTCTTCACCCAGGTTCTTACTTCTGCATCAGTTCCAAAGTGAACTTGATGCTTGAACTGAAGCGTAGTTTTTACAATAATCATCTTCCATTGGTGAAAGGATAAGTCCGGTGTAAACAGCTTGAAAATTTCCAGACGGCCTGCTTCAAACCAGACCGGCAGGGTGGCATTGTTGATATGGCCTACGCCATCTGTCTCGGAAACTCTCGGGACTATCACAGTTGTATACATACTCTTCCTCCTTTCTCTGCTTATGGGATATAGGACGTTTTCGGTGCTGCTTTCTCTGCGCCTTCCCAGGCACTCTTATATATAGAATAAATATCTTCTTTCGCAAGCGGATAAGGGCTTCTCTGCAGCAATCGCTGCTGCTCCATTGCATTTTCTGTCAGTCCCTTTAAGTCCTCCAGCTTTATACCGTAATGCTTGAGAGAGGCAGGAATATGAATTCTTCCAGTGAATTGTTTTAATAATGATAAATAATCGCTGGATGAATACTGTTTTTCTTCGGCAAAATAAGGATCAATCAGAGATGCTACTTTTTTCATTTTTTCGGGACAGCTTCCACTGATGTAGGAGATCACATACGGTAGTAAAACGGCATTGGACTCTCCGTGCGCCACTTGAAATTTACTTCCCAGTGGGTAAGCAAGCGCATGAACACCGGCCACACCGGCGTGAAAAAATGCCATTCCAGCAAGAAAGCTTCCTTCACTTAATGCTGCCCTTGCCTCCCGGTCATTTCCGTTTATTACTGCCGCTTCCAGTGATCCATGGATCAGTTCAATTGCTTTCAGCGCAAGTGCATCTGTTACAGTATTTGCCTGATTTGATAAGTATGCTTCAATTGCGTGTGTAATTGCATCCGCACCGGTAGCTCCTGTGATCGCGGGCGGCACTGACATTGTTAATGCCGGATCTACAAGTGCTACATCTGCCAGCATATGTTCATGTACAATGACATCCTTTGTCCCATCCAGCGACAATACAGAAATGTTGGTAACTTCACTGCCCGTACCTGAAGTAGTCGGTATTAAAATTTTAGGAAGTCCTTTATGCTTAATGCTCCGTTCTCCGCTTATGTTGAGATAATCTTTTACTTCTCCTTCGTGCGCTGATAAGACCGCTGCAATTTTTGCAATGTCCAGTATACTCCCTCCTCCCAGCCCGATCACGCAGTCCACACGCTGTTCTTTTGTGTAATCTACAATCGACTGGGCACATGCCAGAGATGGTTCTGCTTCTACATCGGAATAAATTTTCACTTCAAATTGTTTTTCCAGATGTTGAATTATTTCTTTAATTACATGTAATTCTTTTAAAATTTCATCTGTAATAATCAGTACTTTTGAAGCTTTCAGAGCATCCACTTCCTGATGGAGACTATCAGTAATGCTCCAGCCAAATTTCGAAACTGCAGGAAACTTAAGTTCATATGTCATTTTCTTCACCTTTTCTGCCTGTTTTTAATGTCCTTGGAAAACTGCCTTTCTTTTTTCAAGAAATGCCTCTATTCCTTCCTGCTTATCTTTCGTTTCAAACAAAACAGCCTGTGCCATTTTTTCTATTAACAATCCCTGTGCTCCCTCCCCCTGTTTCACAGCCAGTTTCGTTAACTCCGCGGCAAGAGGGCCTTTACTGGAGATTTTTTCAGTTAATTTCTTTACCCGGTCCTCTATGCTTTCCAGGGGATGAAGCTCACTTACGATTCCCCATTCCAGCGCTGTCTGTGCATTTACAATTTCACCGGTTAAACACAAATATAAGGCACGTCCTTCTCCAGCAACTTTGGTTAAGCGCTGGGTCCCTCCTGCTCCGGGAAGAATGGCGAGATTCAGCTCCGGAAACCCAAACTTCGCATTTTCTGCAGCAATCCGGATATCACAGGCAAGCGCTAATTCAAATCCTCCGCCAAGCGCATAGCCTTTTACTTTTGCAATGGTAGGCTTTCTGCACTGATAAATTGCTGTAAAAATTTCCTGCATACCACCCGGCTCCATCATTTCCTGCGATTTTTTATTTTTCAGTTCTTCAATGTCGGCTCCTGCAGCAAAAGCCTTTTCTCCTTCTCCCGAAATAACGATGCATTGCACATCTTCTCTCTTGTCACACTGCCTGACAGCATCTGCAATTTCTTCTGCCACTTTCAAGCTGAGAGCGTTCAATACTTCGGGACGGTGGATCGTAATATAGGCGGCAGTCTCTTTTATCTCACAGGTAACTTCCGATTGATTCATATGCATCCTCTTTTCTAATATTGATAAAAGCCTTCTCCACTTTTTTTGCCTAATTTACCTTCTTCATATTTCTGCACTAACGTTTTCTGCGGATAATCTTTTTCTTCACCGGTTTCTTCATATTTAATTTTTCTAATATGATAGTTCACATCGATGCCGGTGAGATCCATTAATTTAAAAGGCCCGATCGGATAATTTAATCCTTTCGTACACGCCAGGTCTATTTCTTCGATCGTTGCTATTCCTTCCTCCATTAAGTAGATCGCTTCATCGAATACTGCATTTAAAATCCGGTTGACTGTAAAACCGTAAATTTCCTTTTTAAGAAGTATGGGCGTTTTTCCGATATCTTCTGCAAATTTCATTGCTTTGGAAACTGTTTCTTCCGAAGTCTGCGGGTTCTTTACTACTTCTACCAGTTCCATTACCAGGGCCGGATTAAAAAAGTGGATGTTGCACACTTTCTCTGCTCTCGAAGTAGCATCCGCTAACTGGGAACTCACAATCGTAGAGCTGTTGGTAGCGAGTATCGCAGTGGCAGGTGCCGCCTTATCAAGTGCAGAAAATACTTTCCTTTTGATTTCTAAATTTTCTATCACGGCTTCTATTACCAGGTCCGCTTCCGCCACAGCTTCCTCCAGGTCTGTAGAGAAATTCAGCTTCTGAAAAGCTTTCTCTACTATTTCTTTAGGCATTCTTTTTTTCTCTACTTTTCGGTTAAGTATATTTTGCAGCTCTGCCTCGGCTTTTTTTAACTGTTCTTCTTTTATGTCATGCAGTGTGACTTCACATCCTCCTAAGGCAGCACTCATTGCAATCTGTGCTCCCATCGCTCCTGCACCGATAACACTTACCTTTTCAATATAGTTATTCATGCTTCTCCCCCTCCGGTCTCTTTAGAATCATTGCAATCCCCTGACCACCGCCGATACAGGCACTGACAATTGCCGTGCTTAAATTCTGCCTTTTTAATTCGTAAAGCACTTTGGTAATTAAGATAGCACCTGTCGCTGCAATTGGATGACCGTGTGCTATTGCGCCACCGGAAACATTCAGCATCTCCGGGGCTATCTTTAATTCACGCTGACAGGCGAGCACCTGAGCCGCAAAAGCTTCATTTATTTCTACCAGATCTATTTCCTCCAGCGTCATTTCTGCTTCCTCAAGCACTTTTTGAATCGCAGGCACCGGCCCGATGCCCATGTAATCGGGTGCTACTCCTACCACAGCCGTATGGATGATTTCACCTAAAACATCCAGATTTCTATTTTCTGCTTCTTTTTCAGACATTACTACGAGCGCCGCTGCCGCATCATTTAATCCAGAGGAAGAACCTGCCGTTACAGATCCTTCCTTTTTAAATACCGCCTTAAGATTATTTAACTGTTCTATGTTTATGTCGGGTCTCGGATGTTCATCGATTTGAAAATGGTTCACATTGCCTTTTCTATCTGTTACTGCAATTGGCAGGATCTGTTCCTTAAATCGTTCCTCTTCCATCGCTTTTTTCATTTTCTGCTGACTTTCATAAGCAAATTTGTCTTGTTCTTCTTTAGATATATGATATTTTTCTGCAAGATTTTCTGCAGTAAGCCCCATCGGCGTGTCGTTCCATTCTGGAGGTGTCAGCGCACGCGGCAGAAATTCCGGCGGCCTGGTATCGAAAGGTTTCGCTGACGGAGCAAGTAAATAGGGAGTGTGCGTCATACTTTCCGTTCCTCCTGCTACTGCAATTTTTCCGCTCGTCTGTACAAACTGCGCCGCGAGAAATACTGCATTGATTCCAGAACCGCACTGCCTGTCGATCGTAAGCCCCGGAGTGGTCTCCTCGAGCCCCGCGTGAAGTGCTGAAACTCTGGCAATGTTTCCATAGCTGGATAACGTATTTCCGAAAATAACATCTGCGACATCCTTATTTTCTATATTTACCCGGTTCAACGCTTCCCGGATGACGGATCCGCTGTATTCATAAGGCTGTTGCGAAGACAGGCTTCCTCCTTTTTTTGCGATAGCAGTTCTTACTGCAGATACGATTACGGGTTTATTCACCTGTATCGCTCCCTTCTTTTAAACTGTACTCTTAATATACGCAAGACCCGTGCCAACTTTTAAAAACGTGCACAGCGCCATTTCAATTTCGTCTGTGGTGTTTTTTTTAACCACTAAATATGGTATTTTAAATATAACAATCAAATTGATAGCGCTTACAAAGAGTTTTTCAGCTACGGTTATAAAAATAACCATGTGGTGTATTTAATAACCACGAGAAAGGAAAGCTATGAAAACACTTCTTTCGAAAGATTATATTAATATTCTCGAACTGCTGCAGGAAGGAATTTATGTTGTTGATGGTAAGGCGAACACGTTGATGGTGAATAAAGCTTATGAAAAGCTTTCGGGGTTAAATAGGGCTCAGCTGGTAGGAAGGAACATGAAGGACCTGGAAAAAGAAGGCTACATCAGCCGTTCAGTTTCCCTGTTGGTTTTCAAAGAACGTAAAATAGTTTCTCTCGTCCAGCAAATTAACGACCGGGTGGAAGCTTCGGTCACAGGACACCCTATTTGGAATGATAAAAACGAAATTGAAATGGTGATCACCACAATAAACGATGTTACGCAGTTGAATTCCGCTTCAAGAAAGCTGGAGAAAGCGCAGGGTATGCTTGAGCTGCAAAATAATGAATACGCTGTTACACAGAAAAACTTCGATCATCATTTAATTTTTAAAAGTAAAACTATGCGTGACCTTTACAGAATGATTGTACAGATAGCACCTTACCCTACCAGCGTCCTGATTACCGGCCCCACAGGAGCGGGTAAAGAAGTAGTTTCCAACGCGATTCAGGAATTAAGCCCATTAAAGGAAGGTCCTTTTATAAAAGTAAACTGCGGGGCCATACCCCATAGTTTAATGGAATCAGAGTTTTTCGGATATGAACCAGGTACATTTACCGGAGCAAAAAAAGAAGGGAAATTCGGTCTGCTGGAGCTGGCGCATGGAGGAACGCTGCTGCTTGATGAAATAGGAGAAATGCCGCTCGATATTCAAATAAAACTGCTCCGTGTCCTGCAGGAAAAACAGGTGCAGCGTCTCGGCAGCAGTGAAGCCAGGAAAGCTGATTTTCGATTAATATCTTCTACCAATAGAAATTTACCCAAGCTGATAGAAGAAAATAAATTCCGCGAAGATTTTTATTATCGGATTGCCGTAATTACGTTAGAAGTGCCTCCTCTGGCAGAAAGATTTGATGACGTAAATGAATTACTCCACACCTTTATGCGGCTCTTCTGTGAAAAGTACAAAATCCATAAACAGTTAACTGATAATGCATTTCAGGCACTGCTTCATTACCCTTGGCCGGGAAACGTAAGAGAACTAAAGAATACCATTGAAAATCTAGTTGTTTCCACTCCCGGGAAACGGATCGATATCACTGCGCTTCCCAGCCACTTCGTTTCCGTTCCATATGAAAATACTGACCTGAAAAACCGTGTCGGTCGCTATGAATCCCAACTTATTAAAGAAGCACTCCATCAGCACGGCTCCATCAGAAAAACAGCCAAAAGTTTAGGAATACACCATGCAACGCTCTTAAAAAAGATGCAGAACTACCAAATACATGCGGAAGACCACCAAAAAAGAGACTCCAGCTGAAGCTGGAGTCTCTAAATATGAAAAGAATATTAACCAAGAAGCTGAAGTACGCTTTGTGGCTGTTGGTTGGCCTGCACTGCCGCAATGTCTTTCGATCATTGGTTAGACTATATCTTCACCCTGCATTTTTGCAGGGGCTGGGCACTTCGAACAGCGGTAGCTGCCCTACGGATTTCATCATCGTAGCTCTCACCTTAGATGGTTTATCCTAGTCGTTGAACCTTCTCCACACTTTCGCGACAGGAGCTTGGCTGCTGATTATCCATCTATCCTCGTCATTTTCAAACCTTGACGTCTGCTGTTTCCAGCTCCGCTGTGGTTGACCAGGCTTTAGGAAGTTCCAGCAATTCACCCAGTGGTCCTCTTACCCGTTACCGGATAAGACGCCCGTGTCAATCATTATCCCAGTAGCTGTAACACCGACTGAGGCGCCTGATTGGCTTGAGCTAACATAGACTGAGACGCCTGAGAAAGGATGTTCGCACGAGTCATCTCCATCATTTCTGCAGCCATATCTACGTCACGGATACGAGATTCCGCAGCGGATAGGTTTTCAGAAGAGTTGTCCAGGTTAGAGATAGTATGCTCTAAACGATTTTGAGTAGCTCCTAGATTAGAACGTTCGGCTGAAACTGTTTCAATAGCATCATTGATAGCAGAGAGAGCAGCTCCTGCACCAGCTGCAGTTGTTAAATCCACGTTATCAACATGAAGAGCTGAAGAACTCATGTCATTAATACCTACATTAATCGTTTGAGAAGAATTTGCTCCGATTTGGAATGAAAGTGCATTGCTTCCACCTTCAGCTACAGCTTCTCTGGTAGTAACTGTAGCTTCTTGTCCTACTAGAGCACTTCCTGCTTCTGCGTTATCAGTACCATTAAATGCAAATGTAATGCCATTATGTTCGAAGTCTTCTTCGTCATGAGCAACAGTAACTGTATCAGAATTACCGTTGGAATCAGTAATATTAACTTGATACGACTCAACACTACCATCTTCCTCACTAACGGTTAAGCCTTCTACTTTCACATTGTAAGTTCCATTGACGATATCTTCAGTATCCGCTGTAATTGACATTTCACCGAAAGCTTGAGAATCATTATTATTTACTTTAATGGATTCATCGGAAAACTTCGCAGACCCAATATCTCCATTTAAAAGGTTTTGTGTATTAAATTCAGTCGTATCAGAAATACGATCTAGTTCAGAAGTTAACTGATTAACTTCTTTTTGAATTTCATTTCTATCTGATTCAGTATTAGTATCATTCGCTGACTGAACTGCAAGTTCACGCATACGCTGTAAGATAGAATGTGATTCATCTAAAGCACCTTCTGCAGTCTGGATTAAAGAAATACCATCCTGGGCGTTACGACTAGCCTGATCAAGACCATTGATCTGTGCACGCATTTTCACGGAAATTGCTAAACCTGCCGCATCATCACCTGCACGGTTGATACGAAGTCCAGAAGAGAGTTTCTCCATAGAGTTTTGCATTGCATTTTGGTTTTGTCCTAGCTGACGATGCGTGTTCATTGCAGAAATATTGTTGTTAATAATCATAATAAAATATCCTCCTTGATATTTGCTTCCTGTCACATCCTTGTGATGGAAGTTTGTGTATTTAGACATACGTAGTAACTGTCGGCCGCCAGTACTTTGTGTGCCTTCCTCACTAATATCGGAGGGCGAAATAAAATGTTTAGGGATTTAGGATTATTTATTTAAAAATATTTTGATAAAGATTTGTTTAAACTTATAATTGTTAATTGAAAAGTTGAGAGAATGCTTAGCACAGGGATAAAACACCTGAAGAAATGCGTAATTTTCTAAAAATCTCCATCCAGAAAGTGGAATTGAAGATCAACTATATAAATTATGGCTAACCGAAGCTGACCTGAACAACTTGATAACTCTCCAAAAATGAAACAACCGACACTCCATTCACAATGAAATGCAATAACTCTTTAATATCAAACAAAAAAATACACCAGAGTATTTTCACTCCAGTGTATTTTTATTCCCTGCGTTGTTTATTATCTGACTGCATCCACCCAGCCGTTTCGGATAATTCTTACCATCGCGTCTGTGCGGTCATTTGCTTCAAGCTTCTTCAGCAGGTGGCTGATCACAGTACTTACTGTAGATGGTGCAAGATACATCAGCTCTGCAATTTTTCGGTTATTGTGTCCGTCTAAAATGTGCTGTAGCACGGTCCGCTCGTTTTTTGTAAGCCGGTACTGTACCTCTTCTTCCCTCAAAATCAAGCGTTTAATCGGACGGTCGCGCAGCTTCTGTTCATGCAGATGCTTTACCAGTTCGGAATGGAGCCCTTGCTCAAGGAATACACCGAATTCGTCGATTGCCTTCAGCACGTTTGCGCCGTGCTTATACAAGCTATGTAAAGAAAGGATTCCGGATAGTTTTTGAGAAAGGTACGGGATAAAAGAAACATTTGGACGCCCTACGGTAACCACCAGTACGCGTGCATCTTTCGCACGGTGCAGGATGCTTTCCACCCATTTTAATACTTCCGTGGAGGTGTTTTCCACTAATAAAAATATGTTTCTCATATTTTCTACAGTGCAGGTGATGTCCTGCTCGATCATGACTCGCTTTGCAGCAAGCGTTTCCAGAAGACGCTTTTCGGACGTCTGGGATAGATAATGATCGTAATCTATAACAAGTACTTGATCATTTACAATGGTTTGTGGGACAGAGTAATTTTCGATCATGGGTAAGGATCCTCCCTTGGTTAATCAGTTCTATGTTAACACTACACGCTTAGAAATAAAGCGACAAGATTCGATAGGCATGATTTTTTCACAATTTTAATAATTAAATGATTAATATCAAGACTTAATACCTATATTTTTTGTTTGTTTCATCCATTTTATTCTTTTATTTGCTACTTTATTATAATTTATTTCCTATTTTAACTGCCGGAGATTCCATTCGACAAATTTTTCAGTATATCAAGATTTGCGTCAGATGCATTCGTGTTTTCTTCTTGTATCGCTAAATATATTTCTTTTCGGTGAATATCGACATTTTTTGGTGCATCGATTCCCAGCTTCACCTGGTCTCCTTCAATGCTGATCACGGTAAGCTCCATATCATCGCCAATTTTAATTGACTGATTTACTTTCCTGGAAAGGACGAGCATTTATTTCCCCTCCTTCACCAGTACCGGCAGTGCGTGCCGTGTCGTGTACTCAGTTTCATTCAGGATAATCTGCTTTCCCAGCTTTTTCACATGATTCATTACAATCGGTCCGCGCAGATTTGCAGATGATTCTTCCCACGTGTCTTTAAGAGTCAGTATAACAAAAAGAGAGACGTCTGTTTCTTCTGCAATTTCCATCGCTTCCACCGTCTGGTCGGAGAGCTTTGCTGCATAGTCCGGGAAAAACTGAAATGGATTCATGAGCACGAAAGCAAGCGCAGGCGTTTCTATCGACTGCAGTATGTAAAACGGTCCGGGTGCATCAGAAAATGGCAGCAGCACAAAAAGCTTTTCCTCTTCAAAGCTCGGAATGCCCTGCGGAAACTTAATGATCTCTGATTCCTCTATAATTAATTCGCCGCTGTATTTTGTATGGATATTCAAAAATAATCCCTCCAAGGGTTAACTCTATATAGTTTAACCTAAAATATGTGATCTGTGTCACTAAAATTTCAAAAGTAACTTACTTTCTACTGGAAATATATTGATATACTTTATTTTCTGTAAATCAATTTCACTATACAGTTTTACCTGCTGCGAAAGAGCACGATAAAAAATATGCTGAATATAAAAAGGGAATGAAGTGATGGCCACCGGTTTAAGGGCAGTTTAAAGAGCCGATTTGGCAATGGATAAGCCTGTTCAGAAGAAGACAGATCGGAAATCCTTTCTCTTTTATTCATCCTTCACTGTCTACATGTGATTTTTACGGTTATGAAAACATTATAAAGAAAGCATTCACATTTGAAAAGGTGAAGTTTTACCTGCAGTTTAACCCCGCAGCAAGTTCTCTGCGAGGTTTAAAGCTGCCGGTTGATACTGCTGCCGGCAACAGAAAATTGTATTTGATTTTTCTGCGCAAGATAGGTATTGATTTCCCAGCGCGGGATATCGGATACCGGCTGATGCTTCTGCACATCAATTTCCACTGCCGGCCAGTCAAAATGAATCGACAGCTCCGCAGGAACATGGCTGATCCGTACTTTGTCCATGCCTGTCGGGATGTTTCTCAGGTCAAACTGGCGCTCCGGCTGCAGGCCGCGTCCTTCGGCAAGCCGGGGAATTACCTCTCCTGGATTTTCAATACGCTTCATCTGCTCGCCGTCCCGGGCCACCTTCGCCACGTATTCCATCACGTTCTGGTTTGCCTTGTCGGCGAACTCTTCATTTCTGCGGAGGATATTTTTCACGTCTGCATCCGCAAATGCTGCGGACTGATCAATGTGAATTTCCGCATCTGTCGTCTGCATGGACAGATTATTATGCAGATCCTGATGAATTTTCATATCGGCACTTCGCTGCTGAATCGACATCTGCGGCTTATGTGACTGCATCCCAATCTTTGCATTCGTCTGGCTTATTTGAATTTTCGGCAGATCCATGCGCCGATCACCCGCTTTCTACATTAGCGGAGGAAGTCCATTAACGATGGCTGCATAATGCGGGAAGAGGAAGCAAGTGCTGCCCGGTGTACATTTTCCTGCGACATCAGCTGTGTAATAACTTCTTCCATGTTTGCGTCTTCGTTATTTGACATGATCCGCTTTGCGATAACTTCCTGCTCCTGCACGCGGCGGTCCATCATTTCCACCCGGTTCACTCTCGCACCAAGCTCCGCCCGCTCATTCACTGCATTATTTACGTGCGTATCTATCACTTCCAGCATTCCTGTCAGTTCTTTTGTCTGTGTCAGTGGATCGTTCAGTGCATTTTCCAGAGCTTTTAAATCACCGAACAGCTGGTTGTTAAACACATTCTGCGGCGAAATACTTACCCCTACCTTTACACCTTTCAGCAGTTCTATTTCGACATTGCGCCCGTTATTTGATACAGCGGTCCTTTCAGAAATCACTGCCTGTGTTTCCGAAAGGTTTTCTGTCCGGCGGACTGTTTCGCCGTCCATGTTCTGTTCATCATACCGGTAAGCAGCTCCGGTTACCGTCCCGCCCTCCATCGTGTACTCGATGGAACTTCCGTTCGGGTTGCTGAATACTGCAGTCCCGCCTTCGTTGCTCTGCAGCTGATACATCCTGCCGCGGAAAGAAACTTCCAGCGGGAACTCCTCCACCGCTCCTTCAAATTCACCCAGCTGATTCTGCAGGACTGTATAGCCTACATCCATCCCTGCGTTGTTTACCGGAGCATTTGTGGTGTTCGTACCGTTAAAAATAAACTTGTTATTATTTTTTGTATTCGCAAGCGATTCCAGATGCTCCCGCAGCTGCGCTACTTCCTTGGCAATGTTTGCGCGTTGACCGGCTTCATAGGAATCGTTCGACGCCTGTACCGTAAGTTCTCTGATCCGGTGCAGGGCCTGCGTTGTCTGATCAAGCGCGGAATCGGCAGAATCCATCCAGTTATACGCCTCGGAAAGGTTCCGCTTAAACTGCTCTGTCTCCGTGACCTGCGTGCGGTAGCGGATGCCGTTCATTGCTACCACGGGATCCTGGGAGGCCCGGGAGATCTTTTTTCCTGTGGAAAGCTGGTCCTGGGATTTTTTCAACTGTTCATAGCTGTTGCTTAAGTGAGATAACGAATTCATCGTAATCATCGATTGCGTCACGCGCATCGGTGCCACCTGCTTTCTTTAATTAAGCTTATAATCCGACTCTGCCCATTCTGTTGATAATACGATCAAGCAGATCGTCCATATTCGTTAAGCTTCTTGCAGCTGCGTTATACGCATGCTGAAACTGAATCATCATCGCCATTTCTTCATCCAGCGATACGCTGCTTACAGAGTGGCGTCTTTCTTCCACCGCGCCGCGGAGGGAAGCTGTATTTCTTTCCATACGTGCCGCTTCATTGGCGTCCACAGCCATTTCCCCGATGACCGCCTGGTAGTAGCTCTGCACATTTGTATTATTTCCATTAAAGTTCAGCGCAGCATCCTTCACTCCTGCGAGTGCCAGTGCACCGGAACCATCTCCGGCAAAAGCCACGCCATTTTCTGCAGTAGCTGCCGCAATATTATCCAGGCTTGCTTTAATGCTGTCGGAAATACCGAAGTTTCTTGCTGCGCCGACAAGATGCTCGCCTTCCGCCAGATCACCAAATGCAGTATTTCCACCAGTAGAAAAGAAATCTATATTTAACGTTTCATTATTCTTAATTTCTGTTAAGCTGTGATTCGCATTGTGCACCGCATTGAACTGCTTCGCGAAACTGGAAACTAAAATGTCCAGCTCCCGCAGCATATCCGGGAAGATTCCTGTAATGTCCCCCGGAGCTGCCGTGCCGCCTGCTTCAATCGGTGCTTCTCCATTGTAGTAGCCATAGGCTTCTGCAGTTCCCAACAGAGAGCCTGGAGAATTAAATTCGGATATTCTTACGCTTTGTTGTTCTCCAGCTGCGTTCGTGAAAGATATAGAATACAGCGGATCAAGCAGTTCGCCGCTTTCAGAAGCACTGTAATTCAAGCTGACCTGGGTGGCAGTTAAATTACTGCCGTTGACGAGAACGACATTCTCTCCATTCACCTGCAGTGGACTACCGTTTTTATCGAGTGCGGTAATCGTATATTTCCCGTCCGCCATATCCTTTGCCATTCCGCCGCTCGGCACACGGTCCACGCGGATATTCATAAAGCTAGACAGTTCATCAACGAGCGTATCCCGCTGATCGTATAAATCATTCGGCAGGTAGCCGTGCGGCTCCACCGAAGCGATCTGTTTATTCAGGCTGTCGATCTGCCGCAGAATAGAGTTCATGGAAGTCTGCTTTACGCCGAGTTCATTCTGGTAATCCTTTTGAATTGCCTGAATCGAAGCGTAGCTAGTGTTAATTGTTTCTGCTAGTGCAATTCCACGCTGGCGCACCACCGAACGGGCACCTGCATCCTCCGGATTCACTGACAGATCCTGCATGGACTGCCAGAACCGGTCCATTGTCTGTGCGATCCCATCAGCCGTCGGCTCGTTCATGATGTCTTCCATTTTCGTCAACGCATCAAGACGGGAATTCCAGTAGCCGTTTTTATGATTTTCCTGACGGAACTGAATATCCAGAAATGATTCCCGTACGCGCTGTATTTCTCCGGCTTTCACGCCGGTGCCCATCTGCCCGGGGATTCCCGGCTGGTTAAAACCAGGTCGCGGAAAAGCCTCCGTCTGCGTGAAATTCACGCGCTGGCGCGAATAGCCCTTCGTATTCGCATTGGCAATATTATGGCCTACTGTCTGAAGTGCCTGCTGATTCGTATGCAGCGCTCGTTTTGCGGTTTCTAATCCGCTGAATGTTGAAAGCATATATTGTTCTTCCTTCCTGGACGGGATTCTTTCGGGTCATTTATGTAATCGTTTATTTATTTCTATATTAAAAAAGGCTATTAGAAGCGGTTTCCTTCTAATAGCCTTGCGGAGAGCGCAGCCATTAATAAGTAACTTCTACTTTCAGGCTTTTGAATCAAATAAAGAGCGCCCCTGCTCGTCATCCTCGCCGCTCTCCCCTTTTCCGGAATAGCTCGCGAAATTTTTCTGCGGCTGCACTGCGTCTAAGGACAGGTTTACAAACCGCAGCGAATCTTCCAGCAGCTGCCGGTTGAGTTCATTCTGCTCCTGCAGCTGTTCCACTTCAGCAATTAATGCTTCCTGCAGTTCGCGGAACATTTCCTGTTCTTCCTGGGAAAAGGCAGGAGAAATCTGTTCCATTGTCGCATCCTCTGCGACAACCCCCTGCTCCTTCAGCCAGCTGCGCACGGTAATCCTGCGCGCATTTTCCAGCTTGGACAGCTGGGTGACGAGCGGCATTTCATCTTTCATCAGCTGATCAAGTGCAGGAATATCACCTTTTTTTACGATTTCTTCTTTTAACAGCGCCTGTTCATTCAGCCGTTTATGCACTACAATGAGTGCCTGAAAAATCTTTTTTAAATCCTCGGTCATGTCCTGCACCCCGCTTTAGCTGTTCCAGAAGTCGTACATTTTACGCGCGACATCCTGAGAATTCACCTGATATTTATCGTTCTCTACCTGTTCCTTTAATTCCTGGACACGTTCATTCCGTGCGGCCTGAAACTCCTGGGACTTGGCCATTTCCTGTGCTGCTTTGGAAATCTCAATGCGATCTGACTTCTGTGGCTGCTGCGTTTCTTTGCTGCGCTGTGTTTCCTGGCTGCGATTATAAGCGTTTAATGAATGCATCGGATTGATTTTCATCGGTTCCGCACCTCCTTTAGTTCCTTTGTTTCCTCCATGATAGCAAAAAATCCGCTCTCGTGCTCCTAATCTATATATCGGCAGTGCTGAAAAAATGTTAAGGGGGCAGAAGAAAAAATTCGTTTTTTAGCATCCAGCGCGAGTCGGGCGGGCTAAATTAAGACTCTTCTCCTTCTACTTTACTGCCGGGCTCCTTAATTTACTGCAACCCTTCTATACTTTACTCCGATCTCTTTATACTTTACTGCAATCCCTCTATATTTTACTTCACCCCCTCTATGCTTTATCCACTTCCTTCTATCAATTAACTTCCACCTGACTTCAACCAGCTTCCATTAATGCGCCACGTTCTATCCGGCGGCGCCCGCTAATTTATCCCTTTTCCCTTCTACTTTACTGCCGGGCTCCTTAATTTACTGCAATCCCTCTATACTTTACTCCGATCTCTTTATACTTTACTGCAATCCCTCTATATTTTACTTCACCCCCTCTATGCTTTACTTCAACCCCTCTATGCTTTACTTCAACCCCTCTATACTCCACTTCTCCTCCAGAAAAAAACACCAGCGAAAGAATCCGCCGGTGCCTGAAGCCTATCTTCTTCTATTCACGCGGTCATCCATTGAATGATACGTGGTGACCCGTCCTTTTTCTTCTGCTTCTTTCCGTTTTGCAAAGGCTCTTTCGCTTTCGTGCTGCTCCAGTCCGCTTTGAATGTTCCCCTTGCAGGCATCGCACAGCCGCCCTTCCTTAATGTCTTCTCCACAGGATTCACATGGATAGGAAAGATTCGGAAACTGGGAGACGAGAATCCGTCCCTCCCGGATAAACTGGAAAATTTGTTCTTTCGGTACTTCTGTCGCTTCCACGACTTCATTAATATCAGCTCTGCGATTATCACGTTTTCGGATAAATCGGTATACTGCATCAAATTGAGTTTCTACTTCCCGCGCACATTTTTCACAAACACTGCGCAGCGCTTTTACAAAAACGCCTCCGCATTTCGGGCAGTTTGCTAGCTCTGCCATAGTAACATCCCCTTCTTTCTCTTCGGCTTACTGTTACTATCGACAAATTTCGTTTTACTTTGAAGAGGACCTTTCTATTTTTTCTGCACTGCCCGTGCTGCCGTCACGCCGCAGACCGCAGAAGCTCCCGCTTCCCACAGCGGAGCCGCAGCGGCGTAAAGTGTTGCCCCCGTTGTATAAATATCGTCCAAGAGTAATATTTTCTTTCCTTGCACTTCTATTCCTTTCTTTAACGAAAAAGCACCGCTGGCATTTTCCTCCCGTGCCCCCGGACGTGATTTACTCTGCTTTTTTGAGGCTTTTGTTTTTTCCAGTATCTCTGCTGTCTGAAAGCTTTCGGCAAGCAGCTCTGCCTGATTAAACCCGCGTTCAAATAAACGGTCCGGATGCAGCGGTATCGGTACGATCAGGTCCGCACGTTTATGTACCTGAAAAGCAAGCTTCCGCAGATCTGCACAAAAAATTTCTGCCAGTGCCGCATCGCCGCGGTATTTAAAAGCCGCAAGCACCTCCTGCAGAAATGGCGTATATGGATAAAGAGAGCGCTGTATCACTACCGGTCCCGCCGCTTCCCGCGTGCTGCAGTCCCCGCATACAGGGGATGCCTCCGGCTGGCCGCAGAAAGCACAGCATCCCTTTAACGGCAGACGTTCCAGCTGACTTCTGCATAAGGAGCAGAGCGGAAGTTTCCGTTTCAGCAGCAGGGTGCTCCAGGAAGCCGGCTCTATTATTTGTTCCTGGCAATATAAGCAGTACTCTTTTGGATACAGCAGCTACCTCCCCTCCCTGTTCAGCGTACGGATCGTCCGTACCGCCCGGTTCATTTCTGTCGTTTTTCCGTAATGAAAAAACGCAACTTCTCCGTCAGGGTATCGGCTGCTTCTCCCGGCACGGCCGGCAATTTGAATCAGTGCCGTATTCGTGAAAATCGGCGCCTCCGCACCGAGCACCCCCACCTGCACATTTTCTATTGTAATACCGCGTTCGAGAATCGTGGTGGTTACCAGTACATCTACTTTCTTTTCCCGAAAAGCCTGGACCCGTTCAGACCGCTCCTCTTCTGCAGAATGCACCGTATCCACCCGGAAGTCCGCTTCCCATGAAAGAAGTGCTTGTTTCACTTCCTCCAGCTGCGTGATTTCAGGAACAAACAGGAGGATCTGTTTTTTCGCATGCCGCCGCAGGAATTGTTTTAGTGCTGCAGGCAGATATCCCTGCTGCAGCCTTTTCTTCCAGTTCCCGCACCAAATCATCCTCGGGAGCGGCAGATCAAAATTATGATAGCGTCTCGCGACTACCGCTGCAGGGAGCTGCTTATGCTTTACGAGTTTCTGCTGCTTCAGGGAAGGTGTCGCCGTCACGAGCACCGTAAATCCCTTCTCTTTCTGGGCTTTTTTGGCAGCGTATTTCAGCTTTTCGTCTACCGTATAAGGAAAAGCGTCCACTTCATCAATGATCAACACTTCAAATGCATCCCGGAAACGAAGCAGCTGATGTGTCGTAGCTACCGCGATGTCCGCATACTGAAACTTTTCCTCCGCCCCTTTACCTCCGTAAAACCCTGCAACTGCAGCTTTGGGAAAAGCTTTTCTCAGCCGGGGCTCCAGCTCCTGCACTACGTCCCGTCTCGGAGTGGCGATCATAACAGGCTTTTCATCAAGCAGCACCTGTGCAATCAGCGGAAAAAGCATTTCTGTTTTCCCTGCGCCGCAAACTGCCCACAAAAGCATTTCCTTATCTTTTCCTTCTTTATAAGCCGCAACTAATTGTTTTGCTGCTCCGGACTGCCGGGCAGAAAGTTCCCCCTCCCAGTGCATCCCGGCTGCTGTTTTTGCCGGCTTTCTCCGGGGTCCGCCCGCAAGCATATACAGCCTGCTGCAGCTCATCATTCTTCCCATCACAAAGCAGTTTCTGCAGTAGCTGCATGCTTTTCCGCAGCGGCCGCATTTTTTTACCAGCCCGAAGTGTTCATTATTGCCGCAGCGCTCGCATTGCAGAGGCTGTGTGGTGAGTGCCGGCATACTCTTCACTTCTCCTGCAGCTTCCAACACTGCCAGTACTTTTTTCACCTGCATATAACGGCCTGTTTCCTGTTCCGGCACTGCCGTAACCAGCTCATCCAGCAGCAGTCTCCGGTACTGCAGCATCGTAAGTATTTGATTTTCAAGCATAAAAAAGCCTCCTCAATAATTTGTATTGGGAGGGTTCTGTGTATTCATATAAGGACTATCTGTATGATAAAAGCAGCTGATGACGCTCCGCGAACCCCGTGCCATCAGCTCATAGGTACCGTATTAGGCTTTCATCCATCCGATGCCGAGACTTCCCGGACCGAGATGTGCTCCGATAACCGGGCCGAAATAGCTCAGATAAATCGTTGCATCCGGATACTTTTCCTCAAGTTCCTGCTTGATTTTTTCCGCCTTCTCCTCACAGTTTCCGTGAATGACTGCGATACTTACCCCTTTTCCGGAATCGAGATCTTCTTCCAGCAGCGATTTTATTTTTGCGACTGCCTTCTTTTCCGTACGCACTTTTTCATATGGAACGATCATCTTATTTTCAAAATGAAGCACCGGTTTGATCTGCAGCATGCTGCCGATAAAGAGCTGTGCCCCGTTCAATCTGCCGCCGCGGTGCAGATGAGATAAGTCGTCTGCCATAAAATACGCGCGCGTCGACTGCTTTAATGCTTCCAGCCGCTCCAGAATTTCTTTGGAGGAAGCTTTATTTTTCACCATCTTCGCTGCTTCCAGCGCATAAAATCCCTGAATCAGGCAGCTCGTTTCTGTATCAAACACATGTATCGGGAGGTCTTCATACATATGTGCAGCAGATACCGCTGTCTGATACGTCCCGCTGATGCCGCTGGAAAGCGTAATGACGATGATTTCATCAAAGTCACTGCCCAGGTCGCGAAAAGTTTCTTCAAACAGGCCGATACTTGGCTGTGAAGTTGTCGGGAGCTGTTCCTGCTGCTGCATTTTATAATAAAAGTCTTCAAATGTAATATCAATCTCTTCTTTGTAGGTTTCTTCACCGAATACCACGTTCAAAGGGATCATACAAATATCTTGCTGCTTCCGCAGGTCCTCTGGAATGTATGAGGTACTGTCAGTTACGATTGCTATTTTGCTCATAGTATTCTCCTTTACCATCCGTATGGCCAACTGATGCCTTCTTCTTATAGTATCAATTCCCTAATAGGGTGTCTATCCTTTCCCATAGATTCCCTGCGAATTAAATTTTTCCTCCTCTTGCTGCGATGTTGGAAAAATATTTTATTATTTGCTGCTTCACTTTCGGCGAAGGCTTGCTCGAGGGTTTCAGCTCCGCTGAACTTCTATCCTCATATATTAAACAGAGGCTTACCCAAGGGCTTAGGCATTGATAAGGTCCTCGTATTCTGTCATCAGCAGCAGTTATCTGTACACGATGGCGTATTATCTGCTTTTAGCAGCGGGTATTCTGTTATTAGTGTGTGTACCTGTTACTAAAAGGGAGGGATCTGATTTTAACAACGCAGTTTCCCTATGTATCTGTCATTAGCAGCTTCGAATCTGTTATTAGTAAATAAGTACTTCCCCTGCCCTCTTTTATCAGTCAGCAAGATACCCACAAAATAGCAACTTATAATGTCGTGCAGAAAGAAAAAAGGCTGCCCCTATAAAGAAGGACAGCCGCTGCTTTCAGCTATTAATTTACTTTTACCCAGCCGTTTTTAATCGCGTCTACAACTGCCTGGGTACGGTCATTCATGCTCATTTTCTGCAGAATGTTACTTACGTGGTTTTTCACTGTTTTTTCACTGATATACAGCGCTTCACCAATCGCCCGGTTGCTCTTTCCGTCTGTCATCAGCTGCAGTACTTCACACTCGCGGCGTGTAAGCAGGTGCAGCGGACGGCGGTATTCCACTTCACGGAAGCCGACTTCTGTTTCGCCGCCTCCATCAGTTGCCAGGCGCCGGTATTCCTTGATCAGGTTGTAAGTGACCTTCGGGTGAATGTAAGCTCCGCCTTCTCCTACGACCTTCACAGCTTCAATCAGTGCTTCTGTATCCATCTCTTTTAAAAGATAGCCGGAAGCGCCGGTTTTCAGCACGTGTGTCACGTAGGATTCATCATCATGTATGGAAAGGATCAGCACTTTTACATTTGGAAAAGTTTCCACCAGTGCTTTCGTCGCTTCCATTCCGTTTACTTCCGGCATGTTAATGTCCATCAGGACTACATCCGGCTGATTTTGACGGACAAGATCAATTACTTCGCTTCCATCATTTCCTTCCGCAACTACATCGAAATTGTCCTCCATTGAAAGAATCCGTTTTACTCCTTCGCGGAAAAGCTGATGGTCGTCTATAAGAACAATGCGCAATGGGTTTTCCATATTATATTCCTCCTGCATTTTTTATCATTTATCAGCATCGATCGGAATTTGAACGATGATGAGTGTACCTCTGCCCGGCTTCGAATCAATATTGATTTTGCCATCGAGCATATTAATACGTTCTTTCATTCCTATCAGTCCGAAACTGCCTTCTTTTTTCTGGGTCATGTCAAAGCCTTTTCCATCATCTTTGATCACTGCGGTAATAAGATCCTGCTTTACATCAATTTTCACTTGGATCAGGGAGGCATCTGCGTGTTTGACTGCGTTGTTTACGGCTTCTTGTACAAATCGAAAAATAGCGACCTCCATCTCCGAGGGATAGCGGATCTCTCTGCCCATCTTGCGCAGTTCTATGATAATGCCGGTCCTTTCTTCCACGTTTTTTAAATATTTCCCCAAAGTGGGAAGAAGACCAAGATCATCGAGTGCCATCGGGCGGAGATCATATATAATACGTCGCACTTCGGCGAGAGAGTCTTTGACCATTTCTTTCATATCACGGATTTCTATGCGGGCCTGTTCAATACCCTGTTTGTCGAGCACCCTTTCCACGATTTCAGAACGAAGCGCCACATTTGCCATCATCTGGGCAGGACCGTCATGAATTTCCCGGGAAAGCCGTTTACGTTCTTCTTCCTGTGCTTTTATAATCTGCAGACCAAATTCCTGCATCTGCTCTGCATTTTCGAGCATTTCCGAAACCTGCTTTAAATCACCGGTGAGGTAGTTTATTACGACATTAATCTGGTTGATCAACTTGTCTGCGCGCTCCATTGTTCCCTGAAGCTTGACTAAGCGGCGCTCAATCTGATCCCGCCTGTTACGCAGCTGCTTTTCTTCCTGCTGCAGGACGGCCAGCTGAACCTGAAACTCGTTCGCCTGTTCATAAGCATCCCTTACCTCTTTGTCTGTATAGCTGTCAAAGTGTTTACTGACTTCGGAAAGCCTGTTTCTGGCAAAACGGGAATTCAGCCGGACTCTTTCAGATTTGTCGATTGCCCTTACTACCTGTTCCTTGATGATTTCCAGCTCGTCTTTTAAGCCTTCGTACTCCTGCCGTGAATCTTCACCGATATCGAAAATCTGTTCTTTGCTTTTCCCTACAGTTTCCATCATACCGGCTAAAATTTGATCAAGTGATTCCAGGGAGCTCATTGTACCACTCACTTTCTCCACCATAAACAACTAGTCCGCAAGCCTCTTTTTTCAAGTATAGGGACCTAAATAGTTTATGAGGGTAAATCCGCATGTTACACTATTACAATAGTATGACATTATTACGCTTACATTAAATCAGTGGAAAAATAATCCATAAAATAAATATGAAGCCTTTTTCCTATTTTCTCTTATAATGACGTAATGGTCAAGCGAGAAGTTATTTTTGAGAAAACCTCGTATTGATAGTATCTCATTAATCATCATACCCTAAAATAAGTCTTTATTATCCACTTTACACAACTTTTATATATTTTTTTACAATCCAACTTAAGGTCTAAATATTAAGTAATTTTTCATAAAAGGAGACTTTCGATGCTTACATCCTATTTTACGGTCCAAACTTCTGGAAATTCCGAAACTGTCATTCAAAAGTCACGCTTTCTTGCATACGTGAAACGAGTGACAACGGAAGAAGAAGCGCAGGCCTTTATTGAAGAAATTAAGAAAAAACACTGGGATGCTTCCCACAACTGCTCTGCTTATTTAATCGGCGAAAATGATTTAATTCAAAAAGCAAATGACGACGGCGAACCTTCCGGAACAGCAGGGGTTCCGATGCTGGAAGTACTGAAAAAAAGAAACCTGAAAGATACGTGCGTAGTAGTAACCCGGTACTTCGGCGGCATTAAACTGGGAGGCGGCGGGCTTATCCGCGCATACAGCGCTGCCTGTTCTGCCGGCATTAATGCAACCGGCGTCGTGGAAAGAAAATTAAGTACGGTATGTTCCGCTGTGTTTGATTACACACTGCTTGGAAAAATAGAAAACGAAGTTCGTTCCTCGAGCTTTTTATTAAAAGAAATTACGTATGAAGAGAAAGTGACGCTCACCTGTTATGTACAGGCCGGTGAAGAAGAAAGTTTCGAAAACTGGATTGCGGATCTATCCAGCGGCCAGGCGGAAACTGCCCGCCTCGGTGTGGAGTATCTCGAAACAGAAGTAAAGCTGACAGGAAAAGAACGCGAATAGTTTCAGATGAAAGAGCCTGATTTATGCAGGCTCTTTTTTTATGTGAAAATGCGTTTCATGAAATTCATTTTCTGCCTGTGGTTTTAGCGATGATTGGAAAGATCATAATAAAGAAGGTGTGCGGACTCGTGCGAGGTGCCGGGGGAAAGTGGCCGTTTACTCTCATTTAAAATGATTTACTGTGCACTAACTGGCAGTTACTCATTTTTCACAGGGGTTTACTCTCAAATGGGCTGCTTACTCTTACGCAAAACTTCTTTACTCATTTTTCTAAAGCCATATTTTCCTTTATTCATCATTTCAGCTCCATTTACTCTCATGAAAAAACCTGCTGCTGCACCGCCCTCCATCCAGAAGCTCCTGCATAAGCCCGCTGCCTGCAAAAATAAGGCATCACGCCTGCACTCCCACACAGACATGATGCCTTTCTTCTATATTATTCTTACAGTCTTTTCGCTCCCATATAATTGCTGCTCCAGTAAGGATTGCTCATGTTGGAAATTGTTACACCGGTAGAAGAACCTGAGTGTACAAACTGGTTGTTTCCTACATAAATCCCAGCGTGGGATGGACCTGTACGAGTTTCAAAGAATACAAGGTCTCCTACAGATGGGCTGGATACATGAGATCCTGCGTTCCACATTTGAGAAACGGTACGCGGAATGCTCTGTCCGTTCTGCGCGAATGCGTACTGAATAAATCCGCTGCAGTCAAATCCTGCTGGGGAAGTGCCTCCCCATACATACGGGCTTCCAGTCAGGCTCTTCGCCGTAGATACAACGCCGCTGGAATTGCTGGATGTGCTCACTCCTGCTACTGCAGAAGATGTATTGGATGAAGTGCTAGTACCTCCAGAAGAAATTCCAAGAGATCCAAGTGTTGCTGGTCCTGCTACGCCAAAGAAGTTTCCTGCCGGGCTGGAAATACCGTTGGAACGCTGGTAATCCTGTACTGCTTTTAATGTAAGTGGACCAAATACGCCATCTACATTCGAAGAGCTGTTATACCCTTCACTTGCAAGTGTTTCCTGAAGCTGTTCTACGTCATTCCCGCGGTCTCCCATGCTTACGGATGCTTCTGATACTGTTGGTGCTGCTAGTAATGCTCCTGCTAATGCGACACTCATAACAAATTTCTTCATAATATAATCTCCCACTTTCTTATATTTTTTATATTTTTTGTTCTTTTCTTGGCTTTTATTTAATTTTTTATTTAGTTTTTGTTTGCTGCAGGTTTCATACTACATAAAAACGGGTATTAAAAAAACCTATTTTAGAAAATGTAATTGAACTTAAATCACATTGTCATTACTGTGTAATATTCTGTTGGTTTTATGGAATAAATTTGTTTAGAACGGTGCATTAAGTAGCATTAACTTTATATGTACTGCTACTTTCCTCTATATACACCTCGTTATTCTATATCCTTTATTGTTAAAATCTTTTTAGAAATTCCCTCCCTCTTTTTAATAAAATTGTTTTTTTATAATAATACTTTCATATTTCCCCTCCCGTGTTTCCTTTCTAAATCTTCTGAAACTGACGATTACACAAAATCACATACATGCTATACTGGAAAATGTACGTTTTATACCTGCTGCAACATGAGAATTGAAATTGATCATATACAACTGGAGGTTATATGCATGTCTTTCTTTCCAAACAGTAATAATGAAGAAATTACCTTGGACGGCCGGGAAACAATTATCTCCTCGAGAAAAGCCAGCCAGTCTGAAGAAGAAAATACAGAGAAAATAAATACGGAATTATCTTTTCACCCCGACTGGGACGTTTCCACTGAAGATGAAAAAGTTTTTCAGAGCCTTCATGAGCAGCTGTCTCCATTAAAACCACATCAGCTCTCTATCGTCGGAATCCAAAAAAGCACCGAGGAAGAAAATCACGTATTTACAGCTTTCATCCGTCATACACTTGAAAAGCAGGCTACCTTTAAAGAAACAACGGTAGAACTTTTAGGAGAAGATGATAAACTTCTCGGCAGAAAAACATTTAATCTGGCAGAAATCGGATCTATTCCGGAAAATATGTGCCGTCCCTGGACGTTTGAGTATTCTGTGAAGGATTTATTTACAGAGGACCTTCCTGAGACGGGCTGGAAGCTCAGATTTAAAAGAAAGCAGCCGGATCACCAGCACGAACTGGCATTAACGAAATCCTGGAACAAGCGCCTGACATCTGAAAACAAACGTCAGCTGCGCAGAATTGTCCGGGAAATGACTCCGCCAAAGCCGGGAGAAATTAATTTCAAAGGCCTGAAAGCGACGTATTTAAAAGAAAGAGATGAACTGCACATTTCACTTCTTATCCGGAATGGCAGCGACAAAAGTATTAACCTGGAAAAACTGCCTTTAATTGTAGAGGACGCAAGCGGGGAGATTGTTGCAAGAGGCGGCTTTACGCTTACTCCCAAGCTGCAGGTAAAAGCGCATACCAGTACACCCTGGAATTTTGTATTCCCATCTTCCATGATAATGAAAAAAGATCCGGACCTTTCCCGATGGAAAGCGTATCCGCCGCGCAAGAAAAAGAAAGACTGACCAAATAGAAAGCAGCCTGCTGAAAATCAGCAGGCTGCTTTTTGTTAAGGCGTATAATACTTTTGCGTATAGAACGGTCTGTCCCCTTCGGAAAAGACGACGCCAATTCCAAGTTCATCATAAGAAGGGTTTAATATATTTTCTCTATGCCCAAGGGAATTCATGAGCCCCTGCTCTGCGAATACAGCACTCGCCTGTCCGGAAGCAAGATTTTCCCCTGCCCGGGAATAGGTAAGTCCCGCTTCATTCATTCGATCGAATGGGGATAACCCTTCCGGTGACTCGTGAGAAAAGTAATTTCTTTCTGCCATATCCTCACTGTGCGCCTTGGCAACCTCGGCAACTTCCCCATTCCAGGCAAGCGGCTCCAGGTCATGCTTTACACGATCCGCATTCACAAGATCGAACATCTGCATTTCTGCGTCTGCCGCGAGATCTTCAGACCCCGGACCGTAAAAGCCCATTAAATTATGCTCTGTGTCCGTTTCAATCAGCTCTGCCGCTGTGACTGAGTGCTCCTCGTGAATATCGTAAAACACTGTTAAATAGCCTTCTTCAAGTTGAAATAAATCGAATTCATCACTTTGGTTCTGTGTATACTGAGTGTTCCCTTTCGTGATATGCTGCTCCGGTTCTCCTAAAGTATTCCTTATCTCGTCCCGGTCCAGCGCAGAAAGACTGCTGTCTTCCATTTTCCATTCATTATTCGTATACAGAGCAACTACTTCTTCATTTTCTATTCCTGCCATGCGATAATTTTCATATTCATCATGATAGGCATGCCAGGAAAATCCATAGTGGCTCATGGTAATGCGTTCCGCTTCGCCCCAGGTGTCTTCTAATTCTCCCTGAGAATCACCGATCGCAATTCCATCTACCTGGACTTTTCCAGAAAGCTCACGCAGCTCCTCTTCTTCCGGAACTTCCTCCGCTTCCTGTTTCTCTTCCTCCGGCTGCATGAAAACAGTAATCTCTTTTCTGCCTTCTTCAATTACAGCAGAATTTTCTTCAAGATCCCAAGTAATTTCAGAACCATATGCAGTGGCAATTAAATTTAATGGTACATATACTGTATCTTCAATTCTTTCCACCGCTTCTTCCAGCGGATAAAATTCCCCATTAATGTTCACTTCTGTATCATTCACTTCAAATTGAAGTAAATCTCCTTCACGGTCTGCCGTGTATATTTCTGAATCTTCGTTCCAGGTAATGTCTGCCTCCAGCTCCTGAAATGTTTCTTCAAATGGAACCATAGGCGTGTCATTTATTAATCGTCCTTCATTAATTGTTACTTCTTCAGAGCTCATCGTCGTTGTTATTTCAGGATCCTTTTCTCTTACTTCACTGATATCCTCAAACGGAAATAACCAGATAAAAGCAATGACTCCTGCGAAGAAAAATACAGAAAAGCCGGGACTTCTTTTATTTCTCATTTACGGTAATCCACCTCCGATTTCCATCTGCTTAATTTAAATTTATCACAGTCTGGATCAGCAGTTTTATATAATGCTTAGTTTCAGAATAAATCATTTGATCCATCTGGAAAGCACCTTTTGAGAATTTCACACAGAAAAAGAGAGCTTCGCGAGAGCTGCACTCTCGGAAGACTCTCTCTATATACCAATTAAATTTTAAAGTATTTTTTTAGATCTTCTAATTTTCTCGGTCCAATTCCTTTTACACGAATCAGGTCATCCACTGATTCAAAATTGCCGTTTGCCTTTCTTTCCGCAATTATTTTTTTAGCAAGATCCAGTCCGAGTCCCGGAATTACTGTTAAATCTTCCGCAATTACTCTATTAGGATTTATTTGCTCTTCTAATTTCTTTTCCGCTTCTGCAATAGCTTCAGGGTTTTCATCTTCATAATCCTCTTCTTCTTCCTGAGAATCTTTTTGTTTCTCTTCCTGTTCTTCCTCTTGCTCTTCTTCTTGTTCCGATTCCTCTTCCTGCTGGTCTTCTTGTTCTTTTTGTTCCGGCTCTTCTTCCTGCTCGTCCTCTTCTTCTTCCGGTTCCTCTTCCTGTTCGTCTTCTTGTTCCGATTCTTCTTCCTGCTCGTCCTCTTGCTCCTCTTCCTCTTGAGAGTCCTCTTCTTCTTCATCCTCTTGTTGTTCTTGTTCTTCTTTATCTTCTGACTGAGGTTTCTCTTCCTGCTGCTCTTCTTTTTCTTCTTTTTCTTCTTTTTCTTCTTCGTTCTCTTCTTCTTGTTCCGTCTCTTCTGCCTGCTCGTCCTCTTGCTCCTCTTGTTCCGGTTCTTCTTCCTGCTCGTCCATTTGCTCTTCTTCCTGGTCTTCTTCTACCTCTGATTCTTCCTGGTCTTCCTCTGACTCTTCTTGGTTTTCTGGTGGTTCCTGTTCTTTTTCTTCTGACTGTTTCTCTTCTTGGTTTTTCTGTTCTTGTTCATCTGAAGCTTCCTGAGAAGACTGTTTTTGTTGTTCCTGGTTTTTCTCCGTATCCAGTCCTTCCAGCTCCATCTGTTCAGATTGCTGTGCTTCTTCTTTTTCTTCTTTATTAGCATTCGTCTTCTTATTTTGGTTTTTCTTTACTACCTCTGTAGAGGCTTGTTTTTTCGTCTTTTTTGGTGCTGCCTTTTTGGGTGCTGTCTTTTTCTTGCCGGCACTCTCAGTCTGTTTACTCTTCTCTGGAGCACTTTTAAGTTTTTTAGATGCAGTGGCACCCTTTTCTTTTTTAGCTGAAGATTTTTTCTTTGACGACTCCTCTTTTCCTTTTGTCGGAGCCTTCGCTTCTTTCTCTTCTTCCTCCAGCCAATTTAATAATGCTTTCCTTACCTGCGGGGCAGCTTTAAATGCGGCAAAACTTGCACCCGCGCCAAGCATCGCAAACCATTTTTTCATCGAAAACGCTCCTCTCCGTTTCTGGACATTTTAGGTCATTATAACAAGAATGTAAGTATATTTACTAATGGATTCATTCAATCCTGCTCACTGCTGCTTAAGGAAAAGGATGCAGAGAGTAAAGCACGTCTCTAGGATTTTCAAAAAAATACAGTCCTATAAAATTATACCCTTACTCCCATTATCAAAACATAATGCGTCACAATCGCAGAATCTTATAGGAAGAAACTTCTTTTGAAGCTTCTGCAGATCTAAACACAGTGAAGAATGCTGAGAGAATCAAGTACTTCCACTTTGACAAGAATAACCCCTAAGGCAAGCCTCTCCGAAAGAGAAGCAATATGATTACTTCTTTTTAGCAAAACTTTTATTTTCAAGGTAGCCTTTGTTTAAATAATACAAGAAAGGTGAATTATTCTTTATTAAGGCAGGGTATGAGTGAAATAGCTTGAAAGAGAAAGGAATGGTTAGATGAAAAAAATCGGCATACTTACTTCAGGAGGAGATTCCCAGGGGATGAACAGTGCCATTCGTGCTGTTGTCAGAACCGGGATTGCCAGAGGATTTGAAATTATAGGAATAAAACGCGGCTATAAAGGACTGATGGAAAAAGAATTTTCCAAGCTTACTTCCAGAGACGTAGGAGATATCCTCTACCGGGGAGGTACTTTTCTGCAGTCGGCCCGTTCGGAAGAATTCCGCACGAAAGAGGGACAGAAAAAAGGAGCCTATAATTTGAAGGAAGCCGGGATTGATACACTCATTGTCATCGGTGGGGACGGCAGCTACCGGGGCGCCGCAGAACTGCAGAAGCTTGGTATCAAAACATACGGCATGCCTGGCACTATTGATAATGACATTCCGCTTACCGATTATACGATCGGATTTGACACTACTTTAAACGTAGTAATGGATGCTATTGGAAATCTGCGGGACACGATGAGCAGTCATGAACGTGTAAGTGTCATTGAAGTAATGGGCAGAAGCAGCGGCGATATCGCGATTCACGCCGGGATTGCCAGCGGTGTCGATGCAATTCTGGTCCCTGAACTTCCCTGGGATCTTAAAGACATCTCCCGTAAGCTGAAAGAAGGCTTTGATCAGGGGAAAACCCACAGTATCGTCGTTGTGGCTGAAGGCGCAGGAAAAGCAGAGGAGATAGCGCCGCTGATTCACGAGTACTGCGGGCTGGACACACGTCCTACAGTACTCGGGCATATCCAGAGAGGCGGTACACCTTCCGCATTCGATAGGGTATTTACAAGCCAGATGGGACACAAGGTTATTGAATTAATTGAAAATGATATTCATGGTGTCGCACTCGGTATAGAAAAAAATGAAATTACCTATCATTCTTTTGAAGACATTTTCACAGCTGATACTGAGCTGAAAGCAGACTTATATCAGATTTTCAAAGATCTTATTTAACACGCCTTATCCTATGATTTCCTTAGGCGCAAATAGGGAAAGTAAATCAAACAGGGAACTTTTTGTATTCCTATTTTAAAATGATACACTGGCGTTAGAACCTTTTAACGTATATAACTACAAAAAAGGAGTGGAATTATGCAAAAAAATCAAATGGAACAAATCAAAAACGGCAAGGGATTTATCGCAGCACTGGACCAAAGCGGTGGAAGCACACCGAAAGCATTGGCAGAGTACGGCGTACCGGAGGATGCTTATTCCAACGAAGAAGAAATGTTCGATCTGGTACACGAAATGCGGACAAGAATTATTACTGCACCGGCTTTTGATTCCGAGCACATTCTAGGTGCCATTCTATTTGAGCAGACGATGGACCGTAAAATTGAAGGTAAATATACCGGCGATTATCTTGCGGAAGAAAAAGGCATCGTTCCCTTTTTAAAAGTGGATAAAGGTCTCGCAGATCTTTCCAACGGCGTACAGCTGATGAAGCCGATTTCTGATTTGGAAGATACACTGAAGCGCGCCAACGAAAGAAAAATTTTCGGCACTAAAATGCGTTCCGTGATTAAAGAAGCAGACCGCCAGGGAATTAAATCCGTCGTAGATCAGCAGTTTGAAGTAGCAAAACAAATTATCTCCGCCGGACTTATTCCGATTATCGAACCGGAAGTTGATATTCACAGTGAAGATAAAGCACAGTCTGAAGAGATTTTAAAAGAAGAAATTATGGAGCATTTAAACAGTTTGCCATCTGACGAAAACGTAATGCTGAAGCTTACTATTCCGAATGAAGCAAATATTTATAAAGAGCTGATTGATCATCCAAGAGTTGTCCGTGTGGTTGCACTTTCCGGCGGATATTCCAGAGAAGAAGCAAATCAGAAGCTGAAGAAAAATGAAGGTTTAATTGCAAGCTTTTCAAGAGCGCTCAGCGCTGACCTGAGTGCGGATCAGAGCGAAGAAGAATTTAATGCAGCGCTGAAAGAAGCGGTCGAAGCAATTTATGATGCAAGTGTGAATAAAAAATAATTCAGTGCGGCTGCCCAAAAATTTTGGGCAGCCTTTTTTATTGTTCTGCCCATATTCCTAGTTGAGGAGAGCAGCAGCAAAAATTCTCTGCTTTTATAATTTTTATTTTCATGCCATATTTTTACATAAAAAAGAAGGACTTTTGTTCTTTATGTAGAATAGTACAAAAGATCATTTTTGCGGCACAGTCTTTAGCATGAGGACTGTATTTAACCACTCCCCGAGCATTCTTCAGATAGAGAGTCATCATTAATCCCATCAGATAAGCTTCAGCAGTCATTTATCATGACTTTTCACTGTAAAGGATGATACAGCAATGCCCCGATTAAAATCTTCCGTTTTCACCTGGCACCTCTATTTACAATCAAAAGACAGCATTCCTATTTTCAAAGATGCAGCAGATCAAGGACAATATCTGGATTTTGTGCTTGAAGCCAAAAAAGTATTTCAGTTTGACCTGCACGCCTATGTAATACTTGATCACAAAGTGCATCTTCTTCTGCATTCACGAACCAGGCAGCCGAGCATTATTATGCAGCGCATACATACGAATTATGCCGTATATTTTAATGACCGCTATAAGAAAAACCCGGAGCTTCCTTCTCTGCAGTTCAAACTGCGTCCGGTATCTTCTCTGCGCTACTTCATGGAAATCACCAAATATATTCACTTATGTCCTCTGTTTTATGCAGCTGCCGACGCTCCGGAAAGTTATCCCTGGAGCAGCTATAAACAGTACACGCAGCAGAACAAAGGACCCGTTGATAATGAGCTGATGCTCCGCTGTTTTCCAAAGGACTCGCAGACATCCTGCAGGCAATTTCACGAACGGGAGCTGGATGCTGTGCCAAGCCTTGCTGATCTGGAAGAAATACTCCAGGCCTACCTGCGCACCCTGGATTTGTTATACACAAAAAAGCAAGGAACCATGATGATCCGGGAGTCTGAGGTGGAAATTCAGACCGATACTTGAGCCTTTCAGCAGCGGGAACTGCTCTTTACCACCGGTTTGGTACCAGTTCCCCGAAAAACGCAAACTGTTTTATTGAAATAATTAAACTGTAATTTTCTCACTTTCTGTATTCTAATCTCAAACTTATTTAAATAGAGAGAACAGTGGGACTATTAACACTTTTTCAAAAGGTATTCATTTTTTAAAAATTTCCTTTTATACTGACGTTATATTAAAATATTAAACGCTTACTTAATACAGCGTCAGAAATGAGGGTTTCTTTTGTCTGAAAAACGTAGAGGTTTGTTTCAAAAGTTTCTGGATGGGATCGAATACACCGGAAATAAGCTGCCGCATCCAGTAACGATTTTTGCCATCCTTGCGCTGGCGGTAATCGGGCTTTCTGCAGTAGTTTCCAACTTGGGAGTGAGCGTCGAGCACCCGGGAGAAGAAGGCGAGATCGTTACCGTCACGAACCTGCTGAATGCAGAAGGGATACAATATCTTTTTTCCAGCATGGTCGATAACTTCATCGGTTTTGCTCCGCTCGGTGTAGTGCTGGCAACTATGCTCGGGATTGGTCTTGCAGAACGCACCGGGCTGATCAGTGCCTGCCTTCGCGGGTTTGTGCTTTCTATTCCGAAAGTATTGATTACCGCCGGGCTGGTATTTGCCGGAATCATGGCGAGTGTTGCTTCTGATGCAGGCTATGTAGTGCTCCCACCGCTTGGGGCTGTTATCTTTGCGGCGCTGGGACGTCATCCGCTCGCAGGTCTCGCAGCAGCGTTCGCCGGAGTTTCTGCAGGATTCAGTGCGAATTTATTTTTATCCGCTACTGATCCCATGCTCGGGGAACTGACAATTTCTGCGGCGGCGATCATTGATCCTGCATATGCAGAAGGCATGAACATTGCAATGAATTATTACTTCATTATTGCTTCTGTATTTCTCCTTACCTTTGTCGGTGCCTTTGTTACAGAAAAGGTAGTAGAACCTCGGCTGGGTGAATATACTGGAGATTACCGCGAAGACCTGAAAGGGTTAAGTGCTGTGGAGAAAAAAGGACTTCTCTGGGCGGGAATTTCTTTCTTCACCGGTATCATTCTGTTTGCATTAACCATTGTTCCTGAAAATGGGGTATTGCGGGCAGAGGACGGACAGATTATCCAGTCACCATTTATGGATTCTCTTGTGCCAATTATTGCAATTCTCTTCTTCATTCCTGGTCTTGCTTATGGTATTGCTACTAAAAATATTAAAAACGATAAAGATGTAGCAAATCAGCTTTCTGATACGATGGCTGCCATGGGAATGTTTATTGTGCTTGCGTTTACAGCAGGTCAGTTTGTTGCTTACTTCGCTGAAACAAACATGGGGCTTGTACTCGGTGTTTACGGTGCAGAAGCACTTGAAGCGATGAATCTGACTGGTATCCCGCTTATATTAGGATTTATTCTTGTCGCTGGATTTATCAACCTGTTTATCGGGAGTGCCTCCGCCAAATGGGCAATGATGGCACCTGTATTTGTTCCTATTATGATGCAGCTCGGCTACTCCCCGGAGCTCACACAGATGGCTTACCGGATTGCGGACTCTACGACAAACATCATTACACCGTTGATGACATATTTTGCGATCATTATCGCTTTTGCTCAGAAATACGATAAGAAAATGGGAATTGGAACATTGATTTCTGTAATGTTCCCGTACTCGATCTTCTTCACTATTATCTGGTCGATTATGCTGATTGTGTGGATGTTCTTCGGTCTGCCGCTCGGACCAGGCTCCCCGATTACCTATTAATATATGCGGTAGCACATCTGGTGATTATCCATTTATTTTTAGGTTAAATTGAAAATAAAAGTTCCGCTAAAAAGAAGTAATACTGCTGCTTCACTTTCGGAGAGGCTTACCCAAGGGCTTGTTCTCCTTCGTTACGCAGCAGTATTAATTTTCGTCTTTCATAGTGCAAAAATTATGCATGAGTGTCTCTGTTAAAGTCTGAGGCTCTTACGTGAAAAAAGTGAATTTATTTTATGGTTATTAATTTCCAGGTGTTCTTAAGCTCAAAAAGCCGTGACTAAAGGCTTGAACAGCTAAAAGTTAATTGATTATAGTTAGGAAATTTGTTAAATAAACCTTAGTTTCACTAAGTTTGCGTAAGAGCCAAGTCTGATGTTGATATAAGAAAAGTACGCCTGCGGCTCCTTTTTCTGCGCTTGCCGCGGAGAAATCCTTCAGCTATCCCTTGGAAATAAGCAGGGGTCCGCACAGCCAATCCAAGTAAGACAAAGATCGACTTTCTTGGATTCAAGATCCCGGCTGGCTTCCCACCTGCCTTACGAGGTCGTCTGCAGTTCGAGACGAACCTTCGATCTTCACGCTTTCTTTTTTCGCAGTCTCGAAATACACCTTACCACTGCGGAACGTCTTTTATTACGAGGAAAATATAATGGTAACTCTTCACTTCATAAAACTACAGTAACACTTTTCTAAAAGTAATAAAAAAGCAATGCAGCCTTTTACAAAAAAAGAGCGGCGCGCAACTGCCGAGAGGAAATAGGACGATTCGAAGATCCGGCTGCCGAAGGCAGACTAGCTGAGAAAGTCCCCTCCGGAAAGCGTGCAGTGGAAGCAAAGCGTCTTTCCGCTTTCCGCCAGCTGGAAAACTCTTTCTTTCGTTCTTAGATTGGAAACACGAGATTTTTTTGGATATATTGGCTAATCAACAAGCGTGATGCGATAAGCTCGATATGTTCAACCTTCCTGCTTGTCAGCAGGGAGGTTTTTACAAAATTTCTTGTAAAGGGTGTTTTCTCCCGGGTATGTTATGTATGATGGAGTTACAAAATCATTACAGCATTGAATCGTGTGATTTGTGACTATGTATTTACATCCTTTTCATGGGATTTTCAGCTGACACAGTGAAAGGAGAGAAAGCAATGAAGAAAGCCATTTATTATATCTGCGTGTGTATCTTCACGTTTTTCGCTTTGTTCTTTTTCTTTATTGAAGAGGCCGAGGCCGATCGCAATCTCCTGGAAACTTTTGTGGAATCCAACTTTTGGACCCACGGAAAAAGTGCGTAATTACAGCTGTCTAAAATTATTAATTACTAATATCGAAAAGGAGCCGCATCCCCGCGGCTCCTTTTCTCATATTATTTCATATCATCCAGAGGATAATAGTCTTCCTCAACTTCAGGCGGTCCAAAGTCAAAATCCTCTTCTTCATCTGCCGGTTTCTTATCTGCAGAACCTGATAAATTCTCCAGCATCTTCTGCACGTCCAGTCCGGAAGCTGCTTTTAAATTTTCCGGCAGCGTCGCCATGAGGTCTGTGACATAGCTGGACATTTTTCCAGCACCGCCGCCTTTTCCTCCGTTACTGCCGCCGGTATCCACGACTGTCACTTTATCGATCGCACTTAATGGCGCTGAAATTTCTTTCGCGTAAGCCGGAAGCATTTCAAGGATCATGCTGAGTTTTGCAGCTTCTCCATAGTGCTCGTAAGCTTCTGCAAGCTTTCTTTTCGCATCTGCTTCCGCTTCCCCTTTTTGACGGATAACTTCTGCTTCCGCTTCCCCGCGCTGACGGGTAACACTTGCTTCTGCTTCCCCCCGGTAGCGTTCTGCATCTGCGTTTGCTTTTGCTTCCGCTTCAATCTGGTACTGAGAAGCTTCGGCTGCACGCATCTGCTGTACCTTGGATGCTTCGGCACGCTGTTCCTGTTCGTAACGGTCTGCATCTGCTTTTTTACGAACTTCTGCGTCGTACTGCTTTTCCCGGCGGACAATCTCGCGCTCTTCCAGTTCAATCTGCCGGTCCCGCTCGATAATGCGGATCTGCATTTCCTCGGAAGTAACCTGCTGCTTCGATTTCGCTGTCTGCAGCTCATACGCCTGATCCGCTTCTGCTTTCGCCTGATCCTGCTCCCGCTTGTACTGGGCAACCTTTAAATCACGTTCCTTTTCAGAGTTCGCAATTTCCGTATCCCGGACAAGCTCCTGCGCTTTCGCTTCCTGCTCCGCACGGGCATTTTCAATCCGTGCTTCTTTTCTTCTCTCTGCTTCTGCAATTGCAGCATTACGCTTTACTTCTGCAATCCGCGGCTTACCTAGGGAATCCAGGTAACCTTCTGCATCTGTTACTTCCTGAAGCGTAAAGGATTTGATTTCCAGTCCCATTTTATTAAAATCCCGGGAAGCGACAGACTGCACTTCCTGATTGAACCTCTCCCGGTTATTGTTTATGTCTTCTACACTCATCGAACCGAGAATTGAACGAAGATGACCGCGCAGTACATCCTGCACTTCTTCTTCAAATTCTTCGGTCGGTTTTCCTAAGTACTGTTCTGCTGCTGTTGCAATTTCTTCCATTGTGGAGCCGACTTTAATAATCGCAACACCATCTACGGAAACAGGCACACCCTGCTCTGTATAAGCGCCGCTTGTGCGTACGTCCAGTGAATAGTTCGCAAGGCTGAACTTTGCATACTGCTGAAACACAGGTACCACAAAAGTACCGCCGCCGCGGATGATCTTCATTTTTTTGCCATCGGAATCCTCCGAGATGTTCCGGCCTTTTCCTAAATAACTACCGGTAACAATCAATGCTTCGTTTGGCCCGGAAGTCTGGTAGCGCGTGAAATAGACACCGAGCAGCACAAGAAATACAGCTGCAATAACGATTGCTACAATAAATATCATTTCCATTATTAATTCCTCCATTGCTTTGTTTTAAATTGTTTTTTACACTTCATACTCTGAAACGAGCAGCACTCCTTCTTCATCGATATCCACGATCAGTACGAAACGCCCCTCTTTTAACGGTTCTCCATCGAAGCTTTTTGCAGGCTTACTGACTGTTCCGTGCGTCCTGCGGATAATTACTTCGCCAAATCCATCTGCCGGGATTGAAGTATACACTTCCCCGACCCTTCCCTTTAAATCCTGAATAGATGAAGACATACTTTTTTCCGTGCGTTTCAGCGGCAGGATAATATAAAAATTTACAAGTACAATAATGACTGCGGAGAGAAGCAGATTCACTATGATTAACAGTCCGCTGGAGACTAGCCCGAGTACTTCTCCGATGTACCCCAGTCCGCCAAAAAGCGTGATGAAACCAATAATCGTAATTGGATTGACGATTCCATCGCCAGCAATGTCAAATAGCCCTTCTAATAATTCACCAACAAATATGTATAAAAATGTTAGAAAGACGCCGCTGACCAGGATGAAAAGGTACATCGCTGTGATCGGCATGCCGAATACTTCCACTATTTCCCCCTCCTTTCCTGCTTCAATTTCTCAAGCTCCTGCTCTACCGCGCTCTGCACGCGTTCCGCGGGAAAATTGAGCGTCTTCTGGTTTAAAGGAACCTCCTCTTTTACGCGATGTTCTTCATGAAAGTTTCGCCTTTCACTGCTTTTCCTGGAAAAAGTTTCTTCTTTTTCCAGCAGTATGCGCAGTTCTTTCAGCTGCTCCTCTGTTTTCTCTATTTCTCTCTCTGTCTCCTCTTCCTGCACCTTTAATTTTTCACGTTCCAGCAGGGCCCGCCGTGCAGCTTCTTCCTTTTCTTCCTCTAAGAAAGCTTTTGCTTTTGTTTTCTGTGCAGTAATTTTTTCCTGGAGTTCCTCTCTGTATTTTTCCAGTCTTTTCTGCGCTGCGAGCCGGCGGTTATATTCGATCCTTGCGTTAACTTCCGGCTCCTTGTTTTCTTCTTTCTCCCAGTCACGTTTTCTGCGGAATCTTTTCCACCAGGAAATCATGCGTCCTCCCTCCCCTTTTGTCTTTCTCTCTATTGTACCTCTTTCTTCACGTGCCAGTGAACTTAAAATGCAAAACTATTCCAATAAAGGGGAAAGCTGCACTTCCTGAAGCACATTGGAAATTGCAGCTGTCACTCTAAAACCGGTATTTCCCAGGAAATACTAAAGAAACCTGCCAAAGTATAAGGCAGGCTTCTTCCTAAGATTTATGCTGTTTTAAAATAATGCTCTGCAGCGGAGCGAGGGTAATCCGCCCTTTACAGTCCTTTTCTTTTCCGGCAGTGTCTTTCCATTTGCCGTCCGGCAGTTCTGCTTCTTCTTTTTTATCTATATTGTGATTGAGTACAGCAAGGTATTTTGTATGTTTCGTTTCTCTCTGCACTAGTTCCACCTTGTTTCTTAACCTGGTAGTTTCGAGCCCTGCATTTTGGAAAATTTCTTCATACAATGGAAGCAGCAAGCCTCTTTCCAGACCGCAGCCGATATAATATACAGTCCCTTTCCCGAAGGAGTTTTTCGTCACCGCAGCTTTATCCTCAAACCATTTCCCTTCATATACTGCTAAAACTTCTGCTTCTGCCGGCTCAATATAGTCTGCCCAGACGCTTCCTGTTCCCGAACGGTTTTTCATAGGGCCTGCAGTTCCTTTTATCTGAGCCGTTCCGTCGCCGGGCAGCGCTTCATATTCATGTATTTCAATACCGCAGAGCGAAGCCAGTTCTCCCGGCAGAGTTTTTTCATGTACCGCATTATCTGAATTTTTTACACCAGTGCGGTAGGTGAAAATAATGGTCCCTCCTTTTTCAGCGAATGACTTTAGTTTTTCATTCAGCGCAGGCTTAGTCAGGAAATATACCGGTACGATGAGCACTTTATACGCTGACAGATTATCTTTTTCCTGAATCATGTCTGTGTGTATATTCAGCGCGTGCGCAGGTTCATAAAAGCGAAGCACTTCTTCTTCATAGGAAAATTGCGCTGACTGCGGCTGAATCTGCCAGGCCCATTCATTTTCCGGATTATGATAAAACCCCACCTCTGCCGGGAAATCACTTGCAATGTATTCATCCGCAAATGTTTGGAGGGAGGCTGTCATCTCTTTTAATTCGTTGTATTTCCTTCTCGGCATTCCATCGTGATCAAGAATGCCCTGGCATAACTGCTCCGTTCCCCGCAGGGCCGCTCTCCAGCGGAAATACACGACTGCCTCTGCTCCCCTGGCAATCGCCTGATATGTCCAGAGCTTCAGATGCCCCGGCCGGGGAAGATAACCTGTCCGGTTATTGGATGGAGCACCAGAAAGCTCTTCTGTGACCCAGTAGCTTTTTCCCTGCTTTGTCCCCCGGCAGAGATCGTGTTTTCTGGCAGCTGCGGCCGGCTGCCTCGGCATCGTTACATCCGCAAGGACAGGATAGGTATGAAACGATGCCACGTCCAGTCCTTCTGCTATTTCCCGGTGCTCCTGCACAGTACCGCTGTATACCAAATTATGCGTAATAAACTGACGGCTGTCAGTCTGCTCCCGCAGCAGTCTCATCAGCTTATTATTAAAATTTGTATGTGTCTCTGCCCAAAAACGGTTAAAATCCAGCTGCATGGAAGGATTATCTTCCTGAGGTATCTCCGCAGGAACATGGATCTGCTCCCACGCTGAGTAGGTCTGATTCCAGAAAACGGTGCCCCAATGCTCATTTAACTTTTCCAGCGTTTCATATTTTCGTTCCAGCCAGGATTGAAAAGCCACCTGGTCTTCCTTTCCATAACTCAGGTGTACAGTTTCATTTCCCAGCTGCCACCCAACTACCGACTCTTCACTACCGTAACGTTCTGCCAGTGCGGAAGCTGTTTTGCTGCAAAAATCTCGATAATTTCTGCTGTTTACCGTATAATGCCGTTGGGCGCCAAAGCCGGTTTTCCTTCCATCACTGGTTACAGGAAGGATATCCGGATATTGATGCAGCATCCAGGCAGGAGGCGCACTTATCGGGAGTTCAAGCACAATGTCCAGATCATAGGAGGATATTACCTTGATTACTTCATCCAGCCAGCTGAAATCATACCTTCCTTCTTCCGGCTCAAGAATGCTCCAGGAAAATCCTCCAACCCTTACTAAATTCAACCCAGCTTCCTTCATCAGCTGAAGATCTGTCTCCCACCGTTCTCTCGGCCACTGCTCCGGATAATAATCCACGCCAAAGTACATTATGTAACCACTCCTTTAATGGAAGTAAAATAAAAAATTCTGATTCCCGAAAAAGATAGGAAAAACACAAGAATTCCCGGACACAAGGGCAGTCTGGGAATTCTATACTTTCGAAAAAAATCATCCGATGCTTCTCTGAAATTCGGTTTCAGCCGGTTTCTTCAGCATCCTGCATCAACTATCGGCGGCATCAATTTTCTTTTCAATATGATTTCCGAGCCTTGCCAGAATAATTGTTGCAATAACTGCTACGAGAACGAGGCCGTAAAATCCCGCCGCAATTCCAATACCGACGCCTCCCACAAAAAAGATCATCGCAGCAGACGTAAGTCCTGTCACGTTAAATCCATCTTTTAATATTACTCCCGCTCCTAAAAAGCCCAGTCCTGACACGATCTGCGCAGCTAAACGCATCGGATCCATCATAATGTTATCCGCTGATTCTGCAAAATGTGTCACGCTGTGTATGGAAACAAGCGTTATTAAGCAGCAGGAAGCACATACATACATATATGTTTTCATTCCTGCCGGTTTACTTTTTGTGTAGCGGTCCATCCCAATGAGAAATCCAATAACAGCACTGCCCAGAATCTGCAGGATCATTTCAAAATAAGGAGTGACATATTGCAAACCGCTTAGTTCAAGCATATGCTGCTCCTTTCTGATTCCTTTTTTATATTACTATACCTGAATTATACATTATTTAAGCATATTTCCTGTGAATTTTTAAGTCTCATATTTTCTTTCACTGTTTCTTTTTAGTATGATATAGATAAAGGAGGTGGCGAGTTATGAGTGATGAAAAACAAGAACTGAAAGACCGGGTTATGGCAGAACTCGAAAAAGTAGTTGATCCTGAGCTTGGCGTGGATATCGTTAATCTCGGTCTCATTTATGAGATTAAACTGGACGAGCAGGATAATGTAACAGTGTTAATGACACTTACCTCCATGGGGTGTCCTCTCGCCGGAACCATTGTCAATGATATTAAAATGGCGTTAAGCGAGCTGCAGGAAATTGGTGAAATCGGCGAAGTGGAAGCTGAAATCACTTTCAGCCCGCCCTGGGATAAAAAAATGATGTCACGGTATGCAAAGCTGGCATTGGGTGTAGCTGACAATTAAGGAAGAACGGCAAAAGCCGCTGTGTGATGGAAATCACGCAGCGGCTTTTCTATAATTTCGGGGGTTGCTTTTTAATATTGAAAGTTCTTCATATTGCCTTCCAGCTCATCAGCAATTCTTGCTAGGTCTTCACTGGAGGAAGCTACTTCCTGCATGGAAGCAGTCTGCTCCTCAATCGATGCTGAAATCTGCTCTGTACTTGCTGCATTTTCTTCAGAGATCGCAGAAAGATTTTCCATAATACGGATTATTTCCTGCTTTTCCTGCTGCAGTTTTTCCCCGGACCCGGTTAACAGCTCTACTTTTTCACGGATTTCCTCGATAGAAACCGCTACTCCTTCAAATGTTTCCGTTGTTTTCTCTACACTCTCTGTCTGCTTTTCAGATACAGATTTTGATTCTTTCATTTTTTCCACTGCCATGCTTGTATTTTGCGCAAGCTCTTGAATAATCGTGGATATTTCTTCTGAAAACTTATTGGACTGCTCCGCAAGCTTGCGGATTTCGTCTGCCACTACTGAAAAACCTTTGCCTGCTTCTCCTGCTCTTGCAGCTTCAATGGAAGCATTTAAAGCAAGCAGATTCGTCTGCTCTGAGATGCTTCGGATCATCCCGCTGGCGTTTTCAATTTTTCCTGTATTAGCATTTGTATCTTCAATCATTTCCTGCACCTGCTGCGTAGTGTTGTTGTTGATCTTCGTTTTTTCAATGAGTTCTTCTACTAAGTGCATGCCGCGGTCTTTCAGTGCCGCTATACTGTCTGTCGCTTTATTCAATTCTGCTACGTACTTCTGCTCCTCTTCAATATAGGAACCTAAATCATGCACGCGGGCTGCCCCGGACTCTGTGTCATTTGCCTGTGCAGAAGCACCTCTGGAAATTTCTTCAATCGTGCCGGCAACTTCTTCTGCCGCTTTGGAAGACTCGGCACTGGTAGCTGTCAGCTGTTCTGAAGAGGAAGCAAGCTGTGAAGAAGCCTGGGAAACCTGTACAAACAGGGTGCGGAGATTGTTTTTCGTCTGCGCAAAACTTGCAGATATCTGCCCTATTTCATCTCCTCCGGTATCTGCTTCGTGCTCCTGGAGATTTCCTTCCCCTGCCTTCTGCAGTTCCGTTAATAAAATCTTAATCCGTCTCTTGATTTTTCTAGTAAAAAAGAATAATACAACGCCGATAATTATTGTTAAAATAAGCACTGCTACTGCTACAAGAAAGATAATTTCCGACATCGTGCTGTTTATCGTTTCCTGGGACGTTGCGAAAAACAGCATTCCTATTACTTCTTCCTGGGGATTAAAAAGCGGCCGGTAAGCTGTCTGCATATCCGTACCTAAAATGTCCGCCTGGCCTGAATACCGCTCTCCCTCTGTAAGAACTGCATCTGACACTTCTCCAGTCGCCGGCATGGAAACAGCACGGTCTCCACCGATTATTAAATTTGTAGTAACCGGCATATCCTCCTGAAAGATCGTAATTAACCCTCCAGTAATATCCGTGATCTCGTCTGCAAGCTGATAATCTTCATTGATTACGTGATCACCTTTCATCAGAAGGCCATTTTGAATCTGCCATTCTCCCTCAAATCTTTCCTCCAGGTATTCATACGTTAAATCAAGATCACTCCGCGCTTTATCAGCGGCAAAGCTTTCTATCCCATTTCTCACCTCTGAAAAAGTAATCGCCATTAAAACTGAGGACAAAACTACTACAACAATAAAAATTACTGCGTAAAACTTTGATACAATCGACATATTCCGAAACATGTTATACCCCTTTCGTCATGAGAACAAACTCATACTAAGGTACCACATGCCACCATTTTCCACAATTGGTTTTTAAATAGTCGTAATCTTTGGATTTTAGCCCTCCTTATGATCATGTTTTATATCCGGAGACCCAGTGATGCATACTCGAGTATTTTTAAATATGTACTTTTTATTAACAGAACTCGGGAAAGTGATACAGGTGACGCGCTTTTTCAGCAGCAAGCTTCGTTTACACAATGATTTTTAAGCATGAGTATAAAAGACTCCAGTATGAACTCCCTCCGCTTTTTGGAGGCTGGAAGGCAAAGTTAGCTATTGAAGTAATTATCTCTTTTGATTTAGGGTATAGATGGAAGGGAGGAGGAGTGAATATGGTAACATCCATACTTGTAGGAATCACCATCGTTTTTCTAATTGGCAGCTTAGTTTATTTTTTTCTTGATAAACGTTTCATGGAGAGTAAGGTTCACGTAGGATTATTATTAAAAATGTTCTTTACACTGCTGGCACTTACCTTTGGTTTTACATTTTTGTATTATTTCTTATCCACTCAGGAAGTAATATTACATATTAATGACCCTTCTGATTCAGTAGTGGATCCTACGTTCATGGACCTTTTATATTTCAGCGGGGTGACACTGCTGTCGGTCGGTTACGGGGACTATGTACCTGTGGGAAGTGCCAGATTTTTCGCTCTGGTACAGGCAGCCCTCGGCCTGATTGTTCCTTCAGCATATTTTTTAACAATACTTGGACAAAAGGCACAGGAAAGAACAAAATAGGCAGTGTGTTCTCTTACCGAAGGAAACATTAGGTAACTATCACTGCGCAGCAAACACCCGTACCGGCAGCTACTGTCAGTACGGGGTTCTTTTTATGTCTGCCTATATGATGCTTCCTGTCTAGGAAGAAGCTTCACTTACGCTTCTTTTTTTTGTGCTGTTTAACATTTTTGTTCTTTTATCCCGTGCCTGCTGAAACAGCAGTTTATGTTCTTCAAGGGACTGGTCAAGAGAAACGACCGGGTAGGGATAATCATGTCCAAGCTCAAGAGCCGCTTCATTTTTTTGTGCCTGATTCATTTTAAAAGGAGCGTATAAATACTGCTTCGGCACATATTTTAACTCCGGGATCCAGAATTTGATAAATTCTCCGGCTGGATCATAGCGCTTTCCCTGCTGGATCACATTAAAGCCTTTCAGCTGGCGTGCATCTGTGCCGATACCGACTACATACTGCCAGTTGCCATAGTTGCTTGCAGGATCATGATCTAGTAAATGTGCTTCAAACCAGGCAGCACCCCATCTCCAGTCTACTCCAAGATTCTTCGTTAAAAAGCTTGCAGTATTCTGCCGTGCCCGGTTAGACATGTAGCCGCAGGCTTTCAGCTGACGCATCGAAGCATCTATTAACGGGTAGCCCGTCCTTCCTTCACTCCAGGCCTCAAATAATTCCGCATCCTGATTCCATTGGATAGGAAGCTGTCGAATTCCGAGCCTGCTGAACATTTTTTCTTTTTGAGACCAGAGAACGAAATGGTAGAAATCACGCCATAAAAGTTCCGTGTAGAGGAGATCTGTAGATTCATTCGCATGGTATTCTGTTTCAAATCGTTTCAGTTCATAATATACACGCCGAGGTGATAAAGAACCGTTCGCGAGCCACGGAGAAAGTTTAGAACTGCTTTCGAAATCAAGCATGCCCTGACGTGCCTCTTTATAACGAAGAATATTCTGAGTTTCAAAGAGGTAATTGTGGAGCCTGCGGAGACCTTCCTGCTCCCCGCCGTTTACTAACGTTTTTGCGCCGAGCTGCCGGAATTCTTTCATCAGGAGCTCCCCTGTGTTCGCATGATCTTCCAAATACAGCGGCTTTTGCTCCTGGGGGAAAGCTGCTTCAGCTTCGGGCTGAATGCCGCTCTTTTCAAACTTTTTCCGAAAACCAGAAAAGCTCTTCGGCATTCGAGAAGGAGAAAAAGGAAGATGCGCAGCTGAGAATAATGTATCGCCTTGATAGAATTCAGTTTCTGCATCAAATTCAGCAGCTGCAGCTTTTATCTGCGCTTCATCCTCGGCTTCTTCTGTGCCCGGATATGTATACGCATGAATTTTGGAAATATGATAATGCTGGATCCAGTTTCTCATTTCCTGGGCCGTGTCTCCATGCGCAATTACAAATGGAACGCCCAACTGCCCCAGCTGCTGATGCATTTCCAGCAGAGACTCTATTAAAAACCGGTATCTTTTTTCGTCCAGCCGTGGAAAGCCAGCTTCTGTAAGTTCATCAAATCTCCGTTCAAAAATAAAACCTGCCATCACCGGCCTGCCTGATGCAAGCGCTTTTTGAAGCGGCTTATGATCATGTACACGTAAATCCTGCCGAAGCCATATGAATTCCATCTTTCTCCTCCTCCCTTATCTCTTTGTTACGTACCGTTATTCCCTTGAAAGCCGCTTAAGAAACCAGCTGTGCTCAATTGAATGGAATCGTGTATACTAACATCAAAGGAGGCAGGAATATGTTACTAAAAACCGCGCTTGTACAAATGAATATTGCCTACGGAGATCCTGAAAAAAATTATAAAACTGTCGAAAGTAAAATTGCAGAAGCAGCAGCGCAGTATGCGGATGTTGTAGTACTGCCTGAACTATGGACCACAGGGTATGACTTTGATTATATGGAAGAAAACCCTGATGCAGAGGCTACGCAGGCGATGACTTTTTTATCTGAACTCGCACGCAGACACCGCGTAAATCTTGTAGCTGGTTCTGTTGCCAAGAAAACAGAAGACGGCCTCTACAATACGATGCTCGTTTTCAACCGTCACGGCGGATTTGTGAAAGAATACAGTAAAGCACATCTTTTTCGATTAATGGAGGAGGAAAAACACCTGTCTCAGGGAGATGCCGGCGGAATGTTTAAACTGGAACACGGTTATGCAGCAGGGTTCATCTGTTATGATATCCGTTTCCCCGAATGGATGCGCACCCACATGCTACACCCGGCACATCAGCCGGACGTTCTTTATGTGGTAGCCGAGTGGCCTAAGCCCCGTATAGAGCAATGGCGCGCACTGCTGATTGCAAGAGCTATTGAAAATCAGTCTTATGTCGTTGCCTGCAACCGTACCGGCGCCGACCCCAACAATACCTTCGGTGGACATTCCATCGTGATCAGCCCGCTTGGAACAGTGCTTGCTGAACTGGAAGAGGAAGATACGATTCTTTACGCAGAATTTGAAACGGAAGAAGTGCATGAAGTCAGAGAAAACATCCCGATTTTCCAGGATCGCCGCACAGATATGTATCGTTTGTAGAAAAACCCCCTTGTGATTTTTACTCACAAGGGGGTTTTGATGAATAATGGTTATTGGAAAAGCAGTAAATTCAGTGCAGCAAGTGCCACCACAGCTCCTGCCACTCTGCGCATGTTTTCCTGGGAAATATATTTAAAACAGATTACCCCAAGCTTTGTACCGATAAGCACAGTTACAACACCTACAAGAAAGTAAAGCAGAAATCCGCTGGTGAAGTCCCGGTTTACAGCGTGCAGCAGGATGGTGATCGCGTTCGTAAACATGAAGGTTACCTGCATATTTGCACTATACGCATATTTGTCATCTGCATAAAGAATCATCAGCACAAACACAAAGAACGGTCCGCCCACAGCAAAAATTCCGCCTACAAATCCACCGAGAAAACCGAAAAGTATCGGCAGCCAGAGGGCTTTGATCGAAACATTTTTTGCTTTTGCTGCCCCGAAAAATAAATAAGCCACGACCATCAGCAGAAATGCACCTAAAATATCTCTCATAATATCAAGTTCCCCGTAACGGGAAAGGACAAAAAATGCCCCTACCCGTCCCACAAGCGCAGCACCCAGCAGCACTCCAAGGGATTTCCACTTAATATGCTTCCACATCTGCAGACCGATGCTCACTGCTACTACGAGCGCCAGAGACACCACAAGCAGTGTGCTTTCCTTAATGGTAAACAGCAGCGGCAGAAAGCTCATGGCAATCAGGCCGAAGCCGAAACCGCTGACTCCCTGAATAAAGCTTCCTGCCAGCAGAATAATAAAAATTAATAACAGTTCTATAATCATAAAATAACCCTGATTTCTCTCTGAAATTCCCAGCGGTCCCTGCTGGTATTAAAGTAAATATTTTCTATTCTTCCCTCGCCGAAAACAGTTCTGTCATGCTATGCTGTGAGAAGCAAAAGTGTGTACGGGAGGTTGTTTTTGTATGGATGTCGCTGTTGTCGCCACCGCCATAACTGTCATGGGAATCATGATATTATTCGGTTATTTTCTTTCAGCAAAGATTCCTGTAAATAAAGAAACGAAGCAGGTTCTTGTAGTGGTTGTTCTGAATATTGCAGTGCCTTCCGTAATATTAAACGGGGTATTCAATACAGAAGTTTCCGGCGATCTGCTTCGGCAGGTAGGAATCATTCTGCTTATATCTATCTGCTTTCACCTGGCAGCAATTGTGTTCGCCCTTCTCTTTGCGAGGATAGCAGGTTTTCAATCTACTTTCGCGAAAAGAATGACAATTCTCGCAGCTCTTGGGAACACTGGGTTTATCGGCATACCGCTTTGTATGACAATCTTTGGGCCGACCGGCGGACTCCTTGCCGCTATATTTGACGCGGGACTGGATTTTGTCATCTTTACCGTCGGTTTGTACTTACTGCAATCAGGAAGCGGATTCCGTCTCCGGCAGCTGAAGTCCCTGGTAAACGTTCCGCTGGCTGCTGTAATTGTCGGCATCACTTCTGCCTTTTTAAACTTTGAACCGCCTGCAGTGCTGCAGCAGCTGGTTGAATTATTATCCGGACTCGCAGCTCCGTTGGCAATGCTCTACATCGGTATTTTACTGCAGCAGCTGTTAAAAAGAAATGGATTCCGCGTATTTCCTCAGATTTGGTTTCCTATAACCATACGGTTACTGCTGATTCCTGCTCTTACTTTAATTGTGCTTTCATTTCTGCCATTGCAGGAGCTTACCCGGAATGTAGTAATTTTATTATCGGGAATGCCTACTTTTATGCTTGCTGCGATTCTTTTCTCGCGCTATACAGATGATGAAGACACAGCAGTAATGACAATATCATTCTCTACGATATTATCGCTGCTGACAATCCCGCTCGTAGCTTATGCAGCTTCTTTTTTCTTTTAACTGACTTGAGTTTAAAAGAAGTAATACCGCTGCTGCACTTTCGAAGAGGCTTACCCAAGGGCTTGTTCTCGACTAATTTCTTTCACCGAGTACGGCTTCCATCGATCCACATCCAGAAGGCCCCCTGCTACCTTGAATACCAGGATCGATTCCGCTCGTGCTTCGTGACCAGGCCACTTGGATTCTCGAACTGCGCTTGCCGTGGAGAAATCCTTCAGCTATCCCTTGGAAATAAGCCGGGCTTCCCACCTGCTTTACTAGTTCGTCTGCAGTTCGAGACGAACCTTCGATCTTCACGCTTTCTTTTTCCGCAGTTCCCTAAACCAATTAGGCTTCGTATTGTTGATAGAAAATCTTGTAATAGAAACAATCTCTTTCTTTTGTTTCGCCAAGAGAAGAACGAAGCGAAAACCGGCGGACGCCTGTGGAAGAACGAGATGGGAAGATCCCGCAGCGCAGCGAGGAAGCTGAGGAGCTCGTCCACGGCAAGCCTGCCGGATTGCAGCGAAGTTTTATCATACCAATATACTACTTTTAAATAAACGCATCTCTCAGGAACCCATTACAGTTTCCATGGAGACGCGTTTATCTATTATTTCTTTTCCGCGCCTTTGTATGTTCCTTTTCTCCATAGGGCTTCCAGTGGCCCAAATTGATATTTATTCAATATGATCGGACTCCAGATCAGTTGCATGCCGATGACAGCCACAACTATCATCATATTCGTAAGCACAGAAATCTGATCAAACAGTCCTGTGACGTGAATAAAGAGAACGATAATCACGGTATGGCTCAGATAATTTGTTAATGCCATGCGCCCCATTGCTCCAAACCGTTGCAGCAGCGGGCTGATCTGTTCTTTCGTCGTCAAAAGCGTAATCACAGAAATATAAAATAGTGCCAGAGGCAGCGCTCCGATACGCAGATAAAAATCGTACGTATAATAAGCCGTTAAACTTCCGGCTACATCATTTGTTACCTGTACATACGCCATTAATCCCCAGAACGGCAGCGTCACAGCCAGAGAAATCAGTGCCAGCTTTTTGAAGAAAGGCCGATTCTCCCGCGCATGCTGAAACCAGCCTTTTTTCGCTGCATAAAAACCAAACAGGAAAATCCCCAGTACATATGGAATCAGCACAGGAAGCTGTCCAAGGATCATCGGAAGCTCTTCTGTCAGCCGGAACTGCCACCATTCTGCAGAAATAAACGGCATGCTGTATGCTTGCACTGCCTGCGCGACAAGTGCTTCCCCCTGTGCCTGCATTCCCTCAAGAAATGCTTCCGGTATCAGCATCTGCGTAGAGTAAAACAGGAAAAACAAGGATAGTAAAATAATCGACCAGGTAAGCAGCGTTTTTTCTTTCGCCTGATAAAAAAGCAGTAAAAAGAAGCCGCTGACTGCGTAAGTAAGCAGGATATCCCCGAGCCAGAATAAAACCAGATGCGCCAGTCCGAACAATGCGAGAATAAAAAGTCTTCGCGTAAAAAGCTTTTTTTCATTCCAGCCTTTTGCCTTTGCTTTTGTCATAAACAAGTAAAAGCCCATTCCAAATAAAAAGGAAAAGGTAGACACAAAAGATCCCTGCACAAAAAATTCAATAAATAAATTCAATATGTAATCCAATTGGCTCTGTGCCTCCGGCTGTATCCCATAGGCGGTTTTGAAAAAAGAGGTGGAAGTCATCATCTGTACATTGACGAGTAAAATCCCTGCGAGTGCTATCCCGCGTATAATATCAAGAGTCTGAATGCGATCTTTATGATCGATTTCTGCCATAACCAACATCCTTCCAAACTATTCTCACTTACCATCATACTACTTTCCGGAAAGCATCTGTCAAAGATTTGTATTTTTTTAGGGAATTAGAGAAACTCCGCTCCAGACCGGCAGGCTTGCCGTGGACGAGCTCCTCAGCTCGTTTTACCACGGGCGTCCGCCGGAGTCCGCTTCGTTCTTACAATTGTAAAACCAAGGCATAGGACCATCCACAGGATCAGCCCAGTTTGAGAATCTATTTTACGAAATTTCTATCCGCTAATATTCACCGAGAAAAATCCCTGGAATCAGCCTTCTCAAAAGTGAAGCAATAGCACAGCTTTTATAATAAAACTTTTATTTTCAAGCAGCTTGGTTCAAAGTGTTTCCAGAAAAATTACGGTTTTCAAAAAAAAAATAAGAAGCTGATCCAGGTTTTACCAGATCAGCTTTAGGTTGTTGATAAAACAAGGAATTATGTATATTGATGATTTATTGAAAAAGGGGTTATCTTCCGCTTTCCAGCGGACATTGTGGAGAAAAGTTATTCTCTTAAAAAAGGTGTGTTCCTACTTCTGCTGTTTCGTATAAAAATTGTTGTCTCACTTATGTATGCTGCAGTCGCAGAAGAGCGACTCCGAAAGGAGATAGAACGATTCGAAGATCCACCTGCCTAGGCAGGTTAGCTGAGAGAGTTCCCTTCGGAAAGCGCCTCTTCGGAGACAAAAGCATAGGACCGTATAACTTATACAGAAAAATCACTTTTTCAACAGCTTGAAGCTGCTCCGGCTTTCACCGGAACAGCTCCTTTAAACGATTACTGTTTTTCCACTTTTACATCATCAATCAGCAGGTGCTCTCCTGCAGTATTTCTTACAGAGAAGATAATTTCCGCTTCACCGTCTCCTGGAGCTTCATACTCCCAGGTTACTTCCTGCCAGTCACTTTCATTCAAGATAGTATAACTGGAGTAATTTGCATAACCATTCCCATGATAGCCTGGAGCATACATCGAGTTTCGTATCTCTCCAGTGCCTTTCACTTGGAACGTTATCGTATAGACCGCACCTTCTTCCATGGAATATTTTTCTGTGGTAAAGCGCTGGTGACCGGTATTATCTCTGATCAGCTGCGCTGAAAAGTCCCCATCGAAAGCTTCATCAGACTGAATCACTCTGCTTTGCGCAGTGTTTGAGGAAGAACCATACCAGTGCACTGGAAGTCCACCTTCCCATTCTTCAAAGCTGCCGTTTGCCAGGTTTTCCAGTCCTTCTGCCGTAGACTGAACAATGACGGTCAATGTCAGCTGCCCGCGGTTTCCGGCCTCGTCTGTCACTTCATAACGGACTTGGTAGGTTCCTGCATTATCGGGATCTACGTTGCTGGTTACCTCCACCTGATCCGTCACATCTCCGTCTACGTTGTCGACTGCAGTTACTTCCGGCACCTCGAATGCATCCCCGGCACTGATTTCCAGTCTCGGATTTTCATTTAAGGCTTCATCTGTAAAAGTAATTACCGGAGGCGTCACATCCCCCATGTCATAGTCCGGGTCAATATCCGGAATCTGGAGCTGTACCATAATCGGGTCATGGTCACTTGCGCGTCCGTGTGTTTCCATGAATTCAGAGTTAATATTCATGGCATCCACTTCCATCCCTTGCTGCAAATGATCTGCAACGAGAATAGAATCCAGCGACTGCGAGCTGCCATTATAATTATACGTGAACTGGCTTTCTCTTGGCAGTTCGTAAATAGCGTTATACAGATTGCCCATTTCCGCTAATGTTTCCACCGGCGGTGACCAAGGGAAATCGTTGAAATCTCCTAATACTACTACGTTCGGATCTTCTACTGCAGCATTCAGCTCACTGACGAATCCGCCGACAAGCGCTGCAATTTCCTCACGCTGCTCCCGGCTTCCCTGAACAGGAGGCTGGACCATGCCGTAAGGTGCGAGATCTCCCCGCTTCGAGTTCCAGTGATTTCCGATCACATATACTGATTCACCTTTAAAGATAAACTCAGATACAACCGGACCGCGGGAACTGCGGAGTGCTTCATTTGTCGGATCAATAAATCCGGTGCCGTGACTGAGCTCGCCATTTTCCCCGATCTGTATACCTTCCGTGGAATCCGCTGTGCTCTCATCTGCCAGATGCACCCGATCTGTACGGTAAATATGTCCGACGCGGATGTTTCCACCCGGAATTCCGCCGTCCATGCCGTCTACCGGTGCTACATCTGTATAAGCATACTGCGGACCGCCCTGATTGCGGATTTCATCAATCAGCGTCTGATAGCTTTCACTTGCTGATGTTTCTCCACTGTCTGTCGCTCCATCGTTATCCATTACTTCTACGAGCGTAATGATGTCCGGTGCGTTAAGTTCATTTGCCATGGAGTTCGCCAGACGCTCTGTTTTCTGCGCCGGCACTCCCGGATAATAATTTTCTACGTTATAAGTCGCAACTGTTAATTCATCTTCTTCAAATTCGATGACCGTTTCTTCCCGGCGCTCATTGCCGCCGTCGATCAGCTCCGGATAGCCGCCTGCTACAGGCTCCAGCTTAAAGTTGCCGAAGTTATAGCCAAGCACCCCGGTTACTGCTTCTTCAAAGTAATCGCCGGTTTTTGCAACTGTATTGAAAGGCGCATTGATAAACATTACTTCTGTATTCAATTCTGCGTCAAAGTCTGTTTCTTCTACGTAAATTCCACCGGAGGCTGTGCGGTTATCAATATCCCATTCCTCCGATATTACGGTAAGCTCGTTGTATTTCTGCGGACCTGTTACCGTCACCTGTCCGGGAATTTCTACGAGCATCCCTTCCAGACTTTCATAAAAATCGAGTGCATTATTTTCAGCATCGAATGTATCTCCATCATAAATATCATAATTTTCCGGATCTGCCACAAGTTCTGAAGGGATTTCCCGGTCTAAACCAATCACGATCGGATCAGGAAGATCATTTCCGGAAGAAATCACTTCCAGAGAAGCGTTGGAAATCTGCGTAGTTGTTAAATCATCCGCATCGTCATATCCATCTTCTTCCCATTCCGTCACTGTCCCATCCACCTGCACTTCATCTCCAACAGAGACACCGTGGCTTCGAAGGTATACGTATATTCCTTCAGAAGTATTTACATCGCCGTCCGACTCTTCCATCTGCATATAAAATGCGTTGCTGCCGGCCGTATGTGTCACAATTCCCGGTACACCGCGGACGGACTGCCCTTCATAAGGGGAAATATGCGAGCTTCCCTGAATATCAGCAATCTGCAGCTCGCCTGCTTCCGGCAGGATCGTATATTCATAGGTGCGGACCTCGCTTGGAGAAAGTCCATCTGCAACTGCAAGTGTTTTCAACGTTACAGGTTCACTGATCGTAATAGGTTCTGTATAAACAGTACTATCTGTGGTAGGTGTACTCCCATCAAGCGTATAGTAAATATCTGCTCCTTCACTTGCAGAGGACAGCGTTACTTCCGTTCCTGCTGCTACTGCTCCTGAGGAAATATTTGCTGCTGCCGGGCGGGTTACGCTTGCATCCTCCACTAAATCATCATTATTTCTCGGCATTAATTTATTCTCAAAAAAATGATAGTTAACGACGCCTGTAACTAGATCATACTCTGTATCCGCTGTCACATCAGAGAATTGGCCGAGCATCAGGAAACCCTCTCCTGCTGCGTCCAGTGCGTTGTAATCATTAAAAGCAATATTATCAAGTACAGAAACGTCTTCCATCTGGATCAGCTTTGCCTGTACATGGTCAGGCTCCTGCGTAAAGAACGACGCATCTACGAGCTCCGGCTCAATCTTTCCGGCATCCGCTTCTATCAGATTGGAACCTTCCACAAGCAGCTGGATCATATCACGGTAATGGTTCAGCTCTCCGGTGAATTCCACACGGTCGCCGATATCATAAAGCTCGCCAAGACCGCTGCCGCGCACCAGAATTGCAGCAGTCTCATCCTGCACGTACATATTGGTTTGTCCGCCTTCTTCAAAATGGGCAGTAACTGTTCCAGTCACCGTCTGTTCTGTTTCCAGGGCCTCCCCTCGCACTTCCAGAATCGTAGGGCCCGGTTCTTCTGTTTCTTCTTTATAATCAAATGCTGCAGTAACGCCGTTCACCGAAAGCTCTCCGGCCAGACCGCTTAAATCATCGTTTTCATGCGCGACTGTTACAACAGACCGGTTGTCTGCGGAAACTTCGTAATCAGTTAGTTCCGGCACTGCTTCTGTCCCGTCTTCCAAGGTAACGACTGCTTCAATCATTCGTTCAATTTGAATACCTGCAGGGTAGGTTTTATCAAACGCCACCTGGAAACTTGTTTCATCCAGGATGTTTACCTCCTGCACCTCCCGCTTCGGGCCATTTCCAGGCTTGTCAGCGCCCCCTCTGTCCGCCAGTGCTGCCGGGGCAAACGCTGTAACAGTAAGTAACACAGCCAATAAAATCATTAGAGCTTTTCGACCTGTACGCATCCACGATTTCAAATAGAACTCCTCCTCTGAAGAAATATGTAATTCACGCAAAGCATAGCATGGTTTAACAGATACTGAAAAAGTTGTCAGATATCTCTGAACGTTAACACATGTGCTGCAAGTCCCGGTTTTTTCCTTCATTTTGAACTTCTATAAATTATCCGTCCCTCTCAAAAAGTTGGCCTGAACAAATATTCATAAAAAACGACAGATTTCCTTCTCGCTTGGCATAAAAAAGCATGCTTTTCACATAGAAATAGTTCCCTTTACTCTTCTATTTCAGGGGAAGGCGTGATGGGGAGATGTCGCGTATTATTCTTTCAATAGGCTTCACGGCTTTTACCGGTTCTTCAAGTCCAACTTTCTGTTTTTCGAAGCATGATCAATTTCACGCCTGCTTTACGTTCCGCTGCAGAGGCAGTTTTTATTTGAGTTATGTACTTTATGGGCGGCTGCCATGGAATTATTTATGAGCAGATCATCACATGCTTGTATTTTCCAGGAAGGAACTCTTTTAAAGAAGTGAAATTAATTTCATTATTCAGATAAGAAATTAAAATACTAAAAAAGTGGAGGTATCTGGTAAAATACGCCCCACTTTTCTGGATTCTGCAGTATATATTATTTTATGTCGCCTTCCGCTGTATCTTTCGGCCCGGTTTTCTTTTCACCCTGAATTACCTCTCGAAAAAAAGTTAAATAGTCACAGCTGATGCATTTTTTTAAAATGCTGGAATCTGTTTTCTTTTCGTTTTAACAGGTCATGTGCTTCCTCCAGCGTAGTTTCTGTAAAGCGCACTTTTTTTCCCGGCCCGAGCTGCGCAGTTTTAGATAAATCCGCGTGAATGACACTCCCTATTCTCGCATAGCCTCCGGAAGTCTGGCGGTCTGCAAGCAGCAGCAGCGGATAGCCGCTTGCAGGGATTTGTATCGTTCCCATCGCAACAGCGTCCGAGATCATTTTTCCTTCCTGCGTTAAAGACAGCGGCGGTCCATCAAGACGGTAGCCCATCCGGTCCACCTCATTTGTGAGAGCATATTCCTTACTGAAGAATGTTTGCAGCGCAGTTTCCGGGAACATTCCTGTATCCGGACCGGGAAGAACGCGGATCGGGACAGAAATATCGTAATCCGGCAGCAGCGCCTGATGCAGCCGTTTCCGGCGTGTGCTTTTCATTGTCTGCGGACCAACCGGAAGTTCATCCCCGTTTCTTAATTCCCTGCCGCGGAAGCCTCCGAGTTTTGCTTTAATATAAGTGGAACGGCTTCCTAAGACGAGCGGCGTATCGATTCCCCCATGTATGGCAATATAAGCCCGCACTCCTTGACGAGGCTTGCCGAAATGAAGGCGCTGTCCGGCTTTCACAGGGATGGAAGTCCACAGCGGAATTTCTGTACCGTCCAGCTGTGCTGTTAAATCCGCACCGCCGACTGCAATCGTCGTATCTTCAGAAAACAGCAGCTGCGGTCCCATGAGTGTTACCTCAATTCCTGCGGCACTGTCGGGATTGCCGGCCAGAAGGTTTGCCCAACGGAGCGCCCATGGATCCATGACGCCGCTCTCTGTAATCCCATACTGCTGATAGCCTCTTCTCCCTTTATCCTGCACTGTCGTCATCATGCCCTGTTTCTCTACTTTTACTATACTCATACAGGTGCTCCCGGAGCTTTTACCTGCACGCCTTCTGCCTCTAATAACTCCCGCAGCCTCTTTGCAAAAGCTGCTGCCTGCTTTCCGTCTCCGTGAATACAGATAGAATCTGCCTGTATATCTTTTTTACTGCCGTCTACACAGGTGACAGTCCGCTCCTGTATCATTTCCATTACCTGAGCTGCAGCCTGTTCCTTTTCCACAATCACAGCATTCGCTTCTTTTCTCGAAGTAAGCGTGCCGTCGGGCTGATAGGTCCTGTCTGCAAAAACTTCCTGCACTACGTTTAAGCCTGCTTTTTTTCCAGCGGTAACCAGCGCGCTTCCGGAGAGGGCGTATAAGAAGGAGCCAGGAACTGCAGCCTGCACTGCTGCGGCCACTGCTCTCGCGGTCCCGGCGTTTACTGCCGCATAGTTATAAAGTGCACCATGCGGCTTTACGTGCTGCAGCTGTATTCCCTGCGTTTTACAAAAAGCTTCGAGGGCGCCAAGCTGATACACAACGCTGTTATATATATCTTTTTCACTCGTATCAATCAGCCGGCGGCCAAACCCTGCCAGATCCTGAAAGCCTGGATGCGCCCCCACTGCTGTATTCGTGTCCCGCGCCAGTTTTACTGTGTCAGCCATCACGTTGTGGTCCCCGGCATGAAACCCGCACGCGATATTTACGGAAGTTACCTCCGGCAGAAGCAGTTCATCATCTCCGAGTACATAAGCGCCGAAGCTTTCTCCCGCATCACAATTTAAATCTACTCTCATGATCATGCACTTCCTTCCTGCACTAATTCATAGGTTCCCTCTGCAATTTTCTTCTCGATTGTTTCAAATTCTTCTTTCGTTACAGCAGTAAATTGGATCCGGTCTCCTGCCTTCAGAAACACTGGCACTTCCGCCTCGCGGTCGCACAGCTTCACCGGGGTTCGGCCGATAATCCTCCAGCCTCCCGGGGTTTTCAGCGAATACACTCCTGTCTGCTCCCCTGCGATTCCCACTGCTCCAGCAGGAACGGCATTTCTCGGCGTTTCCAGTCTCGGTACAGCAATTGATTTATCCATCCCTCCCAGATAGGGAAAACCAGGAGTAAAGCCCATCATATACACGGTGTAGCAGGCGGATGTATGCCGCTGGATAATTTCTTCTTCCGACAGCCCTGTATAGGCAGCGGCTTCTTTCAGGTCAGGACCAAACTCCCCTCCGTAGCAAACCGGCAGTTTCCATACAGGTCCAGGGGTTAAAGAAATCTCCTTCATTTTTTCTGTCAGCTGCTGCAGCTCTTGTTTCAGGGAAGGGTAAGAACACTCTAATGGCTCATAATGCACAGTGACAGTAGTATATGCAGGCACCCATTCACTTACGCCCGTAATGTTTTCCGACTCCAGCAGCCTGCAGAATGCACGCACCTGCAGATGTATTTCCTCTGAAATTTCAGTTCCGAAATTCACTCTTACTGCTTTATCTCCCAATGGGCCGATATCTGGAATATGCAACGTCATTCCTCCTCTACCGGCAGCGGAAATTCCATGCGGAAAATCGTACCTTTCTCACTCGATTTATGCAGATAGATCGTGCCTGAATGATTTTCCATCATTTGCTCTGCAATAGGAAGCCCAAGCCCTGTACCGGTCTTTTTTGTCGTTCGGAAAGGATCAAATAATCTGGTTTTTTCTTCTGGTTTAATACCCGGACCGTCATCAATAAACTCCACACAGTATATATATTTCTTTCTTTCCCCAAAAATCGAAATAGAACCTTTTTTATTCATCGCTTCACTGCTGTTACGAATCAAATTATGAAAAATCTGTTTAATTTGTCTTTCATCCACCCAGAGCGGCTGTGGTTCGAGTGCCACATGAAAGGAAATATCCTGCATTTCCAGCGTTTCTTCAAATAATGGCAGAATTTCTTCTACAATTTTATCCAGTGAGACCATCTTAAACCTCGGTGCTCCCGGTTTTGCGAGCAAAAGCATATCTTCAATAATACCGTTAATCCGTTCTATTTCCTTCAGCAGGAGAGACAGATGAAATTTCTCCCGGTCTTCTTTTTTGAGGGACTGCTTCATTAAACCAAGGAAGCCGTCAATAACGGCAAGCGGATTTCTGATTTCATGCGCTGCTCCGGCAGCTAATTCGCCGATAACAGCAAGCTTTTCTGTTTTTCTTACCTGCTGCTCCAGGTTTTCTGTCTCTGTTATATCAATAAAATAAAAAACTTTTCCAATTGTTTCCTGACTTTCATTGACGAGCAGTGACTGGGAACACAAGTAGGTATACTCCTCATTCCCGTCCTCATATTTCACTTTTTCATTTTGAAAAATTTCCTCGGAAGTGAGCACCTCCCAAAAGCGGCGGGTGCCTGCAGCTTCCTCCTGCCTATGCGGGATCTGTGTTTTTCGGAAATCTTCTCCCATAATATCCCGTGCTGTTTTATTTAAAGAAATTTCCCCGCGCTCCTCGTCTGAGGTAACAATCCCTATCGGCAGGGAATCCAGTATTTGTTCACGGTACATTTTATCCAGCACCAGTAAATCAAACGACCGTTTTAATTCAAAAGACATCAGGTTAATAGATCTTGTCAGCGGAGCGAGTTCCAGCTGATCAGATTCTTCTACTGCAGCTCCGTAATTTCCTGCAGCGATAAACTGCAGCTGATCTCCCATTTTCTCCACCGGCCGGCTGAAGCTCGCACTGATCTTGTAGGAAATAATTAAAGCAATCAGAATAATTCCTGCGGTTGCAAGAACGAGCAGCTGCAGCGCCTCCGCAATAATTCCTTCAAATCTGTCCTGGTGATCATCCAGTGCCGCCGTTACTCCCTGCCTTTCCGCTTCTATTCCGGCGCGAAGCGCATTTAAATCAGTCTCGTACTCTGTAAGTATAAAAGCTTCTGCACTTTCTATGTTATTTAAATTAATTAATCCATTCACTTGATTTAATATGAGGAAATCAAGCATTTCCATTTCCCGTTCCAGGGTCTCAAGGGAAGCGGGCGGAGCTCCGTAAACTTCTTCCATTGAAGTACGGGCATCCTCCCGGAACATTTCGTACCGCTGCACAAACGCACAGCAGAATGCTGTCTCTATTCCGACTTCCATCAGTTCTTCCTTCATCATCAGCTGTGAATCCCAGTGGGACAGCCAGATCAGCTCGGGAACATTATCTTCTGTAATTACTTCGCTTACTTCATTCATCTCCCCCAGTGAATTAATAAAGAAAAACGAAAGACTGCTTAACAAAGCGGTAAGCAGCAGTAATACGATAAATATTTTAGAGCGAAGGCTCCATTTTCTTATTCTTTCATTCATGCGGACCTCCCTCTGCTAATCTCCGATCAGATCATATTCTGGAAATTGTGCATCCAATTCTTTTTTTTCGTCAAGAGAAAACATGGGTCCAAGAGGCGTAATTCCGTAAGTCTCTTCCTCCATTTTAAGCATCTGTTTTCCTCCGGGCAGTCCTTCTTCTGACAAATAATTTCTCATAACTCTATCATAGATATAAGGTACATTGATTACAACACTTGTAATAACCCGGTCTTTTGCCATATACCACTGGTCATCAATAAATCCGATGACATACAGGTCGTGTTCCTCCGCCTGATCGATAATCACACTGTTGAACTTATTGCCCCTCGTATAGATTACATCTATTTCCTGCTCCAGCAGCAGATCAAGCGCCTGCAAGGCTTCCTCTTCATCATTTCTGCTTTCCACTTCTTCGTGACAGATAGTGATGTCCAACTCTCTTACTGCAAGTGCTTCTTCTAAATGTTCCCGGCCGTGCCAGTCACCTGCTTTGCTCAGTACCCCGACTCTTTTCGTGCTGGATTTCTTTTCTGCCGCTGCTACTGCCATCACTTCAGCATCCGTAATATCAAACGTATATACCGTATGATTTTCGGCCGTTGTTTCTCCCTGTAACGTAACAAATTCCACGTCTGGATACTGTTGGGCATAAGTGGAAAAAGATTCTGCAAACTCCCGTCCGTGGCCGATAAGCAGATCTGTTCCATTTCCAATTTCATTTTCAATCCGGAAATCCACCAGGTTTTCTGTGGTCAGGTTAGGAAAAATTTCAATATCTGCTTCGTGATTTTCTTCCAGCAGGACCTTACTTTGAAAAGCAAGGCTCCCCCAGCTCTGATCTCTCAGTGCATCAGAGGTTAATATCGAAACCTTTGGCTGGGCTTCCGGACTCTCCTCCTCATCTGCTTCCGTCTCTGTAAAAACCTGCGCCGCATAATACCCTAACAGCACGATAAGAATCACTGCACCGCAAAGACCGGCTGTGAATATTCTACTATGCTGCTTTGTAACGATCCCCATGCGGCTTCCTCCCTCTGCTTCTTGCAAATTACGACAACGTTCGAGTTATTTCTTTCTATTCTACCTGAAATTTCAGGATTTCGTCTACTCTAATGAGAATAAAACTTTGGATATCTAACACTTATGAACATTTGTGGTAATAAAATGGTTAAAAAGCAGGACATAGAGGAGCTGGAATCAGGTGAAATGAAATATAAGCCCGGGAGAGTAAAGCATAGGCGGTTGGGATTAAATTATAGCGGGTTTCAGGTAAAATATAGCCTGGTTTGATGAAAGCATAGCCGGTTTTCATGAAATTAAGGTCCCTGACAGTAAAGTATAGACCACTATTAATAAATTAAGCCTGGCTCTTCCCTGTAAATCTTTTCATACAAAAAAGCCGGGAACCACCTCGATAGGAGGCAGTTCCGGCTTTCGATGCCGGCAGTTGGATCAGCCAGTATTTAATAGTCCTGCTGCCACACCACTGATTGTCAGCAGTACTTCTGTCAGCAATTCTTCTGTGTGCTCATCTTCTCCGGTCGCGCGCAGCTTCTGAATAAGATCCACTTGCAGGAAGTTCATCGGATCTACATAAGGGTTGCGGCGGTACACGGATTCCTGGATATTTGGTGAGAAATCAAGCAGTTCTTTTGCTCCGGAAATTTCAAGCAGGAACTTTCTCGTACGATCGTACTCTGCAGAAATATCTCCAAAGATACGCTCGCCGATTTCTTTATCTTCTACCAGGTTCACATATTCTTTTGCAGTCATTAAATCAGCTTTCATTAATGCCATCTGCAGATTATTTACAGTCGAACGGAAGAATGGCCACTCCAGATACATTTCTTTCAGCGTATCCATGTGCTTCTCATCTTCTTCCACAAGGTTTGCAAAGCCGCTGCCGGATGCGTACCAAGCTGGAATCATCTGACGGCACTGCGTCCAGGCGAATACCCATGGAATCGCACGGAGGTCTTCAAACTTTTCGCTTCCTTTGCGGCTCATTGGCCGGGAGCCGATATTCAGCTCACGCAGTTCATTTAATGGCGTCGTCTGCTTAAAGTACGTCAGGAAGTCCGGGTCTCCGAAGACAAGGCTCTGGTATTTTTTCAGAGAATACGCAGAAATTTTCTCAATCGCATTCTCCCACTCCGGCTTCAGTCCTGTGACCTTTTCCTGTTCATGATGAACTTTGGAAGTAGACTGGATCAGCGCAGAGGCTGCCTGCTCCAGGTTGCGGAAGGCAATGTCGCCGAGCATATAACGGGAAGAAAGAACTTCACCCTGCTCGGTAATCTTCACGCCGTCGCCCAGCGTTTCCGCCGGCTGGGACATAATACTGTTGTTCAACGGACCGCCGCCGCGTCCGAGTGAACCTCCACGACCGTGGAAGAACTTAAGGCCGATGTTATAATCACGGGCCATGTTGTGGATCTCCTGCTGGGCTTTGAACAGCTTCCAGTTTGCAGTAAGCGTTCCGCCATCTTTACTGCCGTCTGAATAGCCAAGCATGATTTCCTGATGCTCGCCGCGCTCTTTAATGTGGCTTCGGTAAAGATCCATATCAAACAGCGTCTGCATAATTTTTGGACCCGCAATCAGGTCGTCTACAGTTTCCAGCAGTGGCGCCACATTTAAGTTACTTTCCACGGTGCCATCCACATGAAGGCGGTAGATGCCTGCTTCCTTCGCAAGCACAAGAACTTCCAGAAGGTCACTTGCCGACTGCGTCATGCTGATAAGATATACTTCGATCGAACGCCGCCCGAATTCTTTGTGTGCTTTTTGAATCATTTTAAACACTTCAAAAATTTCCTGGGTTTCTTTCGAATAATCTTCATTCAGCAGCATCAGTGGCCGTGGATCCTTCAGCACTTTCTCCAGCACTTCCTGCTTTTTCTCTTCTTCTAGAGAAGCGTAGTCCTCTTCAATGCCTACTACTTTCAGCATCTCGGATACAGCAATCTGGTGCTCTCCGCTGTGATTACGCACATCAAGCGTTGCAAGGTGGAAACCGAATAAGCGGACCTGGCGAATTACTTTATTCAGCTTTTTCAGTTTTGTGCCTTCCAGCTGGTGTGCTTTTGCAGTATCCTCAATCATCATTAAATCACGAAGCAGTTCCTCAGCATGATCGTAGGCATGCTTTGATTTTGCTTCCACCTGTCGAAGGCGCTTTAAAATAACGGCAAACATGCGGCGGAAAACTTCGCCTTCTACCTGCCATTTTTCTTTTCCTGTTAAGTATTTTCTTTCCTGTTCTTCCACGTGTGTTACAAACTCCGGTGAGATACTCACCCGTGTTGTAGACTGGCTGAAGCGCTTCATGAGATCAGTAAGTGCCTCGTCATACTTGCGGAGTGCAAGTCCACGCTGCAGCTTTAGTGTTTCCCACGTTACCTCCGGCGTAACAAACGGATTTCCGTCTCTGTCTCCACCGATCCATGAACCGAAATTCAGGAAGTTCGGCACTTTCCAGGTCTTATCCGGATAATAATCGTTCAGCTGGTCTTCCAGCTCCTGGTGCACGGCAGGCAGAACGTCAAATAACGTCTGGTCAAAATAATAAAGTCCATTTTTCACTTCATCGAGTACTGTCGGCTTCCGGTGACGAAGTTCATCCGTCTGCCACAGCACTGTTACTTCATTAATCAAGCTTTCTTCAAGATTTCTGCGCTTCTTGTAAGGAAGCATCGGATGATCCAGCTTCTGTAGAATCGTGGAAATACGCTTTTGAATCTCCAGTACTGTCCGCTTCGTTGCTTCTGTCGGATGTGCTGTCATAATCAGCTCAATCGATAAATCATCAATAATTTCCTGGATCTTCTCTTCGGAGTGCTTATCAGCTTTCAATGCAAGAATTGCTTCTTGAATCGAATGCTTCTGCACATCACTGTCTCTATCCAGACGGTAAAACTGCGAACGCCGGATACGATGATTCTGCTCCGCTATGTTCACAAGGTGGAAGTAAATCGCAAATGCACGGATCACCTGCTGGCGCATTGGCGACTCCAGCTTGGAAATTTCATCTTTCAGCTGCGTATACTTAGCTGCGTCATAATTATCCCGCAGTCCTTTTGTGAGCTCCCGGATGTCTTCAACCTTTTGGAAGAGTTCCTCGCCACCATGTTTCTTTAACACTTCTCCTAAAATGCTTCCGAGCTTTTTCACGTCGCTTCTAAGCTGTACATTTTGATCTTGTGTTTCTGTCATAGCGATGCCTCCTAAAACATAATTTAATAAACGAACACCCAATGGCTTGCCCCTTCCACTGCAGCAGAAGGTATCAAGGTGGGACAGTTTATGTCCTTCATGACGTAAACTGTCCCACCAAGGCCATACATTCCTTGAGAGCGCTCGATAATCAACATAATAACAGAAAGACTGTTGAATAATCAATTTTTTCTTACTATTTAAACGTTTGTAGAGGTATATGCAGAAGTAAAACGTTTCCGTGGTTTATCCCTGCTGAAAACCTTCTCGATGCCTTTCTTTCCATGATACTACGTTTATCTCTGTTTGCTTTTAAGAAACATTCGTGCCTCATTTTCTAACAATACATTTTTGCAATGGCCTCCATTATTTTCATTCACGCAGATATGAAAACAACAGGGATTTCATGTAAGCCCTCCATTCGCTGCTTCATGTTCGGTGAAGGCTCTTGCTTTCCTTTAATTCACCAGGAAGACTGGCACTGCAGCAACTTCGTTTAAAATCCAGATATTCATAAAAGAGCCGGTCCCTGTGAAAGCTGACCGGCATATTGTTATTATTTTAAGCGTTATATTTAGATACCTTTGTGCATTTTACGCGCACTCTCGAAATCTGCTTCCATTTCTTCCGTCGGCGGTGCGCCGATATAACTGAATACGATAATCATAATGGAAGAAACGATAAATCCTGAAACAAGTTCGTACAGGTCAAAGATTCCTCCGGCTTCAATCTGTACCCATATGAGAACAGTTAAACCACCAGAAATCATACCTGCAAGTGCACCATTTCTTGTCATCCGCTTCCAGAATAAGCTGAATAAAATCAGCGGACCGAAAGTGGCCCCAAGTCCTGCCCAGGCATAGCTGACGAGTTCCAGTACAGTTGCGTCAGGATTCTGTGCAAGAATAAGCGCAACAACCGCTACTGCCAATACGCCGATACGACCTACCATTACAAGCTCCTTCTGGGAAGCTTTTGGACGGATCATACCTTTGTAAAAGTCTTCTGCAAGTGCAGAAGAGGATACAAGCAGCTGGGAGTCAATCGTACTCATGATCGCAGCAAGAACCGCCGCAAGAAGTACACCCGCCACTATTGGATGAAATAATACCTGTGTAAACTCAAGGAACACGGTCTCCGGGTTATCCAGTGGTGCGTCTGCAAAGTAAGCAATACCTACTAAACCAGTAAAAACTGCACCTGTCATAGAAAGAATAACCCAAGTAATACCGATACCCTGCGCTTTTGGAAGCTCTTTCATAGAACGGATCGCCATGAAACGAACGATAATATGCGGCTGGCCAAAGTAACCAAGACCCCATCCTAAAAGAGAAACGATCCCGATAAATCCTACACCTTCAAATAAGCTCAGGTTTGCAGGGTCAATACTTCGGATCGTATCAAACGTAGGCCCTACTCCGCCAAAATCCACAATTGCAAAGATAGGAATAACAATCAGTGCAAGAAACATCAAGATCCCCTGAACAAAGTCTGTCCAGCTTACTGCCAGAAATCCGCCGAGGAACGTATAAGCGATAATGATAACTGCCCCAACCCAAAGCGCTGTAGACTGGTCCAGCCCAAACGTGCTTTCAAATAAAACTGCTCCGCCTACAAGGCCGGAAGAGGTATAAAATGTAAAGAAAATTAAAATAAGTACCGCAGAAACTATCCGGAGAGACTTTGATTTATCTTTAAATCGGTTCTCGAAAAAATCCGGCAGTGTGATCGAATCATTCGCTATTTCCGTATAGGAACGAAGTCGACCTGCAACAAACATCCAGTTAATGATCGCACCGACAGCAAGACCGATAGCAATCCATGCTTCTACCAGGCCGGCTGCGTATAACGCCCCTGGAAGACCAAGCAAGAGCCAGCTGCTCATATCGGAAGCGCCCGCAGAAAGTGCGGCTACACCTGCACCGAGACGGCGTCCGCCAAGTACATAGTCAGACAAATTATCGGTCATTTTGTACGCGATCAGCCCAAGCGCGATCATACCGACTAAATAAACAATAAATGTAATAATAATTGGCATTGAACCTTCTACCATGATGTTGCCCCCTTATATCTTTGTATTTTCCCCACTCCTGCCCTCCTTTGAATTTTCAGATAATAGATCACTCTCTTTTATTATAGCCTGAAAGAAGGAAGATGACCACCCCGCCATTCAAGACGAAACGTTTAGTGTTTTTCAATAAATTGGAAAATGATCCAGGATATTTTATGTGCTGGTTGCTTAAAAACTACTGAAGGAATTTCAATTGAACGAAACCTTTTCTGTTCATTTTTCGAAAAAAGTCTCGTCTGTATATGGCTAGCTTCGCAGATCTGCTAAAGTTTGAAAGCTCAAGCAGTATGTGGTTTCTGCCCGACTGCTCCCTCGTGAAATGAAAGCAGTGCCGAATTTCAGCAAAATTCCTCCCATACATGCCTTTAAGCTGGTCTTTTCCGGAAACACCACCTGGGACAGAAAATTATCCTTTCGGTGAGAAAAGGCTTAATTTTAGGTTTACTGAAATGTTTTGTTCCTATATTACGCGGGAATAGTTTATTTATGTAACCTACTCACTTTTAAAAAGGAGTTTTCAAGCATGGAAAAATATGCAAAACAATTTATAAACGGATCCTGGGTGGACGGCTCCAGTGATAAACAGCTGGAAAACGTAAATCCATATTCACAGGAATCATTTTTTACAATGTCTTCAGCTTCAGAAGAAGATTTGGATAAAGCATATGAAGGAGCAAAAGATGCCTTTGCGTCCTGGAAGGATACACCGCCTTCTGAAAAGCGCAATCTGCTGCTGAAAGTCGCGGGTGTAATGCAGAACAGAAAAGAAGAAATTATCGACCTGCTGATCAGAGAAGCAGGAAGTTCAGAAATAAAAGCAAATATTGAATTCGGTGCTGCGTTAGGAATCGTGCAGGAATCCGCATCTTTTCCCTACCGCTCCAAAGGGCAGATTATGGATTCTGATTTTCCAGGAAAGGAAAACCGGGTGTACAGATCTCCAAAAGGAGTTATCGGGGTAATCGGGCCATGGAATTTCCCCTTTCATCTATCCATGCGCTCTGTAGCACCTGCCATTGTCGCAGGGAATACAGTAGTGCTGAAGCCGGCATCTGATACGATTGTCACGGCGGGAACGCTGATCGCAGATATTTTCAAGGAAGCAGGAGCTCCGGATGGCGTGCTGAATGTAGTGGCAGGCCGCGGGTCTGAAATCGGGGACGCATTCGTCACCCACCCTGTTCCGAAAGTAATTTCTTTTACAGGCTCTACAGAAGTTGGCTCCCATATCGCTTCTTTAGCAGGGGAACACATTAAGGAAACTGCGCTGGAACTTGGAGGGAACAATCCTTTCGTCGTGCTGGAAGATGCAGATATAGATCAGGCTGTAGAAGCAGCGATCTTCGGGAAGTTCCTTCATCAGGGGCAGATATGCATGAGTGCCAACCGAGTGCTTGTGCACGAAAATATTCATGAGGAATTTGTAGATAAGTTCAAGAAACGGGCGGCAAACTTAAAAACCGGCGATCCTTCTGAGGAAGGTGTCATCATTGGTCCTTTAATTAAAAAGGAAGAAGTGGATCGAATAAAAGAAGATATTAATGAATCCGTGAAAGCCGGTGCAAAACTCGAACTCGGCGGTGAAGCGGAAGGCAGTGTTTTCCAGCCCACAATTCTTACAAATGTAACGCAGGATATGCCGACTGCCGCAAAAGAAATGTTCGGCCCGGTTGCTTCTATTATAACGTTTAAGGACGAAGAGGAAGCATTGCAGCTGTCCAACGGTACACCTTACGGGTTGAGCGGCGCTGTGCACTCGAAAGATATTCACCGTGCCACGGAATTTGCGAAAAAAATGGAGACAGGGATGGTGCATGTGAACGACCAGCCTGTAAACGACGAAGCACATGCCTCGTTTGGCGGGGAAAAACATTCCGGCCTCGGCCGTTTTGGCGGCGAATGGGCCCTGGACAAATTCACAACCGTAAAATGGATTTCTGTACAGTCCGAAAAAAGAGAATATCCATTTTAAATAAGTTTAAAACCCGCAGAGTTTTATATCTGCGGGTTTCCTTTTATCGTTTCCACTCGAAGGTTCACCCTATCCAGCGGAGAGCGTCCTGCACACTCGTTTTAATATTAATTTCGTACGAAGTAAGATTCTGCTTATGCAGTGTTCTTGCCTGATCCGGACGGACTCCGGTAATAATCGCAGTCGCTCCTACGAGATTCAGGCTCGTCATTAAATGAACAAGCTTTTCTGTCATTGCTTCTTCATCCTGCACTAATCCCGAGATATCGAGGATCACGTAATCGGTCGCTTCTGTAGCACAGAATTCAAGCACCTGATCCAGAATCACCTGGGCCCTCTCCTCGTTTATAATCCCGGTGAGCGGCAGTATCACTACCCCTTCGCCAATTGTCACAATCGGAACTACTGCATTTTCCACCTGCTCTTTTTCAATATCAACTTCCACAACATAACCAAACAGGCGCCCCATGACGTCAAATAAATCTATTTCATTCTTCGTAAATTCTCTCGGCTTGTCTTCATACGCACAGAGCGTTCCGTAATGCTTATCCCCCTGAATCATAATCGGCACGCCAAGAAGCGTTCCTCCGCCAAGTTCCTCTGTTACCGGAAGATCTTTCGTCAATTCATGCGCTGCTAAATCTTTTACGACGAACGGCTCACGGCCGTTGCTTTGTATAAATTGTCAGAAAGAATTCGTGTAATCTTTGGCTAATCCTTCCTGCATCAAAACTTTATCACTATTATAGACATGCTGAATACACGTCTCTTCTTCTGTAGTTCTCGCAATATAGATCGTATTAACATCTATTAAATCACTTAACCGGTGTAATACTGTTACTGCTGCTTCCTTCAGCTGATGATACGAACCACTGTGTAAAGGCATTGCAATTCGCCTCCTTTCGACAGACTGGATTCATTTTAACACTTTTATTCTCTCAGTGTCAGTTTTAAAGATTTTTTACTCAACCAATTAACAGGATAATACCATTTTCGACTGTATATATACTTTTAATAGCTCATACGTTGCTTCCAGAGACTCTGCGTGAGTGCGTTCATAGGCATGGGAGGAGTCTATCCCGGGACCAATCAGTCCGTGCACGATGTCGTGTCCTGCCCGGATCGCCTGGGAAGCATCAGAACCATAGTAAGGATACATGTCTACTTTGTAGCCAATGTGATTTTCTTCCGCAAGCTGCACCAGATGCTTTCGCAGCTGCAGATGATAAGGGCCGCTTGCATCCTTTGCACAGATAGAAACCGTGTGCTCATCTGTTGCCTGTCCTTCTCCCATGGCCCCCATATCTACAGCAAGATATTCGACTGTTTCCGGAGTAATACTTGCATTGCCCCCGTAGCCGATTTCTTCATTATTGGAAATCAGCAGCCGCGTCGTGTAAGGCAGCTCAATGTTCTCTTCCATTACTGTCTTTGCCAGCCGCAGCAGCACTCCGACACTGGCTTTATCGTCTAAATGCCGGGATTTAAGATATCCATTCGGTAAATGCTGCACCCTGGGATCAAAGGAAACAAAGTCTCCAACTTGAATCCCAAGTTTCTCAGCATCAGCAGCGGAATTTACTTTCTCATCAATTCGAACTTCCATATTTTCCTGATTTCTCGGTGCACTGCCTGCATCCTTATAAACATGCACAGACGTTTGCTTCATCAGTACTGTTCCGCAGTATGTATTCCCTTCACTTGTTTCAATTTCACAATATTCGCCTTCAATCGCGTTAAATTTAAAACCACCGATTAAATCAAGCTTCAGTCTTCCATTTGCTTTAATTTCCTTTACCATGGCTCCGAGCGTATCTACGTGTGCTGTAAGCATGCGGTGGGAAGAATCTGAGGCTCCGGGAAGTGTGGCGATAAGACCACCTTTACGGTTTCGTTCTGTTTTTACCCCCATCTGTGCAAAGCAGTGTTCTACATAGCCGATGACCCTTTGGGTGTTTCCGGAAGGACTTGGAATTCTCACCAGCTCTTTCGTTAATGCAATTATTTCTTCTGTCTCTCTTTTTGCCATATGAACCACCCTTTTTTAAAATTTCATATTTTTACATAATATAAAAGTCACTATCTTTTTACCAGTGCCGGAAGTCTGCTTTTTCCATTTTAAGTGCATTTGGCTGAAACCGTCACCTTTCGTTCCATTTATTTCCACGGGAAAGCAGCATATCAATGATGTATTCTTGAAACGCCGCTCAAAACAATGCATATACATTCGGTTCCCTCAAGCTTCACATCATCAATTACCATAATTAGTTAATTTCCAGGATGTTTCTATCAGTCTATCTATTACTCCCGGGGGTTTTAAGTTGTTTTTTCACTGTTTTTATCGCGGGTAGTTTATAATAGAAGCGATAGAGAGGTTTTCAGGAGGAGGAAGATGCACAATGAATATAGTAATCTCCCCGGACAAATTTGGTGATAATGTGACTGCAGTTCAAGCTGCAGAAGCAATGAAGCGAGGAGTACTCCGTGAAGTTCCCGAAGCTTCCATCACGCTCACTCCTATGGCGGATGGCAGTTTAGGAACAAGCGAGGCACTTTTATATAAGGAAGAGGCAGAAAAGAAATATATAAAGGTACTGGATCCCCATCTGCGCCCGATCGAAGTGCCTTATTGGATAAATAAAAAAAATGTCGTATATATAGATAGTGAGTCAGTACTCGGCTTACATTTTCTTGAAAAAAATGAACGTAACCTGCTTGCCACTTCAAGCTACGGCCTCGGTGAATTGCTTGCTGCAGCATCAAAAGAAGCTTCTCATATCGTGCTTTCGCTCGGCACGTCAGCTTCTGCAGACATGGGACTCGGAATGCTTGAAGCGCTGGGTGCTCGTTTTCACGGGGAAAATGGGCAGCTGCTGCAACAAACAGGGACAAAGGACCTTTCCGGCTTAAGCCATGCAGATGTATCTGGTGTTACGCTGCCCCCGATGACCATTCTCTGCAAAGCTTCTCTTCCGCTTACCGGCCCTCAGGGTGCTCTTTCTACGTTCGGCTTGCAAGCTGGAGAATCAGATGGGGTAATTGAGTTTCTCGAGAGCGCAGTAAACCGCGCAGCCACCTTATTTAACAAAGGCACCGATAAAAAAGATCAACCAGGTGCCGGCGCTGCAGGCGGTCTCGGCTTCGCTTTCTTATCGTTAAATTACTCTCTTCACCACGCTTCATCTTTTGTGGCGGAAAAGCTGCTCCAGAAACATTTAAATAATGCAGACTGTATTTTCACCGGAGAAGGCCAGGTAGACCACCTGGAGCATACCAGCAGAGTTGTCCCGCTGATCAGAAAGCTGGCGGAAAAAGCAGATATTCCGTATTATGTTGTAAAAACATTTACCAATAACACCACTGTGGAAGCAAAAGAAGAAACTCTCTCTTTTGAATTCCCAGATGAAGTATCACCAGAGGAAATAACATACAGGGATACACTGCAAAAGATAGAGGACGCTGTTGCCGAGATAACATTAAAATTCCACAAAAAACCATATCAATAGGTTAATGAATGATTTTTTATTTTTATTTTCCTTTTTTTACAAAAAAATAAGTCCTTTAGCTTATAATTATTTCCCACCCTCTTCATCATAAAGTGATACAATATGTATAGTGAAACTGAACCACTGTTCAAGAGAGGAATGAAAACATTGGCAAGACTTCGATCTTTTAGAGGAGACTTCTTTACAGGAACCCTCGTCATATTAGATATCGGCGAACCTGCAGCAGATGACTCCATCTATTATTCAGGCGTTCTTCTTAGCGATACTGAAGAACCCGTTTTTGAATGGATACACGAAAATGATCCGCGCATGCAAGACGGCAGAGAGAGCCACATGTACGTAAGCCCCTATTTAAAGCCATTCGGCGGCAGAGTTGGGTTGGGTACAAAGCTGAGAGAGATATTGGATAATGAACCTCTCCCAGATCCTCCAAAAGCAACACAATAAAGAAACCCGGACTTCTGTCCGGGTTTCTTTCTATTTATTTACAACCTGGGCACTCTGCTCAGATTCGCCGCTCCGATCACGCCGACATGTCCGCCGAGCGCAGCAGCCACCAGGTTAATTTTATCAACAGCACTTGCATACACTTTACCTTTCAGTGCTTCTTTCAGCGGCGGAAGAATTAGATCCGCCTTATTCAGCACTCCTCCCCCAAGAATAATCACTTCCGGATCCACCGTGTGAATAAGATTTGCAAGTCCTCTCGCTGTAAAATCAACCCACTCATTAAATATTTCCTGTGCTTCTGCAGATCCCTCTTCAATCTTTTCAAATAAGGCAGGAGCACCGCCTGTGAGCTGGAGTTTTTCCGCAGCTCTTTTTCCTAAAGCTTTTCCAGAGGCAAGCGACTCCCAGGAGCCGATATTCATTCCCTGCTGCGAAGGACCGTTATCAGCAATTATCATATTGCCAACTTCTCCTCCGTTACTGTAAGCACCGCTCAATAAATGACCGCCTGTAATAATTCCAGCTCCCACCCCAGTACTGATCGTCACATAAACAATACTCTCAGCACTTTTTCCGGCTCCTGCCATAAATTCGGCTACCGCAGCAGCATTCGCGTCATTCTCCACAATACACGGATGCTCCAGCAGTTCCTCGAGTCTTTCTTTTAATTTAAAATTATGCCAGCCCGGTAAATTCGGCGGGTCAAGGAATATACCGGTTTTTGTGTTTAGCGGCCCCGGCGCTGCCACGCCTACAGGCTCGCTTGTTTCTTTCAGCCATGCTCCGATAAATGTTTTAATCATATGTATACCCTGTTCCGGAGACTCCGGCGTATCTTCCTTTTTAAAGCCAGACAAATTGCCGTGCTCGTCAATCAGCGCAGCTCTGATGGATGTTCCTCCAATATCAATGCCAATTCTTTTTCCCATCAAATCCCCTCCTGGCTTAATTATATCCATTTCAGCCACAAAAAAATACCTTAAGCAGGGATGGCTTAAGGTAAATTAAGGGGGTGTTCAGAACTTGGGCAAATTCTGAACACTGATAAGGGTAGGACAGTGGATATGGAGGACCGGGTAATGCAAATCATTTGGGGGATGAGTTTGCAACGGTTACCTCTATATTCAATATAATCAGAGTATATGATAGATCTGAAAAGCATGTATTTCCGTTCTCAGGCTTTTACAGGCGAAAATTCCTGATTTTCAGCTCGTAAGCTACCGATGCGCAATAAAAATATTCATATAGGAATATTTTTATTCTGATTTCCTGATTGACAATAGAACGCATTTTAGTAAAATAATAGATGAATTAGCACTCTGTTGGCCCGAGTGCTAAAAGACTGAATTCAATATTAAAGGAGATTGTTTAATATGGCGAAAAAAGAATTTAAAGCGGAATCCAAACGTCTGCTGGAGATGATGGTAAACTCCATTTATTCACAGCGGGAAATTTTCCTGCGTGAGCTGATCTCCAACGCAAGTGATGCAATTGACAAAATGTATTACCGTGCATTGACAGATGATGCTATCCAGTTTAACCAGGAAGACTTTTATATCCGCGTTCATGCGGATAAGGAAGCTCGTACGATTACGATCGAAGACACCGGGATCGGAATGAACGAAGCTGAACTGGAGAAAAATCTCGGTACGATCGCAGAGAGCGGTTCCTTGGCATTCAAGAAAGAAAATGAAGCGGAAAACGGCCACGATATTATCGGCCAGTTCGGCGTAGGTTTTTACTCAGCCTTTATGGTCGCAGACCGCGTAGTCGTAGACACAAAACCTGCCGGCAGTAACGAAGCATACCGCTGGGAGTCAGATGGTGTGGAAGGATATACAATTGAAGCAGGCAGCAAGCAGGAAACCGGTACGACGATTACTGTATACGTAAAAGAAAACGAAGAAGAAGAGTCCTACGATGAATTTCTTGATGAGTCCCACCTGCAGTCCATCGTAAAAAAATATTCAGATTTCATCCGCTATCCTATTTTAATGAATACCGAAGTGCAGAAACCTAAAGAAGATGACAGCGAAGAAATTGAAACAGTGACAGAAGAAAAAACTGTGAACAGCATGGTGCCGATCTGGCGCAAAAATAAAGCGGACCTGACAGAGGAAGATTATAACAATTTTTATCATGAGAAGCACTATGGTTTTGATGAGCCTTTAAAGCATATTCATATTAATGTAGACGGAGCAATCCGCTACAGTTCGATTCTTTTTATTCCGGAAACTACTCCTTTTGATTTTTATTCCAAGGAATTTGAAAAAGGACTGGAACTGTATTCCAGCGGTGTCCTGATTATGGATAAGAGTCCGGATCTTCTGCCAGATTATTTCAGCTTCGTGAAAGGTATGGTGGATTCGGAGGACCTTTCCCTGAATATTTCCCGGGAAATGCTGCAACATGACCGCCAGCTAAAAAGTATCGCAAAGAATATTAAAACGAAAATCAAAAAAGAACTGCAGAACATGCTGAAAAATGAGCGTGAAAATTACGAGAAGTTCTATGAGTCCTTCGGCCGTCAGCTGAAGTTCGGTGTATATAACGACTTTGGCCAGCATAAAGATGACTTAAAAGATCTGCTGTTGTTCCACTCTTCCAAAGAGAAAAAGCTTGTAAGCCTTGCTGAGTATGTGGAAAGAATGCCGGAAGATCAGAAATATATCTATTATGCGACCGGTGAATCCATCGACCGCATCGAAAAGCTCCCGCAGACAGAGATGGTTAAAGATAAAGGGTACGAGATTCTTTATTTCACAGAAGAAGTGGATGAATTCGCGATCAAAATGATGCGTGAATATGAAGGCAAAGAATTTAAGTCCGTATCCAGTGGCGACCTCGGCCTGGAGTCAGAAGAAGAAAAGAAAGAATCCGAAGAAACTGCAAGCGAGCACAAAGAAATGTTTGACCGCATGAATGAGCTGCTCGGAAACAAAGTAAAAGACGTCCGCATTTCCAAACGTCTGAAGTCACACCCTGTCTGCCTTACTGCAGAAGGGGAAGTGACGATTGAAATGGAAAAAATTCTTGCACAGATGCCGGAAAATCAAGGGGTGGAAGCAGATAAAGTCCTTGAGATCAATCATCAGCACGATGTGTTTAATTCCCTGCAGAATGCTTATAAAAATGATGATCAGGCAAACTTTGAACTGTACACGAACCTTCTTTACAATCAGGCACGCCTGATTGAAGGACTTTCCGTAGAGGATCCAGTTGCCTTCACAAATGATGTATGCAGAATGATGAAATAATGAGGAGCAGGCAGCGCCGCATATGGCGCTGCCTGCTTTTTTGCCCCCCTGAAAAGTGTTTATGCTTTTATACTGCTCAGGGACTGTTATAATTATCTTATAATTTGAAGAGCACGTATAAACTAATTTTTCAGGAGGTTTTTATGTACGATCATTTAATGAATTCCTATGACAAATCTCTATCCCACAGCGGCGTCAGCGGAGAAAGACTGGCCAAAAGGCTGCATGCTGTTTCCAGAATCGGACTTACGGGTGATGATGGAAGCCGGAGGATTGCGTTCTCTCCGGAAGAGCAGCAGGCAAAAGACCTCGTGAAAGACTGGATGAAGAAAGCCGGGCTTCAAGTGACACAGGACGGTGCCGGCAATGTAATCGGCCGGATCGAAGGGAAAAGTTCCACTGCAACAGTAATGTCCGGATCACACCTCGACAGCGTACCGAATGGCGGGCATTTTGATGGACCGCTTGGTGTATTGGCTGCACTGGAAGTAGCGCAGAGCTGGAAAGATGAAAATATCGTACCTGAAAAATCATATGAAGTAATTGTATTTACAGACGAAGAAGGCGCACGCTTCAACAGCGGCCTTACCGGCAGCCAGGCAATGACAGGAGAATGGACAGAGGAAGAAAAACAAAACCTTCGGGATGAAAATGGCCTTACCTTTGAACAAGTTCTCGAAGAAAATCAATTGAGCTTGCAGACGTTCCGTGAAGCAAAGCGTTCCTTTGATAATATTGAAGCATTTGTAGAAGTGCATATTGAACAAGGGAAAAAGTTAGAAAAAGCTGACCTTCCTGTAGGAGTAGTGCAGGGAATTGCTGGGCCTTCCTGGCTGAATGTAAGTTTCAAAGGCGCTGCAGGGCATGCCGGTAATACTCCTATGGACGATCGGCAGGATGCCCTGGTAGCAGCCGGTAAATTTGTTTCATTAGTAGAAAAGCTTCCGCGCAAATTTAACCGCACATGTGTTGCTACCGTAGGAAAACTGGAAGTGAAGCCGAATGGAGTTAATGTAATTCCAGGCGAAGTGAATTTAACAGTGGACATCCGTGACATTCATGAAGATACAAGAGATACACTGCGGGATGCTATCATGCTTCTTGCAAAAGAAATTGCTTCCGCACGGAAAATCCTGATTGAAGTAGAGGAAATAATGAATGTCGCACCGGTGCAGGTCACAAAAGAAATGCAGCAGAAAGCAAGCAATGCCGCAGAAACAGTTTTAAACAAGAAGCCGCTTTTCCTGCCAAGTGGTGCAGGACATGACGCTATGATTATCGGACGTAAAACGGATGTAGCGATGCTGTTTACGCGAAGCAAGGACGGTGTCAGCCACAATCCGGCAGAATGGTCTTCTTTAAATGACTGCGTGGAAACAGTCCATGTGCTCAAAGTGCTTCTTGAAGATCTCTGCAGCGCTTCCAAGTAATGAGTAAATTCACAAGAAGAATTTTGTTTTATTAAAAGGCTTTGATGGTGATATAAGAAAAGTACGCCTGCGGCTCCTTTTTCTGCGCTTGCCGCGGAGAAATCCTTCAGCTATCCCTTGGAAATAAGCAGGGGTCCGCACAGCCCATCCAAGAAAAACAAAGACCGTCTTTCTTGGATTCAAGATCCCGGCTGGCTTCCCACCTGCTTTACGAGTTCGTCTGCAGTTCGAGACGAACCTTCGATCTTCACGCTTTCTTTTTCCGCAGGCGTCTTGAAAATCGCCTTGTCTCCGTTTTGTTGATAAAAAAGCTTGTATAGAAATAATCTTTTTCTATTGTTTCGCAAAGAGAGGAACGAAGCGAAAACCTGCGGACGCCTTTTTTAGAGGTAGCATTGCTGCCCTCGGCCAGCAGTAATCTGCACAAAGACCGTAAAGATGACTTTAAAATCATTTGGTCCGCTGTGCTAATGCTTTCGACGGAGAAAGTACACACAGCCTCTGGAAGAACGAGCTGGGTAGATTCTGCAACGCAGCGAGGAAGCGCAGGAACTCATCCACGACAGGTCAGTTGCAACGAAATTTTTTCCTATCAATAATGAGCATTAACAGTGCTTTTTAAAAATAGCTGTCTTAAAAATAAAAGTTTTGCTAAAAAGAAGTAATACTGCTTCACTTTCGGAGAGGCTGACCCAAGGGCTTGTTCTCGACTAATTTCTTTCACAGAGCACAGCTTCCATCGATCTACAGCCAGGATCGATTCCACTCGTGCTTTGTGACCAGGCCACTTGGATTCTCGAACGGCGCTCGTGCTTCCTCTCCTTCGTTACACAGCAGTATTAATTTTTATCTTTCATGGTGCAGTTTTTTTTCATGAAGGTCTCCCTTGAAAATAATGCAATTCAATCGCAAAAAAAGACTGCAGAGAGATTTATTTCTCCTGCAGTCTATCTGCTTCTTCTTCCATCGTTTCTGCTTCCGCCATAGGCTCACGTTCCAGCATTTCCTGTATCACATTCTGCCACACCCATAATAAAGCAGCCGCAGATATTACACCGGAGGCATTCAGCAGCACATCCAGCGCCAGTGCCTCCCTTGTGAAAAATACCTGCATCACCTCAATAAAGGTAACTACGAGCAGCAAGAAGACTACTGGCAAAAACCTTACCCCCATCCAGTGAAAGAATAAGAGTCCAAGAATAAATGAACTGAGGACGTGAAATACTTTAAAAAGCAGCAGCAGTCTGCTGTCCATCAGCACGCCTGTGTAGCTGACAGACCAAAATCCAGATAAAGAAGGTTCTGAGACCAGCTGAAAAGAAACACTTAATTCTCGTAAAAACGCTGTGGAACTTTCTGTCCACATCCCGATGGTATATAATGCCAACCATATAAAAAAGATAAGACCTCTCACAATAAGACCCCTTTTTATTTAAATCCCCCTGCATCAGCTGGAATTACAGTAATAGTGAAGAGGTTCATTTTATCACACAAGTTTTTTGGAAGAAACTGTTTCCTCTGTTTATAAATACTTCTCCACAATTTTATATTTTTAATTTTGATTCTTCCATCGCGCCAATTCATCTCGTGTAGGCATCGCAGGCGCGGTCCCTTCTTTCGTAACGGAAATTGCCGCAGCGATATTCGCACGTTCGCACGCTTCTTTTACCGGCAGCCCTTCCGCTGTAAAGTACGCAAAAGCCCCATTAAAAGCATCTCCTGCACCAGTAGTGTCTTTTGCTTCCACCTGTACACCAGGTAAAAAGTACAGTTCTTCGTTATCTGCGACGCAGCATCCCTGCCTGCCCATCGTGATGATCACTGTTGAAATACCTTTCCCCTGCAAAATACCGGCTGCTTCCGCTGCCGACTTCCTGTCCGTCACTTGTACTCCGGTCATTTCTTCTGCTTCCGTTTCATTTGGAGTAATCACGTCTATTTTGGCGAGAAGATCTTCCGGCAGCTCCTGGAAGGGGGCAGGATTTAATATAATCCGCTTTCCTTTTTCAAATGCAGTCTGCACGCAGGCTTCAATTGCCTCCATTGATATTTCCAGCTGAAGCAGAATGATCGCAGCTTCTTCTATCGCGGAAGAAGCCCCTGCTATTTCTGCTTTTGTGATTTCTCCGCAGGCTCCCGGGGAAACAACGATGGTGTTTTCCCCTGCCTGATCAACTGTAATTAAAGCTGTTCCTGTAGGCGCAGCCGCAGACTGATATATGAATTCCGTTCGAATATTTTCCTTTGTAAATGATTTTAAAGCTTCTTCGCCAAACGTGTCTTTCCCTACCTTGGTTACCATCGTCACTTCTGCTCCCAGCCTGGCAGCTGCCACCGCCTGATTGCCTCCCTTGCCTCCGGGCCCCATGCGAAAAGAGTTTCCAAGCACTGTTTCCCCAGGCTTGGGGAAATGCGAAGTCCGGGAAGTGAGATCCGTGATATAGCTTCCTGCCACTACAATTTTTGCCATTCCATTCACCTGCTTTTTCTTTATTATAGCAGAATCAATTTCCTGAAAAATATCCGTATGATTAAACTTATTATCTTAGAATTCTTCTTCCTTCTTACTTTAGGGACTAAGAGCAGTTTCTTTTGGGTACGAGGTCTTCAAGGAGGCTCTTATATGTTCTTAATACTTAGCTTTTTATGTGTTCTCGGTTTTATAGCCGTCCATTTATTTTCTGAGCGGTTAACTTTCCTTCACACCGCACCGCGCAGCAAAGTACTTTCTGCAGCAGGCGGCGTATCTATCGCGTATGTATTTATGCATCTGCTCCCGGAACTTCATATGTTTCAGGATCAATTGAATGAAGCGGGTTACGAGCTCTGGGTACTGGATCAGTATCACGTCTACCTCGCCTCTCTTCTTGGTCTCGTGGTTTTCTATGGACTGGAACGCATGGCAAAAAAAGCCCGCACCGGAAGTGAGAAACCTGAGGTGGAAAGCAACTGGGTCTTCCGGGTTCACGTGCTGTCTTTTTTTGTTTATAATTTCCTGATTGGTTACTTAATTATTCATGGAGAGTACCAGGAGCCGGGAGATCTTTTACTTTATTTCGCTGCGCTTTCCGTGCATTTTATTTCCAATGATTATTCACTGCGCCTGCATCACGAACATCAATACGACCATTTTGGCAGGTACATGCTTGCGGCTGCCGTGTTTTTCGGATGGCTGCTGGCGCTATTTATTGAGGTGTCTGAAGTAACCGTAACGATGCTGTTTTCCTTCCTCGCCGGAACAATGATTTTAAATATATTAAAGGAAGAACTCCCGGCTGAAAGAGAAAGCAACTTTTGGGCATTCGGCATTGGTGTTTTATTATACACGCTGCTGTTATACGCCCTTTAATCTACGAAGCCCCTCCTGCAGCATATTTTTCTGCAGCAGAGGGGATATTATTTTGTTATATATTTTTCCGACAGCTAATCTATCCTGTCATGAACCATCTGCGAAAAAGCGAAGCACATGATTGGTCCGGTAATATTGTTTTGAAACTGTATGTTCAGAAACCGGAACCTCCAGCACCTGTCCGTTCATCATAAATAAACATGTAACCCCGGGTTTTGTTGGTGACTTTTGAAAAGTACGTATGTGTGCCGGAAAAATCCAGTGGCAGTTCAAATGATTCGATGCGTGCGTGGGAAAGGTGATAATACCGGTCTTTTCATATACGAGGACCGGCGTTCTCTTAAGATACATAAGAAATTTACGGACCGCTTTTACTCGTCCTTCGTAGGATGAACTCCCTAAATAACAATTGGCATGGATAATGTCCTTAGGCTCCTGGGAGACGTGAAAAGTACGATTCACTTCATGTACTATTGTGCCCCCATCTATCTGTCGTGCGGGTTCCAACATCATCGTGTCAGAAGAAATTCTATATTCAGTTGTCGTCTTCATGAACGCTGCTCCTCTATTAAGGTTAATGGTGTGGCTAGAGTGGATCCGTAATCGCATAAGGAGGGAATTACAGGGTGCAATGTATGTCTTTCATCACTTCCTATCTGACACCATGAATTGTAAGCAGCGGACTTTTGTGGAAAAAGCACTACGAAGAAGTTGAGTATAGTCACAGGAAAAGCTTACGAGGCTGATTTATATTTACATAATATATCATAATATGGGAACGATCAACTTATATTTTCAGATTTTTCTTATTATGGTATTTAATTAACTATTTTCGGGGTAAAAGTTCATTTTTATCCGGGTGAAACTTAACGTTTACTTTCGTATAAACAATAAGAAAAGCCATTCGCCTGCTTTTATTATATTCTATACGATGAATGTACCGCGGAATACATGAGGGAGCGCGCCCCTCTGAAAAGGTACATTCATGAAAAAGGAAAAGGAATTCGAAAAAGTTTTAAGCCAGTTTATGCCGATGGTTTATGGAGTGATTCATAAGTGGAATCTAATGCGGGAAAAAGAAGAGTATGAGCAGATCGGCAGAATTGCGATTTACGAAGCATGGCTCAAGTATGATACGGCTGCGGGTCCCTTTGCTCCGCTTGCGAAAAGCTATATCTACGGAAAAATCCGCCATGAACTGACAAGACAGGATAAGCGGAAGTCACGCGCTTACTCCCTGGAGCCGGAATTACTTTTCAACATAGCAGATAGTCAGCATAGTGAAGAGATAGTGCTGCTGCAGCAGTGGATTCTTCAGTTAGATCTTACCCCACGTGAAAAAGACTGGGCAGCTGCTTATATTATTGAAAATTTAAAACCAGCTGATATTGCAGTAAAGTACGGGGTCTCTGTAACGACTGTGAAGAGCTGGAGAAAAACTGCATTAAAGAAGCTGCGCAGCGGCAGCATGCAGGAATGTGAACCAATTCTATAATTTTACTTCCTCAACAAACGAGCAAATAGTAAGAAAAAATCCTGAACTACAAGCTGAGTTTTCCGTCAGCCTGATTCCATCATTATTAATGGAAATATAATATGTAATCCTGTCCAGCGGAGGAAAACCAGCCGCTGGGCATTTGCTGTCCCTTTTATAAAAGTTCTATTTATTCATGCGCGTTATTTATCCAATATAACCTAAATAATATCCTGTGTTTCCGATCTAAAAAAGCAAGAAAGGGCTTCTTATCTGGAATGCAGTAAGACGCTCTGCTCCCGCCGGACGCTTTCCGGAGGGGACTCTCTCAGCTAGTCTGCCTTCGGCAGCCGGATCTTCGAATCGCCCTCAATCCTCTCGGAGTCACCGGCTTCGCGCCGCTCTTTTTTTGAAAAAGATTGCATTCCTTTTTTAATTGTTTGAAAAAAGGAATGCTGTAGTTTTACGAAGTGATGAACTCTCATTATTTCTTAGTCAGAAATAAAAGACATCCCGCATTAGCAGAGTGAGACTTTGGAAAAAGAAAGTTTGAAGATCACTGGACCGTCCCGCATTCTGGCTGTGCGTAACCATACCTTCTATTCGGAAGCCGAAAGCTTTCTCCACGGCATGCGAAGAAATAGAAACCGCAGACACTGCAATACTGTATCCTATCGATAATCGACAGACGTGATATTTATTAAAATGCTTCGGCTCTTTCTTTCTCTAAATACATTTTTTTCGATCTTGCGTCTGCAAAATCAATGATTTCAACTTCTTTTGATTCTTCCGCTGAAAGCATTTTACCCTCTACATATAACATCGGATGCTCCATATTCTCCAGGGGAATTTGAATAATCTGCCCAATTCTTCCGTCTGATAAGTAAGCGTAGGAACCTGTGTAGGAACTGAGCATGTGTCCTACAAACGGCATTCCCAATTTACTCGAAAGACGCCCTGCGAAGATATCATCTGAAATTACTTTTAATGCAGTAAGCGGTGACCTTTTTCTCTTGTAGGAACGGTCGGAAGATATTGCGTCAAATACGTCCGCAATCGCTACGATTCTCCCTGTCTCAGATAGTTTTTCTCCTTTTTTCCTGTGAGGATAGCCACTTCCATCTATTCTTTCATGATGTTCCAGCGCCCCCAGAAGCATCATTTCTGAAACAACCGGATTTGTTTGAAGCAGGTCATATCCTTTTTCGGGATGTTTTTTAATCTCAGTAAACTCTTCATTTGTTAAAGCTCCAGGTTTCTGAATAATATCATTTGAAATTTTCAGCTTGCCGATATCATGCATCAGGCCACTCTTGCCTATTTCAAGTACATGCTCTTTTGAAAAATTCTGAAGCTGGGCAATAAGCGAAGATATCAGCCCTACGTGAATGCTGTGCCGTAAAGTATATTCGCTGTGTCCCTGCATCTGCTGTAAAACTTCCAATAAATTAATACCATTTAATGCTTCTTCAATTAGATCTTCAAATAATACCAGAGGTTCTTCCAATGGTAATAATTCGTTATTTTCAGCTGCTTCAAATACCGGCCGCAGACTTTCATACTGCTTCTGATACAACGCTAAAAATGTTTGATGCTTTTCGCCCAGCTTTCCCGTCATCTGTTCAAGTACTGATGTTGATTCTCCTAAGCGTATTTTCCTGATATCATGCTGCAGAAGCTGTGCCACATGGTGCGTTGTTAAAATCATACCTTTTCTTAACAGCAAATGTCCTGCTCCGGAAAATATATCTTCTTCTACTTTGCGGTCAAGCGCTAAGTAAGGAAACTGTTTTATATCCACCCACTCCACTTTCATAACCTCCCGATACATTCATAAAGTTCACTTAAAATCTACATATTGCAGCTGGCGTTTCTTAAAAAGTTGAACCACTGCAAAAGACGCTGTTCAATAAACATGTTAACAAGACTTTAGATTTACATAACATGTATAAATTACATTAATTAGATATATAATATCACAAAATACCTATTATTCTATTTTTAAATTCTTATTTTTTATTAATTATACTTTATACAAAACAAAATACCCATTAAATATTCCTTGTTGATAAAGAATTACATGACTTTCTATGAAATCATTTCGTCTCCGTACAAAAAAAGCTCCCACCAAATTGGTGGGAGCGGACTTTGCAACTATTAATTTTAAGACATTTTTTTATGAATATTAATTTTTATTTGCCCCTCCGCGGCCCGGCCGGTCTGCCGGCGGTCCTGGATTCACCCATTCCGGGGGACCAGGCGCCCAGGATGGCGGTCCAGGTGCATCAGGTCTGCCCGGCTTACCTGGTTTTTGCGGACCGCTTTCTTCCACTTCTCCAGTTTTCACTATTACCGCTGTTAATGGATCAATGGTGATGGAAGAAGCAGTCAGTGCGAATCCATTTTCCTCTGCTACTGGTCCTGCGCCTGCTTCATCCGCATCTGCGACAATGACTCCCTCTGTAAGATCCTCCTCGAGAGAAAGCGTGCGCTCCTGCGCATCCGCATTAATAAACACATGATACGTCTCCTCTCTTTCCAGAGACTCGGCGCGGTAGCCGATAAGAAGATCTTCGGCATTAATTTCCGGCGCTTCAATCAGTGACACCTGCGCATCGATTTCCTCCATAGTGCCGAAAGTAAATGCGTCCGTGGAACGGCGCAGTTCAATCATGCCTGCAGCCATGTCCTGCGTTACATTATTAATCGGATATTCTTCTGCATCCGTTGCTTTTTCCCAGTCAAACAGGTTAATTGCATCCGTAGAATCGTAGGAATCATGAATGAAATATGGATATTCAAACGGATTACCATCTGCATCCTCCATATAAGTGGATTTATACGGCTCCTCTCCTTCTGGAACAGGCGCAATATAATCCTCATGACGGAACTGTTTCGTACGGCCGAATTCCTGCCCGCCGTGCAGAAATGCTGTTCCCTGTGCAGTCAGGACCATCGCATTTCCTAAACGGATACGCTGATGAATTTCTTCCTGATGATCTTTTGGATCTTTTTGAATTGACTGTGCAATTACATCGTGCAGCGTCAGATTGTCATGCGCTGCAATATACGGTACGACATCCCCCGGATTCGTTGCGGTGAAATTCGCCGGATTTGCGGTGAGATTATTGTAAATCCGCTCAATATCACGCGCCCCGCCGGTAAGAAACCTCGGTTCTCCTTCACTGCCGAAGCCTGATTTCAATTCATTCCGGAAATCATCTGAGAAAGAACCGACACTTTCTGTATACTGCATCCACTGCTGGTCCGCAGGCTGCACGTCAGGATAATTTTCATCCCCTGCATACGTGACCCAGCCTTCGCCGATCATGACGATATTGGGATTTACTTCTTTTGCTTTATCGTACGCGATCTGAATAGTTTCTGCATCATGGTCTCCCATCATATCGAAGCGGAAGCCGTCCACCTTAAATTCCTCCACCCAGTACATGATCGAGTCTACAAGAATACGGCGGGCCATTTCATGCGTTGTGCCGAGACGTCCTCCGCCAAAGCTTACGCGGGACGTGCCGTCCGCATCCATGAAGTGGTAATAATTCGGCTCCAGATCTTCGAAAATGTGTACACGTGCAGTATGGTTGTACACTACATCAAGCACTACTCCCATATCGCGTTCATGAATTTCATGAATCAGCTGCTTAAATTCTTCAATCCGCTTTTCTGCATCTTCCGGATCCTGTGAATACATACCCGTTAATGAGAAATAGCTGTGCGGGTCATAACCCCAGTTGTAATTATTCTGTGTAGAAGAATAATTGAGCATCCGCTCTCCTGCCGTAAATTCATTCGAGAAGAAATAGCTCATTACCGGCAGCAGCTGTACGTGCGTCACTCCTAAGTCCTCCAGGTAATCCAGCCGCTCCGCAAACGCGCCGAACGTGCCGAATTCATTTTCCAGCTCGTCTTCAATCGAAGGATCGGAGGTGAAATCACGGACGTGCAGTTCGTAAATAATTGCATCTTCCCGCTTTTCAAATCCTTCAATTTCCGCAAAATCAAGCTCCGGCCCAATCGATGAAGGGTCTACGATTGCTGCTTTCCCAATGTAGCTGTCCTCATCATCACTGTTCCAGGCTGCCATTGAAGGAGCATACGGATCAAGCGCCTCAACTGTTTCTCCGTCTCTTTCAATCATATAGTGATAATAGTATCCTGTATGATTTTCTACGCCTGTATTTCCTGCATCAAGCGTCACTTCCCAGACACCTCTGTCCTGGCGCTCCATGTCTACATCTTCTGCTACTATGCTGTCCTGATCGTCTTTATCGTATAATGTAATGCTCACATTGTCCGCGCTCGGTGACCAAAGCTTCAGCGTGACGGATCCATCCTCATGAAGCTCCGCTCCAAGATTCCCGTCATAGCTGTAGAGCTCGTCCTTCAGGCGCCAGCCGATCATCGCACTCGCCGACCGGTTGTTGAAAGTAACCGTAAACGGCGCAAGATCCAGATCAAACGTGCCGTGGAGGTTGACTGTCACTCCATCGTCTTCTATCGTTACTCGGTCAAATGCGACAGCATCCCCATTACGGTCTGTAATTTGTATCCCTTCAAAAAGCTGATTTTCCGTTAAATTTTCTGTGCCTGAAAAAGTCAGCTCAATTCTTTCTTCAGAAAGGACTTCGGCATTTCTTAACCCGTCCTGCGTCGTATAGTAAGGGTTGTTGAAAGCTGTGTCGGTGCCTTCCTGTACGAAAATCTGATTGTATCTTTCCAGATCGGAGAAGCTCATATCATTCGTCTGTTCTCCAGTCTCTTTGTTTAAAAAGAGAAATCCTATTTCTTCCGCATCTTCTGTCAGCTCCACGTCCAGATAGGCACCGTATCTTCCTGTACCTTCAAATTCTGTAGCACCGTCCGGCCAGTCTCCCAGTTCGCCAGAAGGAACTGCAACGTCTTCAAAAGACCAGACTGCCCAGTTTTCATAATCATCGTTTTCCCGGTCATAATGAACACGGACCTCATTTTCGCCGAGATTTACAGGCTCTGCCAGTACGTAAGAGCCGTCTTCATAAAGCCAGATCTCATTCATTCTTTCTGAAATAAGATCTACCTGTACGTCTCCTGTAATATTATCGCCGCCTGTATTATTAATGAGCATGCTCAGCCTGTCTGCCCCGGGCTCCAGCTCAATATCAATATACGGTCCGAAATCGGTGCTGTTTTCTTCACTGAACCGCTCATCTCCCGGCCAGGAAGCATTTTCTTCAGACGGCACTGCCGCTCCGTCCCAGTACCAGACACCCAGGGTAGAAACGTTCGTGTCTCCTGCATCATAATGCACACGCAGGTGATTTTCAGGAATCTCACTGGAAGGCTCTTCCGGTGCCGGTGCTTCCTCTCCTACTATCGTTCCGTTATCTGCAGTAAGAAGAACCGTTCCTCCGTCTGCTTTTGCCGGAAGGGTAATAGTTACCTGATTGTTTTCTGAAGCGTACGTTTCCCCGGAGTATGCGTCCGTTACTACCGTATCTGCGCCTTCCACACCTAGTGTTACTTCCTGCGCCTCATCCGCCACGTTCAGGCCTACAAAGACACTCTCTCCATTGTGGGTGCGGTCAAACACGAGAAACTCTTCCTCATCAGATCCCGCTGTCTCGCTGCGGCCGCCGCGGGCAAAAATTTCTGAATGTTCTCCGCGGAACTGAAGCAGCTTCTGATAATGTTTGTGAATTTCGCTGTCTTCCACTTCGCTCCAGGCAAAGTCATAGCGGTTATCATACTGCGGCCAGTTATCGTCGCCGGACTGCCCCAGTTCTTCCCCATAATAAATGACCGGCTGTCCTTTCGCCGTGATCTGCAGTGCTGCGCCGATCAGCAGTGCCTCTTCTCCGTGGTTGTAAAGGAATCCTTCTTCATCGTGACTTCCTAAAAACTGCCCTAATAAAGACGTATTATCCATTCCTGCATTACGTTCCTGCAGATCTTCATTTACCGATTCCAGGTTACCCCGTGCAAAATCGCGGGCACTGTTTTTAAAGCCGAAATCGAGTAAAGAATCCATCGTTCCTGTCTGTAAATATCCCTGATCGTCGTTCTGGTTCGCACCCCAGGACTCGCCAATCATTTTAAATTCACTGTCTTTCTCTGTTAATTCATTTTTAAAATGCTGCCAGGTCGTATCATCCACATGCTTAACAGTATCTACCCGGTAATAGGATATGGCATTCCCATTTTCCGTCGTAGAACGGTCCAGCCATGCTGTCTGCCAGTCGACCAGCTGATTGCGCACCTCCGGGTTTTCTGTTTCAAAATCAGGCAATCCCGCAAGCTCCATCGTCTGGTCATCCGAGCCTGGATTGTCACGGATCATGCCGTCAAAACGCTCGACTATTTCCGGTCCGGGATAGCCATCCGGCGCTTCTCCTTCCGGCAGTTGATCGCTTTCGCGCACGTCATAGCCCGGGTGATTGAGCACCACGTCCACCATGATTTTCATATCTCTCGCTGCCGCCTCGTCAATCAGTGTATGAAACTCCTCGAGCGTTCCAAGGTGCGGATTTAACTCTTCAAAATCACTTGCCCAGTAGCCGTGGTAGCCAAAGTAGTTTCCAGCAGAAGCATCCCACTCTACATCGTGTGCAATGTTTTCTACAATCGGAGTAATCCAGACCGTGTTTACTCCCAAATCATCCAGATAGTCAAGATTCTCTGTTACACCTGCGAAATCTCCCCCTTGATATGTACCGCGGGGATTTTCATCATCGTACTGCGCGTAATCCAAACCGTAAGGATCATTGTTATCAGGATTTCCATCTGCAAAGCGGTCTGTCAGCATAAAGTAAATCATCGCTTCGTCCCAATCAAACTCGCCTTCTTCCTTACTGCGCTCAGTTACTTCCGCAGTCGCTGACCCCTGATACATGCCGCCTTCTTCATCAATTGCTGTAATTGGAAGATCGTATGTGCCGGGTTCCGTGTCGTAAGCTGCTGCGATCGACACTGCCTCGAGCTCCGGCGAAACAGCAAGTTCACTGCTCCCTCCAAGCGCACTCGTATCCGCATAAATCGTATCCACTTCGACATCGCTGTTGTTTTCTATATGCACTTCGAGCACTGCATTTTCGTTGTAATGGAATGCTTCCTTAACCGAACCGCTTACGCTGATGTCATATTCTCCTTCTTTCAGCTCGCGGTCCTCTTCTTCTGCGCCTGTGGAAACAAAGTAAGGATTCGTATAAACTTCATCGTCCCCTTCCCGCAGAAAGATCTGGCTGTGCGTGTCAAAATCACCGAAGTTCATGTCGCCGGACTGCTCTGCACTTTCATCCCGTTTCACAAGCAAAAAACCAATGCCGGAAGCGTTCGGCGCAAGCGCCAGGTCGTGGTAGGCTCCGTATCTTCCTGTCTGCTCACTTGAAAAAGCGTGTGCATCCATCGGCCAGTCGGAAAGTTCCTCCGCTACGCTGCCCCAGGTCCAGAGGCCCCATGGCTCATACTCTCCTTCCGCCTGAAAGTTAACCCGCAGCGTATCGCCTTCAAGCGCCTCCGGCTCGTAGTAATACACCTGCTCCTCCTGCGTAATCCATACTTCATCCATCTCTTCTGCAAGAATATCTATGTCAATGTCACCAGATACGTTTTCCCCACCCCGGTTATTAATTACCAACCCCAGAGAGGAAGCATCTTCCGCCAGCTCAATATCTACATAGGCACCGAAATCCGTCGTGCCGTAATCAGAAAACCAGCTGCCGTCCGGCCAGTCCGTCGGTTCTTCTGCAACGTCTCCCCAGAACCATACACCGAGCTGTGTGACATCCTTATCACCGTAATCATAGTGGACGCGAAGCGAACCTTCGTCTACTCCACTATCTTGCTCTTCTTCTGCCACAGCCGCCGGGGCAAACCCTGAAAAGATACTGAGTCCCATTACTCCCGTCATCATCAAAGCACTTCGTCGTGTTTTTCTTTTATACAAGAGCTTTTCTCTCCCTTCAAAATACATGAAATTATTTCCTGAAACAGTTCAGACCTCCTTTTCCTGTGAGTGCCGAAATCCCGTGTGCAACACTGTGCAAATTATGGAAACGTTTGCACAAACGACAAAATAAAAAGCGCCCTTCTGGTATTTTTATTAAAAATAACAATGTAAGCGCCTTCTTGTTTTCAATCATAGCCTAATTATTTTGACAATTCAATAGATTTTCTTTATATAAGCTGTTTAACGTATTTATTGGGAGTAATTAGAAAAAATCTGGACGAGGTTATTGATGGAAAGGTGAATCTCGCACTCAGCCCGGGGAATGCGGTGAGGGGGGAGGTCTTATTTTACTGTCTCGGTCGCTATTTTACTCCGAATCGCCTATACTTTACTCCGATGCCGCTATACTGATATGAAAACACGCTATGCTTTACTCCGATCCGCTTATACTTTAATGAAATCACGTTATACTATATCGTCCGCCCCCGCACCCCGGAAAAGCATATTACCTTCTTCATTCAACCCCTCCACCTCTGGAAACTGCAAAATGGAGCAGCTAATTTACGCTCGGGCCCGCTATTTTACTCCGCTTCACCTATACTTTACTCCGATCCCGCTATACTGACATGAAAACGCGCTATGCTTTACTCCGATCCCGCTTATACTTTAATGAAATCACGTTATACTGTATCGTCCGCCCCCGCACCCCGGAAAAGCATATTACCTTCTTCATTCAACCCCCTTCCCCACTGGAAACTGCAAAATGGAGCAGCTAATTTACGCTCGGACCCGCTATTTTACTCCGCATCACCTTTACTTTACTCCGCCCCCGCTATACTGATATAAAAACGGGCTATGCTTTACTCCGGACCCACTATACTGACATCACCTTCCGCTATGGCGACTCCCGGTCCACTAATCATCCACCTTCCTCTAAGTCAATGTTTAAGTAAATTAATTACTAAAATAATTACTGAATAAGATTGACTATTTTACCAATCATATTTAGTATTAAATTTGAAAGTGCTTTCATTAAGATGTTTTCAGGGGGAGATATTATTTGGCTACTATTAAAGATATTGCTTTCAGAGCAGGCGTTTCGGCCGCCACTGTTTCCCGTGTATTAAATTATGATAAGACCCTATCTGCGACGGAAGAAACGAAGAAAAAAGTGTTCGAAGCAGCAGAAGAACTTTCCTATACCAAAATCCGCCACAAAAAAGCCGCGGAGCAAAAAATTGCTTTTTTACATTGGGTAGATGAAAAAGAAGAGCTGAATGATATCTACTATATGGCCATCCGCTTCGGCATTGAAAAGAGAGCAGCAACTGCCAACACTACTCTTTTCAGATTTAATGATATTGAATCAATTGATCAGGACGTGGATGGAATAATTGCTGTCGGGAGATTCAATCCCGCACAAGTTAAGGAGTTAAAAGAAATCAGTAACCACATTGTTTTCGTTGATACCAATCCCGATGAGGAAAACTCGGATACTGTGCTTGCTGATTTTGAAAGAGTTACTACCTCAGTACTCGACTATTTTACACATAAAGGATTTCAGGAAATCGGATTTATAGGCGGGTATGAAACTTATAAAAATGCTATTTCTCCTATAACCGATGTCCGGGAAAGATATTACAGGAACTATATGACGGAAAAAAATTTACTTAAGGAAGATCACATTTTTATAGGAGACTTTTCTGTAGAATCCGGCTACAAGCTGATGAAAGAAGCAATTCAACAATTAGGGGATCAGCTGCCGCAGGCTTTTTTTGCTGCAAACGATCCGCTGGCAATCGGCGCGCTGCGCGCCCTGCATGAGGGAGGAATTTCCGTGCCTGAGCGGGTGAGGTTAATAGGAGTGAATGACATTACTGTATCCAAATACGTTTATCCGCCTTTGAGCACTGTAAAAATATATACGGAACTGATGGGTGAAACTGCAGTGGATCTTATTTCCGAACAGATAAATGAAAAAAGAAATGTAGCGAAAAAAGTCTTTCTCAGCAGTAAATTAATTATTAGAAAAACGTAAAAGAGCTGCTTTATAAAATAATTTTCACACTGGAGGAGAACTTATGAATATATTTACTTTGGATAACAACAGGCGCTTTGTACTTGAAACCCGCCGAACTGCTTATGTTTTCGACCGTCATGACAGTGGGCATATGCAGCATATTTACTGGGGGAAAAAGTTAAGTAAAGCAGATTATGAAGCCATCGACGCTTTTGTCATTCCCCATTCTTCCTTTGAAGACTCCCGCGGTGTAATGGGCTATGACTTTATTCCCTGGGGTGAATTAGTGTATTCCGAACCTACCTTGAAGGTATCGAATACAACCGGCGAGCGCGGATTTGACTGGAAGTTCCAGGATTATAAAATTTCGAAGTCCGGAAAAGCTGAACGCCTTTCCATTCAGCTTACTGACCAGGAAAACCGCTATTTGCTGGAGCTGCATTATGATGTCTATCCCGAATATGACATGATCGGCAGGAGTCAGACGATCCGGAATCACGCTGGAGAAACGCTCCACCTGGAAGCTGCCAGGTCCCTTCAGGTGAGTTTTACTCCCTCTCAAACTTACCAGTTCAGTCATCTGGCTGGAAAGTGGGTAGGCGAATTTCAGCTGATCCAGGAAGAAATCAGGGAAGGCCGCAAAACGATAGACAGCCGGCGCGGCAGCACTTCCCACCATGCAAATCCATGGTTTGCCATCGACGACGGTGCAGACGAACATCACGGAAACGTCTGGTTCGGCCACTTCGCCTATTCCGGCAACTGGGACCTGCATGTAGAAAAAGACGCCCACGGGTTCGTTCATGTCAGCGGCGGCCTCAATGACTTCGACTTTTTTCAAAGTCTGGATAAGAATGAATCCTTTGAAACCCCTGTCTTTTATATCGGCTGCAGCGATAAGGGATTTACGGGAATGAGCCAGCTATCACATACCTTTCAGCAGGAAGTGATTCTTCCGGAAGAGCACCGGCACCAGACAAGAAAAGTACTTTACAACTCCTGGGAAGCCACTTATTTTGAAGTGTCTGCAGCGGATCAGATGGCCCTTGCAGAAAAAGCAGCGGACATTGGCTGTGAAATGTTTGTCGTAGATGACGGCTGGTTTGGGGAGCGCCATTCTGATGAAGCGGGACTTGGAGACTGGGAGGTAAACAAAAGTAAATTCCCGGAGGGCCTTGACCCTCTTATCAAGCGTGTCAGCGAACTCGGCATGGATTTCGGCATATGGGTCGAGCCGGAAATGGTAAACGAAGACAGCCAGCTCTTCCGGCAGCATCCCGACTGGATTTATCAGTTTTCCGGCAAAACTACAACAAAAGCCCGGAACCAGTTTGTATTAAACTTCGGCAAAAAAGAAGTGCAGGAATATATTATCAAATCTCTCGAACAGCTGATGGATAATCATAATATCAAGTTTTTCAAATGGGATATGAACCGGGCAGTTTCAGAGCCTGGGCTCACAGAGATGAGAAATGGAAAAGCGGTACACACCAGTTCTCCCGCTTCTCAAAAATCGCTCTGGCAGGATCATGCGGATGGACTTTACCGCGTACTGGATCACCTTAAGAAAAAGTACCCGTCCCTTCTTATTGAAACCTGTTCCGGCGGTGGCGGACGCATAGATTTGGGCGTCCTGCAGCGAACGGATCAATTCTGGACGAGTGACAACACAGACGCAGTGGACAGGCTGCCAATTCAATACGGCTGTTCCTATGCTTATAATGCGAAAACGATGATGTGCTGGGTAACAGATTCTCCTAACTGGCTGAATCAGCGGAAAGTCCCTTTGTCCTACCGTTTCCATTCCGCGATGATGGGCTCTCTCGGCATCGGCGGCAACCTGAATCACTGGCCGGATGAAGAGAAAGAAGAAGCGGCACAGTGGATATCCCTCTATAAACAAATCCGGGAGGTGGTCCAGGAAGGCACGCAGTTTAGAATAAGTTCTCCTGATTCTGTCCAGGCAGTCACGAGTATGCAGTACGTATCAAAAGACATGGAATCTTCTGTCGTCTTTTTACTGGAAAGCGGCCTGAAATACGGTGCGCGGCCGGTGAGATTGAAGCTGAAAGGCCTGGATCCTGAAGCTGTCTATCAGCTCAACAACGAAAAAACGGCTTCCGGCGCTTATTTTATGAATATCGGCATAGACTGGTTCCTGGAAAAGCAGTATCAAAGCGAAGTATTGCAACTGAAGAAAATCAAATAAAATAAACCGGCTTACCGCATTTTTGCGGAGCCGGTTTATTTTTTCCGCCACCATTGACTGACGAGCAGGTACAGCGCGATTCCCGCCGCAGCGCCTGCGCTGTCGATCGCTACATCGGTGATCGTCCCAGCCCTCCCGGGAATGAACAGCTGATGGACCTCATCTGTAATCGCATATAGTATACAGATACACAATGCATATACGACTGCAGACGCTCCGTGAATGCGGGAAGAATGCAGAGCACGGAGCGTAAGTATTCCGAGCACAAAATATACGAAGAAATGCGCACCCTTTCGGATTAAAGTGTGCATTGCTTCTTCTGAAAACGTCACAGGCAGCACGCTTTGGAGTATGTAAAGCAGCGTCTCTGTGATGCCTCCGCTCAGTTCACTGGAGGTATCACCGGGTTGGTGGGAAAAATAAAAAATAAGGCTCATCCATAAAAGGACCAGCACCCAGGCAGTAATTTGTTGTTTTCGCAAAAGGAGAACCCTTTCTTTCTATTAAATAGTTATTTACTTAGGAAGAACTTTCGGCGAAGCGGCTATGTATGTAGCTGCTGCAATGATAGTACAATTATAACGACTAAATATGATACGCTGTTGCTTATGTAGTGGCAATGTAATCCCTTCGAATAAACTTCACCAAAAATCGCTCTTCCATGGACTTGAAGGGCAGTCCTTCCTAAGAAAATAACAAACTTATTATATCATGTAATTCCAGCTGTGCATTAAATATTTGAGAAAAAATTAATATAATTGGAAAATTTACATATTTTTCTATTCAGACTTTTGTTGGAGCTGGTTTGTGGCATGCTTATTTTACTGTCGCACCCGCTATTTTACTCCGATCGCCCTATAATATACTATAAACCTGCTATATTAAACCATCCGCGCCTTATAATGAACTTCACAGCTCCTGTGCTGGCTTCCCGACCGAGATTCTACCTTTGAAAAGCACATTACCTCCTTCATTCAACCCCCACTTCCGCTGAATCAAAGAAAATAGAGCAGCTCACCTGTGCTCTTGCCTGCTTATTTTACTGTCGCGCCCGCTATTTTACTCCGAATCGCTTATGCTTTACTATGAACCGGCTATACTTTACTCCGATCCACTTATATTTTACTCCGATCGCCCTATAATATAGAGTTAGTCTTAAAAGTGGACAGTAACGCCTCAAAAATGAGTATACTGAATATACTACAAAAAAGGACGTGTCCACGATGGGAAAAAGTTATA
>NZ_FNIL01000006.1 GCF_900103955.1 Alkalicoccus daliensis
GCAGATCAGTATGAGCCGCAAAGGGGATCCTTACGACAACGCGTGCATTGAATCTTTTCATGCCACCATCAAAAAAGAACTTGTGTATCGAAATAGGTTTTCCACACGGGCAGAAGCGCAGAAAGCCGTCGCAGTGTACATCGATTCCTTTTATAATCACCGCAGAAAACATTCCACCATGGACTACTGCACGCCAAACAAAATTGAACAGGAATACCGCATACTCCCCACAAAGAAAATCTCTTAATTTCCGCTCCTAAATGTAAACAGGCGATCTTCTTTTCCACGTCCTGTGTCAGAAAGCTCCACAAAATGAAAGGCGAGAAGAGAAAAGAGAAAGAATTTTTGAAAAGTAGTGTCCACTTTCTTGACTAAAGTCCAATTTTACTCCGCTCTGCCTATACTTTAATAAAACGCCTCGCTCCCCATACAAAAAAAGGACGCCCATTACAGGCGCCCTTTCCCACTATATTCAATTAGCTGAAGCTTTTACATTACTGAAAGGCAAGATGGCTTCATCGCGTTCACATGTTACCCACTCGTTGCGGATGGCATGCACCACGACTCCGGTGCGGTCCGTCACGCCAATGGAGCGGATCAGGTTACTGATATACCGCTTCACGGTTTTCACAGAGTAAAACAATTCTTCTGCCATTTCCGCTGTGCCTTTTCCGTCCAGCAGCAGCTGTAAAATAGCAAACTCTGCCTTTTTCAGCGGGACATTCACTTTTTCTTTATCAAGTACGAATCTTTTCACTGGCGACTGCCGCTGTTTTCTTTTTTTCACTTCTTCGGCAACTTTAAAATTAAGCACGGGTTCTAATATAAAGGAGTAATCCATCAGAGTTTCCATCGCTTTGCTGCCATGGGCCAGAAACTGCTCACAGGAAATTAACCCTGCCACTTCATATTCCAGTACCCCTGCAGCAAGCTCCAGATTTTTTTCCGGAACGATAAAAACAATTGCTTTCTTACTCCAGTCAACACTGGTCGGTCGTGTCTGCTGCTCTTGAACTGCATTCACAGGATCATCGCTGAAAATAAAGAGGGAATCAAAGGTAGAAACATATTCTTCATCTTCGTAGGTTATATAATCGTATTTAACGTCTTCCGGAGCTTTTACATTTCCCAAAACTTCCTTGTACGCTTCGTCCATACAGATTAATGCTATGCTTCGCTGGTTCGCATTTTTCATTCGCATTTACTTCACCCGCAATCAAATATCAGATACCCATTGTACAAGGGTTGTAACACCATTGTAAATCTTGTTGCAGTTAAACACCAGCTTATAATACTAAAATATATAGAGTTACATATTGTCGCAGGAAAATCAGCACCCATCTCATAAAATTCTCCTATATATCAGGATTTTAATGCCACTTTCTTACTCATTTTCTGGAAAACGCCTACGCAGGAGTTGACGAGCCCCTCAAATAGAACCTTCTTTCTCCCCCGCCCATCTTTTTCCCGGGAAGAAAGGAGGAGAAGCTCCTCTGCACCCAAATAAAAAAACCGCTCCCGGAGGAACGGCCTGTTTTTAACGATAATTTGTAAACTGCACCGGCACACTCAAGTCAGCTTCACGGATCGCTGCCATCGCCGCCTGCAGATCATCTTTGTTCTTACCGGTAACGCGAATCTGCTGATCCTGAATCTGTGTTTTCACTTTCATTTTTTGATCCTTAATCAGCTTGGTAATTTTTTTCGCGTTATCCTGGTCAATGCCCTGCACAAGCTTTGCGCGCTGGCGCACCGTACCGCCGGATGCACCTTCCAGCTTTCCGTAGTCCAGGCTTTTCAAAGATACTTCCTGCTTGATCAGCTTGCTCACGAGCACTTCTTTCAGCTGATCCATTTTAAATTCATTATCAGAAATAAGGACAAGCTCTTCTTTTTCAAGCTTTACTTCACTTTTGCTGCCTTTAAAATCATAGCGGTTCTGTATTTCTTTTTCCGTCATGACCACGGCGTTCTGAACTTTTGAAAAATCCACTTTGGAAACAACGTCAAATGAACTTTCTTTTGCCATATAAAACCCTCCTGCCAATCAATCTGCTTTTTATTATAAGGGAAACTTCCTTTAATTAAAACCTTAACGAGAGACAGCTGAGGCCGCCGTCCTGTTTTTGGAATTCACTCATTTCCAAAGGAATTACCTGATAGCCCGCTGCTTCGATTTTTTTCCTTGTATCTGAAAATCCTGCCGGGATGAGCACTTCATCATTTATCCGGACACAGTTCGCTGCATATTCTTCTTCTGGCAGTACAGTTATTTGTTCGTACTCCTGGAAGGCCGGATGATCAATGAATTCACCGGCTGCTAATACACGCCCCTCTCCCAGATAGGAAATTCCCGTTTTCAAATGGAAAAACTCTTTTACCTCCACCAGCGAAGCTGTATATCCTTCTTGTTTCAAAATTTCCTGCAGCTGTTCGGCTCCTTCTCTATTCGTGCGCGTGGAAAGACCTATGTAGAAGTGATTTTCCGCCTGGAGCACATCTCCCCCTTCCAGCGTCCCCGGCGCTTCAATATAATAAATTCTTTCATGAAATTCTTTCAGGACTTTTTCTATTGCTGTTGTTTCCCCTTTCCGCGAATCCGCACCCGGTCTTGTAATTACAGCAAAGCTGTTTGTCACTATTGCAGGATCTTCTACAAATACTGCATCAGGATAAGCTTCCTCTGCCGCTGATTCTTTTACTTTTACTCCTGCTGTTTTCAGCGCAGCAACATATTTATCATGCTGTTCAAGTGCTCTTGGGAAATCGGCTTTTCCGAGCGAAGCTGTCGTCAGTCCATTTACGTAGGATGAAGACGGTTTCTTTACAATTACCTGTGTAATATTCATTTTTCTCCTCCTTTTCTTTATATCGAAATTTATTTTTCTGTCTTCCTTCTATAGTACTTTATTTCTGAAAAAAATAACTACTATAGCAGTTCTTATTTTTGGAAACCGGGATTTTTCTTTGTTATAGTTAGGTAAAAGGACTCAACCATGGGGGTATTATATGTATGACTCTATTATCGATACACCTTTTTTCAAGCACGTTATTTCTCCAGATAACGAAGAAGAGATTGCATCGATAAGTAATTTAGTCACCTTTAAAAAAGGAGAAGTTCTCTATCGCGAAGGTGATGAGGGGAACTGTATGTATATCGTGCGTACAGGTGCCTTAAAAATTTATCGTGAGCATGAAGGACAGGAATTTATTTTAGGGCATCAGTTCCCGGGAGAAGCTATCGGAGAACTGGAAGTATTTCATTATGACAGTGCGCGCACCGCTACCGTAGCTGCAATAGAACGTGCTTCTTTGTGGAGAATTTATAAGGAAGATATGGTGAAGCTTGCGCTGCGGTATCCTAAACTGCTGCAGAAAACAATTTATATTCTGAGTGAGCGCCTTGCCCAGGCGGATCGACAAATTGAATACCTGGCGTTTCTAGATGTGTATGTCCGGGCAGCGAATCTGATTCTTGATCTTCACGCAAACTTTTCTCTTTCTACAGAAAAAGGAGATCTGATCCAGTGGAAAATTACCCAGCAGCATGCGGCAAATATGATCGGCGTTTCAAGAGAATCAGCGACCCGCGCCTTTCATGAACTGCAGCGCGAAAAAATTATCCGCTTTGAAAACAGATATATTTATGTGCTTGACCTGGAGCAGCTGAAGGAAATCAGCAAATCTGCTAAAAAAACCTCCTACCGTAAATGGCACAGTTCCAAAAAGTATTCGCTCGATTATTTGTAGCCTGTTTTTAAATTTTTACAAGCGTTCAGAGCGAGCGCTTTTTTTTTGAAATTTTTTTGATTACCTTGTGATCCGGTGACCTTCATCACATACTTTTGCACGCATTTGCTATATACTAGTAAACAGATATGTTTAATTAAAGCAGATAAAGGAGGGTCGGCTCTCCATGAGTTTCCTTGTGATTTTATTCAGTATACTGTTTCTTTCTGCCTGCTTTGATGCAGAAAATCAGACAGAGGCAAATACAGCTGGTTCCGCAGCCAGCAGTTCCGATGCTCCTTCTTACATAAAAGCGAATGAAACGTCCCGTACAGACGCTTCTTTCTCAGAATCTCTTACTGCCTATCACGCCAAAAATAATCATCCGCAGCATGAGGAATTTTCCAGAACGATGCACCATGAAGGAAAAAAATGGCGCTTGCTGCTGCATACAGATCACGATAACTTTGAAAACTGCCTTCATTTATACGATGACGCTGATACGCTTGTTGCTACACAATACCTGGAAGTGCAGGCAGAAGAAAAAGAGATAGGGTTAGCTCAAATAGAAATCATTCCTACGAGCCAGGGAGATTATGCTGCACTGATTTTTGGGGAGCGCTCCTATCAGGCGGATATTTATAAGTTGCAGAACCAGCAGTTAGAATACGTGCAGTCCTTTACTTCTATCGGAGAAATCCGGTTTCTGGATCCTGAAGAAAACGGAATGTACGAATATCTGAGTGTAGAATTTATTCACTATGACGGAACAGTCGAGAGTTACGGGGAATACTGGTTGACTGAAGATGAAAATAAGTGGGTGGAGGCAGAGAATCAGGGATAAAGCGTGATTACAATTTTAAAAAACGAAAAGCCGCAGGTTGCAGCTTTTCGTTTTTTTCCCTTTTTACATCCTGAATTCGTTAATTTGATCCTGCAGTTCCAATGCGATCTCACTCAGCTCTTCCGAAGTTTTCGCAACTTCGCTCATGGAAGCAAGCGACTCTTCAGAAGTGGCAGCTACGGTGGAAGTACTTTCCGTCATCTGCATGGCAAACGAAGAAAATTCATTCATCTTCAACTTCAGCACTTCGCCTTTCTCATTCAAATAAGAAACAATCTCCTCTACTTCTTCAATATGCCCGTCCACTTCTCCATTAATACTTTTTACATTTGCAAACAGCTCTTTCATGCGCTGGATAGAATCCACCCCGGCTGCTACATCTGTCGTAACAGTATCCATCGCTTTCACTGAATGATCGGTATCTCTCTGGATATCACAGATCATGTCATTAATCCGGTCTGCGGAATTTCCTGACTGCTCTGCAAGCTTTCTTACTTCCTCCGCTACGACAGCAAAACCTTTGCCATGTTCGCCGGCACGTGCTGCCTCAATAGAAGCGTTTAATGCAAGCAGATTTGTCTGATCGCTGATATCCGTCATCGTACGGATGATTTCATTGATTTCTTTCGAACGGCTTTCCAGCTTGCTGATCAGCTGCATTGTATCCTGCACAGAAGACGCTATCCCTTCCATCTGGCGGGAAGTCGACTCCACAGCTTCCGCACCTTCCGTAGAAACGGACACAGATTCATCTGATTTCTCTTTCAGCACAGCAGTTGCTTTTACGACTCGGGCTAAGCCCTGCTCCTGGTCCCCAACCGCCGTCATGCTTTCTTCCGTGCGCTGCTGGAGCTGTTCCGCTACATCGGAAACACCCTGGATTTCCGCTGCCGTATGCTCACTGGAAGAAGTGTTTTCCTGCGCGCTTGCTGTCAGCTCTTCAGAAGAAGCAGCAACCTGGCTTGATTTTTCCTGAATGCTTGTGATCATCCCCTGCAGCCGCTGCTGCATCGTGTTAATCGCAGTAGAAAGCAGTGCAATCTCTGTTTTTCCTGTTTCATTCAATGGTTCCCCGCACAAGTTTCCGGCTGCTACCTTTTCTGTAGCTTCCCGCACTTGATTAATCTGCCTGCTCATAAGATTAACGATAAAGAAAAGTGTGAGTGAAGCAAGCAAGGCTGCCACTGTGCCAATAATTATCGCGATCATCCCTATCGTATTCGCTGCCTCAAAAAACTCTTCGCTGTATGCCGCCAGGCCAAAATGCCAGCCCCACTCTTCAAACGTAGCCACATAAGCATTTTTTTCGCGCGCTGCAGTTTCCCCGGCATTCACCCACATATACGTATAGTAGCGATCTTCCGGATTCCCCTGCTGTGCCGCTTCAATAATCCCTCGGATCATATACGTCCCGTCATCATCCTGCAGATCAAACAAGTTCTGTCCTTCCCGTCCCATCGGATGAAGAACTGTGGTGCCGTCATCGAGGAAGCCGTAAAAATACCCTTCAGCTCCATAAGTAAAAGGACTCTCCTCAAAATTCCGGATAGGCGCCCCTTCCTCCGATTCATCTATCACCGGTCCCGCCAGCCTGACTCTTGCTTCCTCCTGCGCTTCTTCTAAAGTTAATTCCCCTGCTTCCACACGGTCGTGCAGTGCATCAAGCAGTTCTTCCGCCGCAGAAACCCGCGCTTGTAAATCCTCCTGCCCGGCTTCCGTTAAATGATGTTTCGCCAGTCCGTAGCTCGTTACTCCCAAAACAGCTACGGCCACTATAATGAACGAAACCGCAATCATAAATATCCGATTCGAAAGTTTGTTATACCACTTCATTAAAATCGCCCCCCTTATCACACACAAATTGTAAATACTTAAACCCATGCCTTTAGACTTATATTACCACAGCTAAAACTTTATGCCTATGTAAATTGCGAAAATTAAGAAAATTAGTAATAGGTCCTAATTTACTTACTTTATTAGGGGGATATTATGAACTATTCTCTGCGTAAAAAGAGAAATTCGTAAGCAGTTGAATACATTGGGGAATACATACAAGAAGACTTGCTGAGTCGGATACTCTTTTTTCTCTATGGTTCTTTTAAAGGCTGGTGCTGATATAAGAAAAGTACGCCTGCGGCTCTTTTTTCTTCGCTTGCCGCGGAGAAATCCTTCAGCTATCCCTTCCTTTCGTCCGGGATGATCTTCACGCTTTCTTTTTCCGCAGGCGTCTCGAAAAATCGCCTTGCCTTCTATATTCTTTTAAAAAAGAAAGAGTAACTTATAAAAGCTGCCTTCCTTCTGCTCATCAAATGTAAGACGAAGCGAAAACCGGCGGGAGCCTGTATTAGAGAGAGCATTGCTCCACTCGACCAACAGTGAAAGTTCACATCTCCTTTGGCAGAAGGAGGTCGGAAGATCCCGCAGGACATGAGTCCACCCGGATATCTCCTTCAAGACAGGTCAGTTGCAGCGGAGTCTTCTATTATTATCAATACTGAACATTAACAGAGACACTCATGCAAAATTTTTGCACCATGAAGTATGAAAATTAATACTGCTGTGTAACGAAGGAGAGGACACCCAAAGGATCAGCGCCGTTCGAGAATCCATTTTGGCGGACGTTCTTTCTGTCAAAATTAGTCGAGAACAAGCCCTTGGGTAAGCCGCTCCGAAAGTGAAGCAGCAGTATTACTTCTTTTTAGTGGAACTTTTATTTTCAAGGTAGCTTTCTCTATAAAAAATCGAAGGAGGCACTCCCCCTTCGATTTACTCTAAATTTGCATGACGGTTTTTCCAGCTGTCATGATTATCTTCTTGCTGCTTAGATAGATAGATAATAAATGCATCCAACAGCAGATGAAGACTTTGATCGAACTGATTTCCGAGCGGCTGAATGGTTGCAGGTTCATTCTCTCTTCTATACTTCGTAGCTGCCGGTACACGAATTACCTGATCACTTGAAGCTGCAATCGGGGAATCCGGATCTGTAGTGAAACTCACTACCTCCGCTCCTGTTTTCGCTGCAGTTGTTCCCATTGATGCGAGACTTCCTGTCGTCCCGGAACCTGAGAGGATAAAAAGTAAATCTCCTTTTTCAATACTTGGAGTGATCGTCTCTCCTGTTACATACACGTGATATCCTCCGTGCATCAGCCTCATTGCAATCATTTTTCCTACAAGTCCAGATCTGCCTTCTCCTGCAATAAAAATTCGTTTTGCCTGTGCTGTTCTTTCTGCCAGTTTTACAAAATCATTATTTTCCAGGGAACGCTCCACCACCTGTGCTACTTCTTTTATTACAGCTGAAGAAATTTCTTTCATTCTGAGAAAGCCTCCTTTATTTTTTCTGCCGCCTTTTTAGGATGCTGCACCCCGGTAATCGCACTTCCTACAATTACAGCTTCAGGCTGGTGCGGCCGCAGCAGTGGAATAGAATCCAGAGAAATACCGCCGGCTACTGCAGCTTTCATATGCGGATATGGAGCCAGAGGCTTAAAAATGTCTCCGCTGATACTTCTGCTACCCTGCTGATCTTTTCCTATATGAAGAGAAACAAGCCTGACTCCCAGTCCGTCCAGTTCCGCTATTCTTTCCTCCGGAGCGTTCAGCAGATCAATCATGACCCTGCCGTTAAGTTCCTCCGCCGTTTCTAGTGCGGTGCGAATACTGTTGTCGTCACTGAAAGCCATGACTGTGGTAATATCGGCTCCAGCTTCCAGTGCCTGTCTGGTTTCATGGGCGGCTGCATCGCAAGTTTTCATATCTGCAACAATAGTTTTCTCCGGATAGTCTTTTTTTATTTCACGAATGATTTCCATTCCATATTCCTTGATGACACCCGTTCCAATTTCAATCCAGTCGACTGCGTTTTTTGTTTCTGCAAGAATGTGCCGGCATTCTTCTTTGCTTAAACGATCCAGTGCAAGCTGTAAGTTCATTACGGTTACCTACCTTTCGATTTTTTCTTTTTCTCCAAGCGCCTCCGCTACTTCTTCGAGAAGCGGCAGTCCTTCATTATCACCAGAAACTGCGACTACCATGCTCCCTACCTGATTTGCAAACTGCAGGGTCTTTTCCAACGGCCAGTCCTGAAGAATTCCGTATAAAAATCCTGCATTAAACCCATCGCCGGCACCTACTGTATCCACGACTTTGGCTGCTTTTACAGAAGAAGCATAAACTACTTCCTCATCTGCTGTTTTACCGGCAGCACCTTTTTCTCCACGTTTTACAGCGACTGTCTCCACTCCATAACTTTGGAATTCCTGTATATGTGCTTCGAGCGTCTGATCTCCAAAAAGCTGTGCAGCTTCTTCTTCGCCGCTCAATACAATATCAACGTGAGGCAGAAAACTCAGTAATGCTTCCCTGGCGCTTTCCACAGACCACAGCTTTAAACGGATGTTCGGATCCAGCGCAATTTTCGCCCCGTTTTCTTTCGCTATACTTATTGCTTGATGCAGAAGGCTTACATTTTCCGGCCGCAGTGAAGGAAATACGCCGGACAGGTAGAAAATTTTCGCTTCTTTTATTTTGGAGTTCTGTAAGGTCTCTGCAGTAATCGTTTCTGTAGGAGACGGGAAGCGGTAATAATGTGTACTGCCTGATCCGTCCTCCCTGATTTCTTTAAAATTTAACGGCGTATTATATCCATCTTCCTTTACAACATCAGTAACATCTACACCTTCACCACGCATAAAATTAAGAATATACTGACCGAATTCATCGTTTCCCACACGGCTGATCCATCCGCTTGCAAGGCCAAGCCGCGCTGCTCCGACAGCAAGATTCAGTTCAGCTCCCCCCGCTTTTCTCTCAAACTCATTTGAAAAACGCAGCGGTCCTCTCGTTTTTGGATTCATCGTAATCATACCGTCTCCAATTGTTATAATGTCCAGCATATAAAAATCTCCTCCGGTCTATTCATGACACTTAAATTTAATTTAATAACATTGCCTTCACGTCTGTTGATTATCCATTTATTTGAAAAAACGCCCTCAAGTTACGGTAATGCAGTGTCTTCGGTTTCTATTTCTTCCCTAGTCGTGGAGAAAGCTTTTGGCTTTCTTAAAAGAAAGCATTGCCGACTTTTTCAAAAAAGAGCGGCGCGCAGCCGGTGACTCCAAGAGGAAATAGGACGATTCGAAGATCCGGCTGCCGAAGGCAGACTAGCTGAGAAAGTCCCCTCCGGAAAGCGTCCGGCGGAAGCAGAACGTCTTACCGCATTCCAGATAAGAAGCTCTTTCGTTTGTTTTCAGATAGGAAACTCGAAATATTATTTGGATAACATCAGCTAATCAACAGACGAGCATTGCCTTTATGAAATCTGGTTTTGATATAAGAAAGGTATGCTTCCGGCTCCTCCACCTCTCGAGGAAAAATCCAGCAGAGGCCTGTTTTAGCGGAAACTGGGTAGATCCCTCAGCAAAGTTTTTCTTATTAACAAAGCTTAAACATTAAAGGTATTCGGAAGCCACATGAAAATACCAGGTACAAACGCAATAATGATAATTACAAGAAGAATAATAATAATGTAAGGAATGGTGGAAAAGAATGACCTTCCAATCGGCAGATCCGCAATTTTACTCGCGAGAAGCAGACACAAGCCATAAGGAGGCGTGACTAGCCCAACTGCCAGACACATCATAATTACAATTCCAAAATGAATAGGATCGACACCGAGTGTCATCGCTGAAGGCAGTACAATCGGCACAAACAATATTATAGAAGGAACTGTATCCATAAACATTCCTACAAATAAGAAAAGCAGAATTACTGCAACGAGAAACATCCAGTCGAAAGGCAGTGCATTGTCGAAGAACCCGGCAATAATCGCAGGAACGTTATAGTAGCTGATCAAACGTCCAAGAGAGGTTGCAGTTGCCAGTGCAAAAAGTGTTAAAGAACTAAGCTTTAACGTATCGTAGACAATGGCTGGTAAGTGCTTGATTTTAATTGTTCTATAAAGAAAAAAGGAAATCAGAAATGCATACACACATGCAAGTACTGCTGCTTCTGTCGGTGTTACGAATCCACCGACGATTCCTCCTAAAATGATAACCGGAGTGAGCAGCGGCGGAATACTTTTTAACCCCTGTATCACAATATCTTTTAATTTCACTCTTTCATGACGCGGATATTGATGACGGTGGGAAATAAAAGCAACAAGCACCATTAATGAAGCACCGATTGCCAGCCCCGGAATAATTCCTCCAAGAAACATACGCCCTACCGAAACACCCGCAATGCTTGCGTAAATGACCATCGGTATACTCGGCGGTATAATCATTCCCATCGTAGAAGAAGCGGCAGTGACGGCTGCGGCTGTTCCTTTACTGTAATTTTCCTTTATCATGCTGGGGATTAATATTTTTCCTACTCCAGCAGTATCCGCTGTGGAAGCTCCTGAAATCCCTCCAAAAAACATGGACACTACAATGTTTGCCTGGGCAAGTCCACCACGAATATGCCCGACAAGGGAAACTGCAAATTGGATTAATTTCTCGGAAATCTGTCCCTGGTTCATAATATTAGCGGCAAGAATAAATAAAGGAACTGCAAGCAGAATAAACGATTCCAGTCCTGAAAACATTTGCTGCACGACGGCCTGCAGGGGAATAGCATCCAAAATGAAGAAACCTACGTAACTAACGATACCTATAACAAAAGCGATCGGAACTCCTAACAGCATGAGTCCTAAAAATAATAAAACTAAGAATATGCCAGTCATGCTGCTTCCCCCTTATCACCGGCTTTGTATTTCATGAAATCTTCCCACCAGTTGGCAAGTGCAAAAAGAATCATGCCCGCCCCTCCTACAGGAATCGCAAGCCATGCATATCCCTGCCGGATCTGCGGAAGGTTGTTTAATGTCCAGTCCCAGAACTGCTGGGTCAACCCATAGCCATCTACTATCATCACAATTCCGAACGCCACTATCAGTACGTGTGTAAGCGACTGTACAAGAAATAAAGTCAGTCCTTTTACATTGTCAATGACGAGTCCTACGGTAAAATGCCCTTTTTCTCTGATCATAACCGCCGCACCGACAAATATCATCCAGATAAAAGCATAGGTTGCTATTTCTCCCGCCCAGAGCACCCGTATCCCAGGAATGTAGCGGGAAGCTACCTGTAAGATTACACATATAAAAAATATGAGAAAGAAGAGCGCTGCTACTTTTAAAAATATATTTTCAATGAGTCCGACCGCTTTTTTCAATTGCATCTTCCACCTTTCTTTTCCTCACTTTTAAACAAGGAAAAGGGCTTCGTAAAGCCCTCTCTGTTATTCTGATCTCATTGATTCAACTTCTTCATACTCATCAACCATATTAAGTGCTTCAGCCGCTTCTTCCCGTACACTCTGCGTTCTTTCCACAAACGGTTCTTTGTCTACTTCATTAATTTCAATTCCTTCATCTTCCATTGCCTGCCTTGATTCATCTGCCAGCTCTCTATCTGACTCTCTTGCAGCAGCTGTTGCTTCTTCAGAAGCATTTTCTACCGCCTGCTGCTGTTCCTCCGTCAAACCTTCAAATGTTTCATCAGACATAAAGAAGAATCGAGTCGTATAATCGTGTTCTGTTAAAGAAATATTTTCCGTAACTTCGTGATGGCTTGCCTGATAAATATTTGTAAAGTCATTTTCAGCAGCATCTATTACTCTGTTTTGCAGCGCCTGATACATTTCATCCCACGCGACACTCGTTGGGTTTGCACCAAGCGTTTCCCAAGTATTTGTTACCACCGGGGAATCCTGCGTACGGATCTGCACGTTCTGCAGATCATCCGGAGTTTCAATCGGTTCGAAACCATAATAATTACGAACTCCTGCAGACCAGTATCCAAGAATTTTGAAACTTGTATTTTCTTCTACCTGACCAGCGACAGTATCTCCAATCTCTCCGTCTACTACCTGCTCCCAGTGCTCATTGCTTTCAAAGAGATAAGGCATTGCGAAAAAATCAACCGCATCTGTTGCCTGTGCCATAAAGCCCGGTGAAGCTACTACTACATCCACGGACCCTGTTTCCATATTCTGCACCAGTTCATCTTCATTTCCGCCGAGCGCCCCATCTGTATGGATTTCCACGGTCACCGCCCCGTCCGTTTCTTCTTCCAACACTTCTTTAAATCTTTCAAAACCAACAGCAAATGGACTTTCCGCATCAAGCTGGGTAGCTGCAATTAGATTTACCGTTTCCCCGGAGGCTTCTCCGCCGCCATTGTTCCCGGCGTTTCCATTGTTCCCTGCATTTCCCTCATTCGCATTGTTGTTTCCACCGTCATTTCCACAGGCTGTCATTAACGCTGCACTTGCAAGTACATAAAATGGTACGCTCCACTTTTTAATCATGATATATTCCTCCTCGAATTTTTGATGACTCTCTGATATTCAAATTACCTTCAAATTCATACAGCAGCTTCATATCTTCTGCTTTGTTTCCATTAATCTGCTCCAGGAGCACTTCTGCTGCTTTCTTTCCCATTGCAAAGGCCGGCTGTTCCATCGTCGTAATCCTCGGACTGTAAAGCTCTGCAAACTCTACTTCATCAATAGTCATTAATGACAGTGTTGGCGGTATCCCGTTATATTTCTTTTTCAAAAAGGATAAAATACGCATTAATGACCGATCATTACTTGCCATAATTGCCTCTGGTATTTCTTCTCCATCGAAAACTTTTTCTAAAAACATTTCTACATCTTCCAGCGAATCTGTATAAATCCATTGATTATTTACGGGCATCTTCAGTCTTTTCAATGCTGCTAACAACCCTTCGTATCTTTCTGAACGTGGACTGATTGTTAGATCTGAGCTCACATATGCAATCCGCTCACTTCCTTCTTCTTTTAGATGCTGAATCGAACGCTCCATGGCATCTTGATTGTCCAAACAAATGGTCGGCACTGGTAACGCTTTCACTTTTCGATCTAAAAAAACGAGTGGATAATTTTCATCCAGCAGTGATTTGTACATTTCTTCGTTCGATGCAGTAGGAAAAATAATAAATCCATCTACCTGCTTCGCTTTCAGCATTTCTATATACTGCTGTTCTTTCTGTGGATCATCGTCTGCATTACAGAGAATGACGTGATACCCTTGAGAATGAAAAAAATCTTCAATTGCCCGCGATGTCTGTGTGGAGAACCGATGCAGAATGTTTGCCATGATCACTCCGATCGTAGTAGTTTTTTTCTGTTTTAAACTTCTCGCAATAACATTCGGCTGGTATTTCAACTCTTTCACCGCTTTTTCAATCCGATGCTTCGTTTCTTCTCCCATATAGGTGAAACGGCCGTTTAAATATTGAGATACGGTGCTCTTGGAAACCGCTGCATGATCCGCCACATCCTGCAGCGTTACCTTCCTTCTCATATGCTTCCCCCTTTGATAAATCGGTTTACTAAATCGTTTTATCAAATTATATATGAAAGCGGATACAGGATGCAACCCCTAATTTGAAATTTCTTATTTTTTTGAGCTGAATTTCCTGAAAAAACAGGCCAGTGCTTGAGCAGCACTGGCCTGGCGTGTTTTTTTATAACAGAGAAGATAAATAAGTGAATATAGGGACGAGGCATAGATAAAGCACAGATGTCGCAAGTATAACGGTGATCGCCACCTGCACGTTTCCTTTATAACGTTCAATCAGTACCAGCCCCAATAGCAGCGAAGGCATCCCTGCCTGAATAATGATTACCTGCTTGATCGTCAGGGGAAGGTCGAAAAGTGGTACCACTGCAAATGCAAGCATCGGCAGTAAGATCACTTTTGTAGAAATGACTATTATCAAAAATCTGCTGTAGTGCTCTTTTACTTCGAGTAATGACTCTTTCTTCCAGCTTCCGAGGAGCAGCCCTATGTAAATCATCGCAAGCGGAGCGGATAATCCGGCAAAGATTTCACTTAAATCCATCACGAAATTTACAGGAGTGAGGTTAAGGTAAACCATACTGATGCTGACGAGAAGTGTTAAAAATGGAGCGTTCAGCAAAGCTTTCAATTGATTTTTTTGGAATTTCCCGCTCTGCAGCAGCATAATTCCTACCGTGAAGGTCAACGACATTGTAGCTGCGTCGTAGATAGAGGCGAATGCGCCGGCTTCGGCCCCAAGCATCAGTGCCAAAAAAGGAATCCCGATAAACCCGGTGTTTCCCAGTCCGGAAAGCACGGCTGCCTGCCGGGATACGAACGGCGGGTACCGAAAAGCACGCGTGAGACCGTAACCGATGGCGAGACCAATAAGATTTAAGGAAAAACCGGCGATAAACACAATACTGAGATATCTCCAGATCTGCGTGTCCAGCTGCAGACTAAATATACTTTGGATGACAACTCCCGGAAGCGCCAGGTTTATGACAATAAATGTTACAAACTGTTTCACTTCATTTGTTACCGAAATTCTTTTAGAAATAATAAATCCAGCAACCGCTATTGTAATGAGCAGCAGCACTGGATTTAATATAGCAGCTAAACTCAATGTTACCACCCGATTCATTATGATTTTCACAACTAGTTTCTATTATACAAGTGTTACAGAAGGATGTCTTTTTTAGAGATAGAATCAGCTGATTTGGATAAGTAGATGATGAAAGATAATGGGATTTAATGAAAAGAAGCCTGGGTCGAGTGCAGCATAGGCCGATCAGAGTTTAGTATAGACGGTTTGGAAGTTAGTATAGAGGAATTTCATGTTATTATAGCGGGTTCGGATGTTAATATAAGCAATTCGGAGTAAAATAGCGGGCGCGACAGTAAAATAAGCGGGCACGAACCTTAGTTACCTGCTCTATTTTGCACTTCCTATGGGAATGGGTTTAGTTGAAGAAGGTAATATGCTCTTCGGGTTGGTGTTGCAGTACATCCGGGAGGAGAGTTCAGCAGCGGGACCTTTCATTTCAGCATAGCCGGTTGGGAGTTAAATATAGGCAGGTTTCATTAAAGTATAGCGACTTTTTATGGCAGTATAGCGGGTTCGGATGTCAGTATAGGCGATTCGGAGTAAAATAGCGGTCGCGACAGTAAAATAAGCAGGCACGAACCTTAGTTACCTGTTCTACTTTGCATTTTCTATAGGGAGCGGTTTTAAATGAAGAAGGTAATATGCTCTTCGGGTTGGTGTTGCAGTTCATCCGGGAGGAGAGTTCAGCAGCGGGGAATTTCATTTCAATATAGCCGGTTCGGAGTTAAATATAGCCGGGTTTCATTAAAGTATAGCGACTTTTTATGTCAGTATAGCGGGTTTGGATGTCAGTATAGGCGATTCGGAGTAAAATAGCGGGCGCGACAGTAAAATAGCGCGCCCTCCCCCACTCCACTTATCCCGCACAAAAAAAGACATTCCGGCGGTTCCGGAATGTCTTTCTATTTCGTATATGAACTTACAGACGCTTTGCACCCATGTAAGTCTTGCTCCAGTAAGGGTTGCTCAGGCTGGAGATGGTAACCCCTGTAGAAGAACCGGAGTGAATGAACTGGTTGCCGCCGATGTAGATTCCCGCGTGGGATGGGCCGGAACGAGTTTCAAAGAACACCAGGTCGCCTGTAGACGGGCTGGATACGCTGGATCCTGCACTCCACATTTGAGAAACTGTACGTGGGATACTCTTGCCGTTTTGTGCAAATGCATACTGAATGAAGCCGCTGCAGTCAAATCCGCGTGGAGAAGTTCCTCCCCATACATATGGGCTGCCAACAAGGCTTCTTGCAGTGGAAATAACACCGCTGTTGCTGCTTGTTGTGCTTGTCCCTGCTACTGCAGTTGATTTAGAAGTGCTTGAGCTTGTGCTGGAAGAAGCAGTGCTTGTGCTTGATCCAGAGGAAGATAATCCAAGTGAGCTTAATGTTGCCGGTCCTGCGACACCGAAGAAGTTACCAGCCGGGCTGGAAATACCAGTAGAACGCTGGTACGACTGAACCGAACGAAGTGTCATTGGTCCGAATACGCCGTCGACGTTGGAAGCGCTGTTGTGTCCTTTAGAAGCTAATGTCTGCTGCAGCTCAGTTACACTTGCGCCGCGGTCTCCCATTTTTACTGTTGCTTCCGAAACTGTTGGTGCGACTAATAATGCCCCTGCAAGTGCGATACTCATGACTAATTTTTTCATTATGTGAACTCCCCTTTTTTCTTTATAAAGTATATGTGAAAATCTCTTTTTTTATATTTTTCTAACTCACAAGTGTAATAATAATTGAAAACGGGTATAGAAAGATACCCTTTTTTGAAACTGTAATAGAATGACAAAGTTTGTTAACGTTCTGTAACATTCTGTCTTATTACATCCATATTATGTAAAATAATACATATCCAAGGAAAATAACTTGATTTCATCGCAAAAAAACCTGCCGGGCATCTACTGCCGGCAGGCTTTATTACTTTTAATGTAACATATTATTACTCTGTTTCTTCCTCGCCCATAAACCTCTGTACTTCCAGCTCATCCCAGAAAGTGATATCTGCTTCATTAATAGAAGCATCTGCAATGGCATTAATTGCAGCTTCCATGGATATTACAGCCTGCTGGATCAGGTAGCCGTTGCTTTTTTGGCCGAGCACCTGGTTCGGATTCGAATGGTCAATCATGCCTCTCATCTCAAAGAGAAGCGTAGCAATGTCATATTCATAGGCAAGTCCGTTTCGCGCAATAGTGTTTGCCGATCCCCCGTTGTATTTACCGAGCAGACCAAATCCACGCTTTTCCACTGCATCATACATAACGGACCCAAGCTGTTTGGACATTTCGACAACCTCGGGATCTACTCCTTCATTTGTCGGATAAAGAATAGAGCCGGATACTAATTTCCCATCAATACCGGAGCGTGCACCCTGATGATGAAAATCTACTAAGTAATCAATGTCATATGCGCGAAGTACATTGTGGTGCAGCGCATAAGTTTCAGGTTCTGCGAGCGTATTATGATCACGGTTTAAATCTACATTATTTGCGTTTGTTCTTGTAGCTATCCCGCCTGCGACATGATCGGATAAGTCGAAATTCACATCTCCCACGGCACCGTCAGGATTTAAGCGGGGCACAAAAAATACATTCACTGCTTCTGCAAGCTCGCGGTTATGTTTGTTATTATTGGATAACCCTTTAATCACGTTTAGTGCACCTTCAGTAATCATCACTTCGTTTCCATGCTGCTGGGTTAGAAATAAAATCGTTGGATTGTCAGGGTTGTTGCCGAATTTCACCAGCGGAATATCTCTTCCCTTTACAGACTGGCCAATAATCTCAACTTCTATATTGTCTGAACGCTCTGCTGCCCGCTGTACATCAGCCAGAAGATCTTCGTTACTGGTCAATCGTTCTCCCTTAATTGTTTCATTTCCATTGTAGTTCGGTCCATTTCCTACCGCACCCGCCGGCAGCGCAAACATAGAAAGAGTCAGCACAAAAATGAGGGTCATAATCGTAATTTTTTTCATAGGACACATCCTTTTTCAAATTTTAGATGAATTTATTCCACCTAAATTAATGCTATATTGAAATTAAAAATCAAACAACAGACCTTATGAATGATTTTTTAAATTAGGAAAATCAGGATTATATTAGCATATAAAGAAAATAATTACTTACTACCCGGTACAAAACTTCCTAATTTCAATATTTATGGAAAGCAGGCCTATGACTAATTGAGATTTTTAATTCCCAAACGTTCTAAAAGAATCATTTTTGCAGTAAAAAAAGACACCCCGAAGTTCAGGGTGTCTTGAAATATTTTAATTACAGACGCTTAGCTCCTAGATAAGCGTTGCTCCAGTAAGAGCTTCCCATGTTGGAAATTGTTACTCCAGTAGAAGCACCAGCGTGGATAAACTGGTTTCCTCCCAGGTAGATACCTACGTGAGATGGACCTCTGCGAGTTTCAAAGAATACAAGATCTCCAACGGATGGACTGGATACACGTGTACCCGCGCTCCACATTTGTGCTACTGTACGAGGAGTGCTTTTTCCATTCTGTGCAAAAGTATATTGTACGAAACCACTGCAGTCAAAACCGCGTGGAGTAGTGCCGCCCCATACATACGGAGTTCCAATCTGGCTTCTCGCTGTAGAAATAATGCCGCTTGAACTGCTTGATGTGCTCGCTCCTGCTACTGCAGTAGAATTGCTTGAGCTGCTTGAGCTGCTTGATGCAGATAGACCAAGTGAGCTGAGTGTTGCAGGACCAGCTACTCCATAGAAGTTACCTGCCGGGCTTGAAATGCGGTGTGCAAGCTGGTAAGACTGAACAGCACGCAGTGTCATTGGACCAAATACACCGTCCACATTGGAAGAACTATTATGTCCTTTAGATGCTAAAGTCTGCTGAAGTTCTGTTACACTTGCTCCACGATCTCCCATTTTTACTGTTGCTTCTGAAACTGTTGGTGCTACCAGCAGCGCCCCTGCTAGTGCAATACTCATCATAAATTTTTTCATTTTCAAACTCTCTCCCTTATCCCATGTTTTTTGAATTATGTAATATTCTATTTTTTAAAGTGTTTTTCTCTTGAACAAGTTTTATATTAAATCAAATCGGGTATGTTGTGTACCCTTTTTTACATTTGTAATTAAACTAGCATTTCTATGTAACATTATTGTAATATACATTCATCAAATTGGTTATTACTGTATTTTTAATATTACTTATACCGGGGACTTATACCTTTTATAATTAAATTTCACTATAAAGTACAACGATGTTATTTCGATATATAGTTCTTTTATTGCGTAATGTTCTCTATGATGTATCTTTACGAAATGAGGGTTTGTAATATTAAAATACCGTACTCTTTTTTCGAGTACGGTAGCCCTTCTTAATTTTGCTGAATCCATTTTTTCGCCTCATCTTCTTTTTCCAGGGGAAACTGGCGTACATTCGTATCTGCAAATATATCGATTCCTTTTGACAATGCCTGCATCGTGTTCTGCTCCCCGACAACCGCAAATTTATCGACCTGCTCCAGATCATTCTCTTTTATAAACTGAATCCGGTCTTTCATGGTAGACAGCTCCACCCCTTCTAAATCGGATACTTTCAAGAAAACATTTATTTTCTTATATCGATCGAGCAGCTCCTCAATTTCCGCAGTTGCTTCTTTATATTCCTTCTCTTCAATCTTGCTGTCCACTTCAAAAGCAATCACATTCCCGCTGCTCCAATCCAGTTTTCCATTCATACAATCTGCCTCCTTCTATGGATGTTACTCATTTAATTTCCTATGAAGAGAAGGTTTAAACCAGGGGATGCCTTTTCTTGTTTAACAAACAGGATACCGTGCCCGCTTATTTTACTCCCGCGGCCGCTATTTTACTTTAAATCGGCTATGCTTTACTCCGATCCTTCTATGCTTTACTCAAAAGCCCCTATACTTTACTCCAAACACGCTATGCTGACATTCGACTGAGCTTTAATACACTGACTCCCTCTCCGACCAACCTGGGAAGAGCATATTACCTTCTTCATTTAACCCTCCTCCCCCATCGAAAATGGAAATAGAGATGCTAATTTACGTTCGTGCCCGCTTAATATACTGCCGCATCCGCTATTATCCTCCAAATCGGCTATGCTTTACTCCGATCCTTCTATGCTTTACTCAAAAGTCCCTATACTTAACTCCAAACACGCTATGCTGACATCCGACTGAGCTATAATACACTGACTCCCTCTCCTACCAACCTGGGAAGAGCATGTTACCTTTTTCATTTAAAACCCCTCCCCCATCGAAAATGGAAATGGAGATGCTAATTTACGTCCGTGCCCGCTTATTTTACTCCCGCGGCCGCTATTTTACTTCAAATCGGCTATGCTTTACTCTGATCCTGCTATGCTTTACTCAAAAGTCTCTATACTTTACTCCAAACACGCTATGCTGACATTCGACTCGGCTATCCTGTAATCACCTAATTATCGCTTTCCTTCTATAGTAAGATGTCTCACTTCTGCTTCTTTCATCCGCTTACAAAAAATAAGTGTTTCTTTCGCTTCTCGAAAAGGAATATAGAAAGAAAACCTGTTTTTTTCACAGCGCAATGGAGGCACTATATGAAATTACTTGATTACTGGATGTACCTTGCTCTTGCCATGGGCAAGTTATATATTTTCAGTTTATATACTGACACTGCATATCCCGCTTCTCTTTTCATACTTAATTTATCCGGCATGCTGCTCCTTTCGAGCTGGGTGCTCTTGCTTCGAAAAGAAAAGCGCCGCTGGTTTTTTATATTATTAATGCTTATGCACAGCACGCTCCTCATTTCCGATATGTGGTATTACCGCTATTTTGAAAACTTTCTTTCCATTGCGCTTATTTCTGAAATCCCCCAGATGACTTCCGTCGGCGGTGGATTTGCGGCAATTATTCAGTGGACTGACTTTTTCCTGTATGCGGATGTGCTGCTCTTTATACTTCTTATTTTCCTGCTTAGACATTTCTTTACAAATTCACCCCGCAGAACAAGAATGCAAACTGCCGGCACAGCGTTCGGAGCGGGGCTCGTCCTTTTCATCGCCGCCATCTCATTTCAGACAGCGACAGAAGATGACTGGCAGAGAAATCAGGCAATTACGAATATGCGTGAATACTACGCGCTCGGTTTCTGGGGCTACCACGGGGTGGATTTGTTAAAGGGTATCGGAATTACGGTTTATGACCGAGGAAAAGCCCCGCCGGAAGAAATGCTGGCACAGCAGTCAGAAAGCACGGATATGCCGGAGGAGCAGCCAAATGTCATTATTGTGCAGCTGGAGTCCTTTCAGACTTCTGTTATAAATACGGAGATCAACGGGCAGGAGCTGACGCCGCACCTGAATCAGCTTCAGGAGGAAATGCTGTATTTTCCAAATTTTTATCATCAGACACATGAAGGAAGAACTTCAGACGCAGAATTTATCGTTAACAGCTCGCTCTACCCGCTAAAATCAGGTTCCGTTTACCCGCAGCATCCGGAGAATAAGTTTGATGCGCTGCCGGAGGAACTTCGTGAACACGGCTATGACACCGCTGCGTTCCACGCTTATGAAAAAGAATTCTGGAACCGCAACGAAGTTTACGGCAGCCTGGGGTACAATTCTTTTTTCAGTGAAGAAGATTACCCGGACGGTGAAATTATTAATATCGCCTTAAACGATAAAGATTTTTTCGATACCTCCTTAGCGTATATGGAAACGATGGAAGAACCTTATTTTTCATTTCTTGTTGCTTTAACGAGCCATATCCCCTATGACTTTCCTGAAGAAAAACAGGTGCTCGATCTTTCCGGCTATGAGGATCCGCTCCTGCGCGGGTATTACCATACTGTGCATTACGTGGATGAAGCAGTTGGGAAACTCGTGGACGATTTAAAAGAGCAGGAGCTGTGGGAGGATTCCATTGTTGTTTTTTATGGAGACCATGACAGCGGCTTAACCGCACCTGAGGGAGAAATGGCACGGACGAATGAGGTACAAAATGAAGTGGATTTATTTAAACTGGACCGCGCAGTTCCACTTTTTATCAAGGTGCCAGGAGAAGCAGCAGGAGAAGTAGTTGAACAAAGCGGCGGGCAGATCGATCTTGCACCGACGATTCTGGATCTGCTCGATATAGATACCCCCTTCATGCTCGGGCAGTCTCTGCTTGATGAAGAAGATAATCTTACCGTCTTCCGGGATGGGTCCTTCCGCCATGGCGAGCTGTATTATGTACCTGATTTAACCGAGGCGCCGGGGAAAGGGACCTGCTACGCAATGTCTTCCGGCGATGAAGTGTCTCTCCAGGACTGCCTGGAACAGGAAGACAGGGCAATTAACGAGCTGCTTCTTTCTGATATGATAATAGAGGGAAATTTACTGGAAGAAGCACGCAATTAAGAAAGGAGTTTTCGTATGACTATGACAAACGAAGAAATTCAGCAGTGGACCAAGAAGTATCCACTCCTGCACCAGATTATGAATGTAACGCCGGTGACCTGGCTGAATCCGAATCTCCGTAATTTGATGGACACTGCGGATATGCCGGTAACGTATGAGGATATGATAGATGCCGCAGAGCGCTGGCAACGGTTCGCGCCCTATCTGGCGAAGGAATTTCCGGAAACGAGAGAAACGGAAGGAATTGTGGAATCTCCCTTAAAAGAGATTGCTTCGATGAAACATCAGTTAAACGATTATTACAAGGCAGACATTGCAGGAGCCCTGTACCTGAAGTGCGACAACGACCTCGCTATCGCGGGCTCAATTAAGGCGCGCGGCGGCGTATATGAGGTGCTGTATTACGCCGAGCAGCTTGCGCTCGATGCCGGTTTGATTACCTTAGGAGACAATTACGAAGTTTTTGCAGAACCGCAGATGAAAGAGTTCTTTTGCAATTACTCGATCGGCGTAGGCTCCACGGGCAATCTCGGCTTAAGCATCGGAATTATGAGCGCGAAGCTCGGCTTTGATGTCTCTGTATTTATGTCTGCGGATGCTAAACAGTGGAAAAAAGATCTTCTGCGGGAAAAAGGAGCGCACGTGCACGAGTTTGAGGGTGATTTCAGCGAAGCCATTACGACTGGACGTGAGATGACAGTGCAAAAGCCGAACGGCTATTTTGTCGATGATGAATCGTCAAAGCACCTCTTTCTCGGCTACAGCGTCGCAGCTTTCCGTCTGAAGGAACAGCTGAACACAGCCGGGGTAACTGTGGACAGTGAACATCCGCTCGTCGTGCACCTGCCGTGCGGCGTCGGCGGCTCGCCCGGCGGCATTGCATTTGGGCTGAAGCAGGTATTCGGGGACGCCGCGCACTGCTTTTTCGTGGAGCCGACCCACGCACCAGCAATGCTGCTCGGTCTCCTGACAGGAGAAAAAGAAAAAGTTTCCGTGCAGGATTTCGGGCTTGATAACTTAACAGAAGGCGACGGTCTCGCCGTCGGACGCCCGTCCAGCTTCGCCTCCTCCATCAGTGAACAGCTCGTAAGCGGCGTTTACACGATGGAAGACGCAGACATGTTCCGCCTGCTTGCACTGCTTGGAGACAGCGAGCAGATTTTCGTGGAACCCTCCGCGGCGACGGGACTGCTCGGACCCGGGAAAATAAAAGCCTCCGATTACCTGCAGCAAAAGGGACTGGATGAAGCACAAGCAACGCATATCGTCTGGTCTACCGGCGGCGCGCTCGTGCCGGAAGAGGATATGCAGGAGTTTTATGAGAAAGGGAAGAAGCTATTATAAAGGAACACCCCCATCAGCGTCTGATGGGGGTGTTTAATAAGTTTTCATTATAAGCTTAACGCTACTTCTTTTTAGAAGAAATATCCAGATATACCGCTAATATTAAAATAAGACCTTTTACGATATACTGCCAGAAAGGCGCTACATTCATCATACTCATGCCATTATCAATACTGGCCATAATAAGAGCGCCAAGGATCGAGCCGACAATTGTACCGACGCCACCCATGAGGCTTGTGCCCCCGATAACTACAGCAGCAATCGCATCTAATTCATACATCTGCCCTGCGCCTACGGTGCCTGCATTCAGTCTGCTTGTCAGAACGATACCGCCGATTGCGGCAAGTCCCCCCATAAGTATAAATACACTCATGACGTTTCTTTTACTGTTGATCCCGGAAAGTTTCGCAGCTTCCGAATTCCCTCCGATTGCGTAGATATGCCGGCCAAAAGTAGTATTTTTGGAAATGAATATGAAAACAGCAGCTACTACTAATAAAATAAGCAGCGGTACTGGAACGCCCTGATATCTGCTCAGCATGTATACTAAAAATAGTATGGCAAGGGACGAGGCGGCTGCTATGCCGTAATCAACGTAAACACTGTTTAGTGCCAAGTCCAGTTTTTTACGCTTTTGCCTCTTTTTGAATGCTGAAATAAAGGTAAATATTATAAAAGCTGCCACCAGCGCATACCCGATGACATAGGGAAGATATGCCTGGCCAATTACCCGGAAAGAGTCATTCATCGGAGCGATTGTCTGCCCGCCGCTTATCCCTAAAAGAATCCCCCGGAAGATCATCATCCCACCTAAAGTGACAATAAATGCTGGCACCCCTTTATAGGCGACCCACCAGCCCTGCCACATTCCTAAGAGAATTCCAGCCAGAATAGTGACCACGATGACAGGAAATGTCGACCAGCCATACCAGACTTGCAATATCGCTGCAATTCCTCCGGTCAACCCCAAAAGAGATCCTACTGATAAATCAATATGCCCGGCTACAATGATCAAAGTCATTCCTACTGCTAAAAGTCCAATGACTGTCATTTGACGAGAAAGGTTCGCCAGGTTTCTTGAAGATACAAAATCCCCATTTGTCATCAATGCAAATATCACAAATATTGCGATCAATGCAAAAATGAGTGTATATGCTCTTACGTCCATTTTGAAACTAAGCTTATTTTTCATTGATTTCCCCTCCAGTTGCCAACTTTAATATAGATTCCTGGTTAGCCTCTTCTCTCGTTAATTCACCTGTTATCCGATTTTCAGCCATTACAAGAATCCGGTCTGACATTCCAAGCAATTCCGGCAGCTCTGAAGAGATCATAATAATGGCTACACCCTGAGCAGTCAGCTCATTTATTAGTTTATAAATTTCCTGCTTCGCCCCTACGTCGATTCCACGGGTAGGTTCATCTAATATAAGTATTTTTGGCCCTGACATTAACCATTTGCTCAGCACTACTTTCTGCTGGTTTCCCCCGCTCAGTGTCAGCACCTTGGTTTCTAAGGAAGGAGTTTTCACCCTCATTTTGCTGTTATAATTTTCCGTTTCGATAATCTCTTTTTCATGATTAAGGAAGGACAAACTGGAAACTTGATTGAGCGAAGCCATCGTCGTGTTTTTCGTAACATCCATTCCGAGCACCAGTCCAAATTTCTTTCTGTCCTCTGATACATACGCAAGTCCGGCTTTTATCGCTTCTTTCGGTCCTTTAATAGAGTAATCTTTTCCGTCAATCGAGATACTGCCCTTCATAGTTCCTTCGTAGCCGCCAAACAGGCTCATTGCCAGCTCCGTTCTTCCAGCTCCCATTAATCCACCGATGCCCAGCACTTCTCCTTTTTTTAACTCAAAGTTAATCCCAGAGGTTACTTCTTTCTTTGCCTGTTGGAGAATAAATGAGAAGTCTTTTACTTCCATCACTTTTTCTTCTATTATATTGTTGACGTAAGGGAACAAATCATTTAACTCACGGCCCACCATAAGAGAAATAATATCGTTTTCTGTGATTTCTTTAATATCTTTTGTAGCAATACTTTCTCCATCACGCAGCACCGTTACTTTATCTGAAATTCTCATGACTTCTTTCAGCTTGTGAGAAATATATATAACCGTAATTCCATCTTCACGGAGCTGCTCCAGGATCTCGATTAAAATTTCTACTTCCCCTTCCGCGAGAGCGGCTGTAGGTTCATCCATGATAATAATTTCTGCATTTTTAGCTAAGGCCTTCGCTATTTCCACCAGTTGCTGCTGCCCCACACCGAGCGAAGATATTTTTAAATTCGATTCAATATGAAGTCCTATCTTAGTGAGCCATTGATTTGCTTCTTTATACATTTCTTCCCAATTAATAATACCCGCTTTTTTCGGTTCATTATTTAGGAAAATGTTTTCTGCGATTGACATCTCCTGTACTAAAGCAAGTTCCTGATAAATAATAGTGACCCCTGCTAATTCAGAATCTTTAATTTCTGCAAACTGCTGTTCTTTTCCTTCGATTAAAATATCCCCTTCATAAGTACCGTGGGGATATACACCACTTAAAACTTTCATTAACGTGGACTTCCCAGCACCATTTTCCCCGCACAGAGAATGTATTTCTCCTCTTTCTACTTTAAACGTAACGTTGTTTAGTGCCTTTACTCCTGGAAATTCCTTTGTAATGTTTTTCATTTCTAAAATTGCCATCTGTTCCACCACCTTATAAAAGAAGAAGGAAGGTTGTCCTTCCTTCTTCTGAGTACTTATATATTTTATTCTTCCGGCTGTTCTGGACGATCTTCTTCAGGCACCCCGCTGTATACGTCTTCAAAATCCTGGAATCCATCTGCGATTACAGTATCTACCATGTTATCTCCATCTACAGATACAGGATCAAGGAAAATGGAAGGAATTTCTCCAACTTCATTTTCAATGGTGTCATCGAAATCAACGTCTTCCCCATTCCCTAAACTTACTGCTAATTCAGCTGCTTCTGAAGCAATAAGATGGATAGGTTTGTACACAGTCATTGACTGCGTGCCTTGTACTACCCGCTGTGTTCCAGCTAAGTCAGCATCCTGCCCTGAAATAGCAACATCCCCGGCCATGTTTTCCGCTTCCAGTGCCTGGATCGCTCCACCTGCAGTATTATCGTTGGAAGCTACTACAGCATCAATTTCATTATTATTCGCAGTTAAGGCATTTTCCATGATAGTTAAAGCTTCACTTGCAGACCAGTCATCCGCCCACTGATCCCCGACAATTTCAATATCTCCACTTTCCACCAGCGGATCGAGAATATTCATTTGTCCTTCTCTAAACATATAAGCGTTATTATCAGTTGGCGCTCCGCCAATTAAATAGTAATTTCCTTCCGGCACCTGATCAACTAAGTATTCGGCCTGCATCTCACCTACACGAATATTATCAAAAGAAATATATGCATCTATTTCTGCGTTATTTATTAAACGGTCATAAGCGATAACGGGAATTCCTTCATCCACCGCCTGCTGTGCAACAGCACTGATGCTGTCAGAGTTATGTGGAATAATTACCAGTACATCTATGCCCTGTGTCAGCATATTTTCCACCTGGCTGCTCTGCTCTGCTTCATCCCCATCGGCCGATTGCACCAGCACTTCAGCGCCATGTTCTTCTGCTGTTTCCACGAAAATATCTCTGTCATTCTGCCATCTTTCCAGTGTTAAATCCGCAACAGCTAAACCGATGGTCAGCCCCTCTTCGCCATTTTCCCCGCTTGCTTCATTATTATTTTCCAAATCCTGCCCACAAGCTGTAAGCGCTACCAAAGCAGCACTAAAAAATAAGCAATTTTTTACTTTTTTCATAAATAAGTCCCCCTTTTTTGTAATATTTAAAATATAGCACTAGAACTTAGTTAGTGCAATAGACGAACTAAGTTTTCTTTATTTATTTTTTTCTTCACTTTATATTGGTACCAGACCTAAGTATAATGGTATTTAATCTTGCAAAATAAATGTGAATTGAAGTGGTGATAAATTGAACATTACAGGTGACCAGACTTATATTAAAGGAATGAATAAAAATCTGGTACTTAACATTATTCGCAGTAAAGCGCCTTTATCCAGAGCGGATCTCTCTCAACTGACCGGTTTGAATAAAGGGACAGTTTCCAGTCTCGTAGGTGAATTGATAATAGAAAACTTTGTGTATGAAATAGGACCTGGCGAATCCAGTGGAGGAAGAAAACCTGTACTATTAATGTTTAAGCAGCAAGCAGCTTATGCAATCGGCCTGGACATCGGCGTAAATTATTTGTTCGGTGCCCTTACAGATTTAACTGGAGAAATAATAGAAACCATACACCTCCCTTCCAGCAACAGAAGTGAGGAAATTTCCACAAAAGTTCAGGAAGTTATTAATCAGCTGACAGTAAAAACTCCCAGTTCTCCCTATGGAATTATCGGTATCGGCATCGGCTTTCCGGGACTTGTAAATGAATCCGGGACTGTATTGTTTGCCCCTAATCTTTCAGGTGATTTTTCTAACCTAAAAGAGCAGCTGGAAGAAAACTATAATTTACCTGTGTATATTGAAAATGAAGCAAATTGTGGCGCGTACGGAGAAAAGATAAAAGGCAGGGGGATCGATACCAGGGACTTGCTTTATATCAGTGTTGGTGGAGGCATCGGTGCTGGAGTTATCATAAATAATCAAGTTTTTAAAGGCTCCCAAGGATATTCCGGCGAAGCAGGGCATGCTGCGATGGAATTTAAAGGTCTTCCGTGCACTTGCGGGAATCAAGGCTGCTGGGAACTGTATGCTTCAGAACAGGCAGTTCTTCGTAAATCAAAGGAGAAATTCGGAGAAACACTGACATTTGAAGAATTAATCGTAAAAGCAGAAGAGCGAAATGAAGATGCAGTCCTAATTTTTAAGGAAATTGGAGAGTATCTGGGGCATGGCATTACTAATTTAGTTAATATCTTTAACCCTGAGCTGGTGGTGATTGGAAATCGTATGGCATCAGCCAGACAGTGGCTGGAAGAATCATTAAATAACACTGTTAATTCCACTGCTATTTCGTTTCACCGGGAAAATTTAAGGGTCGAGTTTTCAAATTTAAATGCTACAGGCACTGCCGTTGGGGCCTCGTACTTTATCATTGAAGATTTTTTTGAACGGATTATTTAAGACTATCACATAAAGAGTCCCCTCCTTTATTCTTTATTAAATAAAAAGGAGGGTCTTTTCATGAGTGAATGTTTAAAGCTGGATCGATCATTCAGCGAATAATTCTTTTGGCAAGCAAAATCCCGAAGGTTAGTACACTTCGAGTGCGGTTTTTGGAATGTCTGGATAAAAATTTAATTCATCGTTCCCATGTACCGCAGTGACTTCCTTGCTTCCAATTTTCTTTTACTCTCATTTAACACGATTTACTCCCTGCTAACTTGAATTTACTCATTTTTCACAAGCACATACTCTCGTGTAAGTCATTTACTCTCGCGCTGGAATACTTCACTCATTTTTAAACAGTGAAAAATGCATTAATTCATTTTTCTGACCCAGGAATTCATTTTTGCCAGCAAGCTGAAAATCCCTTCACTCACCAACACAAAAACCACCGCAAAATGCAGTGGCTTCCCTGACGTTTCTATTCAGCACCTGGCATAAATTTATCATCAACGTTTCCTGGAGCTTCTCCAAACCATTGAATAATTTTTCCGTGTGCCTTTTCCTTCGTTTCTTCACTGATATGGGTACCGATCTGATAAACTGCATAAACAATGACAGCAAGATCATCCGCGAAACCGATGACCGGGATCATATCAGGAATCAAATCAACCGGCAGGATCAAGTAACCAAGCGCACCGGCAATGGTCAGTTTTGCCTGCTTCGGAACCCCCGGATCATTCATAGAGTAAAACAGCAGGAGACTGAAGTAGACGAGCTTCGAACCCATTTTCTTTGAATAGCTTCGCAGCTTTTCCCAAAACTTGTTTTCTTCAAATTCGTCTGCGGATTTGTCTATCATTTTCTGTGGATCCATCTGCTTGAGTTTCTCCTGATAACTTTTATCCTTTTTATTAAACCATTTTGCCACGTCGGTTCCCTCCACAGTTTTCTTTTATCTCTATTATAGAGGAAAACCTCTGTGTACAGCTATTTTTCTTCCATTTCTTCCACAATCTTTTTCGCAAACTGGCCGAGTTCCCCTTTGGAATACGCACGTACTACCTCCGGCAGGACTGCGCGAAGCGCCTGTTCCGTATATACGGAAGCATATCCTTCTTCCTGCATTGTTTGTTCAAGTTTTCTTGCAGCTTTTACCGCATGCAGGGTCGTCAATTTGTTTACTTCTTCCACGACTGACTCGTTATCTTCCACCAGTTCTCCAATGGCAGCGAAAAGGTTCTCCGCTTCGCCCTCCTGCTTTTTCTCCGTCACAAAAAGCCCAGCACCATTCTGTCGCAGACTTTCCGCATGCCCGATCAGCTTGATTCCCTGCCACTGCAGCTGCGGAAATTTTTCTTTTAATTCCGTAGTCTGAAGCTTCGTGGCCATGTTAATGAGAAGGACGTTTTCCATATTCAGCCCTTCCGCCAAACATTCTTCGATAAAAGAAATGGTTTTATCTGCCGGCAGGACGAGCAGCAGGATATCCACCGAGGTGATGTCTTTTTTCCGCATCGCATACGCGTGGGCGAAGTTGGTTGCTTTATCCACTGTTTTCTCGTAATCCGGATGGTAAATACCTGTCTGCATGCGCTGCTTTTCAAACTGCGTCAGCAGGGCGGTGCCAAGCTTTCCGATACCGATTATTCCCCACTTCAATTTCTTGGCCATAAAAACCTCTCCTTCCTCACAGGCGATTTTCCTGAATATAATTCCACAAGCGGTCGCTCTGCGCCTGCTTCAGCGCGATCATAGTCTGGGCAAACATAAATTGGGACTGCGCTGCCTGCCGCATTTCCGGTGCGCTGAGCGGTGTTTTAAGAATATGAAACTGATCCAGCGGCGTAAAATATTCTTCTTCCGGATCTCCCCGGTATTCCTGCGTATCAAGTATACCGGAGCCGATGCCCACAGCAACAATCCCCGTACCGCTCTGATATAAAAAGACCCTGTCTCCCTCTTGAATCCGCTCTATTTTTTCTTTCCACGGCGAATAAAATGCTGCCGCTTTTCCTTCTCTGAGCATTGCTTCATGAGCCTCCGGGTTGTATTTAAAGTTGGTGTTTAATAAATAGCTGGATGACTGCTGTGCCATAACTGCCTCCTCTGGTTCACGATATAATTCTCTCAGTAAATATATACCTTTAATTACCTTGTCTTATGCATTTATTTAAGCAGTGTTTAGTCACGCTCATCAAATCAATCAATATTTTTTCATCGGAGGGGGATAACAGGTCAAAATAATATTATTACTCTGCATAATGTAAGGGGTTACAATAGAGGAAAGACGGAGAAACGTTTTAAACCTTCATGATTTAAGGAGCTGAACTTATCATTGAAAACATTTAAACTACCGATTGAATCCAATCCGCTGCAGACAAAAAAAGATCTTCAGGATGCTTTACTGCAGATCGTTCAACCTTTGAAGCCTTATTACAGTGAAGGAAAAGCCCATGTGCATATTTCCAACACCAGTGCAGCCTACGCAGATGAGATTGCTGAAATGGAAACCTTCTCCAGAGTACTATGGGGGATAGCACCTTTACTCGCAGGTGGTGCAGAAGATGCGCATTGGAAAACCTGCCTGGAAGGAATTAAAAACGGAACAAATCCATCCCATGAAGAATATTGGGGAGAAATTCATAATTTTGATCAGAGAATTGTGGAAATGGCTGTATATGGATACACACTGGTACTTGCACCAGAAAAGCTTTGGGAGCCTCTTGCTCCTCAGGAAAAAGAAAACCTGGCTTCCTGGCTTTCGCAGATTAATCACTGTAAAGTACACGACTGCAACTGGCTGTTTTTCCCCGTCTTAGTAAATTTGGGCCTAAAAAATATTAATCAGCCTTACGATGCGCAGCTGATTGAACAGAATTTAGATAGAATAGAACATTTTTATCTGCAAAATGGCTGGTATGCAGACGGGGTGAACGCCCACACCGATTATTATGTACCGTTTGCTTTGCATTTTTACGGCCTATTCTACGCAAAAGCTATGGAAAAAGAAGATCCGGACCGGGCTGCTGTCTATAAAGATAGAGCCGCAGTTTTTGCACAGGATTTTATTCACTGGTTTTCAGAGGATGGCTCAGCTGTTCCCTACGGCAGAAGTATGACCTATCGTTTTTCTCAGACTGCTTTTTGGAGCGCACTGGTGTATGCAGACGTAGACTGTTTTTCTTTAGGAGTTTTGAAAGGGCTGATTTTAAGACATTTCCGCTGGTGGTTTAAACAGCCTGTATTTACGAAAGATGGCTTATTAACGATCGGCTATGCCTATCCCAATATGATCATGGCTGAAAACTACAATTCACCCGGTTCTCCCTACTGGTCCCTGAAATCTTTTCTGGTTTTATCATTAGAAGACGAGCACCCTTTCTGGGAGGCAGAAGAGATGCCGCTGCCGGAGCTGAATGAAAAATCTGTGCAGCACGAAGCAAGTATGATTCTTCAGAGAGATAAAAATACAAATCATGTGCTCGCTTATAATGCCGGACACCAAGCTACAAATGATCATACGCATACCTCTGCGAAATATGAAAAATTCGTATATTCCAGCATTTTTGGTTTCAGTATCCCGCGTGCAGAGTGGAAGCTTGAGCAGGGAGCTTTTGATTCCATGCTTGCGCTAAGCGAAGAAGATAATATTTACCGCGTAAAAAGAACAAGTGAGGAATTCAGGATAGAAGCAGATAAAATATATATGAAGTGGAAACCGTGGGCAGACGTGGAAGTACAGACGTGGATCCTTCCGGGTGCCGCTTCCCACTTAAGGATCCACCGCATTCACAGCGAAAGAACATTGGACTATGCAGATGGCGGGTTTGCAATAGGAATGAAAAACGCACTGAACCAGGGAAGTGAAATAGAAGCCACTGAGCATGAGGATCTGGCTTTCATAAAGTTCCCCTGGGCAGAAAGCGGAATAGAACAAGTTTATGGAGACGGCCGTGCAGAAAGAGTGTATCCTCACTCCAATACAAATCTGATGCATTCCCGTACAATTATTCCTGCCTTGCGAGGAAAAATAAACAAAGGAACGACCTGGCTTGTCTCTTCCGTATACGGGACCCCGGGCAGTACCCATACCAATGAATGGATCAATAGCTGCACGGTGGAAAAAGATACTGACTTCATTACTGTGAAAAAGAAAGATACAAATGAAATAATATTTAAAAACCCAGTATAGTTTCTGATTATTGGCCTGAGAAATGCAGGCTGTAAAATAACTCTCTTATTTTACCTATGTCTCCACCGACTATATTAAAAACGACCCTTACCAATTATCAGGCGAGGGTCGTTTTTAGGCTTGTGGAAAATCTTTTCTGTATCAGCATAGGTGTTTGTGTGTGCGTTTCCGAAGGACGTTTTCCAGTGGTGAGTCATTCAGTTTTGTTTAATAAGTTCCTGCGGACGCAGTTCCGGGGCTGCAGAAAGTTTGTCTTTAATATCATTTATCTTTTTCAGATTCACACCCATCATGCAATATGCAAGTGCGCTGATGCTGAAGAAAAAGAGTGCTCCCGGGATAAAGATGAACAGCAGGGTGAAGAGAAAGATTACTACAAGAATTGCAAATGTGATGTGCGGGCTGGTAATTCCCATCATCATGGCAAGCTTCACTTTTTGAAAGAGGTTCATTTCAAAATGCACATAGATAGGGAAAATAAATAAGAGCAGCAGAGCTAAAGCAGCAGCAACGAAAATATTGATAAAAAATAACACATACATAATGATGTGGCTCTCTACAACTAATGCCGCAACCTGGAAATTAATAAACAGAAGATACATAATAAAGGAGATCCCCGCTCCCAAGAGGTTACTTTTGAAGAACTCTTTTTTATACACTTCGATAAATTTTTTGTGAAAAATAAGCGTATCGTCTTTTAACAACCAGCTTCTGATAATACTGAACAAGGCAATAGTAGCAGGCATAATGCCGAGTACTACTGCTCCTGTCAGCACTCCCAGCAGCCAGAGGAGGTTCAAATAAGCTAATTTCATCATTACGTCACTTATCTTGTATATACCGCCCATCACTCCACCTAATTGCATAGAAATCACTCTCTCTGTAATTTTCTCTGAGTAACTTTACCAAAAGCGAACAAAATTCCCTTTCAATTTCGCAATCGATTCTACGAAAAAATAGTCCCCGTAGATTAATGGATTATTTAAAAACTTCTGTTCTGGGTAATGACTGGTCCCATGTAAAATAATTCCCTCTTCCTCCTCGTCATGAAAAGAAGAATAATTTTCATATAAAGACTTAAGTATGTTTAAACCATTCCTATGATAGATCTCTTTTTCATGTTCTGATACTTTTTCAGATAACAGAAGGAGGCCGGCAGCTGCGATGGCTCCAGCAGAAGAATCTGTATACGCTTCTACATCGGCAGGAATACGGAAATCCCAGGCAGGAATATGATCATCATTTAAATTCACAATGAAAAAGTGCGCGACTTTTTTCGCAGCCTCTAAGTAAGCTGTGTCTCCAGTATAATCAAAGCATAAAGCAAGCCCATAAACAGCCCAGGCAGTGCCTCTCGACCATGCGGAATGCGCAGCATAACCCTGCCCGCCGATATACTCCACTCTTTCCCCTGTTTCAGGATCAAAATTTACAATATGGTGCACGGAGCCATCCTCTTCCAGAAAATGCTTCAGCACAGTATCTGCATGTTTAACGGCAGCATGTTTGAACCTGGGATCCTCTGTTTCTTCTGATGCCCAGAAAAGAAGCGATAAATTCATTGTGCAGTCGATAATTGCGTATCCTCTGTTCTCATCACCTTCAAACCACGGATTCCATGCCCGAATATATTCTCCCTGCGCATTAAAACGGCCGAGTAATAAATTTGCTGCCAGAATACCCCTGGTTCTCGCGTCAGATTCTCCCAGCAATTTATAACGGGCAACACTTGTTAAGGACCACATAAAACCGATATCGTGATCCAGTTTTTCGATATTCTCAATTTCTTTATGAATTCTGTTTTCGCATTCAACTGCTATTTCTTTTACACTTTCATCTTTCGTATCGTTATATAAAAGCCACAGCTGGCCAGGCCAGAATCCAGCTGTCCACCAGTAAGGCGGTTCTTGTTTGTAGGAACCATTTTCACTCGCATGCGGGAAATTCGCACCTATTTTTCTGCTCGTCTGTTCCAGCTTTTTTGTTATATCTTCCCATGCTTGATCGACCCAGGCAGTATCCATATAATAACTCTCCTTTATTTCTCGTGTTTATACAAATTTATAGTTTTTGCGGTATTCCATGGGAGGAGTCGAAAAGTATTTTTTAAACAACTTAATATAATAGCTCGTGTTGTCATATCCCAGCTTAACGGCAATCTCATCAATTGTTAAATCAGTCTCAATCAAATACATCGTCGATTTTCCCACTTTTGTTTTCGTTACATATTCCGTGAACGTAATGCCGGTTTCCTTCTTAAACAACCGGCTGAAATAACTGGAGTTCATATACAAATATTTTGAAACGTCTTCCATTCGTATTTTCTGGTCAATATGCTGCTCCACATATTTCTTCGCTTTTAAAACCCCTTCATTCTGAGTAGCATTTTCAGATTTAATATAGCTGATAATATCCGTGATATATCTGCACATATACTTTTTCAGCTGGCAGATGCTTGTTCCGTTGCTTACTTTAGAATAAAGTTCTTTTGCACTTGAGGAATCACTTTGATAAATATACTGATGTTTTATGGAAATGTTTATTAACACATTATGAATCAGGCTGTTTACCTGGTTAGGATGATATTTCAATTTATCAAATAAACTGATCCATTCCTTTACCGTTTCTTCTATGGCATCTTCCTTCAAGTCTGAAATCAGCTGATCAATTTTTTCGTATATAGCCTGATATTCAGCAAAAATATTGGAAGAGGCAAAAGAATAATCTACCGCACTTACTGGCAAAATATCTTTCTCCTTAATATAGAACCACTCTGCCTGAATTTCTGTAAATTTCTGCAGAGACATTTTCAGATGCTTCAAATCACTGAGAGGCTTTTCTCCGTATATAAAGGAAATACTGGCACCTAAATATTTCAGCATAGCCTTTTCCATATTTCTTATCGTATTTTTCAGCATTTCGTACGGATTGCTTTTTATTAGGGATTCCACTTCAAAAAACCAAATCATGCCGAACTCGTCGCTTAAAAAACTGATCAGCTTCCCTTCTTCCCCTGCAATTTCGAGGCTTACATTTTCAATCGCAGACAAAAGCAGTTCTGAAGATTTAAATTCCTGCAGCAATTCTTCTTTGTTATTAATATGGCCGATAAAAGGAAGGTAATAGTGTTCCTTCAGCCTCAGCCCGCAGTCATGCAGCTGGGATATATATGCTTCTTTATCCTGCAGTGGGTTATCCATGATTCCTCTTAACAGCTGCTTTTTAAAACTTAGTTTGTTCTGATCAATATAGGACTTCAGCTGATCCATTTCTCCCCGGGATTTTTCTTTTTCCTGAAGTTTCGAAATCAGGCTTTCTACAGAAGCTAGCAGGCTGTCCGGCTCAAGCAGGTCTTTTAAAATATATTCACTTACATTTAATTTCATGGCGTCTTTCGCATATTCAAATTTATCGTGACAGGAAATAATCAATGATTCCATTTCCGGCTGGAGCAGAAGCATCCGGTCTATTAATTGGAGACCATTAATTTCCGGCATATCTATATCCGTAATTAATATATCCGGCTGAAATTCTTTTGCCTCATCCAGTGCCTCTTCTCCGGATTCACACAGCAAGATTTCCACACCTTTTTCTTCCCAGGGAATACAGTCTTTCATATAACTCAGCATTTGATAATTATCATCCACCAGCATCGCTTTCATCGTTTTTCCTCCTCCGTATAAAAACGAAAAATAACCGACACGCCCCTATCCAGCTCACTGTCAACTTCCATGCTGAATGCTTCACCATATGTTAAACGCATTCTTTCATATACGTTTTTTAATCCAATTCCAGATGCTTCTTCTATTTCGGAATTATAATCTGCAATCACATCTTCCTTGCTCGTCCTTACATCGGATTGCAGAAGCTGAAGCTTTTCTTTTTCTATACCGGTCCCATTATCTTTTACAGTTATTTTTATCTGCTCGTTCTCCATACCTGCATAAATGGAAATAACACCATTCCCATTTTTTATCCCGTGTTTCAATGAATTTTCAACAATAGGCTGAATACAGAACCTCGGTACCACTTTATTTAACGTTTCCGGTGCAATATCAATTTCCAGTTTTACCGGAGTTTTCCTCATCGAATTCATTAAGTATACATAATTCTCCGCATGATTAATTTCTTCTTCCAGCGCAATATATTCGTCTCCTTTGTAAATCATCCTTAAAAATTTATTGAACGATAATATTAGTTCAGAAGATTGTTTATCTCCATTTTGATAAGACTGAATGCGAATGGTATTTAACACGTTAAAAATAAAATGAGGCTTGATTTTATCCTGCAGGTGAGCAATTTCTGCTTTCCGCTTTATTTCCTGTTCGGCTTTCAAAGTTTTGAACATTCCCTGAATGCGGTCCAGCATCAAATCAAACGCCTGGCTTAAACGGCCGATTTCATCATCTTTCTTAAAGTTTGACCTTATCTGCAGGTTGCCGGCTTCTATCTCCCGCGCAGCGTTTGCCAGACTTGTAATTGGCTGCGTGTAGCGGTTTACAATAAAGAGCAATATAATAATAAGCAGTATTAAAGCGATGGTAAATATAAGGATCACCTGGGTGAATGCATTATCAAGCTCGTTCATTGCCTCATTGTATGGAGTATAGCTTACCAGCGTCCAGCCTTGAAACGGAAAGGGGTGGTGTAAATACAAATAATCCTCTCCGTCCTGAGATACGCTCATAAAATCCTGCGTATCATCAATTTGTTCGAAATGAGGAAGGCTCAAACCGATATTCGATTCATTCTGGTCGTAAAGAATAAATCCATTCTCATCCACCAGCGCCAGATTCCGCGAAGATTGAAACTGATTTTCCAAATACTCTACATTCAAATTACTTAGCCCCGCAAAAATATAAGCAGTTGTTTCTCCCGTATAATTTGTGAGTCTCTTACCCAGCACAAGGGATAATTCGTTATTATTCAACAGATGCCCTTCAGAATTTCCCCGGCTGATTTCTTCTGCATTAAATCCATATACTTGAAAAGTTGATATGTTTTCCAGACTCTCCAGCCAATCAGTGATATTTTCTTTAACTATCGGACCATGAAAGTTGTAATTAGAGAAAAAGCGGTCTCCCACCGCTGGAATAACAGCAACGGAAATATCACTGTTTCTTGTTAACTGGTCCAATGTGGAATTTATATCTACAAATGCACGGGGAGGTATCGGCTCATTTCTGCTTCTGTTCAGCGTACTGCGGATCTCCTGATCAAAATGAATGTAATTCATCATTTGGATCATATCATCCACGTCGTTTGATAACGCCAGATTCGCCAGTTCCAGGTTATATCGTTCGCTCTGAATCGTCTGCTCTTCTACAATATCCAGACTGGTATACATAATATGACCCATGCTGATTAAAATGGGAACAGCAGTGCACGCGATAATAGTAAAGAGAAGCTTATTTCTTATCGTGTTCATCTTTATAAGATTCAATAGTTTCTCTTTTATACTCTGCATGAAGTCACTTCCCATAGCCCCCAACAGTACAAATAATCTTTCTAACTTCTTAATTTTATAATTAAGAAGTTAGAAAGGATTGATATGATCTGTCAAACTTGTAATTTTAATTACTCTGCATTTTGGTCAATTACATTTTGTACAGCTTCATGTGCATTTTCAATGGTAGTATCTAAATCCTGATCCCCTAAGAGAAAACTTTCCACTTCGTTTTCATAAGCGCTTTCTGCTTCACCAATGTATGCCGGCGGAATGTTAAGCGCTGCAGGCTCCTGCGTTTCGAGCGTATGAATTAGCGAATCTACATTGACGCCCTCCTGGTCAAGATCGTCTGCTTCCTCCAGCAGGTTGTTAACCACTTCTTCTATATCAACAGCCTGCGGATCTGGCAGATATTTGCCCTGCATAGTGATTCCCTCTGTTGTGTACCATCTGATAAATTCATAGGCTTCTTCTTTGTAGTCTGATCCTGAATAAATTGCCAGGAAGTCTGCTCCTGACGGAGAAGTACTATCGTCCCCTTCTGCCGCTTTAGGATATGGAGCATATGCCAGGTTAAACGGCGGATATTCATCCGTTCCCGACGTATCATTTATCATCCAAGTTCCTGTCATAATCATGGCCGCACTTTCACCGAAAAACTGATCTCTGTAATTAAGATCCAGTGAAATCGTATCAGCATACGGAGTAGCTGAGTTGTCTTCATGCCCACGCTCTCTGATTTCCAGTGATTTGCGGATATGTTCGCTGTCTATGTTAGAAGTTACACCGTCGTCTTTAATAATATTGCTGTCTTCCGGCTGATTGAAGACTGCCAGTTTCATATAATCCAGCCAAGTATGGAAGAATGTACCGTATCTTCTATCTGCACCTTCTCCTTCAGAAAGCTGTTCTGCGTAATCCATATACTCATCCCAGGTCCATTCTTCAGGAACTTCCAGCCCAGCTTCGTCCAGTGCATCTTCATTCAGCATGACGAAGAATCCGTTGAACTTACCAGGGAGAGCATAGTAGTCTCCATCGACAGCTGTATTTACGCTGTACTCATCTTCATATTCATAGCCATCTTCTTCTATGAAGCCATTCAGGGGTTCAAACATTCCCTGCCCGACCCGCTGCGAATAATCCTGCGCATTATTAATCATCATTACATCCAGTTGATCTCCGGAAGCTGCCGCTAAATCCATCTGCTGGACTGTTTCATTAGCATCATTATTTTCTGGTGAATTCATTTCAATATTGATATGAGGATGCTCTTCTTCAAATGCAGCTACTACTTCATTCCAATTGTCTTGTTCAATATTATACCAGTGGTGAAGACGAATTGTAACCGCTTCCTCTTCTGCCTCTGCACCAGCATTATTTACTTCACTGCCCTCCGCAGTATCATTTAATGTATTATCATTGTTATCGCTTCCCCCACACCCGGCAATAACTCCTACCAACGCCACTCCTAAAATTGAGCTTAGAAACTTTTTCTTCTTCATACAAATCCCCTCCATTATTTTATTTATCCTTTGACTCCGCCTAATGCTATTCCTTCAAGAACATATTTCTGTCCTATGAAAAAAATAATCAGCAGCGGAAGAATAGCCGACATGGTACCTGCCATAATTAAACTGTAAATTTCTCCACTCATTGAGGTGAATCTGGCAATTCCCACTTGAATGGTCGAAAGATGATCCGACCGCAGGAAAATGAGCGGCCCCTGATAATCATTCCAGGTCCAGATAAACCTTAAAATTGCGTACGTTGAAATTGCTGGCAGCACCAAAGGTACTGCAACTTTCCTGAATATAGTGAACTGCCCCGCTCCATCTATCTTTGCAGAGGCAATATAATCATCATGAATCCCTACAAAAAATTGCCTTAACATAAACGTTCCTAATACACTGAAGCTGTTTAAAAGGATTAATCCTAAATGCGTATCAAATAAGTCTAAGTACATATAAAGCATAAACTGCGGTACAAGAATTGCCTGTGCAGGAATCATAAAAGTGGCAAGTACGAGAAGGAAGATAATATTCCTGCCGGTGAACTGAATTTTGGAAAAGCCATAGGCTGCCATAGTGGAAACTGTTACTGATATAAAGGTGGTAGCTAAAGTTACTTTAATGGAATTCCAATAATACAGCGGGAAATCTCCACTCCAGACCTGAGCGTAATTATCCCATCTCCATTCATTTGGGATCCATTGTATAGGATATGCGAAAACTTCAATTTCTGATTTCAACGAAGCCGAAAGCATCCACAGAAATGGCATGAGAAACACAAGACCGATAATAAACATAATTACTGTAATAGTTATTTTTGTTAATTTCTCCTTCAAGATTAAACCTCCTTTACTAGTAATTCACCCATTTTTTCTGGCCGTACCATTGAATCGCCGTAATAATAAACAGCATTAGCAGCAATACGATTGATATGGCAGAAGAATAACCTGATCTTAAGTATTCAAATGCCTGCTCGTAGAGATAGTACACAATTACGGAAGTTGAATATCCCGGTCCGCCGCTTGTTAACACTACAATCAGCTCAAAAGATTTAAAGCTGTAGACAATCCCCGTGATTAGAAGGAAAAATGTAGTCGGCGAGACCAGGGGAACCGTGATGTGCCTGAACTTCTTGAAAATATTTGCCCCGTCCATGTCAGCTGCTTCATAAAGTTCTAAAGAAATATTCTGCAGCGCTGCCAGGTAAATAATTAAGTTAAAACCAATCGAGGTCCAGATAGTAATAATAATGACGGATACTAATGCCCAGCTGGAATCTGCCAGCCAGCGCGGTGGATTTTCAATCCCTATGGTCATTAAAACTTCATTAATTGGCCCATAAGAAGGATGGAAAAGCAGCTGAAAAACGATTGCTATCGCTACAATACTGGATATATACGGTAAAAAGTATACGATCTTGAAAAATGACTTCATGTATACATGTTTGTTGATAATAATGGCCAGGATTAATGAGAAAAACATGGTCACCGGCACCGCTGCTATTAACCAGGCATTATTTCTAACTGACCGGAGAAATATATCATCACTGAGAAGCCTTTGATAGTTGTCAAGACCAACGAAGCTCATTTCTCCTATTCCTTGAATAAATACCCAGTCGGTAAAACTTACGATAATCGCCATCAGGATCGGGATAATTACTAACACTGTCGTACCGATAACCATTGGACTGATGAATAAATACCCTGCCCATGTTTCTTTTGTCTGCATTTTCATTGATCTCTTTTTTTTCTTTGGCGGCTCCTCAGGTTCCGGACTTTGAGAGGGCTGCACGTAATTCTCATTATTTTCTTTTCTCAGTTCCAATCGTTCTCACTCCTTTTACGAAAAATTCATTTTCATTTGTTGGTTATCGGCTGCTGAATCATTTATGTCTTTTGTGTTACGTTCATCTTATCTGAGTATGTATCCGCTTACATGGAATTTTTTTGTCCACTAATGAAAAAATTTTTACTTTTGAAAAAATTCTGTCATATAGTTAATAATGATATTTCATCACTTTTCAAAAATACAACCTCGCTTTTTTTAAGAACGATGAACAAAAGATTTATATTATTTTCAGCGGGGGTTACTCTCAAAGGTTCGGCCGGTAAGCGGAGGAGAACCTTATACGTATCTAATTATAAATATTAGAAATTCCTTACTTTATAACCATGCTGAAAAGCGGACACGGCAATTCAGCCGTGTCCGCTTTTCTTAGTGATGTTTTCAGTTCACTTCCTGAAGCTGTGCCAGAGCTTCCCGCAGCTGAGTTTCTGCTTCCTCTACTTTATCCTGTGAAGACTGTGGATTTTTCAATACAGACTTTGTATTCTGCATAGCGGAATGGAATGGTTTCCAGCTTTCTTTCGTATAGTCTTTGCGATTCTTATCCTGCTGCTCTTCATAAAGTTCCTGCAGGGAATCCTTATTTACGCTTGTTAAACCTTCCACTGCTGCTTCCAATGCAGTTTTCGCTGTATTTATCTCCTGCTCAGAAGATTGTGGATTTTTCAAGACCGCTTTGGCATCCTGCATCGCAGTATGGAACGGTTTCCAGCTTTCTTTTGTGTAATCTTTATGATTCTTGCTCTTATGCTCATCGTAAAGCTCCTGCAGCGTAGTTTCGTCTGCATCTGCATTACTTTCTCCTTTAATAATATCCATACCGTCAATCGTAAAGGTGCCGCCTTTCACTACAATCTCTGCAGTGTGCGCCGTATCATCCAGCCCCCATAGATAATAGGAAGTCTGCCTGTCGCCTTTTGCGTACACTCTGTAATCCTGATGAATCAGCTGGTCATCAACATACACGTCAATTAACGCATCCGGTGTCGCCCCATGCAGATTGAAGCCGGTTCCTTCAAACTTGAATATCAGGCTGTTCCCTGCTTCTTCTGTCTCCGGCGAACCGTAAATGTTCACCCCGCGGTAATCCATGAAATCTTCTAATTTTTCATTATCCTGAAGTGAGACTTTTAAGGTGTGTCTTCCTTCTTCCAGATCTTTTACCGCATACCTTATTCCGGTGCTGGTATCTACCGTATGGTTTCCTGCATCTTCCCCATTCAATTCAAAGTGGTATGCAGTCTGATCACCTGTTCCGGAGAGATATTCAATTCCCGTTCCTGTAAAGTGAATCAGAATATAAGGGTTATCGTTGAAATTTGCCCAGGCGTTGGAACTGCTCGAGCCCCATTCCAGTCCATTCTCACGATACGCATACACTGTATTTTCTTCTTCTCCTATTTCTGCTTCATCTGAAATTGCGATGAAATCATTTGGTGCAATAGTAGTAACTGCTTCTCTGACAATCTCTTCATCTGTTTCAATTTCTGCTCTCGTAAAGCTGGCGAAACTGTCTGTCGCTTCTACTCTCAGCGTGTGTTCCTGCTCTTCCAGACCATCTGCAGACCAGACCATCTGCTCAATACTGCTGTTGTTCCGGTAGTTTGCTTCAGCGACCAATTCATCATTTAAATAAATGTCCGCTGTCCCGTTCGACGTGTTTGTTTCGCCATAAAGCCTGATCGCATTTCCTGAAAATGTGATTTCAAAAGAGGCATCATTGGAGGCGCTTCCCCACGCATTCCTGCTGTTTGATCCCCACTGGCCGGAATAATATACTTTGTTGAGTGTGCCGCGTTCTTCTGTCGTATCCTGGTGCCCGACAGTGACGCCATTCCATACTGGGAAATCTGTACTTGCAGTCATCTGCGTCCGGTTATGATGCGCGTATCCTGCCTGCGTATAATTCCAGTCGCCAACGTATCCAAGCGGATTCCAAGGATCATTATTGTTCAGCGCTTCTTCTCGGGAAGCATACTTCTTTCCCTGGGCACTATCGAATTTCTCTGATGTATACGTGTGCCCTTCGATAGGATCGACGCGGAAATTATCATAAAGCGTTTCATAATATCCTGATCCAATTGCTACTCTGCCTGCCATCACTGTGGAATCCTCATCCGTATAGCTGGCAACTTCTTCCCCATTTAAATACATGGTAAAAGTATTCTCCTTTGCTTCCAGTGCCAGGTTATGCCAGACTTCGCTGTCAAAGTTCTCTACCTGCCCTTCTTCTACCACGCTGCCAAGTTTCAGTATTTCATAGCTTCCGTCCTGATAGATGCGTGCGTTGTAAGGTGCGTAGGAATCTCCGCCTTCTGCTTTCACCTGCCGCACGCCAATTAAGGCATAATTACTTCTTCCTTCTGCTTCTTCTGTATGATTATCCAAAAGGAAGTCATAAGAAGCTTTGTAATTTACCCAGCGGTAATCGCCCAGTTTCGTATGTGGATTGTCATTACTCTCCGCTCCATCTCTTCCTCTCCATACTGCCCATTCTGCTCCGATAATATCAGGCGTCATGATCTGCTGAAGCATATTCCCGCGTTCCTCTGCTTCAGGAATATCTCTTGAATTCCGTTCAAAACTGCCGGATGCAGCCGGTTCTGTTGCTTCTCTTACAACTTCAAAAGCTCCGCGCTGATCGGTAGTATAACGAGGCGTGCCTCCGCGGCGCTCCACATAATCTCTGCCTTTTTCATCCTCCGGATATTCTGCATATTCAAAATCATCTGTGTAAGGCAGAGGCAGAATGGTATCTTCTGCTAAGTCAATCGGATCTGACTCATATGCGAAATTTTCCACTTCCGCTTCTTTATCCAGTGTGGAAATAGTAACAAGTGAATAAGGGTTTACTTCAATTTCATATTTTCCATCTTCCGGCGTTACCTTGTTAATATTTTTAAACCAGTTGGCATCGTAATCCTGCCCATCCTCCGGTCCGCGTGTTTCCCAGACAAATACTTCCGCATTTTCTTTACCGCTGAGATTTTTGGCATCGATCTCATAATGCCTTGTATCCCGTGTATTATTTGCGATAACAGTCGTATAGTCGTCCGTCTGCGGATCTTTTAAAGTCATATAGTTATGTGTACCCGAATCAACATCTACTCCGCCGTCCATGAAGCTTCCGTCACTATACGTTGCATCTTTAATATACTGCCAGCGTTCATTTTCATCAGTAGAAAGATCATTATGTCCTACGAAATTCATTACATGACGAACTCCCTGCACTCCTCCGTCTGCTTCATAAAATCCCGACCATGGAGTAAATGCATTGATCAAATGCTTCGGGCTGTAACCCGATCCCTGATAAAATGCTCCTACTGCAGGCTGGAAATCAAACGAGACAGCATTAAGAGGGTGATCTCCTGCTCCTTCCCAGGAATACATGGAAATAATACGTGAAGAAACATCTACAATTCCGTAGCGTCCTCCAAGCCCTTCATATGCTGGCTCCATATTTAAGCGGTACCGTGCGTTTATCATTGGAGAAACACCTTCAGAAGACCATACTTCTTTCGGCTCTTTCCCCGCTTCTATCAGTGTATTCTGCAGTTCAGTCAGTTCCGGGGAACCAGACAGTCCGTAATGCGTCGCAATGACGTCAATTTCATCAATCAGATCTTCATTCTCCAGTAATGTTCTGGCAATTGTCTGTGTATCTCTGTAGCCGTCCCCGCCGACAAGCTTAATACTTTCATAGTCAGCTTCGTAATTCGGCTCTTCTTTAATCGCAGTAGTGAAATATTTCAGCCATTCCACTTCACTTCTTCCATTATTGTTCTGCGCTCTTTCATTTTGGGAAACACCTACATAATCCAGTTTAAAACCGTATTCTTCCTGTACAGCATCGATTGTCTGTTTATACCACTGGTAGCGGCTTTCATAGTTTTGACCTGCTGCATCCTCCCAGGTCCAGCGCGGCTCTCCCCACCGCAGAAATTCAGTGGTGATGTTCTCATTAATTTTTTTTGCATCAGCAGCAAACTGGAAGCCAGCTCCTCTGGCTACGTTCGCCGGCTCATCCTCATATCGCATCGTAGCCGGTTCTGTTCCGGAAGACGAATCTACATCGGCACCCAGCTCCACTTTCACGTGAATAAGACCCGCCCCTGTGTCCGGATGGAATAATTTATTCATAATTTCCCAGTAAGCTTCCGGGTCTTCTTCCTTATAATCGATCATCAAGCGGGAGGTGTTGTTTGCAGACACTGTCCCGTATCCTTTAAAACGATGATATTCATCGACGTCTGTCCCGTCTATCGAAATCGTTTCTCTATGATCTTCCCCCTGCGTTACATTTCCTTCTACGAAAATGACCGACCCAAAGAGTAAGAAAGCAATAAACCAGAGACAAATATTTTTTGCCGGTTTAGAAAAATTTTGTTTCATTTATACCGCAGTCCTTTCTGCTTGTAGAATAGTGTGAAATTGTTTATTCTCCGCGTACTGCTGAATATCTGAAAAAGCAGTCAAAACTTATGTACAGCCTCCTTTCCGTAGAATGATCTCTTGAACAATCCACCTCCCTTTCCACATTCGTTCAATAATAGTACGAGGTACAGAGATAATACTAATCAATTATGTATGCGCTTACATGAAACTTTTTTGCTCAATCATGAAAGTATTTTTACTTTTCAAACTTTTCCGAACTTAAATTTTCAGTGTTGTGAAATACTTAGTATGAAGTAATTTTGTCTTTTTCCAGCGCCGGCTTACTCAGGGAAGTACTAACACTCTATTTATAAAGGATGTGTACAGATGTCTTTTGAAGAAAGAAAAAATGAAATAATAACTGAAGCATCAGAACAGGCATTACGTTTCTCTTTTCAAAAAGAACACTTATGGTACCTGGACGATCTTAGAAATAATTTTTACTTTGCGATGCATTTATACGCCGGTGCCCATAATAAACAAATAAAATTATCTGCAGAAAACGCTGATGCTGAAAATCTGGCTGAAAAAGTAATACTGAGGGGACTAAGAATGCAGGAGCGCGATCCCGAAAGTAGTGTTTACGGACATTGGCCGCTGAATCTGGAAGGACCGGAAGCAGAAATTTCAGCGCATCCTCTTCCAGCAGAGCTCCTTACCAGCTTGTTTTTAACGTTTTACTCAACATACAAAGATACGTTTTCACCTGCGCTGCTGAAGGAATTTCATCAGTCTTTTAAACATCTTTATACCAGTGATTTTTTACATCGCGAACCAGATATTTTCAGTCATCACGAAGCAAAGCTTTTTTGCAATCAGCTTATGCTCGGCCAGCACTTCCATGATAATGCGCTTTATGAAAAAGGCTTTACGAATATGGAAGCTCTTTTTCAGCATCTGAAAACGAATGGCTTCCGGGAATATGGGGCATTGCCCTGGGTATGGCACTGGATCCAGGCTGTGTCTTTTGCGAAGGATTTTATCAGCGGCAGCCGTGCAAAAACTTTACTGGAGAATGTATTAAATTATCTGTGGGAAGAACGTGCGGAATATTATTTAAAAGGAACCTGGATCGGCGCTCACTCGCGAAACTGGTCGCATGATATTTCGGAAGACCGCAATAATGTGATTGATTATATTCAGTTTGGTGATTTCGATTCCCCGAAGCATTTTCCAAGACTCGAAGGAGCCGGCTTCCTCACCCATCAGGTCGCAGCAGCTGTTTACAAAGAAGCTGTCTCCCCTGATATACCGAAGGAAATAAAAAAGAAAATTTTTAATAAAACTGACCCGGATAATAACCCCGAAGTGTTTCATCATTACATTTATAAAACCGCTGATTTTGCACTGGGCGGATTGTGGGAAAGAGCGGAAGAGTTTGATAATGAGCAGCACCGCTGGGATGTGACGCTCCCGCTTCCTCAGGAAGGGGTAAACCAGGCTTATTTCTTTCAGCCGGGAGAAGGATTCAGTATGGAAGATCCGAGGCACGAGAGTCCGGGAAGCGATGTACTGTTTTATAAAAATACCGCAGCAGCAATCTTTGATTTAACAAATTCAGAGTATGGTTTTATTATCGGTGTATTGCCGAAAGGCGAGTGGCTGACTGAGGACAATCGTTTATACGGAAAAGCAGGTACCTGCTTCTTTTTCGTACAGTTACTGCATCCTTTCTCGATCGAAGAAAAACATAATCGCATGCAGGTGAAAAGCAGCGGCGCCCGTAATGCAATCATTATGGAAGTATTCACTACCAGTCAGGCTGCAGAAAGAAACATTCACTCCGTGCAACAATGGAAAGCACAAATGGAAAAGACGAGTTCTCCTTTTCATATAGAAGAGAACACCGCTGTTACGGTTAACTACAAAACATTCTTTGAGGATGCTCTTTATTTAAAGAGTTATCTGGATCAAATAACACCGCCTGAACACACGATTAACAATAGCAATGTTGATTTTTATAATTATTATATTTAGCTGTTCTCATAATTATGAAAAAGCGATCTCATTTTCTTAATTCTATAAATAAAGGCTGCACAAAGAAGATTCTTCTCCTTGGTGCAGCCCTCTTTTTATGGAGAAAGCTTGATAATAAAAGTTTCATATAAAATTAGACTTTCCCAATGGCTTGAAGATATTAAGCAGGGAGAGATAGCGGGGAGTTCGAAGCCTTCATCATCAATCTAAACAGGAGTGACGTACAACCATTGGATTGTTTATACTAAGGGTAATCACTATACCCAGAGCGTGTTTAGGAAAGTGAGGGGACCATCCATGGATCCATTAAAGGATGTTCGATGGAAGCAGAGATTTGAGAACTTTGAGAAATCATATTTGCTGCTCGAAAAATATGCACAGCAGAATCTTCAGAACGAACTTGAAAGAGCCGGTGTGATTCAATTTTTCGAAATGACATTTGAACTGTCCTTGAAAATATTAAAGGATTATTTAGAGATGGAGGGCTATCTGGTGCAAAGCCCGCGCCAGGCCATTAAACAGGCATTTCAAATTGAATTAATTCAGGACGGCCATGTGTGGCTGGATGCTTTAAGCAAAAGAAACTTAATTACGCACACCTATAACGATGCGCTTGCTGAAAAATTAACGAAGGAAATTAAAGAGATCTATCTACCGGAGCTTCGTATATTGTACAAAGCATTATCTGAACGAAAGGAGTGAGATCGATGTTTGGTTTACAAAAAACAGATATAGAAGTAATTCAGCGGATGCTGGAACAATTCAATGAAATTGAAAAAGCTTTTATTTTCGGCAGCCGGGCGATAGGGAATTTTAAAAAAGGTTCAGATATTGATATTGCCGTCAGCGGGAAAAATATAAACGAAAACACACTAACAAAACTTTTCACATTATTAAATGAAGAATCTCCTCTCCCCTATTTCTTTGATCTGCTGCATTATGAAGAAATTTCAAACAGCGAATTAAAAATGCATATCGATAACTTCGGGGTGGAAATATACAACAATAAGACTTCGATCGTTTAGGAATATTCATCCTTTGAAGTAAATTTTGGCTACGCAATCCTATTTCAGTAGAAAAAGAACGAACCATCAATGAAATGACAGTTCGCCCTAAAATCCAGCTATAAAATTCCAACAGTTACTTTAAATTCTCCACGGCAGCTCTTTCAACTGCCAGGCCGCTCTTATATCGTTCCATGTACTCTTCAAATCCGGTGACGTCTTCCTGCTTCGGTTTTACGCGCAGGATTTCTGCTTCAGAGAATACTTCCTTATTTAAGAAGTCTTCCAGAGAGGTTTCTCCTGAACGATTCGCCATATACGAAGCCAGCAGTGCCGCGCCCCATGCGCCGCCTTCATCCGCTGTTTTCATGACGGATACAGGCGTGTTGAGTGCGCCGGCAAGAATGCTTGCTGCGACACCTTCTGTTTTGAAAATACCGCCGTGTGCGAGGATTTCATCCAGCTCCACTTTTTCTTCTTTGATCAAGATATCCATACCGATTTTCATTGCCGCAAACGCGGTGAAAATATGCGTGCGCATGAAGTTCGCTAGGCTCAGATTGCTGTCGGAGGATCGAGCAAACAGCGGGCGCCCCTCTTCAAAGTGCGTCACGTGCTCTCCGGATAAGTAGCCGTAGGAAAGCAGTCCGCCGGCATCACGGTCTCCCTGCAGCGCCTGCTCAAATAACAGCGAATAAATTTCATTGTCATCTTTCTCCACGCCCAGCTGCTGCGTAAACTCTTTAAACAGGCTGACCCACGCATTGATATCGGAAGTACAGTTATTGGAGTGTGCCATCGCGACCGGTGCACCTGCCGGCGTAGCTACCGGATCTATTTCCGGATGCACTTCGGACAGTTCTTTTTCCATTACGACCATGGCGAATGCAGAAGTTCCTGCGGACACGTTTCCTTTCCGCGTGGCAACACTGTTTGTCGCAACCATGCCTGTCCCTGCATCCCCTTCCGGCGGACATAACGCGACACCGGCTGCAAGTTTTCCTTCCGGATCCAGGAGCTTTGCTCCTTCATCAGTTAGAGACCCTGCCTGTTCTCCTGCAGTAAGAATTTCCGGCAGAATGTTTTCCAGCTTCCAGCCGTAGGATTTTTCTTCAATTAACTGTGAAAACGTTGCAGTCATCTGCTTATTATATGTTTTTGCCTTGGAATCGATCGGGAACACGCCGGATGCTTCGCCGACACCCAGTACCTTCTGTCCTGTCAGCTTCCAGTGAATATATCCTGCAAGCGTCGTCAGATAATCAATATCTTTCACATGCGCTTCATCGTTTAATATCGCCTGATACAAATGTGCAATGCTCCAGCGCTGTGGAATGTTAAAAGAGAACTTCTCCGTTAATGCTTCGGAAGCCTGGCCGGTAAAGTTATTTCTCCATGTTCTGAAAGGAACGAGCATTTCCCCTGACTTGTCAAACACCAGGTAGCCGTGCATCATGCCGCTTAATCCAATTGCTTTCAGGCTTTCAATTTTAAAGCCGAAGGTCTCTTCCACTTTCCTGTTTAAATTCTGGTAACTGGATTGTATGCCTTCCCAAATTTCCTTTTCACTGTATGTCCATGTGTTATTTATGTAGCTGTTCTCCCAGTTGTGATTTCCCGCAAGTATTACATCGTTATTCTCATCGATCAGTACAGCTTTAATGCGGGTGGAACCGAGTTCGATCCCCAGCACTGCATTTCCCTGCTGAATTGTCTGTACAGTTTTTGTATTGTCCATTTCCCTTCACCATCCTAAGAAAGTTTATATTGCTTAAACGAGTAAAATTCATTGATCCTTCTGAGAGCGTTCATTCAATCAGCTTAGTTGCACCCATCATCTTTGATAACGTTTACATTTTCAATAAGTACTTTTTATCTAATGTTCACTATTTCCTAATAACTAAAATCAATTTCCTATCCTGGAAGGTTTTTCGCCTTCGGCTCTCTCTTTAAAATTATAACATAAAAAAATTTTGACTTGTACGTATATATTATCAATTTTATAAAATATTATGTTATGTAATAGAACAAGTTATTATAATGATTAAAACCCTGCTTTAATTACAGAAACCGGAAGCTTGTGCCCTGCCTCCAGACGTTCGATTGTATATGGGAACTTAAGGGTTCTTCACTTTTCTTATTCCGCTAAAGCTTTTTAATCTGTATTCAGTGTGAGTGCGGGATCTCTTGTTCTCAATCTGCTTACTGAGCAAACCATCCGCCGGCTGCAAACTGGCAGGTAATCATGTTAACCTTAGAAATAAGAACAATACATAGTTAATTAATAAGGAGGATATGATGCAGGGCATAGAATGGGGATTAGGAATTTTACTGGCAATATTTGTTAGCTGCTTAATATTTAGTTCTATAAGATTTATATTGAAACCCTTAAATAAGAAGACTTCACATAAAATCAATAGGTTATTAAGCAAAAATATAATCTTCGATGATTGGAAATAACATTAAAACTCTCTTTCACCATTGGAAAAGACGAATCCCAAAGGAATTCGTCCACGAGTTGTTCCGCTAATAAGATGCATTTTAATACAGTTCTATATAGATAAAAGCATCAATACAAACCTTCTCTTTCACCTGCCGCAGATGGGGAGATACCTCACTTAAAAGAGGGAAACGGATCTAAAAAGCTGCGATATCACCGTATCAAGGACAGTGATTGAATTTATGACTGAAATAATAGCTAACCCAATTGCAGTTACGATGATCCCATAAAATTGCTCTATTCCTTTTCCGTCTTAAAAATTCCGTGAAACATCTATTCATTCATATCTGTCTGTTACTTTCCACTTAACTGCTGCTGGCAGCTTTTCCCTGAAGTACTTTTTTTCTGCAATTTACTCCAGGAAAACAGCTGATATTAATCTACAGCGTTACCGTCTTCCTTTCTTTTGCTGCCAAACCTTCTCCAGACGAAAAACCCTCCAACCGCTACAAATACGGCTCCTCCAGCCATGGCAAAAACGGATCCACTGCCGTTCGTTTGATACGTAATTGTTATTGGCCCCCGCGCCATAATATATGCCTCATTGCCTTCATAGTGAACGTTAGAAGAAGCAGCAACAATTTCTCCGGGAGCTTCAATCGTAACGTCAATTGTTTCGTCGTACATTTCAGCAGCTACGATATTAATATATCTATCATCCTCAAGATCAATATCTTCATTTGGAATCATAAGATCATTTTCATCTGTTTCCATTTCTCTTGCCGGAATCATATACAAATCGCCTTCAAATATATCCATAGAAGAAAATGCTACATCCATGTAAATATAATCTTCATCAGATGTCACGCTGAAATCTGTGATAACTTCGTCTTCCTCAAAGGAAGATCTGTCTAATTCACTTTGGAATTCTTCCTGAATTTCCTCTTCTGTCACAAAATCATTCGTAATTATCCGGTACTGCATATCTCCAGAACCGTCCTCGTTCAAGCTGATCCTTGCGTCACCACACGCAGATAAAACAATTAATAGTAAAATAACTCCTGTCAGTCTCCCAATTGCTTTCATAAATAAACACCCCTATTTTTAATTACAGAACCAGTATTGTATTAGTTTGGACCGGCCACCCCCCCCGGCTTCCTTACTGCCAAAAAAGTACACTCTCTTTCATGAAAATACCGTCCAAATTAAAATTTGAACGGTATTTCCTTCACTTACTCTCCTAAAAAGCAGTTTGCTGCTTATTTCCTGTAAAGAATTTCAGTGTGATAAATAACGTTAGCGCCGCAATTACAAATGCGCCAATAAATGTCTGGATCATCGGCGTCGCAATAACGAATGATCCTCCCGCCTGCATTCCAAGTGCTCCCGTTCCTCCATCTAAAACGAATCTGCTGAACAATGTGGAAATGGCTGCACTCAGCGCATATGCGGAAGAGAAAATAAGAATCAGCTTATTGTCACTCATGGAGACAGCCGAGCGGAACTTATAAGCAAAAAAAGCAATAACAGCTACCGGCACTAAGAAACTTAATGATAATAGAAACGGAAATCCGGTAAAGAAAAATTCATCAAAAAGCGGCCCTCCGGAAGAAGCAAACAGCCATAATGAACCGTTTACCGGCAGTTCACTTAATTCAGGCCCCACTATTCCATATAGAAAATCCGGGAGATTTAATTGGAAGTTTAATGCACCAAAGTGGGCAATGGAAGTAAAGTAAGCTCCGAACTGCATAGAGAGAAAATTAATCAGCGTTGCTGATTCAGGTTCTTCAAACAATAAAGACTTTGTAAAAGAAGTATTTCTCACATAGATATAACCAATAACCGTTAATATAAGATAGTTTACTGCGAATGCACCAAGCCCCCAGTGCACTGCCTGAAATTCCGGAAGCTGCGGGGAAGAGACCTTTGAAGGCAGAAGCGCTCCAAGTGAGCCTGCATAAGTAAAGATAGTAAACAGCAGAAAGCTGAAGAACAGCACAGTGAAAAATGGATAAGAAACGGAGGCCGAAATTTCCGGAATATCCATTCCCATTCCTCCCATTCCACCAAATCCCGAACTTTCCCGGGAAAATAAAGCAAAAACACTTACAACAATTGCGTACATCAGTCCGCCTGCTACAGCAGTCTGCAGCATGGTCAGATGGTTAGACGTTCCTAAATACTTAGCAAACAAGTAACCGCCCAGAGCAAAAGCGATACCTAAAAGCAACGGCAGGAAAAATAATCCGAATTTCAATGAAAAATCCATTCCAAAACCAAATGCTTCAGGTGCCCCTGCTGATATACTCGGAAAAACCATATGTAATGCCAGCAATACTTTCACTACAGAAACGTTCATCATTTCCATAAATATTGCAGCTTCCGTTCCTGCAGCTGCAGAGCGAATTAGATTTTCTAAAACTAATTTCACAATAAAACTCACTGCAAATGCCAGCACGAGTGAAATCCCTGCCAGCATCGCTCCCGGTTTCACTTTGTCTATCCATGCGTTCTTATTTGTAAAAGCAGCGATCGTATCTTCTTCATACGCGCTTCCCACGCTCCGGCCTTGAGCGGCTGGGCGGCTTTTAGCCAGCTTTATCGCAGGTGCAGCAGAAGAAGTTCCGCAGCTGCCGCAGTAATTCGCTCCTCCAGTCACAGCGTCACCACAGCTGCGGCAATGCTTTGCCAGTTCTGCCACTGCAGAAAAATTCGTATGTTTTCTTAAACTGAATCCATCTTCCGGACAATACTGAACTGCCCCGCCGTACTCATTTCCACATTCTACACAATACATTCTTTTCTCCCCCTTTCTGTCTATGCACTAATTACTTTTACAAAATGCTGTCCGCAGCAAATACAGTAATCGTTCTCTGTTTTATTTTCTGTACTGCAGGTTTCACAGGATTTGACTTCAGTTAATACATCCTTTTCGATAATTTCCACTTTCGCTCCACAGCTTCCACAGAATTTATCAGAGCTGCTTACCGGAGCGCCGCAGGAACATTTTGTCTCCACATCCGCCTGCAGTTCCTCCATTTTCAATCCTAGTTCATAAAGCTCCTGATCGGCTTCTATAAGAATTTCAGTCATTTCCTGGTATTCCTCCACAACGTCAGGGCTTCTTCGAATATCCCGGTAGCACGCCTCCCCGAGTTTAATTAACTGTTCTGCTTTCGTCTGCGTAAGCACCTGCTGCTTTTTCTTCAGCTGCTGGACCTGCTTTGATACCTCTAAATTATTTTGAAACTTTGAAAAACCTTCTCCTACTTTTGCTTGAATATCTGCCATGTTCTGTCATCCTCTCTTTTTTACTTTTTAATAAATTCTTTCTTCTACAGACTCCGGTTTCCAATCTTCTATTTCTTCCTGCCCTGCGATCCACCAGGTGTCATCCTCATATATGACGTGATAAGTCCACTGCGCACTGCTGTTGCTTTTACCAGCGGTACCCCGGCTCCTGCCCTCTTTGTGGTACCCCGAATAAAAATTCATTTCCACATCAATTTCCCCAGCGTAGGAATCCCCGGTTTCAATTAAATTGAAAGAACCTTCGTCCAGCACAACGGAAGTAAGCTCCCCGGTATAAAACCATCCTTCACTCCTCTGGTCCGCAAAATTCTTTTCGACACGATCAAAATATTCATCTTCGTAAGAAGTGTGCACCATAGTGAACTTTGATTCGTCCAGCTGGTTATAAGCCTCAATATATTGAGATGCATGATCATTTACTGCGTCAAACATCAGATCCCGCAGAGCTTCTTCATCTGTATCAAACTCCGCCTGGTAATGAGTTTCTTCTGCAGTAATTACCTGAGGAGCAGATCTTTCCGTCCCCCATAAAGTTTCCCATTCTCCGTACACTTCCATCGAACCGTCAAATGCTACCGGTCCATATTCTAATTCTTCTCCCTCATAAGTACCCACATATTCGTTATTTACATACAGAGAGCTTCCCATTTCTTCTGCACTGAGCGTGATGAATTCCCCTTGATACTCACTATGGATCTCATAAAAATAACCATCCCACTCTGCAGCGTTCAGTTCATATTGTTCTTCGTATGCCCCCTCTGCACCGTCGTAAATAATATCAATCACAAAATTTTCATAGGGCAGATTTACCAGTTCAATGCGGGTAGAAGCACTATCCAATACGCCCATGTCCTGCCCGTTCAAATAAACTTCTGTTCCAGCATGCGTGCCGGTTATGTGAATTTCATACGGCTGGTATTCCAGTTCATGATCCTGAAAAAAATAAAATTTATCCGCTCCTGGCTTTACGTGCACCGGCCACTGTGATACATATTCTCCTCCTGCAAGCACCTCAAGAGATTCTCTTTCAAAATCAGCAAATAAATCAGCGTCATCATCAAAATAGTCAATCAGTGCTTCTGCATGACGATCAGCTAAGCTGTTGCTGCTGGCTTCCACAAAATATTCTTTGTCGGCAGCCTCCACCGCTTCATGAAATGACGCCAAATATGCAGGAGAAGAATAATAATCTGAAACATAATAGTATGTACCAGCTCCAGCAGATACGAATAGAAAAGGAATGATTAATGCAGCAGCTGTTTTTTTATTGATTCTTTTCTTTTTCCCGCTTTCTCCATTGGCCGGAAGAACATCTTCTCCTTGCTCTCCACCGCATCCCCCGCAGAATTTAGCATCGCTGTTAATAGTTTTGCTGCAGTGTCTGCAGACAGAAAGTTGCTCCCTATCTTCACTTTCCTTCGCAAACAACTCCCCGCAGGAGACACAGAAGGCACTGTTTCCTTTCCTCTGCGCACCGCACGTAGAACATTCCATTACAAACCTCCTTAATACCCATGAAAGAATGGTTCTTTTTGTTTATGTTACACTAAATTAAAGTAATTTTCTATGTAATTTACATTTTTTTATATCTAAAGTCTTAATAAAATTTATTTCTATCTGAAGGAATTCTTTCCTATCGTGACAAAATCTCATTTGCAGCTATAAAAGAAATCGGGATTTCTGAAGATAAATCCTGTAAAATCACAAGTTGCAACTCATATTTTTACATATTATACTATTTTATCTGTAATATAAAGAAATTTTTGGATTTTATTATTTCTTTATATCTATATGCAGCTGAAAATTACATACGTATATTTACCTGAATAAAACCAAATGCATTTCCATATACTCATAAAAATTCAGGCTTAAAGGTACATTCTACATAGTTATTTTTCGTCGGAAGCAGATGCTGGCGGTAAAAACATGAAATGAAAAGCTGATTTTCTATATTGTTTTTTGTATGTCATGCATATTTTTCGCTTTATGACAGGGTTTTCATCACCTTAATTATATAAATTTTTAAATTAACATGACATAAGTATCGGTATATTTTCTTTTTATTCCATTTTTTCATTGAAACTGAAACTATTATATTAGATAATAGAAACATAATTCTATTTACCTAGTATATTGTTTTACTTTTCCTGCAGCTGTGAGCGTTTTTAGTTTATGCAATGGAAGCAACGATAACAACTTTCCCATCAGGCTGCGCGAAATGCGTAATCCCGGAGCAGGTTTTCAGCGGTCAGCAGGTGGAACTTTTTCCAGTTCTGCGTGAGCCTTTTGAAGGTATCCCGTTTGTAATACAACGAATCACTGGTAAAACTTATGAAATTGTTTCACCTATCTTAATTCTAAGGAGCGTAACGAATATGTCATTTTGTAATAATTGTGGAGAAAAAAGAACAGCAGGAGAAACACAATGTGCGAATTGTGGAAAGGAAGTGCAATCCTCTTCAGCGAAAGCCAGGTCGAAAGCGACCAAAAAACAGAAGGTAATATTATTTTCTTCTGCTGCTTCTGTATTAGTGCTGGGTGGACTTTACTTTACCGGCAGCACGCTGGCGGATGGCAGCCGCACTTTAAATCATGTACAGAAAGCGATTCTTGAAGAAGACAGTGAGACGTTGTATACATACATGAGTTCGAGCGATCCTGTAAAAGAGGTAACGGAGAAACATGCAGAGGATATTATCAGCTTTTATCACAGCTCTTCTTACACACAGAAGGATATGGATGAATATTTCTCCTACCGCGCTGATCTGCTCCGCACGGGGGACAATCCAATATTTGCTGAAGAAAATCAGGGTACAGAAATCCCATGGGTTTCCTTTGAAAAATCAGGAAGTAAATACTTATTCTTTGATAATTATGATTTAGTGATTAATTCTTTTCCGCTTTATGTCACTTCCAATCAGAACGATATCAGTTTTCAGGTAGATGGAGAAACTGTGTCCCACGATGTAGATGGAATGGGATATTTCTACTTAGGCGATTTCCTTCCGGGTGTTTATGAAGTAACCGCTTCTCTCGAAAGTGATTTCCTGGATCTTGATGTATCTTCCACACATCAGCACCTGCAGGAAGGAAATACGAGCGAACTCCTATTTGATGTAGATGAGATCGAAGTGACTTCTTCTATGGAGAATACTGCCCTCTTTGTGGATGGAGAAGACAGTGGTATGACTGTAGGTACATCATCAGTTACGATCGGGCCAGTGCTGATGAATGGTGAGATGGAGCTGCACGCAGAAAAAGAGTCACCTTTCGGGACCCTCCAGTCTGATGTCATTTCACCTGAAAGCTGGGATGTTCATTTTGAATTTCTTTTAGAGGAAGAGATGAAAGAAACAATTGTGAACGACATGCAGAATATGTTTGAAAATCCTGATTTTTTATATGAGGGCTACTCCAACAGCCTGCGGGTGTTAGAAGAAATGGAATGGTTTACAGAAATGGCGGAGGTTTATGAATTCGAAGGGAAATTAGCTGTTTCCATTCCTGTCACTGAACATTGGCAGCATAATGTTTCATGGAACGATGAAGAACTGGATATGAGACCTGCGGAAGAAAATAGAAGATACACGCTTGTCTACCAGGAAGATAACGAAGAGTGGGAAATAGACGCCTATACTTCCGACTATGGAGAACGCACCGGACTGCCTGAAACTCTCACATTCGATGCTGATTCCCAGGTGGAAAATGCGATAGAGCAGCAGAAAGAAAACACGCTTGAAGCATATCGTGAAAATGCAGATTCCAATCTTGACAGCTTATTCCGCAACTTTATTCATGGAAGCCTGAATTTATCGAATTCCGGCAACGAAGGCGTATTTGATTATATAGATGAAGATGCGGAAGAATACCGTGATTCCATTATTGAATATACGGAATATCTGGAAGACAAAGAAATATCCAGAACACTTTCCAACTATGAAGTAGACAGCTATGACACTTCTGATGATGAATTCTATACTGTGAACACTGTGGAGGAGTACCGGATTTATTACGGAGAAAGCGATGAAACAAAGATGAAGGAATATGAATCTACCTATCGTGTCAGATTAACGGAAGATGGATTTAAAGTAACGGAACTGGAAGAAACGAATGAAATTAACAGTGAGGATCTTTAATAATTCTTAACTGAAGAAAACTTTAATGCTGCTTTTTAAAGGTTGCTGCCAGTATTTTCTTCTGTAGCAGCCTTCTTCTATTAATAAAATTCACTGGAACTTAACGTGAATGGTAACTCACATGAAATACGATTTATAGCTTGTGAGTTCAGTTAGAAATCATTTACAATTAAGTGAGAAAACTGCAAAGGGGATGTCTTTTTGTCTGATTGGAAAAAAACGCTGAAAGCTTGGCATTTAATAGAAATGCTCGATATTCCGGTTTTGCCAGACAGTAATGTTGAATATTTAAGGGAAGGTGCTGACCACACACACCTTCCTGGAAATGAAACAAATAACAATTCATCACCCTGTCGAATTTATATCGGACTATGTTCTACACAGAAGACCTTAGAATATATTCGTGATGCCTTTCATTCCGAAGAAAAGTTCTATCAAATGTCCACCGAAAAAACTTTCTTGGCTGCTTTAAATGTTAATGAAGCGGGCTATTACGAGCCGGACAGTCTGGAAATCCCTTATTTCACAGCTTTCATTGGTCAGCTGAAGAAAGATAATGATGAAGTAAATTACAGTGCGTTCACAGATTTTTATAAAAAAATGAATAATGATCTTCAGCTTAAGCTGACAAGCGATTACAAAGGCAGAGTTATTGGCGAATCTGAATTGTATAAGATTCAGTCTCTACTAATAAAGGAATTAAACTTTCCTTCCCTATTGCTTACGAGCAAAGACTCTGATTTGATTCTTGTAAATGCTATTGAAAAATTCAATCCAAACCAGCCCCTTCCCCCTCTAATGAACAGTTTTTATATTGAGGACCTGGAAATGCTGATGCAAAAAGATCAATTGTCTTCTGCACTGAATCAGTATATAACAGGAACCACCCAAAAAACGGATATTGATGAGAATGAAGAAGAGCTGATGAAATGGCTCGCCCCTTCTAAACTTCCCAAAGCAAGGTGGCCTGCACCCGCGCATCATAAGCTTTCTTTGATGCAACAGGCAGCGGTTAATATTGCAGTGGATCCCTCCACTCAGCTTAATAGTGTGAACGGTCCCCCGGGAACAGGAAAAACCACTTTGTTAAAAGATATTATTGCTTCCTATTATTTTGAAAGAGCTAAACAAATGTGCAAATTTCAACACCCTACTGAAGCTTTTTCTGATGAAGAAGCCCCACCAGAGCTAAAGAATAAAGGATTTCAAAATCGCTTCCATCATTTAGATCCTTCGTTGAAATCCTTCAGCATGGTCGTTGCTTCTTCCAACAATGGCGCAGTAGAAAATATTTCAAAAGAATTACCTCGGACGGAAGAGTTAATTCGCGACTGCTCTTTAGAAAAAGATCCGGAAATTAAAAAACGTGAACAGGAAATCAAGGATCTTACAGAAAACCTAAATTACTTCCGCTCCCATGCAGATGCTCTTTTAATCGAAGAAGATTTAGAAATTAAAGAACCTTTCCAATCATGGGGACTATTTTCTGCAGCTTTAGGTAATTCAAAAAATAAAACGAAATTTGCCAACACTCTTTGGTTTAGCAACATAGATGGTGTAGACAAACTAAATAATCTTCTTAAAAATAATAAAACTACGATAGATGACTGGAAGCAAGCGCAAAAAGAATTTGCTGACTTGGAAAAGCAAATAGATAATAGAATATCTTTTTTAAATCAACTGCATGAGGAACTCTATGAACTTAAAAAGAATCAGTTAGAGATTAAAAAGCTTAACAATTCCATTGCTGCTTATGAAAAACAATTAGCCTCATTGAACCAAAAAGCAGAGATCCAAAAAATAAAAGTTGATAAATATACAGAAATTTTAGAGGCGTCCAATGAGGAATCTTTACTTTGGTGGCTGACTAAAGAAGGGCGAACGCATCATAAGTTACTTCTTGAAAGTAAAATTAAACGAGCGGAAGCAATGAAAGTGCTCATGAATATAGAAGAAGAACAAAATGCAATCTCTCAATCCATAGAAAAGAAATCTGTACCTCTTCAAAAAATGCAGGTGCAGATCTTAAAATTCGAGTCTCAATTAGATGAGTTAAAACAGAAAGACATTACCATCCCAGATCAGTATTTCTGGAATGGAGAATATGATATAAGACAAAAAAGCTGTCCCTGGGTAGACGCAGAATTGAACCATCTCCGTTCGAAAGCTTTTTTGCAGGCAGTTAAAATACACAAATTATTTGTATTTCTGGCGTCTAAAAAAGTGCGAAATAATTTAGGAATTTATTTTAACAGTGCGAACTTCTCTCCTAATCATGAAATAGTAAAAAGAGCAAAGAAAGAAGCTTGGCAGACATTATTTTTAATTATACCCGTAGTTTCTACCACATTTGCGTCTGCGAGCAGATTGTTAACAGACTTTGATTTGGAAGAAATAGGATGCTTATTTATTGATGAAGCAGGACAGGCAGTTCCCCAGGCAGCAGCAGGGTCAATGTACCGAGCCAAAAATGTAGTTGCTGTAGGAGATCCACTGCAAATTGAACCAGTTGTTACAATGCCGGAATCAATACTGCACGATATCCATAGAAAATTCAAGGTTGACGCAGCCCTCTGCTCTTTGGAAGCCTCTATACAAACAGTCGCAGACCGCGGAAATCCACTTGGTTCTTTGCAAAAAAACGGATGGATCGGCATTCCACTATGGGTGCACCGGCGTTGTCAGCGTCCCATGTTTGATATTTCCAATGAAATAGCTTATGACAACAAAATGGTATTGGCGGCAGAAGGCACATCTCAATATAGCTTTTGGGAAGATTCAACTGGGAAATCAATTAATTACCAGTATGTGGAAGAGCATGGAAAGTCAGCAGCAGTGCTAATTTTAAGTTTGTTTGAAGAAGAAAAAACAATTGCTGATGTATTTTTAATCACTCCGTTTAAAGCAGTCGCGGAACAGCTGAAGACAGAATTAAAGAAGCAGGCAGATTTTCTGGCAAGCATCTCCAACACAAATAAAAAAGAAGTCATCCGCTGGATAAATAGAAATACTGGCACTGTGCACACCTTTCAAGGAAAAGAAGCAAGGACTGTTTTGTTCATCGTTGGTACAGACGAGAATCAACAAGGGGCAGCCCAGTGGATCGTTTCAAAACCGAACATTTTGAACGTAGCAGTTACTCGTGCGAAAAAGAACTTCATTTTAATAGGCGACCATAACCGTTTAAAACAAATGTCCTACTTTAAAGAAATAAACCATAGTTTGGAAAAAAAATATTTGGAGACTTTATTAAAGTAATAAAACACTTTATTATTAAAGCTGTCTCAGTACTGCTTAGATGATATTTACAGTTTGTATTCTGATTTATTTGAAAATGATCCCATAAGATAAAATCTTATGGGATCATTTTCTGTACTCAATCGCTATTGAAGCTATGAAATTATATTTAATCAAACAGGCTTAATTCATAATATTCCCCATATATATTCGTTCTTTTTATGCTAATACCTTTTTCAATACTCTAGAAAAAGGGTTTGATTTTTGTGGAACTTTCTCCGGAGAAGCTTCCAGAACAGCCCAGCTGAAAAGGTTAATACCATCCAGTGCGTTAGGATGAATATGATCTGTAAGCCACTTCCGCGGATTACGTGTTTGATACTTATCATATATTATTTTGTTCGGATCAATAAACAGCGCTTTATTCGAGCTGCAATAGGTTTCCAGTGCTTTACTGTATTCTTCCAGCATAGCAAATCGTTCCGGTTTTTTCAGCTTCGACACTGGGTCGTGATTGTCTGTGGTCCAAGGGGCAATAAACACAAAGGAAGCATCTTTTTTCACTTCCCGGATGCCGGACACAAACTGATCAATGTTTGCAGTGTATTCTTCCGGAGTCATTGCACATCGCTTAGGATCACGGTAACGGACATCGTTTGTTCCTAATGCGACTACATACAAATCACTTTTACTTTCCACTATTTCTTTTTTGTTTTTCTCTAAAAGTGATGTCGTTCCCCCATCTATGGAGAATTGGACAACTTCCAAATTGGGCATCCCGGCAGTAATAGGTTCATACCAACCGTACCCTCCATTTTGAGTTCCTTCAGTAATGGAATCTCCAATAAAGCAAACCTTTTCAGTCTCTTTAAGCAACTGATAAAATGCTTTATTTTTCCAAGCCCCTTTCTTTTCAAGCGGAATTACTTGGTTACGAACATATCCTTTTGATTTCCCCTCTGCTCTATCTGCAAATAAATAATATTTTTCCTGCAATTGATCAATAGGGAGACTTTCTCCGAGCATAGTACCGGTAATAAGTTCGTGCACTACCTTAACCCTGTCATATTCCATGGTGGAAAATGTTTTTCGCAGTTCAGGATTATGAATAATATCAAAGATAGGCAATGACTTATAGTTTTTATCCAGGTAAGAATGTGCATAAAGCGGTATACATGCTGCAGCGAAAGGTTTCCCTGTTTTCGGATCAAGATATAAGTGACTGAAGGCCGAGGCATCTCCATCTTTCGCAGTATAGGAATTCACGAAGTTTCCAGGACAATGCAGAATAAGTACGTCTGTATTTTCTATAGGATTTTTCCGCCATTCGTAAGGTTGTACTGCCTGAGGATGATCACTTAAAATAAGGTCAGCACCTTCTTCCACAAAAATATCACACCATACAGTCTGCATACTATCCGGTGAGTGCCTAAATTGTTGTCCCATATGAGGGAGTACTACAATACAATCAGGTTTTCCCCTTTTGATTCTTTCAAAATCTTCCTTTACATCCCTTCTAACCTGCTCAAAGTTTTCATCATTTGGTGAGACAAGCAGAGAAGTAAGATGCTTGTTTTCTTTCTTTAAAAAGAAATTGTTATCATATCCATTACTTTTATGAGTATAAGCGAGAATAGCAACTTTCAAACCCTTAATTTCATAAATAGGTAACTTCTCTTTTTCTGCCTGATTTCTATAGCCGCCTCGATGTTTTAAACCTACTTCATCTAAAATATCGAATGTTCTCATAGCTCCATCCTCTCCGCAATCAAGAAGATGATTATGTGCAGTAGTTACAAAATCAAAACCAGCCTGTTTAACCTCTCTTGCATAACTGTCTGGAAAGTTCAGTGTCAGCGGCAGAGCATCTCCATAGCAGCTGGTGCTGTATTCATATTTTTCGCCGGCAGTCGGTCCTTCGAAAACACCCATAGCAAAGTCAGACTCTGCAAGATGTTTCTTCACATATGTGAACATCGGACTAAATTCATATGTCTTGGTAGCTGGGTCGTATGCATTTAAAACTTGATCTCTGAAAAGAATTAAACTTCCTACAAAGGAAAGACAGACCCCTTCCTCCAGCCGTTTCTTTTCGCTTTTCTTAATAATCGGGTGCATCTCCGGACTAGATTTTTTCTGCTTGGAATCACTTTTAATTTGTCTGGTAACTTTTTTTTGATACGAGGCTGCCAGCTCACGGACTATCTCTTGAGAAGCTCGCTCTGAAGATAAGAGTGCTTCTATATTTTCAATAGCATGTGCAAGCTTTCCACTTTTCACTCTTTTTCTTGCTTTGTCTAAATGCCAATCAAGTATTTTTTCTTTATCAATAATATATTCAATTTTGGTGTTTTGAAAAAAGTTCACTGCAACTTGCTTCAATTCTCCCGATTCAAGTAAAGCTCTTGCAGTGTAATGACCAGCGTTATCCAATGCATGATATTCTGCATCAGGATAAGCAACTTTAATAAAAAAGTCTACATAGTACCGATCAATATAATTTTTTTCATCGAAAAACACACAGACACGTTTCTCAGTTATTGCTGACTGATGAAGCTCTTTATGTTTAAATCCTTTATTTTTGAAACGCGAGTCCATAAGCTTGTTTATAACAGGATGAGCAGGAATACGCGGACTCATAGCAAGTATATTAGCATTTACTGCTCCCCCGAAATAAAGCGCACCATATGCTCCCAGACTTGAGCCATATGTATACACTTCTTTACCAGCAATACTTCCTTCTACAATAGCAGAAAACTTATCTGCCGAAAGAAACTGATATTGGGTAGTACGTTTTTGCGCCACATATATATAATCATATCCTTGATTATATATTAATTTATCACCGAATCCCGTTTCTTCCAGGTTAGAATCTATCTCACCAAAAGTTATGATTACTTTCTCGCTTCTTTTTTCCACATTTTTGTGATACGTAATTTTATAATTTTTTTGTGAAGTCAACACGTTTGTTTCGTATTTCATAATATCTCCTTTATAATTTCAATATTCATTTATAACAATCGATTATAACTAACCGGATTATCTAAATGATAAAAACAATTTAGATTATTAAATGTTGAATTCCCTTTATACAGAATCACTTTATTAATTTACCGCAGCTTCTCCCATTTCATGTCTGTAAAACAAGGACCCACAAGAGCTTCGTGATATTTTATCCCCGGATATGCGGCATTCCATTCAATGATCTTTACGTCTCCATGTTCCGTAATTGCTAAGTCCCAGCCGACAATGGTGAACTGCGGAAGTTTCCGATGAATATTCTCACATTCTTTTACTGCTCTACTAAAGTGAGGCACACTTGCTCCTGCAAATTTCACTTTTGAATCAGGGTGCTCGTAATGCTTTTTCCACTGATGATCAATACCGAATTCTCCTAAATCTCCGTTCTGATTAACGATAGGTACACTTACAGCATCTGAGCTTTCTACAAATTGCGAATCCTTTCTCCCAAGCCGGAGCGTAGCTGCACGCATTCTGATAGAATGATCAAGCCCCTTCACTGTAGTTATTCTGATGGTAGCTACACTCCCCGTAATAAACTCATTAAACCATGCCGCCTGTTTTATTGGAGTTTGTACTACGCAGTCTCCCATCTGCTTCATTTCCGATAAATTAAAACTCTGCTTATTAACTTTAATAACACCTTTTCCTTTATTCGTAAGATCTCGTTTAATATAAAGCTCTTCATCCGTTTCAAACAATTTCTTTTGAATATCCTTATCCCGAATTAAGTCATACTCCGCAGTATACAGCGCATTATCTATCCAATAAAATTTATCAGGCAGCAGTTCGCTTCCAATTATTTTTTTGCTCAACGTTTTAACATTTGCTATTTTGCCTATTCCTTTATTTACTTTTGGTGCTACTACATAACCAAAAAAATTATCAGGTATCCATCCTTCGATAAACTCTTCATTATAAGCTGTATAAACATACAGCCAGTAGGCATAAGCAGCAGAGCCAAAAGTGGCTTTCGAATATTCATCTATTTCAGATTTTTGCTTTTTTGAAAGAACATAGTTTGAATTGTTTTCAATGTGGTTTAAAGCTTCCAGCGCTTGTTTTTTGTGTCTAAGATTCGCTTGATCTTTGGCCGAATTTTTATAAGATGGACGAAGTCGCTTTATTATTGCTTTCATTTGCATTCTCCTTTCACTTGCACTAATTTCGATAAATAAGAAAATCTTATACTCTGTTAATTATTCGCAGCAAGATAGCAGCAGAGTTTTTTATGCTGATCTGCTTCTTTTCATATTAACAGAATTTCAGATTGATTTTATTAACTATAGGTTTCTTTATAAAAAAAGAAGGTTTTTCCATAAATCCCTCATCGGTATAATAAAGGAAATAATATATCATATAAAACAGCCTTCATACTATACTCTCAGTACAAAGGCTGCTTAATATTCGACTGTGCAATTTCGATATAATCTTTTTTATTATCTATACTTTTTGGGAACTGCCCATATCAGGTCAAACAACCGCACCTTAGAATAATATCCATTCGATTGAAAAACAATTACCCTGCTTTTTTTCTCTCCTTAATCCTGCAAGTTCTGATACATTCATATCACCTTTTTCGTTTAAGTAATCTTCTTATTAATGTTATTACACACATGCAGTTATAAAGAATCAATTTTTCCACTTATATGTACATAAATGAATAAAATTTAGTCTTTAAACCTGCATAAACCAGTGTTTTATTAGGTGTGCTGGTTTTTGTTTTTTTATTTAGTTAACGAAAAATATCGGTAGATGCAGGTGCAGAAAGTGCCTGAAACATTTCCTCCAGTACTTTTATGTAATCGTCGCGGAAGAAATGCTGTTACACATTGATTCCCATGCCGCGGTTCAGAATACCGTTTTTAAAATGTTCCACTTACTCTTTTACAGAACCTGAAGTAAGTCCTGCAACAATACGACGCTGAAAGATCAGCACTATAACTACGATAGGAATCGTCACTAGCACAGTTGCTGCAGTTATATCTCCCCATGGGATCGTGTATTGGGACTGATACATTGATAACCCTACCGGAATGGTCCGCCAGTTATCGTCTGAGTTAATGGTTAACGCAAAGAGATATTCATTCCATGCTGCAATAAACACCAGAATCGCGGTCGTAAATACCCCCGGTGCGGCAAGCGGAAAAATAATTTTCCGGAATGTCTGGAACGGTGTTGCCCCATCCAGCTTCGCGGATTCCTCCAGCTCGAAAGGAATCTTTTTGAAAAATGTTGCTAAAATCCAGATCGCAAGCGGCAGGCTGATTGTAATATACGGAATCACGAGACCCATATAGCTGTTTCGCAGTCCAAGACCCTGAATCAAATTAAAAATTGGGGAGATAATAGCTATCTGCGGGAACATTGCGGCCGCAAGTACGATTCCCAGAATTGTTCCTTTGAATTTAATCGGCAGACGAGTTATAGAATAAGCTGAAAGCGAAGCAACCGAAATTGCAATTACTGTTGTCAACGTGGACACTGCAATACTATTCCACATATACCGGAATAATGGACGAGTTTCAATTGCGTTTATATATGATTGGAAAGTAGGGTCTGTGGTAAACCAGCTGTATCCGCCGAAAATTTCCCCCTGAGGTTTGATGGATGTTAAGAACACCCATAAAAATGGGAACATCGTTACGAAAATAAAAATACTGAGAAAGATATAAAATGGTAATCCGGCTTTTTTCCTCATATTGGCTGCCTCCTTTTAGCTTTTTCCTTTTTTATCTTCAAATAAGTCTGAACCGATCAGCTTAATGAAGAGAATACTGATGATCGCTACAGAGAGGAACATAATCACGGAAAGAACGGAACCTTCCCCAAAATTCTGCTGCGCAAAGAGTACCTGATAGGCATAAACAGATACAGATTCGGTGCTGTTTGCAGGTCCCCCGCCTGTTAATACATAAATCAAGTCGAATACCCGGAAGGCATCCAGTGTTCTGAACAGGAGTGCTACAAGAATCGCTGATTTCAGCATTGGCAGCGTAATATAGAGGAACTGCTGGAATTTGCCAGCGCCGTCCACTTCCGCTGCTTCGTACAGTGATTCTGAAATCGTCTGCAGTCCTGCGAGTAAAAGCAGCGCCATGTATGGCATCGTCTTCCATACGTCCGCTAATATAACGGAAAACATCGCTCCGGACCCTGTACTCAACAGAATGGAAGAGTCGGAAATCAAACCGAGCTGATGAAAGTAATGCGCCACGATCCCAAACTGTCCATCGTACAAATAGCTCCACATCATCGCACTTACAGCCGTAGGGATGGCCCAGGGGATAAGAACTGCTGCCCGGACAGCGCCACGACCGATAAAGGCACGATTTATAACAATTGCTACCGCCAGCCCGATAATTAATTCAAAAAATACGGATACTACCGTGAAAAATATGGTATTCCACATTGCATCCCATGTACGTCCCTCAGTTAAGTATTTACCATAGTTGGACAAACCGATAAAATTCGGCCGGATTAACGCCCGGTCCAGCTGGTCTATCGTATTGCCGGCACTGGCCAGCTGTTCTCCCAGCTCTTCATCATCTGTCGCCATTTGAAATTCACTGATGTCTTCCGTCGCGCTTTCAAGAATCTCTGTATACTCTTCCGAAAAATTGTTGCTGATTTCTCCATAGCGCAGATCGTTATCATTTACAGGCTCGAAATTTGTTACCATTTCATCAACGATGGCGTACTGTTCCGCCAGGTTATCTGAAGTCACGATCTGCTGATGATACTCATCAATCTGTGTTTGAATCTCTGCAATTCTATCTTCCATTTCGGTACCTTCTACCTCTGAAAGAAGAGATTCTATATCCCTTTCATAAAAAAAGTAGTTGTCGGCATATCGTTCCATATCAATCTGATAGCTGAGGGTTGTCTGGTTTCTCGTCGGATCATTCAGGCGGTAGTCGAACATACTGTTATAAAACGACTGGGCCACCGGCCAAAGTGTAATCGCAAATATTAAAATCAGGGCCGGGAGCACCATTAGATAACCCAGCTGTTTTTCGTTTAACTGAAAACCTTTTTTCTTATCACCCATATGTATTTCCTCCTTTACGTCTAAAAATTACAGCAGCTCGTGATATCGATTTCAACAGTAATTAAAGAAACACAACAAATTACGTCAATAGACGTAAAATTATTTGATTGGAAGTGTTTTTTCTTATAGGCTGTCTTGAAAATAAAAGTTTTGCTAAAAAATAAGGAAGTGAACAGAGTGTCCACTCCCTACAAGAACTATTTTTATTCATCCAGTGCTGATTCAATTTCCTGTTCCATATTTTCAATTGCTTCTTCTGCAGAAATATCACCAGCAAGAGCTCGGGAAAGTTCAATCTGCATAATATCTGAGATCTGTGGATAAATTGGTGTGACTGGTCTTGGGATTGCATTTTCCAATGTTTCTACAAATTCTTCATCCGCAAACAATGGTGCAGCCTCCTGCACTTCTTCATCATCATATAAAGCACGGATTGTTGGAGCTCGTCCACCTTCGACAGCAGAAATTTTCTGTCCTTCTTCTCCCGTTTTAAATTTCACAAACTCCCAGGCTGCTTCAACGTTTTGCGAGTTACGATTGATCATTGTCATCCAGCCACCCAGACCAGCGGCACTTCCCTCATCTCCCGCGGGTAAAAGAGAAAAGCCGACATTTCCAGTTACTTCTGAAATCTCTTCATTCTGGGCATTTGCCTGCATATAAGGCCAGTTTCGAGCAAAGATGGCTTGTCCATTGATGAATGCATTTTCAGTTGCCGGTTCATCAAAATTAAGAATATCTCCTGGTACAAAGTCAGACGCTACAATTTCGATCATTTTTTCCAAAGCAGTCACCGCTTCAGGTGAATTAATGGTTACGTTTTGGTCTTCATCAATTACCTCCGCTCCATAAGCACCAAAGAATTCAATCGCGTTTACGACTAGACCTTCATACTGATTGGCCTGCATCAAATAACCGAAATCAGTTCCTTCTTCTCCTTGAAGCTCCTGAGACATTTCAATCAGTTCATCCCAGGTTTCCGGAGGAGAATCTACAATATCCGTGCGGTAGTATAGAAGCCCTGCATCTGTGTAAGTTGGCATGGCCCACATGCGGCCGTCAAAGTTGCCGGAGTCAACAGTTCCCTCAAAGTAGTCATCCAGATTGATATCATCTGCTTCAATAAAACGGTCGAGTTCCAGTGCATACCCTGCCTGGGCAAATTCTGCCGGCCAGATTACATCTGCATCAAATACGTCTATTGTATCGTCTCCCCCGCTGAATTCCGTAACGTACTGGTCATGTGACTGACCAGTATCGGCAGTCATTTCTCTGACTTCTACGGTAATATTTGGATTTTGCTCTTCAAACGCCTCTACAAGCGCGTCGGTAGCATTTGTAGTGTCCTGTCCCGATGCGTAAGTAATCGTAATTTCTTCCCCGTCATTCTCATTTACATTGCTTGATTCATTTACAGTATTATTTCCCTCTACGTCTGTATTATCAACTTCTCCGTCGCCTGCATTTATATTTCCATTGTTAGCAGTGCCTGCACCATTTTCATTATTGTCCGCTTCTCCATTATTCCCGCAGGCTGCAAGAACCCCTGCCATTGACAAAGCCAGAATACTTTTTAATACTTTTGTTTTAATCTTCACAATGATCCTCCTAAATGATTTAAGGTTATAAAATAACGATTTCAGATGTTTTAATAATAGAAAATTATTCAAAAATAACCTCTGATAAATTCTCTCTATTGTTAACCCAAATAAATGATACCGCTTTCATAACTTGGTATTTTTTATAAAGATACATTCAATACATTTATTGATTTTTTACTTTAAGTAAGGTTTTACCTGATAATATCAAATATTTTACTAAAGAAAATTTAAAGCATTTCATACTTCTTTACTCTTAAAGTAGCTTGCTTTTTGTGACCCATAAAGCCCTCAAGTTCACATAATCGCTCAGCATACTTGCCTATCTCAGCACTTGCAGATTCTGTCAGCCGCTGGTAGGTGCAATTTTTCAGGAATTTACCAACCCATAGGCCTCCCGTGTACCTCGCCGCCTGCTGTGTAGGTAACGTATGATTTGTGCCAACTACTTTATCACCATAAGCAACATTTGTTTCCGGGCCGAGGAAGAGCCCCCCATAGTTTGTAAGATTTCTTAAAAAGTAGTCAGGATCAGCAGTCAATACTTCTACATGTTCATAAGCGAGCTTGTCCGCTTCCACAACGGCTTCCTGAAGATCCTCTACCAATATAATTGAACCATAGTCCCTCCATGACACTTCTGCTACATCAGCAGTCGGAAGCGTTTCTAATTGACGGGAAACTTCTTCTTCGATTGATTCAGCAAGCGTCCGGGAAGTGGTAATTACCGCTCCTGGAGAAGTGGGTCCATGCTCCCCCTGCCCGAGAATGTCTGTGACTACCATTTCTACGTCTGCTGTGTGATCTGCAATAACAAGTGTTTCGGTGGGACCTGCCAAAAGATCGATACCTACTTTACCGAACAACTGCCTTTTTGCTTCCGCTACAAAAGCGTTGCCCGGCCCTACAATCATATCGACCTTGTCTATTGATTCGGTTCCAATAGCCATTGCAGTCAGTGCCTGCACTCCTCCAAGAATGTATATTTCATCCGCTCCTGCCAAATGCATGGCGGCTACCGTTGCTTTCGGAATTTCTCCATTTATAGGCGGTGTGCAAGCAATCACCCGTTTTACACCAGCAACCTTTGCCGTAAGTATACTCATATGGGAAGAAGCCACCATCGGATAACGTCCTCCTGGAATATAACAGCCCACATTGTTTACAGGAATGTTTTTATGTCCCAGAATTACTCCGGGTCTTGTTTCTACTTCCAAATCGTGAATTGAATTTAATTGATGTTCCGCGAAATTTTTAATCTGTTCCTGTGCAAATTTAATATCATTAATTACCTGATCAGGTAACTCTTTAATTATTTCTTCAGCCTCCTCCTTCTTCAGAAGGAAACTTTCGGGCTCCCACTTATCGAATTGTTGAGAGAGTTCTTTTACTGCCCCATCTCCTTCAAGTTCAATTTTTTGAATAATATCTCTTACAGCAGTTTCTACTTTCATGCTCGCTTCTTTTGTATTGCTGGAGAGAGCTCCAGACTTTATAAAAGTTGCCATTACTTCGTATCCTCCTTTTATTTCATTCTGCTCCGCGGAGTACTTCATCAAAGTTTTTTTTCAACATAGCTGTTGTGACTACCGAAACAAAGGAAGCACCCTTTTCGAAAGCTGATGCCAGATCTTCCTTTGAGGTAGCAATCGTACCCATATGAATTCCTGACTTTTTGCTTTTTGTGTATAGGGAATTTATCACTTCCTGCACCTCAGGGTGACCGGCACCATCTTTATACCCCATGTTCACAGATAAATCCGTAGGTCCTATAAAAGCAATATCAATTCCGGGTACACTTACGATTTCTTCAAAGTTTTTCACCGCTTCCGGCGTTTCGATATGGACAGATATTAATATATTGTCATCAGATTTATCCATAAAAGATTTACCAGAGTCATAACCATATCCGGCTGCCCTCATTGAAAATGCGGTTCCTCTTCTTCCTGCCGGAGGATATTTTGCTCTCTGCACTACAAGTTCAGCATCTTCTTTTGTGTTTACCATAGGTATTTGTATACCGTAAGCTCCTCTGTCCAAAACTTTTTGAATACTGGAAGGATTATAGTCGGTCCTTACTATAGGTATTAAATCCACCAGGCGGGCTGTTCGTATCATATCTTCAAGTTCAGACCAGCTGTACGCTCCATGTTCGTCATCAATAATAATAAAATCATATCCGGCGTGCCCGAGCATTTCTACGATAGCTGGAGAATAAATTCCCATGATGGCGCCTGCTGTATTTTCTCCCGCCTTTAATTTTTCTTTTACTTTATTACTTTCGATCAACTAATTTCCTCCTCTCTATATCTTTATCCAATATTCCATTACTGCTGTTACTGCTTCCGGCTGGTCCAGCGTACTTAAATGGCCACAGTTTTCAATCATGATAAGAGTTGCAGAAGGTATTAATTCTGACATTTCTTCCTGGATTTTTTCAGTACAAACCTTATCTTGCTTTCCCCCTACAATCAGGGTGGGGCATACGATACCGGGCAGTACTTCCCTTCCGTTTGGCCTATTCGCATTAGCTCTCAATTGATTAATAAAGCCTTTTTCACCAATATTTCTGCACATTTGGTAAACGTCAGAAATTAACTGTTCATTAAGTTTTTCTGCATAAAGCATAGGAGGAATAAACTGGTTTTGAATTACTTCGTGAAATTGATTGTTTAATGTTAATACTTCCTGCTCTTTCCACGTTTCTTTCTGTGAAGAGCTGGCTGGTGATGGATTTGAATTCAGCAGCGCTAGTTTCAACACTCTTTCCGGTGCTATATTCATTATTTCTATAGCCACAATCCCTCCCAGAGACAACCCTGCTAAAATAAACCTTTCCGGTGCATTGTCTAAAATGTTTCTGGCCATCTTGTGGATAGAATCTTCATTTGAAATATCAGCAATAATTACATCTGTCCATTCGCTGAATTTGCTTTTTTGATGCTGCCAGAGCATATCATCACAAAGAGTACCTGGAATTAACACGATTGGATCCATCCGCTGCCTCCTGACCTTACCCTTTATTTTTCAATCGCAGCTCTGCAGAGAGTTGATGTCCTTCCAAACCTTCGATGCTTGATTGCTGCACTGCATGATCTGCTAAATACGCTACACCTTTCCCTTTAATTTCCTGGTGTGTTGCTACTCGTACATAGCTTCCTACCCATAGTCCCCCTGTATAGCGGGCACCCCGCTGCGTCGGCAGCGTGTGATTCGTTCCCGAAACCTTATCAGAAAACACGACAGAGCTGTCTTCGTTGATAAATAAAGAACCGTAATGATGTAACTGCGGCATTGCCCCACGGCTGTCTTTCAAGTGCAGATGCAGATGCTCAATGGCAAGGTCATTACAAATTTTTATACCTTCTTCCAGAGACTCTGCGATAATGACCTCCCCCATATTTTCCCAGGAATCATGTGCAGGAGAAGTTTCGGAAAAATCTTTCAGGTAACTTTCTACTTCCTGCAGCGTTTCCTCTGCTTTTTGTTTGGAGGTCGATACAAGAATTGCACGTGCATAGGGATCATGTTCCGCCTGGGCAAGTAAATCAGCAGCACAGACAAAAGCATCTGCAGTTTCGTCGATCAAGAGTAAGACTTCACTCGGGCCTGCAATTAAATCGATACCCACTTTCCCGAACACTTGTCTTTTTGCTTCTGCTACGAAGCGATTTCCCGGCCCGCTGATTATATCGACTGCCGGGATCGATTCTGTTCCCAGCGCCATTGCCCCGATGGCCTGTGCTCCTCCAATTGCGAATATGTCTGTAGCTCCTGAATACTGAAGTCCATATAACACAGCAGGGTGAATCCCCCCGTGATAGTTCGCCGGACTGCAGGCTACTATCTGCTTTGCTCCTGCTACTTTTGCCGGGGCTACCACCATAGGCCCTGACGATAACAGCGGGAATCTTCCTCCTGGTACATAAGCTCCTACTTTTTCAATTGGGAGAATCCGATGTCCCATAACAATCCCTTCCCCAAACTCTTCCTCCATTGGAGTGAGACACTTCAGCTGGGCTTCTGCAAACTTAGACACTCTGTCTACAATTCGTTCGATCAGTTCCTTTACTTCCTCGGAAAGTGTCTCATTACTTTTCGCTATTTCTTCTTCTGAAACTCTTACTTCACGCACAGAGTCTCCAAACATTTTTTCATATTTTTTAACTCCAGCATCTCCCTCTTTTTTAATGTCACTAATAATGTTTTTCACCTTGTCTTCCACATCTATTGCAGATGCTTCCTCAAGCGCTTTTGCTTGTTTTAAATATTCCATATTACTCCTCCTCAAGCTTTTATTTCAAACCGCCGGAACTCATTCCCAACACAAACTGTTTACGCACAATCAGCATAAAAACAATCGTCGGAATAACATAGATCATTCCAGCAGCAGCCATCTCGTTCCAAATGACACCGTCCTGGCCGACAAAATAAGATAATGCGACAGGAAGCGTAACAGCATCCTGATTCGTAAGAATTAACGCAAACATATATTCATTCCATGTAATAACAAAACAGAAGACGGTTGCAGTGATGATTCCCGGTCTCGCCATCGGCAGAAGGATATGCCAGATTACTTCGAACCTGTTTGCACCATCCATTAAGCCTGCTTCTTCTATCCCTATTGGGATGTTGTCGATAAACCCTTTGATCAGCCAAATTGCATAAGGGATGGTAGCACCCAGATTAACAATTATCAGGGCAAGTGTAGTGTCTAAAATTCCCCAGTTTCTGAAAATCATGAAAAACGGGATTACGTTTACGATTAATGGAATAAATTGTGTCGCCAATATAGCAAACATAAACAGCTGCTTTCCCGGCATGTTAAAACGGGATATGCTGTAAGCTGCAAGTACACTTACAGGAATAGCGATAGCAAGTGTCACCACCACTACAATCGTACTGTTTGCATAAAATCTTCCGAAATTATAGTTGGTTCCGAATACCTGCCTGAAATTATCCAGCGTCGGTTCGAAAAACACACTTAATGTATACACTTCATTAGCCGGTTTAAAAGCGGTGAGAAACATCCAAAAGATCGGTAAAAAAAGAAAGATCACGATTAACAGCACACCTATATTTTCAAAAACAGCGCTGGCAACTTTCATTACTGCTCTTCTATTCGAAGATTTATCTCGGTTTACATCATCCATTAGTTCCATTCCCCACCTTTCACAAGCTTCCTCATGTACAGAAGAACAAAACCAACGGTCATGATCGCCAGTATATACCCTAAGGCTGCCCCGTATCCCATATCAAAGTACCGGAAGGAGGTATTGTAAATCATGAAGTTCAATACTTCAGTTGAATTCCCGGGACCACCTGAAGTTAATGTAACGATAGGGTCAAATTGTTTAATGGCAAACATAGTCATCAGAATGGACGCAATCAGGATAATCGGCTGGAGCATAGGAATGGTAATGCGGAACAGTGTTTGTACAGCGTTCGCCCCGTCAATTTTTGCCGCTTCAAAAACTTCTTTCGGCATTCCCATTAATCCACTGATGAACATCAGGCTCATAAACGGAAGCCATATCCAGACAGCTACTGATACTAGCGCAGCCATCGCCGTGGTCGGATGGCCGAGCCAGACAACATCTGCTAAAGGAGGAATTAAAAAACCAATGATATTAGCAAATAAACCGTAATCCGGATTCAGCATAAACCTCCAGGAATAACCGACCAATGCCGGACTTAATGCAAAGGGGATAATCAGCACCGCACGAAGATAGGAAAGATGTAATTTATCCTTACTCAGCAGGATCGCAACGGCTATACCAGCAGAAATTGTAATGACCACGGTACTAAGCGTGAAAATCAACGTTACCTGCACACTGTTCCAAAATACTGCATCAGAAAATGCCTGTACGTAATTATCCAAAGCTACAAACTCTCCGAGCTCTACTGACTGTGTTAAGTTCCAGTCATGAAGACTGATCCAAAAAGAGCGGATCAGAGGCAATAAAGTAGTGACACCAACAATAATGAGAGCAGGGGCTAATAGTAAATATTTAAAATACTTGCCTTCCATTAAGTTACCCCCTAAGACATCTGTATTATTTTCCTCTATAAAAGTGTTACACCTTCCCCCTGCCAAACAGGCAGGGAAAAGAGTTGGTTTTTACTCATAGTAACCGTTGTCTTCCATCAGACTTTCCACTTCCTCCGCTGCTTCCGTTAACCGTTCTTCCACAGAGGCGCCGGTAGCCATATCAGAAATTGCTCTGCTTATTGCATCAGAGACCTGCGGCCAATGCTCGAACTGCGGCAATGTCTGCGCTTCTTCGAATCCTTCCGCACCGGTAAGGAAGAAGTCGTCCAGCAGATCATTTAACTCTTCATCTCGTAAATTTTCTGTCTGAGAAATGTCAGTAGAGAATTGATCAGATGGACTTTCTTCTCTCAACGCATCTCCTACTACGCTTTTTTCCAGTTCAGGATCAGTCAGCCATTTTAAAAATTCCCAGGCTGCATCTTTATTTTGTGAACCTTCCATCATTCCAATTGGGAAAGAAGAAACATTGGAACTGCCGCCTTTACCTTCCCACATAGGAACAGTGGCGAAGTTCACATTCCCTGAAACTTCTTCCGCGGCTGCTTCTGGATTATTAAACTCGGAATATACCCACCACCAGCCGATCCACATCGCAGAATTTCCCTGCCTGAAATGTGTTCGTGCATCCTGCTCTCCAAAAGTGACGGAGCCGTCCGGCGCAAGATCTTCTTCCAGCAGATTAATATATCTTTCTGTTGCTTCAATTCCCTCTTCACTATCAAACACTGGCCTCATATCCTCATCAAAAATATCTCCGCCGTTGCTCCATAGATAAGAAGTCCACATATAAAGGTTCTGGCCGTTATTTCCTACCTGATAATACGGCGTAATCGCACTAAGTTCAGTATTTTCAGTTATTTCTCTGCCTGCTTCTTCCACATCCTCCCACGATTCAGGAGTATCCAGGTTTAAATCTTCAAACACGTCTTCCCGGTAAAACATCATCTGCACATTCGCTCTTGCCGGCAGACTGATCACATTATCATTAAAGGTAGATAAATTCATCGTGGAGTCAGGGAACCGTTCAAAATCATAATCATCTCTTTCCGCATATTCGTTCAGCGGTTCAAGAAACTGGCTGATGGAAGGCCCCATAATATCCAGATACGTAACAAGGTCAAATGTTCCATCGCCTGAAATTCCTTCTGCAGTAATTCTGTCGAGCAGATTTTCATAAGGAATCCCTATGAATTCCACTTCGATTCCTGTTTCCTCTGTAAATTCATCGCTTCTGGCTTCCCATGCATTAAACTGGCCGATATCTCCTTCCGTTACTGCCACGGTAATCGTTTCCCCTTCAAGATCTCCTGCCTCTACATCCGTTTCCCCCGGGTTTTCATTTGCATCTCCGTTACCTCCGCAGCCGGCTAATACAACACTGAAAGCCATGAGGGAAAAACCGTAACAACTTTTTTTAATTTTCTTCATAATAAGGGCTCCTTTTTCCTTAGAATTATTAATCGCTGTTAATCTATGACATGCATCTAACTAGTGCACGTCATGCCCAATGAATGAATGCAGCTTCTTTGTACGCATCTGATAAAATTCTTCTAAGAAATGCTTTTCATAAGCCAGTGCAGCATGAATAATCCTTTCTTCCTGGAAATAATCACCAATCAGCTGCAGCCCGACAGGTAATTCTTCTTCAGTAAAAGCACACGGAATTGATATCGCAGGGTTGCCGCTGAGATTAAAAACACTTGTAAAGCGAATCATCGTATCATTTATGTCTTCTGTTACAGAGCCAAAACTAAGATTTTTCACACTTTTGTGAAAAGGCAGGTTGGGAATCGTCGGAGTTGCGATAATGTCTACCGTTTCAAAGATATGCGCTAATGAGTGTTTCATTTTTTTCCTTGTCTCCAGTGCGTGAAAATATTCATGTGCAGAAATTATCCCGCTTTTCCTAAAGACTGCTTTTGCTCCTTCACTGTATTTATCCAGCAGTGTTTTCGCCTGTTCCTTATGCACATAACCTACTTCGGAGGTAGCTATTGTTTTCGCAGTTTCTATCGAGCCTGCCGCAAAGGTTCCATCAATTTCTATCAGAGAAGCTCCGAGTGATTCCAGTTTTCTTAAAGCTTCCAGATAGAAATGATTTACTTCTTCATTAATATTTTCGGTGAAATAGGAACTCGGGACCCCAACTTTCACTTTGCTCAGCGGCAGCTGTTTTGTTTCTTGAAGTTTCGTAAATACATTCATTATTTCTGCCAGGTCTTCCACATTATGCGTAAGGACCCCGGAATGATCGAGGGACCAGGAGAGAGGATAGATCCCCTGCATATCTATCAATCCATAGGTCGGCTTTAAGCCGACGGTACCGGTACATGAAGCCGGGACTCTCACTGAACCAGCAGTATCCGTACCGATAGAAGCGGAACAGAAGCCCGCAGCTACTGCTGCAGCGGCACCACTGCTGGATCCTCCTGCTGTTAATCCTTCACCCCACAGGTTAGTTACATCCCCATAATAGGGATTACTTGATGTGATCCCGAAGGCGTATTCATATAAATTTGTTTTTCCGATTGTTACCGTTCCTGCATGCTGCAGTCTGTTTACAACTTCTGCGTTTTCCAACGGTATATTATGCTCCTGAATAGGAGAACCATTTGTAGTTTTTATATTTTTCGTATTAATATTGTCTTTGTAACTGACTGGTACACCCTCAAGTTTCCGAGCTTTTTGCTTCATAAAATTTTTTTCGGCGAGTTCTGCCTGAGCCAGAATTTCTGCTTCCGGCAATGTAATAAATGATTGAAGCAGCGGATCGTATTTTTTGATTCTTTCTATATATGCTTTGGCAGTTTCCATGGGAGAGAATTGTTTATTTTGATAGCCTGCTATCAGCTCATTTATTTTCGTATATTCCATTATCCTCCTCCCTCCTGAAGGTCGAGTACTTAAGAAACTCCTGTGAAATTCCCGTCATCTGAAGAAAAATCACCGTCGTCTGCTTCTTCTTCACTTTCATCAAATGAATGAATTTGTCTTAATACTTCCATTCCATCAAACAGCATCCATTCTTCCGCTATTTTTTGATTTTTAACTTTAAAATGGTTCATACCATTTATTTCTATCGCTCTTCCGCTAGGATAGCCAAAATATCCTATGCCCCCATGGATGCCCTGGATTCTCCAACGTACTGCTACATCGTATTCATCTCCGGAGGCACTCTTATTGCAAGTAACTCTGTCGAGAAGAACCTTTGCATTTGGTACGGAAGCAAATAAACTGATGAACATTCCCTGAATTTCGCTGTGACCGACCACATCTTTATTGCAGACATAGTGGATGACTGCGTTATCTTCATAGAAGTCTTTTACACGGTTAAATGAACGGTGTTCCCACACTTTATTAAACATGTTCAGAATAAAGTCTCCTATTTCAAAGCTGTCGAACTTCGGCACATAATTTTTAGGAGGGAGGCCTGCTTCTGCAGTTTCAGAAGATCCAAATTTTAATGGGGGTGCAAGTTTTTCTGTCTGCTTCGCAAGCCTCTTTGCTATTTCCACCGGATCGAATCCCAGCTGCTGTACTAAGTGGTAAGTATCCATAACTAACCACTCTTCATAAATCTTGTTTTCATGGATTAAACAGTCTGCGGTTGTCCGGAATACCACTCTCTTTCCAGTAGCCGGTCCATAAAGCGTGTCTCCCAGATTTGTTGCTACGGACCTGCCTCTGTGGGAAGTGAAGAAACCGTCCTTATCATTTCCTGACCAGACGACACTCCAGCCGAGTCCTGTTCTATCTGGAAAAGCCTGCAGTGTCTGCAGCGTTCCTGCTATTACTTCATTCACTCCGTGACTGTTAATTAATCCGCGGTGAATCTGCACCCCATAGCTGTAGGTATCATAAATTAAGCCAATATCTTTTTCTTTCCAGATCTGCCGGGTGATTTTTACAATATAATCAATAATATTGTGGTAATCCCCGAAGCCTTCCATACTTTGTTTTTTCCACTGGTGGTCTTGAATCCGCATATAACCGTCGTCGTCTTTTGTGTCTATGGAATTAACCTCACTATTGTCTGCATAATATACAAAATTGTTATCAAGCTTTTTAGTGCTCATTTTCATCCCCGTTTCGCTGGATTGATTTGTTGTTTCGACTGTTTTTTCCGGGTTCTTTTTTTCTTCCTCCTTGCCTTTCATCCTCTGCCTCCTTCATTTTTCATGACTGTAAAAATTGTACGTTGATTGGGCACTCAGTATTTTTACTGAGTTCGTTCTTTATTATTCTCCCATTTTCAGTTTTTCTGCAATTTCTTTTTCCAGTTCTTTAAAGTTTTTCGGGGGAATCATTTTTCCAGTGTCATCTGCATGAAATCCATATTCCTCTGCTTTTTTCATTACTTCCGGGGCCCAATAAGGATCTTTTCCTTCAAATACTTCATGCTGTTCCAGCACTGCGAATAACCATGCTTCTTCTTCGCCTACATTTTCCAGTCCCCGGTATAACCCTGGAGGAAGTGTAATAAGATCCCATGGCTCTAATATAACTTCTCCTTCTACTTCATCCGGTTCATTTCCCCAGTAGAATCTCCATTTTCCGCTCAGAGGTACAAAAGCTTCGATATAATCATGCGTATGATAGGCAGGACCATTCCCCGGCAGAGCTTTCACCATACCTATCTGGAATCCATGCGGCTCTGTAATAAGTGGATTATAATCTGGATTTTCGCTTGCAGTATCTCCTATGACTGCATAATTAATTCTTTGGTGCCCTGGAAGAATACTATCAATAAACATGAGTGGAATCCCCTGAGATTTCATTTCGTCAAATCTGATGACTCTTTTCTTCATATCCTCATTTGTTATTTTCGGATGTGCATTCATTATTTTTCCCCTTCCTGTTTTTAAGAATTTATTTTTTACCAGACTGTCCAGCCTCCGTCAACGTAAATTGTCTGGCCGGTAACCATGCTGGAGGAATCTGAACTAAGAAATAAAGCAGCCCCATATAAATCTTCTATTTTCGCAAGACGCCCGAGTGGTATTCTATTAAGTATTTGTTCATGGAACTCTTTATCTTTAAACATATTCTCTGTCATGGGAGTTTCTATAAAAGTCGGCGCAATAGCATTAACATTTATTTGGCTCGAAGCCCATTCAATTGCCAGCGCTTTTGTTAACTGCGTAATGCCTCCTTTACTTGCACAGTATGGCGTCCTGCCAAAATATCCTACCTGCGCCATTTGAGAGGACATATTAATAATTTTGCCGGACCCTTGTACTTTCATATGCTTTCCTGCTTCCTTACTTAAAAAAAAGACACTTTTCAAATTCAGGTCCAGCATCATATCCCAATCCTGTTCGGTTACATCCTCCGGAGGCTTCGGTAAATTAATACCTGCATTGTTTAACAGGATATCAATGCTGCCAAATACTGCTAAAATATCATCTATTAATTTCGGTATCTTATTCGTATTTAATAAATCAAAAGGAAACACAGCGATACGATTTTTTTCGAGTGACAGGTCCTCTGCAACTGTGTTTAACTGAGCTTCGTCTCTTGCAACAAGTGCTACATTTGCGCCGGCAGCAGCCATTAACCCAGCTAACTCTTTACCGATTCCTTTGCTTGCTCCAGTAATGACAGCTGTTTTCCCTCTTAAACTAAATAATTCCTCTATTTTCAAGATTCTCACCCCCCTCTTTGTATACGTATTCAAAAATGTATACGTATTCAATAAAAGTTACAGTTTCAAAGCTATCACATTATTTGAATTTTGTAAATATTCTTTTTTATTAGATTTGTAAGCGCATTCTTTTTTGGAATTAATAAACCTTATCACTTTATTTTAATTTTGTAAATATTCAATTATTATTAACGTTATTTCTCTAACTGCTTTTATTTTGTTATTTGATTGCTGGCAGAAAATGTGCTACGTTTTATAGAAATTATAATTGAATGCGTATTCATAAATTAAAAAGGTGGGTCTTACATATGAAAGAGAGGGTTAATTCGAAGGATGTTGCAAAAAAAGCAGGAGTATCTCAAGCAACCGTTTCCCGTGTAATAAATAAGTACCCGCATATTAGAGATACGACAAAAGAAAAAGTGTTAAATGCAATCAATGAATTGGGTTTTACTGTCGATCAGGTCGCGAGAAGTTTAAACACTAGAAAAACATCCACTATCGGCTTACTTGTCGGGGACATTTCAAATTCTTTCTTTGCAGAAACTTCAAAAGAAATCATCAGCATTGCAAGAAGTCTCGGATATGATGTAATGCTTTCCAACACTGATCACCAAAGTGATAACCTTAAAACGTCTCTTGCAACATTAATAGGCAAGAGAGTCGATGGTATCATCGTTGGTTCTGTCGAAAGATTTGATGAGCAGATTCAGACACTGCACGATTCCAAATTCCCGGTAATTCTTTATAATACCAGATTAGCTTCCGGAAACTGTAACGCTGTAGTGATAGATAATTTTAAAGGAGCAAGAATAGCAACAGAACACCTTATCAGTTTACACCACAAAAAAATAGCCTATGTCACCCTTCCATTAAATTATTCCACACTGTACGAACGTATGGAGGGCTATAAGCAAGCCTTGGCAGACAGCGATATACCTTACGATCCTGCTTCAGTTTATATAGGAGAAATTTCCACACAGGCAATAGAAAACTTTATAGATATAATAATGTCCTCACCCGAAAAATGTACAGCTGTTTTTGCAGCATCAGATCAAATTGCCATAAAAATAATGGAAATCTGCAAATCAAAAAAAATCAAAGTTCCAGAAGATATCTCTATTATCGGGTTTGATAATATTGATTTATCAAGAAGTCCCTTTATCGACTTAACGACGATTTCCCAGCAGCATATTAAAATGTCCGAAATTGCAGTCCATAATTTAGTGAATATGATTGAAAATAAAGATATGGAAGAGGAGAACCAAAATGCGAGCAGTGTGCTTGAACCGCAATTAATAATACGCGGGTCGACGAAAGTATTGGACAAATAACATCGGAGGTTACAAATTTCATTTTTGAGTGGCGAAGCCGATTAACTTTTTTAGAGTAATAGCATATTCGATATGAGGCTGGGTCAGAATCATAATCTCAGCCTTATAAACCAAATAATAAGATGTCTAAGAACCCTATTAAAACAAATAAACCGAACTCTCATGAAACTCTGATGAGAGTGCCAAAAGATAGTTCGGTTTTATTCATGTGATAAAAAGCTTTTGCCCCATCCTCTGCTCCATTTCATTAAGTCTGTAAATCGTTGTTTCCGTTAATTCTACTTCATGCTTGTCACTTTCCTGATATAATAAGAAATGCATTATCCCCCATACTTTTTATAGCATTTTTCTTTCATTCAGTTGACCTATATCAGGTACCCCCTCTTTTAATAAGGAATTTTCTCTTAGTTAATTTAATGGCTGGTATACACTTTATTCTTTTCATAAAAGAAGCTAACGTCATTACAAACTCTGCATTCGAAAAAATTCTATTTATTCTGTATTGAAATATTGTTCAGCTATACATCAATTCCTTTCTTTACCACTACTTTTACAGTGCTTTTTATCTTAGCAGCTTTTACAATTCCCTACTAAAAAGATCAGCTTAAAGGAGTACCTTTAACTGATCTTTTGGTTATGCCCACTTTTTATAGAGTTCTCGTAAAGTCAATGCTGCTTCCTTATATTTGCCGTATAAGTTCCTGTATTTTTCTGTTTTTACCAATTCAGGATGGTATTTCTCAGTAGTTTTTACTACGGTCCGGCTTGCAGTTACGATATCATCAAACCACCCCGCAGTAACTGAAGCCAGCAGTGCTGCTCCGAGAGGCGAAGCGTCATGATTTCCCAATTTACCTACAGGGAGATTACAAATATTACTGATCATTTGGCACCACGCCCTATTATTGCTGCCTCCGGCGCCGATGACAATCGTTTCAATCGGAATATCAATAGATTGATACAGCTCTATGCTTTCATAAATATGAAAACTGATGCCTTCTAACACTGCATGAAACATCTCTGCTTTCGTATGGGAAGCTCGCAAACCTAAAAATGTACCATTCTCATAGGACTGAAAGTGAGGAGAGCCGCTCCCGGTAAGAAAGGGAAGAAAAATTAATCCATTGCTCCCCGGTGGTACATCCTGTATTTCCTTTTCAATTGCGGTCATTCTTTTTTTATCAATTCTCGTACTGTCTTCGCTTCCATAAATTAATTTATAGCCCCATTCTGCTCCAAATCCTCCACTGAAAACCGTGCCCATTGCATAGACTTCCCCACCCACAACACTTGGGTGATGTGTTACTTTTCCATACAGGCGGGCGTCCACTTCCTTTAATGACACAACAATTTGGGCAGAAGAACTTAAAGTTACTTGGAGGACCCCTTGTTGAATAGAGCCTGTCCCAGCCTGGCTGCAGGCAATGTCTGCTCCTCCGACTGCCACAGGCGTACCTTCCTTCACCCTCATTGCTTCAGCGACAGCAGCTGAGATTCTTCCTCCTTCTTCCATGGAAGATACGAGCGGAAGGAATTTCTCAGGATCAATATGGAAGTCTTCCATCAGACCTCTGTCCCACTGTTGGTCATGTATGTTATAAAGCATTGTATTACCGGCATCTGTTCTGTCACTTTTCAATTCTCCTGTCAGACGGAATCTTATAAAATCCTTCGGCGACATAATGTAAGCCGTTTTTGCAAGTATTTCCGGTTCGTACTCCTGCAGCCATAACAATTTCGGTAAAGAAAAAGCTTCAATAGGAGAATTTCCTGTTCTTTCTTCCAAATCTGCTTTTCTTGTCTCTCTCAATCTATTCGTAATTATTTCAGAGCGGGTGTCTGCCACCATCATGCTGTTTCTCAGCACTTGAAAATTTTTATCTAAATACACAAGTGCCGACATATTTCCAGAAAGACCTATCGCTTCTACTTTTTCTGCATCAATCTTTGTGCACAGCGTGTTCAGCCCTTTTTGAACTGCGGTCCACCAGTCTTCCGGGTTTTGTTCTATCCAGTGCTTATATGGATAGTGAGTAGCATACTCATAGGAAGCGGAAGCCGCAATTTGATAGCTTCCTTTCGCTAAAGCTGCACATTTTGTTGAGCTTGTCCCAATATCTATTGCAATAATATAGGAGTCTTCCACTGTGGATCCTCCTTACAAATGTTTTATTTTGCTGCGGTATTTTTCCAGATATTTTTCATTCTTTTCCATTCCTCCGGTTACGTTGCCGCTTACCAGGACTGGCACTTCTTTTTTCTGCTCCAGCAGCTGTTCTACAATCATCGTTACGAGTGTATTCATTAGAAACGAGCCAATAATCGTAGATCCGGGAGCCATGCCGATATTTCTTTCTTCGACTTCGACCAGCGCATCTCCTTTTGGAAGGGTATTATCTATCACCCAGTCTGCAATATCAATCAGCTTTTTGCCTGACTGATGTTTTGATTCTTCCTCCCCGTAATTACTGCTCGTTAAAGCAATCACACGGAGCCCTCTTTCTTTTGCTGTCAGCGCCATTTCTATTGGTACATTATTCGTGCCGGAATTAGATACGATTACAATAAATTCCCCTTCCCGCACATGATAATTATCTAAAATGGGAGAAGCATATCCTTTCATTTTTTCCATTTTTGAGCTTTTAATCGCACCTTCATGCAGCATCAGGCTCGTTTCCAGAATAGGACTGACCGGCACAAGGCCCCCTGCTCTGTAAAACAGCTCTTCTGTAATCATATGCGAATGCCCACAGCCAAACATATGAAGCACCTGATCTTCATTAATCGAGAGAGCAATTTCTTTGGAAAGATTCCACAATTCCGTTTTATTCATCTCAAACGCTTTCGTAATATGTTCCTGAATAAGCTTGTAATACTTCTCTGCAAACATGATGTCCCTCCCTCACAAAATATTCTCAGGTACACCCAGCTGTTGAAATAGCATATTTGCTTCTTCAATATGAGAAGACCCATTTTTTAACACAGGCATATTGTGACCTGGAAGCAGCTCATCCACGTGCATAAAGCTTAACTTTTGGATACTCTGTTTTAACTTCTGCAAATCAAAATCATGCGTGGACAACATGGAAATTTTCCCTTGGCCGAACACTGTATCGCCGGAAAACAACCGCTTTCTTCCCTCTGCACTTTCTATATAAAAAGAACTGCAATGCTTTGAATGCCCCGGAGTGGAAATTATTTTGATTGAATAGGGACCTATATCTATTTCTTGGCCATCCTGAAAAGAAACATCCGGGGAAATGCCGGGAAACGAGTAATCCTCCGGATAAAATCCAAATTTTCGTGCAGCATTTAAATCAATTGCTGTTTCATCACCGCGTATCAGTATTTCTTTTGCGGAAGCCGGTGCGTATAACAGAGCATTGGATGCCTCCTTTATTTTAGCTGCCCCCCCGGCATGATCGGCATGCACGTGTGTGAGCAGCACATGGGTAATATTCTTAAGAGAAGTTCCGCACCACAGCAGCTGTTCTTCCCACAGATGAAAGTCCAGCCCGGTTCCTGTATCTATAAGAATCTGTATGTCTTCATGTATCATCAAATAACCATTACAATCTGCCGCGTGTGTAAGATGTGCTCCCATTCTGCCGCTGCCAACTAAGAAAAGATCCTCTGCCAGCTTCATGATACTTCTTCCTTCACCTGAAAAATCATTTCCAGTTCTACACACGCATTAAAGGGAAGTTCACTCGTGCCTAATGCTGCTCTGGCATGTTTTCCTTTTTCTCCAAAGATTTCGATCAGCAGCTCCGACGCAGCATTAATTACGATCGGCTGTTCACCAAAATCTTCTCCTGACCTGACGTATCCAATCACCCGGACAACTCTTTCCACTCTGTTCAGGGAGCCAAGCACACTGCGGACTTCACCAAGACAGTTTAAGCAGGCAAGCCTGGCTCCTTTCTGAGCCTCTTCTACACTTATTGTAGTTCCCACCCGGCCAGTATATATCATTTCTGTCCCTTTCTCCGGTGTCTGACCGGAGATATACAGCAGATCGTTTACTACTACGCCGGGCAGAAAATTGAACCGTGGCTCTACTGCGGGTATATCAATATGCAGTGACTTTACTTTTTCTTCAGGAGTCATTTGTTTCCTCCCTTGTGATAATCTGTTTTGTTTTTCCAGATGCAATGATTGCCTCCGCCAGATAAAAAGATGCACATGCCTGTTCCAGCGGCATCCAGTCAAAGTTTTTATTCTGCAGCAGACATTCACAAAAATATTCCAGCTCCCGTTTCAACGCCCCGCCTGGTCCGTGAATACCCGGCGGCCACAGGCGGGTATCCGGTTCACCTGCCTCCTTTTCCGTCCAGACCTGAAAACCAGCGTTCGGCTGCTGGTATTTCGCTGTTCCCTTCGTTCCAATCAGCTCTATATATTCTTTAATCGTGCCTTGTAAATCCAAAGTTCCCAACTCATTTAGTGTAGGCGGTGCTCCTTCCGGCAGCATCCAGGAAGACATAATGACGGCCTGCAGACCATTTTCAAACTCAATTAATGCCTGGAATGAATCCGGTGACGTTTCTCCGACGGCATGAGACTCCATCGCATACACAGTCTTCCACTGTGCGTCTGCGTACCAGATAATTAAATCCAGATCGTGAATTCCTGACTCGAATACAGGATGCACTCTATGACCAAACCCTTGGAACCAGCTGCGGTTAAAGTCTCTGATTGCCCTTATCTGTGACAGCTTTCCCAACACTCCTTCTTCCAGTGCTTTTTTTATGGAAATCTGCTCCTGGCTGAACCTGCTGATGTGCCCTGTCATGATCTGCCCCGCCCGTGCTGTTTTTCGAATTTTGTTTATTTCCTCTCTCGAAGTAGCAAGCGGCTTTTCCACAAAAACCTTTTTATTGTGATGCAGTGCTTCCAGAATAATTGCGCCGTGCGTATCTTCATTTGAAGTAATATCTACCGCGTCCACTTCTAACTGCCACAGTTCCTCCACTGATGAAAACCCATGGGGAATATGATACTTTTCCTGCACTTCTTTTAGTCTTTGCGGGTCTGGCTCCACTACTGCCAGCACGTTTACTTCCGCGATTGTCTGCAGGATTTCAATATGAAGACTTCCAAACCTGCCAGCACCAATTACAGCAAGTTGTATCAAATAGGATCCCACCTTACTATTACGTTTTTACCGCGCCGGACGCCAATCCTCTGACAAAGTATCTGCCGACGAAGGCAAAGAATATGAGAACAGGAATCACAGTTAACACTGCTCCTGCAGTCGTCCAACCCCACCGTACGGTATACTGCCCCATAATCGCGTTCATTCCGGTAGTCAGCACCCGCTGAGAATCTTCGGTAATTAAGATCGAAGCAAACGTAAATTCTGTCCAGGCAAGTACAAAGGCATAGATTGCAATTGTCGCAATTCCCGGCTTGATCAACGGTATGATGATTAAAAACAACGTTTTCATCGGTCCCGCTCCATCGATAGAAGCAGCCTCATCCAGTTCAGTCGGAATCGCGTCGAAGAACCCCCGCATGAGCCATACTGCAAAAGGTGCTGCAAACGTAACGTTAATAATGACGAGACTCCACAAAGAATTTACAAGTCCCAGATCCGACATCAGCTGATAAACGGGCACTAACAGCAGGACACCGGGGAAAATATAGGATGCAAGAATTAATCGAAAAAGAAAATTCCTTCCGATAAATTGAAACCGGAAAATCCCGTAGGCAGCAGGAATTACGATTAACACCGTAAAAACCATCGTCATCCCTGCCACAAACACACTGTTAAACAAGTTTGTTAAATAAGGTGTCTGCTCCAGCAGCTCTACGTAATGTACGAGTGTAAAAGTTTCCGGCCATAAATCCGGGCTTAAAATCTGGTCAGATGGTTTAAACGAGGAAATTAATACCCAGTAGAAAGGGAAAGCAATTAAAATGATTAAAAACGTTCCAACGAAAATACGGATCAACTTATTCATCTTTTCTCTCCCTCCCTCTTATTCTTTTGGTGCTGCAAATTTAATAAACAGCGTAGCAAAAATAACTAAAATTAACGCGGTAATCACCGACATCGCCGAAGCTGATCCTACCGCATACTGTCGGAAAGCAGTCTGATAAATCTGTACGGGCAGCGTGGTGGAGTACCCAGCCGGTCCGCCTTCTGTAAGCACCCAGATTAAATCAAAAATATTGAACATCCAGAGGGTTCCGACAAGTCCGATGGCAAAAGTCACCGGTGCAATTGAAGGAATAGTAATAAATCGGAACGTCTGAATACGATTCGCCCCGTCTACTGCCGAAGCTTCATAAAGTTCCTCCGGAATATTCGCTAAAGCAGCCAATAAAACTACTGCCAAGAAGGGAAACCAGTTCCAGGAATTAATGAAAATAATAATTGGCAGCGTCAGGGAAGGATTTCCTAAAAAATTGATCGAGGAATCAATCAGCCCTGTATTAATTAATATTGCATTTAAAATTCCGTAGGAACCATTAAAAATCCACTGCCAGAAGATCGCAACAACAATCGTCGGTACAATCCACGGAATTACCATCCACGTCCTGGCTATATTCGAAATTTTCCTGTTGTTATTCAGCAGCAGTGCAATGGAAAAAGCAAGCACTGTCTGCAGCAGGCCATTTCCCAGCACCCAGATCAGGCTTCTGCCGGAAGAAGACCAAAAAGCAGAAGATGTGAGTACATTTATATAATTTGTCAGTCCAATAAATTCCCCCGCAGATCCTGCAAATCCGGTGTCATAAAAACTTTCTCTTACGACGCTTATGAGCGGGATGAAGATGGTGACTAGAATCCAGAAGACGATAGGGAAAACAAGCAGGTACGGAAATATCGTTTTCCATATCATCCATTTCGGTTTGGACGGCATAGGTTCACTTGCTGCTTTTGAAGCTTTTACGGTAGAGTTATCGGCATTCATTTATTATCACACCCTAATAAGAAAATAGAGGCTCTCATAATTTCAGGAAGACTTTCCACAGCAAAAGGTATTTTCCTCTTTAAAATGAAGTCGCTGAATTAAGAGAAGCCTCATGTAAGGAAGCTTATTTTATTCCTGCACTGCTTCCTCCATTTGTTCCTGCCCCCACTCTACTGCTTCTTCCGGCGTCATATCGTTTATAATAATCTGCTGCAATGTTTCAGCAATATAGTTCGGCCCGGCAATCTGCCCAATCCTTGAGGCAACTCCGTCTGTAAACCCGAACAGCTGTCCATGCTGAGAGTAATCAATAAGAAAATCAACATGTTCTCTGTACTGTTCTACTACCGGATCTTCATAGAAGCTTCCGTCCGTTCCATCCTCCGTTACGGGCAGGAAGAGTCCAGGGTCTGCGTTTAAGAAGTCTCCATAGTTGTCAGGATCAAACATAAATTCGAAAAATGCTTCAATACCTGCCTGCTTCTCTTCTTCATCCGTCAGCATCATTACCGCATTGGAATAATAAATACTTCCCTCTTCTCCGTTAGGTCCCTGGGGAATCGGAGCTACTCCAAGGCTTTCTGCCGGCTGGCCGGATTCGTCTTCAAACGGTGCAAGATACTGTCCTTTTTCAATTGCCATGGAAGCATTGCCGGAGTTAAACTGTGCCTGCGGTTCCCCCCACCCGTAAGACGTGCTGTCGGAAGGAGAATATTCCAGTAAATCCGCATAAAGTTCATAGGAATCTACAGTTTCCTGCGTATTAAAATTCACATTGTTGTCGGAATCTATAATGTCTTTTGCCCCACCAGAAACCATAATACTGTAGAGCACCTGATCTGTTGCCATCGTGCTGGAGGCAGGAAGTGCAATTCCATTGCGGTCGCCGTCATTTAATGTTTCGGCCGCTGCAAGGAGGTCCTCCCAAGTTTCCGGAACTTCCAGACCAGCTTCCTCAAAGTGATCTGCCCGGTACCATAATGCCTGTACCATTCCGTACAGCGGAACTGCCCATGTATGATCTTCATACTGATAAGGAACTAATGCAGTTTCAATAAATCCATGGTCTGCATCTATCTGCTCCACAATATCTTCTACCGGCTGCAGCACATCCAGATCCTGAATTAATGCTGTATAGTCGGGGATAGTGAAAAGAAGATCCGGTCCTTCTCCCGCTTGTATCGCAGAAGGAAACTGTACATAGGCATCATCCCAATTCTGGACCTGACTGTTAATCACATAATCATCCTGCGATTCGTTGAACCGGTCAAACACCTCATTAAATCGTTCTACTCGGTGTGGCGGTTCTTCCATGTGCCAAAGCGTAATTTCTACTGCTTCCCCAGATCCTTCCGCCTCATTTTCTGCATTATTCCCCCCATTTCCTGTGTTGCCTGCATTTGCTTCTTCTCCATTTTCTTCTGCACCGCCGCAGGCTGCCAAGGTTACGGTAAAGCCGCCAATAAGAGTACTCCATAAAACCTTTTGATAGATTTTCACTATTCCCACTCCCTCTATTTAGTAATAGATAAATCCTTTAACCCATGCCCGGTTCCCACACTGATTACAATATCTTTTTCCTGCAGGCTGCCTCTGATTTTTTTAACCGCTGTCACAGCTGCTGCGGCAGATATTTCTAACAGAATCCCTTCTTTACTCGCGATATCTTTTCTTTCCTGCAGAAGCTCTTTTTCACAGATCCTTACCGCAGTTCCTTCTGATTCTCTAATAACAGACAGCGTTCTGGTACCATCTTCAGGATAGTTTGTTAAAGGATCTGCAATACCAACAGCACTTGTTCCTGTTCCTTTATCCCAGCCGCTTACTTTTGCCGATCCTTCCCGGTATGCCTGCACAATAGGAGAGACATTTTCTGCCTGTACGCCTACCATTCTTGGAAGTTTCTTGGTTAAGCCTAACTGCTTCAATTCCTGAAACCCTTTATACACTCCTATTAGGAGAGGCCCCGCCCCAATCGGTACAACAATCCAGTCCGGCACCTGTTTTTGCAGCTGATACCATAATTCATAAGCTACTGTTTTATTTCCCTCGATCGCAATCGGGTTAATAAACGTTGAAGTAACATTAAATAACTGTGTTTTCACCGCTTCTTCTTTCACGATATGGTAGGCTTCACTGAAGTTCCCTTCGATCGGAACCACATCTGCCCCATAAACATGCATTAACTGCAGTTTTTCAGAGGAAGCAGTCTGCGGCACGTAGATTTTACAATACATACCACTCTTTGCAGCATAGGCACTTGCCGCCACTGCAGTGTTACCTGTAGAAGCAGTAATGATCCCTTTCAGCTGATGCTCTTTTGCAAAAGAAACAGCAACAGCTAACGGCCGATCTTTAAATGCTCCTGTAGGCTGTATAGATTCATTTTTTAAAAACCAATTTGAAAGGTTTTCTTCCTTCCTTGAATAATCGAGAGAGAGAAGAGGCGTGCCACCTTCTCCCATAGTGACAGAATATTCAGTCTTCACAGGCAGCAGCTCATCAAATTCCCATATCGAAGTGCTGACGGGGAATTTTTTAGACTGAAGTTTTTCTGCAAGAGACGATGGGAGGTCATATTCCACATTTAAAATCCCATTACATTCAGGACAGCGATAGAGCACTTTCATTTCATAATTTTGCTTACAGGATAAGCACTGCAGTTCGTAATATGTTTTTTCAATATGCGTCACCTCCCTGCGTAATAAATGCAAGCAGTATATCGAAACACTGGCTCAGCTGCTCTATTTCAATCCATTCTTCCGACGAATGTGCCTGTGCAATGCTCCCCGGACCAAATACCACTGCCGGTAAATGCGGGTGGTGCGTCTGGGCAAGAGCTGCATCTGTCCAAAAAGGCAGCCCTCCTATATGCGGAGTTTTATTCACGGAAGTATGTACTGCTTCAGCCAGACGCACTACATACTTATTACTGCTGTCAGTTGAAAGTGGTCCGTGGGGGACACCTTTAAAATTATCCATTTCTTTAATATCTATCTGCAGATTCATTCGGGCACTGCTGACGTTCTCAGTCAGCTGCTCAAGTTCATGCAGCACTGAGCTTGCTGTCTCTCCCGGAAGCAGTCTTCTTTCGAGAAGTACCTGACAGCTTTCTGGAACGGTGACCGGTCTTACACCTCCCTGAATCTGCCCTATGTTCACCGTCGCTTCACCGAGAACTTTGTGTGTTTTCTGCATAAGTTCTTTTTGATATACTGCTTCTACTTCTGCGATCCAGGCAGCAGCATCATAGATTGCATTCTGCCCCTCTGATGGAACACTTCCGTGGGCGGACTTCCCGTGAAATACAGCCTCTATCCATGTGACACCTTTATGCGCTATTCCTATCTCCAGCGAAGTAGGCTCTCCCACAATTAAAAAATCTGCTTCTTTCAGATGGGGTGCTAACGAATCCATCCCAGGACTGTAGGACTCTTCACCGATCGTCCAGGCAGCTTTTATTTTCCCCTGAAACTTGGCCGGATTTTCCTGAAGATGTACGAGTAAGTCCATTACTACCGCAATGAACCCTTTCATATCTACAGCGCCGCGCCCATATAATCTGCCCTCTCTGCAGAAAGGCGTGAAAGCATTATGCATATCTCCGGGAGGCACCGTATCTAAATGACCGTTAAAAACGAAAACAGGACCTTCCTTCTGAGAATCTATCTCGATAATAATGTTCGACCTGTCACCTATTACCCGCTGCACTGTTACCTGCAGCCCATGAGATTCTGCGTATTGTTTAAGAAGTAACCCTGCTTCTTTTTCCTGTTCCGGATATTCCTCATGGCTTTCAATGAAAATCAATTGTTCTGCAAGGGACAGCCAGTGTTCCATTCTGCTTGCTCCCACTGCCGTCATTTACTTTCCCCAGCCGTGTTCTTCTAAAAATTCTTTCGCTTCTTCTGCCACCCGATCAAAATCAGCTAAAGAAATTGCAGAAGGCTCGCCCACACCATAAAGGCCCCCAGCCTGCCACGCTTCCCATTCCACTGAATTATAGCCTTTGAAATTCACGCTTTTTAATGCATCTGACATTTCCACAAAGTCTACAAACCCGCCGCCAAACCATACATGCTGTGACTGCATAATATTCGGAAAGCCTACTTCATCTTTTACGTGCACGACTTTGATCCTGTCTCCCAGCAGACTGATCGCTTTTGGAATCGGCATTCTCGGTTTTACTGTAGTATAGAACGTTCCGACATCTACACAGATGTACACGTTGCTCCGATCTACTTCTTCCAGTAATTTCATTGCTGACTCCACCGTATTGATAATAGTGCCCTGAATAAGCTCAATACATACGTCGACCCCTTTTTTCTTTCCGTAGTCTGCCACTTCTACCGTTGCATCCACTACCTGTTTCCATGCTTCTTTTCTGGTAATAAGCGTATATAACGGTGGATCATAGTAGCCATCTCCAATGAGGGTCACTACTGATTCACAGCCCATGTCCGAAGCCGCATCAATAGCTCTTTTGAATTTTTCTATTCCTGCTTCTCTGTCGAAATGCCGTGGTGTTACAAAGGTGGTATGACAGCCGATAGAAGAAAAGGCAAGACCTGTTTTTTCGGCAGTCTTCTTTACTTTCTCTACCCCATCCTTGTACTCGTGCGAACGCCACTCCTGAATTTTTGGATAAATAACATCAAAGCCTTCGTAGCCATAGGAAGCAATCTGCTCTACACACCATTCCAGCGGTTTGTCTCCCCAGGAATTCCAGGCAGGCCCTGCAATTTCAAGTCTTCCCCAAGGCATGTTCGGCCAGATTTCAAAAGACAGTTTAAGATGATCCATACAATCCCTCCTAATATAGTGCTCTCTTTAACTGGTTGTCTTGTGGTCTATACCATTAATAATGTTATAACACACCAAATAAAGTAACTCAAGAGTTTTTTGAAAATTCTAATATAAATTACTGTAAGATTATTTACCTTTTCATTTGCGTGACAAATTTATACTTGTCTCCTCGATAGACAGAAGTAACATATTCAAAATGATGGCCGCTCGCTAAATAGCTGACTCGCTTCATCAGCAGCACCGGGGCACCTACTTCAATATTTAATAATTCCGCTTCATGTTCTCTCGCTAATGAAGGCTCAATTGTCTGGGACGCTCCTTCGATCTTCATTCCCTTCGACTCTACGTATTGGTAGAAAGAAGATTTAAGGTTGTTCAGCTCAATTTCCGGAAACAAGTAAGCTGGCAGAGTCATTACTTCATATGCAATCGGTTCCTCATCCGCTAACCGAATACGGGAGAGCTCATATCCTTTGGAGCCTTCCTCCACTTGCAGATGTCTGCTTTTCTGCAGGGAAATCCCCACCTCTTTAAAGTCAATCAGCTTTACTCCCGGTGTGAGGCCCCTCCAGAGCATATCTTCGGAAAAACTTGTTAAATCCATTAACGGCTGTTCAAATCTTTTTATATTTACAAACGTTCCTTTTCCTTTCTCTTTATACAGGAGCCCTTCTGATACCAAGTTGGATATCGCCTGACGGATCGTCATTCTGCTTACATTAAAATCATAGGCAAGTTCACGCTCGGAAGGAATCATTTCCTCCTCTGCAAGTTCACCTTTTTCAATTTGGCTGCGCAAAATTTCTTCAATCTGATAATAAATTGGAATAGGAGATTGTTTATTAATCATTTAGGGACCACCTTTACTCTTTTTTTAAATATTTTATCATTATCCTCTCTACAGGTCTATACCAGTTCACCGAATGAAGTAACTGTTTTTTGTTTATTTTTAACAATTAATTCGATTTCATTGAGAAGGGCAGATGTTGACCATAATAGACATCTCATTCAATTTTATGAGTTTCTATATTAACGCTTCAAACTATCTTATTCTTTTGGACCCTTCAATTTTAAACGACAGTGGGCTGGTTCAATAGATTTTTAATATTCACCTTACTATCCATCATTTCTTATTATTTTAGTTTTCTTTAATACCCGTACTCCAATTATGAATGCCAAGTGCAATAACGTAAGCGTTAAAAATCCGCACCTAGGATTTTAGGTGCGGATTTTTAACGCTTACTTCTCATCATGCGGTCTTTCATTGAAAAACTCCTTAAAGCTGCATAAGAATCTGCACGCAGCGATGGAGGCAGCGAATTTAGAATTTTTGCTTGCACTTCCAATAACAAAGCCGGGAGTGGCCATAATAGCGATATTCAATGTCATTACTAATTAGAGTGAGTTTTGTTTGCTGAATTATCGATTGTTCCAACACCAACTCCTTCTGTTATTTATATTCTTCAAACAAATAAACAGAAGGAGCAGCTTCAGAATCTGTAAAGTAAATTAGAGGTGGCATTAAATTACACTGAGGCATAAAAGCTCATGGGTGTACCTACCGCTTTTTAATGATTTACTTTTTTTACCTATATAATATACATCTCTTTGTTTTCTCTAAAAGGCGATATTATCACCGGGGTAATCTTATTACTTATATTCTTATTTAACTTCCGTCTCTGAACGTACGATCAACACATCACAGGAGGCATGCCGGGTAATATGCTGCGATACACTTCCAATGAGAAAGCGTTCCACGGCGTTTAACCCGGTAGCTCCGGTGACGATTAAATCCACGTTATGCTTTTGGGCTACATCTTTTGCAATTTTCACTTTTGGGGAACCATAGTCGAGAACCACCGTGACGTTGCTTGCCCCTTCCTTCTCAGCAAGCTCCTTATACTCATCCAACATGCCGATTGCATACTGCTCAGCTTCGGGGAAAGTAGTCTGGTTATGAGGGCCCGCAGGTCCCACGACAGCAGTGGAACGGGGCTCGAAGATGTGAACCAAGATCAATTTAGCACCATGGTCTTTTGATAATAGGACTGCTTTTCTAAATGCACGTTTGGCTTCGTCCGATCCGTCTACCGCAACAAGGATAGTACTATAACGAAATGTCATATTAATCTCCTCCTCGTGAGTGCAGATTAAGTGCCAAATAGCAGTTAAGATACCTTATACTATCGATTATCTCATGTTTTTCATGTTAAAACCATACAGATCTCCCCGTGAGAATTTACAGTTGAATAAGTGGATCAGATAGATCCCATGATAATATATAATTTCTTTCACGAAGATGGTCATATTTATGTTTCAAACCAGGAGCATACCTGATACTAAAGGAAAAAATCAGGTGCTGCAGATTGCAATTCTGCTTTTTCACTCAACAATTCATTAATTAACTCATCCTATTCTTTTCTATTTTGTTCAAGATTTTTTAGTTCTGTCGCTTCAATCATCTGCACACTTTCACAATTTTATTATCAGTTTTTAAAACGTTTGTTTTGTAATTTGAAGAGTTTGAGATAAATTCGACTCCGGTACTTATTTTTCATTTACCTTCCTCACCAAAACATATGATAAAGTATAAACTAACTATTTTTCGGAAGGAGGAGGCAGGTGTGGCGCTCCGCAATAAATTTCAGACGTTGGTAATTTTCCTGGTGATTCTGCCTCTTCTCATCGTCGGCTGGCTTACATATGATCTGGGTTCTTCTATATACCGCGATCAGATAAATGAACATATGCAGGATACATTGAATGCGATTGACCTTAACATCCGCACAACGATGAACGAAGTGGATTCATTTTCTGATTACGTCGTTACTTCCGGTCCGGTTATGAATCATTTAACCGTGGATACCTGGGCGAACCCCCAGCAGGAGGTGCAGAATGAAAATATGATCTCCCAATTATCCTTCAGCAGTGATCTTACCTATGATTTTTCCCTTATCCCTAACACGGGAGAAGCCTTATATTTTATTGCTCCTCCGGAAGAGCGGTTTGTGCAGCTGGAGGACTCCTCCCTTGCAGATGCAATTATTGAAAAAAGAGGCCGCACCCACTGGACCGGCCCCTCGAGTGAAGAGATGGAAGAAGGATTTTCTCCCGTATTCACCGTAGGGCGGAGTGTCATTCATCCGCAGACACTTGAGCAGCTGGGGCTATTCTTTTTATTTGTGAATCCAGACCTGCTGCAGTCCGCAGATTCTCTCGGTGCCAACAGTGAAACCTCCTGGAGCATTTTAAATGAAAACGGGGAAACGGTGTATAATACTTCGCCGGATCTGCTGGGAGCTGAAATAGATAACAGTGTTTTGCAGCAGACAGAAGGAACTTATACTTATGAGGATCAGGAATTTTTTTATACTTCTACGGAAACAGCCCAGGACTGGACGCTCGTATCTTTTATCAATGTACAGAACATGAGTACAATTCTGGTGCCTGCGAGAATTTTTATTGCAGGTATTATCGCCTCACTCCTGCTGCTGCTTTTTCTTTTTCATAAGCTCTTTTCCCAAAGGCTTCTTCAGTTTATTCAACGGTTTAACGAAGGAATGACAGAAGCGGCGGAAGGAAATCTTCAGGTGAAAATGGAGCATTATAAAGAAGAAGAATTCCAGACACTCGGCACAAGCTTTAACTACATGGTTCAGGAGCTGAAAACTACGATTAAGCAGGTAGAAGAAGAACAGCAGCAAAAGCAGCGTGCCGAATTTAAAGTATTACAGCATCAGATTAATCCGCACTTTTTATACAATACGCTTGAATCTGTGAATGCGTTAGCCAGCTTAAATAAAACAGAAGAAGTGCAGCATATGGTGACAAATCTGGGAAAACTGCTGCGCATCAGCTTAAAAGGCCCTTATGAAATCTCTCTTGCTGAAGAAATTAAGCACGTTTCAAGTTATCTGGAAATTCAAAGGGTGCGTCACTCCTATACTTTTGATTATGAAGTTCAAATGGAGCCGGAATTAAAAACACAGCACGTGCTAAAACTGATACTTCAGCCAATTGTAGAGAACGCCATTGAACATGGGATGGCATCCACGGCATTTAATGTGATCAAGATTCAAGCATTCCTTTCTGAAAACAGCCTCGCCCTGCGGGTAACTGATAATGGACCCGGCTTCCCGGAAACAGTGTTGAAAGAATTAAATCAAAGAACGCAATTAACTGCATTTGAAGGCCACGGCGTATTGAATGTACATGACCGTATACAGCTTTATTACCTAAAGCACAGCGGTTTACTTATCTGCTCTGAGCCTGGACTTACTATCGTGCAGTTAAGGATCCCTTTAGAAGAGAAGGAGGAAGAAAATGTATAGTGTGCTTCTTGTGGATGATGAAAAACTGATTCTGGAAAGTCTGGAGAAAACCTTCCCGTGGGAAGAGCTTGACTGCAGCATAGTCGGCACCGCTTCAAATGGCCAGGAAGCGCTGCGTAAATATCAAGCACTCCTCCCCAATATAGTTATTACTGATATAAAGATGCCTGATATGACCGGCATTGAATTTTTAGAAACAATCTTTTCCCAACGGGAGGTCGACGAAGTAATTGTACTGAGCGGTTATGACGACTTTGAATATGTAAGAAGCGCACTTCAGTTCCGGGCCTTTCATTATTTACTCAAGCCGCTCGACAGGGCTGAACTGAAAGAAGTCCTGCTGGATGCAAAAAAGCAAATTAACAAGAAAAAAGAGGCACAGATTGCTGCTTGGAAAACACAGCTGTATGAAGCAATTTTTACAAAAAAGCAGCACACAACTCTGCCTTTTTCAAACTATACATTGATGGTAATTGAACACACAGATCCAGCTGACTGGCAGGAATTGTATTTTACAGCTGAATATATATTTGCATACCCTCTTTCTGCAGATACAGTGCTCCTGGCAGGTACAGGCGAACAGGCGCCGGAACAAATGAAAAAGCAGTTTCTCACAGTATCAGCAGAGCAGCCTTCTTTAAAAGCCGCCATCAGCCCGATGATTGATACACCAGAAGAATTAAATGAAGCCTTCAAGTCAGCACAAGAATATCTGGATAAACAATCTTTCATTGCTGCTTCCCTCATTACAAGTGATTTGTATGAAGAGTATGTCAGCCAGGAATCTGTGACACATAAATATATCTATGAAGCAAAAGAATATGTTACGCGGCATTGCCATGACCACCTCCGCAGCGAAGATGTAGCAAAAAAGTTCGGCTTCAGCACAAGCTATTTCAGTACATTGTACAAACAGGCACACGGTATTTCCTTTTCTGATCATATTAAAACAGAACGTTTAAAAAAGGCGCAGCAGCTCTTAACAGAAACAAATAAACCTGCCTATGAAGTAGCTGAAATTGTAGGATATGAAGACCAGCGCTATTTCAGCCAGGTATTTAAAAAGGAGTTCGGTTTTACACCGAGTGACTATAGAAAAAAACATACGAAGCTCCGCTGAATCTGTATACAGACTCAGCTTTCCAGAAGGATCATGGCAGCATTCCCCCCATGATCTTTTTTAGATCAAAGCAATCACTGAAAATCAAATCGTTTATTTTTTTTCGAAAAATATTCTACATAAATCAAATCATCACCTCATTCCGAAAGCGCTTACTTTCATTTAAGCTAAGAACCAAGGAGGCGAAATCATATGAAAAAATCATTTTATTTACTAGCTTCAAGCGCCGTATTACTAGCACTGGCGGCATGCGGGAATAACGAAGAAAGTGCCAGCGGGTCCAACGCAGAAAACGAAGAAAGAACGACAGTTGAATTTTTCCAGGTGAAAGCAGAAGCTGTGGATACGTTCAATGTCTTAATTGAACAGTTTGAAGAAGAAAATCCTGATATTGAAATTGATCAAAATACGGTGCCAGACGGAATGACCGTTCTGACTACCCGATTTTCTACAGGCGACATTCCTGACTTATTTATTACTTATCCAGTAGAAGAAGATTACGTCCTGCGGGTCAATAACGATTACTTAATGGATATTACGGACGAAGGTTTCATCGATGATATCAACCCTGAAATTCAGGACCGGTACATAGAAAATGGCAGGATGTATGGTGCTGCCCTTTCGCTGAATGCGAATGGCGTGCTTTACAACAAGGAAATTTTCGAGTCGAACAATATAGAGACTCCGGAAACCTGGGATGAGTTTACTGCTATTTTTGAAGAATTGGAAGCAGCTGGAGAAACACCTTTAATCATGGGGAATCAAAATGTAGATCAGACTTCTATTTTTAACTTGAACTTTATTGCCCAAAAATTTGATGCCGATTTTTGGGAACGCTTTAACGAAGGAGAAATAGATATAACCGAGGATGAAGAGTGGCGGGAAGCTTCAGAAAAAATGCTGGAAATACTTCAGTATGCGCAATCTGACCATATGGGCACAAACTATGACCAGGGAAATGAAATGTTCGCAGGCGGAGAAGGTGCGATGTACTTTATGGGTGCATGGGTGCTTCCTACCCTCCGTGAAATGAATCCGGACTTCAATGAAAATTTCGGCTACTTCCCTTTTCCACAGACGAATAATCCGGAGGAAAATGTCACTATCTCTGGAGTCGATGTCGGTTTATCCATAGCGGAAGATACAGAACATCCTGAAGAAACATTGAAGTTTGTCGAGTTTTTAATTGAGGAAGCACAGCAGTTTGCAAATATGGATGGTTCTTTCAGCGCAGTAGAAGGCGTGGAAGTGCAGGACGAGGTGCTTGAAGGACTTTCTCCACATGTAGAAAATAACCAGGTGGCAAACTGGCCTAACCATTACTGGGCTGGCGGCACGGCAGCAGAGGCGGATTTCCGCTCCCACACGCAGAACTTCTTTAACCATGAAGATATAGACCAGTATTTAGCAGATTTAGAAAGTATGTTCAGCAGCTATCGTTAATAGAAATCCCTTATACACTGACTGATTATTATATCAGCTGCCGCAAAAGATATTCCTTTTTGGGGCAGCTTTTTTCTACCCTTTATTATTGGAGAGGATACTGATGAATAATAATGCCTATAAAAGCTTAAGCAAAGGGTACATGATGTTTCTTCTGCCCGGGCTGCTGCTTTTATCCATTTTCTACATTTACCCAGTACTAAGCGCCGTTTATATGAGCATGACAAACTGGGACGGAGTCAGCCGTACCCATGATTTCGTCGGCTTCAGCAATTATTTAACAGCTGCGACTGACGGCAGATTTTTAAATGCACTTTCTTTCACCCTGCAGTACGCCTTTGTTTCGACAGTACTATCTAACATCATTGCCCTCAGTGTCGCGCTGGCATTGGTGAAGAAAATTAAATTCAGAAATACCTTCCGCGCAATTTATTTTTTCCCCGCGGTATTAAGTATGCTGATTATCGGGTATATCTGGCAGCAGATTTTCTATAACGTAATACCTTACATCGGGGAAAGAATCAACGTGGAAGCATTACAGACAAATATGCTCGGAAATCAGGACCTTGCTTTCTGGGCACTGGTGATAGTCACAGTATGGCAGGCTTCTGCAATTCTCGTGGTAATCTACATGGCAGGCCTGCAGACTGTTCCGGAAGACGTATATGAATCAGCTGCAATTGACGGCGCAAGCGGCTGGAAGCAGTTTTTCAAAATCACACTGCCCCTGATTGTTCCATCTATCACAATTTGTTTTATTCTCGCAATGAAGCAGCACTTAATGGTGTACGATTATATTGTTGCTTTAACAGGAGGCGGCCCGGGATTTGCTACTGAATCAGTAACACTGCTTATTTACAATCTCGGGTTTTTAAATAATCGCTTTGGCTATGGTACAGCTGTGGCGCTCATGTTATTCGTGTTTATCATTATTGTTTCTATCATTCAGATCAGTTACTTAAGGAAAAAGGAGGTGCAGCTGTAATGGAGCATCCGCTTAAGAAATTCAGCCTGTACGCGTTTATTATTGCCGGCGCCTTATTTATCTTATTTCCACTTTATTTAACAGTGGTGACCGCCTTTAAAACACCTTCTGAATCCGCCGAATCCCTGCTTGGGCTGCCAAGCAGTATCCAGTTCACCAACTTTATTCAGGCTGCAGAAATGAGTAATTATTTCAGTGCCTTTTATAATTCTTTTTTCATCACTGTGCTGTCCGTAATAATTATTATTTTGCTCGGTTCTATCGCTTCTTTCTCTATTGCGAGAAATCAGCATAAACGATTTTACCGGGTAATGTACTACTTTTTCGTCAGCGGGCTGTTTGTGCCTTTCCAAGTAATGATGCTGCCATTAGTACAGCAGCTGAGTGCACTGGGGATGCTGAACAAATGGGGGCTTATTATGCTTTACGCCACCTATGGTCTGTTTCAGTGTGTATTCCTTTATGTAGCATATTTCCGGTCGATCCCCAGGGAAATTGAAGATGCAGCATTAATTGATGGGTGCGGCGTCTTTCGAATGTTCTGGTATATTATTTTTCCGATGCTGAAACCAATGACAGTTACTTTAATTGTCTTAAATATTATCTGGATCTGGAACGACTTCTTAATGCCACTTGTGATATTAAGCAGTGCTGACGACTGGACCTTGCCTCTGATGCAGTATGTATTTGAATCGCAGTACGCAGCAAACTACAATCTTGCATTCGCTTCCTACTTAATGGTGCTTACGCCTGTAATTATCGTGTACCTGTTTTTACAGCGGCATATTATCGGCGGCGTCTCTGATGGAGCTGTAAAATAAATTTTTAGAAAGCAGGGATTTATTATGAATACGATTGTTACAAACTACACGACAGAGAAAGCAGATACATTCATCCGGGAGAAGCTCCCCCTTCTTCCAAACAGCATATATCGCCCTTCCTATCATATCACTGCTCCTGTCGGCTGGATCAATGATCCGAATGGGCTTGTTTATTTCAAGGGAGAATATCATGCATTTTATCAGTATTATCCTTATGGCACAGAATGGGGACCTATGCATTGGGGGCATGTGAAAAGCAAGGATCTGTTGATCTGGGAACACCTTCCTGTTGCACTTGCTCCAGAATACGAGTATGAAAAAGGGGGCTGTTTCTCAGGGAGCGCGGTGGTGCATCATGATAAACTGTATTTAATTTACACCGGCCACAATGAAGAAAAAAGCCCAAAAGAAGTGCAGTGCGCAGCAGTGTCTGAAGACGGGATCCATTTTGATAAGTTTCCAGCACCAATCATTCCTTCTCTTCCAGCACAGGCTTCCGAAGATTTCCGGGACCCGAAAGTGACATGGAGAAACGGAAAATGGTATCTCTTTATAGGCACCTCTTATAACAACCGCGGCAGACTCGTCTATTATACTTCAGAAAATCTAACGAACTGGAGCTACCAAGGAATAGTTTTGGAAGGGGGGGCTCATCAGGGGACAATGTGGGAATGTGTAGACCTTTTTTCTTTGGAAGACAAAGACGTCTTGATTTATTCACCTATGGGATTGATGGACTCTAAAACACGTTACATTGTCGGCAATTGGAACAAGGACGGTTTTGAAACGCTGACAGAAGGGGAAATCGACCATGGCACGGATTTTTATGCCCCGCAGACATTTGAAGATGCCAAAGGAAGAAGAATCCTTATTGGCTGGATGAACATGTGGGAAAAAGCAATGGAAGAAAAGAAAGAAGGCTGGGCAGGTGCCCTCACTCTCCCGAGAGAACTTTCCCTACTAGATAATCATCTAGTAATGACACCCGTTGCGGAATGGAAAGACGCTGTTTTAAAGAAGCATCCTGTTGCAGTAAAACAGGAGAACCCACAGGTAAACCTGGAATTCACTCATCTTTTTTTCCATTATAAAGGCCGCAGTGATCAAGATGTGGAATGGAGTGTAACGTCCGGGCAAGGGGATGCTTTTACCCTGCATGTTGATTCATCCAAAAAACACATTATGCTGAATCGTACCGGAATGCTTGCTGGAGAGAAAGATTGTTTAACAGTTCCATTACCAGAGGAAGCAGATCAAATCGAACTGGAAGCCTTTATTGATCATTCTGCCTTCGAGCTTTTTATCAATCATCAGCTGACAGTCTCTCTAAGGATTTACTTCCAGGAAACAAACGTTGTTTTTGAACAGCTTTCTCCAGACAATGAAACACTGATTTACAGCTATGAATAATTCCCTGAGTTAAAGTCTTCCGCGGAGAAACCCAATTGAGGTTTTCTCCGCGAAAATGTTTTTATAAGCTCGTCTATCAAAACTTTTTTCCCCTTAGAATTCCAAGTTATAAAAACTAAGGGTAACAGGACAGTTTTATCCTTCGGGTTTTAATATCCATTAACGGCTTCAAGTATTTATTAGTAATCCCCTGCTTTGAAGCCTTTTACCTTTTTCACTTCTCATACAACTCAATCGGCAGCTCATCCGGATCCGAGAAGAAAGTAAACAGCTTGGAAGTGTGCGGATCCACCCGCACTTCCTCGACTGCAATTCCTTCCTGCGTTAACTCCGCTACTGCTTCCTCCAGATAGTCTACTTCAAAAGCTAAATGGCGCAGCCCTCTCGCTTCGGGAAAGCTAGGCCTTTCAGGAGCGCCCTGAAAGGAAAACAGCTCTATCTGGTACTCTCCATCTACTGCAAGATCCAGCTTATAGGAATCACGCTCTTCTCGGTACACTTCCTGCAGAGGCTCCAGTCCCAGGACACGTATATAAAAGTCTTTTGATTTTTCGTAGTCGGCGCAGATGATTGCGATATGGTGGATTTTATTGAGTTTCATTTTTCGGTCCCCTATTGAAACAAAGCAGCTGCTGTGATTCGTGATTTCTGCTGTTCGCTTGTTTCGTTTAATTTCTTCAATGCATTTTTTACATCTTGTAAGGAAAAAGCTGCTTCTTTATTTGCCTCCAGATGCTCATTCAGAATCTCTGCAAAAGTCTCTTCCTTTAATGTGGAAGGCACCGTTACAATTTGCTCCAGCAAAAGGAAAAATTTATCCTTCATACGGAGCTGTCCCTGATTTTTTTCAGGATGCAGCAAGTCTTTAAACAGCTTACGGACTTCAGCTTGAAAATACTCATTCTGCAGTCCCCGCTCGTCAAATGTATACTTCACCAGCTGAATAAAAGCATATTCTTCTGCTTTTTTTATAGTATCATCTCTACTGTACTTTCTCTGTTCCATCCTGGTTGTATACACCGCATCCATATAATACTTTCTCAGATAGGAAAGGAATTTATATCGGAAGATGACTGCCGGGTCCCCAAATAGATTGATATGTGTCATTACACGCGTAATATTATATAAACGAATTGGTGCAAATCTATCTTTTTCTTTCCGCTCCCCGCCGAATAAACGCAGGATCTCCAATGTCCATTTATCCTGATGCTCCACGGAACGAAAAAGCTGAAAGTATTCGTAGGATATATCTTTTATGTTTCCTTCTCTTCTGTATTGATAAGGAAGTTTGCCTCCAAAGTTCTTTTTCATATACCTGCTGATTTTACGAGGGTGATAAATCATAGACTCCGGACCAAAAATGTCTTCAAATGCCTTCTGTGAATCTGCGTTATATGTATTAAAATAGTCAATTACATTATTAGAAAGCTTTTTCTCTGTCCTGGAGCCTCCGCTCATCTTCGTAATTACATCTGCCTCCTGGTGATCCAGGCTTTCACTTTCATAATAGAGGCCAACTAATTCATCCCGGTAAATCTGATTCCGCACGCGGGAATTTTCGGCAATAATGTAGGAGAAAAAATAGTATATAGCAAAGATTAAGCTGCAAACTAAAAACAGAAAGCTTGCCAGACGAAAGACCGGGTGCTCTATAAACATTAGAAAAAGAGAGAGGATATTTACAACAGCAAACAGCACCAGCAAATGGTAGATCCTTATTATGTACAGCAGTTTGAATTTACGTACGAGAAACTTCCCGTAGTCCACCCCCACTACCCGCTTTGTTTCCGCGAGTGATGTTAAGCCGATAATGGTCATATTAATTGCAATAATAGCCAGTATCAGGCTGTTATCATAAATCATGTCCTGAAATGCAACCATTCCGATACCTCACTTTCAGTGAATTAATTACGCAGCGTTAAAAACAGCCTCCAACAGTTTCCATCACCGTCGAAGGCTGCAGTCATTTATCAATCCGCATTGAACAAATCACGCGTATATACTTTATCTTTTACATCGAGTAAGTCTTCCGACAGGCGGTTCGCCACGATGACGTCCGCTTCTTCCTTGAATTCCTCAAAGTCATGCATTACTTTAGAGCCGTAGAATTCTGCTTCATCAAGCGCAGGCTCGTAGACTACTACTTCCACACCTTTTGCTTTAATCCGCTTCATGACGCCCTGAATCGCGGACTGGCGGAAGTTGTCGGAGTCGGTTTTCATTGTCAGGCGGAAGATTCCTACTTTTTCCGGTTTCCGCTCCAGGATCATCTGGGCAATGTGGTCCTTTCTTGTACGGTTCGCATCGACAATTGCGGCCATAATGTTGTTCGGCACGTCCTCATAGTTTGCGAGGAGCTGCTTCGTGTCTTTCGGCAGGCAGTAGCCCCCGTAGCCGAAGGAAGGGTTATTGTAATGCGTGCCGATCCGCGGATCAAGGCTTACCCCGTCAATAATCTGCTGGGGATCCAGCCCGCGTACTTCTGCATAGGAATCGAGTTCATTAAAGAAAGCTACCCGCATGGCAAGGTAGGTATTCGCAAACAGCTTGATTGCTTCCGCCTCCGAAGAATTTGTCATCAGTACGTCGATGTCTTCTTTGATTGCTCCCTGCACCAGCAGATCTGCAAAAGTTTTAGCTCTTTCCGACTGTTCTCCCACCACAATGCGGGATGGATACAGGTTGTCATAGAGAGCCTTTCCTTCCCGCAGGAATTCGGGAGAGAAAATAATGTTTTCTGTGTTGTACTTTTCTTTCAGTTCTGCAGTATAGCCTACAGGAATGGTGGATTTAATAACCATTACTGCCTCTGGATTAATTTCCAGTACTTTCGTAATTACTGCTTCTACAGAAGAAGTATCAAAATAATTCGTTTCCGGATCATAGTTTGTCGGCGTGGAGATAATCACAAAATCCGTATTCTTAAATGCCTGCTTTGCATCAAGCGTCGCAAGTAGGTTTAACTCCCTTTTTTCCAGGTACTCGGCCATGAGATCATCAAAAATGGGCAGCTTTTTATTATTAATCATGTTTACTTTCTCTTCTACAATATCCAACGCTACCACTTCATTATGCTGTGCTAATAAAATGGAGTTGGATAACCCCACATACCCCGTACCGGCTACTGCTATTTTCATTCATTGACACTCCTTCATGTATTATCCATGCAGCTTTTCCACTGCGTTCACTAGAATATATGTACTTTCATTTCCTTCCTCATTTTATCTTATTCTCGAGGGAATTACCATTCTATAGTAAAAACAATGCTTCTTATTATGTACCATCTTTAAAAATTAATATAACTTCTTCTGTTATTATTTGGTAAGATAGATCTAGAAGAATCTAGACAGATCCACCTATTACTCCCTAAAAGAAAGAAGGTTCCTTTTATGGTATTTACAGAAGGTATGATAAAAAGTATGAAGCGTGATAAAAAGCGGATACAGACCGTGGTGGAAATGAGCGCTGTAATCTCCAGCGTCAGTGAGACGATAAAAGAAACTTTTTATGTTCATATTATCATGAACCGCACTGGCACTGAACCGGAAATAGTTATTATTAATGGCCTCGATATGCTTTCTCCTGTAGAAGATGAAATTACGCCGGAAGAAATGAATGCTTATTTTAATGCGTTCGAAGTTTATAAAGAGTTTATGCCGCAGATACAGGAGTTTTATGATGGTGGAGGAAGTTATTTTTTACGGAGACAGTGGCTGCTGTAGTGATATTTTGCTGCCTTATAGATTAACCCTTTTTCATGTCCGATGCTCGCCGGACATTTTCTTCTACTTGTAGTAAACAATAACCTCAATCAAATCCTTTCTTATAAATTTAATAACTGACTTTCATTTTTTCCTCAGTAATTATTTTGAAAATTTTATACATTTAGCCGATTTAGTTCACAGCCAGCCTTTACCCACGTGGTTCCCTGTGACTGCTAGACTAAAGTGGTTCATGCGTAGTTTTGGGGAGACTATCATTGAATATTATCGAGAAATAGAAACAAAAAGGAGTGTTTTCCATGCATACACTGCCTAATTTCTATGAACCAATCGAAGGAATGGATATTGTCGCTTGGCAGGAAAGCTCGGAAAAAATAGAAGTGGTGGCTGTTTCATCAAAGAAAACAGGCAGCTGCCCACAATGCCACTGTTCTAACCACAAAAAACATAGCCGCTATGTGCGAATGTTGCGAGACCTGCCGGTCTCCGGGAAACAGGTCACGCTCCTGCTTCAAACGAATAAATGGTTTTGCTTGCAATCCCTATGTCATGTAAAGATATTTACAGAACGACTCCCAGGGATTTCCCCTTCCAAACGAAATACGGACCGACTGCAGCTGTTATTGCAGGAACTGGCTTTTTCTATGAGTGCCAAGGCTGCAGAGCGCTGCAGCAAAGCCATGGGTATCCCCCTCAGTCATGATGCTTTTTTATACTTGATCCGTGCGACGCCGGAATCATCATCGAAAGAAACTCCCTTTCGTCGCAATAGATGATTTTGCTCTGCGAAAAAGGTTTCACTATGGAACAATTGTGGTTGATTTACTTACGCACAGACCGATTGATTTATTCCCAGGGCGTACGGAAGAACAAGTGAAGCATTGGCTCCTCCATCATCCTTCCATTCAAACGGTCAGTCGGGATGGCTCGAGAGCCTATCAAACCGCGATTACAGAAACATCGCCTCATATTATTCAGGTCACTGACCGCTGGCATATTTTAAAAGGTTTGTTCGAATCCGCCAAGGAAGAAGTCTATCATTACTTCCCTGCGAAACGAAAGGATCCACCGATCATTCCCAAATCTCCAACCTCTTCCTCCAAAAGGAAAAGTGACCGAAAACGGGAAGAAAGGGAAGAGAAGCATTGGCAGAGGATCCAGCAGGTGCAATTACGCCATGAACAAGGAGAATCTGTTGCGGGATTAGCCCGCGCCTTTCACCTGGCACGCGGGACGATTTATCATTACTTAACCGTGCAAACACCACCAAGCCATAAACGGGGTTCTCCCTACGATTCCTATCGTTCTCTTATCCATGCATTGATCCAGCAAGGAAAGAAGGGAGATGAGATTGAGGTGGTATGCAGGCAATCCGGCTATCAGGGTGCTCGTTCTACTCTCAATACGATGATTGCCCAAGAGAGACAACAACTTCTTCCTCCAGCCTCGGTGATTAAACCCAGTGAAGTGTTCAAAACGCTGTGGAGCATGTCTCATCCGAAGCAGCCAACTGGAGAAATAAAGGAAGAATGGGAGGCCTGATGGCCTCCGCTCCAGCAACTACTATCCTTTTTAGTTACTTTTCGTCAAATGTTTGTGCAGAAAGACGATACTCTTTTTGATTCTTTTCTTCAGATAAAAGAATGGGCTGCTTTCCCTGCGATCCAACGTTTTCTTCGAAGAGTCAACAAAGATTCTCTGGGGATTCGCCATGCTGTTCTTCTGCCTTGGAGTAATGGCGTAGTTGAGGGGCATGTGCATCGATTGAAAGTGCAAAAAGCGATCATGTATGGCAGAGCTTCCTTTGACCTGTTACGAAAACGTGTATTATATCGTTCTGTTATTTTATAAACAAACGCCTCATTGTTATTGTGAAAAAAGAAAAACAAATAGGAACGCTAGAAGAGGGAGCAGTTCCCCAAAACTACGCATGAACCATTTCTACTTGACCGTTACATTCCCTCTATACCTCGACAATATGGGTGGAAAGTAAGGCCCCTTCATGATATCGAACATAATTCTAACCTAGTTTTAGAGCATCCAAAGCCACCCCTATTTGCAACAACTGCTTATAATGAAGTACCTGCTTACTAATTTTATTCTTTAAAAGAATATGGGTTCTTAATGAAAAAGAAAGACGTTGAAAAAGAGTTTTTCTCTTCTTCAATGTCTCAAACAAGCTACTTACTGCTTAAACTTTTTTGAATAAAATAAATTAAAAGTCGTCAACATTAAAAATATAACAACTTTATTAATACTATACTCTTAGTAACAAGTTCCACAATAGAAGCTAAAATTAATACGTAAGACGCTCCTTCTAACCCATAGGAGGGTATTAATAAATACCCCCCTATTAAACTTGCACTTACATACACTCCACCTATTAAGGGCTGAATTTTAAAAGAACGTGTGGCAGTAATTCCATACCCTAAAAATGAAGCTACATATTTAATTACTCCTGCTATCATAATTAATATAAAAACATATGAATAATTAGCATAATCTTCTTGGTATAATATTGTTAATATTTCCTCCCCCATTATTATCGCTCCCATTAGAGCTAAACTACCTACTAACAATCCAATTAAAATTAATTTATAAATTAATTTCCTGAAACTATATGTATTCCCGCTTGCATAATATTTTGCTAACCTCGGTGTAGCTGATTGACCTAAAGCACTAATAACAGTATTACCAGCTATTATAAGGTATGCCAAAGCCGCGAAATACCCTAATGCTTCTTGACCAATATAATATTCTAAAAAATATTTAGGTGTATTAGTATTTAAAGATCCCATCATTAGAACAACACCTAAAGGTAAAGAAAGAATAACAATATTCTTCATCTTAGCAAAATTGAAAGTAGGCTTGAATTTTGCAAATCGCTTAGCATTATATACATCAAAAAGTATTAAAACCATTCCCCATGTTATTACTAAAGATAAGCTCCCATAAATGATACTATTAGTAATCCAAAGTATAGTTCCAAAAGTAACCAGAGATAAAATTCCTTTTATTATTTTTGATATAGCAATATAATCCATAAATTCATTCTTTTGCATTAAACCAAAAGAGATATCACTAATAGATTCAACAATTTTAGCTACACTTATAATCAATATGACCAGCATAGTTTCAAAAGAATAGTTAGTAAGTAAAATGATAAGACATATTATTAAAAGAGCAATAAAAGACATAAGCGACCTTAGCCCTAGATAATCATTAAAAGTATATCTTTCCACTGTATCGGTCGCTTGTATAGCTCTCAATTGTAGGTTAGTCAACATCATAACAGGAGCAGTTATTGCTAGAGCCAATGCAAATATTCCTACCATTTCTGGCGTTCCTAATTTCGCTAAAACTACTAACATCCCCCATTGACATGCTGCGTACACAAGATTGCCTGCAAGAGTCCAAGACATATTCTTTCTAAGAGAAAGTGGCTTTAAAAAATCTTTATTATTTGTTTTACTAAAATTCAACATGGACCTTCCTCATCTCTTATATAATGAAAAGTAATACATCTAGAATTTAATATATAGGTAGTATCAATAAGTTGATGCAAGGTACTTAGGGTATCGCTTCAAAGTAGAATTTGCCCAGTTTCTCCTCTGATTCTTTTGTAACGAATTCGAAACCTCTCCTATAGCACCGGTTAAACCGTTGTGGAATCTGCGTTCATCGTTTGTTATAATCTCCTCCTCTTATAGTTTACATTATTTACACTGTCATTTTTTTGGAAAGTAAGAAACACATTTAGATCCTATACCCAAGATTGGAAGACTTCCGAATATCTTTCCAGAATTTCTTTGTAAGCTTGAGTAATAGCTCTATTTTTATACCCGAGTGTAGCAAATTGGCTGTAAGTTTTAACCTAAGACGTATCGGACAATTATTTTACATAGTTCAGTGTATTTTACATACTATATAACGTAATGTTGGAAAACCGATTTTGAATAGTCTTCCGCAATTTCTTTTTACAATCTAAGAAGTTCATTAAAAATATGAATAAGAAAGTTCTTAAAATTTTTAGGTTTAGCAACTAACTAAATTCTATTTGAACTTCATAAAGTACTTCTTTGATTTTATGAAAGAATTTCTTTAAAACAACTTTCGTAATCTTTAACTATTTTTTTTGCATCAAAAAATTTTGCTCTTTTCCCTCCTTCAATTAAATACTTTCTTCTCATTTCATTGTTTTTTAATAGTTCAATTGATTCACTTGCTAGAATTCCTATATTACTAACTGGTACTAAGACTCCATATCTATTTTCTTCGATTATCTCGTCTGGCCCTGATTTACAGTTAGTAGAAATCACAGGTACTTCTGAGGCCATTGCTTCAACTATTACATGACCAAAACCTTCCCACTTAGAACTCAATATAAACAAATCAGCTAACCTCATATATTTATATGGATTACTTTTAAACCCAAGAAAAACAACTCTATCTTCAATATTTAAATCAACACACAGGTCTTTTAAACTTTTTTCTAAAGGTCCTATGCCAAGAATTAAAAGTCTTACATTAACTTCTTTGTTTATAATTTCAAATGCTTTCAATAGAGTTTGATAATCTTTTTGCTCAGCTAACCTCCCTACAGCTATCATTAATTTCTCTTTATCTTTTCTCTCAAAATCCTCTACTGTGTCTAAACTTAATTTGTAGACTTGGTCTACTTCAACTGGATTATAAATAACTTTTATTTTATTTTCTTTGATTTTAAAATTATTTACTAAATCTAATTTCACTCCTTCAGATAAAGTAATAACTTGATTAGATATAAAATTATATGTTATGTAAGTGAATATTTTATTTATTGGAGTGACCTTTCCTGACTGAGTTCTGTTATTAGCTTCTCTAACAATTGTGGGAATTTTAGAAAACGATAATAATTTAGCTAATAATAAAATAATATTATTCCCATTAATTGTACTAAATAATAAGTCGGGTTTTTCTAAAATGATACATCTACGTAATTTAAAAATACTCCCTCTTAGTCTATCTCCATTCAGTATTATCACAGATACATGTTTCGACAACAAATCTAAATATACATTATTTTCTTTTTTTACAAGTACTATAACTGCCTCATACTTTTCTTTATTTAAATTATTAATAATATTTACAACTGTCCGTTCTGCACCGCCTCCCGATAACGAATACATAAAGAAGAGAATCTTAATTTTCACTTATATTTCCTCCAATTTATTCTTTGATTTCAAATAAAATATTTTCGTAAGGAATCATAAACATTCCTCTATGAGAATCCCCAAAATATGCAAAATAACTATATATTATACAATAAATAATAAACAAAATCAGAAAAAGAAATTTCATAGCATAATCTTTATTAACTTTTATAGTTGCTGCCATTAAAAAAATGAAACTAATATTTACATACCAAATCATTCTACCTATTCCTATAATTGGAGAAAACATATCAGTTGTAACATAAATTATAAATAATGCAAAATAGAAGTTATAGAACTTATTATGCTGAAATTTATTATAGTGCAATAAAAATAATATCAGAAAAGGTATAATTGTTATAAAGCCAACATTAATTATTCCTATTGTTTCTATGTAGTTTTGATACCTACTTGCTGTTATAAAAGGGTAAACAAGTAATCTTATTGATATTAAAGCTATTGGTAAAATAACTATTAATTTAAGTAATGAACTACTTTTAATATTTTTTTTGTAATCTATATTAATAAATAATAAAATTAATGCAAATAAAGCTGAATAATGAAACATAGTTGCTAGTAAAACCATTATTATATATTTTGTTTTGTTATTATTTAAAATAAATTGATAAGCTAATAAAATTATTGATACAGCTAAACCCAACCTTATTATTCCAAAATAATAAAAGTATTGAGTTGTTGCAAACATAAACACAATAAGTGGTAACGATGCATTCCCTATTTGATTAGCAAAGATTTTATAGAAACAATACACTGTAAAAGCAGAAGTAATAATTATTAACCATTGAAAATCATCAAATATTACATAAATAATTCTATTTAAAATATAAAAACCTGGTTCAGTTGTATAAGTTTGATAGTATTGTCCTAATCCTACACTGTTTGCATAAACATAACTTCTAAGATAATTTAAATCATCAACTCCTATACTAGGACTTCTCAACCCCATAACTAAGATCAATACACTCATTGATAGGAGCCAAAAAAATAAGTGTGGCACTTTTTCACCATTTTTGTTGTACCTGAAGTACCTCTCTGCTAGACCTGCAAATAAAGTGGCTAACATTATAGTTAATATATAAAATATATAAGAATACATATTAGTTATGCTCCTAACTTACAACTTCAAATTCCTATACGCTATTCTTCATTGAGTGAATTTTTAAATTCCTTTAAAAATCTTTTTCTCCGTATTTCAATTAATGCTTTATCATACATTTTAGCTTCTAAGTAATTTCGCTTCGCTTGCAAAATCATATTCTCTTTATTAAAGCTAACAATCATATTAGCTATATTTTCTATATATTTTTTGTTTTTATTAATAATAAACTTCGATTCAAGTAACTCTGGAATCCCTCCACTTTTTGTACCAAATGCAGGAAGGCCAAAACTCATAGCTTCTATTAAAGCTCGGGGCAAACCTTCGGTTTTACTTGGTTGCACATAAACGTCAATTTTCTTTAACCATTCAAAAATCATATGATGTGACATGGTACCATAGAATTTTATATTTGCTCTCACTTTATATTTTTCTGCAATTTCAATTAAACGATTCTGGTCTCCACCTCCCACTAGGTGATAGCTAATATTTTTATAGCCTCTTTTGTTTAGTAAACCAATTGCTTTAATTACATCTTCTTGACCCTTATATTTAACGTTAACATCTCCAATTGTTCCAAGAGAGATTTTTTCTTTATAATTTGAATTATTAATTAATCTCAGTCTATTGTTTAGAACTTCCTCTTTAAAATCTGTTAATACTACATTTGAACAATTAACACTTTTTCCTAAAGTAGGATAACGTTTTTGCAAAAAGTTACTTGTAACATATATTGTAAAAGTAGCTTTTTTAACTTTGTTTCTCATTTTCATAAAACTAAAATAAGCAAGCATTTTTCCTTTATAATTATAATTCCATAAAGTATCTAATGAGCACCCAACTACTTCTATCAAATAAGGTTTTTGATGTTTTTTAGCATATCTTATAGCTAGATTCCCAGCGTTGCTAGGCAATCTAGCTATAATATAATCATTTTTAATTACATTTCTTTCGATAATTTTCATTTTATTCATATTTTCTTTAATATTAATAAACGACTTAACTGAATTTTTTGTGTCAGGAAGCAATTCACAAGGATTATTTAATATATTAAAATTTTTTTCAGCATAATCCGAGTCATAAATATACTCTTCTTTTCTTCCTATAATTGTTATGTTAGAAAAAACAGATTTATACCTTTCCCAAACCTCTTCGTTATAACTTCCACCTGTATAATAGTTTCCATATTCATCTTTTTTTATCTTAGTATCATGTACAAAAAGCAAACTCATTTATTCACCTCATATCTGTTAACGTGTCAAATTTTCTTTATACCACTTTATTGCAGCCTCAATTCCCGCTTCAAAACTCCATTGAGGCTCATAATTCAACATTTTTCTTGCTCTAGATACATCTGCATTACTATGCTTAATATCACCAGCTCTTTCAGGTCCAAATATTGGTTTTACACTTTCCTTTTTTAGTACTTTACATAGGATTTCAAAAATATCTATTAAATACTCTCTACCACCATAAGCAATATTATAGGCTTCTCCAGCCGCCTCACCTTGAGCTTTACAAGCTTTTAAATTTGCCTCGATTACATTTTCAATATAAGTGAAATCTCTACTTTGTTTTCCATCACCATTAATTGTTGGGGATTGATTGTTGAGTAATTGTTTAATGAATTTCGGGATTACTGCTGCATAAGCTCCATCTGGATCCTGTCTTCTCCCAAAAACATTGAAGTAACGAAGTCCATATGTGTCAAGGCCATACAATTTTGCATACAACTTCCCATATTCTTCATCTACTTTTTTTGTTAATGCATAGGGCGAAAGAACATTCCCTTCCCTACCTTCTTGTTTAGGGAGATTTGGTTCATCTCCATAAACAGATGAACTTGATGCATACACAAATTTTTTAACCCGGTTTTGTTTAGCTGCTTCCATCATAAATAAAGTACCTTTAATATTGATCTCTTCATAGAATAGAGGCATTTCAATACTTCTTGGGACACTACCCCAAGCAGCCTGATGCAGTACATAGTCTATACCTTCGCATACTTTCATACATGTCTCTAAATTAGTAATATCACCTTCAATAAAAGTGTAATTTTGATTATCAATAAACAATTCTACATTTTCATTTTTACCAGTAGAAAAATTATCTATTCCTGTTACTTCATATCCCAAATTGAGAATAGCTTCTACTAAATTTGAACCAATAAATCCAGCTGAGCCCGTCACTAAAAACTTACTTCCTTTTGGAAATTTCAAATCTTTATATCCCACTTTACAACCTCCAATATAAAAAGCTTTCTTCTGCTTCTGATTTATTGAATAACCCTTTTACATCAATTAATACACGAGCATTTTTTAGATCTTCTAGATAGGACTCTGAAAACAAACTACTACTGCCCTCAATTAACGCATTACTTTTTTTGGTTATTTTAAACATTTTCTTAATATCTTCTAATTTGATCATTTTAAATGCTTCATGTGGCACAGCCATTATTACCGCATCTACATCGTTAACTTCCTCGACTTCGCTTAAGGTTATTCCATATACACGCAATAAATCTTCTTTATCAGCAACTGGGTCTATAATTTTCACTTCTACTCCGTACTCTTCTAACTCTTCGGTAATATCTATTATTCTCGTATTTCTAACATCTGGAGTATTTTCTTTGAATGTAAAACCAAATATAGCAACTTTGGCGCCTTGAATCTGTTTATTAGCTTTTATCATTTTCTTTACTGTATTTTCAGCGATATACTTTCCCATTCCATCGTTAATTTTTCTCCCTGAAAGTATTATCTGAGAATGATATCCTAACTGCTCTGCTTTATATGTAAGGTAATATGGATCAACACCTATGCAGTGTCCTCCAACAAGACCTGGACTAAATTTCAAAAAATTCCATTTAGTACCTGCTGCTTTTAACACTGCATTTGTATCAATATTCATCTTATTAAAGATAATAGAGAGTTCATTCATAAATGCAATATTAATGTCCCTTTGTGCATTTTCAATTACTTTTGCTGCTTCTGCCACTTGAATTGTTTCCGCTTTATGGACGCCCGCATCCACTACCAATTCATACACTTGGGCTGCTATATTTAATGTATCGTCATCCATGCCAGATACTACTTTAACGATAGTTTCAAGACGATGCACTTTATCACCTGGATTAATTCTTTCAGGAGAGTACCCAACTTTAAAATCTACACCACATTTTAAACCAGACTCTTTTTCTAAAATAGGTACACAAATATCTTCTGTAACACCAGGATAAACTGTTGATTCAAAAATCACTATTGATCCTTTTGTTAGATTTCTTCCAAGTATATGGCTTGCTGATTCAATAGGAGTTAGATCCGGAGTATGGTCGGAATTAACAGGGGTCGGTACAGAAACAATATGAAATTTTGCTTCCGTTAACTTCTTTTCATCGGAAGTAAAATCTACTGTAGTATTTTTAATTATTTCATTCCCTACTTCTTTTGTTGGGTCTATTCCAGCTTTATAAAGGTCAATCTTTTCTTTATTAACATCAAAACCTATAACCTCCGCTTTACCCGCAAAAGCTACAGCGATAGGCATACCTACATACCCTAAACCAATGATAGATATCTTTTCTGTCTTATTAACAATTTTTTCATATAAACTCATTATGTTCTCCTTTTTTAATTACATTTTCTATTTCCACAAGATAAGAATCAACGACTTTCCTTCTATCAAATTGACTTTCGATTTTCTTCCTTGCGGAAAATCCCATAGCTTTTTTTTGACTATAAGTTAAATTAATGAATTTGTTTAGCGTATTGTATAAACTATCAACATTTTTCGGTTCTAAGCCTAAGCCTGAGATCCCTTCATCAAATATTTCCTTACATCCTGAGATCGATGAAGCTATTATTGGTCTTCCTATTGCTCCAGCTTCCAAAAGAACATTAGCCATTCCTTCATGATAAGAAGGTAAAATTACAGCATTACAATTAATAATAAATTCTTTTACATTTTCTTGAACTCCATGAAAGGTAATAATATTCAATCTTTCCAATTCCTCAGCTTTATCCATGTAATCTTCTTCATAAAAGCCCACTGCTTCAAAATTAACTTTTTCATTGATTTTTTTTATTAATTTAGCTGCTTCCGCTAATTCTTCAATTCCTTTCTCCTTCATTACTCGGCCAATATAAAGTATATTTATTTCTTGACTCTCTTTTGGATATTTGTTGAAGGGAAATTCTTCTAAATTCACTCCTGATCCTGGAACAAGTTTGTGAGAATCAAGTGCAATATTATGCTTTTTAAAGAAATTCATATTCTCATTATTTTGAAAAAATAGGGTTTGTACATTTTTAAATGCAATTTTATATAAATTTATTATTATATTTCGCATGATTCCATCTTTTTCTAAAGCAGTTCCTAATCCTGTAATAGTAGCTATGTACGGTACTTTAAGAGATCTGCAGGCTAAACCGCCATATATATTAGGTTTTATTGTGTAACTAATTACTATATCCGGTTTAATTTTTTTAATCATTCTTCTATACTCTGCAATTAATTTAAAATCATTGACTACATTCGTACCGTGACGCTCAATATTAGTTTCAACATAATGAGCTCCTATTTCTTTTAATAATTCTATTTTTTTTCCGTATGGGGAGGATATGTAAACTTCATATTTATTGCTTATTAATTGCTCAACTAATTCTTTCCTAAAATTATAAATAACCACATCATGATTCACTAATATTAGTACTTTACTCATTTTTTACTACTTCCTAACTCAGTCTCTTCAATAGAGCTCTTGAAATCATGTACTCTATAGTTCTTTTTATAATCACTAATTTTCATCTCATAAACTAAATTACCAAAGACCTTATTAAAAATTTTTATTTTGCCTACCAAAGGAATTAATATAGGGTTAAAAGTTCTAATTAACCTAATTTTTTTCCCATGTACTTCAGAAATAGTTTTTACAATATCACTTGTTTTAACATATTCGTTATTCTGTGGAAAAAAAAGTCCTCTTTCTTCATGTTCAATCATTAATCGGATAAACTCAGAGAGATTATTAATATGAAGAATACTGCGTTGATTATCAACATTAGGAAAGATAGGAAGTTTACGAGCTACTTTAGCTAGTTTAGGATAATTTCCTTTTGAATCTTTGCCATAAATCATTGGAGGTCTTATAATAACGACTTTAAACTTCTCATCTTCTAAAAGACTTATTCCTTCTTCTGCTTGAAGTTTACTTTTACCATAGAAGTCGCTTGGGTTTGGTTGAGTTTTTGAATCGATAACTTTAGATTCTTTACTACTTTCTCCATATACAATGATGCTGCTCATAAAAATAAACTGTTTCACTCCATCGTTTTTCGCTTTTTCTGCCACTTCGACCGTAAGGTCTCGATTAATTTTGTAATATTGCTCTTCCATTTTAGGATTGGAAGATACGTGTGCTATCCCTGCAACATGAAACACGATATTATAATCCGAAAAACTTTTCTCTTTCCATGCCTCTCCTCTTACACTTATAGCATCCAGTGAGTATGCATAGGGATACTGATCTAACCAGTTTTTTAAACTCTTTCCGACATAGCTGTTTGCTCCTGTTACTAAAATTTTTTTCATAAAGAGCGATTCTCCTTACTACTAGCTATTTCTTTATCAATTTCTATATCTCTTACTCCACCTTCAAGTACTCCATCATTTCTCATCACGCTTAGTATTGTTCCAAAGAAACACTTCACATCCATTTTCAAACCAATATTTTTTACATAATCTCCGTCAAGCTTTGATTTTAAAGAAATAGGCAGTTCATCTCTTCCATTAATTTGTGCCCATCCTGTTAACCCTGTAGGAACATTATTCGCCCCATACTTATCACGTTCAGCAATAAGATCATATTGATTCCATAAAGCCGGCCTTGGACCGATGATACTCATATCGCCCTTTAGTATATTAATAATTTGAGGAAGCTCATCTAAACTAGTCTTCCTTAAAAATTTTCCACTTTTAGTAATAAATGCATCCGGATCTTGTAAAAGGTGAGTTGGCATATCCTTTGGGGTCTCTGCTCGCATTGTTCTGAATTTTAATATATAAAAATATTTTTTATTACTCCCAACTCGCTTTTGTTTGAAGAACACTGGTCCTTTCGAATCAATCTTTATAATTATTGCCAGTATAAGAAAAACAGGCCATAAAAATAGCATAGCTAAGAAAGATAAAGTAAAGTCCATCAATCTTTTAATTTTAAAATACATCTTAATACCCTCCTTTATAACTCAATTAATTTCAAGAAACTATTTTTTAGGCGCTATCCCTATTTAATAAGTTTAGTTTTTACTTTGCCATAGCGAATTTTCCTAATTTCTCTTCTTTAAAATGCGCAATATCCAACACTATTTCTCTTAACTCTGTAGGAGTGTTTCTACCAAACTGGGCTAACAAATTATGAATTACTTCAATATTCACTGGAGGCGTTTTTCCACGATAAATCATCGGATATATTTGTTCTTGATGCACCTCATTTTCTCCAAGTAACTCCTCAAATAGTTTTTCTCCAGGTCTCATTCCAGCGTATTTAATAGGAATTTCATTTTCAGAGAACCCTGACAATCTAATAAGATTCTTAGCGAGATCTACTATTTTAACCGGCTCTCCCATATCAAGTACAAAAGTTTCTCCACCTTCTGCAATTGCACCTGCCTGCAGAACTAACCTCGAAGCTTCCGGAATCGTCATAAAATACCTTGTCATATCAGGGTGAGTAACTGTGACAGGTCCACCCACTGCAATCTGCTGCTTGAAGAGTGGAATTACACTTCCGCGGCTTCCTAATACATTCCCAAAGCGAACTGCGACAAATTTTGTGTTGCTGACACGATCCATATGCTGCACGACCATTTCTGCAATTCGTTTTGAAGCTCCCATCACACTAGTAGGGTTTACGGCTTTATCAGTTGAGATCATTACAAAAGATTTCACACCGGCAATATCTGCAGCTTCCGCTACGTTCTTTGTACCGATTACATTGTTTTTGATTGCCTCATGGGGATTTTTTTCCATTAATGGAACATGCTTATGAGCCGCTGCGTGATAAATAACTTCTGGCGTATATTTGAGCATAATGGCTTTCATTCTTTCTTTATCCTGGACGTCTGCAATTTCCGCTTCCAGAATAATTTCCGGAAATTTCATTTTCAGTTCCATTTCAATGGTATAAATGCTGTTTTCTCCATGTCCTAATAGAATGAGCCTTTCCGGAGAGTAACGTGCGATCTGTCTGCACACTTCTGAACCGATCGAACCTCCTGCACCTGTAACAAGAACAGTTTTCCCACTGAGCTTTCTCTCAATTTTTTCCGTCTCGAGTTCTACGGGATCTCTCCCGAGTAAATCTTCTACCTGGACATCACGCATCGCAGTAACATTTACACGCCCGGACATAATATCTTCAATTGAAGGCATAATCTGCGTTCTTACCTTTGTTTCTGCACACTGTTCAAAAATCTTGTTTAAATTTTTTTTAGATAAGGAAGGGATTGCAATGATGATATGTTCAATTTCTTTTTCGTGTGCAATTTTTTCAATTTCATTGCTTGATCCGAGGACTGGTACCCCCATCATTTCTAAATGGAGCTTTGAATGATCATCATCGATAAAAGCTACGGGGCGCAGTTCCGATACTTCACTGTTCATCAACTGTCTCGCTACCATTGTGCCACCGTTGCCTGCCCCGATGATCAGTGTTCGCTTCTTATTAGGGTCGACTTTGAATTTCGTATCGCGGTATAGCCTCCAGGAGAAACGCGAAGCTCCGATCAGAAGGATGTGCAACATCCATGTGATTAACAGCGTTCGTGAATACACCGTTTGAAACATAGCTATTTGCATTAGTGCCACTACTGCAATTGAAAAAGTTACAGCTGTGAAAATAGAGGAAAGCTCTTTAATACTTGCATACTGCCAAACGCGTTTATAAAGCTTAAAAATATGCGCAAAAATGTGGTGGCTGATTATAAGAGCAATGGAAGTAGCAATCAGACCGGCAGTCAGAATCTGCGCTGCGGGAGCAATCAGCCAGTTACCTACAAAAATAGACAGCATTACGATCAGAGAATCAATCAGTATAAGTAAGCCGAGTCGTGTTCGATAACCCAAGGTGGAGTCCTCCTCATTTGTTTAGTACATGCTGCAAAAACACAAAGCCCTTTATCTCATTTCATCGAATGTGAAAAACGGCTTTACGTTTTATGTCTGCTTACTTCATTGGTTCATTTAACCAAGTTGCTCATATAGATGAAGAGGGCTTTTATTACACCCTCCTGTTTTTTCTTGAAAATCATTAAAGGGTTTACGAATATTCCTTAATTTAGATGTCTAGCTGAAGAAGGAGATTTAAAGAAGAAACAATTTTTAAAGTGAGGCTACTTAATAAACGTAAAGGCTTATGTAAATCAAAAGAACCCCACTATTTTTTTATAATATTATTCCATAGTTTACCACATAATGAATGTTAGAAATAGGTCTTTCTTTTATATTTTCTCATAATACCCAATTTTTATGAGTCGATTCTTCCTTATTCATCATCAATTCGTATTATTCAGCTTCCTAATCGAAAGAAATTAATATATTCACTGGGTATATAGATTCACTTTATTTCTTAAGAATCTTCTCTATAAAAGATTTTGGCTTTACTTTCTGCGGTGGCTCCAGCAGAACATATTCGTTTGCAATGATTAATTCCGCATTTCTTTGAAACCTTTCTGTCATATTTACTCCATATTTATTTGTAGTAAATTCATAAGCCTCGTACATATAGAATCCTCGAGAGGTAGTATTGTGCGCATCACTTGCAACCACATGCGTAAGGTTCGCTTCTATTAAATCCTGCGAAAACCGCTGAATATTTTTTCCGAATTTCCCGAGAATACTAGCTGCGGTCACCTGGGTAATCGCTCCATTCTGTACAAATTGGAACAGCTTGTCCGGATGCTCCATCAAAACTTTATTTCTTTCCGGGTGAACGATCACAGCAACATATCCTTTTATCTGCAGATCGTACAGAAGCTGTTTGGCGTAGCGGGGCACCTGGTTAGACGGAAACTCAATAAAGATATATTTCGATTCATTGAGCGGGAGGATTTTCTTAGCATCGATATCTTCCAGCAGTTCTCCGTAAATACGTACTTCCTGCCCGGGAAGAATCGTAAGATCCATTTGATTTTTCTGCAGAATTGCATTCGCTTTTTCTACTGCTTTTTTAATTGTCTCTGCCTCATTCAGGTAAGTGCCATTCTGATGGTGCGGGGTGGCTGTAATCTGGGTAATCCCGTTTTCAATTGCGGCTTTCGACATCGTAAGCATCTCATTTTCAGAGGAAGCTCCGTCATCAAGTCCCGGAAGAATGTGGCTGTGTAAATCAATCATACAAAACACTCCTTTACGTGAAAGAGAGAGCCTCAGCTCTCTCCATAATAATAATAATACTGGGATTCTTCCATCGCGCGGTCATTCAAAACCGCTCCCAGAATATTTGCATCTACTTTTCTTAATGACTCTACGGCCTTCTGTGCATGTTCTTCCTCTGTCTGACCGCTGCGGACTACCAGAATTGTACCGTCTACCAAGCCGGCAATAATCTGCGGATCAGTTACTGCATTTACCGGCGGGGCATCAAAAATAACATAATCATACACAGCCGTTGCATCTCTTACAAATTTTTTCATACGCGCCGATCCAAGCAGCTCACTCGGATTCGGCGGTAATGGACCAGATGGTAGTACATCAAGCCTTTCAATAGAAGTTTCAAAAACTGAATCTTCTAAGGAAGCTTTGTTTGTTACCACATTCGTAAATCCTGCCTGGTTCGGCACCTGAAATGAGAAGTGTACTGTCGGTTTGCGAAGATCTGTATCGACAAGCAGCACTTTATTATCCTGCTGTGCAAGTACGATACTTAAATTCGCTACAGTGGTTGACTTCCCTTCTCCCGGAGAAGAAGACGTTACCATGAGTGTTTTAATTTCTTTATCTACAGAAGCAAATTGAATATTTGTTCGTAATGTGCGGTACTGCTCGGAAATTGGTGAGCGCTTATCAAACTCTGTTATCAGCGCCCGCTGTTTATCGGACATCTCCTGCTTGTTTGCTTTACTACGCGCCATAAGTTTCACGTCCCTGAGATCGTTTCGTATGCGTTAAATTCGCATCAGTTAATTTATCTGTGTTCATCGTAGAAATAGAAGCTAAGACCGGGATGCCCAGTTTCTGCTCTACATCTTCTTCTGTCTTCACTGTTTTATCCAGGAATTCCAAAAGGAAGGCAATACCAACTGCTAGCATCAGTCCAACCACAAAAGCAATTGCCATATTTAATGTCGGGTTCGGTGCCACAGGAGTAGGGTTTTCAGTGAGTTCTGCCGCAGACAGCATAGAAACATTATCTACACTCATAATTTCCACGATATCATCTTGAAATACAGCTGCGAGTGTATTTGCAATCTGTACTGCTAGTGCTGGATTTTCATCCTCTACTGTTATTGTTACTACTTGAGAATCTCCTTCTGCGGATACATTAATTTGGTTACGTAAGTCACCAATACTGCGCTCTAAACCGAGCTCTTCCAGTGTAGGCTCCAAAATTCTCGGAGACGTAATAATTACATTATAAGTATTAATTAAATCAACATTGGTTCTGATATCAGTTTGTGTATAAAGCTGTCCTTCTTCAGCGGATTGATTGACGAGAAGCTGCGTGGACGCGTCATAAGTGGGGGTTAGAATAAAGTAGGATACGATAGCTGCGAAAGCAACGGCTGCGAGTGTAATGCTTATAATCATTTTTATACGTCGTTTCAGCGTCTGGAGAATCTCCGAGAGGCTTATTGTTTCTTCCATTATGTTCCTCCTGTAATCGATGAAATGGTTAGTCATTAGCTCTTATATATGCTAACGGATATTTGCAGGAAAGTAAATCTTTTCTCCCAAATTCTTTCATTTTCTTCAAAAATGTTTATTGCTAAAGCAGTGCTTCGGGATTATACTAAAATCAACAAAAGAATGGATAGGGGAGCAAATATATGAAAAAATTTCTAATTATCGCAGGCAGTCTGTTTTTACTCTTACTGGTTATCGGAGGCGGCTATGCATATTATCTGTATGATTCTGTCAGGGACACGATAGATTCAGATATGCATGTAACACTGGAACGGGACAAATCAGATAAGCGGGACATGGAAGTGAATATGGACAACGAAGATCCTGTATCTTTTCTTCTATTGGGTGTAGATGCGGAGGAGTCCACTTCTGGGCGTACAGATACTATGATGGTAGTTACCGTCAATCCAAACGATGAATCTATGCGGATGGTAAGTCTCCCGCGTGACACCCGTATGGAAATTGTCGGTAAAGGCATTATGGATAAAGTAAACCACGCCTATGCATTCGGTGGTGCGGATATGGCAATGGATTCTGTAGAAAATTATTTTGATATTCCGATAGATTATTTTGTTACTGTCAACATGAGTGGCTTTAAAGATATGGTCGATGCACTCGGCGGTGTAACCGTAGATAACAATTTTGAATTTAACCAGAGCGGTTATACGTTCAATGAAGGCCAGGTAGAACTGGACGGAGATCAGGCACTTGCTTTCTCCCGTATGAGAAAGGAAGATTCCCGCGGAGACCTCGGGCGAAATGACCGGCAGCGACAGGTTGTGAATGCGATGATTAGTGAAGGTGCACAGTTCAGCTCCATCACGCGGGTGCAGGATATCCTCGGTGCTGTAGGTTCAAATGTAGTCACCAATATGAATTTCGATAACATCACTGATTTGATGCAGAATTATTCATCTGCACGTAACAATCAGGAGACAATGGAAGTTACCGGTGAAGGAGCTACCATTGACGGCATTTGGTATCTGTTGGTGTCAGACGAAGAACGCCAGCGCATCAGTAATGAACTTCGGACGCACCTTGAGCTGGAAGACGGTTCTGTTGCTGTAAATGATGAGGAAGACGAATCTTAATACTTCTCGTTAAACAGAGGCTTTGCGCCTCTGTTTTTTATAGGTATATTTTCTTTTTTTTCGCTTTTTTTACATATTTCCCTTTACCTTTCTTTCAGAATGTTCGATACTAGAAGGAGTGATTTTACTTGAAGGAGCGATTGTTCATGTTTTGGAATTTTAACAGAAAAAAAGAAGTGCTGGACGCAACGCACGTTAAATGCCCAAGTTGTGAAGCGCTTACGAAAGTAAAAGAGTGGAACGAAATGGCGGAAGGCACCTACAGAGACGTTCCCGATATCCGGCGTGCAGCTGTAAACCGTAAAAATTCTTTTCCCTTTCAGTGTCCGGAGTGCTTTAAAGGATACTCTGCGCATAAGCTCACTTTTCAGAAGGAAACATCTGGAAACCCGCACATTGCACCCAATACTTCTGAATCTACGAACTAACATATAGAAATTCTTCTGAGCCACTCCTATGAGTGGTTCTTTTTATTTTCACAACAACAAAAAGACTACCCAAATGGATAGTCTCCTTTCTATTACTGCGTCACAAATGATTGTATTAAGTAATTGCTCCAAAGTTCGTGTCCGGACTGATTCGGCATACGCTCTTCCGTTACATACTCAAGCAGCTCTGCCTCATCGATTCCCGGCCAGGCTTCCCAGTGATCAATGTATATAAAGCCTTCATCTTCGACAAACTGCTCAAACTTTTCGATCTGTTCCGGGTAGATAGAAGTTTCAAATGCCGGAGGCGACGGCTGAATCGCTGTAATCAGATCTTCATTCTCAGAAGAAGCCGTATCTATGATTGCAAGAATATTCTCCTGCGCATCTTCTCCAGTGACGACCGCAAGGTTGTCATTCCAGTTAAACCCTTCCAAGAGGAGAATATCTGCGGTAGTATCTGCCAGGCCTCTGTGGCGGTTCTGTGAAACGATTTCTTCTGAAGTATATTCTCCAAAGGAAACGTTATTAAAGGTAAATACACCTTCTCCGTATGCTTCATTTAAACTTTCTTCCAGAAGCTCCGGCCAGGGCGTCACACCTTCGTTATAATAATCTGCCGAAGAACGGGACCCTACTGTTAAGACAGAGACTGCCTCGTCGCTGCTCAGCCGCTCGGTAATTCTTTCTCCGATCTCCGCAGGAATATCTGCTGTTAATTCTTCCAGCTCGTCTGCAGTAAACAAAGCCTCACCGGATACTTCCTGCTCTTCCTCTATTTCTGGTTCTTCCATTACTTCTTCCTCTGCGTTTTCTTCCGTATCCTCGGTTCCGGCACTTTGTGATGCTGCAAGTTCCTGCTGCGCAGATTCTGCTGTGGAAGCTAACTTTTCACTGTAATACATGCGCCCCGCAATAATTATCATTAATGCAGCGGCTATTACTACAAATACACCATATTTCCGCATGAAGATCCCCCTTACGTTTTCACTTTTACCATTATACCTATAATGCTGAGTGCCGTACAGAGGACTTACAGTTTTTTTCTATTTAAACGATTGCCGACTGCTGCAGGGAACGAATTTCTAATGTGACTTCTTTTACAGTCTTAGGAAGCGCAAGCTGAAAGTAGCCGAATTCATCCGTAGCTCCGTGCTGCACTACCCGGTTATTTTCATCTTTTATAATGACCTGCTGATTTGCGCTTGGCTCCTGCAGCACAAACCCGATTGCAAATTTTCCTCCTGCCTCGTTTTCGTTTACTGCCATTTCATAATAATGTTCCATCTCTGTCATTCTCTCCTTCTGTTTTTCTGCTGTATAAGTCGCTAAGCAGGAAAAAGCGTTACATTTTCTGTTAAATTCCCAAAGAAACTCCGGGGAAAGTCCCCGGAGTCTGCGTTAATTCATTACTGCACCATTATTTTCTGTTTCTGTATCCCACGTATTTTCCTGCTCTGTAGTACTGTCTTCACCAGGATTTTCTTCAGGAGAAGTAGTGTCCGTGTCTTCTGTACCGTCCGGCGCTTCCGCATTGTTTCCGTCGAGCTCCAGATTCGGTTCACCGCTGCCGCTCTCTTCCTCATCTCTCTCGAGTGGTTCGCTGTACTGAGGATCGATCTCTTCAATCATCCCTAAATGCTGCTGCAGCAGCTGCCTTGTTCTTTCGAGGGAATAGTCATCTGCTTCGTAGTAGTATACGCCGCCGATCATTACGCCTTCTCCCTCATACGTCAGGGATTCAATGTTATCTAGCTCTGAAGCGTAGGCATGCATATCCACAATTTCGCTGAAATCGACATTCGTATTCAGATTTCTGCCGATCGTGTTGAGCAGGGAATTAAAGTTTGCAATCGAGTTGAAAGAGGCAAGCTCTCTTACGACAGAAGCCATTACTTCTTTCTGGCGCTCGCCGCGCCCAAGATCTCCGTCCGGGTCCTGCTTGCGCATTCTTACATAGGCAAGTGCTTCCTCCCCATCCAGGGTCTGCACACCTTCATTAATAATAATTGTTCCGTACGTCGCATTATCCGTTTCTGAAAATGCCATAGGGGAGTCCACGGTGACGCCGCCGAGTTCATCTATAATTTCCATAAATGCATCAAAGTTAAGAGAAACAAAGTAATCCACCGGAATTTCAAAGAACTGCTCTACTGTGTCTACCGTAAGATCAATGCCGCCATAGGCGTGCGCGTGGTTAATTTTATCTTCTTCCATTCTGCCGGGAATTGGTACGCGGGTGTCCCGGGGAATGTTCACCATTTGGATGGTACTTTCATCAGGATTAAACGTCGCAAGCACCATTGCGTCTGTGCGGCCGCTTAAGTCGCCGTCGCGGGTATCAAGTCCGAGAAAAAGAACAGACACCGGATCGATATCCGGCTTTACTTCTGCATCGCGGTATTCAGACTGGTCGCCGCGCTCCAGCTCCACCTGGGACTCCGAAGTAACATTCTGTACCTGGTTTACTACGTAAGCCAATGCTCCCCCTGCCAGTAATAGGAGTATCAGGAAAGACAGTACCATTATTTTCAGGATAGGACGGGATTGCTTGCCAGAGTTGTTCCGGGATTTCTTTTTATCCATCCGGGAAGGCTGCATAGGGGACACTCCTTCTATATTAAAAACATTCCATGACTTAACAACGGGAAATAAAACCTCAATTATTTATTTTACTGGACATTCCGGGTTTCGTAAAGTTACTTATCTACTTTTTTGTAAGAAAAGGTAGGACTTTTCGTTTAAAAGGGCGTATAATAGGGAATATAAGGTAACTTATTTTTGGAGGGATTACATACTATGGTAAAAGTCAGAAAAGCAATAATTCCCGCAGCCGGACTCGGTACAAGATTCCTGCCGGCAACGAAAGCCCAGCCGAAAGAGATGCTTCCCATTGTAGACAAGCCGACAATTCAATATATTGTAGAAGAAGCGATCGCTTCCGGCATTGAAGATATTATTATTATCAGCGGCCGCGGCAAGCGTGCCATTGAAGACCACTTTGATACTTCCTATGAGCTCGAAGAAACGCTGCGCCGCAAAGAAAAAACAGCACTCCTGGAAGAAGTGCAGGCCATTTCCAATCTGGCAAACATCCACTATATCCGCCAGAAAGAAGCAAAAGGCCTCGGCCACGCGATCAGCTGCGCAAAACACTTTATCGGCGATGAGCCATTTGCGGTGCTGCTCGGAGATGACATCGTCAATTCGAATGGCACTCCGTGCCTGAAGCAGCTTGTCGATGTATTCGAACGCTACAATTCTTCTGTCGTCGGTGTGCAGCCGGTGGCGGATGAAGATGTGTCCAAATACGGCATCGTCTCCCCGAAATCTTCCGAAATTGAACCCGGGGTCATTCACGTGAATGATTTAGTGGAAAAGCCTGCAGTAGAAGATGCGCCTTCCAACTATGCAATCATGGGCCGCTACGTACTCCGCCCGGAAATTTTTGAGATCCTGGAGAACCTTCCTCCCGGTTCCGGCAATGAAATTCAGCTGACGGATGCGATTAAGAAATTAAACGAAACTCAGATCGTGCTGGCTTATGAATTCAGCGGCAAGCGTTACGATGTCGGTGACAAATTCGGCTTTGTAAAAGCGACCGTAGATTTCGCGCTCGAACGCGGCGATTTAAAAGAAGATGTATTAGCTTACTTAAAGGAAGTTACAGCGAAATATAATTAAGATATAAAGAAAGGCGCCTGGAATTTTTCGTTCCAGGCACCTTTTTTATTTACTTATAATAGTTCTTTAATCCCTTTACTACCTCTCCTGCAAGCTTATCCTGTTCATTTACAAGCTTCGCAAGGTCTCCGCTGTTCGTGATAAACCCGGGTTCAATCAGCACTGCCGGCATATTTGGGCCGGTAAGCACCTGCAGGCTCCGGTTGACCGTACCGCGGTTGCGGAAGTTCATGCCGTTTGCAATTGCTGACTGCAGTTCGAGTGCCAGCATGCGGGAATCATTCGGGTGCTTTCCTGCGGCACTGTACAATACTTCTGCACCACTCGCGGCAGCATTCGGAAAAGCATTCGTATGCACGCTGATAAATAAGTTTGCACCAGACTGGTTTGCCTGCGTTACGCGGTTTCCAATGGAAATAAAGCGGTCATCCGCGCGGCTCATGACAACACGGGCACCTTCAGCTTCCAGTTTCTGCTTTATCTTGTGGCTGAGACTTAGTGTGATCGTTTTTTCATATACATTTCCAGCAACTGCACCGGGATCTTTTCCTCCATGTCCCGGGTCCAGGAAGATCGTTTTCCCGCTTAAGCTGCCGGTCCCACTTCCCGTAGTTCCGGCGTTCGCAGATACTTCCCGCACGTAAGACGCATGGACGTAGCCCCAGCTGCCGTTTGTTTTAATTGTGTACCAGTTGTTGTTTTTCTCGTGAATCTCCACCCGGGTGCCGCGCGTTAAGCTGCCGGTGATCTTGGCGCTGGTAGAAGCTTCCGCCCGCACGTTCAGGCTGGAAGCTGTTACTTCCCCGGTCGTCGTCTTTGATGACTCTGCCGGTGCTGTATTGGCACTGCCGGAGCCGGCTGTTTTTACGTAGGAATCGTGAATATATCCCCACGTATTCCCGACTTTAATTTTATACCAGTTGCCGGACTTTTCGTGCAGGTCGACTGTTGCCCCTCTTTTCAGGCTGCTGATAATCGAAGCAGAGGTGGAAGCGCTCGAGCGGACGTTCAAGCTGCTCGCTGTGATTTCTCCCTTCGTAACGTTGGAAGATCCTTCTGCTTTTTTACTCGAGCTGTCAGCGTTCCCGGAGACTTTTACGTAAGAGCCATGTACAAAACCTTCCCGGCTGCCAGATTTTATTTTGTACCATTCTCCTTTTTTCTCCAGCAGCTCTACTTTTGCTCCCCGCTTTACGCTTCCTGTAATAGAAGCACTTGTTGAGGCGGCAGAGCGGATATTCAGGCTGCTTGCAGTGATTTCTCCAGTTCCTAAGGAAGAACTTTGGTTCGATGCAGCAGCTGCAGTTTTCACGTAACCACTATGTATGTATCCCCAGCCGTTGTTGAAGCGGACCTTGTACCAGGAATTCTTCGTTTCGTGAATCTCGACTTTTGCACCTTTGGAGAATCCCCCGATTATCTTCGCAGTCGGCGAAGCATCTGCACGGACAAATAAGGAAGAAGCAGTGATTTCCCCCTGCGTGACGCCCTGGGCATAAGCAGTATTGTCTTTCGTCTGTTCTATTCCGTGAAATAAAGTAATAAATAAAATAAAAATAAGAACCAGTACTGTCGTTCTTTTCAAAGATCTCCCTCCCTGCTGAATAAGTTTTGCTAAATACTGTGTAATTATCAGATTTTTCCCTTTAACTTTATCCTAGTAACGCTTTGTTGTATATAGTATTTTTTAAATTATTTTGTTGCTTGTTGTTAGCAGCAGGTAATTAATTTTAAAACGAATAAATTATTATCGTATCTTTTATAAGACTGTAGAGAAAAAACTTTTCAAAAGCTCAGCATATCTATCTGAAATTCACACCTCTGCACTGCGTCTGCCGGACTGTTACTGTAAGAATTTTTCGATAAACTGCATGCAACCCCTCCCCCAGATAAAAACATTTATGTAAATCAATAAAAATGTATAGCTTTTGTAACCTCTCTGCCTTAATATCGTCATAGTAGTAGTAATATGCAATTATACGTACCTAATTTTACTTTGACTGTCCCTAACTTGTTTGTATAAAAAAGGAGATGCTAGCATTGAGCGAATTATCAAGATCTGATCGTCAGCCGAAACGACGGTCCCCTTTCCGGCGCTTTTTGAAATTTACGATGATTGTGGTATTAATGGCGCTGATTATTACCGGCGGTGTGGCGGGCTACATGGTCTATCAGGTGCAGAGCGCAGCAAAAGGTTCCCACGCGGAACTGGAGCGCGGAGAAAAATCTGACCTGCGGGCAGATGCAGTGAATCCGGGAGACGAGCCGGTTTCTGTTTTGTTTCTCGGACTCGACAGCCGGGAGGATGATTTAAGCGGACGCACCGATGCGATGATCCTTGCCACGTTTAACCCGGAAGATAAATCGATTAAAATGGTGAACATTCCGCGTGATTCCTATGTAAATATTCCGGATAAAGGAACGAACGACAAGATCAACCACGCGCACGCATTCGGCGGCGTACCTTATACGATTAATACGGTAGAGCAGATGCTTGATGTGCCGGTCGATTATGTTGTCTCCCTTAACTTCCTTGCGTTTATGGAAATTGTCGATACGATCGGCGGCGTGGAAGTAGACGTACCGATGCCGATCAGTGATACGGATAACGCTACGTACGGTTCCATTGAAATCGAAGAAGGCATGCAGACGCTGAACGGAGAAGAAGCGCTTGCCTATGCAAGAATGCGTAAGCAGGATCCGCGCGGCGACCTTGGACGCGGCGACCGCCAGAAGGATATTATTGAAGCAGTCGTACGTCAGTCCGCCAGCTTCAGTACTATTACCCGTTTTGATTCCCTGTTAGACAGCCTGGAGCGGAATTTAAGCACAAACTTAACCTTCGGCAACATGGTAAGCATGCATTCCTACGCAGGCGAGTTAAATGATATTGAATCCCTCACTTTTGAAGGAGACGATTCAATGGAAAACGGCGTCTATTACTACAAGATCCGTGATGCATCTCTTGCGGAGGTATCCAGTACATTGAAAGAACACTTGGAGATCGGATCTGCAGGAACTGCTGCAGAATAACTTTTCAGGAAACCGCTACGGGAGAAGACAAAAATAAGAAAAGCGAGTCCCTTTTCCGGGAGCTCGCTTTTCTTATCTTCTCACCCATTTTCTGCAAGACTTCGATAATATTTCATCGTTTCTGCAATTCCTCTATCAAGCGGCACTTCCGGTTTCCAGCCGAAACTCTGTGCCAGGTGCTTATAGGTGAGGTAACTGTGTTTAATATCCCCGGCACGCTCCTCGGCGTACTTCGGAAAAAATGGCTTCCCCGCAGCTTCACTGAGTTTTTTCAGCAGCGTCTCCACGCTCGTCTGCGATGATGTACTGACGTTGTACACAGGATTGTCCTGCTGGGGTTGTTCCAAAGAAGCGAAAATTGCTGCTGCCACATCTTCCACGTACACGAAGTCCCTTGTCTGCTGTCCGTCTCCCTGAATCGTCGGCGCTTCTCCGGCAAGCAGTTGATCGATAAAAATAGTGATCACCCCTGCCTCGGTTGCTGCGGTCTGCCTCGGCCCGTACACATTTGAGAACCGAAGAATGCCGATTTCGAAGCCGTACAGCCTATGAAACATCTGAATGTATGCTTCTGCAGCAAGCTTTGAAGTGCCATAGGGAGACAGCGGTGCCGTAGGCGATGCTTCTGTTACAGGGAGTTCTTCCACATGTCCGTAGACCGCTGCAGAGGAAGCAAATACAAATTTTCTGGTGTGATACTTCTGCGCTGCCTGCAGGAGATTTACAGTGCCAAGGACGTTTATCGCCATATCTTCCTCCGGCCTCTCCACAGATGGACCGACTTTACTCTGCGCTGCCAGGTGAATAACGCCGTCAATCGAATACTCTGCAAAAATACGTGCTGTTCCTTTTTCGTCCCGGATGTCCCCTTCGATAAATACTGCCTGTTCCGGAACATTGTTACGGTCCCCGGAACTCAGATTATCCAGAATAATCACCTGGTAGTCTCGGCGGAGAAGAAGTTCAACGGTGTGCGAGCCGATGAAGCCTGCCCCGCCGGTGATGAGTATCGTTTTCATATGAGACCGCCCTTCTTCTCTTTCTCTTAAAAGTTCATGGAGGATTTCTTTTTTGTCGTCTTGTCTTCTTTTTGACTGTCAATTTTCTGCACCGTCACCGATTCTATTTCTGTTCCCTCGGATTTTGATTTATCGAAAATTACGAGGCAGGTTTTCAGCAGAATCACAATATCCAGCCAGAGGCTGTAGTTGCGGATGTAGTAAAGGTCGAACCGCAGTTTGTCCTCTACATCTGTAGAATATTTCCCCATCACCTGCGCATACCCGGTAATGCCCGGCTGCACCCGGTTGCGGTAGCCGTAGTGGTAGTATTTCTGGGAAAGCTCATTTATGAAAAATTCTCGTTCCGGACGCGGTCCTACAAGTGACATGTCACCTTTGAGCACGTTAAACAGCTGCGGGAGCTCATCCAGTCTTGTAGATCGCATTAATCGTCCGACTTTGGTAATCCGGTCATCTTTCTGGCTGGCAAGCACAGGCCCGGTTTTTGTTTCTGCATTTTGAATCATAGAACGGAATTTATAAATCGTAAACGGCTTATTATGTTTTCCGAGGCGCTCCTGGGAATAGATAATATCTCCCTTCGGATCTTCCAGCTTTACCATAATGGCCGAGAAAATTAATAAAGGAGAAGTTAAAATGATTAAAATTACGGCAGAGAGAAAATCAAACACTCGTTTCACGAATACTTTATCCCAGGTTAACCCGAATGGCCGGACACCCATTACGAGCGTATCATCCATCGGGGAAGTGGTGGAACGCTGCAGCAGAAGCTCATAGAGTGTAGGAATGACGTACACTACTTTGTTCCGCTCCATCGCATGATAAATGATCTGCGATTTCTTTTCTTTTGAAACGTCCGTCGCCAGAACGACGAAGTCGACTTCTTCCATATGATAATCGAGTTCTGCGATCGACTTCTCTTCCTGAATATGCTTTACAGAGGTTCCTTTCATCATCGGATGCCTGATTTTCGTCAGCAGCTTCTCCGTATTTTCTTCATTCCCGATCAGCAGTACTTTCCCGATAATATTTCCCCTGGTGAGTTTTAAGTAAAGCACTTTAAATATCACGAGCAGGAATACCGTAAACACACTGGCAATCAGCACGACCGAACGCGGCATTGCAAACTCTCGGAAGAGGTAGGATGCGGCCATCGTCAGAAAAGTCATGAGCGCGGTTGCGACAAGGATCTTACGCACAATATCACTGACCGTATGCTTCCTGTCCAGGTTGTACAGTTCATAGACGGAAATAAAGAAAAGGCCGATCAAAAGAATCCAGGGAAGCAGTGAGATAAAAGCCTCCCAGTTTCTTCCAGGAAAATCCAGGTAACGAATATAAAACGCACTGATATAAGCGATTAAAATACAGATGAGATCGCCTAGTACAATAAAAAATTTATGATTTCTCGAATTATCCATGTTATACATAATGAAACCCTCTTTCTTTCTCCTTCAGCAAATAAATGTCTGGTTCGGATGCGCGAGCTGTTTCCGCGTGCACCATTCTCTATTATAAAGCTTTTACCAGGTTGACGCTATGGTTTCTCAGAAATCCATCGTCACAACTAATAGTCGGTAAAGAAAGGGAAAAGTCACACCTTATTTGTGTGGATCTTCCCCGGCCCAAAGTCTGGAAGAGGTACGCTAGGGAGAGGGGGGCAGGATTATGCGGGGGACTTATTTATTTGTTTACCCTTTTTATTAAGAGTGGAAGCGTGTTATTTAGGTGCAGATGTATGCAGGTGAAGTCGCTAATTTACGTTCTTGCCCGCTTACTTTACTGACTCGGCTCTTAATTTACGCTGTCCCCTCTATACTTTACACGTTTCCCTCTGTAATTTATTCCCCAGCCTTATATGCTTCGTCCGAGAGGCGCATATTACCTGGAATCCAAAGTGCATATTACCTGATTTTAATGCAATCTCAGTTCTCACAAAAAACCCAAAGAAATTTTGTTTATTATTTACATAAAAAAGTCCCTGTCTTTTTATCAGACAGGAACTTTTTTATTATCCAAATAACGCTTCGTAGGTGATACTATCCACAATACCGTTAACAGTCAAGCCTTTGCTCGCTTGAAATTCAGCAACTACACCAGCCGTTACCCTTCCATACACCTGTGATGGTGATGACGGAAAATTCCCGTAGCCAAGTTTGGTTAACTGAATCTTAATGTCCCGAATTTCTACACTTGCACTTCCTGCCTGATAAAATGTATTTGTGTCCCGATCAAGCAGCTGGATTACACGGTTCGTCACTTCGCCGGATTTCTCCAGTCTGTGGTATTCCTGAAATTCTTTCACCACGCTTGCTGTTACGGAACCATAGACTGTGGATGGATTTGCAGGGAAGCTTCCAAAGCCAAGCTGTGTCAGCTGCTGCTTTATTTTTACAATCTCCTGGCTCCCGCTCGCCCCAATACTGAACAAAATTTCAGAGAGTTCAGACATTTTTTTCTCCGTAGTTCGGTCAATATTGCCAGTTACCATTAACTGTTGATCCCTTTGAAAATCTTTCACCACAGCAGTCGTTACGCTTCCATAAACCCCGGAAGGTTTGGTGGGGAAATTCCCATAGCCTAAACGTGTGAGTTCTATTTTTAATCTGGTTATCTCAGGATCACTGTCCCCGCTCTTCCATGCCTGGCTTAAAAGATGATCGATTTCCTTAAGTGTAATTGAATTCGCAGTACCGGATACTCTTAATCCTGCACGTTCCTGGAATTCTTTTACTACAGAAGATGTTACTGACCCGTAAGCACTTGAAGGTCTGTCAGGAAAGCTCCCATGTCCCAGCCTCGTTAAATTTTGTTTCAGTTCTCTTACTTCTTCTGAATTGTCTCCTATTTTTAATGACAATGTCCACTGTCTTTCCATATGCTCCAAAGTAACTGGATCGCCAATTCCATTATCTTTTAAATTATAAAAGCGCTGGTAATCTTTTACCACCCCGGCTGTAACAGAACCATATACCTGAGATGGATTATCAGGGAAAGTTCCAAAACCCAAGTGTGAAAGCTTTTGTTTAAATCCTATTACTTCTGGTGTACTTGAAGGGGAGGAGAAATCCCCGTTGACAATATTGGTCATAAATTTTAAAACTGATTCATCAGCTTTGCCGCTCACTTCTAACCCATAATACTTTTGAAGTTCTATTATCTGATTTTCGGTATGAGCACCAAATATAAGTTTTTCATCTTTATTGGGGTCAAAACCAAGCTTTTTAAGCATTGCTTGTAAGTCTCCAACCCCCGCTCCATTGTCTCCAAGAGAATACGCTTCTACTTCTTTTAGTATACCAGCAGTATATGAGACGGTGTTGCCGGCACGGTCTTCTACCTTAATAATTAATTCCGATGCCCCATCTCTTAATTTATTGTTTATTGTAAACTTTCCTTCTTTATTAATTGCCAGATTGCCACTTTCATATCTATTTCCGTCTTGTTTCAATTCAAAAGAACCTGTTAATGAAGTGTCTGCCTCTTTCTGCTGTGAGAAATACGAAATAATTTGTCCGGAAATTTGATTCCTCTGGACAGTTTGCTTATCAATTTTCACCTGAGGCTTCACGCTGTATATTTTTAAAGGAATATCTTTTATTGCAGAACTGCTGCCGGCACTCCCAGTAAGCCTGAGCAGATAATCACCATCTGAGATCTTTTTATTCCCCCCCGGAGTATTATAAATCATATCCCATGATAGGGAGGTTGCTCCCTGCCGCAGTGGTATCTGTCCCAATACTTTTTTTGTATCTTTTTCTAAAAGGGCCAATGAAGGATTATAGCCTGAACGAAGAGACCAATTCAACGGAAGATTTTTTGTTCCATTTATCACCGCTGCGCCTGCACTGAAACTGTTGATAGGATCTTCTCCTATTTCTATTACTCCTCCATAGGGTATACGTATTGCTGGCTTACCTGATGACTGGAAGTGAATGTACCCTTGGTAATACCCCCCTTTATCCATAAAAGAAGACAAAAATGAAATAGGAATCTCTTTTGTTTCTTTTCCTTTTAAAGTAACAGAAGATGGGGTTTGTAATTTAAGCGCACTGCTTCCTATTGGTTCACTTTTAATAGAGTAGGTGACTGGTTCAGCTGAATAATTTCGTAATTGTATTGTGCGGTCTTCTTTGAACTCACCGCCCACTTTTAGTCTATTTATGTTTAAACTGCCATTCCAGTAATCATGTTTCTTTTGTTTACCTTCCTCTTCGTATTGATGAGAATCTTTAATTAACGCTGATGCAGTAGTGTTTAAAGCAGCTTGAGGGTTCACCCTGCCTGCACCTGCATCATTTACCCCTGCATTCGTCACAGCAGAAGCTGTATTCATAATTCTCGCCTTCACTTCTTCAGGAGTATAAGAAGCATTTTGTTCAAGCATAAGAGCTGCTACTCCTGCAACATAAGGTGCGGCAAGGCTTGTTCCATCATATGTTCCGTATGCATTTGTATAACTCGTTGTTCCGGTTGTAGAGCGGGAAGCTGTAGAGAAAATTGATACTCCGGGAGCTAGTACGTCCGGTTTAATATCTAAGGAAGTCTTGACAGGTCCTCGTGAAGAAAAGGGTGCAGTATATTCTTTGCCATTTATCAGATGAGAAGCTCCTACAGTAATAGCCAGCGCAGCAGTTCCCGGTTCTCCCACTGTTTCTTTACTGCTTCCATTATTACCGCTTGCCGCTACTACCACGATCCCATTTAACACAGTATTGTTAATCGCCTTCGTTAAAGAGGTATCCGGGTTATTATTTTTGTTGCCAATTGACATATTCACAATATCTACATTATCTTTTGCAGCTTGCTCCAGTGAATTTAAAATAGAAGTAGTAGTACCTTTGTTAGTATTATCTAATGCTCTATACGAATAAATAGCTGCGTTTGGAGCAATACCATTTACTCTCCCTTTACCGGCAATGACTCCACTTACATTCGTACCATGTGTAGAGGTCACACCATTGCGCCCTTCCAAAGGACTCGTTCTTCCATCTTCCACAAAGTTCGCTCCACCTTTATAAGCATGTTTGAGATCTGGATGATGAAAGTCTATACCGGTATCGATTACTCCTATTTTTACACCTTTTCCTGTTAAGCCCAGGGTCGAGAGTGCAGAAATTTCATTATGAACAGCTTTAAATTGCTCTTCTGGATCTGCATCTTTATTATCAACCGCTTCATAAACATGGCTCCTTTGGATTATGTTTATAAAGTCGAGAGAAGTCAGCATTTCTATTTGATCAGCCTGAATAAATAAAGAGAAACCATTGAACACTTCTTCAAATTCATTCAGCTGAGTATATACAATATTTTCGCTTTCCAAAAACTCAATAAACAATTCCGCTGTATCTTGTCGTTCTTTTTCAGCGGTGGCAGCATCGAATGTTTCATTCTGCTCCTCAGCATTCTTTTCTTTGATAGATAATGGATCTTCTTTTAAATCGATAATAATTTCTATCATTTCTTTCGTTTCAGTTGGAACATCAGGCTCTATTACAACGCCTTCTGCAGCTCCTGCATGTGTGCTCATTAGGAAAAATAATAAAAAATACATTACTATCGACATATGTCTCATAAAATCCACCATCCTTATTAGTACCTATATCATATAAAGAAAAGCAAAGGTTCACTATAGGAACCTTTGCTCATATTATATCGTTTATTTTCACATATTTACATATATCTTTGATATTTTCACATAATCACTGATAAGACGGTACTTCAAATGGCAAATATGGATTATCAATTTGATCATATAACGTTTTAATCATATCTGTTTGTTTGTATGCCCATCCAATATCAGTTGCATACTGGTAAAATCTTGTTCTTGGAATAGTTACACTACTATTCATTGATGCTTCATGGAAGTCTGGATCCCATCGCATTTTGTAGAGTGTATCCTGTCCACGATCCAAATAGCTGTTAGATATAAATTGTGCCCCGCCTCGGATTGAATCCTCCGGAGTAAACCAGCCTTCACGGAAAGCTCTTACTGATCCTCTGGTATGGGGATCACTGTCTACTGCTTCAATTCCAAACATATTATAAGTTTTTCTTAAAGTAATATTATTTGTATTAAAGCTGTCATTCCGTGTGCGGTGCCAGCTGTTGGTGCTGGGACGGTATTCTAAAATATAGGTAGCTTTACTGCCGTTTGATAAAGGCTGTATGGAAACCCATCTGTTCGTACTGATCTCTCCCACCTCAATCGAACCATTGGATAATATTGAAGTGCCGTGGCCAGTTTCCAAAATTGCATGAGAGATTAAATAAATATCATTAACTCCCTGTGTTTCTGCAGCTGATTTGAAAGTAGCTCCGGTCCCATGCAGAACTCCCCGGTTACGGAGAATGTTATTCAGCTGCGAAGCAGAAACTCCTGATGTCTGAGAAAGAACTAAAAATTGATACATATCCCGGCTGTTCGGATCCGCTGTGAAATTGTTAGGATCGAGCCAGCGAGCTACTTCAACTGATGTAGCGTTTCTCCAGCCGCCTCCTGCAGCACTTGCCTGAGGAGCAAACATCATCTGTCTTTCAAGCATTTGATTTAAAGTGATTTGGTATGTTCTATATTGAATATTGTTTCCGATTTTATTTAATTCTGTATTAATTTTCTGCATAGTTACAGGATCCCCTATGCCATTCTCCACTAATCCATGATGCTTTTGGAAAGATTTCACAACGCTTGCTGTTACACTTCCATACGCTGTGGAAGGATTAGAGGGAAAACTTCCGAACCCAAGCTTCGTTAAATTTATTTTCAACTCTTTTACGTTCGCATGAGACTGCCCGCTCACGTAGTGAGAGCTGAGAATTGATTCCAGATACTCTAAATTTGTTTTAGACATTTTTCCAGTAGGGTTTAAACCGTAGTACTCCTGGAATTCTTTTACTACTTTTTCTGTTACAGATCCGTAAACTCCTGATGGATTAGATGGGAAGCTTCCGAACCCTAGTTTTGTTAACCCTTGTTTCATGACACGGATTTCGTCTCCGCTGTCCCCTCTTTCATAAGGGAATGCAACTCCTGCTCCCTGTACTTCAATGAAAGAAGCACTTACGTACGCAGGCGACTGAGAAATAGATGCATGACTGATTTCATACCATGTGCCGTGATCTACAAGGATATCCACTATCGTTCCATTCGGTAATGTTCCGTACACTGTACTGGAACTCCCCGTACTTCTAGTACTTCTTACATTTAAATTCGAGGCTGTCACTTTCCCCTGCGCAATAACAGATCTCTGCGCGGTCTGGGAGTCGATCAGCTTCATTGTTACAGAATCTCCAATTCCATTTACCCGGAGATTATTTGCCTTTTGAAAATCTGCTACTACCGAAGCCGTAACGGATCCATAAACTCTCGAAGGATTTTCCGGAAAACTTCCAAATCCAAGAGAAGTCAGATTCTCTTTTAATTCTTTAATTGCATCCGAGGATGGCTGTCCAGATCTAAATGGTGAATTTAGTTCTTTTTGAATTCTGTCTAGAGTTCTTTTATCTACATTTTGGCTTGTCGTTAAACCAAAATAAGTTTGAAAATCATTTACTACTCCTCTTGTAACGCTTCCGTACAAAGTAGAAGGATTCTCTGGAAAACTTCCAAATCCTAAAGTTGTTAAATCTTGCTTCAATTTGACGATTTCTTCACCACTGTCCCCGTTCTTATAAGGGAGGGATAACCTGGAGCTTATTAATTCTTCTTTCAACTCTTTTATTCTATTTAAAGTAACTGAATCTGCTATACCGCTCTCTACCAGATCTTCGGCTTTTTGAAAATCTTTTACTACCGATGCGGTAACAGTTCCATACGCTCCAGATGGCGTTTCTGGAAAATTACCGAATCCTAAAGCTGTTAAATCTTGTTTGAAGCCTACTATGCTGCTGTGACTTGATCCTGGCTGATAGATAGTTTCCAATTCAGAAGCAACTCTATTATATGTCTGCTGATTGGTAACTCCATCTGCAGTTAGTCCAAAATATGCCTGGAACTGTTTAACAACTCCCATAGTTACCGGGCCGTAAACCGTAGAAGGATTCTCTGGAAAACTTCCAAATCCTAAAGTTGTTAAGTTTTGTTTAAATAAAGTAATCTCTTCTCCACGGTCGCCATTCTGGAAAGGAAGGGAAAGGGAAGCTGTGCTAAAAGCATCCTCATGCAGGCTTTGAAGGAGCCCGATTGTTTTTGAATCACCTATTCCATTTGCAATCAAATTATTAGCCTGCTGGAATTCTTCTACTACGCTCTTTGTGACTGATCCATATACTGTAGATGGGTCAGATGGAAAATTACCATATCCCAGATCCGTCAGCTTCATTTTCATTTCACGAACCTGCTCTGAGGCATTTCCTGATTGGTAAGGAGTACCTAATTCATTGCTTAAGCGGCTCATTGTGGGCTCATCTGCAATACCATCAGCGTTCAAACCATAATACGCCTGGAAATCTTTTACTACTCCTTCTGTAACAGGTCCATACACTGTTGATGGATCCGATGGGAAATTGCCGAATCCTAAGGCAGTTAATTTCATTTTCATCTCTTTTATTTCAATTCCGGAATCCCCATCTTTAAAAGGCAGTGCAAGAGCTGTTGATTGAACAGCCATTGAAGAAAAAGTATTTATTTCCTGTGATGAATTTTCCTCTTCACGTTCTGTTTCATTTGAACTTTGGACAATATCTTCTTCAGCTTCCTTTTCTTCATGTGCATTTTCTTCTTGTTCGTTTACGTTCTCCTGCTTTTCCTGCTGTAAATTTTCTTCATTTGTTTCACTGCCGTCAGATGTGTTTTCTCTTTCATTCTGCAGTTCTTCTTCTGCGATTTCATTTTGATCTTTTTCTTCAGCTTCGTTAGTAGGTGCTGTTTCATTTTCTACGCTGTTTTGTTTTTTCTTCTCTTCCTCATTATCAGTTTCTTCCGAGTTTAAATCTTTGTTTTCTTCACTATTCGTTTCTTCTTTTGCAACTGTATTTTCCGTTACTTCATCTGATGATTCTTCCGTAACAGGAAGCTCTTCTTCAAATTCTTCTGATGAAGATTCATTCGCTTCATTCTGCTCTGTTTCTTCAGTATTTTCAGGAATTTCTATTTGCAGCATTTCTGCGGTCTTTTCATCAATAGCTCCATGAACCTTCAGTTCGTGCTCTTCCTGGAATTTTTCCACCAATTCTTTTGTGATAGCTCCGTAAAAAGGAGTAATATTCTCTCCAGTGAACATTTCAGGATCAACGTTATTCTTTAATTTTTCTTTTACCAGTATGACTTCTTCGTGCTCCATACCGAATATATAATAGTAGCCTTTGTCCCTAAGTACTTCCACCATTTTTTCCACAGTTTCCTCAGAATATGTAGGAGTTACCTCTAAATCATACTCTATCTGGAATTCATGTAAATAATTGAGTAAATTCTTTTCAAATTCTTCTTCACTTTCTGTTTCAACCTCATAATACAAGGTTAAATGTTCTTTTAGAATCTGCCAATGTAAATCTTCTAACTGCTCTTCTGTTAATTCATCAAATGAATCGTCAGTTCTTTCATTATAAACTTCTATGTTAGATTCTTCCTCAGATAATTCTTCCGCAAATGCAGTGCCAAAAGAACTAAAAACCAACAAAAGAACTAAACATAAAGAAGTGTATTTTTTCAATGATATGTTCATTTTTTCTCTCTCCCCTCTCTAAAGTATTATATCGACATTTGAATTAATTACAATAGAGACTTTTCTATTGTTTTTTAAGCTCTTACATGATTCTCATTACACAGGAGTTTTTTCAAAATGTTTATATTATGAGCGAGCTCAAGCCGATATTTTTTTCTTTTTATGGTAAAGTAGGTATATACTAATTAACTTTAAATAAAGGAGTCATGAATTTGGAAAATTTCACTAAAAGCGTCTATGAGGCTGTATTGAAGAACAAAAATATTGAAGAAATAAACGAGGTGGCTCCTTATGCATACACTACCAGCGAAAAAAATGTGCTGGTATACCTTTCGGTAGCTAATAATTTTACGAGAGCTGTTGTAACTTTAGGCAGCAGTAAAACTGTACCAAAGGCAGTAAATAGAGCACTTGCTTCTTATCGCAAACACAATCATTCCAACCTCCCACCAGTCTCAGTGAAAATTGACATTGTTACGAATGTATTCGCAAAATCTGCAGAGGGTAAAAGAATGAATGTAAAAAAGGATGAAATTGAGCATGAAACAGGTAAAGAGGGCATCGCCTTCTCTAAAGACTTCCGTATTTCTTTTTTACCTGAAGAAGTAGAAGCTTATGACATGATTAAAAATAAGCTTATAAAGAAAGAAAATGTTTTTGCCGCCTTTGAAAAACATTTTTTGCTTTTCGATCAGCAATCCGTAAAAAGTTTCCTGACTAATGAATTTATGGATGTATACAGTTTCCATACAGAAGCTCATTATTATGATGATAATGGATATACTCCGCTTATCAGAGGGCATCGAATGTATGATAAATTAACTAGAAATCTTTTATTAGATTCCATTCAGCTGGCTAAGGATAATTATTTCAAGCAGGCCGTAAATAATAAAGGGAAAATTGTTTACGCTTATCAGCCTCAGGATGGTTCTCAAACAACGGGATATAATATTCTGAGACACGCGGGTACAGTTTATTCTATGCTGGAAGTTTACGAACAAATGCCGGATGAGAATTTGTTAAAAGCCTCGAAAAGAGCGATCAAATTTTTACTATCTAAAATTAAAAACATAACAATAAATAATAAAGAGGCGCTGGCAGTTGTAGAAAAAGATGCCTGCAAGCTGGGCGGAAATGCTTTAGCAGTCATTGCTCTCTGCAAATACACTGAGTTATCCGGAGATAAGCAATACTTACCTATTATGCAGAAACTTGCATTATGGATGGTAGAATCTCAGGATAAGACTGGAAAATTTGCTGTACACAAGCAAATTTTTTCTACTGGAAAAGTGACGGATTTCGTATCTCATTATTATCCGGGTGAAGCTATTTTATCTTTAGTAAGACTTTCCAAAGTAGATGGAGATTCTCGCTGGCTTGATGCGGCTGAAAATGAAGCGAAGTATCTGATTAATAGAAGAGATAAAAATGAAACAAAAGAGACTGTTGCTCACGATCACTGGCTCCTTTACGGCCTGAACGAATTATACCGGGAACGTGCGAATGAAATATATGTAACGCATTCTTTCTTCATAGCAGATGCTATAGCTGAATCTCAAAGAACAGATAGAAAAGAGCATGATAAAGAGTGGATAGGTTCATATAAATCTAAATTAATTCCCGCTTCTACCCCTGTCGCCTGCAGGAGTGAAGGATTAGGCGCAGCTTATCAGCTTGCTGTATACAAAGATAGAAACGATCTTGCCGAAAAGTATAAATCAGCTGTTGATTTAGGTATTCGTTTTCAACTGCAGATGCAGCTTCGTCCTGAATCTGTAATGTATTATGTAAATAAAAAATTATGTCTTGGGGCTTTTCAAGGCGGCCTTCATAAATATGAACTAAGAAATGATTACACGCAGCATAATATCTCAAGCATTATTGCATATTCTAATATTCTTCAATCGTAAGCTCAAAAAAGGATCCCGGCGAAATTGATGCCGGGATCCTTTTCTACTTCTTAAAATATTATATTCAAAATAGTATTGTAGAAAGTGAATGGTTTTAATCAGAAGAGACGCTATACGCTTCCTGTATTATTCTTCTGTACTGTAAAAATGTTCCGGCTTATGGTCGCGGCTTCCTTTTCTCTCTTTCCTTTCTTTCATTACATGAGATATTACTTCTTCAGTTAAATCACCAAATACACTTCTTTGGGAAGCTAACTGGTACAGCCACGTTGCTCCACTAAAGTTTGCCTCAATTAATATCGGTTTTTCATCTTCCCCGACTGCTATATCCCAGGAAATATAATCTTGATGGAGTACTTGTTCATGAAGTTCCTTTACAAATTTAATATACTCATCAAAATTAGGTATCTTTACTTCATTTGCAAAAGAATATCCAGATGTTGGATGAGTCACATGTTTACGTGCATGCTCATCAACTGCAAAATCCATGAATTCTCCTTCATCCGTAATCCCTAGACAAACTCCCCCAGTTCCGGCATTATCATTTACACTATCATTTGCACCAAACCTGGCAAATGTTAAAAGGTATTTAATTTCTCCTTTCCAGCGCAATGTCACCATTCTAAGCGAGTTTACCGAACTTGGATGTGGTTCTGCCATGATTGGATGCTGTTTCAGAACTTCTTGAATAACAAAGTTTGGACCAAATTGCTCTTCCAGTGTTTCAATTGATATTTCCTCGTTTTTAATGTACCCTTTTCCATTTTCAAAATATATCTTATTTATTCCAACACCGTTATTCGTAACTGTAGGCTTAATTATTACTGGCTCTTTTTGAGATAATAAATAATTCCAGGCCTCTTCCTTGTTCAGGTGTTGGTTGTCTCCTGTAAAATAGTTTTCTCTTACTCTTTTCAGCACGGATTTAACTAGACGGTCCGTCTGAAAAAACATGTCATATAAATTTTTATCTGCATACATATTTAGTTTTCCACGAATATTGAAATAAGGGATAACTTCAAACCTCATGACCTCTCGAGGCATCACCCTCACTTCTTTTCTGCCTACCAGATTTTGAAATGCTATATGAAGTGCAGGGTCTACTTGTTTTCCAGAGAGTTCCTGCCAGTAATCTGTTACTTCTTGAGCGAAATCCTCATCGACCGGAGTCAGCAATTTTGCTGCCTCATATTTTTTATACATATTCCCAGTTACATTACTTCCATATTTCGCCAGTAATTTATCTACGTATTCTGTAATGAAATAGTGACCTTTTTGATCTCTTTTTCTCTTGAAACGGTAGGGCTGTTTCAGATCAAATGTTTTTTCCAATATCTCGGCCTGGATATTTCTAAATTCAGCTCTTTTAACTTTTCTAGGCTTATACTTAGTAGATTTGTTATTGGTAGCAATTGGGTAGATCAGAGGTTCGACACTCCATTCGTCCTCTGTTTCATTTACCTCTAGATTTACTATATAGCCGTAAGGAGGAGCTTCCTCACTTTTAAAACGCCCGACAGAGTTAAACACATAGTTCCCTAACGAATAGATAATAATCCCGTCTTCGTTTCTTTCAATAGGAGATACCGTGTGGGTTCCGTGACCTAATACAATATCAGCCCCTGCTTTTAATATATTTTGACAAAGCTCCTGATATTTATCTGCAAGACTAAAGGTTTGATAATCATTTTTTATCCAGTGAGGACTTACTACTATAATACTGTTCGAATCTTCTTCTTTTATCTTTTCAATTTGTTTAACTATTTTGTTTGTTGATAGAGCATTCCAACCCGGCTGGCTTTCCTCTGCAAAATAAGGATTTTGTTCTCTGAACTGCTTGGAAGGTCTCAGTCCGCTTAATACGTATACGTTTCTGCTGGAATTTTCTCCTTCTAATGACCAGACAATCGGTTTTTCCGCTTCTTCTTGACTGTTTCCCGCCCCTACCGTTTTAATACCTTGGTTTTCAAGAGATTGTTTCATGAACTGAGCTTTATCCACCCCAAACTTCATGGTGTGATCGTTCGCTAAATTTACACCTGTCACTCCTAAATCTTTTAATAGAGAAATACTTCTCTGCAGACTATCCCAGTTTTTTTTGTTGTTTTCATCTATTTCTTCTTCAGGATTTCCTAAGAGTGTAGTCTCTAAATTCAAAAAGAAATAATCACTGTTCTCAGTAATAGGAATTACTTTTTCGAAAAAGGATAAAGGCTGCTCTTCCAGCCTTTTTTTTAATAACTCTCTTCCTGTTTTATTAAAATAAAAATCTCCAATACTCGTGTCTCCAGCAAATGACAATGTAAACTGTTTCAAGAATATTCCCCCTATAAAAAAATAAATGATCTCACAAAGCTATATTTAGTAGTGCTGCACCTTAATTTCAATTAATAAAAACCTCGTATTTGCCAAAAATATTTTTTAGTTCAATCCGCTCTCTCTACTTGGACAATTGTTAAATACAGATATCACTATTTTGAAATTTCTTCCCTTGAAAAACTATTCCCTAATGATTGTCTTTAAAACTTTACTTCATTCGCTTCAATTTTCTCTTTTTCTGCGAAGTTTTAATAAAACCTTTTTAACTGCCTTCTTGCTTAAAGAGCACTCCATGCTTAAACTGCCTGCCATTTGCAGTGAATAATCGACAGGCATACTTTTATTTTAGTTTTTTCTTTATCTGACCTGCTTTTCTCAGCGGTTTTGTGATTTTCCAGGAAGAACTGTATTTCATTTTTGTAAGAGATTCTTCTAACTCTTTTGTTTTCTGAATGTAGTAATTTTTTATTTCTTCTTCTTGTTCTTTAAGCATTTCCAATTCTTTTAATTCTTTTTCATATCTATAAAGATCTGTTTTTAATTCATTAACTTGCTCATTAAGATATTCATTTTCTCTTCTTAGTTTTCTAACACTGCTTTTTGATTTCTTTAATCTCGCTCTATTTTCTTCTAATTTATCTTGAATTTTCCGTTCTTTTGGAGTGAATTTTTCTAAGTCCAGCTTTTCTTTGTCTCTTTCTTCTTTTATTGTTTTTAATAGTTCTTCTGTTAGCTCTCCAAACATAGGCCGCTGTGAAGCGAGCTGGTATAGCCAGGTAGCTCCCCGAAAATTAGCCTCGATAAAGACTGGTTCAGCCATTTCGTTTATTGCAATATCCCAGGATACAAAATTTTGATGAAGTACATCTTTATGAAGATTTTTTACAAAATCAATACATTTTCCAAATTCAGGAATCTTCATTTCTTTGCTAAAGTCGTAACCTGTAGTTGGATGAACATTGTGAGTATTTCCATTTTCATCAACTGCGATGTTTAATAGTTCCCCGGAATCTGAAACTCCAACGCATACTCCTCCTGCTCCTGCATTATCCTGGACAGCATTGTTAGAGCCAAATCTTGCAAACGTTAATAAATAATGAATTTTATTTTTCCAACGCAGCGTGACCATTCTCAGCGTGTTAACAGAAGAGGGATGAGGTTCGGCCAGAACTGGATGCTGCTTAATGCGCTTTTGAATGATAAAATTCTGATGGTAACTTAATTCCAGTTCTTCTAGAGAAATTTCTATTCCCTCTTTGAATATTTTTCCATCCTGAACTGATAACTTACTGATTCCTTTCCCGTTGTCTGTATTACTTGGTTTCACTATTAAATCATCATTTTGCTTTTTTATCTCCAATATTGCTTCTTCGTAATTTAAAACGTTGTTAAATGTATCAAAATATGTGCCATTGACCCTTTTCAACACTGCTTCAGCAGCATTTTTAGTAGTGATTAATTTATCATAGATATTTTTATCACTATAAACAGCTTGAAGTGATAAATCATTCAAATAAGGAATAATAACGTCCCACATTACTTTCCCAGGAACTACCATTTCCTCTTTAAGACCTGTTACATTGTAAAAAGCTGCATGTAAAGAGGTATCCGGCACTAACCCGTAATTACTAAACCAATATTTTTTTACTTTATCCATATATTCCGCGTCCAGCTTTTGAAGCAGTCCAGCTTCATAATAGCGTTTAAATGGTTTTGTATTTACTTCGAAGCCACTTGCTTTAAACTCAGCTAACATTTTTTCATTCATATGTAATTTCACTGCCCATCTCTTAAAGTCTTTTGCATTAAATCGAGCTTAAATAATATTTCAATAATATATTACGAACCGAGTAAATAATTTCCACCGTTTCGGAAAGTCTCTGAACCCGCCGCTTTCAGTCTTTCTCAACTCTGTGACTGTCCGCTCTTCATTTTTTTTGCGTATTACTGCACAGACTATTTATTACGCTTTACCTCGAATGCTCATATAAATAACAGAACATTACATGATAAAACTAAACTAGCTGATTATAAATAAATCGTGTGTAAAAATATAGATTTTTCATATAAATCATCGCTTCTTTTGATTTTTTCGATATTAAGTGATCTATCTGCCTCAAAAAATAAGTTACAATCAAATTTAAAGAGCTGTACCACGCCTTCTACGACGTTCACTTCCCCATTTCAATTTATCCTGCACTTTAATTTTAACAGAAAAAGAATATTATTATTAAGAAATTTAAGAACCTTGGCTTCAAATAAGGATAATTAGTGAATTAACATATTAAATATTGTATTTAAATATTAAATCAGCTGATTACTCTACTTTAATGATATTATAATTAAAAGTCTTTTTCCTGCCTGAATCTCAATAAAACAATGAAGAGGTGTGCGAGAATTGAGTAAATATATTATTACTTTTGCTGGAGATACAAGTCTGGGTGATGGGTATTTAAGTACTGACAAACGTGTTAACGAAAAGAAACGTTTGCAATCTGATCCTTTTTCTTTCTTTGAGGACGTTGCACCCTTTATTAAAAAAAGTGATTTTTTCATATTGAATTTAGAAACTGTGCTTGCAGTAGACCCTCCCTCTTACTTAAAGGATAAAAAGTTCCCGAACTGGGATGATCCATCACGCACACCAAAAGTATTGAATCAACTGGGTGTCGATGCAGTTACTCTGGCGAATAATCATACAAGGGATTTCGGTCCCAAAATTCTGCTGGATACAATCAACGTGCTTGATAAAGCTAAAATTAAACATATTGGAGCTGGGGCTGATTCCGGAGAAGCCTCCAAACACCTTAAAATTGAAATTAAAGGTTCTTTTCCTAAGAAAACCATTTATGTATTTAATGGGATGAGGGCTACTCGCAGATATAGGGATTACTATGAATTTTTAGCAAAAAAAGATACACCCGGAGTTAATTCTTTAAACGAAAATCGAATGACCCGCAGAATTACCGCGGTAAAAGAAAAAGATCCAAATTCAATTGTTATTGTGTGTGCTCACTGGGCGGAAGCTGATTATAAATGGATTGGAGAATCTGCGCAGATCCGCGCGAGAAAATTTGTGGATGCCGGTGCAGATTTTGTTATCGCGCACGGTACCCATATGGCGAATCACATTGAGAAATACGAGTCTGGAATTATTGCCTATTCTCTTGGTAACTTCGTATTTAACGCACCAGGCCGCTACGCTAAAATGGGGGCTCCTCCATATAGTATGATAGCGAACCTTACAATTGAAGAAGAGAATAGTGAATGGAATATCAAGCCTGCATTTTACCCGATTATGACGGATAATAAGCAAAATGGATTTCACTGCCGTTTTACTACTTATGAAGAAACGGTTGAACTACTTGGCCATTTAAATGAAAGACAGTACCTTGGTACACCTAAAGAAATTATCAGAAAGGATAATGAGCGTTATTACTTCGATATCGAATATGCAGGGGAAAATATTAAACTTGTACCTGATGAATTAGAACAACTTCTGCCTAAGACCTCTCTTACTTCAAAAACAGATTTTGAAGACCTTGAAGATTTTTCTGAAGAAGTGGAACAATTAAAAGAAATTCAGGATAAAATTGATGACTATTTAGTCCAATATTATCGTAAATTTTATAATAATTCTTCTGTTACCACTGATAAAGAAAAGTTATCCATGCTTTCTAAAGTAGTGGACAAGCGTTATTTAAGTCACGGCTTCTTAAAGAAATTCGAGAGAAAAAAAATTCCAATGACCAATTCTTTATCTTTCCGGGATATTATGGTTGAAAAATCTGCGATGAGAAAGCTCGGTTACAAAGAATATTCCTGGCAGCTGGATCGTAAAACGAAAGCATATGAATTTGCAGACACGATTGGCCTGAGAAGACCTGAGTCTGATTCGCAAATCTATCGTTTTGAAGAAATTAAAGGCAAAGCGGGACCAATAGTAATTAAACCTGTGCAGTCTACAGGTTCTATGGGAGTATATTTAATTTTTAATGAGAATCGGATTCTATCTGCCCGCGGCGGCCACTATTTAAACAGCTGGGGAGAAATTGAAGCTGAAATGAGACCGGAATTAGAAGCAGTGTATCAGGGGAATCCACGAGGCGCACTGCGAAAAGATGAATGGATTGTAGAAGAATTAATTTTAAGAGCTCCTGATTCTACGGAACCCCCGCTGGATTACAAGTTTTACTGTTTTTATGGTGAGGTCGTGTTTGTGCTGGAAGCAGATCGTTCTGATTCTTCAGGATTTAGTACCTGGGACAGAGATGGAAATTTGATTCAGACCGGTTGGCAGGATAACAAGCTTCGTGAAGGAGTCGGTTTCTCTCACCAGGATGCAGAAGTTGCCATTCAGGCAAGTCTGCAAGTTCCGTCACCATTCGTTCGCATGGATATGTTAAAAAGCCATGATGGCATCGTGTTCGGTGAAGCGACGCCTCGTCCGGGGAGATTCCACTTATTTAATAAAGAATTTGACCGTACACTCGGAAAAGCTTACAGGGAAGCGGAAGCCCGCTTACTTCAGGATCTGCTGCGTGGTAAAAAGTTCGATGCATTTACAAAACACTTCGACGTGTAATTTAATTTGCAGAGGATCCTGGTTGCAGGATCCTCTTTTTTGGTTATTGTGTACTAAAAGCTGAACTTCATGCAGACGTAATTCAGTATAGCTTCATTTCATATTAGTATAAGGTGTTTTTATGATAGTATAGCTGCTTTTTATGTCAGTATAGCCGGTTTGGATGTTATTATAGCGGATTCGGAGTATATTAACGGCCGCGGCAGATAATTAACAGGCTCAACTCTCAAGACACTCAAGCTTTTTCAAAAAAATAGTTAGACAGGAAAGAAGCCGATGCGCAGCACCGGCTTCTTTCTTCAGCTTTATAATAGTTTACATCAATGAATGTCTGTCCCATCCCTGCTAACGGAAGCTTTTCTGTTCACTTTCGAGATTTCCACTAAAAATATTCAGAAGTTTAAACTGGAACTTCTTTTACTCTCATTGGAAAATTTGAAAAGACAATATTTTTAAAAGTGATAGACTGTGCGCTGTAATTTCATCAGAAAAAGTATAGTTTCCAGCTTACTTTCCAAGCCTCTTTATTTTTTTGGCGGTATCTAAAGCAAATCGTACCGGCTTCGTCATTTTCCAGGTAGTACTGTTAATAAGCTGGTCATATTTACGAGCGATCCGCTTATAGTCTGTTTTACTGAGTTTATCGTATTGACCTGAGGAAAGCTTTCTTGGAGCAGAAAGCATTCTAAAGCCAAGCCGGACTGGCTTTGTCCACTCTTCTTCAATAATTTCTTCCACTACCGCAGACTCAGGTCCTTCAATACAGACCTTTTTAAAGTTGTTTACTTTCTTTTTGTTCGGATGCGTTACTACTACAGATACAGAACCATCTGCTTCGTTTTTTGCATGGCCATGCAAATCTCTTTTTAATGCTTCTCTTTTTATCCACTTTCGGTAACCTACATTCTGCACATTTCCACGTACAGTGTATCTTTTCCCATATAACTCTCCAACCGGTGGCACGGGTAATTCTACCATAGAGGCTGAGCGAACTTTAATAGGCTCAATAATGCTGTCGAAATCAAAGTAAAGGTTAGAGCGCGGTGTTTCAGCAGTTTCCGGAAAATAGAAATTAATAAATTCCCTTGCAAAGTCACGTGGCGTTCCGATCATCGGGAATAAATGACCCCCTAGACCCGGACGGGAGTTCACTTCAATTACAGATCCGCTGCCAGTTTCGTCATCTACAATAATATCAACTCCGCTCTGTGCCAGCCCCGGAATTGCTTTTGTCGCATCAATCGCAATTTTTGTGAGCTCCGGTGAAAGGTCTTCTGTTACGTCCACCGAGTCGCCGCCGTTTGAAAGATTACTCTGCACACGAAGGAAAATGCGTTTTCCTTCCTCCAATACGGAATCCAGTTCATACCCTGCCTCTTCTATCATATATAGCACTTCTTTATCAATTCGGATCATCCTGCTTGTTAAATGCGGATTCAGCTTTCGAAATTTATTTTTTCGGGAAATCAGCTGGCGTATCGTTGCTGTCCCATCTCCTACAACATTTGCTGGGATACGGTGCATCGCACCAAGCACTTTTTCCCCAAGGACAATAACGCGGAATTCTTTTTCCCCCGGGATATGTGTTTCAATGATTACTTCTTTATACTCCAGCTCATTTCTTACATACTCAATCGCTTCTTTTAATACCTGCTCTTCCCGTACGTTTGCAAATACACCTTTTCCGCCATTCGCGCTTACCGGCTTCAGGACGAGTGGATAGCCCAGCTCGTTTCCGTAGGCGAGAATTTCTTCATTGGTGGCGTCTTCAGGGAATTTCTTTCCTTGTGGTGTCGGTACACCTTCTTTTGCAAGGTACTGCTTTGTTAAATCTTTATCGTCACAGATGTCGAATGCTTCTTCTGTAACAAGGTCTCCTTTGGATAAGGCAAAGTGGTGCTCCCGGTCTTTATATTTTAAGGAATAGCGGACTTTGAGTTTCATTTCTTCATCGAACGCGCTGTAGAAACGGAGCCTGATACCTCTTCTCCATCCTTCCAATGCAACGGTATAGGTGCTGATTCGTTTTCCTTGGCCTGCTTTTGGTACTGCCCCTTCTAAGTGAGGCAGCCATTGATAGCTGGTTTCTTCTGCCACGGTAATGTCCTCCAGTTTTAAATGAGTTTTTTGTGAACCTTCATAGTTTAGTAATGCAGTGCCCACACCTTTTTCTCTGCAATTGCAGGGGAGGAGGGGTTCAGTTTCCAGGATAGTTCACCGGGTAACCTTCAAACTTTCTTTTCTGCTGGCATCTTGAAAATTCACCTTGGCACTGCTGAATAATTTCAATTGCCAATAATACTTTTTAAGACTTTGAAACTAAGACACTTCTATTAGTACATAACTTATTAAAATTACCTAAATATCTTTATAGTAATTGTATGTTTTTTGATATTGGACCAGTCGAGTAAGGCAGAGCTGAAAATTTATTTATTATGTCATAGAAATATTAAAGTCCACACAGACAAGCTCCGCCTTAAAGACGTTCAGTGAAATTTAAGCGACCTGAAGTACAAACGGGCATTCTCTCTGTTTCACAGCCGCTGTTTTCTCGATATGCGTTTTGTAATTCTTTCTTTTACTTTCTGCCACTGACGATTGACTCTGTTTGTCTTTTTTTCTTCTTCCTTCCAGCGTTGCAGCACTTGCTGCTTGGATGAATAAAGATCTGCTAGAGATGGCTTAGTGTCATCGTACCAGGAAAGTTCCTGTGCGAGTGGCAGGCTGTAACACTCAGTTGCTGCCAGGATGCCTGACTCCTCCAGCCAGTGAAAGAAATCTTTCAGGTACTGCTTGTCCGTGTGCGCGATCACACCTTCCAATGCCTCATTTTTCTTTATCTCTATTTTACCAATAAACTTCTTTTCGCGCAGGTATTGTTCAATTTTCTGCTTCTGCTGCCGCAGCGCTGAAGAAGTGACGGAAATTCTGTCGGCGTGAAACCTATCTTGTCTCGCTGGTTTCACCTGAACCTCTTCCACCATACCTGTTTTTATTGCAGCTTCTATTTCTTTTATCTCAAAGAATAGCTGCTCTGCCCGAGGTGCGTCCCTGCTTTCCGGAAAGTAAAAGTCGATCAGCGCTTTTGGTATATCGCGTCCTATTCCAGTCATCGGAAAAAGATGCGAACCAAGGCCCGGACGGGTATTCACTTCAATTACCACAGCTTTATCCTTCTCAAAGTCTACCATTAAATCGACTCCACTGTGGGGCAGATCCGGGATAGCTGCTGTAGCATCGACAGCTACGGCTTTGACTTTTTCAGAAAGGATATCCGTTACGTCGACCGGATCACCGCCCGCGGAAATATTACTTACCCGCTTCACGATGATTTTTTCCCCTTTTGCAGGGACAGTTTTTAACGTCCAGTCACTCGTGTGCATCGTGTTATAAAATTGTTTGTCCAGCTTTATTGGCCTGTTCGCTAAATGAGGTACTCGTTTCCTTGCTTCATTTTTTTTATCTATCAATTGTTGAATTGAGCTTCGCCCATCGCCAATTACGTTTGCCGGAGCGCGCTGGACGGCTGCAAGTACTTTCCCTTCCAGTACGAGTACCCTGCATTCTTCTCCCTGTACAAACTGTTCGACGATGACTGTTTCCAGCTTCAGCTGTCCTCTCACATATTCAAGCGCCCGCTCCAGTTCTTCTTCGGCCTGAATATTTACGACAACCCCTTTGCCACCGGAGGCATTCGTTGGCTTTAAAACAACCGGATAGCCGATTTCTTTGGCGTATTGGAGAATAGATTCGTCTTTTACGTGGGGTGTAAATGTACTTCCCAGTGGCACAGGTACATTTGCTGCCTTTAAGACAGCATTCGTTTTGGATTTATCATCGCAGATTTCCTGCGCCTTTTCAGAGATTTTATCCCCTTTTGAGCCCTGAAAATAATGACGGCTGGCAGCGGAGGAAAGCGAATAGCGGAGCTGGAACTCTCCATCTTCTCCCCGATCTGCAAGAAAGGTCAGTGTTAAGCCTCTCCGCCAGCCTTCCAGTGCAATCATGTACAAGCTGATCTTTTTTTCTTTTGCTTCCGACGGGATCGCATGCTCCAAATGCGAAAGCCATACTGCTGGCAATTGTTCCATCTCTTCGCTTCCCTCCTTTTACTTGCCGCGTAATGCTTTGCTCCAGGTACCTACAGGCGCTTTGGAAAGCGTCGCTGCTGCATGAAGCATTCTTTCTTTCGCACGGCGCTGTTTTTCCATCAGACTGACCTGTGACTGCAATTCTTTGGTATACTTCTGTTTTTCTTTCTTTGTTTCCTCTAATTGAAAAGTGGGTGTAACGAACACCGGAGCATCTGCAAGAAAATGCGACGTAATTCCTGTTTCCTCAAGATACGCAAGCATATGTACATAACCGTTCAGCGCACCTGTCAGGTAAAGGTGATATTGTTGTTTCTCTTTTTTCTTTAAAAATCCTGCCATACGGTAGAAGACCGCGGTCTCTCTTAATTTTTCCCGCGCAATCAGAGAATCCAGATCTCCTTCCAGCAGCCAGTGCTTTCCTTCTACAGCCGTTGTCCTCTCACACGGAGTAACCTTTACTTCTGCTGCAGCACCCGTTTCCAGCGGGATCAAGGCCTGATGCAACTTAAAGTAGTACTGATTGGCACAAGGTGTTTCTACTGTTTCCGGAAAGTAATAATCGACAATCGCTTTTGGCACATCTCTGCCCTGCCCTTTGCTTGGATAAAGAAGTGAGCCAAGCTTTGCGGTCGGATTTACCTCAATAACCGTAGGTCCTTTGCTGCTCATAATAATATCGACGGTGCCGTGCGGAAAATCTGGAAAAGCTTTCAAGGCATTTACTGCTGCTGCTTTCAAACTTTCCGGAATTTCTTCCAGACGGTCGATTGGATCTCCTCCAAGAGAGATGTTGCTGCGGTTCCGAAGAAATATCTGCTGTCCCTGCGGAAGCACAGCATTCAGTGACAACTGCTGCATTTTCAGCATCTGATGAATTTCTTCGTCAACAATGATAGGAAAATATTTCAAGTGAGGGTTCTGCTTTCTCTTTTGATTCTTTTGTTCAATCAGCGTTCGAATAGCAGTACTGCCGTCACCGATTATATTTGCAGGTACTCTCTCAATCGTTCCTGCCACTTCTTCTCCGACCACATATACCCGGTATTCCGCTCCTGAAAGATGCTCTTCTATCATAATGCTTTCTTCCGGATATACTTTTTTCAGCTGCTGAAATGCTTTTGTTAATTCATCTATTGAAGTGAGACCAGTAACAACACTAAGGCCAAAACTGCCATTTGCGCTTTTTACAACGAGAGGAAATTCAAGAGTTTCGCTTCGCGTATGGAGAACTTTCAAGTCCTCGGACGGCTGCATTATAAATCCGCGCGGTACAGGAACCTTTCCTGCTTCAAGAATTTTTTTCGCAGCGGCTTTGTCCGTTCCCTGCGTTACTGTGTTCCGACCTACTTTATCCCCCCGGCTGCGATAAAAATAGTGTGTCCGGCTGCCGTGCGTCAGGGAAAATAATTTTCCCGGTTTATGTACAAACCATGCTCGAATATCGGCGAAAGCCGGAGAATCATCTGCATGAAACCGCAGCCCCAGCCCTCTTCTCCACCCTTCCAAAGCGATTAGATAACTGTCCAGTAGCTGTCTGCCTGCTTGTTCTGTTACTTCAGGAGGCAGATGCGGGAGCCATGCAGCGTTCTGTGTAGTTAATGTCATTGCAGCTCCCTCCACTTTTCAAACTTCTTTCCCTGCCAGATATCATGAAACAAATTCTCTTCTGCTTCTAAAAATGCTTCGCCGAGCTTTGTGTCGGTAGCTTCGTCAAAGTGATCATAGTTCCCCGGTTTCGGGGTGAATTCACCGAATACCGGACCCTCGTCTGTGAGTAAAAAATCAATTCTGCAGAAAGGGGCGGGAATTTCTTTGCTCATTTTCTCGGCAACTTCAAGTTCTTCTGCTGAGACGCCGTTTCCTGTGAACAAATGCTCTGTATATTTCCCGGTCTCCACCTGTTTTCCATCTGCCGTCCACCAGCAGTAGCCAAGCTCCGGATAGCGGCGGATTTCCAAAATAAGCACTGCTTTTCCGTAAAAGCAGTAGAATTTAATATCCCGTGCCGGCTCCAGTGCTGCTTTATCATAAAAATACAGTTCTTCTGCCATCCACGTATCTTCCTGCACTGCCCCTGTTTGCAGGTCTTCCTGCATGGAGGCCAGGAGCTCCTCTTTCGATAAAAGCTTCTCCGAGGTTTTTGCGTTCACGTAATGGTCCTGCTCCAGCAGAAGATAGACACCCCGTCCGCCTGCCCCGTGCTGCGGCTTAATTACCGTTCCCGGCTTCAGGGGAAGTTCTTTTAACTGATATGTTTCTTTGTGCTGATGCGGGACAGGGATGTCGAGCTTTTTCGCAAACCGATATCCCAGTTCCTTATTGTCGAGCTTCCATTCCGGAAGCTGGTGCCCAAGCTGTTTTCTGCGTACGCGCGTGGTAATTAAGCCGCGGAAAGAAACGACCGGAGCCAAAGAAGGAATCGCTCCTTCTTCCATCCCCCGCGCGAATCTTTCCGGGAGCTGGGAAACATAAAAAGCAGGCAGAAGACGCTCGCGCATTTTATGATCCACTTCTTTCCCGTGCTTACCTGCCGCTTTTAATGCGTACAGGAGCGCCTGGGTATAATGCAGATCATGCTGCACTTTCTTTGCTGCAAGTGTTTGCGCTGTTTCAAAAAGCGTTCCCTCCTGATGCGCTTCCCGGACAATCCGTTGCAGTTCTTCATCATTCGCATTTTCCAGTACATGAGAGGGTGTGGAAACAGGACGGTCCGGGTTCGCCACCGATTCGTAAAGCTTCTGCTTCAGCTTTTTGTTTTCCGCTTCGAGCTTTGTAACCTTGTGTCCTACCAGCTTTGCCCGAAGCGCTGCTGGCAGGGACAAAATTTTGTCTTTCATCCTGTCTCCCCCTCTCGTATTAAATCCAGGAAATGTCCCCGTTTGTAAACTTACCGGCATTTCCTGTGATTCTTTGCTGCTGTTCCGGCTTGAGTCCAGCATCTGCAATAGTAACTTGCTCTGCTTTGATTTCCGGCACGTATTTTTGTTCTTCCAGCAGGCTCTGTGGATCAGTGAATACCATTTCCGGGGTTTTCACTTTCTCCCCATAGACAATCATTTCCGCGGTCCCATCGTTAATCATTTTGCGGTATTTATGATGTACATCGGTAAAAGGTGACTCTTCATAGCGGTAAAATTGCACAAATCCAATTTTTTTATGTGCTTCTGCTTTCAGCTTCTCCAGAAAATCTTCTGAGAGCGCTGTTTCCTGGCGGAAGTCTGCTGCGTACAGCTTATCAAAAGTGCGGAAGCCGTTTTCTTTTAACTCTTTTTCCGGAAGCATTGGTTCCGGTACAGCAAACGGCCGCTCTTCCTGTGGGAAATCATAGTATAGATCGTCTGCATATTTATGGTGGTGATCATGCGCCATTTCATATTCTCTGCGCGCACCCATTTTGTAATTCGGAAGCCCGAACGCTTCGCTGCCGGTTAACGAGCTTTTTGAATGACGCTGGAAAGAGAGTGGTCCTGTTTCCAGTTCTACCACTGACAGTTCCCCAAATACGTTTTTCACACGGAAAATGAATTCAGAGTCTGCCGCAAAGCGCACGGGATCCCAGTGGCCTAATTTCGCAAGTACTTCCTCCCTGCGGAACATAAACGAAGACATGTTTTTAAAGATATACTCCCCAGGGCGCCCTCTTCTAAAGAAAGAAAGATCATCGAACATTCTTGCCTGTTCTGACATGTTGCCCATCACTTCTGCATGCTCCAGAAGATGCTTTACCTGCTTCTCAATTTTTTCCGGATGCGACCAGTCATCTGCATCATTAATCGTAATGAATTTACCGGTGGCTTCCTTGAGCGCGATATTTCTCGCTACGTAGGGACCGCCGTTTTTCGGAGCCTGCAGCACGCGGATTCTTTCATCCTTCTCTGCATATTTCTTTACCGTCTCGACTGTTTTATCCTGGGAATGATCATCTATCACGATAATTTCCAGGTTCGTCCAGGTCTGCGCCTGAATTGACTGCAGTGCAGTATGAATCTGATTTTCTGCCTCATATACCGGCATCAGTACTGTTACTTTATTTTCATGGAGCGCTTCATTGTTTACAATTTCCTTTTTCACTTTTGTCTTGAGACCGTCATAAGGGGTGAGTGTCTCCACTTTCTTATCGTCCAATCTTATTTCCAGCAGGTGATACTGTTTAAAAACTTTGTTGATCCAGGCGACTCTGCTGCTTACTTCTTCTTCCGAGTTGGCTCTCGCAAAATATACATCTGCATGCTCTGTTTTCTTCAGCAGCAGATCCGCCGTATTTCTGGCATTGGAGTGAGCGCCCAGCAGATTCATCGCTTCAATAGCCAGAATACTTCCTCTGCGGACTTTTTCTTCATTTTCTTCTCCGGAAAGATGAACTTCTAAGTAATCCAGTGCTTTTTGTGCGTCTTCTTGTGTATATTGGTTCATATGCCATAGTGCCAGTTCAAAAGCTGCGTACTGTTTGAAGTTTGCACGTTTTGCGTTATTGTACAGGTCTTCCAATTCCTGGAGTCCACGCGAAACAAAGCCCAGATTGTTCAGCTTATGCTTGGCGACCTGGACTTTTGTGATAGGAAGTCCTAAAAATGGCACGACCTGTTTCAGCTTTTCTTTTTGTGATTTGGATAGTCTTGCGCTGATTGATTTTTTCACTGTTTTTAGTTGATTCATTGAAAAACACCTACTTTTCCTGGTTTTGTCTTTCAAAAAGTTTCTTTAGATTAAAAATAGCTGTTTCATTTTCAATTAAGACTGGTGGTGTATTTTCAGCGCCGTCGGCGCTCTTGGGATGACGCTTTCCCGAGGGCTTATCTTCAGCTAAATAGAACTCGAAAAACCTCTCGTTCTATTGGATCTTCAGATTGCGCTTATTCCTCCGGGAGTCGCATCCCATCGCTCTGCCGGCTGGTTGTTTTACTTTAATAAAAATTCTCTTTTCTAAAGTGAATTTTTTTTAAGACACTCCGAAGACAACTTCTATAATAAAATTAAAATCAGTTCCGCTTCAGTCTGGCTTTCTTTTTCACGCTGTATTTTTCTTTGTAGAGCTGAATGGCTTTTTCTGGTTCTCCATCGTAGAGAATTTTGCCGCCGTCCATCCAGATGGCTCTGGTACAGATTTTTTCGACAAATCCCATACTGTGGGAAACGATGATTACGGCTTTCGCCATTTCGATCATTTCCTGGATTTTTTCACTGGCTTTCTGCTTAAAGGCAATATCTCCTGTAGACAGTGCTTCGTCGAGAATAAATATGTCCGGCTGCAGGGTGGCTGCGATACTGAAACCGAGGCGTGCCTGCATTCCGCTGGAATAATTTTTTACCGGTTTATCGATTGCACGACGGATGCCGGAGAAATCGACAATCTGTTCGTAGTCTTTGTGGATTTTCCATTTAGGAATTCCCAGCAGCATTCCATTCAGGTATATATTATCTTTCCCGGTCAACTGATTGTTGAACCCCGTTCCATAGCCGAGGAGAGAGGTCGTTTCTCCTTTCAGCTGCAGTTTTCCTTCATCCGGGGTTAGGATATTCGTCATTAATTTACACATCGTACTTTTTCCGGCACCGTTATGGCCGATGATACCAACAATTTCTCCTTCTTTAATTTCGAAGGTATTGTTTTTCAACGCCCAGAATTCTTCTTTATTTACTACATACCGCACTCCGACATTTTCTGCTTTTACGATAGTCCGGTCTTTGATCTTCGCTTTTGTTTTTTCAATGTCCAGCTGCTTCTGCATCTGCGGCTTTTGTTCCGGTACTGAATCTTTATACATCTGCACAATCTTTTTTGGTTCGCCTGCTGCTCGTATGACACCTTTATCCATCCAGATCAGCCGGTCACAGTTGCGCCGTGCATATTTAAGACTGTGGGTCACGAGGATAACCATTTTCGCTTTTGCTACAAGCTCCTGCATCTTGTCTGCTGCTTTCTGACCGAAGGCTGCGTCCCCCGTATTCAATGCCTCATCCAGAATCAGAATCTCCGGTTCCAGGTGTGCGGCGACACTGAACCCAAGTCTTGCTTTCATTCCGCTGGAATACGTTTTTATCGGCCGGTCCAGAAACTGCTCCAGTCCGGAAAATTCATGAATGTCCTGAATGAATCCGTCAATTTTCGCTTTGGAAATTCCAAGCATCATTCCATTTAAATAGGCGTTTTCCCGCCCGGTAAGCTCTTTGTCAAAACCCATCCCGAGAGAGAACAGTGCCGAAACCCGTCCGTTTACCTTCAGTTTTCCTTCATCCTTTTCCAAAATACCGGAAAGCATTTTGCAGACGGTCGTTTTTCCGGAACCATTGGAACCGATAATCCCCAGTACTTCCCCCTGATAGCCTTTAAAACTTAAATCCCGAAGGGGCCAAAACTTTTTATTTGCTTCCGGATCTTTTTCACGCTTTAAAAATTTCAAAGCGAATGATTTATAATCATCAGTATGTGTCCCGGAGCGGAAAGAAACACCTAAATTCTCTGCTTCAATTACCACTTCCCGGTTTTCTTCCTGATATTGTTCTTCCATGCTTTTTGCCATATGCAAACCCTCTTTTTATAACGCTTTAATTATTTTGTATTCATTCTTACTGTAGTAATAAAGGAAAGAGAATACAAACAATGCAGAAGCCGCCAGAATAATGGATAACGCCAGAAAGTTCGGTGACACCTGATACATTAAGACATCCCGGTAGGAATTCACCAAATGTGCTATCGGATTAATATCGACAACCCACTGGTATTCCTCCGGCAGGCGGCCGCCCTCCCAGATAATCGGGGAGGAGTAAAACAAAATTCTTACTACGTGCGTCAGCAGATTTTCAATATCCCGGATAAATACGGAGACATAAGCGAGAAACAAGCTGATTGCCAATAGAAATACAAGCTGTACAATAATAATTATCGGTAAGTAGATTGCCTGCCATCCGGGGATGACGCCGAATATCACGAGAAATAATGCTACAATTACCAGGCCGAAAGAAAAGTTAACCATCTGTGAAAATGTTCCGGTTACTGGAAAAATCGCTTTTGGCAGATACACTTGATTTATAATAGAAGAGTAACGGAGAATCGACTTGGCCGAACTGTTAATTACTGTACTTGTCCATCTCCATGAAACGAGTCCGATAACTAGAAATACTGCGAAGTTTTCACCGCCGCGGTCTAAGATGACGCTGATTAAAAAGTAGTACACCACTACCCCTAAGAGGGGGTCAAGCAGCCACCAGAAGTAGCCGAGATAGCTGTTCCGGTGTTCTGCTTTTAAACCTGACTGTATTAAATAGACAATCAGGTCTTTTCTTTTTTTGATTTCTTCCATATATTGTCGCATAACGTTTGCTGACACCGCCATTCCTTATTTCACTTGCTAAGGTAGATTATTTCTTACCTGAATCCCTTATTTAAAGATCCGCTTTGCTTTCTTCGGGCGCTTTCCGGAAGGGACTCTCTCAGCTAATCTGCCTGCGGCAGATGGATCTTCGAGTCGTCCTAAATCCTCCCGGAGTCGCCGACAGCGCTCCGCTATTCTTTATTTACTTAAAAATATCAAGCAATTAGTCGAATGAATCTTACTCGTTATAAAAAACAGAGGGGATTCATTAATATCTTATTTCACCCACGGTATTTGTTAATTTTGTTGAAAGCGTAGTGTGCGAAGTACCAGCTGCTTTGGAGCAGGTTTAATTTTTCTACTTCCCGGTACACTTTCCAGTTCTGCTTTGCCATTTCTTTTTTGTTGCTGGAGATGGATTCTGTCTGTCTCCGGTAAAGTGCGAGCGGCTCGCTCATGCCGTAAGCATCAAATCCCCGTTTGCACAATTCCAGCCAGAGTACATAATCCTGTCTCGTACGTATGTTAACCATTCTTATTGTACCAATTTTTTCTATGTCAAGCATTACTGTTAAACACCCAACGACATTCTGCTTCAGGAGATCCTGATAGGTCACGCGCGTCGGTACGATATCTCCGAGACCGAGCTGGCGGTCCTGTTCATCGACAACGTAATACGGCGTAAAAGAAAAAGCTATATTTCTTTCCTGCATCCATTGCAGCTGTTTCTGCAGTTTTTCCGGCAGCCACTGATCATCACTGTCAAGAAAGGCAATAAATCTACCTTTTGCAGCTTCTATTGAGGTGTTTCTTGCAACAGCCGCTCCTTGGTTTGTTTCCAGCTGCAGGAGATGTATTCTTTTGTCTTCCTGCTGCAGTTTTTGGATTACTTTAATTGTCTCATCTTTTGAGCAGTCATCGGTGATAATCATTTCCCAGTTCTCGTAGGTCTGCGCCTGTACCGAACGAATGGTTTTTTCAATAAAGGCTGCTGCATTATATGCCGGAGTGATCACGGAAATAAGCGGCTGGCCTTCATTTTTTTCTGCCTGCGTCATGTGATTTTCGCCTGCCTTCTATTTGTGGACAAGCTGCTCATACAGCTGCAGCAGCTTTTCTTCTTCCTTTTCCCAGTTTAAATGCTCCAGTACAGCACGGCGGCCGTTTTCTCCCATTTCTTTTGCTTGCTGCGGATTTTCCTTTAGAAATGACAAAGCCCCGCGAATTTCATCTGCATCGTCGGGATTTACACTGAGACCGCACTGATATTCTTTCATGAATTCGCTCCATTTTGGAAAATCGGAGCATACAATAGGAAGACCTGCAGTCATGTATTCAAAAAACTTGGTTAACTCTTTCTTCATATAATGCTCCGTTGGTGGAAAAAGTGCAATCCCTGCAAGCCAGTTTTTCTGCTCATAGGCGTGATCGATCTCTGTTTTTGGCACATAATGATCTATGCCGTGGATAAACATCCGGTCTGCAGCTGTTCCTGCTGCCTGCTTCATTTCTTCTGCCAGGTTACCTGGACATTTCCCGAAGAGGTGTACAGAAATATCTTTATCTATGCCCGGGAGCTTTGCGTGCTGGACGGCTCCTCTGTCTTTTGTCACATTTCCTGTATATAACAGCTGGGACGCGTCTTTAAACTCGCGTTCCTTTTCCAGAAGCGTTCCATTTAAAAGGGGATAGTTTAATACACAAATGCCCTGCGGATATTTTTCCTGATAATATTTTTCAGCGAGGATAAGTTCCATATTCCTGGTGCACTTTTTTTCAATCAGTTTGTATACCTTTGCAATCAGCCTTCGTATGGGAGCGTTAAAATAATTACGCTGTACAATTCCCGTTTCATAATCTTCGTGAATATCATAAATTACATGGTTGGACTTATTTTTAAGCAGCCAGCCTACAATCAAAAGCTCGGGATCATGGAAATGATACACATCTGCTTTTTCCTTTTTCGCACGGAAATATGCCTGCACGGTGCCGAACAACAGCCCTTTCCACCGGTTGCGGTGTTTTTTCAGCGGTGCAAATGTTACTTCCAGTTCCTCCTTCACATCAGCCGATGCAGGAGCAATTAAAGTTACATCAAAGCCCGCCTGCTGGAGGGAGCGGCACTGTTTATAATAAATCCTTGGGTCTAAAGGATGGTGCAGGGTTGAGATATGTACTACTTTTTTCTGTTTGCTCATCTGTTCAAGCCCCTTTTATCATTCCTCGATTGACTGCTAACCAACATAGAATTATACCACATTTCTTCTTATAATCGAGGATTACTGTTTATATTTATTATATTTACCTTCTTCCGAATGTTACAAACATATTACATTTTCATCGTTTTTGAATAATAACAATAATAGTCCCGTGTTTTCTGAATAAATATGTAATAAGATGGAACACGTACTAGTCTTTCCGAAAGGAACTAGTTACACACTAATGAATGCAGCCTCTCTCTCGCACCTCATTTACCAAGAAATCTATTTAGGAAAAGAAAGGAGCGAAAGTATTGAAGAAACACCGATTAAAACAAGCAGGCATTACAGGGTTGGCATCGCTGCTCTTTTTGTCTTCTGCACTTCCTGCTACGGCTGGTTCGATGGAGGATCTTTACGAAGATTTATTTCCTGAATTGTCGGATGAAGAGTCCAGTTTAGAAGTCTCTCCTTCGCTGTTCAATCAATCTTTTGAAGAAGCTCTGCATATTTCATATGAAGAAGGGATAGAAGACGTTTCCCTTGGCTTGTTTGAAGAAGAATCAGGTACGCTGCTCGGAGAACTTGAAGTAACACCTATAGATGCAACAAAGGCAGCTTGGGAATTTCAAGTAACCCAGGAAGATGTCACGGAAGAAGTAATTCTTGAAGATCAACGCTACTTCATTGAAGTACTGACGGACGAAGAAGCAGAAGAAGAAATTGAAACAGCGCAGGTCTCTTTTGTTCACTACAGCGAACTTCCTGTACTCAGCTGGGAAGAAAGCGAAGAACTTGAAGAACTCGAACTTGGAGGGCAGGCCTACTCCGCTTTACAGGAATTCGGTCTTGATCCAGGCGAATTGTCTTTATCTTTTGAAGCTGAAGGACTGGAAGAAGCGGAAGAAGTGTCTATCGAAGAAGATGGCTCTTTTAATGTAGATGTTTCTTTTCTCAGTGAAACAACTTCTCTTTATTTTACGTTAGCAGATCCACTCGGCAACACGCTCGAAGAGGAAAAGCTTGTAACAATTGAAGAAGATACAGATACTTCCTTCGAAGAGGAAAATGCTGATGCTGACGAGTCCACTTTAGAGAACGAAGAAGATGCTTCTCCTGCAGAGGAGGAAATCACTGAAGCGAAAGAGTCTGAAGAAACTGCTTTGGAAGAAGAGACAGAAAAGAAAGAAGAATCTTCTAATGAAGAAGAAACTGATGTATCTGAAGAGAATACTTCGACTGAAGAGGTTGTAAACGAAGAAAAGAATGAAGATGTTTCGGAAGAAGAGGAACTTACTTCAGAAGAAACAACTGAAAAGGAAAAAAGCACAGAAAAATCTTCTAATGAAGAAGAAACTGATGTATCTGAAGAGAACACTTCAACAGAAGATGTTGTAAATGAAGAAAAGAATGAAGATGTTTCGGAAGAAGAGGAGCTTACTTCAAAAGAAACAACTGAAAAGGAAAAAAGCACGGAAAAATCTTCTACTGAAGAAGAAACTGATGTATCTGAAGAGAACACTTCGACAGAGGACATTGTAAATGAAGAGAATACGGATGCTGCAAAGTCCACTGCAGAGAACGAAGAGGCAGTGAATGAAACAACTGCTTCAGAAGAAACGGAAGAAACTTTTTCTACTTTCTCCACTTTCTCTATGCAGGCGACTGAGGCTCCTGCAGAAGAATATTACGATGGCGCTTCCGGTGAATATATCCGAGAACTGAAGTTTGACCTTACAGCACTTGGATTCGGAAATTTCCCATCTTACCCTTCTACTCGATTTGGTCCTGTAACAATGGGGGTTGTTGAGGACTTTCAAAGAGCTTATGGACTTCCTGTTACAGGTATTCCTGATCAGGCTACCTTAGATGCAATTGAAAATGCTTTGAATGAGGAAACAAAAGAAACTATTTCTAGTTTTTCCACACAGGCAACAAAAGCTAGTGAAGGTGAATTTTATGACGGAGCTTCCGGTGAATATATCCGAGAACTGAAGTTAGATCTTACAGCCCTCGGATTTGGTAACTTCCCATCTTACCCTTCTACTCGATTTGGTCCTGTAACAATGGGGGTTGTTGAGGACTTTCAAAAGGCTAACGGGCTCAATATAACTGGTATACCCGATAGCATTACGCTTAAAACTATAGATTCTGCTTTAAATTCCAATTTTTATAGCGGAGCAACAGGCGACTACGTTACTGACTTAAAAATAAATTTAACTAAGTTAGGATTTGGTAATTTCCCTGAATCTCCTTCCAGTCTTTTCGGTCCAGTTACAATGAGTGTCGTTGAAGATTTCCAAAAAGCTCACGGCCTTGCTGTTACGGGCATTCCTGATGCAGCTACTTTAGATGCTATGAATGTTGCGTTAAGTACTACATTTTATAATGGTGCTTCTGGTGAATATGTCCGAAACCTGAAACTGGATTTAACTAAGCTGGGGTTTGGAAGTTTTCCTGAGTCTCCTTCCAGTCTTTTTGGTCCAGTTACAATGAGTGTCGTTGAAGATTTCCAAAAAGCTCACGGCCTTGCTGTTACGGGCATTCCTGATGCAGCTACTTTAGATGCTATGAATGTTGCGTTAAGTACTACATTTTATAATGGTGCTTCTGGTGAATATGTCCGAAACCTGAAACTGGATTTAACTAAGCTGGGGTTTGGAAGTTTTCCTGAGTCTCCTTCCAGTCTTTTTGGTCCAGTTACAATGCGGGTTGTAGAAGATTTTCAAAAAGCTAAGGGACTAGCAGCAACTGGTATTCCCGATACAGCTACTCTACAAGCAATGGACCTGGCTTTAAAAACTGCTTTTTACAACGGTGCCTCCGGTGAACATGTTCGCACCCTGAAATTAGATTTAACTAAGTTAGGTTATGGGAGCTTTCCATCCAGTCCATCGGCTGCTTTTGGGAACGTTACTATGAAAGTAGTTGAAGATTTTCAAAAGGCTAATAACTTAAAAGTAACTGGGATTCCAGACAGCGCTACTTTAAAATCTATCAATGATCAATTAGAAATTCTTGCTAACACTACTTATGAACCAGGATCATCAGGTGTTCATGTGCAGGAACTAAAGAAAAAGCTTACCCTGCTCGGATTTGGAAGCTTCCCTTCAAATCCATCCATCTACTATGGATCTGTAACTAAAAAAGTAGTTGAAGAGTTCCAGAAGTATTATGGAGTAAAAGTAACAGGCATTGGTGATAAATCAACTTTTAATAAAATTGAGGAGCTTTTTAAATCTCCTTTATCACCTGGAAATAGTAATACTCAAACTGTAGAATTAAAAAACAATTTGACTAAACTTGGTTATGGAAGTTTTCCAACTAATCCTTCAAGGGTTTACGGTTCTGTCACCTCAAGTGTAGTTAAAGACTTTCAAAAGAAAAATTCTTTAGCAATTAATGGGATTGCAGATGGTCCTACCCTGCAAAAGATTAATTCCCAGTTAAACAACCAACCAAAAGAAGAAATAAAGCCAGTAGTAATTGAAACTGGCGAAGTTACTGCTACTGCTTTAAACATTCGCAGCGGTCCTGGAACAAGTCATGACAGAGTCGGAACTCTGACAAATGGGACGGTAGTTGAAATATTAGGAGAAGAAAGCGGTTGGTATTTAATCAAGTTTGATGGTGGTACTGCTTATGCTTCCGGTTCCTTTATCGATACGACTAAAAAGGAAGCAGCTCCTAAAGTAATCGACACTGGAAAAGTTACTGCTACGACTTTAAACATCCGCAGCGGTCCTGGCACAAGCCACGACAGAGTGGGAACTCTAACAAATGGCACGGTAGTTGAAATATTAGGAGAAGAAAACGGCTGGTATTTAATCAAGTTTGATGGTGGTACTGCTTATGCTTCCGGCTCCTTTATTGATACTTCTAAGCTGCCTGCGCCAGGAAACGATTTTACAGGTTCCAGCATTATCGCTTACACAAATGGATCTTCCTTAAACGTAAGATCTGGTCCAAGTACTGCCTATAGAGTACTTGATAATCTTGGAAGCAATACAAGAGTAGAGATTATTTCTACACGAGCTTCCTCTGGAAGCGACACTTGGCATCAAATCCGTTATGATGGCGGGAAAACCGGCTTTGTATCCGCAGGCTACTTGCAGTTAGCTACAAAAGCTTCTGCTAGAACCGGTCCGCTTGCCGGCAAGAAAATAGTTCTTGATGCAGGTCACGGCGGTCACGATTCCGGTGGCATCGGCGGCGGCATGCTGGAAAAAGATGTGGTGCTTGATATTACAAACCGTGCGGAAGAACTTCTTCGTGCTGCTGGAGCTGAAGTAATTATGCTCCGCCGTACTGACTTCTTCCTTGCACTCGGACAGCGAAGCTTTATGGCAAACCGTTCCGGTGCAGATGTGTTCCTGAGCATTCATACGAACATGTTTAACGGACAGGCACGTGGTACAGAAACATTCTGGCATGATAGATATGAGAGATCTAACAGTATCCGCTTGGCTAACGCCGTGCAGGATGCAACTGTTGCTAAAATGGGTACTCACTATCGCAGAGTAGATTATGGAAACTATTCTGTAATCCGCCAAACTGAGATTCCAAGTGCTTTACTCGAAATTGGTTTCAAGGATCATCCTGATGATGCTGCAAAGCTGCGGTCGAATACTTATCGACAGCGTGCTGCAGAAGCAATCCGTGATGGTATGATCAATTATTTCAAATAAGCATTAACTAACGAAGCTCCTTCTGGGGCTTCGTTTTTTGTTTAGGAATTTCTAATGAAAACAAAATTATTTGCTGCATAAGGAACACTTTATTTGCCGTTACGCTTTCAGCGGATGAATAAATGTAAAAATCCTCCCCTTTTATAGGAAGGATTCAGCATTAGTTCGCTTGTTCGATTGGCATCAGACTTTTTAATTTCTCTCCGTACCGCTGCCAGGAGAAGCTGCTGCTTACATAGGCATAGGCTTCCTCTGCCTGGTTTTCGCGGGCACCTTCTTCCTTCATCAGCCGGTGGACTGTAGAGCTGAGGCTGCCCGGCACTGCATAGCTTGCTGCTTTTCCGAGCTTGGCCTGATAGATCGGAGAAACAATCAGCGGAACGCCGGCTGCCATCGCTTCTATGAGCGTCTGATTTATTACTGGCTCCTTTCCTGGAGTCAGGTCGCCAAGGAAAATATCGAGCGTGGAGAGGAAATTTCTTGCCGTTAACGTTTCTTCATTTATCAGAAGGCAGTTTTTCGAAAGATCTTGGGAAAGATTTTTTAATGTTTTTTCATTTCCATAGATGCGAATTTCAAAGTCAGCGTCTGCAGGAAGATTTCCCTGCTGAAGCGCGGTGCTGGTGCAGCCTATCTTTATTTTCTCCTGTAATAATGGCGGCATCGCACGCTTCCAGTCTTCACTTTCAATTACAGAAGTCCAGTTCTCCGGCTCCGGGGCGATCGGCTGGTGCTCCAGCTCATTTCGTACATGATCGTCTGCTGGATGCAAGTGTCCTGTTTTGCCGAAACAGTTCCTCAGGCTTTCCTGCCATAGTGCTGCTTTCTCTGTATAATTTTCAGCATCATCTATAATTACCTTTATCTGCTCTGCTTTTACATCCACTGTATAGTTTTGTTTTTCTTCCAAGATGGACGGATTTCTCACGATCATCAGCGGACAGCTCGCTCTTTCTCCGTATACGAGCAGCTGCACCTGCTCCTCGTCTATAAGCGCACGTATTTCCGGATGAATTGGTCGCGTTTTAGTTTCATACTCGGCCATTTGCACGAGTGCCGTGCGGCAGCCGAGTCTGCGCAGTGCTTTTATTTCTTCTGCGTTTGCGGCATTTACCGGTCCTGGCAGCCGGAAGTCGGAAACGAGTACAATATCAAACTTTCTCCGCCCTTCTGCCTTTGCTTCACGCTCCGGACGCATCGGCTCTACTACTGGAAACGGACGTTTCCGCTGAGGAAACTCGTATTTTAAGTTTGCGGCTGTCTGATGATATTCTTCATATACGTCGGCATATTCTTTCCTGGCACCCATTTTCTGACCGTAATAGCCGAATGGTCCGCTGCTGGTCAGAGAATTTTCTGCCTGCCTTGGGAAAGAGAGCGGCCCTGTCTGCAGGTGCACGAGGGCATGTTTTCCAAGTACTTTCGTGAGCCGGGCAATGAATTCTGCATCTGCTCCAAACCGTACTTCGTCCCAGTACCCTATTTCCCGCATCGTTCTTTCCCGCCGGAACATCAGGGAGGAAAAATTCGGCTGCAGGTAGGTTCCATACGTGCCCCTTCGATAGACTGTGAGATTTTCTGTAAGCCTTGCTAATTCTGAAGTATTTGCTGCCAGAAGCGGATTTTCCACTAAATGCAGTGCCTGCCGCTCAATTTTTTCCGGATGCGACCAGTCATCTGCATCATTTACCGTCACAAATTCTCCGGTTGCTTCTTTTAAACCGAGGTTTCTGGCATAGTAGGCCCCTCGGTTTGCTTCTGCTTCTATCAGCTTTATTCTTGCGTCTTTTTTCATGAAGGACTGTACAATTGCTGCAGTATTATCATTGCTGCAGTCGTTCACTACGATAATTTCCAGGTTGCTCCACGTCTGCTGCTGCAGGGAAGATAACGAGTTATCAATAACTGCTGCTGCATTGTATACCGGCATAATGACGGTAACCTTATGCGCTTTCTGTAAATCTTCCGGAGTGTTCGAAGTACCCTGCGACTCCAGCCGGTCATAGAAGGAACGCGCTGTGCGGCTTTTCAGATACACCGGAGCTGCTTCATAAAGCTCCAGCACTTTATTTAAGCGCCCGACTCTGGAAAAGATATCCTCTTCAAGATTTACCATGGCAAGATATACATCAGGATGCGCTTCCGCTTCGAGCTGTTTTTCCAGGATATCTGCTGCTTTTTCTTTGTTCTGGTGCAGAAGATAGCTTTCTGCTTCGAGGATGCTTGCTTTTCTGTATGCAGCTGCATTATTTTTCCCTTCAAGCATTTTGGGAAGCATTGCTAAATATTTTTCTGCCCCTGCGGCTGTTTTTGTATTTAAGTGCCATAACCCGATTTCTTTCGCTGCAAATTTCTTCAGCGGAAGGCTTACTTCTTCTGTATAAAGAAGCTGATGCAGGTCGCGCAGCGCCGCTTCAGTAAAACCAAAGTGATACAGCCGGTGCTTTAAATGCTTGGCGTACTTGTCCCACTGCTTTCCGCTGCTGTTTTGCTGGGATGGCTTTCCTGCGGATGGACGCTCCGGTTGTTTTCTTTTTGCCTTATCAATTAAAAACCGCACCGGCAGTGTCGCTTTCCAGATACGGCTCCTGGAAAAATGCTCGTATTTTTTCTGCTGCTGCTCTTTCCAATGCGCAGCCTTTTCCACTTCTTTTCGCAGCCTTGCCAGTTCTTTATGCTGTCTTTCCAGCTTTAGTCGCAGCTGCTTTTCCCTTGCCTGCTCCAATGCTGTGTTGGCAGGAAGAGCATGATGTATTCTGTTTACGCCGTTTCTCATACGCTTCTCTCCTCTTTCAAACAAATTCTTCTCTGTCAGAAAGCTTTAGTGGAAACGCTGCAGCTGATTTGTAAGTGCTTCTGCAGCCCTTCTTATTTTCACGAGGCTGAATACCTCCTCTTCGGGATGGTAGTAACAGATCAGGCGTTTATTTTTAGGCGCATTGCTGATCGGTTCTTCTACGACTATGTGGTAATCCGGGTCTCTGCCAGTCCAGGATCTTAACTTCTCAAAGCTGACAGGGTCCTGCACGTGCTCTTTACTGGATCCTGCTTCCCACAGAAACGGTACGGAAATCAGCACACGGTCTCCTGCCTGAAACAGCTTTTCTGCAAATGTGCGGGCGTCTTCTATATGCTCCAGCACCTGCAGGCAGAGCACAAGATCAAACTTTTTCGGTATTTCATACAATAAAAAATCAGCTTCAATACTTTGAATGTTTTTTGAGGCGTAAGGTTTTGAAATGTCTATAGCGAACCGTTCCGGGATCCAGGCGAAGTTTTCAGTGTAAGCCGCATTGGAAGAGCCTACATCCAGCAGAGACTGGGCCTCGGCCCCGACACCCCGCACAATATAATCCACGTACTGGTAATACATCAGATTGGAGCGTTTTTTCCAGTAGTCCTGGTCCACCTGCACCCTCGCGGCCATTCTTCATTCCTCCTAATGCGGCACTTTTTTTCCCAGTCCGATTCTTTCTTCATGCTTCCTATAGCCAAAATTCTTTTCTACATAGTCATGCGCCGCCTGCACCTGCTGCTCGTAGTATTTTTCCCTGTCCATCAGCTTATTTATTTCTTCCTGTACATCAGCAGGGTCTGCGTAAATGGCTGCATTACCAAAAAGTTCTTCATAAATCGGCGGAATAATTACCGGAACCCCGACCGCCATTGCTTCGATAATTACTCTTCCGAAGGCTTCTACCATGGTTGGATTTGTATAGTAAACAAATACATCCAGGGTGGCGAGAAAATCCCGGGGCGGCATTTCGCCGAATTCCAGTACGTGCCAGTTGTCCGGAAGTCCGCCAAGAATCTGCTTCGGTGCTTCAGCTCCACCGAGAATACGAATTTCAAATTTCTCATCCCGAGGATACAGCTGCAGCAGCTCCGCGGGATCCGGCGGCCACTTTAAAAAGTGTTCCCGTGAATGTCTGCCGATTTTAATTTTGGAGGTATCCTCCGGTCTTGCCGGCCGCTTCCATTCTTCCAGGCTGATAATGTTTGACCAGTCCTCTTCTGCGAGTGTTATCTGTTCCAGTTCGACGGGGTGGTGCGTGAGAAGAGCCTGGCGGATCTGCGGCCCAATCGGATACCACGTCCCCGGCTTACCGAAATAACGCTCCAGATTTTCTGCACAGCGCGGTATGTGATACAGCACTTCATTCGTTTCTCCGTAATCTTTCTTCGGGGTCTGATTTGCAATGACGCTGATCTTTCGTGCCTCTACCGCGGGAATATACTTCTGCCAGTCTTCCAGTGCCGGCGGGTGACGCAGGATCAGCAGGTCACAGGAAATATTTTCTCCGTAAACGAGCATCTGCACCTGTTCCCCGTCGATCAGCTCCTGCACTTTGGCATTGATCGGACGCGGCCGTAAGTCGTAACGAGCCATTTGGATCAGGCCGGTCCTGTAACCGAGCTTTTTATGCGCTTTAATTTCTTCGATGTTCGACATGGTCGTTCCCCCGGGGAGCCGGAAATCGGAAACGAGAACGATATCGAGCTTTCTTTTTCCATTTTCTTTTGTCTCACGTACCGGCAGCATCGGCTCGGGTACAGGAAACGGGCGCTGTCGCTGAGGAAACTCATATTTAAAGCTTGAGGCGTGTTCGTGATATGCCGTAAAGGTCTCAAAATATTCTTTTCGGGCACCCATAAAAAATCCCGGGTAGCCAAAGGCACTGCTTGCCGTAAGTGAGTCCGCGGACTGCCGCTGGAAGGAGAGCGGTCCTGTTTCCAGGTTGACGAGTGCATTTTCCCCGAAAACTTTTTTGATTCTTCGGTTAAACTCTCCATCTGCGCCAAACCGCACGCTGTCCCAGCAGCCCAGTTCCTCCACTACCGGCGCCCTACGGAAGAGAAGGGAGGAAAGGTTCGGGATCACGTAGTGTCCCGGCTGATTTCTCCTGAAAACATTCAGATCTTCTGTCATTCTTGTCTGCTGCGAAATATTTCCGATCACTTCCGGAAATTCCAGCAGGTGCAGTAGCTGCCGCTCGATTTTTTCCGGATGGGCCCAGTCATCTGCGTCGTTGACTGTCACGAATTCTCCTTCCGCTTCCTGCAGTGCCAGGTTCCGCGCAGCATAAGCGCCCCCGTTTGATGCTGCTTTCACCAATTTTACACGGGGATCTCTGCTGCAGTATTCATTAATGATTTCTCTGGAACTGTCCGTGCTGCAGTCGTCCACTGCCAGAATCTCCAGATTGGTCCAGGTCTGTGCAAGTACGGCTTCCAGTGAGGTACGAAGCACTTTTTCTGCATTGTACACTGGAATAATCACACTGACTTTGTGCGCTGCCTGCTGCTCCACAGGGGTCTGCCTCTTGCCTTCTGTCTGGATACTGTCATAGTAAGTCTGCCCCTCCGCCTTTTGCAGATGCACAGGTGTTAACCCGTACATTTCAAGCGCTGCGTTAAGCCACCTGATTTTTTCTGCTGCTTCTGCTTCAAGGTTCGCCCGTGCGAAGTAAAGGTCTTGATGTGTGTCCTTCTGCATATGTGTTTCCAGCAGCTCTGCTGCTTCCTGCTTTCTCTCCAGCAGTGCAAAGCATTCTGCTTCAATAATTTTTATGCGGCGCAGTTTCTCCTGATTTTTTTCAAGCAGAGCTGCTTCCTGGAGAAATTCCAGACAAGATGCGGCACCTTCTTTTGTCTGTGTATTGATATACCACACTGCCAGTTCCCAGGCGGTCCGCTTTTTCATTGCTGGATTTTCCTGCATCTGCTCGTGAAATTCCTGGAGCTCTTTTAATCCCTGCCCGGTAAAGCCTAAATTATATAAACGGCTTTTAATCACTTTTAAGCGCTGTTCCTGTTTTTTGTTCGGGTTATGTGTTTGTCTGGAAGAAGATGATTTTGCCGGCTTTTTACTGGAAACGTTTGATGAACCTCCTGCCAATCTTCTTTTTGTATGTTTAATAAGGTCCAGCGTTTTCCGCAGTGGAAATGTCGCTTTCCAGGTGCGGCTTTCTTCTATTTGTTTTATTTTTTGTGCGTACTTTTTGGCTTCGCTTTGGAGCTCCATCTTTTTTTGCTGGAGCATTTGTTTTTCCTGGGCTGCTTTAATGATCTGTTCGCTGAGCATCTGGTTTCTTTGCTGCATCACTTTTTTCCCGGCGGCTTCGGACGACCCTGGATGGGGCTGATAATTACTCATGAATAAACCCTTCCTTCGGCAGTATGATTTAACAATCGTCAATCTCTTGATTGAGTAGAGGTGCAACTTTCCGGCGGAGACATGCGCAGTAGGATACATGTAAGAATCAAGATATTTACTCATTTATTTCATTTTTCTGACAATATCTTTTTGTTTATTATAGCAATTTATTTCTTAAAAACAATAAAAGTCCTTGTTTTTCCATAATTGTTGTAAGTATAAAATCTACCGTATGCAGCTCGGACACTGATGGATTTAAGGATTTCCGGGTGCTGTGCGATTTTCGGTGAAGGTTTGCGGGAGGCAGCTTACTTCAGCCTATGAATAAAAACAGCTCCCGCCGAATAGGCAGGAGCTGCTTTGAGGAGCTGGGCTTTCCCCCAGCTTTGTTTCTGCTTATTCAAATTGTGCTTCAAGTGCGAGATCTTCTTCGAGCAGTATTTCTATCGTTTCGGCCTCTTCTGTAGAGGTGCCGCTCCAGCCGGCAAACGTATACCCATCTGCAGGTACTGCTGTAATGGTCACGGGAATGCCTTCGAAATAAGTGCCGTTCCAGTTTTCCGTCGCAGTGATTCCGGGAGTTTCCGGAGAAATTTCCAGTGTATTGATGAACACAGAACCACGGGAACTGTCGAAGCTTATTTCAATATCTGATGTTCCGCTTAAGTCAAAGAAATTTACAAGGTGCTCCCTCATTGCCGCCGGCCTGTTTCTCGCAAAGCCTCTTGTATCTTCCACGAGCTGCTCCCAGGCTTCTCTTGATTCCGGAAGTCCCCAGCGTTCGATGTGTCCGTTTATTTCTGGAGCAATTGTTCCCTGGATCTCCTCAATTTCCTGCACTACCCGGTCTTCGTCAAAACTTGAATTAAGCTGATTGGCGAATTCAGTTAAAAACTGCTGCGTGAATTCTTCATTCTCGAGCAGGTTCCGGAGCAATGAAGTGGACCATTCATCTTCTGCAGCCGCGTGGGACATCGTATCATCCTCGTAGGCATCTGCTCCGTGATAGGCAAAGCCGTGATCCGTGTCATACAGGAGCCATCTCCAGCGTCCATCATACGGTGCTGGCTCCTCCGGATTGAAATCGGTTTTTACCCGGTAAAAGTTAATGTTATTATGCGGCCAGTCAGTGTTTTTAAAATAAATCTGCGCTGCCTGATAGGTAATAAAGTTATCGATATCCATCAATGTCTGCACATGTGCATAATTTTCTTCCGAAGACATATCATTCTCTTCAATAAACTCCAGCATCTCAAGATAGTGGCGGATGTCTCCTGGCTTCCCGGTATCTACACCGATATTTCCTTCAATCGCATTTCCCGCTTCTAAAATCACGAGGTTTTCTCTGTCTATATCATACTTTCTCTCAAAGTAGTGCTGATCGTATCTTTCCCGCAGATTATGTATCCCCCAGTATTCTCCATTCAAATAAACTACTGACGGCTGGTAGGCCTGCGTTTCCACCTCGGTGTGCGTCACGAGACGCTGCATGAGCGCATCGTTAAACATCGTTCCGCCCCAGTCATTTCCGGACTGCCGGAGAAGCAGCCGCTTAAACTCTTCGCGCGGCTCTTCAGGAAAGAAAGGATAGCGGAACAAATTCTCCCCGTAATCATTTCTTGCATACAGCCGCAGTGTTTTCTGCGGGAAGCGGCGGGTAAATCCTCCGTGAATTCTGACTCCTGCATCCTGGGCTAACACCCGCTGCTCTTCTTCAAAATATTCTATATGCAGCGGCTGTTCCCATTCCCTGCCCCGCTGTTCGAAGTTTCCCATTGCATCTGGTGCATCTGCATCGGGGTCGTGATACACTCCCGGCGCATAGATACCTGTTTCTTCACTGAAAAAATGTTCTGCATCCGTAGATAATGAAAATACAGGCAGGGAAGACTCTTTATTTACAAAGTACGTATTCGTTTCGACGCTGCTTAATGTATTGTCCTCTGTGTTCAGACTGACCGCCTTTATCACCGAAGCTTTTGGAATATCCTGCGGCGGCTCCTGCCAGCTTCTCCTGTTGGTTGCATCTTCCAGCAGATTCGTGCGGATCGAAGCAAACTGATTTGCTTCGTTTTCACGTGCGGTTACCTCAATGGGGCCGGTGTACTCCTGCGTGCTGCTTTTCCCGGAAAATGGATTCGGTGTGGAACCGTCCAGTGTATAATAAATTTCCTCTGAGTCGTCAGCCGTAAGCTCTACTTCAAGGGGCTCCCCATAAAAGCCTGCTTCATAAGAAAATTCCGGACCGCTGGAAATAAAACGTTCCTCAATATCTGTGTCATTAATCTCTTCCAGATAATGTTCTACCGGGGAAAAATCTTCTATTGGATTGCCTTCTACATAAAGCCGCTCCCTGAGATTGTTCAGATTACGCAGCGGTTCAATGCTTTCAATTTGATTGTGGCGGATATTCACATCTTCCAGCTGCTGCATAAAGCTGAGTGGAGAAATATCAGTAATGCTGTTTTCCCGCAGATTCAGCTCCCGTAAATTCGTCAGGGAAGCCAGCGAGGAAATATCCTCAATTTGATTGCCTCGCAGATTTAAGCTGGTAAGGGACGGAAGTTCTTCCAGTACACTGATATCTTCTATTTGATTATCTCTCACATCCAGGGAGACGAGAGAAGTAAATTCATCTATTCCTTCGAGATTCTCGATTCCTGCTTCCCGAAAGCGGAGCTCCTGAATATCTTCCACCTGATCCGGGCGGATTTCCCCGCGCGGGTAATCTATTTCTATCCGTACTGCTTCTTCCAGCGCTTCGTCTGTAATGAACGGCCCTGGCGCTGCCAGGTAAGCAGCTCCCCAGCCAAGGAATAGCAACGGAAAAATCAGCACTAATATTAAAATCGTTTTTGGGGGTTTCATGCCTGCCTCCCTTTCGCTAAACATTCTGTAAACCGTTTACATATCTCTTCTGCTTACTATATAATAAAGTACATTCATTCACAATATTTACAAAAACAATATATTTCTTAACTTGGCTCTGTTTAATTCTAGTGTTGTTTGAAGGTCGGTGCGCCTGCTGCTCTTTTTTCTTCGCTTGCCGCGGAGAAATCCTTCAGCTATCCCTTCATTTCGTCCGGGATGATCTTCACGCTTTCTTTTTCCGCAGGCGTCTTGAAAAATCGCCTAGTCTTCCCTATAAGGTTGAGAGCAAAGTTCACGAGAAAAGCAATCGCTTCTAAATTAACAATTGTGAGAACAAAGCGGAATACCTAAGTTTAAATGGAGAACTTCTTTATGTCAGATCAGTAGAATCGAAGTTTTCCATCGTTCTTCACAAGAAACTTTTACAGAGATCTTCATGCAGAAAAACTGCACCATGATAAATACTTCCGTGTAACGAAGGAGAACAAGCCCTTGGATAAGCCTCTCCGAGAGTACAGCAGCAATATTACTTCTTTTTAACGAAACTTTTATTTTAAAGGCAACCTTAAATTTAATGATCGTTTTTTGATGGTCAATTTGGAGGGATAGGATGGCCGGTGAAATTTTCAGTCGCTACGAAATAAAATATTTAATTCCCTTTGATATGTATCAGTCACTGACAAAGGAACTGCAGAAAAAAATGACTTTTGACAGCAATGGGGATGAAAATGGCTGCTACAATATTATCAGCCTGTATTTTGATTCGCCTGATAAAAAGATCTATTACGAAACCCGCAACAAAGCCCGTTTCCGCCAGAAGCTGCGCCTGCGGATTTACAACAGCGCTTCCCTGCAGGACAACGCTTATTTTGAGATGAAAAAGAAATTTAAAAAACGGGTGAACAAACGGAGAACGAGTATTCAGCTGCAGGGTGCCTATGATTATCTGAATAACTGCCTGGATGAAGAAAAAACGTATATTTCCAACTACCAGATTTTTAAGGAAATTGATGCTTTCCGCAAGCTGTATAATTTGCAACCGGAAAATATCGTCAGCTATGACAGACAGGCGTTTTCGGGAATTAACGATAAAGATCTGCGGGTAACGTTTGATTACAATTTAAAATGCCGCAAAGAAGATCTGCGCATCGAAAACGGTCCGGACGGCTTTCGCTTTGTCGACCCGAACCTTGTCGTAATGGAAGTAAAAGTGGATCACAGCGTACCGCTCTGGCTTTCCCGCCTGATCAGCGAGTTCGGATGCCCGAAAGACAGTGTCTCCAAATTCTGCACGAGTGCTGATGTGTTGGAAGAAGCAGCACTCACCGAAGAAAATTACAAAGAAATCAATTAGCTACAGCGTCTTGCTAGGAGGAACTATATGGAGAATCTGTTAGATTTGATCAGAGAACAGGATATGACAACACGGTTAACATTGATAGACGGGTTTGTAGCTGTTTTTCTCAGCTTCATTCTTTCCGTCATCATTACGCAGGTCTATAAACTCACCTATAAAGGAAACCGGTATTCCCAGTCCTACGTACATACGGTGATTATTATGAGCGTCGTCGTGGCGCTCGTGATGATTGTAATCGGCAACAATATCGCAGCCGCATTCGGTTTGGTCGGTGCGTTTTCAATCATCCGCTTCAGAAGTGCGATGAGCGACCCGAAAGACATTGCGTTTATCTTTTTCGGGATGGCGACAGGGATTGCCTGCGGACTCGGCTTTTATCTTCTGCCGATTGTTTTCACTTTCTCTTTATGTGTACTGATTTATTTTCTGTACGCAATTAATTTTGGAAAATCAGACGGTGAGAACAGGCGCATGAAAATCACCGTTCCCGAGAACCTGCAGTATGACGGGGTATTCGATGATATTTTTGAGAAGTATATGAGAAGCCACTCCCTCACCCAGGTGCAGACCACGAATCTCGGCACCATGATCCGCCTGGAGTATGATGTCGTTATGAAAGAGGGCGTCCGTGATAAAGATATTATGGACGCGGTCAGAGAACGGAATTCCAATATGGATATTTCTATTAACTATGCAGAAACTGGTTATTAAAAGCGCGCGCGCCCGGGAGGAGAATTCCCGGGCTTTTATGCTTGCTGAAAAAGATTTGAGAATGATGAATTCCGTCTCTTGATAGGTGAATTAACGGAAATATGCGTTTCTTAAAATCAGATAATCGGCGTCAGTGTCCAGATAATCCTCCCTATTAACAGAATAACAGCTGAAATTTGCAGAGCAGAGATCGGTGAAGTTCACAGATCTCTGATTTACTGTCCTGCTGAACTCCATAAACAATGTACTTTCTCAGCCGCTTTCTCTATAATTATCAAAATAATCAGTAAACATTTTACTTTTCCTGCAGCTTAAGGTTAAATAAGTATATTCTCTAAATAAATATACAGCCAAAGGATGAAGCTGCCATGAATTTCCTAGAGGCATTACAAAACAGAACGGGAAAAATTTCTGTTGTTGGTTTAGGCTATGTTGGACTGCCGCTTGCTGTGGAATTCGCTGGGAAATATCATGTTACAGGCTTTGACATGAACGAGAGAAAGCTGGAAAAATACAGGGCCGGGATAGATGTGACAAATGAAGTGGGGAACGAACGTCTGTCTGCTGCCTCCATCGAGTTTACTTCTGATGAAACGAAGCTTAAGGAATGCCGTTTCCATGTAGTTGCTGTGCCCACTCCTGTAAATTATGATAAAACTCCTGACCTTGCTCCGGTTATTGCTGCGAGTGAATTGGTTGGCAGAAATCTATCAAAAGGTGCTGTTGTTGTTTTTGAATCTACTGTCTATCCAGGTACGACCGAGGAAATCTGCGTGCCCATACTGGAGCAGCTTTCCGGCTTAAAACTGGGGACAGATTTTAAAGTAGGCTATTCCCCTGAACGGATTAATCCGGGGGATAAAGTAAATACGCTTCCTACGATCATAAAAATCGTTTCCGGTTCTGATCCGGAAGCGTTGAGGATTATTTCTGCCGTATACAGCTCCATCATTCACGCAGGTGTTTTTGAAGCCGAATGCATTAAAGTAGCCGAAGCGGCAAAAGTCATCGAGAATGCGCAGCGTGATATAAATATTGCTTTTATGAACGAGCTCTCGCTTGTTTTTGACAGGATGAATATCCGTACAAAATCTGTGCTGGAAGCTGCGGGAACAAAATGGAACTTTTTAAACTTCAGTCCCGGCCTGGTCGGCGGACACTGTATCGGCGTTGACCCTTATTATTTTACTTATAAAGCAGAACTGCTCGGCTATCATTCCCAGATTATCCTTGCCGGACGCAAGATAAATGATGAGATGGGCAAACATGTGGCGGACAGTACTATTAAAAAGATGATCCAGGCAGCTATTCCTGTAAACTCTGCCAGAGTGGCACTGCTTGGGCTTACTTTTAAGGAAAATGTGTCAGATGTACGCAATACAAAAGTGATTGATATTGTGAAGGAACTAGCTGAATTTTTTATTGAGGTTCACGTATATGACCCAGAAGCAGATGCAGAGGAAGTGAAAGAAATATTCAGCCTGGAACTGCTGCCTGAGAATCAGTTGAACAACTTTGATGCAGTAATTATTGCTGTTCCTCATGCATCGATGAAACATTTATTTACTGTGGAGGAACTGGATCCTATGTTTAGAAACCCGGAGAAAAAAGTGGTAATTGATATTAAAAGTGTACTAAGTAAGGAAGAATTTGAAACTGCTGGGTATCATTACTGGGCTTTGTAAAAAAGTTATTTAATTTTATGTTTAGGACTTTCTGGTACGGGGTAGAATACAACTAAGAGTTGAAACCACCACTTTCATCTCTCCCCCCTATCATTTTTTATAGAATGATGCCTTAAGTACTTAGTATTTTTGGCGAGAAAAAAGCAGTATGCACCTCCGTCCCAAGGTGCATGGCTGCTTTTTTCTTTTGTTTATTTTGGCTTGGGGAGGGCGCGCGGGAGTACAGCATAGAGGGAAGTTAGTTAATTATAAGCGGTTTGGAGTTTAATATAGAAGAAAGTTGATAAAGCATAGCGTGATCAGAGTAAAATATAGCGCATTCGGAGTAAATTAGCGGTGCTGGCAGTAAAATAAGCGGGCATAGGAGCAGCTCCCGCGCTACACTTAAAATACACATTAAAAAAGAGCGGATTTTCACCCGCTCTTTTTTTCTCTGTAAACAATTTCCGGTGCCTTTCAAGTATTACTTTCGGGCTTTCTTTACTTCGTCCAGATATGCAGCTGCTTCTTTCTTAATGGCGTCCCAGTCACCTGCTTCAATTTTCTTTTTGTCGATAAGGGAACCGCCGACACCTGCGGCGACTGCCCCTGCTTGGATAAACGCTCCAATATTATTCAGGTCGATGCCGCCGGTAGGCATTTTCGGAATGTGCCCGAGCGGTCCGTTCACATCTTTAAAGTAGTTCGGACCGAGTGAGCGGGCCGGAAATACTTTGACTACGTCTGCTCCCCACTGATAGGCCTGCTGCATTTCTGTAGGAGTGTAAACTCCAGGAATCACAATAACCCCTTTTTCTTTCGTAAACTCCACAGTTTCTTTATCCAAAATTGGCCCGAAAATAAATTCTGCTCCGGCATCCAGTGCTTTCTCTGCCTGCTCTTTATTTAATACCGTTCCTGCGCCGATAAGCGCCTGATCACTCTGATGCTTCTCGGAGAGCTCCTGTATTAACTGATAGGCACCGTCCGAATCCAGCGTGATTTCTATGCCTGTAATCCCTGCTTCAATCAGCGTTTCGGTCAGCTTTGGCACTTTATCCTCTGCGACACCTCTTACAACTGCTACTACGCCAGAAGAAAGTAATTGATCCAGTTTGCTCATGCGTAACTCCTCCTTTTATCTTGATACATCCTGTCCTGATTAAGAAAAATTTTCTGTTTTCCTATACTCTTTTATTTCAATAACCTGTGCCGTGCAAATTGAAACACTTATTTCGTCATTGAAAAAAAGCCGCCCTGAGGACGACTTAGATTCTTAATGCCTTCTTGTACCGATATAACGCTGCTTCCAATAGTTTGTATTCAAGCTGGCAATCGTAACCCCAGTGGAGCTTCCCGCATGAATAAACTGGCCGTTTCCGATGTAAATCCCGTTATGGGAAGGTCCGGAAGTATACGTCTCAAAGAAGACCATGTCTCCTACCCGGCGGTTGGCGTCTGACACGTGAGATCCTGCATTATACTGCTGCGCAGCCGTTCTTGGAAGGTTCTTGCCGTTCTTTTTATACACATACTGTGTAAAACCGCTGCAGTCGAATCCAGCAGTCGTTGTACCGCCCCACCGGTATGGCACGCCAATTAAATTGGAGGCATCTGCTATCAGATTTAGTGTATTAAATCCGCCGCTGCTTTGGTTTGGTGAAGAGCTGCCCAGGTGAACAGAAGAAACTTCCTGAATTTTTGACCATGTTGCCTGCGTGACAATGCCGTCTGCAACAAGGTTCCATTTTTTCTGGAAATCTGTCACTGCTTTCTTCGTTACATCCCCGAAATACCCTGTAGAAGTGCCGGAGAAAAATCCAGCAGCTTTTAAACTGTCCTGAAGCTCACGCACGTCATCATTTCGTGCTCCGTGCTGCAGAAGTACTTTCGAGGTGCTGCCGCTTCCTGCGCTGCTTGCTGAGCCGCTTTTCGGGCTTGCAGTTTCCAGCGCTTTAAACGTATTTGGTCCGGCAATCCCATCGACGCCTAATCCTGCTGCTTTCTGGAAATCCCGTACTGCCGCTGCAGTCTGTGAGCCGAACGTTCCTGAGATGCTGCCGCTGTAGTACTTTAAATCCCGCAGCGTTGTCTGCAGAGAACGAACCTGCTCTCCCGTTGCTCCCTGGCGCAGAATTGCAGAAGAGTTACTGGTAGAATTCCCGCTGGAAGTATTGGAGTTGCTGCTAGTTTTTACCGGGCTGGCATTCTCCATTGCACGGAATGTCTGTGGTCCTGCAATTCCATCCACCCCAATCCCCGCTGCCTTCTGAAAATCACGCACTGCAGACTGTGTAGCAGCGTTATATGTACCTGACACACTGCCGCTGAAATAATTTAGTTCTTTTAATTTTGACTGTAGAGAACGAACGTTGTCTCCTGTGGAGCCAGATCTTAAAATAGCCGTAATGCTGCCGACAGAACTGCTGCCGCTTGACGTATTAGAAGAGTTACTGCTTGTTTTCGCCGGAGCTGCATTTTCTAAAGCGCGAAATGTCTGCGGTCCTGCAATTCCATCCACGCCAATTCCCGCTGCTCTCTGAAAATCTCTGACAGCCGACTGCGTCGCAGTGTTATATGTACCTGATACACTGCCGCTGAAATAATTTAGTTCTTTTAATTTTGTCTGAAGCGAACGCACCTCTCCCCCCTGGGATCCCGAACGGAGTATGCTCGTAGAACCTGCCAGGGAAGCAGAGCTGTATTCACTTGTATTTGTATTTGAAGAAGCATTTATTTCTTTATTCAGCTGCGTAAGCGTCTGAGGACCTGCGATTCCATCCACCTGGAGGCTGCGGGCTCTTTGAAAATCTCTTACAGCACTGCGTGTTGAATCACCGTAACTTCCCGTAGTGTGCCCAGGTTTATAAAATCCGCTTTTCCCAAGCGCGATCTGAAGTTTTTCTACTTCACTTCCCGTAGATCCCTGACGCAGAATCTGCTGCGTATTTAAAGCAGAAGCTGAACTGCCTGAAATGCTTTTTCCCGAGGAACCTGAAGAAGAGGAAGCATTGGAAGATGAGGGCGTGCTGCTGCTTTTCGCACTTAATGCTCCAAACGTCTGCGGACCGGCGATTCCATCTACCTGCAGTCCTTTTTCTCTTTGGAAGCTTTCGACTGCCTGCTTGGTTAATGGACCGAATACTCCAGTAATAGAATATGTATAGTGTCCTTCTGCCTTGAGCTTTTCCTGCAGTGTTTTCACTTCACTGTTCTGCATTCCGCTTCGCAGTGTCTGGTCCCCAAAAGCTGCTTCTGTTACGGTAGGCATCATAAAAACGACGCCGGCAGCAGCCACTGAAGATACCACTGCAGTTTTTGCGCTGGTCATTCCCTCTCTCATACAGTCTTCCTCCTTCTTCTCCTATAAGATTCAAATTGTATCCATAGCTAAATTTCCCAATAAACTCATACTTCGGATTTACGAAAATATGAAACCTCTTTTATTATCATTGATTATTAGGTATTAATAATAGATTCTTTAGTCCTATTTTCAGAATATTCATTGGTTTACTTTCATAGGTCATTTGCTGATACCCAAGAGAGAAATTGTTTTTTTCTTTCCATAGAAAAATCCCCGGACCTGGGAAGGTCCGGGGATGGAACTAGAGTAATTACTCTGCGTCTTCTTCTGCATTCATGTCAGTCTCTGCATTGTTTTCTGCAGCTGGATCTTCTTCCATGTCATTCTCCGCTGCTGGATCTTCTTCTGCAGCTGGATCCTCTTCCATGTTGTTCTCTGCTGCTGGGTCTTCTTCTGCAGCTGGATCCTCTTCCATGTTGTTCTCTGCTGCTGGATCTTCAGTGTTTTCTTCTACTGGAGTAGTGTTGTTCGTTTCAGTGTTTTCTGCGTTATCTCCTCCGCCACATGCAGCAAGCATTCCAACTGCAAATACACTTGAAAGGATAGATAGAGTAAGTTTCTTTTTCATGATTAAATTCCTCCTGAATTTTGTTTCTGATTTGGTTTATATATTCCTGTCTTACACAAGAACTGTTGTAAGCATAGCTGTTAAACCCTTTAGTATCAATAGGTTTCGCTCTTTTTGCAAAGTCTTCCATCTTTTACGTAATTGTTGTGTAAAATAATGTTATCTCGAAATAAGGCGTTTTGATTTAAAACAGAAAAAGGGGATCCCGACATTTATCAGGATCCCCTGTAAGATTGTATCGGTGTTTTTTTACAATTCAGCGTCAGTATCATTGTTTTCAGTAGTGTTTTCTGCCGGTTCTTCCATTGGTTCGTTATTAATCTCGTTACCTTCCATATCGCCGCAGGCTGCAAGCGTACCAATCGCAAACATGCTCGTCATTGCTGTAATCATCATCTTTTTTTTCATTTGAAATCTCTCCTTTTTAAGATTTTTTCCTAATGAAACTTTCAGTTTATCTATATTAACAGGCCGCAGCCTGAATTTTACCTATAAGTCGGTGTTGTCATTTTCCACATCTCCGACAGGTTCATTTATTCCATTGTTCATATTCGCGTCTTCATTAATCTGCGGCTCGTTTTCGACATCTGGATTATTCACTCCATTTTCCGGAGTATCCCCGCAGGCAGCGAGAGTGCTGACAGCAAATATGCTGGATAACATCGTAACCCATATTTTTTTCTTCATTCATCAGGCACCTCCTCTGGCTTCAACAAATTAATTGTTTACTGCATCTTCATTATTATTGTCCGGGCCTTCTTCTAATGGATCATCTTCCAGTCCTTCAGAAGGATCATCGTTCGTATTTTCTTCTGCATCATTCATACCTTCATTTGTGTTGTTCATTTCTTCATTACTTTCGTTCATGCCGTCATTTGCATTATTCATTTCGTTATTTGTTTCTTCTGATTCTGTTTCATTCATTCCGTCATTTCCTGCATTGATGTTATCTTCTACTTCATTGTCAAAGTTATCTTCTGTGTTTACTGCGCCTCCATTGTTATCTGTGGCCGGCTCATTGTCCATTCCATTATTATCTCCGCATGCTGCAAGTGTTCCGATGACAAACATACTTGATAGTGCAGAAATCATCATTTTTTTCTTCATCAAAAATTCCTCCTTGGAATAATTAAGCTGTGATTGTTGCTGCTTATTGTGCTCAACAGCTGGCTTTTAACAACTGCTGTATAATGGCTATTTCACAATTCATCGTCATTAAAACACATTTAGCGTGAATTCGAGAATATACCATATTCCTCTTACAAAGTACCAAACTTCGAAATATTTTTGTAACTTGAGCCTCGCTGATATTTTCAGATGGAATCGTGTCTCGAAATTTGCAGAGGAGAAATGGTATACGTAAGAAAACATATGAAATACTAAGGAAAACGAGTGAATTATAAGGCTGATTGAATGAAGAACTACTGGGCAGGAGTTAAATGAGGTGGGAATCAATAAAGTATGACTTACTAATAATGAAACAAAGCAGACCTCTGCACGTTGCCAGACAGTGAAGCCGCGGCTACATCTGGTGAATATCCCCGATATCTGAATAAGGATAGAAAAACCCAGCACTTGACGAGTGGAATCGTGCCTTCCCCTGAGTTTGCACATTTAAAAAGCCCCGCGGATGTGCCCACGGGACTTTGCCAGATAAACTTGTAAGGGCTACGCTTCTTTTTCTCCCAGCGCAAACATGAGCTCTGCTTCTGCTACGATTTTATCGTCTACTTTAGCAACTGCCTTTCCTTTGCCGATTGGACCGCGAAGCCTGGTTATTTCCACTTCCAGGTGCAGCTGATCGCCCGGCTTCACCTGTCCTTTAAAGCGGCAGCCATCAATGCCTGCAAAAAACGCAAGGCGTCCTCTGTTTTCTTCTTTCTTTAGGATCGCTACTGCTCCCACCTGTGCAAGAGCTTCTATAATAAGCACTCCCGGCATAACTGGATAATCCGGAAAGTGGCCATTGAAAAACTCTTCGTTGGCAGTTACATTTTTTAGTCCTACTGCCCGTTTGCCCTCTTCTACTTCCAGAATTTTATCGATCAGCAGAAATGGATAGCGGTGTGGGATAATTTCTTTGATTTCTTCTATGTTCAGCATTGCATTCTTCCTTTCTTAATGAATGTTAGTTTTAGGACCAGGTAATAATATTTCCATTTCTAATTTTAATAGATACAGCCGAGGAATACAATGCTTCCCCGCTTTCTCCTGCAGAGAAACAAAAAACCATCAGCGCTTTGTCTGATGGTTCCCTTTGTTAGATACTGTCATAAATAATGTCATAAATATGATTCCATGTGTCTCTGTTGAAAACGTCCATCATATCTCCGCCGTCTCCAATAATGGCATAACCTATCATTGCTCCAACAGCTGCTGCTAACGCAATAAGCGCAAGCACAATGATAATGCGGAGCCAAATAGGCACCCATCTTGTAGGACGCCAGAACCAGCTGCGAAGCTGTTTATCTTCCCGCTTCAAATCCTGCTCTTCCACGTCTGCAGTCTGTTCTTGCTCTGCGGACTCCGCTGGCTTTTTCTTTGTATCTACATTGCTTTTTTTTCGCTGCTGACGCAGTTTCGTTTCATTATCCATCATTAAAGCTACTCCTCAAAGACATGTTGTTTTAAGGTTACCTTAAATTAGTAACCATTCCCATCATCTGATCAGTCATATTAATAGCACTGGAATTAAATTGATAGAATCGCTGCGCCGCGAGCATATCACTCATTTGCTTTGCTGTATCTACATTTGCCATTTCAAGGCTCCCTGCCTGAAATACTTCGGCTCCCCCAGCTTGCTCCATTACATCTGCTTCCACAAGATCCAGCGCTTCCAGATCTGGAAAGACAAAGTTATTTCCACCGGTATTAGCCAGCAGCTGCGGCTTCGTTATATTTATTGCGTTCAGCTGGTCCACAGCAATCTCTTCCCCATTTTCAGCGGTATAAAATACTGCTCCTGTTTCACTGATTCTAAGATCCTGGGCAGGGAAAGGGATAACCAGCGGTTCTTCATTTGTATTAAGGACATACTCTCCTTCTGAATTCACCAGAAAATTTTCCATTTCATCAGCTGGATTCGGGCTTAAATAAAAAGCACCGTCTCTTGTAAACCTCCGCGTGCCGTCTTCATCTGGAGAAATTTCGAAAAAGTATCCAGGCTGGGTAAGTGCGACATCAAGCGGCCTGTCTGTCTGCTGGAGGCTCCCCTGTTCAAAGCGCATCGCAGTCTGGGCAGTTGCAGCACCGCTGCCTGTACGGATGCCGCCCGGCGTCTGCCTGCCTTCCTCATAAGGTCCCACCCGCTGATTGTTCACCTGTTGAAACAGTAGATCTGAAAATGAGGTGTCTCTTCGTTTAAAGCCTGTTGTATTGGCATTCGCCAGGTTATTACTTACTGTATCCAGCTTCTGCTGAATCTGTCCCATCGTTACGGCGGCGTTAATCATCGATTGATTCATTTTATTCTCTCCCCGCTATCTTAAGAAATACGGCCAATATCATTTACTGCTCGTTCCAGACTTTGATCATATGCCTGCAGCATCTTCTGGTTTGCTTCAAATGTGCGCATGGCATTCATCATTTCTGTCATTGTCTGCTGGGCATCCACATTGGAACGCTCCACAAATCCCTGCTGCAGCTGATAGGTAACCTCTGCATTATTCACTGCAGTGACAATTTCTTCTTCACCCTCATAATTCAGGAGACCCTGCCCTTCTTTTACAAGCTGTACAGGATCGGGAATAACTGCAATATTAATTTGTCCCAGCAGCTCGTCCTCTGCTCCTAACACATTTCCTGCTTCATCGACGCGGAAATTTTCATTGCCGGTGTTTATCGGTTCTCCGTCAGTGCCCTGTACATAGTAACCTGCAGGAGTTGTTAAAAATCCCTGCGCATCGACGGCGAAGTTTCCGTTCCTTGAATAGCGTACTTCCCCTGCTTCATTTTGGACTTCATAAGCAAGCATTGCTTCTTCTCCGGCTTCATTCACCGGAACGAGCGCCTGGAGTAACGCGATATCCGTGTTATTCCCAGTTTCCTGCATATCCCCCTGACGAAAATTCGGTGTCTGCTCCTGCAGATACACGCCGGTAGTGAGCTCTCCCACTACGGAAGAGCCTGGGCCATTCTGCTGTGTACCGAGCGCCTGGATAAGCATGTTGGGAAATTTCCGCATAGATGCCTGATCCGCTTTATATCCCGGAGTTTCAATGTTCGACATGTTATTTGTGAGCATTTCCTGTTTTCTCTGCTGCGCGATCATTCCAGCGCCTGCGGTATATAACCCTCTTAACATCTGTAGTCATCCTTTCGCTTTGGCGGTACTTTAATTTTTAACTCTTGTAATTTTATCAAGGTTTTCAAGCATTCTTCCTGTCCCTACTGCTACACAGTTCATTGGCTCTTCTGCAATAAACACCGGTACTTTCAACTCTGTGCTGAGCAGTTCATCAATGCCGTGGAGGTAAGCTCCGCCTCCGGTGACAATAATCCCTCTGTCAATAATATCGGCAGAAAGCTCCGGCGGTGTGATTTCAAGCACCGTTCTCGCAGCCTGCACAATGTGCCCTGCAGATTCCTGCATCGCCTGGCGTATTTCGTCAGAATAAATAGTTACCGTGCGCGGCAGTCCATTTACCATGTCCCGGCCGCGGATTTCAATCTCTGCTGTACGGCCGGAAGGAGAAACTGTACCGACCTCTTTCTTTATATCCTCTGCCGTTCGCTCGCCGATAAGCAGTTTATGATTTTTCTTAATGTGACTTAATATGTCGCTGTCGAAACGGTCTCCCGCTACCCGGATAGATTCTGCAGTTACAATCGATCCCATGGAAAGCACAGCCACGTCAGTTGTACCGCCGCCAATATCTACGACCATATTTCCGCTCGGCTGGAAAATATCCATTCCTGCCCCTACTGCGGCTACCTTCGGCTCTTCTTCCAGATAAATATTTTTCCCGCCGCTTTTCTCTGCAGCTTCTCTGATTGCTTTTTGTTCTACAGAAGTGATGTTCGTCGGGCAGCAGATAAGAATTCTTGGTTTTGAAAACCAGCCCTTTACCTTTATTTTATCCAAAAAGTGCTTCAGCATTGCTTCCGTAGTATCAAAATCTGCAATAACACCGTCCTTCAGGGGGCGGATTGCTACAATATTTCCGGGAGTTCTTCCTACCATCATAAAAGCTTCTTCTCCTACCGCAAGCACTCTTCCGGTATTAGTATCGATCGCTACCACAGAGGGTTCGTTTAAAACGATTCCCCGCCCTTTTACATGAATTAAAACATTTGCCGTGCCCAGGTCTATTCCGATATCTCTTGATAACATGCTGTGAAAGCCTCCTGCCCAATCTCAATATAGTCAAAATGTGCTGTGTATATGTAATAATTATTAGAATATATTTTTGAAAATATCAGACGATGCTTAAATGTACTGAATTCTGTGTGTTTTTTATTTACAATTCATGTCTCATCATAACATTTTATCATAAAAAAGTGCTAAAAAAGATTATTATTATTGACATCATGATGAATTCTCTTTTCTTTTTATCGGGTGGAGCATCAGATGTATTTAGAGGCATCTCCGCAGAAATTTCCGGGGGGCTTGTACATTTGAAATCTATCTTCATTTCCCGGGAAATTGCAGCCGGCTTCCTAATCGTAATAAACCCCTGCAGCAATTACTGCAGGGGTTAAAAGTATAAGTGCAAATTATGCTAAATTTGACCCAATAGTTTGTTCCTGTCCTTCTTTGGAAGCTGCTGCTTCTGAAGAAGCTTCTTCCTCATCACTTACCCGCTCAATATCAGCACCAAGTGCGAGAAGCTTTTCTGTAAATCCTACGTAGCCTCGATCAATATGCTTTAATTCTGTTACACGTGTACGGCCTTCAGCTACCAGACCTGTAAGTACAAGCGCTGCGCCTGCACGTAAATCTGTAGAAGCAACTTCTGCTCCCTGAAGTTTTACCGGACCATTTACAATCGAAGTGCGTCCCTCAATTTTAATGTCAGCATTCATACGTCTGAATTCTTCCACGTGCATAAAGCGGTTTTCAAAAACTGTTTCTGTAATAACGCTGTTTCCTTCTGCTACAAGCATCATTGCCATCATCTGCGACTGCATGTCTGTCGGGAAACCAGGGTGCGGCATTGTTTTAATGTCCACAGCTTTCATTTTTTCCGGGCCGATAACGCGAAGACCAGTTCCTTCTTCTTCGATATGCACACCCATTTCTGTCATTTTCGCAATTACCGGGCGAAGATGTTCAGGCAGTACGTTTTCAATAAGGATATTTCCTTTAGTAATCGCTGCAGCAGCCATGTAAGTGCCTGCTTCGATTCGGTCAGGAATAATTGTGTGATCCGCTCCGACAAGCTCTTCTACACCAGTAATGCGGATGGTACCGGTACCTGCGCCGCGAACTTTTGCACCCATTGCATTCAGGTACGTTGCAAGACAAACAATTTCCGGCTCTTCTGCTGCATTTTCAATGATCGTAGTGCCTTCTGCCATAGAAGCAGCCATCATAATGTTTTCCGTAGCGCCTACACTTGGGAAATCGAGGTATACTTTGCTTCCCTGTAAACGGCCATCCACTTTTGCTTCGATATAGCCGTTCCCGATTTCTACTTCTGCCCCCATTGCTTCAAATCCTTTTAGGTGCTGGTCAATTGGACGTGATCCAATTGCGCATCCCCCAGGAAGAGCGATTCGTGCATGGCCAAAACGCGCAAGAAGCGGCCCCATCACAAGAAATGATGCGCGCATTTTACGCACATATTCAAATGGAGCTTCCGTTTGCAGTGGTTTTTCTGCATTTACTGTGATGTGATTTTTCCCGTTGTAGTTCACCTCAGCATTTAAGTTGCGAAGCACCTCGCTGATAGTAAAAACGTCTGCTAATGCTGGAACATCATAAATGTTGCTGGTTCCTTTGCTGGCTAAAATTGAAGCTGTGATAACCGGTAGTACTGCGTTTTTTGCGCCTTCAACGCGCACGCTTCCACTTAGTGGCCGGCCACCTTGTACAATGATTTTTTCCAATATTTTCCCCTCCGTCTCCCGGTTGCTGTGACAACTGGTAGTAGTAAAATGATTTTAAGAATATTTAAATACTGCTTTTATTAGTTGAAATGAGTAGTCCTTCAAAAACTTAAGTGACATTGATATGATTTTCGGATCAAGCTTCTCAAAACAGCAGATACTTTCTCTGCATCCGTTAAAACAGATAACGGAGTGAAGTGGCCCAATTTAAATAATTGAGAATAAAGCTTGTAACCAAGTGTGTTAAAGCCAGCGTTGTAAGAATCATCAGCGTTTTTACTTTAATTCCATCGGGGTCTTTGACAAACACATCGAATCGAAATGATTGGATACACCACCAGACAATCACAAGGACCATCAGGCTCACCAATATACTGAATAACGACTGCTGTCCTAACGTTTCAACCATACTACCCCTCCGCGCCATGCTCTTTCAGTTTGCCAGCTTCGTAAGTGTCTCAAAATGATCTCAAACGAACACAAACATAATCTTAACGAAAAAAGCCCTTCAGTGCCACCTCTAAAATGCATAAATCACGTTAATTCTGTAGGCAATTAGAATCATTTTTCGTCACAAAGCTGTAGAATGGTTGTTTAACCCTTGTTCACAGGCTGCATCTTGTGAAATAACCTTGTAGCTCTTAGGTTACTAATTCACCAAATTGATAATATTAAACCTGCTTTTTTACTTTTTGTAATCTTTTTGTAATATTTCTCCTGCTGTCAAAATACATCTGTTAAAAATACCCAGCTGTGTATCACTTGATATGTATGCATTTCCTTGCTGCAATTATATAGACGTTTCTTTCAAAAGGAAGTTTCAGCTTTTTTTAAAAAAATTATGAGCTGGTATAAATTTTTTTAATGAATGATTAATTGGAAATCGATGTGATAAACCTCGCATTTGGGAAAAGAAAAGAAATTGAGGTGTATATCTATCTATAAATGGTACGGGATAAAAGATACAGCCGTTCATTACGGAGGATTTTGGGACAGGATGATTCGAGACTGTAAAATCTGCAGGTGTTTCTGCAAAGTACAGCAACGGCGGCGGCACGACGAAATATGCGTGTTCCAGCTGTATTGACGGAAGTCTCTGCTGGTAAGCGTTATATTAGCGGAACTACACTAATGACAGATTGGAGGGAGTTAATGACAAATAAAAAGAATTTTACCTGTTTTTAAAATCAGTTAATCCTCCACTAAAATCAGATAATCTCCGATAGTGAACAGATAATTGCTGCTAATGACTGAATATTTGGTGGAGTCCACCTAATAAATTTTATCCTCATTCCGAAGCTAATAAGGACCAGATGCTGATTTAGATAAACGGCTGAAGCAGCATTCGGCTGTGATGTCCCGATTACCGCAACACAAAAAAACCGCCTGCATGCGCAGACGGGTTCTTCTTAATTTTGAGCCACATCGAGCCGGTTCAGTGCACGCTTTAACGCGAGCTCCGCACGTCGGAAATCAATGTTGTCTCGTTTTGCTTCTTCCAGGCGTCGTTCTGCACGTTCTTTCGCAGCACGCGCACGTGTGATGTCGATATCTGATGGCAGCTCAGCTGATTCAGCAAGAATGTTCACTTCATCCTGACGCACTTCAATGAAACCTCCACTGAGTGCAATCAGCCGAACATCTTTGTCTTTTTTCAGACGAATCGCGCCGATAGCTAGCGGTGTGACGAGCGGCAAGTGGTTTGGGAGAATCCCAAGCTCACCGTTAATCGTTTTGACGCTGACCATATTGACTTGTCCGTCGAATACGCTGCCGTCAGGTGTGACGACATTGGTTTGCATCGTCTTCACCGGTCACCCTCCTTGTCGAAAGGATGCTGCCTTCCGCGCATCGGCGGAAGGAGGATCGCTTTTTATATCGTTCGGTGAGCAGGAAGCATTTTGCTTCCCCTCTCACAGGTTAAACTTTTTCTGCTTTTTCGAGTACTTCTTCGATGCGGCCTACAAGACGGAATGCATCTTCCGGCACGTCATCGTGTTCTCCGTCTAAAATCTGGCGGAAGCCTGCAATTGTATCTTTCACCTGTACATAAGAGCCCTTCTGACCAGTAAACTGCTCCGCTACGTGGAAGTTCTGGGACAGGAAGAACTGAATACGACGCGCACGGGAAACCGTCAGCTTGTCTTCTTCAGAAAGCTCATCCATACCAAGGATCGCAATGATGTCCTGAAGCTCTTTATACTTCTGCAGCGTTACCTGTACTTCACGAGCTACTTCATAATGCTCTTCTCCAACGATTTCCGGAGAAAGTGCACGGGAAGTAGATGCAAGTGGATCCACCGCTGGGTAGATACCCATTTCAGAAAGCTTACGCTCCAGGTTTGTTGTTGCATCCAAGTGAGCGAATGTTGTTGCTGGTGCAGGGTCTGTATAGTCATCCGCAGGTACATAAATCGCCTGGATGGATGTTACAGAACCTTTCTTTGTAGATGTAATACGTTCCTGCAGCTGACCCATCTCTGTAGAAAGTGTCGGCTGGTAACCCACGGCAGAAGGCATACGTCCCAAGAGGGCGGATACTTCCATACCTGCCTGTGTGAAACGGAAGATATTATCGATAAAGAGCAGTACGTCCGCACCTTTTTCATCACGGAAGTGCTCTGCCATTGTAAGACCAGTTAATGCTACACGCATACGTGCACCAGGCGGCTCGTTCATCTGGCCGAATACCATGGCGGTTTTCTTAATAACACCGGAATCCGTCATTTCGTAGTAAAGGTCATTTCCTTCACGAGTTCGTTCCCCAACGCCGGCGAATACGGAAATACCACCGTGCTCCTGGGCGATGTTGTTGATAAGCTCCTGGATAAGAACCGTTTTACCAACTCCGGCACCGCCGAAGAGACCGATTTTACCACCTTTTACATACGGTGCAAGCAGATCAACTACTTTAATTCCTGTTTCCAGAATTTCGGTTTCTGTCTGAAGCTCATCGTATGCAGGTGCCTGGCGGTGAATTGGATCACGCTGGACTCCTGCTTCAATTGGCTCATCCAAATCGATGTTTTCCCCAAGTACGTTGAATACACGGCCGAGGGTAGCATCGCCGACCGGAACAGAAATCGCGCTGCCGGTATCTATTACTTCTGTACCGCGGACAAGTCCGTCGGTAGATGACATTGCAACTGTACGAACTGTGTCATCTCCTAAATGAAGCGCTACTTCCAGGGTAAGCTCGATGCCTACATTTCCTGCAGTTGCCGGTTCGGAGATTTTGATTGCGTTATATATCTCAGGGAGCTGGCCGCGTTCGAATTGAACGTCTACGACCGGACCAAGCACCTGTGTGACGCGTCCTTTGTTCATCGTCTTTCCTCCTCCACAATTGCTGACTAGCTTTGTGCTGATGCTCCGCTTACAATCTCATTAATTTCCTGTGTGATTGCTGCCTGGCGGGCACGGTTATAACTGAGTGTTAATTCGCCAATACGGTTGTCTGCGTTATCTGTAGCAGAACGCATCGCAGACATTCTTGCACCAAATTCACTTGCTTTTGCATCCAGCAGGGAGCCGTAAATAAGACTCTCTGCATAATGAGGCAGAAGCTTTTCGAGAATCGTTTCCGGGTCCGGCTCATAAAGATAGTTTAATGTACCTTCGCCTGATCCTTCTTCGTTCTCTTCCATTAATCCTGTCAGCGGAAGAATTTTGTCTTCCGTAACTTCCTGGCTGATGGCACTGAGAAAGTGGTTGTAATGGATAAATACTTCATCAAATACTTGATCTGCAAACATCTGCACTGTCGTTTCCGCGATGTTTTTAATCTCCGCATACTCCGGCTGATCTGCGAGTCCTACAATTTCCTGAAAAATTGGCATGTTCCGCTTTTTAAAGAAGTCACGTCCGATCTTTCCGATGACTACAAGCCCGTACTCATCTGGAGAGGCGTGACGTTCTTCGATCAGCTGCAGCGTATAGCGGAGCAGTCCCGCGTTGTAGGCACCTGCAAGTCCACGGTCCGAGGTGATGATGATATATCCCGTCTTTTTAATCTCCTTGCGTTCCTGGAGCATTGGATGGGAAACATCTTCGGACCCCTGTGAAATGCTTGCTACTACTTCACGGATTTTATCCCGGTAAGGAAGGAAATTCTGCACCTTTGTCTGGGCGCGGTTCAGCTTTGCAGCAGACACCATTTCCATCGCTTTTGTAATCTGTTTGGTTTTCTTCGTGGAACCAATTCGCGTTTTAATCTCTTTAAGAGAAGCCAACGTTCTTCACCACCTTTGCTCCGAAAAGCAGGGGTGGACCCCCTGCTCTATTTCTTAGTTTGACTGGAACGTCTTCTTGAACTCGGTAATTGCCCCGCTCATCGCATCTGCATCTGCAAGTGCTCCGGTTTCTTTAATCTGTGCAAGAAGATCTTTATTGTTATGCTCAAGGAAGGTAAACAGTTCTGCTTCAAAGCGGCGAACGTCTTCTACCTCAATATCATCCAAGTGCCCTTTGGTAAGTGCGAAAAGAATGAATACCTGCTTTTCTACTGCCAGCGGCTGATTCAATCCCTGCTTCAGTACTTCTACTGTACGTGCACCGCGGTCAAGCTTCGCTCTTGTAGAAGCATCGAGATCGGAACCGAACTGTGTGAAAGCTTCCAGCTCACGGTAGGATGCAAGGTCCAGACGCAGTGTACCCGCTACTTTCTTCATCGCTTTAATCTGCGCAGAACCACCTACACGGGATACGGAAAGACCAGCATCAATCGCTGGGCGTACGCCGGAGAAGAAGAGGTTCGACTGCAGGAAGATCTGTCCGTCTGTAATCGAAATTACGTTCGTCGGGATATAAGCCCCGATGTCCCCTGCCTGTGTTTCAATGAACGGCAGTGCCGTCAGAGAACCTGCACCTTTATCATCGCTCAGCTTCGCTGCACGCTCAAGAAGGCGTGAGTGAAGGTAGAATACGTCACCAGGGAAAGCTTCACGACCTGGAGGACGGCGGAGAAGAAGGGAAAGTTCACGGTAGGCAGATGCCTGCTTCGTAAGGTCATCATAAATAACAAGAACGTGCTTTCCGTTATACATGAATTCTTCACCCATGGAAACACCCGCATAAGGAGCAAGGTAAAGAAGTGGTGCCGGCTGGGATGCACTTGCTGTTACAACGATCGTGTAATCGAGTGCTCCGTGCTGACGAAGTGTTTCCACCACGCCTGCAACCGTTGATTCTTTCTGGCCGATTGCTACGTAAATACAGATCATGTCCTCATCTTTTTGATTGATGATTGTATCCATGGCAATCGCTGTTTTCCCTGTCTGGCGGTCTCCGATAATAAGCTCACGCTGGCCACGGCCGATCGGGATAAGGGAGTCAATCGCCTTAACACCAGTCTGCAGCGGTTCGTGAACAGATTTACGGTCCATTACGCCGGGTGCATCACTTTCGATTGGGCGTGTTTTTGTCGTTCCTACTGCGCCTTTGCCGTCCAGCGGCTGGCCAAGCGGGTTTACGACACGTCCAAGAAGTTCTTCTCCCACAGGTACTTCCATAATACGTCCGGTACGTTTCACTTCGTCACCTTCACGAATATCTGTAAAAGGACCAAGAATAATGATACCTACGTTATTTTCTTCTAAGTTCTGTGCCATACCCATGACACCATTTGAAAATTCAAGCAGCTCTCCGGCCATTACATTTTCCAGCCCATGAGCTACGGCGATCCCGTCCCCTACACGGATGACGGTACCGACATCACTTACTTCCATTTCTGTTTCATAGCCTTCGATTTGCTGCTTTAACAGCGAGCTGATTTCATCGGCTCTGATGCTCATATCGTTCACCCCTATCTACTGTTCCCTGCAATCATGCGTTCATGAATGCGTGCGAGTTGATTAGCGACGGTGCCATCATACACGGTATCTCCGATGCGTACGCGCAGCCCGCCAATGACGTCTTTATCTACTACGTTTTCAATAAGAAGCTTCGCTTTGCCTGCTTTTCTTGCAAAGACTTCACCAATCGCAGTTTTTTCCGCTTCGCCTAAAAGTTTCGCTGAATATACAGTGGCTTCTGCGGTTCCCTGCGCTTCGTAAGTCAATGTTTTGAAATCTTCTGCAATCGCTGTAAACAGTGATTCCCGTTTATTATCTACGAGAAGCTGCAGCAGATTCAGCACGTGTTCGCTTACTTTCCCTTGAAACGCTTGTTTAAGAATTTCCTTCTTTCGGCTGCCCGTCATCTTTGGGTGGCGGAACACTTCGTCAAGAAGGTTCGTTTCCTGTATTACCTGCGTAACGGTGTCAAGATCTGTGAGCGTCTGGTCCAGTGCATTTCTTTCCTGCGCCAGTTCGAAGAGCGCAGCTGCATAACGGGACCCAAGCGGATGCTTGATCATAGGCCTTCGCCAACTTCTCTAAGCGTCTCCTGAATGAGTTTCTCCTGTTCCTGTTCATCCAGCTCTTTCTCGATCACTTTTGATGCTACGAGTACAGACAACGTTGAAACTTGCTCACGAAGCTCGGAGATAGCCTGTGCCTTTTCGGAATTAATTTCCTGCTTTGCATTTTCTTTCATACGGTTCGCTTCTTCACGAGCGCTGTTCAGGATTTCTTTCGCCTGCAGGTCACTCATCTTCTGCGTATTTTCAACAATTTCTTTTGCTTCTTCGCGTGCAGCCTGAACTGCCTCACGCTGATCTTTTAAATACTTCTCAGACTCTTCCCGGTTTTTTTCCGCTGTAGCGATCTGATCTGCGACGTGCTTTTCACGCTTTTCCATCATATTCATGACAGGACCGAAAGCAAACTTTTTAAGAAGGAGAAGCAGAACGAAGAATGCAGCTATTTGATAAAGCGCATTAATCCATTCAATTTCGTTAATATCAAACAACAGGGTCGCCTCCTTTGTGCAAAACTACTGTTAAGAAAAGAATACCCGGGATCGCCGGGCACATCTACGTACATAAGGAATGGCGAAGTTTGTATGAAAACGTCCTCCGCCATTTAAATTGTGGTTACATATTTCCGAGTAGTAAAAAGGCAATAACAATTGCGAAAATCGGCAGTGCCTCAACAAGCGGTACACCAATGAACATTACAGTTTGAAGCGGGCCGCGAAGTTCCGGCTGACGAGTAATACCTTGTACTGTGTTGGAAACTACCATCGCAACTCCAATTGCACCTGCGATTGCTGCTAAACCTGCTGCTAAACCTATACCAATACCAATTAAACCTACATCCATTATGAAAATCCTCCTTCAATATATCGTAATTACATTTATTAAGAATACGCTCATTAGAGCTATTATTCACAAAATTATTAGTGCTCTTCGTTTACTTTGTGGGCCATGTAAACCATGGTCAGCATAACAAATATGAACGCCTGCAGCGATCCGATAAATACACTGAATGCCTGGAATACAACGAGTGGTAAAAATGCACCAAACACCCAAAACAGACTTGATGTTCCTAAACCAACCAGCATGATCAGAATAACTTCTTTCGCATAAATGTTTGCGAATAGTCGCATACCGAGCGTCAGCGTGTTGGAAAATTCCTCAATCAGTTTAAATGGAGCCAACAGCGGAGCCGGACGGAAATAATCCTTTCCATATTCCTTTACGCCTTTTAATTTTATCCCATAAATATGTGTGAGCAGGATAATGAAAAGGGCAAGAGAAAGTGTTAATACTGGGTTTGATGTCGGTGAATTCCACCAGACATAGTGTTCTGCTGTTGCTAGTTCAAACGGCACACCCATCATATTCGCTACAAAAATGTAGAGTATTAAAGTGATTCCTAACATCAGGAAGTTTTTGCCGCGTTCCCAGTCCATCGTACTGCTGATAACGTTTTTAATGAACTGTACCAGATATTCAAGTGCATTCTGCGCACCGGTTGGGTACATTTCAATTTTTCTTGCCATGAAGAAGCAGACGAAGAAAACAATGGCCATGGCTGCCGTAATAAGCAGCAAATTGGGAATGTTCACTGTCATCCATGGAATGCCGAATAAATCGACCTTTAAATAATGAGTATCCAATCGTAAATTCACCTCTCTTTGATGCATTACAGACTGCACCAGTTAAGATAAGCTGCGCTACTGCAAATGCTTGATTTGGAAAATGGGATCAATAAGAAGGATGACATACGTAACTGCAAGTCCTGCAATTACTCCAGCCATATCAAAATACTGGGGAAAAGCTTGTGCAATAAACAACGCTGCTAAGACGATAATCAGTCTTCCCACTGTGCCTATGGAAAACCGGTACTTCTGTGTTCTCTCCGTTTCTGCCAGCCGCTTCACTTGAAAGTATGTACTTACAAAGTTCACTAAACTCAAAGCGGTGCCGAATGCCATTCCGAAAAAGAATGTCGACATGGAAGTTACAAGAGCTACAGTAAGCAATAACAAGATGATGATGCCTGTATAAATCGAGTAACGTCTGGCGAGGTCATACATCGTTGTCATTTTCGTCCTCCGTAAATTTCTTTACTGCGGAATAAATGCCGTACATGGCAGTCCCCAATCCGGCTAGCAAAGTAATGACCAGGAATACGCTGTTTGTCCCGAAGTACTGATCAAGCCACCTGCCTCCAAACACTCCCAGCAAAATCGCTCCTATTATATAGGAAGAAATTGTGGACATAAGCGCAAAGGCTTTCAAAACCGACCTGTAAGGTGATCGCTTTGGCTCGTTTGGCATATCGCATGACTCCTTGCTCACAATTAGGATCTTCCACCCGATACCCTTTGTAATCGTACAACACGACCCCTGTCATGTCAATACGATGAAAACGGAACCAAACCCTGCTATTCAGCCTTTTATTATCGGCTTTTCAAGACACTTTTAAAAGCCTCTATCTAGGGAGTTTCCTTTTGTGCACGCTCCTTATTATACATAAGATTGTGAAAAATGTCTGTTAATTTTGTAATAAAATTAAATTTGAACTTTTTGTGAAAATAGTGAAGTTTTAATGTGGTTTTTGAATTGTTTTGCAGGTTTTCCTGGTGTGGCGGTTGTGATATTTTTCACAATTACGGAGAGGGAGAGGGTCAGCGCTTGGTGATAAGATGAAAGTTTCGCAGCGGGGAAGGATATTTTAGTATCGCGGGTTTTTGGGGAGGAGTATAGGGTGACTTTAGTTTATTAGTGTGTGTTTGGGTGTCAGTATAGCCGGTTTGGATGTCAGCATAGAGGGATTTCATGTTACTATAGCCCGTTCGGAGTAAAGTATAAGCGATTCGGAGTAAAATAGCGGGTCCGACAGTAAAATAAGCGGGCACAAACGTTAATTAGCTTCTTTATTTTACACTTCCTACAGGAAACGCTCTTAGATGAAGAAGGTAACATGCTCTTCGGGGTTGGTTTTGCTGGACGGCTGG
>NZ_FNIL01000020.1 GCF_900103955.1 Alkalicoccus daliensis
CACCAGCGCCAATGATAGTTGGGGGCTCTCCCCCTGCGAAAGTAGGACGCTGCTAGGTACCCGGCACTTCATCTGCGGATGAAGTGCTTTTTTGTATTTTAAAATGAAGCTGCCTTGAAAATAAAAACCGCAGGCGTGCCTTTCTTATATCAATCCACTTTGACAGAGCCAAAATAAAAAGAATTCCTTATTAATCTAACTTTTCATGCGGTACAGAAAGCTTGTTTCTCCAGAGAATTAAAATAAGCGGACCAATCGCTGGAATAAAAGTAAGCCAAGTGTGGCGGAGCTGCCAATCATAACGGAGGATGTAATAAGTAAGCCATATGACTACAAGGAAATCGATCGTCATTACACTCACTAAACCTGAATTCATAAAAGCTTCTCCATAGGCAGAAAACGAACCAGCTATCCCAACCAAGTAAACTGCAATAGAAATAATCAATAATAAAATCAGCAGTAATGGATGTGTGATACCATGATGAAGCAGGCGCGGTCCCCGGGCAGTTTCTTTATTTCTGCTGCCTCTGAATGCCATATAGGGAAGGATACTGAAAGCACCAAGACCAAAAGATAACAGGACGAAGGGCCAGGCTGGGAGCCGGTATCTATCTTTTGGAATTAATAAAAGAGCGAAAATTACCGGATAAATTCCGAGCATAGAAAATACAGCTGTGACGAGTGGATCCACGCCTTCAAATTGTCCGGTTATTAGCTGCGGAAACGTGGGGCCTCCGCCATTTTCACCGCCCGGAGCAAGAAATACGGCGTAGGAAACTAACAATACAAATACAACAGCAAATCTTTTTTTCATATTTACTTCTCCCCTCCTCACACTGGTTCTCTTATTTTTAGTTAATCAAAGCAAAGAAGGAAAAGCAAGATCAAGAGATTTTCGTTATAATTAGAGTAAGAAACGGAGGAGCGAGAATGGACCAAACGAAAGTGCCGCTATATCATGCATTGGAAAAGCTGCAAAATGCTTCTTCCTATCATGTGCCGGGACATAAAAATGGAAAAGTTTTTCCGGGAAAATTTATAAAACAATTTGAAGCAATCTTGTCGCTCGATAAAACGGAAATCAACGGACTGGATGATTTGCATGCACCGGAATCCGTAATCAAAGAGGCACAGGAATTGCTTGCTGCTCTTTATCAGGCAAAAAGAAGTTATTTTCTCGTAGGAGGTTCTACTGCTGGAAATGCAGCGATGCTGCTGGCGTCAGTTTCCAGGGGAGATATCGTTCTCGTGCAGCGAAACAGTCATCAATCCGTATTTAATGGGCTGGAGCTTGCAGGTGCAGTTCCTGTGTTTCTTGATCCTGACAGAGATGCAGCGACAGGGCTGCCGCTTGGAATACATACAGAAACACTGAAAGCTGCATTGGAGGATTTTCCCGAAGCGCGTGCTGTTTTTTTAACGAATCCTACCTATGAAGGATATGGACAGTCCTTATCTATACATAAAGCCTTGTGTACCCATTTTGGAGCACTGCTTCTTGTAGATGAAGCGCACGGAGCACATTTTTTACCTGAGAATAATCAATGGTTTCCCGAAAGTGCTTTAGCTGCAGGAGCGGATCTTGTAGTGCAATCTGCACACAAAACACTGCCTGCAATGACAATGAGCGCCTGGTTGCACGCAGGAAATAATCATATTGCAGAAAATAAACTTCGGAAAGCACTGGCAATGACACAGTCGAGCAGTCCCTCCTATCCTTTGATGGCTTCGTTAGATATCGCACGTGCTTACGCGGCAGAAAAACAGGACTGGCAAGAATCTGCTCAGCTCATTAAGTCTGAAAGGAAAAAGCTCTCTCAATATACAGCCATCCTCCCTGAAAAAATCGGAGAGTATCGTCTGGATCCTTTGAAATTAAGTCTTCTTGCAGGAAATCATCCTGAAAAACCGGAGATGTGGCAGCAAAAAATGGAAACTGAGGGTGCCTATCCGGAACTTCGTTCCCCTGTACATTTATTATTAACTTTATCTCTTGATCTGCAGGTGACCAGGGAGATGTTTGCACAGCTGCAGCGAATATTTAAAGAAGAAAAACCGGCTGCGCTCCAGCACAAGGTCATACGCGGCAGTCAGAAAGCAGTGAAAACAGCAGCTTCCTATGAACAGCTGGAGCGTATGCAGGAAAAGGAAATAACGTGGGAAAAAGCGGAAGGGAAAATATCCGCAGATACATTTATTCCTTATCCTCCGGGCATTCCACTGCTGTTAAGAGGAGAAAAAATCACGAAAGAGCATATAACTGCTTACGAACATTTGAAAAAACGCCGGGTGCGTATAAAAGGCGATAAAAGTTTCATCAGTGTTTTTACAGACATGGAAGGATGAGAATAGCATGAGCGGTACATTTATTACATTTGAAGGCGGCGAAGGAGCTGGAAAAACAACGGTGTTAAAAGAGCTTCATAAAAAATTAGCGGAAAAGGGCTATGATGTATTGGCAACAAGAGAACCCGGTGGAAGCCATATCGCAGAAAAGATCAGAGATATCATTCTTGATCCGGAGCACACGGCAATGGATGCTAGGACAGAAGCATTATTATATGCTGCATCCCGCCGGCAGCACTTAATGGAAAAAGTCGTGCCGCATCTTGCACGGGGCGGAATTATTCTTTGTGATCGTTTTGTAGACAGCAGCCTCGTGTATCAGGGCTTTGCAAGAAAAATAGGAGTGGAGGCTGTACGCGAACTGAATGAATTTGCGACAGGCGGGATGAAACCGGATGTAACACTTTATTTTGACATCGATCCGGTGCAGGGACTGCACCGGATAAAAGAAAATAAAGGAAGAGAAATCAATCGGCTGGATAAGGAGTCGCTGGAATTTCATCAGGCAGTAAGAGACATGTATCTTCAGCTGCAGGAAAGGGAACCGGAAAGAATAAAAAAAATTGACGCAGGCCGTTCACTTCCTGAAGTAACAGATGCAGCCTGGAAAGTACTCTCTCAAAAAATTCAGTCAAACTGATCAGCATAGTTTTCTGCACACGGGTAATTGTTTTTCCTGCAATAATTTTGCGGGTGAAATCTAACAAACATCGCATGTATATTAGAAATTCTTGTTATAATACAAATAACCCCTATTAATGGAGGAGATGAATATGAAGCTGATCATTGCGGTAATCCAGGACAAAGACAGCAACCGACTCTCGGATGCGCTTGTAGATCAGGAATTTCAGGCAACAAAACTAGCAAGCACTGGTGGATTTTTAAAGGCAGGCAATACGACGTTCATGATTGGTGTAAAAGATGCTGAAGTGGACAGCGTGTTAGCAATTATAAAAGAAAATTGTGAATCAAGAGAGCAGCTGGTTGCTCCTATTTCCCCAATGGGAGGAAATGCTGATTCCTACGTACCTTACCCTGTGGAAGTACAGGTTGGAGGAGCGACGGTATTTATTCTGCCGGTAGAGCAGTTCGAAAAGTTTTAATGGAGGCTGGACCATGGATCAGTGGCAGGAACTTGAAGAAACACAACCGACGATTTCGCGTGTCCTGCAGAACAGTGTAAAGCGGGACCGGCTGGCCCATGCTTATTTATTTGAAGGCGGACGCGGGACCGGAAAGCGCGCAGCGGCTCTGCTGCTTGCAAAATCTTTTCTCTGTGAAGCTACAGTAGCAGCAAATCCGTGTCTTGTCTGCCGGGAATGCCGGCGTGCAGAATCCGGGAATCATCCGGATATTCACACGATACGACCGGATGGAACGACAATTAAAGTGGACCAGATCCGGGAACTGAAAAAAGAATTCAGTATGCGCGGAGTGGAAACACAAAAGAAAATATATATTGTAGAAGAAGCAGATAAAATGTCAGCAAGTGCGGCCAACAGCCTGCTTAAATTTCTTGAGGAGCCGGATGGAGAAGCACTGGCACTGCTGTTAACTACAAACGCCTATCAGATGCTTCCCACAATATTATCTCGGGCCCAGGTAATGAGTTTTTCTCCCCTCTCACCAGATAGAATCATTAAAAAGCTTACAGCTGCGGGGTACCGGGAGAAGGATGCAGGAATCGTAGCAAAGCTTACTTCGGATTTAACAGAAGCAGAGCAGTTATTTGAAGAAGATTGGATCACACAGGCACGCGAGAAAGTGATACAATTAATTGACGATCTTATCAGACGGCCGGCGGATGCATATATTACGCTTCACGAGACAATTATACCGTTTTTCAGTGAACGCGAGGATGTACAGACGGCGCTGGATCTGATGATGCTTTGGTATCGGGATGTCCTGCGTATGCAGGTAGGCCAGTCAGATGCGATCGTTTATATAGATCAGGAAGATACGCTTGCGAAACAAGCGTTCCAGCTTTCACAAGGGAAACTCGGTAATAACCTCCAGGCAGTAATGAATGCGAAACGGCGCATTAATGCGAACGTATCTCCACAGCTGCTGATGGAACAGCTGCTGCTTCGTTTACAGGAGGGATAATTGTGCATCAAGTAATAGGAGTGCGGTTTAAAAAAACCGGGAAAATTTATTATTTTTCCCCGGGAAATTTACAGATAGAAAAGGATGACTATGTTATTGTAGAAACGGCGCGCGGCGTCGAATTCGGCAAAGCAGTCATTGGAATAAAGGAAGTGGAAGAACAGGATGTTGTTCTACCGCTCAAACAAGTGCTGCGGCTCGCCACGGAGAAAGATAAACTGACGATCACGGAGAACAAAAAAGAAGCGGAGAAAGCATTCAATATCTGTCTGCAGAAAATTACTGAGCATAACCTTGATATGAAACTGGTAGACGTTGAATATACATTTGATCGAAATAAAGTTCTGTTTTACTTCACGGCAGACGGGCGAATTGATTTCCGGACGCTCGTAAAGGATCTTGCCGCCATCTTCCGGACAAGGATTGAACTTCGGCAGATTGGGGTGCGGGATGAAGCAAAAATGCTCGGAGGAATCGGGCCGTGCGGCAGAATGTTATGCTGTTCGACTTTTCTCGGAGATTTTGAACCCGTATCGATTAAGATGGCAAAGGACCAGAATCTTTCGCTGAATCCGACAAAAATTTCCGGTTTATGCGGACGGTTAATGTGCTGTCTGAAATATGAAAACGACACCTATGAATCCGCAAAAAAAGACCTGCCGGATTTATACCAGAAGCTGACGACCAGCTACGGTAAAGGAAAAGTCGTTGGTTTAAATATGCTGGAACGGCTCGTACAGGTGGAAATTTTCGAGTCAAAGCAGGTTATAGAATATACGCTGGATGAACTCCTGGAAGAAGGAGCGATCGCCGCGCAGACCACGAAGTAATGAGGTGTGGGCATCGTGAACAAAAAAGAAATTTTTACCCGCGTCAGCCAGATGGAAGAACGGATCGGCGGACTTCATCATGAGCTTGGAGAGCTGAAAGATCAGCTGGCGGAGCTGCTGGAGGAAAATACACACCTGCAGATGGAAAACAAACATCTGCGGGACCGTATGAACCAGGAGGCGGCAGAAGAGGAAAACAAGCCGGGACAGGTAGTAGCTGCAGAAGCGAGGATTAAACCTGGATTCGGTGAGGGCTATGACAATCTGGCCCGCCTGTATCAGGAAGGGTTTCACATCTGTAATCTTCATTACGGCAGTATTCGTAAAGAAGGGGACTGTCTGTTCTGCCTTTCCTTTTTAAATCGGCCGGAATAGCATGGATATCAAAAACGTCCCGGAAAGAGGGGGCGTTTTTTTGCGGAAGGAGTGTGAAAAATGACAGTGTCTGCTGAAGAGCGCCAGGATTTTCTGCCGGGGAATGAAAGAATGATCCACCAGCGGAGTGATATATTTTCCTATTCGATGGATGCGGTGCTGCTTGCGAAATTCGCCAGAGTCAGTGGAGCAAAACGGATCATAGATCTGTGTGCAGGGACCGGAGCCGTGCCGTTAATGCTGAGTCTTCGTACGAAAGCGAAAATAGAAGCAATGGAATTACAGCCGCTTCTCTGCGGGCTGTTCGAACGATCCATCATCACAAATGAACTGAGCAGGCAGATCTCTGTTAAGGAAGGAGATCTGCGTATTTTACAGGGAATGGAACTTGGGAAATATGATCTTGTTACCTGTAACCCCCCATATTTTCCGGTAACTGCTGCAAAAGGCGTGAATGAAAATGAATGGAAAACGATTGCCCGTCATGAAGTTTCCTGTACGCTGACAGACGCCGTGGCTGCGGCTGCCGCATTGGTAAAATCAAAAGGAAAAGTTGCTTTTGTACACCGCCCGGAGCGGGCAGCAGAAATCTTTGCAATAATGAACCAATACCATCTGGCGCCGAAACGGATTAAATACGTCCATCCAAAGCTTACAAAAGCAGCAAATATCGTACTCATTGAAGCAGTAAAAGATGGAAATCCAGGGTTAACAACAGAAGCTCCCTGGGTAGTTTACGCAGAAGACGGCACTTATCAAAAAGAATTTTATAAAGAATATTTTGAAGGGGGGCGCACAAATGAATGAGCAAAGAAGCTTTATGGATAAAGAAGCGGCAGGAAAAATTACACTTGTCCCCACGCCGATAGGAAACCTGGATGATATGACCTATAGAGCAGTCAAAACACTGCAGGAAGCAGATGTTATCGCAGCAGAAGATACCCGCCATACCAAAAAGCTCTGTCATGTTTTTGAGATCGCTACTCCGCTGGTCAGCTATCACGAACATAATAAAAGATCCCGTGGGGAAGAACTGTTAGCGAGAGTGCGGTCGGGAGAACATGTGGCTGTAGTCAGCGATGCGGGAATGCCTGCTGTTTCAGACCCGGGAGCAGAGCTTGTATATGCGGCGAAGGCGGAAGGACTGCCGGTCATTGCACTGCCTGGAGCTAATGCAGCACTTACGTCTCTGATTGCTTCTGGTCTCCCCACCGACTCCTTTACTTTTATAGGATTTGTCGATCGAAAGAAGAAGAAGCGGAAGCAGGTGTTAACTTCATGGCAGGCGGTTCCTTCCACATTACTTTTTTATGAGTCGCCTCACCGGCTGAAAGAAATGCTCGAAGCTTCACTGGAAGTGCTGGGAGATCGCAGAGCTGCGATAGGACGGGAACTGACAAAGCAGTATGAAACGATTATTACCGGCACACTTGCCGAACTGGTGAACTGGGCGGAAGACCTGGAAATTAAGGGCGAGTGTGTGCTCCTGATAGAAGGTGCGTCAGAGGAAGAACAGGAAGCAGCAGAGGGCACTGCATGGTGGGAGCCGCTGAGTGTAGTCGAACATGTGGAAAAGTATATAGAAGCAGGAGAGAAATCAAAACAGGCGATTAAGTTAACTGCAATAGACCGGGACCTTCCAAAACGGGATGTATATCAGGCCTATCATATAGAAAAATAGATAAAAACTGCAGAAGATAGAAAAAGAGGACAGCCGAATCGGCTGCCCTCTCTTTCTGCCCAATAATTTAAATCTCTTAGTTTTCCTGCTTGGAGATATACTCTTCCAAGTCTTTGATGATTTCTTTTGCGCCCATCGGACTCAAAATGATTTTTCCTTTTGCTAAAGACAAGTTATCATCAGATACTTCCCCAGTTACCTGACAAGTCATGTTCGGCTTGTACTTTTTAAGCACAATACGGTCATCGTCTACATAAATTTCCAGAGCATCTTTCTCTGCAATATCCAGTGTACGACGAAGTTCGATTGGAATAACTACGCGCCCCAATTCATCAACTTTTCTTACGATTCCTGTAGATTTCATGTTAAAAATCCCCTCTCTTCTAACTAAATTGTCCTACCCTCAGAATATCGAAACGCCATGATTCGACAAATTTCTGTTAAGAGTATAATACCAATACTTCCAAATGAAGTCAATTAAAAACTAACAAAAACTATTAATTATTTCCTTTTTCTCTCAATCCTGTTAATTACTCAAGGTGATTAAGATGAAAAAAGAGGACTGTGTCGTAATTTTATTTATCTGGCTTCGACTTTTTGCGCAGTGCCGACGGGACATCAATGAAGCTGTCACTAATATTGGAGTGGAAAAAAGCTTAAGGGTACCTTGATTTACTTGTTTCGACAAAATACTAAAGACATCCACCATACAATAATACAATGTTTCAGCGAAGCGGTAAGCAATCACCTTTGTCGAAAAATGACTTTATCAATCATGCTTCTGTTTCCTGCTGTTACAAGATTTACTGTAGTGCGAACTCCACTTACTAGTGATGCTCTTATAATAAACAATATTGTCACAAAAATACAATAACTTGCTCATTCATGAAGATATTTCTATTACTTTCCATATACAGAGGATAAAGTACAAATAGATCATGGCTGTTGATAATCCATTTATTTGAAAAAACGCCGTTAGTTTCCGGTAATGGAGTGTCTGCTGTTTCTATTTCTTCATTTGCCGGGGAGAAAAATTTCAGCTTCCCTGGAAGAGCACTGAAGATATTTATGAAGCCGTGCAGAATTAGAATTACCGGGAAGCCAGCAAAAGAAGGGTCGGTACTTATCAACCCGCACGCTGGTTGACATTCGCAGGAGCATTCGGTATATTTTCAAGGAGAGAAACTATCATAATAGAAGCTTCAATGATGGGATGAGTAGAAAGAAGCGCATGACGCAGAGAGCCGGGGGAGCTGAAAACCGGACATGCCGCACTTTTGAATATGGTCCCGGGAGAGGCTGCTTTTCCGAGCAGATAACGTAAGGAGAGCACGCTGCTGTGCGTTAAACAGAGAGACCGGAAATTTCCGGTCGTGCCGAGGTTAACGATTGTTAACGAAACCGGGTGGTACCGCGTGAGCTATGCTCTCGTCCCTGTATGAGGACGGGGGCTTTTTTTCGTCTGCAGTTTACATGTATTTATTATTAAAGGAGGCTTTATACAAGATGACAACGGAGAATAAAACATTTTATATTACTACACCTATTTATTACCCGAGTGCGAAACTTCACATCGGGCATGCTTATACGACGGTGGCAGGGGATGCCATGGCCCGCTATAAGCGTCTGCGCGGATACGATGTCCGTTATTTAACCGGAACCGATGAGCATGGTCAGAAAATTGAAGCGAAAGCAAAAGAAAACGGGGTGTCACCACAGGCATTTGTAGATGACATTGTAAAAGACATCCAGCAGCTGTGGGATAAACTTGATATTTCCTATGATGATTTTATTCGTACGACAGAAGAAAGACACAAGAAGGTGGTTGCGAAAATATTCGACAAACTTCTGGAACAGGGAGATATCTATCTGGATGAATATGAAGGCTGGTATTCAATTTCTGATGAAACATTTTACACCGAGCTTCAGCTGGAAGAAAAAGAGTATGATGAAGCAGGAAACATTATCGGAGGGAAAAGCCCCGACAGCGGTCACCCGGTAGAAAAAGTAAGGGAAGAATCCTACTTCTTCAAAATGAGTAAGTATGCTGACAGACTGCTGAAGTATTATGAAGAAAATCCGGAATTTATCCAGCCGGAATCACGAAAAAATGAAATGATCAATAACTTTATTAAACCTGGATTAGAGGATCTTGCTGTTTCCCGTACTTCTTTTGACTGGGGAGTAAAAGTGGAAAGCAATCCAGAGCACGTGGTATATGTATGGATCGATGCTTTATCCAATTATATTACTGCGCTTGGCTATGGTTCGGAAGATGACAGCTTGTATCAGTCCCACTGGCCGGCAGACGTACATCTCGTAGGAAAAGAAATCGTTCGTTTTCACACAATCTACTGGCCGATCATGCTGATGGCACTTGATCAGCCGCTGCCGAAAAAAGTATTTGGACACGGCTGGCTCTTGATGAAGGACGGAAAAATGTCGAAGTCTAAAGGGAATGTTGTCGATCCTGTGCCATTGATCGACCGATACGGCCTGGATGCAGTGCGCTACTATCTTCTTCGCGAAGTACCATTTGGTTCAGACGGTGTATTTACGCCGGAGGGATTTGTAGACCGTATTAATTATGATCTGGCGAACGATCTTGGGAATCTTGTAAACCGTACCATCGCAATGATCAATAAATATTTTAATGGGGAACTGCCTGCATACCTAAAGGATGCCTCTCCGTATGATGCTTCTCTGCTGGAATTAATTGATTCTACGGTCGATAAAGTAGAAACATCCATGGAAGAAATGCAGTTTTCCGTTTCCCTCACGGCGATCGGTCAATTAATCAGCCGTACAAACAAATATATTGATGAAACACAGCCGTGGATTCTTGCAAAGGATGAAACTGCGAAAGAACAGCTTGGTTCTGTTTTACATCATCTGGTGGAATCTATCCGCCAGGCTTCTATTATGCTCCGCCCATTCCTGACAAAGACACCGGGGAAAATTTATGCGCAGCTGCAGATACCCGAAGAACTGACTGGATGGGAAACGTTAAAGCAGCCTGGCCAGCTGAAGGCAGGCACAAAAATTATTGAAAAGGGAGAGCCAATCTTCCCGCGCCTGGACTTTGAAGAAGAGGTAAAAGCAATTGTAGACATGATGGGCGGCACAGTAAAAGCAGCAGAAACTGAAGAAGCTGAGGAAACAGCAGTAGAAGCACCAGAAGCAGAGGAAATCACGATTGATGACTTTACAAAGGTGGATCTGCGCGTAGCAGAAGTAATTAAAGCGGAAAAAGTAAAGAAAGCAGATAAACTTCTTAAGATTCAGCTTGATCTGGGCTATGAAGAACGACAGGTTGTTTCCGGCATTGCAAAGCATTATGCCCCGGAAGATCTGGTAGGAAGAAAAGTTATCTGTGTGACGAACCTGAAACCGGTAAAGCTCCGTGGAGAACTTTCCCAGGGAATGATTCTGGCAGGATCTCACGATGGGAAATTATCACTTGCAACTGTGGCAGAAGCGCTGCCAAAAGGTGCACAGGTAAAATAAATCAAGAAAGGGACGGGACCAAAAATGGTTTCGTTCCTTTTTCCAAGGGAGAGAACGGAATGTTAATAGATACGCATGTACATTTAAATGCAGACCAGTTTGCAGAAGACAGTGCTGAAGTCATTGAACGGGCACGTGCTGCAGGCGTAGAAAAAATGGTGGTTGTAGGATTCGACACAAAAACGATTAAGCTCGCGATGGAACTTGTGGAAGAGTACGAATTTTTATATGCAGCAGTCGGGTGGCATCCAGTGGACGCGGTTGATTTTGATGAAGAAAAACTGGCCTGGCTGGAAGAACTGGCAGCCCACCCGAAGGTAGTTGCCATCGGAGAAACCGGGCTGGATTATCACTGGGAAAAATCTCCGCATGAGGTGCAGAAAGAAGCCTTCCGCAAGCAGATTGCGCTGGCGAAAAAAGTGAATCTGCCGGTAATTATTCATGACCGGGAAGCGCATGAGGACATTGTTCAGGTGCTGGAGGAAGAAAACGCTGCGGAAATCGGAGGAATTATGCACTGTTTCCAGGGAGATGAGAAAATAGCACAAAAATGCCTGGACATGAATTTTTATATTTCCTTCGGTGGACCGGTGACTTTTAAAAACGCGAAGCTGCCAAAAGAAGTAGCGAAAATAATTCCAGCCGACCGCCTGCTTGTTGAAACGGATGCACCTTATCTTGCACCGCATCCGTACCGCGGAAAGCGGAATGAGCCTGCGTACGTAAAGCTTGTGGCAGAGCAGCTGGCAGAGCTTCGCGGCATCACGTATGAAGAACTTGCTGACACCACTACCGCAAACGCAGTACGTTTATTCCAACTGTAAAATACTGCAGTAAATGGCGCTTCGTGTTTTTAATTATTTTATACGGGTATGTTACACAATACTTCTTTCTTTTTCACAATTAAAGAGAAGAAGCAAAGAGAAACCGATGGTAAATTTGGTTTCAAAGGAGTGTATACAGCATGTTCAGGAGAATGAAAGAAGCTTTTGCACAAAGGCAGAAGTCATTTCTAGTCTCCAGCGCAGGAATGGTACTCGTAGTTGGTTTGCTGGGAGTGGTCGTTTATGACACTGCAGGAAATGAAGACAGTACAGACGATGAACCGGTGCTTCTCGTAAGTTTAGAGGATACAGGAATAACAAGCGGGGAAAACAATGCCTTAAATGGGGAAAATGCCCCGGAAGCGGCACCGGTAAATACAGAAACGGCAGATAATACTGCTGAAGAAACAAACACGGAAGAAAGTCCGGAAGCAGGAGAATGGGAATCATTTACTGCTACCGCTTATACCGCAAGCTGTGAAGGTTGTTCCGGTGTCACCCGCACGGGAATTGATCTGGAAGAAAATCCTGATGCAAACGTAGTGGCAGTAGATCCGGATGTTATTCCGCTCGGTTCGACGGTGGAAGTCCGGGGTCACGGAGAATTTTTAGCAGCAGATACCGGCGGTGCAATTAATGGACAAAAAATCGATATTTTTATGCCGGAACGGGAAAATGCACTTTCTTTCGGCAGACAGGAAGTGGAAGTCAGAGTGATCGATTAAAGCAATAGAATTCTTTTGCACGCCCATTTGTAATCTAATCGTAATATTTTACGAAGATTACAGGTGCGGCGTGCATTTTTCTATGTTCACGAAAAGAAAGAAGCTTACTTTTTCAGAAATGAAAAGGGTATCTCGTTGACAACCCACAGAGCCGGGCGTATAATTTCGGTCTTGAAGGAGTGAGGTCCAATGAAAACAAGGATAAGAGAGGTTTTTGCACGTTTTCTGCAGAAGTCCGTCCTTACGACGAACATAGGAACAGCTATTATTTTGATGATGTTAGGAATTGTTGTGTACGATGTAACAAAAGCAGAAGTCATCATTTCGCACGAAGGAGAAATGATCAGTTTAGAAACGCATGCATCCACAGTAGAGGCAGTAATGGAAGAGCAGGATATTGAAGTTGCTTCCCATGATTACATAGCGCCTGCTCTGGACACACCAGTGGAAGATGAGATTTTAATAGAATATAAATCTGCACAGCAAGTGACAGTCTCTTTGGAAGGCGAAGAAGAGGAAATGTGGACTACAGTGGACACTGTAGATGAATTGATGGAGGAAATCTCTGTCGATGTTTCCCAGCACGATGCGGTGGAGCCTTCTTTGCATGCAGAAATTAAGGACGGCATAGAAATTTTTTATGAAAAAGCATTTCCAGTGACACTGGAAGCAGAAGGACAGGAAGAAGAGATCTGGACGGTTCCTGCTACAGTGGAAGAGATACTGGAAGAAGAAAATATAGAATTAAATGAGCTGGACAAGGTTATTCCTTCGGAAGATGAAGTAGTAACAGAAAGTACGGAAATTGAACTTGTCCGCGTGGAAAAAGAAGAGGAGATCGAAGAAGAAACGGTAAATTTTAAGATTGTGACAAAAGAAGATGATTCTTTAGCGATCGGCAGAGAAGCAGTAGTGCAGCCCGGCACGGCGGGAAAAATCAAAAAGCATTATGAAGTAACCCTGGAAAATGGAGAAGAGGTTTCCAGAGAGCTTGTTTCTGAAGAAATCGTGCAAAAGAGCAAAGATCAAATCGTCGCTGTAGGAACAAAAGAGCCAGTGCAGGTGGCAGCGGCAAGTACGGAAAAGAAACCAGCCTCTGAAGATTCGGAAGCTGCGGTTTCCAAAGAGAAAAACAATACAGCTTCAATAACAGCAGACGCAGAAGAAGCTGCGCCGCCGAAAGAAGCACAGAAGAAGAATACCACTGCAGAAACACAAAGCAGTGAAAACGAAGCAGAGAATAACGAACAAACGGAGAAAGAAGAAGAGTGGAAAACTTTTGCTGCTACGGCTTATACGGCAGACTGCAGTGGCTGTTCCGGGATAACGCAGACAGGAATGAACCTGAAAGCGAATCCGGACGCCCGCGTAGTGGCAGTTGATCCAGGCGTAATTCCGCTGGGGTCCCGAGTGGAAGTAAAAGGGCGGGGAGAATTTATCGCAGCAGATACCGGCGGAGCGGTAAACGGAAATAAAATTGATATATTTATGCCGAGCAGGGACAAAGCTTTGTCCTTCGGCAGCCGCTCTGTAGAAGTGCGAGTGATTGACTAATATAAGGATAAAGGGCAGCTGAGAGAAGAATTCCTCTTCCCGGCTGCCCCTTTTTTTGTGTATGATGAGGGAAGGAAACTATTCGGGAAGGGGAACAGATTCTATTGCCGCAGATGAAAGAAATTATCGTAGTGGAAGGAAAAAATGATACGCATACACTGAAGCGATATGTTGCATGTGACACGATAGAAACAAGCGGTTCGGGAATTACAAAAGCGACGATAGAAAAAATTCGGCTTGCCAGCGAACGGCGCGGGGTGATAATTTTTACGGATCCTGATTTTCCAGGTCAAAAAATCCGCCACATTATTGAGCAGGCAGTACCAGGGTGTAAACATGCCTTTCTGCCAAAGCACGCGGCGATTGACAAAGAAAAAGGAAAAGTAGGTATTGAGCATGCAGCGAAAGAGGATATTCTCGAAGCGCTGGACTCCGTGAAAACAACTCTCCCGGAAGAAGAACGCGAAGAAACGCCTTCCTGGGGAGAACTGCATGAAGCAGGACTGCTGGCAGGCCCAGGGGCACGGGAAAAAAGACAAAAGCTCGGAGATGAGCTTCATATCGGCTATACGAACGGAAAACAGCTGGTGAAGCGGCTGCAGCAGTTTCAGATCAGCCGGGCAGAATTTTATCATGCAGTGCAAAAGTTGGAGGAAAAAGAATGAATAAAGATATAGCAACGCCGAAACGGACAAAAGAAATTCTGGAAAAACACGGGTTCAAGTTTAAAAAAAGCCTCGGGCAGAATTTTTTAATTGACCCAAATATATTAGCGAATATTGTACAGGCAGCCGGCGTGACGGAAAGTACGGGAGTAATTGAAGTAGGTCCCGGCATTGGAGCGTTAACAGAACACTCCGCACGGCAGGCAAAAAATGTGCTGGCGTTTGAAATTGATCAGCGGCTGCTGCCGATTTTAAAAGAAACGATGGGGCCGTATCCTCATGTAAAGGTGGTTAATGAAGATGTATTGAAAGCTGATCTTCATGCCCAGATTCAAGAAAATTTCGAAGCGGAACAGGATCTCGCAGTTATAGCTAACCTCCCTTATTACGTGACAACCCCGATTTTAATGAAACTACTCGAAGAAAAACTGCCGGTCCGCGTTATGGTCGTGATGATGCAGTTGGAAGTGGCAGAACGTATCGCAGCAAAACCAGGCTCTAAAGCGTATGGTTCTCTTTCTATTGCCGCGCAGTATTATGCGGAAGCAGAAACAGTTTTTACTGTTCCAAGAACCGTTTTTATGCCGCCGCCGAATGTAGATTCCGCAATTCTCCGTCTCACACGCCGGGAAAAGCCGCCGGTAGAAGTAGTGGACGAAACCTTTTTCTTTGAGCTTGTACGTGCCTCATTTGTGCAGCGGCGGAAAACGTTGTTAAATAATCTGTCAAAGTTTTTTGAAGAAAAACTTTCAAAACAGGAAGTTACAGAGCGTTTACAGGAGATTGGAATCGATGGAAAACGCCGTGCAGAGACGCTGACAATAAAAGAATTTGCTGCACTGACAAGCGCTTTTTACCGCTATACGGGCGATCCCCGTTAAAATCTCTTAAATTTGCGAATTAATTTGTTGACACGCTTTATCGACGTTGCTATAATTTAAATTTTATTTGACTTATTTCGCCTGCTGAAGTATAATAGGTTTTAAGTGAGGTGTCGTCGATGGCGAAGACGTTAGCGGAAATCAAGCAGGCATTAGAAGCAAATGTTGGCAAGAAAGTAACGATTCAGGCAAATGGCGGTCGAAAGAAAATGATTGAGCGGTCCGGACTTCTTGAAGGAATCTACCCTTCAGTATTCACGGTAAAGCTCGACAAAGACGAATATTCGATTGAGCGGTTGTCTTACAGCTACACGGACGTTTTAACTGAGACAGTTAAACTCTCTGTCCCAGGCGAGCCGTTAGAAGAAGCACAGCCTTAAAATGATTCGGAAGAAAAGCTTGTCCAGAAGAGTAACTCTGGGCAAGCTTTTCTTTTTTTTATTGCCTGGGAAATTATAAGTTACTATTTTTGTGGGTAATTTGCTAATTGATAAAAGAGAAGAGGGCAGGGGAGGCACTTATTTGCTAATAACAGATTCGAAGCTGCTAATGACAGATACATATGGGAAACTGCGTTGTTAAAATCAGATCCCACCCTTTTAGTAACAGATACGCATACTAATAACAGAATACCCGCTGCTAAAAGCAGATAATTCGTCATCGTGTACAGATAACTGCTGCTAATGACAGAATAAGAGGACCTTATCCATGCATAAATGGCATACTGAATTTTTTCATGATGAGTCTATCGAATGAAAATGCAAATATAGAACTTTTGTGGTTTGAAGCTGGAATATATGCGGGACTGTAGAAACAAAAGACATTCACTAACACCTATGCTTACATATGAATTGCCGTGAACAAGCTTCCCAGCTCGTACTTCCAGAGGCTGTGTGCTTTTTTACCGCCGAAAACCTATGCGCAGCCGACCAAATGATCTAAAAGGCATCTTCACGCCCTTTATGCAGATGACTGCTGATCGGGCGGAACCCTGCTTATGCCAAGGGTCAGCGGAAGGAATTCCCCGCGGCAAGCGAAGAAAAAGGAGCCGCAGGCGTACCTTCCTCCTAATAACACCAGGCTTTAAAAGAGCTTTTCTTAAAAACACCCTGTTAATTGGATATTCTTTTTCCTAGAAACTAATGATAGAATAGCGGAAGCGATGAATTAGTAAAGAAGGTGACGAGGTTGAAAAGTTTGACTGTGAAAGCGCCGGCGAAGATTAACTTAACGCTGGATGTATTAAATAAAAGAAATGATGGCTATCATGAAGTAGAGATGATAATGACTACCGTAGACCTCGCAGACCGTGTTCATTTAACCAAGCTGGAAACACGTGCGATCCGTGTGGAAACTAATCATGGAATGCTTCCTACAGATGCCTCTAATCTGGCCTGGCAGGCGGCGAAGATTCTACAGTCCCGTTATGCACCGGAAGCGGGAGTTTCTATATTTATTGATAAGGTCATTCCGATGTCTGCAGGACTGGCAGGAGGAAGCACAGATGCAGCTGCCGTACTTCGGGGGCTGAATAAAATGTGGGAACTGGATCTGTCGATTGAAACACTTGCTGATATTGGAGCTGAAATCGGCTCGGACGTGCCGTTCTGTGTTTACGGCGGGACAGCTGTAGCGAGGGGGCGCGGAGAAAAATTAACCTTTCTGCCTGCACCACCCCCATGCTGGGTAGTGCTTGCAAAGCCGCGGGCAGGAGTTTCTACAAAGGATATTTATGCAAGGCTGCAGCTGGAGACGATGAAGCATCCTGACACTGCGGGAATGATCCAGGCAATTGAAGCAAAAGATTTTGACGGCATCTGTGCACGGCTGGAAAATGTGATGGAAAAAGCTACATTTGCATTGGCACCGGAAGTAAAAGTTATTAAAAATCGCTTAGAGCAGTACGGCTCTGAAGGAACGGTCATGAGCGGAAGCGGTCCCACTGTATTTGCTCTTTCAAAGAACCAGTCTAAAGCAGAGCGGCTTTATAACGGATTGAAAGGATTTATGGAAGAGGTACATGTAGTAAGGTTAATAGGAACGAAGCATTTTACCTAGTCCTTTCAGTTTCGCCGCTTCTTCATACTTGGCTTATGCAGGAGCTTTCGAACTTCTTTTACAGGATTGTCTGTACCAGCTGTCACTGCCTGCTTATTATTAAACTTTATCAAAAAAAGAAATCTTGTGAAATCCGTACAAAAATGATATATTACATGTTGAATATTCGGGTTTTACAGGAGGTGCCAGAATGAAGTATCGTCGGAGCGGTCGATTAGTAGATATGACGGAATATTTACTGCGACATCCCCATCAGTCAGTTTCGCTGACATTTTTTTCGGAAAAGTATAATTCAGCAAAATCTTCCATAAGTGAAGATATCGGCATCATAAAAGAAGTATTTGAGCAAAAAGGAATTGGCAGACTTGCCACCTCTGCCGGAGTCAGCGGGGGAGTCATCTTCGTTCCAACGATTGACGATAAAGAAGCATTGGATACAGTACACAGTATCTGTGAACAACTAAAGGATCCTTCCCGTCTGCTTCCGGGAGGCTATCTGTATATGATGGATATTATCGGCGATCCGGAACGGATGCAGCTGATGGGCAGAATTTTTGCTTCCTACTTTAAAGATGCACAGGTAGATGTAGTGATGACAATGGCAACGAAAGGAATACCGCTTGCCTATGCGGTTGCTTCCCATCTGAATGTACCGGTCAGTATTGTTCGTCATGAACAGAGAGTGACAGAGGGCTCCATTGTAAGTATTAATTACGTGTCCGGATCCTCCCAGCGCATTCAGACGATGTCCCTTTCCAAACGAAGTCTGCAGTCGGGCGCGAGAGTCCTGATTATTGATGACTTTATGAAAGCAGGCGGTACGATCCGCGGAATGATGGATCTGTCAGAAGAATTTCAGGCGACCGTAGTAGGAGCTGGAGTTTTGATGGAAGCAATGCATGATAAAGAAAAACTTGTAGATAATTATGTTTCACTGACAAAGCTGTTCGGCGTTGATGCAAAAGATAAAAAGATCCATGTAGAAAAAGGAAATATGTTCCCGTAAAGCAAAAATTGACTATCCACCCGGGAAATACGAAAACTGCTTGCTAATTAGGAGCAGTTTTTCAGGTTGTTGAAAAAGTACTTTTTTTGTATAAGTATACGATTTTATGCTTTTGTCTCCGAAGTGTCGCTTTCCGGAGGGAACTCTCTCAGCTAACCTGCCATCTTAAAAGAGGAGCATGGCTTCACACAGCCAAATCACTGGAAAGCAAAGAGCTCTTTCCAGTGATTTCAAGATCATTGGCTGGTTTCGCGCATGCTTACTATATCTTCCCAGTAAGAACGCCTGGGAAGATATAAGAATCGTTCAAATCCTCCAGGAGTCGACTCTTCTGCGACTGCAGCATAATTAAGGGAGGCAATGGTTTTTATACGAAACCGCAGAGATACGAACACTTTTTCTTCGGAAATAACTTTTCTCCATAGCGCCCGGCGGGGACGCCTGTGGGATTCAAGCGCAGTCTGAAGATCCTTTCTTCTGCCCCGTGGGCTGAAGAAATAGCTGAAGACCAGCCCCACGGCAAGTTTCCGCCGGAAAGCGGAGGAGAACCTAGACACAGCAAATCATAAATATACATAATTTCATACTTTATAAACACTCTGGAAAACTGCTTGCTAATTAGGAGCAGTTTTTTGCTTGTTTTAAAACAAGCTGCTGAGGAAGTATTTTCTGTATCGGTGTACCTTTTTTCTCCAGCCGCTCCCCTGCGGCTGCGCTGTGAATAAATGAGGCCGCAGTAATGATGCGAAAAAATAAGGAGATAAACAGCTTCTTCTATAAATACACTTCATCGGCGCAGCGTCCGGCGGTAAACAGGCTGTTTTTAATTTTTTTAAAATAAAAAAAGGAATTTGGTAATTGTTTGTAGAAAAGAGTGAGTGGACAAATATAATTTCAGAAAAAAGGTGGTGGGAGACATGGAAGTGACTGACGTAAGACTCCGTCGTGTAAGTACTGAAGGGAGAATGCTTGCTATAGCATCAATCACACTTGACGAAGAGTTTGTAGTACATGATATCCGTGTCATTGATGGGAATAACGGGTTGTTTGTAGCAATGCCGAGTAAACGTACTCCGGACGGGGAGTTCCGCGATATTGCTCACCCAATTTCCTCGAAAGCGCGCGAAAAAATACAAAGCGCGGTATTGGATGCTTATGAAAAAGCAGAAGAAAGCTCTGATGAATATGAAGAGGCTGGGACTCCATAATCGGCTGCCGCTTCGTCCACTGCTGAAAGTCCGGCGAATAATCTGTCGGGCTTTTTTGACGTGAAAAGAATTGGTTTCCTGCCGGATTTCCTTGAAATCAAGTGTAATATAAGATATATTCATAAGGGAAAATCAGGAGGCGGAGGGTAAATAATATGACGAATCGATTTGCGGTAGTTCTAGCTGCCGGTAAAGGTACGAGAATGAAATCAAAACTTTATAAAGTGCTGCATCCTGTATGCGGCAAACCGATGGTCCAGCATATTGTAGATCAGCTTCAATCCTGCAGTGTAAATGAGATCGTTACCATCGTCGGACATGGTGCAGAAACTGTACAGGAGCAGTTAGGCAGCGCGACCAGCTACGCGCTGCAGGCGGAACAGCTCGGTACAGGACACGCTGTCATGCAGGCGGAGGAAAAGCTGTCTGGAAAGCCTGGCACAACCCTGGTAGTGTGTGGAGATACACCACTATTAACCGCTGAGACAATGGAGCAGCTTTTACAGTTTCACGAGGAAAAAGGAGCAAAGGCTTCCGTACTTACCGCGCATGCAGAAAATCCTGCAGGCTATGGACGGGTGCTCCGCGACGAGCAGGGCAAGGTAATGAAGATCGTAGAGCAGAAAGATGCGACAGAGGAAGAGCAGAAAGTACAGGAAATTAATACAGGTACATACTGCTTTGATAATGAAGCTCTTTTCGAAACGCTGAAAAAAGTAGGCAACGATAATTCGCAGGGAGAATACTACCTGCCGGATGTGATTGAAATTCTGCAGGAAGAAGGCGAAGCAGTATTTGCCTATCAAAGCGAACATTTCCATGAGACAATGGGAGTAAATGACCGTGTCGCGCTGAGCGAAGCAGAAAAGTGGATGAAAAAGCGCACAAACGAACATTGGATGCGTGAAGGAGTAACGATTGTTGATCCGCTTAATACGTATATAGGTACAGATGTGGAAATTGGACGGGATACAGTAATCCAGCCCGGCACAGTGCTGGAGGGAAACACAATTATCGGTGAACAGTGCGAGATTGGCCCTCATACAGAGATTAAAAACAGCAGAGTTGCCAATGAAACTACCATCAAGCAGTCGGTAGTGCATGCAAGTGACGTAGGCAGCAACGTATCGATTGGACCGTTTTCTCATCTCCGTCCGGAAACTTCCTTAGCGGATGAAGTTCGTGTAGGAAACTTTGTGGAACTGAAGAAAATTTCCATGGGCAAAGGGAGCAAAGCTTCTCACCTGAGTTATCTGGGAGATGCAGAAATCGGCGCAGGAGTAAACATGGGCTGCGGTTCTATTACCGTGAACTATGACGGGCAGAAGAAATATTTAACGAAGATAGAGGACGGTGCTTTTGTAGGCTGTAATTCCAACCTGATTGCTCCAGTTACTGTTGGTGCAGGATCGTATGTTGCAGCAGGTTCTACGATAACGGAAGATGTGCCTGGAGAGTCGCTTGCGATTGCAAGGCAGCGCCAGACAAATAAAGAAGGATACAAGAAAAAGTAAACTTGATTTTTTACCATAATGGAGGGCATTGGAATGGCGCAGTATGGAGATAATAAATTAAAGGTGTTTACATTAAGTTCTAACCCTGATCTGGCACATGAAATCACGAAAGAAATCGGTGTGCCGATGGGGAAAAGTTCGGTACAGCGGTTTAGTGATGGAGAAATTCAAATTAATATTGAAGAAAGTATCCGTGGATGTGACATATATGTGATTCAATCCACCTCCTCTCCAGCAAACGAACACATTATGGAGCTCCTCATTATGATCGATGCATTAAAGCGTGCTTCTGCAAGAACGATTAATATTGTTCTTCCTTACTATGGCTATGCGCGCCAGGATCGAAAAGCACGTTCCCGTGAGCCAATTACAGCGAAGCTTGTAGCGAATCTGCTGGAAACTGCCGGAGCTACCAGAGTAATTACACTGGATCTTCATGCAACACAGATTCAGGGGTTTTTCGATATTCCGGTGGATCAGCTGCTAGGAGTACCTATTCTCGGAAAATATTTCGAAGAAAAGAATTTCGAGGATGTTGTCGTCGTTTCTCCTGACCATGGGGGAGTTGTGCGTGCAAGAAAGCTTGCAGACCGGCTGAAGGCACCAATTGCTATTATAGATAAGCGCCGTCCAAAGCCGAATACCTCGGAAGTAATGAATATCGTAGGGAATATTGATGGAAAAACTGCGATTATTATTGATGATATTATTGATACAGCCGGTACGATGACACTTGCAGCGAATGCAATGATTGAAAATGGAGCGACTGCTGTCTATGCTTGCAGCACGCACCCGGTGCTCTCCGGTCCTGCAATCGACCGAATTCAAAATTCCGAGATAAAAGAACTTGTGATCACGAATACCATTGCCCTTCCGGAAGCAAAGAAAATATCTAAAATCAAACAATTGTCTGTAGCTCCGCTGATTGCAAAAGCGATTATTAATGTGCACGAACAACGTTCTGTAAGTACTTTATTCGACTAAGAAGCAGTTCCTTTCCTTCCTCTTATTGAGACAAAGGTTGAAAAAACAGGTTTAGATGAACTATAATGAGGGAAGGTGCAATTAGGATCTGAAAAAATTATGAGGTGATTTAAGTTATGGCTACAGTGTTGAAAGCAGCTGTTAGAGAAGATTTAAGAGGATCAAGATTAACAAAAATTCGTCAGCAAGGAAATATTCCTGCTGTTGTTTATGGTAAAAAGTTCGAAAGCAAAGCGGTCGCAGTAAACGAAATTGATTTCATCAAAACGATGAGAGTCGAAGGAAAGACCGGTGTATTCAAAATGGATATCGACGGTACACAGACGGATGTAATGATTTATGACATCCAGTTTGATACGCTGAAGAATGAAGTTATCCATGTAGACTTCTATGCGGCAGATATGAAAGTGGAAATGGATGCAGATGTGCCGGTAGCACTTGTCGGCGAATCTAAAGGCGTAAAAGAAGGCGGCGTACTGCAGCAGGCAGTATACGAACTTTCTGTACGTGCTCTTCCAAGAGAACTGCCGGACCAGATTGAAGTAAATGTTGAGGAACTTGATGTAAATGATGCACTGCTTGTAAAAGATCTGAAAGCTGGAGATAACTTTACGATTAACAACGATGAAGATGAAGTTGTTGTATCAGTAACTCCTCCGGATGAAGAGCCGGAAGAAGATCTTACTGAAGGTGACGAAGAGCCGGAACTTGTAGATGCTGATGCAGAGGATTCCGAAGAGTCTGAAGAAGAATCTAATCAGTAAGCGGATAACCGCAGCACTATTATAATGCCTTCCTTTCAACAGGGGAAGTGCGGCTTGATCGTGGATCCCCACTACGCTTTGTAGTGGGGATTTCCGCTTACAAAAAATACAAAGGAGGAACGGCCATGTTTTTGAACAAGCTGTTCCGACGAAACGCAGCTGAGCATGAAGGAGCAGCCAGTATGAAATTAGTAGTCGGATTGGGGAACCCCGGAAAAAAATATGAACGAACGAGGCACAATATCGGATTTGAAGCAATTGACCGTCTGCAGCAAAAGTGGAATCTGGATCTGGCAGAACAGAAGTTTAAAGGTGTGTATGGGGTGGAAAGGAACGGTACAGAGAAGATTTTTGTACTTAAACCGCTCACCTATATGAATTTATCCGGAGAATCTGTAGCGCAGCTGATGAAATATTATCAAATTGCAAATGAAGATCTGCTTGTAATTTATGATGATCTGGATTTGGCTCCCGGAAAAATCCGTCTCCGCCAAAAAGGCGGACACGGGGGACACAATGGGATCAGGTCTATTATTCAGCATACCGGCTCCGATACTTTCAATCGAATTCGTATTGGCATCGGCCGGCCGGCTCCAGGAACAGCTGTGCCGGATTATGTGCTTGGAAAATTTGCTCCTGCAGACCTCGAAAAGGCAGAGCAGGCAGCAGAACAAGCTGCAGAAGCAGTGGATGCCTGGAAAACAGAGCCTTTTCTAAAGGTAATGAATCATTTTAATTAATGCCGGGAAAAGAGAGCTGAAATTCGGGTCTCTTATATCTTGTGTTCGAGAGGGTGGGTCAGTACATCACATAAATGTGATCGTTGACCGACCCTCTTGAAGCCGTCCATCTCAGCAGAAACAGGAAGAAATAATGAAAAGGTGGGGAACGCGTTGAAAGGCTTTCTTAATAAGTTACAGACATCAGAGGATATTCAGACAGTAGCAGCAGGAAGAGGAGATCAGCTGGTTACCGGTGTTACCGGTTCCGGCCGGGCCGCTTTGCTGGCATCAGCTTATAAGCAAAGCGGAGAATCCCAGCTTGTGATAGCACATAATTTACTGCAGGCCCAGAAGCTCTATGATGATTTATCTTCACTGATTAATGAAGAAGAAGTATTTCTTTACCCGGTAAATGAATTAATTTCTGCAGAAGTAGCAGTAGCGAGCCCGGAGCTCCGCGGACAGCGGATGGAAGCACTGAATCACTGGGCTGACGGAAAAAAAGGAATTATTATTACGCCTGCTGCCGGCATGCGCCGCCTGCTGCCTCCGCCTGAAATGTGGGAAGCAGCGCAGATCAAGCTTTCCCTCGGTGAAGATATAGATCTGGAGCACCTGCTGGAACAGCTGGTAAAACTCGGATTCCAGCGGAGCGGCATGGTAGGAGCACCAGGAGAATTCAGTCTCCGTGGAGGAATTATTGACGTTTATCCTCTTACAGATTCCCACCCGGTCAGAATCGAACTATTTGACACAGAAATTGATTCTATCCGCTATTTTGATGTGGAGTCCCAGCGCTCCCTTTCACAGGTGAAGGAGCTGCACCTTGGCCCGGCAAAAGAAATCCTTCTTACGGAAGAAGAGTACAGCCGTGCCGCAGCAAAGCTCGAAGACAAGCTGTCAGAAAGCCTTGCAAAAACGAAAGATGCGGCAGCAAAAGAAAAACTGGCAGATTATGTAGGAGAAGAAATTGAGAAATTAAAGCAGAAGACACCGTTTGATGCGATGTATAAATATATGTCATTATTCTACGATGAAATATATACCCTGCTTGATTACCTGCCGGAAAAAGCAATGCTGATGATTGACGAGCCGAGCCGTGTCGCTGACGTTACTGAAACGCTGGACCGGGAGGAAGCGGACTGGTTTACGACCATGCTTTCGCAGGGGGCCATTACCCGGGAAATAAAATTGTCCGTGTCCTGGCAGGACGTTATTGCCTCGCCGGTACGCAAAGTGTACTTCAATTTATTTTCCAGACAGATTCAAGGGGCGACGTTTGAGAAAATAATCTCCTTGCAGAGTAAATCAATGCAGCAGTTTCACGGACAGATGAACGTGCTGAAAACAGAGCTTGGCCGCTGGAAAGAAGCAGATTATGCGGTCACCTTCGTCAGTGCAGATGAAGAAAGGGCAGAGCGGCTGCTTCGTGTAATGCAGGATTACGAGATGGAGGCAGCAATCGTTTCTGCCGATACTCAGCCTTCCTACGGCCAGGCACAGATCGTCATCTCTTCTCTCCACGCCGGCTTCGAACTGCCGATGCAGAAGCTTGTTGTTGTAACGGAAGAAGAGGTATTTACGAAAAAGACGCCGAAAAAGCCGAAGCGGACACAGAAGCTCTCAAACGCTGAGCGGATAAAAAGCTACGCTGAGCTGAAGGTTGGTGACTGGGTTGTACACGTAAATCACGGAATCGGGAAATATTTAGGCATTGAAACGCTGGAAGTTGGAGAAATCCATAAAGATTATATGCATATTTCCTATGCAGGAAACGATAAGCTGTATGTGCCTGTAGATCAAATTGATCTGGTGCAGAAATATATTGGATCAGAAGAAAAAGATCCGAAGCTCTATGCGCTCGGCGGAAGCGAATGGAAAAAGGTAAAACGGAAAGTACGTTCTTCTGTACAGGATATCGCAGATGATTTAATTAAGCTGTATGCAGAAAGAGAACGTGCGAAGGGCCATGCTTTCAGTAAGGATACGATCGAGCAGCGGGAGTTTGAATCCGCATTTCCTTATCAGGAAACGGAAGATCAGCTGCGTGCAATTGAGGAAATAAAAGCAGACATGGAGCTGGAGCGCCCGATGGACCGCCTGCTCTGCGGGGACGTAGGCTATGGAAAAACAGAAGTAGCACTGCGCGCCGCATTTAAAGCATTGATGGAAGGCAAGCAGGTGGCGATTCTTGTACCAACGACCATTCTCGCGCAGCAGCACTATGAAACAATCCGCGAGCGGTTTCAGGACTTTCCGGTCAACACTGCACTGTTAAGCAGGTTCCGGACACGGAAACAGATAAAGGAATCAACAGAGCTCCTCAAACGGGGCGGCGTAGATATTGTGATCGGCACTCACCGTCTTCTCTCAAAAGATATAGAGTTTAAAGATCTTGGGTTACTGATTGTGGATGAAGAACAGCGGTTCGGAGTCACGCACAAGGAAAAAATTAAGCAGCTCAAGTCGAACGTAGATGTATTAACTCTTACCGCAACTCCTATCCCAAGGACACTGCATATGTCGATGCTCGGAGTCCGTGATTTATCGGTGATTGAAACACCTCCTGAAAATCGTTTCCCAGTACAGACGTATGTCGTGGAATATAACGAGGCGCTGACCCGGGAGGCAATTGAACGTGAACTTGCCCGTGGGGGGCAGGTATACTTTCTTTATAACCGGGTGGAAGATATTGAATCGATGGCTGACAAAATTTCCATGCTCGTTCCGGATGCAAACGTCCGCTTTGCACACGGTCGCATGACAGAAACAGAACTGGAATCTGTGATGATCGACTTTCTTGAGGGAGAAGCAGACGTTCTTGTTACGACAACGATTATTGAAACCGGCGTAGATATTCCGAATGTAAATACGCTGCTGATACACAATGCAGACAGAATGGGACTTTCACAGCTTTATCAGCTGCGCGGGCGTGTCGGACGCTCTAACAGGATTGCTTACGCCTACTTTACACACCAGCGGGATAAAGTATTAACTGAAATTGCCGAACAGCGGCTGCAGTCGATGAAAGAATTCACGGAGCTCGGTTCCGGATTTAAGATAGCGATGAGAGATTTATCCATCCGCGGCGCCGGCAACCTTCTCGGTGCAGAACAGCATGGCTTTATTGCCTCGGTAGGTTTTGATCTGTACTCCCAGATGCTGAAGGAAGCAATTGATGAGAGAAAAGATGAAATCGACCAGAAGGCAGGCAAAGCACCGAAACCTGTAAAGGAACCGGACATTGAACTTGATGTGAAGGTAGATGCTTATATTCCGGAAAGCTATATTAGTGATTCCCGGCAAAAAATCGATATGTATAAGCGTTTCAAGTCGATCAGCTCGATGCAGGAAGTACAGGATCTGCAGGATGAAATGATCGACAGATTCGGCGATTATCCGGAAGAAGTCGATTTTCTCTTTACCGTAGCAAAAATTAAGCTGTACGCAAAAGATCATCAGCTGGAAACAATTCATGAAAAGAACAGGGAGTGCAAGGCAGTAATCAGTGAGGAAATGACCAATCAGATTGACGGCTCCAAGCTGTTTACGCTTGTGAATAAACTTTCTTCTAAAATGTCTCTTTCCATGGAAGGTAGCAAAATTTCGATTTTGATTAAAACCAAGTCTTTATCGGATGGCGAATATTTGAATCTATTAAGAGAAGTACTCGCAAAGCTTCCTGAAGTAAGAAAAGATGCGCGGGTAAAAGCGTAAATCACTGATTATTTCCGGGGAAATAAAAGCAGCATACAATTTACTCCAACCATACGAAGCTCAGCAGCATCGTCAGGAAAGGGAAGCTCTGTATGACAGACAGCCGCAGAGGGTGGCTGCAGGGGGCATTATATTTGTCTCTTGCAGCCTTTATTGCGAAAGGACTCAGCGCTTTATATAAAATTCCATATCAAAATTTAACCGGGGACACAGGGTTTTACGTGTACCAGCAGGTGTATCCGCTCTATGGAGCCGTACTTGTGCTCGGCACCTATGGGTTTCCCCTTGTAATTGCAAAAGCTGTCCTGGCAGAAGAAGATAACAAAACATTAAGGAAACAGCTGACCTTTTATGTACTAATACTTTGGCTCTTCTTTTCTTTTCTCGGCACGGCAGTTATTTTGTTTGCTGATACGATTGCCGGCTGGATGGGAGATGATGCTTTGACGCCTGCGGTCCGCTGGATGGGAGCTCCTTTTTTTCTTGTTCCTTTTTTTGCGGTAACGAGAGGATTCTTTCAGGGGAGGCATACGACCGTTCCCAGTGCTGTTACCCAGGTAGTCGAGCAGTTTATCCGTGTAATTGTGATCCTGTTTATTGCGTGGTTTGCGATGCAGACGGCAGATGTCTACCGTGCAGGAACATCTGCCGGTATTGGCGCATTCACAGGAGGACTTGCAGGTCTTATCGTCATGTGGCTTTATTTAAAAGCCTATCCCCAGTGGTGGCGTCCGGATTTTGGGCTGCCTAAAGAGTGGCAGCGACTTTCCGGAGAACTGTTTAAACAGGGCTTATTTGTATCTGCAAGTGCGATGGCGCTGATTTTATTTCAGGTTATAGATGCCTTTACGATTGTACAGCGGCTTCCCCAGGGAGACGCGGGAGCTGCATTAAAGGGGATTTACGACCGAAGCTGGCCGCTCGTGCAGTTTGGAGCGCTTATTACCACCGTATTTTCCTATGCAGCGCTTCCCTCCATTTCTGAAGCGTGGCAGAAAAATCGTGCCAAGGCAGCGGTGGAAACTGGAAAGGCGCTGAAAATTTGTCTGGTTTTCGGAGGTGCGGCAGCAGCGGGAATGCTGATAATTATGCCCTCTTTAAATTTTATGATGTTTACAGATACAGCGGGAACCACAGTATTGCAGATAATGACAATTGTAATATTGGGAGGAAGTTTGTTTATGACGGCAGCCGCGCTGCTTCATGCGATCGATAAAGCAGGTGCAGCTGCTGGACTGCTGCTGCTTGGACTTCTGGTAAAGGGGACCCTTAATTACCTGCTCGTCCCCGGTCTCGGAATTACAGGAGCTGCGGCCAGTTCCGCAGCCGCTTCTTTATTTCTGGCGGGTGCAGCTCTCTTGTACTTACGTAAGCAAGGCTGCTTTTCCTTTTTTTCAGCCGGCATCTGGGGAAAATGGATGCTCGCCCTTATTTTTATGAGCGGCGGCGTATTATTGTTCTTGGAAATAGAAGCACTCTTTCCGGAAAGCCGTCTGACTGCAGCAGTATTTACTATGGGTGCTTCCGTTATAGGAGCAGTACTGTTTATTTTTATTCTTTGGCGTGTGTCACTATTTACACCATCTGAGTGGGAAGAACTGCCGAAAATAAGCAGGGTCCTGCCGCACCGCCACTTACACAGGAGGAAAAATCATGACTAATTCACATATCCGCATCGTTGGACTGGGCGCGGGAGAAATGGACCAGCTGCCGCTCGGTATCTATAAAAGGCTGCTTCAGGAAAAGGAAGTACTGATCAGAACGAAAGACCATCCGCTTGTTTCAGATCTGGAGCAGGAAGGCGTTGTTTTCCACAGCTTTGATGCTTTATATGAAAACACGGAGCATTTTGAACAGGTTTATATACAGATTGCAGAAGAAGTACTCGCCCAGGCAAGAGAAAAAGGGGAAGTAACATATGCAGTGCCTGGGCATCCTCTCGTTGCTGAGATGACAGTGCAGCTGCTGCTGCATCAGCCCGAAATTCCGGTGACGGTCGAAGGAGGACAAAGCTTTTTGGATGCAATGTTTACTGCGCTGCAGATTGATCCGAATGATGGCTTTCAGCTGGTGGACGGCACGGCAATGCATCCGGAAGATTTGATGCTGACACAGCATATTATCGTCAGCCAGGTATTTGACGAAATGAGCGCTGCCCAGGTGAAAATCGGACTTATGGAGCGCTACCCTGACAGTTATCCGGTTACGGTGGTAACGGCGGCAGGCACTTCTGAAGAAAAGCTGCTGACTGTTCCTTTGTTTGAAGTGGACCGTGTCGCGGCGCTCAGTAATCTAACAGCACTTTATCTGGCACCGGTGCAGGAAGAGCAGCTTCTTTACCGGGAGTTTTCTTCCCTGCGGCAGGTCATCCGCACACTGCGTGGACCGGACGGATGTCCCTGGGATAAAAAACAGACGCACCAGTCACTGAAGCGCTACGCTGTTGAAGAAGTGTATGAGCTGCTGGAAGCGATTGATGAAGAAGATGATGATCATATTGTCGAAGAGCTTGGAGATGTGCTGCTGCAGGTAATGCTGCACGCGCAGATTGGTGAGGATGAAGGATATTTTGATGTAGCGGACGTAATTGAACACGTAACCGAAAAAATGATCCGGCGCCATCCGCACGTTTTCGGAGAAACAGATGCAGAAGATGCAGAAGAAGTACTTGCAAACTGGGAAGAAATTAAAAAATCAGAGAAGCAGGGAGAAAGCAGAGAATCAGAACTGGATGGGATTCCAAAAGCACTGCCTGCGCTCCTGCAGGCAGCGAAACTGCAGAAAAAAGCAGCACGTGTCGGCTTTGACTGGGGTGAAGCTGCACCAATGTGGGCAAAGGTGGAAGAGGAAATTTCCGAATGGAAGCAGGAATTAACAGCAGGAAATGAAGCTGCTGCTGTCGAAGAATTAGGAGATGTACTGTTTGCATTCGTAAATATTGCACGTTTTTATAAAATTGATCCTGAAGAAGCACTGCAGCAGACAAACCGAAAATTTTCCCGCAGGTTCCGTCATATTGAAACACGGCTGCAGGAGGAAAACCGCTCTATAAACGAAGAAAGTCTGGCCGCGCTGGACGAACTTTGGGAAGAAGCGAAAAAAATAGAAAGAAAAGGGTGACTCGATGAGATTAGATAAATGGTTAAAAGTTTCCCGTCTGATTAAGCGCCGCACTATGGCGAAAGAAGTAGCGGATCAGGGACGGGTAGAGGTAAACGGCAACAAAGCGAAAGCGGGGACGGATGTGATTCCCGGGGATACATTAACGGTTCGCTTTGGGCAGAAAGTGGTAACAGTAGAAGTAGTACGCACAGAAGACAGTGCCAAAAAAGAAGAAGCATCTTCATTTTATAAGATTATTTCTGAAGAAAGAATCAACGATTAGTCATCCGCCCCTTGCGGCTGAAGGCTCGCTGATTTATGATAGTAAAAAATGGGTGTAGAAGGAGGCGCATGAATGGAAGAAGGACGCAAAACACAAATTCGGCGTTTAACTACGGAGTACATGGAGCGTCAGGAACAGCAGGAAGAGCACAGGCAGCGGCGTCTCAAAGGATTAAAGCGCCGACTGAGTGTGTTTGGTGCAGGGGTACTTCTCTTCTTCCTGATTGCTTCAGTTACATTATTTCAGCAGCATGCAACAATCCAGGAAAGCGAACAGGAAAACCAGCAGCTGGAACAGCGGCTGGCAGAAATGGAAACGGAAGGAAAAGAGCTGGAGGCGGAAATTGAAGCACTGCATGACGAAGAATACATAGCAGAGCTTGCAAGAAGAGACTTTTTTATGTCGAAGCCGGGAGAAACGCTATTTCAGCTCCCAAGAAGCCAGGTGGTTGAGGAATAAAGGAAACATGAACATTTAAGGAGGAGTTCGTTTATCATGAAGGTGGAAGCCGGAGGCATCTATACTGGAAAAGTAAGCAGTATTACAAAATTCGGAGCCTTTTTGGATCTGCCTGATGGTAAAAGGGGACTTGTACATATCAGTGAACTCTCTGATGAGTATGTAAAAAATGTTCGTGAAATTGTAGCTCCCGGCCAGGAAGTGAAGGTGCAGGTGCTGCGTATAGAAGAAGATGGGAAGATAGCTCTTTCCATGCGCTCGCTGGAGGAAAAGGTACCTTCTGAGAGGCAGTCTGCGAAAAAACAGCCTCCCGCGGTATTTATTCGTGATATACAGCAGTATTTACAGGAGAGTGACAGGAGACTGACTTCTCTTAAAGAGCAGATTGAAGCAAAACGCTGAGAAATAAATAATTAAAGATGACTGCTTATAGAGATGTGTCCGGCCTGCAACAAATGGCGGCGCATCTTTTCGTGTGTTATTGAGCAAGGCTGGAAGGAGGATGTTATGGGAGCGAAAGCGGATAAAGTAATGGATGTCTGTCTGCAGGCCGGAGAAATTATGTTGACCTACGGCGCGGAAACATACCGTGTGGAAGAAACGATTGAAAGAATGGCCCGGGCTGCGGGATTCACAAACGTACATTGCTTTTCCACTACGACAGGTATTTTTCTTTCTTTTGAAGAAAGTAAGGGACACGGAGACCTGATGCAGATGGTGCGGGTAGATGACAGAATGCAGGATTTAAATAAAGTTGCGGAAGTAAATCAGATCTCCCGGGAGTTTACCTCAGGAATTCTTACCGTCCAGGAAGCAGAACGCCGGCTGGATGAAATCAGTGCTGCAAAAATACAATATCCGATCTGGCTGATTCACTTAGCCGCCGGAGCTGCCGGTGGAGGGTTCTCCTATCTATTCGGCGGAGGGCTGTATGATTTCATCCCTGCATTTTTTGCGGCGATGATCTCCAGCTTTACGCTGGTTAAGATTGAAGGCTATTTAAGAGTAAGATTTGCTTCAGAACTGGCAGCTGCTTTTTTTGGCAGTTCTGCAGCGATCGCTTTTGTCATGCTTGGATTCGGAGCAAGCATAGATCAGATTATTATCGGGTCACTCATGCCGCTGGTACCGGGGGTGCCGCTGACAAATGCAGTGCGTGATCTGCTTTCTGGCGATCTGCTGGCAGGAATCAGCCGCGGGGTTGAGGCACTGTTAACTTCTCTCTCCATCGCAAGTGGTGTAGCGCTGGCTGTGTCTATCTTTTTATAAGGAGGTGCGTGTATGGATTTACTTTTAGAGATAATTATTACTTTTATAGCGATTCTTGGCTTCGGTATTATTCTGAGTGTTCCACGGCGCGTCCTCTTTATCGGGGCCGGGATTGGCTCCTGGACATGGCTGGCGCTGCAGACAGGACTGCATTTGGGAATTAACGATGTCGTCTCTACAGTGATCGCTTCGTTTACCGCAGCTACCATTGCGCATTATTTAGCAAAAAAAATTCATATTCCTGTTACTACGCTTTCTATTCCGGGAATTCTTCCGCTTGTACCGGGGAGCCGCGCATATTTTACCATGCTTTCTTTTGTGGAAGGAGAATACCTGGACGGGCTCGAATTTGGAGTGGAAACCATGCTCCAGGCAGGAGGAATTGCCGCAGGGCTTGTACTGGCACTCTCGCTCTTTTCTTTCGGAAAGGGGATAGGAAACCGCTATGAAACAGGCAGTTGATGCATTTGCGGAAAGGCACCGCATTTTTCTCCCGGAGGATCATATTTTAGTGGCTGTATCCGGGGGGCCTGACAGCATTGCTCTGTTAGATTACCTTTATGTAAAAAGTAAAGAAACCGGCTTTCAGCTTTCTGTGCTGCATGTGCACCATCATCTGCGTGAAGAAGCGGATCAGGACTGCAGCTGTGCAGAAAAAGCTGCACTCTCCCGATTTCTTCCGTTTCACGTGAAACATGCAGAGGTGATAAAACGTAAAAAGGAAGAAGGCTGGGGGACCCAGCAGGCAGCAAGGGAAGAAAGGTATGAGTTATTTATAGAAACGATGCAGGAAACAGGAGCGAATAAAGTAGCAACGGCACATCACGGAGATGATCAGGCAGAGACGCTGTTAATGCGCTTTGTGCGGGGGAGCATGGAGGGACGGAAGGGGATTCCGGTAAAAAGAACGCTTGGCGACGGGGAAGTGATCCGTCCATTCTTATCCGTGACGAAAGAAGAGATTATGGAATACTGTGCTGAGCAGGAGCTGCTTTACCGGACGGATTATTCCAACCTGCAAAACACCTATCAGAGAAACCGGCTTCGAAATGAAGTGATGCCGCTGCTGAAAGAAGAAAATCCAAAGCTGCATGAATCTGCCCAGTGGCAGGCAGAAAGAAGCGCAGAAGAAGAGGAATACTTAAATAGTCAGGCTGGCGGGTATCTGCATACGTTTAAAAAAGGGAAAGAAGAAATAAGGTTTCAGCAAACTGCGTTTCAATCAATCCCTCGCGCTTTACAAAGAAGAGTGGTTCATCTAATATTAAACTACCTTATGCCATCAGCCCCCTGGTCGAGACAGCATGTGGAAGCAGTTTTCAGTCTGTGTTTTTCAGACAAAGCTTCCCAGCGCACTTCGATTGGTTATGAAGTGTGGGCAGAAAAGTCTTATAATCATCTTCTCCTTTCTTCTTCGAAAGAAAAATCCCCTGCTGGATTCACACCTTTCACTTTAAAAGAGAAGACAGTCTATACCATTCCAGCCGGTACGATCCGGGTGCAGCAGAACCGGCAGCTGAATAAAGGAGAAGTACAGGCAGTTTTCCAGCTGAATCCTGAGCAGCTCCCTTTACAGGTGAGAACAAGACTGCCTGGAGACAGAATATCTGCAGAAGCTGGAACAAAGAAGCTTAAAAAATTATTTATTGACGCAAAAATTCCTCGAAAACTAAGGGATGTATGGCCCATTGTTACTGATATACATGGTACAATATTGTGGGTGCCATTTCTGCAGAAAGCAGAGATGACGCAAAAGAATAATTATAAGCAGCAGACCATATACCTTGCTTTTAAACCAGGCACGGACTTACTGCTATTTCATTAGGAGGAATTGGACGGGTATGCATGATGATATTTTAGAAGTACTCATTTCGGAAGAAGAAATTCAGGAAAAGGTAGCAGAGCTCGGGGCACAGATTACAGAAGAATATAAAGAAAAGTTCCCGCTTGTAATCGGAATTTTAAAAGGGTCGCTTCCTTTTATGGGAGATTTGATGAAAAAAATTGATTCCCATCTGGAATATGACGTAATGGACGTCTCAAGCTACGGATCTGCATTTGTCACCTCAGGCGAAGTGAAAATTGTGAAGGATTTAAATACTTCTATCGAGGGTAGAGACGTATTGATTGTGGAAGATATTATCGACAGCGGCAATACGCTCAAGTATCTGACAGACCTTTTTAAATACCGCAAAGCAAACTCTGTGAAAATTGTGACGCTTCTTGATAAGCCGGAAGGACGTCAGGTGGATATTTCTCCTGATCTGGCAGGTTTTATTGTTCCTGATAAATTTGTTGTAGGCTACGGACTGGACTATATAGAACGTTACCGAAACCTCCCATATATTGGTGTGTTAAAACCGAGAGTTTATCAGAAGTAAATTCGTTGTAGTAGTTACATTTGGTATGGTACGATAAAAAAAGTGTATTTGACGTGGGAGGAGGACCAGGATGAATCGGATATTTCGTAATACGATATTTTACTTATTGATTTTTCTAGTAATCATAGGGATTGTAAGTATCTTTCAAGCAGATACAGACGATACGACTGCAATTTCATTTAATGAATTTCAGCAGCACCTGGAAAATGACAATATTGAATCGTTAACAATTCAGCCAACTTTAGATGTATATGCAGCAAGAGGTCAGCTGCGTGGAGCGGAGGAAGATGAATATTTCACCGTGAACGTTCCTGATCTGCAGGTGTTTTTGGAAGAGGTTGTAACAGCAACCGGAGAACAGGGAATTAACGAGCTCGTGGTCGAACAGGCAGACGAGCCGAGCGGATGGGTCAATGTAATGATAGCTATCATTCCATTCGTAATTATCTTCATCCTCTTTTTCTTCCTATTAAGCCAGGCGCAGGGCGGCGGCGGAAAAGTGATGAACTTCGGCAAGAGTAAAGCGAAGCTCGTCAGTGAAGAAAAGAAAAAAGCAAGATTTAAGGACGTTGCCGGGGCCGATGAAGAGAAACAGGAGCTGGAAGAAGTTGTTGACTTCCTGAAGGATCCTCGTAAATTCGCGGAAATTGGTGCGAGAATACCAAAAGGTGTGCTTCTCGTAGGACCTCCTGGTACAGGTAAAACATTAATTGCGCGGGCGGTAGCCGGAGAAGCAGGAGTACCATTCTTCTCTATCAGTGGTTCTGACTTCGTGGAAATGTTTGTCGGTGTCGGGGCTTCCCGTGTACGTGATTTGTTTGAAAATGCGAAGAAAAATTCGCCATGTATTATCTTTATCGATGAGATTGATGCTGTCGGGCGCCGGCGTGGTGCCGGTGTCGGCGGTGGACACGACGAGCGGGAACAGACGCTCAACCAGCTCCTCGTGGAGATGGATGGTTTTGGAGTAAATGAAGGTATTATCCTCATTGCTGCAACAAACCGTGCGGATATTCTTGACCCTGCACTTCTGCGTCCAGGACGATTTGACCGTCAGATTACTGTCGGCCGCCCGGATGTAAAAGGGCGGGAAGCAGTACTTGAAGTACATGCGAAAAACAAGCCGCTTGAAGATTCTGTAGATCTGAAGGCGATCGCTCAGCGCACACCTGGATTTACGGGAGCGGATTTAGAGAACCTTCTGAATGAAGCAGCGCTTGTAGCAGCGAGAACAGACCGTACGAAAATTGATATGGCTTCGATTGAAGAAGCGATTGACAGAACAATTGCCGGACCTTCCAAGAAGAGCCGTGTCATTTCTGAAAAAGAACGAAATATTGTAGCGCACCACGAAGCAGGTCACACGGTTGTCGGCGTGAAGCTCGTGAACGCTGATATCGTGCACAAAGTAACAATTGTGCCGCGCGGGCAAGCAGGCGGTTATGCAATGATGCTTCCGAGAGAAGACCGTTATTTCATGACAAAGCCGGAGCTTCTTGACAAAATTGTCGGTCTTTTAGGCGGACGAGTAGCAGAAGAAGTTATGTTCAATGAAGTAAGTACGGGCGCGCACAATGATTTCCAGCGTGCTACGGGAATTGCACGAAAAATGGTAATGGAATATGGAATGAGCGAAAAGCTTGGACCAATGCAGTTCGGCAGCGCGCAGGGGGAAGTGTTCCTGGGCCGTGATATTAATAATGAACAAAACTACAGTGATGCAGTAGCACACGAGATTGATATGGAAGTGCAGACAATCATTAAAGATGCGTATGCACGCTGTAAGCAGATTCTTACCGAGCATAAGAGCAGCCTTGAGCTTGTGGCGCAGACGCTGCTGGAATATGAAACACTCGATGCCCAGCAGATTGAGTCACTTGTCAATGAAGGCAAGCTGCCGGATGATCACCATGCGACCAGAACGGAAGCAGAAAAAGAAGAAGAAAAGAAAGAGCAAGAAGAGAAGAAAGAATCTGATGCCATGAAAGATTTTATTGGTACAGAGGAAACCTCTGAAACGGAAACACCGGTGGATGAGGAAAAAGAACAAACAGAAGAACGTAGGAAAGACGAATAAACAGAACCCCGGGGGAGTGTTTCAGATGCATTGCAGGAGAAAAAAGCTGCTGCATTGGAAACACTCCTCTTTTTTCAACCGGTCACAGTCTTTATTGAAAGCTCTGTTAAAGCGAAGGTTCTTATAAGAAAATTGCGGCTGTGGCCCCTTTTCTGCCACGGAGAGTTCGTCCGGCTGGAGTGGAGTTTTTCCTAATAATAGCATCGAACAATAACAGAGACCTTCATGCAGAAAATCTGCACCATGAAAGATAAAAATTAATACTGCTGTGTAACGAAGGAGAGGACACCTGAAGGATAAGCGCAGTTGGAGAATCCAAGTGACCTTCTGGAAGGTCACGAAGCACGAGCGGAATCGATCCTGGTTCTTCAAGACAGCATGGCGGTCTCTGCCCTGCTGTCTGTGGATCGATGGAAGCCGTGCCTTAGAGAGAAATTAGTCGAGAACAAGCCCTTAGGTAAGCCTCTCCGAAAGTGAAGCAACAGTATTACTTCTTTTTAGCAAAAATTTTATTTTCAAGGCAGCCTTATTAAAAAAGAATTGCAGAAAGACTTTTAAGATCATCCAGCACAGGGAAACTTTTTTAATAGACTCTTTATCAGATGTGGCATGGTCAGGAGAGGGTGGAA
>NZ_FNIL01000025.1 GCF_900103955.1 Alkalicoccus daliensis
CTGCTTCACTTTCGGAGAGGCTTGCCCAAGGGCTTGTTCTCGACTAATTTTGGCGGAAAGAACGTCCGCCAAAATGGATTCTCCAACTGCGCTAGTCCTTTGGGCGTCCTCTCCTTCGTTACACAGCAGTATTAATGTTCATACTTCATGGTGCAAAAATTTTGCATGAGTGTCTCTGTTAATGCTCATTGTCGATAAGAGAAAACTTCGCTGCAGCTGACCTGCCGCGGACGAGCTTCTCAGCTTCCTCTCAATAAAAAATAAAGACAAGGCGATTTTCAAGACGCCTGATTTTATACAGCTTATTTCGAAACAAGAAGAATGACTGCCTGCGAAGCAATTCCTTCTTCTCTGCCGGTAAATCCTAATTTTTCTGTTGTCGTTGCTTTTACGTTTACCTGTCCTGCCTCTGCGTGCAGCAGCGAAGCGATCTGCTCCTGCATCTGCCGGATATAAGGAGCCATCTTCGGCTTCTGCGCCATGATGGTACAGTCTACGTTTCCAAGCTTGTAGCCGCGCTCTTCTACGATCTTCCACACGTGCGAAAGCAGCTTTCCTGAATCTGCATCCTTAAAATCAGGATCAGTATCCGGGAAGTGGCGGCCGATATCTCCTTCTCCGATCGCTCCCAGCGCAGCATCTGCGATTGTATGTAAAAGTACATCTGCATCTGAATGACCAAGCAGTCCCTTTTCATGCGGAATTGTAATTCCTCCCAAAATCAGGGGCCGGCCTTCTACTAATTGATGCACATCAAAACCTTGTCCTATTCTCATGCTCTGCCTCCTTGACGATGCCGGATGACTGCCTCTGCAAACAGCAGATCTTCCGGTGTGGTTACTTTGAAATTCTCATAATGTCCCTGTACGATTTTCACTGTTCCTCCGGCGTGTTCTACGAGGCTCGCATCATCTGTTCCAATATGGTTCTGCTGATTGGCAAATTCATGCGCCTCCACTATTACCTCATATCGAAATGCCTGCGGTGTCTGTGCAGCCCATAGCAGCGACCGGTCTGTTGTTTTTGTAATCGTGCCTTCCTTTACTTCTTTCACCGTATCTTTTACCGGGACCGCTAAAATAGCCGCACCGGATTTCGCTGTTTCTTCTGCGAGAAAATGAAGTTCTTCCCGGCGGATAAAAGGTCTTGCCGCGTCATGGATAAACACCAGGTCTTCCTTTGCATTTCCAGCGGTTCCGGCCATAAGGCCTGCATATACACTATCCTGTCTTTCTCTGCCGCCGTCTACCAATCTGATTTTCTTTTGTATCTTCCATTCCTTCAAAAGAGCGTCTATCTCTTCCCGTTCTTTTTTATTTACTACGAGCAGGACCTCTTTACATAGCGAATCCTCCTCAAACACACGCAGCGTGTGAATGAGAAGGGGAATCCCTGCTATCGATAGAAATTGTTTGTTCCGGCCGGCCTGCATTCTTTTACCCTGTCCAGCTGCAAGCAGCACCACCTGATAACTAAGCATATCCATCGTCCTTTATCTGTTTAAAGTGCTTTCTCCAGTGCTTTCGGCTTTGCGAAAATCATCCGTCCTGCAGATGTCTGCAGCACACTGGTAACAATGACCTCTATCGTTTTCCCGATATAATTGCGGCCTTCTTCCACTACAATCATCGTGCCATCGTCCAGGTAGCCGATACCCTGATTCTGCTCTTTTCCGTCCTTAATTACCTGTACGGGCATTACCTCCCCGGGAAGTACTACAGGCTTTACTGCGTTTGCCAGGTCATTAATATTTAATACCGCTACTCCCTGCAAGTCACAGACTTTATTTAAATTAAAGTCATTCGTGACCACGAATCCGTTGAGCACTTTCGCAAGTTTGACCAGCTTACTGTCCACCTCGTGGATTTCTTCAAAGTCTCCTTCGTAAATTTCCACGTTCACTTCGAGCTCTTTTTGAATTTTATTCAAAATATCCAGCCCGCGGCGGCCCCGGTTGCGTTTTAATACGTCAGAGGAATCAGCGATATGCTGCAGCTCTTCCAGCACAAATTCCGGAATCAGCAGGGTCCCTTCAATAAACCCTGTCTGACAGATATCTGCTATCCGTCCATCAATAATTACACTCGTATCAAGTATTTTTATTTTAGAGGAACTGCGATTTTCTTCCGCTTTTTGTTCTTCTTCCTGCTTGATTGCTTTTGCCTGGGAACGTCCCACGGGCAGCAGATTAATCAATTCATCCCGTTTTTGGAATCCTACCCGGAAACCAAGATACCCGAGGAACAGGGTAAGCAGGATTGGCAGCAGGGAACTGACGATCGGCATCTCCAGACTCTGCAGCGCGACAGTAATTAAAAATGCTAAAGCGAGACCTATAAGCAGGCCGACTGTCCCGAAAAGCAGGTCGGTGACTGGATATTTCACAAGGGAATCTTCCACGAATCGGATAAAGTTAACGATATTATCTGTAAACCAGTATAATGAGAAAAATAGTATGATTGCACCTAGCACGGCTCCGAAAAATTCGTGTACTACCCACTCGGGAATATTATCAAACGGCAGAGCGCTTACAAGCTCCGGCATGAATAAATATCCAAGTGCACCTCCCACAAAAATAAATACCAGCTGCACAATTTTATGAAGCATCTTTTCACCTCCTTGTATAATTAAATAATAGACAAAAATTCGCTTTATGCGCCTGTATGCAGGCAATTCACAAAAAATTACATATTCATGCTTTCACACTATCACTGAAGAAAATGTCTGTCAATTTAATCACATGATGTGTCACGCAGAGAAGATGCAGCCTCCACCGCTGTTAAATGTGCCGGTCGATAAACAACTGCTCCTGAATCCGTGTCAGTCCATCTTTAATTTTTTTCGCTCTCGCTTCTCCGATTCCGTCCACTTCATCCAGTTCTTCTGCAGAAGCCCGGAGAATCCTGGAAAGTTCACCAAATTGATGCACCAGATTATCAACGACCATGACCGGAAGACGAGGAATTTTATTTAAAATTCTGTAACCGCGCGGAGAAATGGGATATTCCGATAAATTCACAATTTTGCTGTATCCGAGGAGCTTTACAATTACATTGTCATCAAGCAGTTCCTCGTTGGACAGCCGCTTTAACTTGCGCAGCGTTTCCTTTGGGCTGTGTTCTGATTCTTTCATATAATCCTTTATCAGCAGCAGCGCTTCCTGCTCCGTATTCATTACCAGCTCTTCCAGCTGCATAGATATTAATCGTCCCTCGTCTCCGAGTTCATTTACGTAGTTTAAAATTTCTCCTTTTATACGGAGCACCATTTCAATCCGGTGCATTACCTGTGAAACTTCTGTAAAGGTTACCAGCTCTTCAAATTCCAGGGCGCCCAGATTCGTAATGCTCTGATCTAGGACAGACTGATATTTTTCCAGGGTCTGAATTGCCTGATTCGCTTTCGTAAGGATGACACCAATATCCTTCAGTGCATAGCGGTACTGGCCCTGGTACAAGGTGATGACATTCCGCCGCTGGGAAATGGAAATCACCAGGTTCCCTGTCTGCTTCGCTACCCGCTGTGCAGTCCGGTGGCGAATCCCGGTTTCTGTAGAACCGATCGTATTTTCCGGAACAAGCTGTGTATTCGCGTAAAGAATTCTGCTTCCATCTTCACTTAAGATGATTGCTCCATCCATTTTCGCCAGTTCATAAAGATAGGCCGGGGAAAAATCCGTGTTTATAAAAAATCCGCCGTCTACAATATTCATCATTTCATTATTGTAACCAAGTACAATCAATCCGCCGGTATTCGCCCGCAGGACGTTATCGATCCCCTGGCGCAGCGCCGTTCCCGGAGCTACCAGCCGCAGTACTTCATTAATAAAATTTTCATCATAATTCAAACGATGGGGTTCCACTCTTTTTTCCTCCTAACGTAACTTCCAGTGCTTCACTTACTGTTGATACTCCTACTACTTTAATATTGGATGGAGCTTTCCAGCCGTCCAGACATTTCGATGGCACGACAACACGTGTGAATCCTAGTTTTGCCGCTTCCATTACGCGCTGTTCAATCCGTGAAACGCGCCGTACTTCTCCGGTCAGTCCTACTTCACCGATAATGACATCCCCCGCTTCTGTAGGTACATCCCGGAAACTGGAAGCGATCGCTACAGCAATGGATAAGTCAATAGACGGTTCATCCAGCCTTACTCCCCCGGCTACTTTAATATAGGCATCCTGATTCTGCAGCATTAAGCCGACCCGCTTTTCCAATACCGCCATAATTAAGGAAATTCGATTATGATCAATTCCTGTCGCCATCCGGCGGGGGTTTCCGAAGCTGGTCGGAGAAATGAGGGACTGAATTTCCACCAGGACTGTTCTTGTGCCTTCCATCGAAGCCACTACCGCAGATCCCGCTGCACCGGCTGATCTTTCTTCGAGGAAAATCTCAGAAGGGTTTAATACTTCTGCCAGCCCTCCTTCTTTCATTTCAAAAATGCCGATTTCATTTGTAGAACCGAATCGGTTTTTCACCGCCCGCAGAATACGATACGTATGGTGCTGATCTCCTTCAAAATAAAGGACGGTATCCACCATATGCTCCAGAATCCTCGGACCGGCAATTGCTCCCTGTTTCGTCACGTGCCCCACGAGAAAAATTGCAATTCCCTTTGTTTTTGCAACGCGCATAAACGCGGAAGTACACTCCCTTACCTGTGATACGCTTCCGGGAGCACTCGTCACGTCTTCCAGATGCACCGTTTGTATCGAGTCAATGATGACCAGAGCAGGCTCGACCTCATCGATTACCCGTTCAATGATAGCCACATCTGTCTCTGCCAGCACAAATAGCTCGTCTTCCTCGATTCCTAAACGGTCTGCACGGAGCTTCGTCTGTCTTACAGACTCCTCCCCTGATATGTACAGAACTCGTTTTTTATTCGTGGAAAGCATGGCTGAGACCTGCAGCAGCAGGGTGGATTTCCCGATTCCCGGGTCACCGCCGACAAGCACCAGCGAGCCGGGAACGATACCTCCTCCTAATACGCGGTTTAATTCATTAATATGCGTACTGCTTCTCGCTTCTTCATGCCGTTCAATTTTTGTAATCGGCTGCGGCTTTACATTCCGCGGACCGTCAGATGTAACAAAGCCTCGTCTTTTCGCAGCAGGAGCTGCCTGCATCTCTTCTACAAGCGTATTCCAATTATGGCATCCGGGACATTTCCCCATCCATTTTGTGGACTCATAGCCGCAGTCCTGGCATACAAATTTTGTTTTCTGTTTGGCCATAAATTTTCTCCTTCCAACTGTAGTCTCTAATTCTTATTTTAGCATGACACAGGCGCTTTTACGTGAAATTCGCCTTTCTTCTATAGAAAAAAGAGAAGGAGCACAAGTCTCCTTCTCTTCGCTTATTACCTATACTGTTTCTTCTGCAGTGCTTACATAAAATTCGCCTTCTTTGATTCCAAGCTTCACTTTTTTCCCTTTCGAGATTGTTCCGCGAAGCATTTCATCAGACAGACGGTCTTCTACTTCCTTCTGCAGCGCCCGTCGAAGTGGTCTGGCGCCGTATTCAGGGTCGAAACCTTCATCTGCAATTTTCGCTTTTGCAGCTTCTGTCAGTTCAAATTCAATTCCCTGTTCCTTCAAACGTGACTTGAGCTGATTCGCCATTAATGTCACGATCTGCTTAATATGAGACTTTTCAAGCGAATGGAAAACAATAATTTCATCAAGACGATTCAGGAATTCCGGACGGAAAGATTTTTTCAGTTCGCCCATTACTTTTCCTTTCATGTCCTTATACTTCTCATCAGAGCGCTGGGCAGTAAAGCCGAGACTCTTTTCCTGACGAAGTACACTTGCCCCTACGTTCGAGGTCATGATGATTGCTGTATTCCGGAAATCGACTCTGCGTCCTTTGGAATCTGTAAGGAAACCGTCTTCCAGCACCTGAAGCAGAATATTAAATACTTCCGGGTGTGCTTTCTCAATTTCGTCCAGAAGAATAACAGAATATGGCTTGCGGCGGATTTTCTCCGTCAGCTGTCCTCCGTCTTCATGGCCTACGTAGCCCGGCGGTGAACCAACAAGCCTGCTTGTTGTATGCTTTTCCATATATTCGGACATATCAATGCGTACAATTGCTTCTTCATCTCCGAATAAAGATTCCGCAACGGCACGTGCCAGTTCTGTTTTACCGACGCCGGTAGGTCCGAGGAAAATAAAGGAGCCGATAGGACGTTTTGGATCCTTCAGTCCTGCACGGGCACGGCGCACTGCTTTAGAAACAGCAGTTACTGCTTCATCCTGTCCAATCACACGATTGTGCAGTATTTCTTCCATACGCAGCAGCCGCTCAGTTTCTTCTTCTGCCAGCTTGCTTACAGGAATGCCTGTCCAGGTTCCTACTACCGCAGCAATATCTTCTGTGGTAACTTCGGAGTTTTCCTGTCCCTGCTTTTCTTTCCACTCATTTTTCAGTGTATTAAGCTCTTCCCGAAGCTTCTGCTCTTTATCCCGGAGCGATGCTGCCTTTTCAAATTCCTGGCTCTGCACAGCTGCATCTTTTTCTTTTCGCAGCTCTTCCATTTCCTGTTCTTTTTCTTTTAAGTTCGGCGGCGCAGTATAAGAACGAAGACGCACTTTAGAACCAGCTTCATCAATTAAATCAATCGCTTTGTCCGGAAGGAAGCGGTCAGATATATAACGGTCCGACATTTCCACTGCAGACTTGATTGCTTCATCCGTAATAGTTACTCGGTGATGTGCTTCGTAGCGGTCTCTTAAACCACTGAGAATCTGAATTGACTCATCCGGTGTCGGCTCATCCACCTGGATCGGCTGAAAGCGGCGTTCCAGAGCGGAATCTTTTTCGATATACTTCCGATATTCATCCAGCGTGGTTGCACCGATACACTGCAGTTCCCCTCTTGCAAGAGACGGCTTTAGAATGTTGGAAGCATCGATCGCTCCTTCTGCTCCCCCTGCGCCGATCAGCGTATGAAGCTCATCAATGAAAAGAATTACGTTATTCGCCTGACGGATTTCTTCCATTACTTTTTTCAAGCGGTCCTCAAATTCACCGCGGTATTTCGTACCTGCAACTACCGTACCCATATCAAGCGTCATGACACGCTTGTTGCGCAGAATCTCCGGCACTTCATTGTTTACGATCTGCTGTGCCAGTCCTTCTGCTATTGCGGTTTTACCCACCCCCGGCTCTCCAATAAGAACAGGGTTGTTTTTTGTACGGCGGCTGAGAATTTGAATTACGCGTTCAATTTCTTTCGCGCGCCCGATGACAGGGTCGATCTGCTCTTCTTTTGCAATGGCAGTAAGGTCTCTTGCCAGTCCATCGAGCGTAGGCGTACTTGCGTTTGCGGCACTCGCAGCACTCTGCTGCTGGTTATTATTGGATTCACTGCTGCCGAGAAGCTGCAGTACCTGCTGTCTTGCTTTGTTCAGGCTCACACCAAGATTATTTAATACTCTTGCTGCCACCCCTTCTCCTTCACGGATTAACCCAAGCAAAATATGCTCTGTTCCTACATAGGAGTGACCGAGCTTCCGTGCTTCATCCATAGAAAGCTCGATGACTTTTTTCGCACGGGGCGTGTAGTGAATCTGCTTGGTTACTTCATCACCGCGGCCGATTAAATTCTCTACTTCTGTCTGAATTTTTTCTGCGCCAAGCCCTAGTCCTGTGAGAGCTTTTGCAGCTATTCCTTCTCCTTCTCTTACTAAACCGAGCAGGATGTGTTCCGTGCCTATATTACTGTGCCCTAAACGTGCTGCTTCTTCCTGGGCGAGTGCTAATACTTTTTGAGCTCTTTCTGTAAATCTTCCAAACATCATAACTCTCCACCTCCATCATGGGATTCCTCTTCTAAAGTAAGTCTTTCTCTGATTAATGCGGCGCGGCGCCAGTCTCTTTCCTGGGAATTAAGCGCTTCTCCAGCATACTGCTGCAGAAATCCAGGCTGTGTAAGTACCATCAATTCATTTAGAATACTGCCCTGTACATCTTTGATAATACCCATATCTATTCCCAGTCTTACATCAGAGAGGCGTTCCATTGCTTCTTTGGTTTCCATACGCCGGCTGTAGGAGAGAATCCCGTATGAGCGGTAAATTCTGTCTTCCAGCTTATCTTTTGAATTTGTCCAGAGCTGTTCTCTTGCAGCCCGCTCATGCTGAATTAACTGAGCAACAACACTGCTTAAGTCTTTGATAATTTCTTTTTCCGGCGTCCCAAGTGTTGTCTGGTTGGACACCTGATACAAGTTTCCGAGCGCTTCACTGCCTTCACCGTAAATACCGCGGACTACCAGCCCAAGCTGATTGATGGCAGGTAAAATACGATTCAGCTGCTTCGTTAATACCAGCGCCGGAAGATGCATCATGACGGAAGAACGCAAGCCTGTTCCCACATTCGTGGGGCAGGAAGTAAGGTATCCGCGTTTTTCATCGAATGCAAAATCAAGTGTTTCCTCCATCCAGTCATCCATGGCGTTGGCACAGGCTAAACCTTCTTCCAGCTGAAAACCTGATAATAAACATTGAATCCGGAAATGATCTTCTTCATTTACCATTACGCTTAAGGACTCATCCTCACTGAGCAGCACCCCTCTTGCAGGGCCCTCCCGGGTTAGATGAGGACTTACCAGATGCTTTTCTACGAGTACTCTTTTTTCATTTTCACTCAGTTCCTGCATCTTTAGTAAAGAAAGTGCACCAAATTTTTCGTGTTCATGCGCAGAAAATTTGGTTTCTGTTTCAGCAATCACTTTATTCAGATCATCTTCCGAAGCAATAATTGGATAAGGGAGGCTGTCTAAATTGCGGGCAAGTCTTACCCTGCTGCTGATAGCAATATCTGCTTCAGGTCCTTCATTTTTCATCCAGGGACTGATGGCATCATTCATAAATGACTTTAAAGTCATGATACATCCCCTCCCTTCTTGTGTAAGGAGCTTTCGAGGGACCGTATCTGATCCCTGATTTTTGCTGCTTCCTCAAACTCTTCTGCTGCAATATGATTCTGCATTTCAGCTTTTAAATCTTCAATTTCCCGATAAACATGCATGTCTTTCCCTTTACGTTTTGGTATTTTTCCAGCATGTACAGAGTTGCCCCCGTGAATTCGTTTCAATACCGGATCCAGCTTTTCATCAAAATATTGATAACAATCCGCACATCCAAATCGGCCGTTTTCTGCAAACTTTTTATACGTCAAGCCGCAGGTTTTACATTGAAGTTCCGGCTTGGCCTGTTGTCTGGAATGCTGCTTAGAAGACTTTGCAAAGGACTGACCTGTATCCAGCAGCCCGGAAAGCAGCTGGTGAATAGAGAAGCTGTTGCCTCCTGGCAGATACTCTCCTTTATCTTTTGCGCACACATCACATACATGAAACTCTGTTTTTTCTCCATTAATGATTTTCGTAAAGTGAAGCGAAGCTTCTCTTTCCTGACATTCTTGACAGAGCATTGGGCCAGCCCCCTTTTTAGTGAGTCATCTTATACTTTAAGGTTTTCAGCAGAGCGAGCATTGTTCTCGCACGAATCTGATCCCGTGCCGGCAGCGGAATCGCTAACACTTCACGGTCCATTACGGCCATCATCAATTTCGCTTCACGTTTGCTGACGGCTCCTTCTTCTTCCAGCCGCTGAATCATACTGACGGCAGCCTGCTGGGTCATGTGAGTACCAATGAGCTGCATCAGCTGGTCATATAAATCTCCTTCGCTTGCAAGTTCTACTTTAATAATTCGAATGTATCCCCCGCCGCCTCGTTTACTTTCTACAATATATCCTTTTTCTTCGGTAAACCTTGTGCGGATAACATAATTAATCTGTGAAGGAACACAGTCGAATTGGTTCGCAAGCTCACTTCGTTTTACTTCAATAAGCGCTTGCTCATTTCCTTCAATAATTTGTTTTAAATACTGCTCAATTACGTCGGAAATATTCCTCATCGCATCCCCCTCCTCATCTACCAGGCAGATGGTCGATGTCCCCGCCCGTTTATTTAATCAGCGGTTAATCTGACTTTGACTATATTTGACTATACTTTTATTATAACCAAATTTTTTTCAGCTGCAACAATTTCGATTTATGTAGGAGATTTTTTACACAGGCTCGTCGTTACCTATTCCACTTTCTACGGACAGTTAATCATGAAATTTAAATATGCAGGGAACACAAAAAAGCACTTCATCCGCAGATGAAGTGCCGGGTACCTAGCAGCGTCCTACTTTCGCAGGGGGAGAGCCCCCAACTATCATTGGCGCTGGTGAGCTTAACTTCCGTGTTCGGCATGGGAACGGGTGTGACCTCACCGCTATCGCTACTAGATTGATGGATACCTGACGGTATCATTATGAGAGCTGCCCTCTCAAAACTGGATAACGGGATATGTAAAGGAATCGGTGCCTTACAATACGCTTTTTTGGTTAAGCCCTCGATCGATTAGTATCTCTCAGCTCCACGTGTCGCCACGCGTCCACCCGAGACCTATCTACCTCATCTTCTC
>NZ_FNIL01000004.1:0-57819 GCF_900103955.1 Alkalicoccus daliensis
GGTCACGAAGCACGAGCGGAATCGATCCTGGTTCTTCAAGACAGCATGGCGGTCTCTGCCCTGCTGTCTGTGGATCGATGGAAGCCGTGCCCTGTGAGAGAAATTAGTCGAGAACAAGCCCTTGGGCAAGACTCTCCGAAAGTGAAGCAGCAGTATTACTTCTTTTTAGTAAAACTTTTATTTTCAAGGTAGCCATTTATTTAAATAATTTCCTTGCAGATAAAAATATCCTTTTTCACACTCCACCTCGAAAGAATCTGTATTTTCGAGCATATAAGTAGTTTCACATTTCTGCTTCTGGGAATACCTTTTGTATTAGCTCATCTTTGCTTCAGCAGGATGTGAGAAAGGATGTGTAAAGAATATGAAAAAAATAATTCCATATTTTAAAGCACTAGGACAGGAATTTTCGAATGATAATGTCCCTCTGCTTGCAGCAGCACAGGCTTATTATTACTTATTATCACTAGTTCCGATGCTGATTCTGGCTTTATCTATACTCCCTTACTTAAATCTCGACCCGGATCAGGCAATAGAAACGATTCAGGGGATGATGCCCGGAGAACTGGGGGGCGTCTTTGAAGATCAACTCGCTGATATTCTTACCGAACAAAGGGGAGGGCTCCTGACATTTGGTATTATCGGTACTATCTGGTCGGCTTCCAACGGGTTAAATGCTTTTATTAAAGCGCAGAATCAGGCTTACGATGTGAAAGAAGAGCGTTCTTTCATCAAAGCCCGCCTTGTTTCCATCGGCCTTACATTTGGTATGATCGCTGCCTTGATCGTGGCACTGGTGCTGCCGGTGTTCGGGGATACATTAATTGGCTTTATTCAATCGATAGGGCTGATACCCCCTGATTTAGAGATACTGTTCCGTATCCTGCGCTGGGTAGTCAGTATTATTGTAATTGCAATTATATTTGCAGGACTTTATCACTTTGCCCCTAATGTGCATATACCATTTAAGTATTCACTGCCGGGTGCTCTGTTTGCTACCATTGCATTGCAGATTACTTCTCTTGCATTTTCTTTCTATATCAGCAACTTTGGTAATTACTCTGAAACATATGGCAGTCTTGGGGGTATTATCATTCTTATGCTGTGGCTTTTCCTTATCGGCATCATTCTTGTTGTCGGAGCGGAAGTGAATGCAATTCTTTACCGCCGGAAAAAAGGCGTAAGCCTGACCGATGAAAATGTACCAGAATAATAACTGAAGAAGTTTTTGATTTGAAATCCCTGAGCAGAAACAGCTCAGGGATTTTTTTGTTTTTGCTGTAATTATTTCAAAGCTTTATTTTATCGTTCGCAAAGTTTTCAAATTTTTAATTTCCTCTTCTTTTTTGAGATATTAATCACAGTTTTTCCCTGCCATTAAAGGATTCTTTCAGTATCTTCCTTCCCCGCTTTACATTTAACGTGCTCTTTATTTTCCTCAGGTGTGATTATTCTCACAGTGCTTCTTTTCTGCACCGCTTACAATGACCTTACTGATAACGAGAGAGGGGTGAGGGAATGCAGCAGCTGGAGAGATCGTTTTATTCTAAAGCAAGCATGTATTCGTTTATCGTAGTAATGATTTTAATTTTCCTAATGTGGATCGGGACAGGGCAGTTTTCCCATGTAGATATAATGTTGTTCGGATATGTAATTGGGTCGCTGGTGTTCGCCATCGGTATCACTGTGCGGATGGTTTCCTGGTCCCTGCGGCCTGCCACCCAGCAGATGTTAAAAAGAAGCTTCGTTAATATGCGGAACCGGAAGCGTAAAAAAAGAAATATTACTTCCATCTTAAAAACCGCTGTAGATAATATTGTTCTTCAAAAGTTTATATTCAAGCGCGGGATTTACCGCGGGATTACACACTGGCTGATTGCCTGGGGGTGCCTTGGCTCCTTTGCGATTACCTTCGGCCTTACCTTCGGATGGATGCACTTCAGCTTGATTGATGCCGAAACATATCAAATGGTGGTCATGGGTATTCCTACTATTAAAATGGCAGCCGATGGATTTCTTGCACAAATGATTTTTGAAGGCTTGAATATTACCGCGATGATGCTTTTGTTCGGGGTATTGATGGCTCTTATCCGCCGAAGCACTAATAAAGATGTGAAAGTAACCCAGCGTCCCGAATTCGACTTAATGCCTTTATATATTCTTCTTGCCGTTACTGTCACCGGGTTAGTGCTCACTGTTTCCTATAAGTTTCTCGGCGGCTGGATGCACAACTATATGGCGTTGATTCACCAGATAACCGTTGTATTGTTTCTCGTTTATTTTCCTTTCGGCAAACTCTTTCATCTGCCAATCAGGCCGATGGCTGCCGGAGTGCCGATGAACTATCAGGAAGAAGTGCAGGTAGACACAAGAGGATGCAGGAGATGTAATACACCTTACAGCAGCGATGATCAGATTGCTGATGTGAAAGAAGTCCTCGGCCTGCAGAGCTTTGATTTACAGTTAGCAGACGGTTCCTACTTATCAGATTACTGCCCGGCGTGCAGACGCCGCATGCGAGTGATGAAGCAGCTGAATCTGGAATCATCTCTGGAGAGCCCTTATGCTCCCATCCAGACAATGACAGACGTGCAGGTTCCTGGCTTCGGTTCTCCAAGAGCAGACGCTTACTATGACAATTCTAAAGGAGAGAAAGAAAATGACTGAATTCTTAGCAAAGCCGGGAGTGAAAAATCTCCATAATAAAGGTGAAAAATTAATTACCACACACTGCAGTTACTGCGGCATGCAGTGCGGGATGCATATAAGAGTTTCAGAGCGGACGGGAGAAATCAAAGGAGTTGAGCCACGATATGACTGGCCTGTGACCCTCGGAAAACTCTGCCCGAAAGGCGTTACCGCCTACCAGCAGATTGATCACCCTGACCGCATTAAACGGCCGCTTATTAAGAAAAAAGGAAAATTCGTAGAAAGCAGCTGGGAAGAAGCCCTTTCACTGATAGAAAGAAAATTTACAGAGATCCAAGGAAAACACGGCAAAGACGCACTATCCGTTTTCGGCGGCGTCTCCATGACAAATGAAAAATGCTACCTCGTTGGAAAGTATGCCAGAGTCGCACTCGGCACCAGGTTTATTGATTATAACGGCAGATTCTGCATGAGTTCTGCTGCCGGTGGTTTTATGAAAACATTCGGCCTGGACCGCGGGTCAACACTTCCCTGGACAGAGTTGGAGCACAGTGACTGTTTCCTCATGGCTGGTTCCAATACAGCAGAGTGTCACCCGACAAGCATTCAAATGTTTTGGAAAGCACGTGACAAAGGTGCCAAAATGATCGTCATCGATCCGCGCGAAACGCCTACTGCAAGAATTGCAGATGTGCACCTTGATTTAAAGCCAGGTACGGACTCTGCACTCGCAAACGGCCTGCTTCACCTGATCATTAAAGAAGGATATGTAGACCAGGAATATGTAGATGAACGCTGCAACAATTTTGAAGAATTAAAAGCTTCTGTAGAGGAATTCACACCGGAACACACAGCCTCCATCACCGGTGTTGCTCCGGAAAAAATTATCAAAGCCGCGCACATTTACGGCCGCTCTCCAAGATCTGTTGTGATGTTTGCAAGAGGTGCCGAGCAGCAGTCCAAAGGTGTAGATAACGTGACGCTTTATTCTTCCCTCGCTTTACTGCGTGGACAAATTGGGAAGTTCGCTTCCGGCGTCGCTACTTTCACGGGACAAGGAAACGGGCAGGGCGGCAGAGAACACGGGCAAAAATCAGATCTGCTTCCCGGCTACCGAAAGCTGACCGATCCGGAAGCCGTAAAATACATTTCCAAAGTCTGGGGCATTGCACCGGAAGAAATGCCGAAACCCGGTGTATCCGCCTACGAAATGTTTGATGAAATTCACAACGGCACTATTAAAGCTATGCACGTCATCTGCAGCAACCCGGCTGTATCTTCTCCAAACGTTGAATATATCTGGGAAGGCTTTAAAAAGCTCGACTTTCTCGTCGTAAACGATTTCTTTCTCTCGGAAACTGCCGAATTTGCTGATGTCGTGCTGCCAACTACTACCTGGGCAGAAGACGAAGGAACCACTACCAACCTGGAAGGCAGAGTCATTCGTATCCGTAAAGCAATAGAGCCACTGCATGAATCTAAGACAGACTGGCAGATTCTCAGCGAAATTGCAGCTCGTTTAGGCCGTGGCAAGTACTTCCCTTATAAGAATCCTCGTGAAATTTTCGAGGAATTCCGTATCGCAACTAAAGGAGGCAAAGCAGATTATTCCGGAATTACTTATGAACGTATTGATAAAGAAGATGGCGTTTTCTGGCCGTGTCCTTCCGAAGATCATCCAGGCACGCCAACGATGTTTAAAGAATCGTTCGGTACACCGGATGGAAAAGCGAACCTGCCGGCAGTCGGCTGGGAAGAACCTGGAGAAGTACCGACGAAAGAATTTCCACTCCGTCTTACCACTGGAAGAGTCGTATTCCATTATTTGTCCGGCAACCAGACAAGAAGAATTGATTTCTTAAAAGATCAATGCCCTGAACCTTACGCAGAGATGCATCCCGAGCTTGCCAGCCAGTACAACATGTCCGATGGAGAAATGATCCGTCTCTCGACACCGAGAAGCACGATGGAACTGGAAGTAAAACTCACAAAAGCAACACGCAAAGATATTGTCTTCGTTCCATATCACTGGGGGAAAGAGCTGTCGGTAAATAAACTTACGAATCCAAGTCTGGATCCTGTGTCACGTATGCCGGAATTTAAAGTATGTTCAGTTAAAATTGAAAAGCTCTAAAACGAGGAGGATGCTTTATGAATAAAATAATGTATTTGGAATTTGAAAGATGTATCGGCTGCCGCGCATGTCAGGCAGCCTGCCGGGAATGCGGCGACCACGACGCAAAAGAAAGAAATTATGTAGAACATGTGGATTTCATGGAAAGCAGACAGACATTTCCTATGATGTGCATGCAGTGTAAAGATCCCGCCTGTGCAAGAGTCTGTCCTGCCAACGCGATACAGATTACAGAAGAAGGAGTCGTCCTATCCGCTTCTGAAGAAAAATGTATCGGCTGCCGCAACTGTACTTTCGGCTGTCCTTTCGGCATTCCGAAATTCGATTTTGAAGCAAACAAAATGTACAAGTGCGACATGTGTTATGACCGTTCAAAACACGATATTGCGCCTATGTGCGCATCTGTCTGCCCGAGTGATGCGATTCGTTTTATTGATTTTGATGAAATGCAGTCTCTCAGAAGACGACGCACACAGCTGAACCTCGTAGAAGGAAAAAAGCCTACAGAACAGGATAAATGGAAATACGTCCCTGAATTTTTCGGTGTGTATTCTGATTAAAAGAATGGAGCGATCCTCATGAAAACTAATAAGCCGGGAAGAAACCAATCGCAGAGCAAAGATGAAATGGTGAATCTCGTTAATAACGTAAATAGACAGGAAGATTTAAAACTGAACCGCAGAGCATTTTTAAAGGCAACTGCCGGCGCTTCCGTAGCGCTTGGTCTTGCTACTCTTCCATTTTCTGTGCATGCGATGATCGGTGATTTTGAAGATGAGGAGCACAGAGTAGAAATTGTTAATCTGGCAGATCTTCCAAAAGGTTCTTCCGTCACGTTTTATTATCCGACTGAAAATGATCCGGCGCTGCTCGTGCATACAATGGCCGGAGAATTAAAAGCTTACAACAGTGCCTGTACCCACCTGATGTGCCCGGTGTTTTATGAAAAAGAGGAGGAAGTTCTTCTCTGTCCGTGTCACAAAGGATACTTTGATTTAAACAATGGACATCCGATCGCAGGTCCTCCCCAGCGTGAGCTTCCTCTCATAAAAACAGAGGTCGTCAATGGAATCGTATATGCAGTAGACAGGCAGGTTCGCCATGGGTAAAAAAATATGCTGGGCGCTCATTGTAATCACAGTCGCAATTAATGTAGTAATGCTCCAGTGGACAATTGAGTCTTATTTAGGACACGAATTTGAAAATGTCTTCCAGTATACAATGATTGCTGTCATTACTTCTATTGCTGCTATTATTTTTTTTATCCAATGGCGCAGATTTGAATACAGCGAAGACAATTAACTTGAAGAAAGTGTGTGATAATGATGTCAACGCATGAGAAAACAAGCAGAAGAATATTAATTCTCTCCACCTTTGGAATGGCTCTTGCCTTTACTGTGTGGGCTTCTCTCTCTCCACTTGCAAACCAGTTTGAAGCTTTATACGGATTAACTGCTACTGAAAAAAGTATTCTGGTTGCCGTTCCAGTGCTGCTCGGTTCCATCATGAGAGTTCCTGCCGGGATACTTGCTGACAGATACGGTGGACGAAAAACGTTCACCTTTTTACTTCTGTTTACCGTCATTCCTCTCTTGGGAGTAGGATTTTCAACATCTTTTTACTCTTTGTTATTCTGGGCTTTGCTGCTGGGTGTTGCAGGTGCGTCTTTTGCGGTCTCCATCACCTTTGTATCCAAGTGGACCCCAAGTGAAAAACAGGGAACTGCGCTTGGAATTAATGGTCTGGGGAACTTTGGTACTGCGCTCGCAGGCTTTACACTTCCGACGATCGCACTGTTGGTTGGGCTGCAGTGGACCTTCTGGGTGCTGATTATCCCAGTGGTAATTATGGCAGCACTTATGTGGTTCTGGACGCCGGAAACACCGCAGACAGGAGAAAAGAAAACGCTGCTGGGGTCTTTGTCCGTGCTTAAATTCAGAAACACATGGACGCTTTCTTTATTTTACTTTGTGACTTTCGGTGCTTTTGTGGCATTCGGAATATATCTTCCGACACTATTAATGGATCTTTATGCCCTTTCTGCAGTTGATGCAGGTATGAGAGCTGCCGGATTCGTTGTCGTTGCAACAATTTCCCGTCCGCTCGGCGGGTATCTTGGCGATAAAATTGGCGCAGGGAAAGTACTTACGGTCGTTTTTCTCAGTATTGCCTTAGGGGCATTAATTATCAGTTTCGGAATGGCGAGTATCATAGTAATGACTTTTGCCTGCTTACTGGTTGCTGCAGTAACTGGAGTCGGAAACGGAGCTGTGTTTAAACTTGTACCGCAGCTGTTTCCGAAAGCTACCGGAGCTGTCACAGGACTTGTCGGAGCAGCAGGGGGCCTTGGAGGTTTTTTCCCTCCGATTCTGCTCGGATCCATTCGGGACATTACTGGAACTTATACACTGGGATTCCTGTGTCTGGCCCTGCTCTCTATCCTCTGTTTAATCATTAATAAACGACAGTTTGATAAAAGCACCAGCAGATCTTTTGTGGAAGCAAACGCTTGATAAACAGACTCTGCAAAAAAGTTCCAGCATTTATGCATGGGGCTTTTTTTGCAGGTATTTACATTCGGGGCTGTCCGTACTATGCTTAAAGTAGATTTTCTTACACCCCAATGTCCCGTCCGTGCTGTTTATTAAAAGGAGGAGACTATGCCAAAGCAGGAATTTAAACTGAGACGTTTTTTTGATCAATTATCAGATAAAAATAAAGAACTGCTGTTATCAAAAGGTACAAAGAAAAAATTCGAGAGAGGCACTACACTTTTCAGTGAAGGTGAACAGCCCGATCATGTGTACCTTGTCCGATCCGGAATGGTGCGTTTAAGTAAAATGACAATTGATGGGAAGGAATTCTCACTTCACTTAAAGCAGGCAGGAGAGCTTGTAGGAGAAGTCGGCTTATTCAACCAAATGGCGATCAGCGTAACAGCCACTGTTGCAGAGGATGCTGAGCTTGTGCGCTTTGATAGATTGGTGCTGGAAAAGTTATTTGAAGAAAACGGTGAAATTGCCGTTGCCTTTATGAAATGGTTCGCCACGCACACGCAGTCGACCCAGTCAAAATTCCGCGATTTGATTCTCTGCGGAAAAAAAGGAGGGCTGTATTCCACACTGATCCGTTTCAGCAATTCCTACGGGGAAGAACATTCTCAGGGAACGTTAATTAAGGTACAGCTGACAAATCAGGATATTGCGCAGTTTATAGGTACCACGCGCGAGGGTGTGAACCGGCTGATGAATGAATTGAAAAAAGAAGATGTAATTGCTTATGAAAATAATTATATATTGCTGAAAAACATTCATTATTTGAAGGAATTTCTGCAGTGCGGGGACTGCCCTGTCGAAGTTTGCACGATTTAAGCCAACTCCTTACTGCCTGTTTAACACAACTAAAACCGTTCAAATTTGAAGTTTATATTACACAAAAAAAGAGCCTCCATCACTGCGGCTCTTTTTTTGTGCGTATTTATTTACATGAATTCTCCGGTTGGGGTAAGGACCAGCTCCTCTCCCTGCACTCGTACTTCTCCCTCTGTTCCGAGTATTGTACATTCGGTCACCCGGAATTTTTCATTTTTTATATGGCTGCTGTAATGAAGAAGGATCCCCTGCCAGCTGTTCTCCCCTTTTTGCACTTTTACCTTCTGCCCTTCCATTGATACATGCTTCGCCTGAAGGAGATAGGCTTTCCACTCTTTCCACTGATGGTAGATAAACGCTTTTTCTCCGTTTTCAAGATATCCCATCAATGCTTTTTTATCATCTACCTCCGCAGGAAGTTCCTCAGCGAGTAAGTGAATTGCTTCGTGAATCAGTTCGTAGTCCTCAAAAGTTAAATTCCCCGAAAAAGTAAGCTGATAGGAATATGTGTCTTCATGGAACTCTGCCAGCACCGATTCCAGCTTCTTACTGAGTTTTTTCTCGAAAAACCATCCTTTTCTTCCTTTTGAAAAATCCGCATTTTCAAAGGCGCTTTCTATATCCGGCTTTCCTTCGCAGTATAGGTTTACATTCAGCATCGTTATTTACTCCTTTGCCTTGTTTATTTGTAACAAGCATAGCAGAATAACCTGATGCTAACTATGATATTTATCACACCTTGCTTTTCAGTTTGTTCTCTCAGGCACACTTTAAAAAGATTTCATCGTGGAGCATATAATCATCTTTTGAATAAGGAAAAAGTTTTGTCTGCTTAACGTTACGCCTGCTCTGGTAATGTTTGCTGATTTACTCTCATTGCAGGCGCTTTACTTTCGCGTTATCGTGATTTACTCATTTTTCACAGATGTTACTCCTATGTGAACCGATTACTCCCACGCTGGACTGCTTTACTCATTTTTAAAGTGCCGAATCTCCGTTAATTCATTTTCCAGCACTGGAATTCATTTTTACCCCACACACCTGCCGCTCGGGTATTAGAAAAAATTTACTGCTGCTGTTCTGGTGTTTTTCACCATAGAATCCATAAGAAAGAGCACCCCATTAAACGGAGTACTCTGAAAAAGTTACTGTATAAAACTTCCTCTGCAGGCTAGAACATTTCATGCAGCTGTTCTTCCTGCTCGGCTGCTTTCTTTTCAAGCCGCCTCAGGTGCTGTAAATGTGGAGTTCTTCTCCTCTCAGTGTCCCGGCGCTGCTCTTCAATCAGATACATAAATAAGTCGTTTAAATAACGCACCCACCAGCCGTTAATCAAATAGCGGATCTGATTTTCTTCCGGCTTTATACTTGAAGTGGTGATGGTCGCGACTTTAAAGCCTTCATCTTCATACTGGCCGAATTTTCCATTGCGTTTGCGTATATGCACGAATACATTTAAATATCCTGTAATAGGAATACGAAAAACGAACAGCACATCTTTTGCGGCATCATAAAATACATATTTCCCGATAGAGCCGCTCCCTTTCATTTTATCCTGCATATCTATAAAAGCTGTTCTCTCCTCAATCGCGTCACTGATTAGCTGCACATCTTCCTTGGGAATCGGGGGAAGCTTCCAGGGTTTAAAACCGGTTTTAAACCAGACTTTCCACATATTTCTCTCCTCCTTGATCATCAGTTGATCAAAATAAGCAGAAGTTTGAGAAGCGTTTATTTACAACGATTAGCAATTTCAGGAATATGAGTACGGGCTCCAGGTTAGAAAAGCCAGCCCAAATAGGCTGACGCAGGCTGCTTGTGGTTAGACTGTGCAGTATGAACTGGAGCAACAAACTTCTCTCTTCTTTTCCTTATACCCCGTCCGGATGCGCTGATAACTGGTAAAATATTCATCTCATTTCAAATTCAGTGTTTCTCAGGGACCAGTGCCTGCTGCGGTTCCCAGCGGTTCACGCGGAAATAACTGTAGCCGAGGCATCCCGCAATAACAATCAGCGTACCAATCCCCTGACTCCAGGTAAGTCGTTCTCCCAGCAGTAAAAAAGCAAGCAGTACAGTAAACACAGGATTCAGATTCATAAACAGCCCGGAAGCAGTGGCGCCGAGATGCTTTACTCCCGTGCCCCAGAATACCATGCACAGAATGGTTGCGACCAAGCTGATATACATCATTGCTCCGAAGAAGTAACCATCCGCTTCGGCTATGTAAAGGTTGTCTGCATGAAAAGGAAGCAGGAGAGCGATACCGAACACACCTGAATAAAGCACGGACATCATCGGACTGGTTGTTTTTGTCGCCCAGCGGCTGAATACAGAATACAGGCCAAATACCATAACAGCAGCAACCATCCAGATGTCCCCCGGCTGCACCGAAGCAGCGGTAAGAGCAGTTCCTTTTGTAATAACGAGCATAGCACCGCTGAAGGATAGGATCATCGCTCCAATCTGCCACCGGTTGATGCGCTCTTTCAGAAAGAGTGCTGCACATACAGCAATCGAAAGTGTATTCAATGTCGAGATAACGCCCACATTGGAAGCCGAAGTATTGGCAAGTGCCAGAAATTGCAGAATATTAAACAGCACAACTCCCGTCACTCCCATGCAAAACAGTGGAAGGAGCGCTTTTTTATCAGGCAGTATTCTTTTTTCCTTCCACCATACGATTGGCAGCAGGCACAGGACTGCAATCGCGTAGCGGTATATCGTCAACGTCTCCGGAGCAGCATAGTCGGTAAGGCCTTTTCCTATCACAAAATTTCCACCCCAGAAAAAACTGGCTGCAACGAGCAGCAATACGTACCGCATAAATCATCCTCTCCCTGCTATATTTATCTTTTATAAATATAGCATCCCCCTGAAATTTATAGTTATTTATTCTGCAATATGTTATAAATAAAGAATAATTATATTATTTAATTCATTTAACAGAATATAATTCATTTTTCAGGCTGTTTCTGCAGCTGGAGCTGAATTAAAAAAGGAGAGTATTTATGGACAATATGGATCTGCATATACTGGATATTCTGCAAAAAGATGCACGCATCAGCAATCTGGAACTGGCAAAAGAAGTACGCCTTTCCCCGCCTGCAACACACAGCAGGGTTAAACGCCTGGAGGAGGACGGCTATATTGATCGCCATACTTCCATTCTGAACGAGGAAAAGCTCGGGTTTGACCTTTTATGCTTTGTATTTATGAGCACGAACCTGCACCAGACAGAGGAACTTACCGTTTTGGAAAATAAGCTGCAGGCGATGCCTGAGGTGCTGGAATGTTACTGCCTTACGGGAGAATATGATTATTTATTAAAAGTCGCCAACCGGAACCGGAAGGAGCTCGAACAGTTTGTGCGAAAGCTGAACGAACTTGGCGGCACGCGGATACAGACAAGCCTCTCCCTCCGGGAAATAAAAGATTCTACGCTTTTGCCGCTGGACTACACAAAGTAATCTTGTCTAAGTGCGGGCCAGTCTTCCCTGCTTTTTGAAGACGGCCTCCAGCCTTTCCGCCAGCGTACTGTCAGAAAGAGGTTCCCGCTGTGTATTTTCCAGGTAAATATGTTTTTCACTTTCTTCCATTAAAAATTCTTTGTACCATAGGAAATAATCCGGGCTGTCCCCAAAGGTCCGCAGATATTTTCTCAATACATCAAGGCTGTATATGGTTGCTTTAATATTTGTCAGCCAGTCTGCACGGTAAAAATCGAGCCATTTCCCATGTTCCGACTGTTTCAACGCAAGCTGTCCTTCCTGATAAATATACATAGCTTTATTCGCGAATACGAATGCAAGCGGGTAATCTTCCTGCCTGACGGCTTTCCATATCTCTGCAAGCAGCGCAGCTCCTGCACTGCCGCTGTCGTGCAGAACCAGCTGAAGGTAAAATAAATCATAGAATCGCTGCTGCTCACCTGCAGGTAAAGCTTTCATTACTGTCTCTGCTTTTTCACGGAATTTTTTCCATCTATGATTTCCTTCCCGGCAGCTGTCTGCATACTGCTGTACCTGCGCAGTAAAGCTGCTTTCCTCAGCCAGCCAATACAGTTTCTCTTCCGCCTGCTCTCCTTTTCCCTGAACCATATGAGCAGTAATGAGCCTGGCAGGATGATGGTAGTATTCTTCTCCGGCTTTCTCATCTTCTTTAGCGCCGTAAGATATGCTGTGTTGCGGATAAGCCCGGTATAAGCTTTCTATCTCCTGCTGCTGCGCGGAGAACATCCGCTGCACGAATCTTCTCAGGTGTTTCTCCGGAGATATTCCTCCCTTCTGCCACATCTCCGCAATAAAATCGAGATGATACAGGTGCATCCGGATGTTCCCGCTGTTGATCAGCCAATAGTCATCTGCACGGCGCTCCAATACCTGCTCTAGCTCCCCTTTCATAAACTCTATGGTTGAAGGAAACATAGTAAGATGGTTGGAAGCCTGGAGATCGTGAAACGTTACGTGATAATAAATGCCGTGTTTTCCCTGGTCCTCTTTAGCAGGCAGCGAAGGAATTCTTTCGTTAATGTTGCCATGCCTTCTTGAGACCATTTTGCCGTAGCCGTTGTCCGCCCAGACTTTAATTACGTTTTCCGGAAGATCAAGCACACCCTGCTGATAGAGCTCGGATATTTCGCCGTAAAGCGCCAGGCAGCATACAGGATTATCGACATACTGATTAATTAAATCATATTGTCTTCTGACTACCTTACTGATCATCCCCCCTCTTTTCTGCGGCGTATCATACGAGGGATCATCATCCCAGAATGGTTTGTCTCCCTGGCCACGGAAAGACAGTACCCAGAGAACCTTATCATGCTGCTGCTTTTTAATTGCTTCTGTCCACAGCTTTTCAAACAACTCCGGATGTTCCTGATAGCTCGGCTTCTTATCTGGATAAGCACGCAGAAACATCTGTGCACCAAGCGGTTCTGCGTGATGGTGGGAAACCCAGAGGCCCATTTCTGCAGCAGTCGTCTGATGTACTCCTTTTTTCGGAAGATCCGTACCAGGAATCACCATGTTTCCACCGCATCGCAGCAGTGTTTCAAAAACGACGATCCAGGTTTCTCTCGTGGGAGGATACTGTGGATCCCACCCGATTAAGCAGACTTCATCATTCACAAACCAGCCCCTGTATTTCACCGCAGCCGGCTCTGAATAGTACTCCCGGGAAGGAATATTCACTTTTTGCAACTGAGTAATTTCCAGGTCTGCCCAATACCAGAAAGGGTCGATCCCTAAATACGTTCTGCTTATGTAGAGCAGTCCATAGATAACACCTAATTCGTCCGCTCCGGTAATCTGCATTATCCGCTTGTTTCCTTTTTCCTTAAACTTTAAGGCAAAGCCTTCTTCATGCAGTGGTGCTGCAGCTGTTTCATCCTGCAGAGCGATAATAATATCCGCTTCTTCTGCGGAAACCACTGCCGGCCGGGATTGAAAAACACGTTCCATGTCATCGGAAAACATACGAACTCCATGCTGAACTGCTGCTGAAGCATTTTCCGGAATTGAAATAGAAGTTTTACTATCGATAATAAAAGCTTGCTTTTCCATCTGCATCTCACCTCGTAAATAATTTTGTTGTTTCTCTTCCTTTTCGTGCATCTGTGGGAAATACCTTTTACTGTTCTGCTTTAATATTTGATATTCACGCTTTCTGTAAGAATTTGTTGTTTTTTAAAAATTGCTGCTCTTTAAGCGCTCTCTCAGATGAATCTTATAAAAACTGCAGGAAGCTTCTACGCAGAACCACTGTCATCACACAAAAAAACCTCTGCAGGATTTACAGAGGTTTTTGGACATATCTTCTATTTATCGAAAGCAGACTACTCATTATTGCCTGTTTCCGTATTATTCGTGGAGGAATTGTTGTTTTCACTTTCTGCTGTATTGTTATTGTTTGATGCATTTTCCGGAGCATTCTCGTTATTTGCATTTATTTCTTGATTTTCATTGTCCGGCGATTCATTACTGTTTGCAGTGTTTTCCTGTGTTTCTTCATTGTTTGGGCTGTTATTTCCTTCATTTAAATTGTTGACTGTATTATCCTGTCCTGCTTCATCATTGTTTCCGGTGTCTGTTGGAGCGGCTTCGCTGGTATTTTCAGCGTTCTCCTGTCCCGCTCCATTGTCACCTCCGGAATTATTCGCTTCGTTTTCTGGATTACTGTCAGAATTGCCTGTGCCGCCGTCATTATTGTTTTCATTTGTTTCAGGTATGTTGTTATTCCCTTCATTGTTGGAAGCAGCTCCACTGTTGTTTGGAGCCGCTTCATTGTTATTTGTTTCATTGTTCACTTCGTTTCCATTACCATCGGGCGAGTTGTTTGCTCCATTTGCAGTATTATTGTTTTCATTCACTTCATTTTGTTCTGGTTCGTTGTTCCCTGTATTATTTGGTGCTGCATCATTGTTATTACCGGAGTCATTACCGGTATTATTATTGGAATTATTTGTACCGCTGCCTGCGCTGTTGTTTTCGCTGTCGGCATTTTGTTCAGGCTCGTTGTTATTTCCTGCATTGTCTGGAGCTGCTCCGTTGTTACCGCCGCTCTCATTCGCTTCGTTTTCTGCATTGCTGCCGGAATTATTTGTACCACCGCCTGTATTGTTCTCTGGCGTATTGTTTTCTTCAGAGTTATTCATTCCATCGTTTGCCGGCTCATTATTTCCTGCATTGTTATTTTCATTACTGGTATTATTGTCCGGCACATTGTTTCCTGTATTATTGTTTTGCGGCTCTTCTTCATTGCTTTCCGGCTGATTTCCATTTTGACCGGTATTTTCTTCAGGTGTCTCCGGTTCATTCTCTTGATTGTTTTCTTCTGCAGAGGTATTATTTTCTTCTTCATTTAATTCATTATCTGCATTTTCATTTAATTCTTCTGATGTGTTATTTTCATTATTGCCAGGATCATTTAACTCATTTTCCTGGTTGTTTTCGTTTGCTTCTTCATTATTATTTTCTTCATTGTCATTATTTCCGTTCTCGTTGTTTTCGTTATTCTCGTTGTTTTCACCGTTTTCGTTGTTGTTATTATCTTCTTCGTCTTCCTCTTCTGGATCTATTACATTGAAAGCATCTTCAATCGAGGTTCCTATTACAAATAATTCTCTCGACCGGTGCTCTGCACTCGTGCTTTCTGTCGCACGCGCTTCTGCCTGTGTATCGATGATCACTTCTTCTACAGAATCAGGTTTCACAAAATCCGCTGTATCTCCATCGATTGTTTCTGTCATTATTTCCCGGAAAATATTTCGCGCTACTTCGGTTTCCTCTCCAGAACTTATATAATTTTCTTCAGTTATCTGGGAATATCCAGTCCATACAGAAACAGTATATTCTGTGGTATAACCTGCAAACCACACATCAGGAACTCCATCCGAGATGTTGTACTGCTCCATTGTCTCTTCATCGAAGTTTGTCGTTCCTGTTTTACCGGCCACCGGCACACCGTCAATTGCGGCTGCCCTGCCAGTTCCTTCTTCCACTACATCCTTGAGCATGTCCGTAACCATGTAGGAAGTATAGTCACTCATCGCCTGACTTGACTCCGGTTCTAACACAATTTCTTCTCCATCCGAAAATACAATTCTTTTCACTGCATGGGGCTCATTATACTGTCCCTCATTTGCAAAGGCTGCGTATGCTCCGCCAAGCTCCAGAGGAGAAATTCCATCGCTGAAAGAACCGAGCGCATAGGATTCATAAATGGAACCTTCAATATCAATACCCAGTCCCGCAGCAAATTCACCAGCCTGTTCACCGCCGACTTCCTGGAAGGTTTTCACTGCTGGAATATTCCAGGAACTTCTGAGCGCCTCTCTCATAGAAACTTCTCCATGATGCTCATCATTATAGTTGGTAATTTCCTGCTCTGAATCTGTGTAGGTCATTTCTTCATCGTTTATCTGCTGATACGTAGACCACTGTAGATTTTCAATTGCAGGTCCATAACTTAAAATCGGCTTAATGGTGGAACCGGGAGATCTGGAAATATTTGTTGCATAGTTTGTGCGGTCTTCTCCAGCTTCCTGATTTCTTCCGCCGCCAATTGCTTTAATTTCTCCGGTCTGATTATCAATCAATGTAACACCTGCCTGAAAATCCTCGTCTGGATACTCGACAAATTCATCCGTATTCAGCACTTCATCTACATGCACCTGTGCTTCCTGATCATAAGTTGTATGAATTTCCACACCGGCAGTGTAAAGGGAAGATGCGTCTATTTCTTCAATTGTTTCCAGCTCTTTAAATACCTGGTCCATAAATGCATCCGATACTTCATACTCGTTTGCTCTGCTTGCAAGCATATCGCTTACCGCTATTTCCGCTGCCTCACTATATTCCTCCGCAGAAATAAAATCGTTTTCTCTCATCACATAGAGCACCGTATCCCTGCGATCCTCCGCTAAATCTGGATGCTGATAAGGATCATATCCAGCGGGACGCTGCGGAAGTCCTGCCAGCAGGGCCGCTTCCACTGTTGTAAGCTCCGCTAATTCTTTATCAAAATACTGACTCGCTGCACTTGCAATGCCATAAGCGCCATTCCCGAAATAAATTTTGTTTAAATACAATTCCAGGATTTCCCCTTTGGAATATTCTCTTTCCATCTGTAAGGCAAGATAAGCTTCCTGAATTTTTCTATCCATGGATTTTTCTGCAGTCAAAAGAGAATTCTTCACTACCTGCTGCGTAATTGTACTGCCGCCTTCCGCACCGAACCCATCTGAAATATTCGACCTTACTGCGCCGCCGATTCTGCGGAAATCTACGCCGGAGTGGTCATAAAAGCGATTATCTTCAATTGCAATAAAAGCTTCCTGCACGTGTTCCGGTACTTCCTCAATCGAAATCGACTGCCGGTCTTCCCCGGCATTTAAGGCTACTATCTCTTCCCCATTTTGATCATATACCGTGGAGCTGTTCGAATAAATGAAAGCTTCCTCATCCAGTGGAGGAGCATCCTGCACGATTCCGTACACCCATATGCTCCCAATTATTCCGCTTAATGCAAAAACTGCTGCAAGCGCAATGGATATACGAAATAACACTTTATTCCAAGTCTTTCTCCCAGCTCCCCTATATCGCTGTTTCATTTATTTAACTTCCTTTCTATAAATCATAAAAATAAATAACGTTTGGTATTTCCCGATTTCACCAAAACTAAAACAAGTAAAAAATTTGAAAAATTATAAACCTTTGAACTGCATTATAGGGGATGAAAGCAAAACTTTCATGCGTCAAGATACCCCCTAAGGAAGTAGGAGCACGGATTTGAAAACCTATTTCCCATCTGAAGCATGTTTATTACATTCAGTTAGTGGATATTGTTTAAGTGGTAATACTTTAAGAAAACATAAGCAGTGCAACCTGTCTAAGCGTTTTATATAAAATGAGCTGAAGGAGGCTTTTTCATGATCGATTTAAAACAGGAAGGTAAGATTGGGTTAGGAACGGCTCCACTTGGAAATATGTTCCGTGATGTTTCTGAAGAGGAAGCAGAAGCTGTTATAAAAGCAGCCTGGGAACATGGTATCCGTTATTTTGATACTGCGCCTTTTTACGGGGCCGGACTTGCTGAACTTCGGTTAGGAAAGGTTTTATCCCAACACAATCGCGATGATTATGTACTTGCTACGAAAGTAGGCCGCGTAATCGAAGAAGAAACGGAAGAAAAAGAAGGATTGTTTGCATACGGCCGCAAAAACAAAGTGGTAGACGATTATACTGCTGAAGGAACACTCCGTGCCATCGAACAGAGTCTGGAGCGGCTCCAGACAGACCGTTTAGATTACGTCAACGTTCACGATATTTCTCCTGACTTTCAGGGAGACGAATGGCTGGCAAAATTTGAAGAAGCAAGAAACGGTGCCTTTCAGGAATTAGCCCGTCTCAAGGAAAAAGGTGTTATTGAAGGCTGGGGTATCGGGGTAAACAGAACAGAGCCGATCGAGCTCGCACTCGGCATGGAAAATGTAAAACTCGACCTCAGCCTGCAGGCGACCCGCTATACGCTGCTTGATCATGACCATGCACTGCAGCGGTTAATGCCGGAAGCAGAAAAGCAGGGTGTAAGTATTGTGGTGGGTGCTCCGTACGGATCAGGCGTGATTGCCGGCGGGAAGCACTATGAATATCAGGAAGCTCCTTCTGAAGTGACTTCCCATGTAAAGCGTTTAACCGAAATTTCCGATCGTCATCAAGTGAGCCTTATTTCTGCAGCACTGCAATTTTCAGCAGCACATCCTGCCGTAGCCGCAGTTATTCCAGGCACCACACGTCCAGAAAGAATTAAAGAAAATATCGATGCTATGCATGCAGACATTCCAGATGCGTTCTGGCAGGAGCTTCGGGACAAAGAGCTTGTTTCTCCCAAAGCACCGCTTCCCGGGAATAATTAAGATATCAACGAAACAGGAGAGCCAGTTCCTTTGAAAAGGAACTGGCTTTTTTTTGTTTATGAACTTACACGAATCAATCTATATTTCTTTTTTACTGCTGATTTCAATCTTTTGAATTGCCTGGGAAGCAAGCTGATCTGCTTCCTGGTTTTTCTTCCTCACTATCAGACAGTACTCCGGCGTAATGCCCGTTTCTTTCAACTTCTCTTCGATTTTATCCACCCATTCGTTTAATGTTTTTTCCATTACGGGCCATTCCCCGCTGAGCTGGTTAATAACTACCTGCGAATCTCCTTTTATTTCTACAGGAAGGTGATGCACCCCGAGTGGTTCGAGTTCCTGTAACGCAAAATATAACGCTGCATATTCTGCTTCATTATTAGTGAGGAGATTTTCCACAAGACTGTTTTTTCTTACTCTGTAATGCTTTCCATTTTGCTCATAATAAATAACTGCTCCTACTCCTGCCTCTGTAGAATTCCGGTCAAACCCTCCATCAAAATAGATGGTAACGTTATGAGGCTCCTCCTCTATTTCAGTAAGGTATTTCTGCATTTCTTTCATATTCCAGCCGGATTCCCGCTGATCAATAAATACTATTTCTTTTGTTCGCCCGGTGTTCAGCAGATCTTCTGCTGCTTTATGTGCCTCTTCCATCTCCATTTCTTCTGAATACAGCTTTATTTTACTTCCTTTCAAGGGGAAGTAATTCATTTCTAATCTGCCTTTCATTGTATTACCTCCTGTCTTCAATGATTTAAATTAATAACTCTGATATTGACGCCTGGGCTCCTTTTTTCCTTCGGCTGCCGCAGAAAAATCCCTCACTGTCCCTTCCTTTTGTTTTCCAGAGGAAGAACGAAATGGATGCCGGCGGGCGTTCTTCTCGCCAAAATCAGTCGGGAGCAAGCCCTGGGATTAGCCTCTGCGAAAGTGAAGCAGTATTACCAAAACTTTTATTTTCAAGGGAGCTAAATTATAAGGATAGTTCTCTATACCCGGAAAACGAAAAAGAAAATTCTCTCCTCAAAAATTTTAAAACTTTTCGTTGACGAATGGTAAAAACTGCATGTATAATCATAAATCGTAACAGTTACGATTTAAAACTAAAGGAGTGATGTACGATGAAGTTATCTTTTGTATCAGGAATAGGAACATTGGTATTGTCTGGCCTGGTAATTACAGGCTGCCAGTCATCTGAATCAGCTGACAACGCACCAGCTGCAGCGGAGGAGGAAAACGAACAAACAACAGCGGAAAATGCAGAAAACCAGAGCAACCAGCCAGAGGAAGAAAATGTACATACTCATGAAAATGAGCATGCGAATGAGGAAGACAACAATCATAATCATGCACATAATGATAATCACAGCCACAACCACGACCATAATGAGGAAGAACATGAACACAACCATGTACATGATGAAGAATCCCAGGAAATTTACGATGGATACTTTGAAGATGATCAAATCGAGGATCGGCCTCTTTCCGACTGGGAAGGCGACTGGCAGTCTGTATATCCGTTTCTGCAGGATGGGACCCTTGATGAAGTGTTTGCCCATAAAGCAGAAGAAAGTGAAGATATGACTGCTGAAGATTATAAAGAGTATTATGAAACCGGCTACGAAACGGATACAGATAGAATTGTAATTGATGGAGATACTGTCACTTTTTACGAAGACGGTGCAGAGTTTTCCGGGGAATATTTATACGACGGCTATGAAATTCTTACTTACGAAGCAGGAAACCGCGGCGTTAGATTTATTTTTGCACTTGACGAAGAATCTGAAGAACTTCCACAGTACATTCAGTTCAGCGACCACATTATTTCTCCTGAGAAATCTGACCATTTTCATCTTTACTGGGGTGATGACCGGGAACTGCTGCTGGATGAAGTAACGCACTGGCCTACCTATTACCCTTCTGAAATGAACGGAGACGAAATAGTTCATGAAATGATTTCTCATTAATTCTAAGGAATACCTCTTTATCTAATATGTTCAAGATCTCTAAAAACTGTATGGTTATCCCCACCCCCGTCAATTTTCAGGCGGGGGATTTTCTCATTAACGAATTGTAACCTGCGAAAATTTTTTCACTGCCGGAAAAGGATACAGATACTTCATACAAGTAATTTTTATCAGCACAGCCGGATATTTTCCTTGTATTCCCTGCAGTTCTCTTTTATTCAGATAAACATATCCAAATAAAAGTATTTTAATTTTTTACATCGTTTTGCTTTTTATTTAGCTCATAATTTATTATAATTATAATGTGAGAATAAATATTGTCTCTATATTACATTATCTTTAGAAGACGGGCAGGTGTTCGAAACCTGTTCTTCTCAAAACAGAAAGGGGTATTCATGTATGCATAGTAATGACAATGAGAACGTTGGGAAATGCCCGGTAACGCATCAGAGCTTACCTAGCAGACCTAAATCAGAAGCCACTACGAACAAAGACTGGTGGCCAAATTTACTTGATCTGGACGTTCTTCATCAGCATGGTGAAAAAACGAATCCACTGGGTACAGACTTTAATTATGCAGAAGAATTTCAAAAGCTTGATTATGATGCAATGAAAAAAGATCTTCTTGATCTTATGACAGACAGCCAGGACTGGTGGCCTGCAGACTACGGACACTATGGTCCATTCTTCATTCGTATGTCATGGCACTCCGCGGGTACATACCGCACAGGAGATGGCCGCGGCGGCGGTGGAAGCGGCTCTCAACGTTTCGCTCCACTAAACAGCTGGCCGGATAATGGTAACCTGGATAAAGCACGACGTCTGCTTTGGCCGATAAAGCAGAAGTACGGCAACAAGCTTTCCTGGGCTGACCTTCTTGTGCTTGCAGGAAACGTAGCAATTGAATCCATGGGCGGTAAAACAATTGGTTTCGGCGGAGGACGTGAAGACATCTGGCAGCCGGAACAGGATGTTAACTGGGGCCCTGAAAAAGAATGGCTTGGAGACGAGCGTTATTCTGGAGACCGGGAGCTGGAAAACCCACTTGCAGCTGTGCAGATGGGGCTTATCTATGTAAACCCTGAAGGTCCTAACGGCGAGCCGGATCCAGTAGGAAGCGGCCGCGACATTCGCGAGACTTTTAAGCGTATGGGTATGAATGATGAAGAAACAGTAGCACTTACTGCCGGCGGTCATACTTTCGGTAAAGCACACGGTGCGGTACCTGCAGAGCATCAAGGAGAAGATCCGGAAGCAGCTCCTATCGAATCTATGGGCTTCGGCTGGAAGAGTAACAGTGAAAAAGGAGAACACGGTCCTTACACACTTACAAGCGGAATTGAAGGTGCCTGGACGCCGACGCCTACAAAGTGGGACATGACTTACTTTGACGTACTCTTCGGTTATGAGTGGGAACTTACAAAGAGTCCTGCAGGCGCGTATCAGTGGGAACCTAAAAATCCTGATGAAAATCATATGGCACCAGATGCAGCGGATCCAAATAAGAAGGTTCCAATCATGATGACCACTGCCGATATGGCAATGAAAATGGATCCGGCATACGAAAAAATTTCCCGCCGCTTCCATGAGAATCCTGATGAGTTTGCGGATGCGTTTGCTCGTGCATGGTTTAAACTTCTTCACCGCGACATGGGTCCTCGTGATCGATATCTCGGTCCTGAAGTTCCAAAAGAAGAGTTTATCTGGCAGGATCCAATTCCAAAAGTAGACTATGAACTTACTGATGCAGATGTTGAAGGATTGAAAGAAAAAATTCTTGCTTCTGACCTCACCGTAAGTGAACTTGTAAAAGCTGCATGGGCTTCTGCGAGCACTTTCCGCGGATCTGATATGCGCGGTGGAGCAAACGGAGCACGCATTCGTCTTTCTCCACAGAAAGACTGGGAAGCGAACGAGCCGGAAGAACTTGCAAAAGTACTTTCTGTACTTGAAGGCATTCAAAGCGACTTCGATAAAGGAGTAAGTCTTGCTGACCTTATCGTACTCGGCGGAAGCGCTGCAGTAGAAAAAGCAGCAAAAGATGCTGGTTTTGCAGTGAAAGTTCCATTTACTCCAGGCCGCGGTGATGCTACACAGGAACAGACAGATGCAGAAAGCTTTGAAGTTCTTGAGCCGTATGCTGACGCATTCCGTAACTTCCAGAAGAAAGAGTATGCTGTATCTTCTGAGGAACTTATGGTAGATAAGGCACAGCTGCTTGGTCTTACTGCACATGAAATGACTGTACTCGTCGGCGGTATGCGCGTGCTTGGTGCAAACCACGGCGGTACGAAGCACGGAGTATTTACAAACCGTGTCGGTGAACTCACGAATGATTTCTTCGTGAACCTGATGGATATGGGTATTGAATGGCAGCCGCAAGAAGACGGCACTTATGAAGGTGTTGACCGTCAGACTGGCAACCTTGTGCGCACTGCGACGCGTGTTGACCTTGTCTTCGGTTCTCACTCTGTACTTCGCGGTCTTGCGGAAGTATATGCGCAGGACGACAACAAAGAGAAATTTGTAAAAGACTTTGTTGCTGCATGGGTGAAGATCATGGATGCTGACCGTTTTGACGTAAAGAAATAAAATAGTTTTAAATACAGACAGCCCCGTCAACAAAATGACGGGGCTGTGTTTTTTATTAATGCTTCGTTCCCCACAGCGTTAATTTTTATGTCGGTACGTACTTTTCACATGAGGAACTACCTCTGTTTTACAGAGAATATCATACAGTGCCTGCTTTTTCCTGGTAAATAGAGCAGTCAATATATATACAAAAATCAGGATGTAAATAGAAATGCCGAGAATAGTCAGATGCAGTGGTACGTTTCCTTCGATATACACCAAGCGGTAAACGAGAAAGTGTGAAAGCTCCCAAGGAAGAAATTTCAGCAGTACTCTGACAGCAGAGTGAGCAAAGGATAAAGGCTTTCCTTTGCTGTCCACCACCTGAATGTTCACCTTCTTTTTCCCAAAGGACTGACCGATAAGTCTGGAATCACCAATAATAAAGTAAAGCGATACAGGCAGGGTTACCAGAAGAATCCCCGTTAACTGCGCTGTTACAGCCGAGCCTTGAAAAAGCTGCTGCAAGGGAGGGAATACAAAAACAGTACCTGCGAAAACAGCTGCTAAATACAGCAGAATCCATAGATAATCGAAAAAGAACGCTTTTAATCGAAGTATAAATGACGCGTTCACCGGATCCCTCTCTCCCGCTTCTGACATGTTGAATGAGTCAGATACTCAACGAACCACGGAATCCTCTGGCTCCGTAGTAGGAATCTGCACCATTATGATAAATAAACACCTGTTCATAGCGGCAGTCACCGAAAAGCGCCCCGCCAAGCTTGCGAATTTCCCCCGGTGTTTCAATCCAGCTTGATGTTTTCTTATCCACATGTTCCAGCTTCTGAAGTGCTCGATACTGCTCTTCTGTCAAAAGCTTAATACCCATTTCCGCTGCCATATCCAGCGCATTGTTTTCCGGCTTATGTTTTTTTCGTGCTTCGAGTGCTTCCCGGTCATAGCAGACACTTCTGCGTCCTTTTGGGCTTTCTGCAGCACAATCGTAAAAGGCGTAAACGTCTTCCCACTCATCATAGTCAACAACATCGGGCTCGCCTCCCGTTCTTTCCATTTCATGAAGCGACCAGAGCTTTTCAGGGTGTGCTTCCAGCTTCTTTTGAATATCACTCCATGCTAAACCCGGATGGCGGTGTGTGTTATTTTCAAAGCGTTTTTTAAGTGAATCTAAAAATTCCTGCTGCTGTTTTTCTGAAAGATTATTTTTTAGCGACATAGTTTCTCCTCCTAATTATATTATTAAATCCTCTAAGCTTCATGCGCGCTTCTGCTTCAAAAGGAATCTATTTTTCTTTAGGAAAATCAATAAAATAGTACGCTGTCCTTACTTTTTTAAATAAATATCAAAGTGATAGACTTCTTCCCGATCTCCAAAAGATTCGTATAATGCAACTGCCGGAGCGTCTTCCCTGTCTGCCTGGATAAAAACTGCAGCCGCACCAATATTTTTCCCCTCTGCTATAAGGTACTTTAAAAGTCGCGCAGCAATTTTCTGCCGGCGGAAATTTTTATCAACAGCCAGATCATAAATGTAAATTTCACAATTTTCCTGTTCCATTTTTTCTATCACATAAGCTGTTAACCCTGCGACTACCTTTCCCTCAAATGAAGCTGTGCAGATAAACATGCTGTCTTTAGCCAAGTTTCTGAGGAGATACTTATCTGACGGTTTATTTCCACTGTATACTTCTTGGTCATTAAAAGCTTCTGCGTACAGCTGGTTTAGTTCTCTCAACTGTTTTACTCCTTCGCTGCTGCTTTTCAGACGTTGAAATTGAACAGCCATTTCCTGTCCTCCTTATATATTCTTTTTATAATGTGGCAAGTATGCATCTTCTCCTATATTGCACTTATTCCTGGAATAAATCCTGGTATGCCTTCCCAGATACAGCAGGGGAAAATGTTACAGGACAATCCGGGCCAACTTCTTCGCGCAGGCGTTTTGTTAACAGCTCTCCCTTACTGTTATGCAGGTGTTCCAGCTCTATTCCGTTGCTTGTCAATGTATCATTCTCCCAGTTGATCCATTCTCCATATTGGAGTGACCATTTTTCCAGATCAATTTTTAAACTCCTTGATACAGGCAAATCATCTACATTTAAATTAGCGCCGCAAATACTGCACCAAATTGGATCTGCCCCCACGTCCCCCTCTACTTTTAAACTGCATATTGTGTTGGTTTCACATAAACATTTCATTCTTCTTATCCCTCCTCCTTATAAAAGGCAGTGCTTTAATTCGGCAGTTTAACTCTGTTTTACTGACCAGAAAAATCATTTGATTTTGAATATATGGCTTACCCTATTTTCTAAAATAAGGATATCATGCAATCGTGATAAAAACTCACTAATATTGATACTATTTACACAAAAAATGCTGCCAGCAATCACTGACAGCATTCGTATATTTTTTATATAAAAAACTTTATATCTATTCCGAAGCTCGTTCTGATACTTCAATCGCACGGTTGGAGCCTTCGACTGCCATCTGCAGTGCATCCTCCGGAGAAGTTCCCTGATATAACTCCTCCAGCGAAGTAACTACCTGTTCTCTGGATTCCGGGAAGACAGTAATTAACGCTCCCTGTGTCGCACTGGAAGGAACGGTTGCCTGCAGCTGCTCAATCGGCACGCGCAGCTGTGGATATTCCTCATGCTCTCCTTCTACGACCGGCTCGTTGTAAGCTTCCGGATGCGTCGCAAAATAACCTGTGTTTACATGCCATTCCGCCTGTACTTCCGGCTGGTTAAACCACTTCATAAATTCCCAGGCGCCCTGCTGCTCTTCTTCACTGATGCCGCTTCCCATCCAGACAGAAGCGCCGCCGATTACCACCCCGTTCGGATCGATTTCATCTGCATGCGGAATAAAGGAAACGCCTACTTCAAATCCGGCATTGTTAATAGCATCTTTCGTTCCAGCAGAAGAATCCATGTACATTGCTACATTTTCCGTCTGGAAGGCAGCCCGCAGATCATCCCAGTCTCTGCCATAATATTCGAAAGTGCCTGCTTCATTCATTTCATTCAGCCACTCATAGGCGCGCAGTCCCTCTTCTCCTCCAAACAATACCTCTGTTGCATCAGCGGTTCGTCCATTCTCCTGATCTACGTAATCTGCACTCTGCGTCGCAATCAGCTGCTCGAAAAACCAGCCGTGTCCAAGCATGGAAAAGCCATAGGTATCTTCATCTGTCAGCTTCTCTGCTGCTTCCTTGATTTCAGAGAAAGTTCTCGGCGGGTTTTCCGGGTCCAGTCCTGCTTCTTCAAACATATCTTTATTGAAATATAAGGCTGGCGTAGAAGAGTTAAACGGCATGGAATAAAGCTCATCTTCCACCGTATAGTAGCTTAAGATGTTTTCTTCCAGCTGCGTCACATCATAGCCATCTTTGTCGATCCATTCCTGGACAGGCGTAATATAACCGCTTTCGATCATATATTTTGTACCGACTTCAAACATCTGCACGAGGGCCGGAGCCGTTTCTGTTCCACCGACAGTCCGGAATTGTGTTAACAGCTCTTCATAGGATCCCTGGTATTCAGGCGTGATATGAAATTCTTCCTGTGAAGCATTATAATCATCGACAAGAGCTTCGAGCGTATCGCCAAGTCCTCCGCCCATGCCGTGCCAGAATTCAATTTCCACTACCTCTTCAGATATTTCTGCCTCATTGTTAGTTTCTTCATCCACTTCTTCTGCTGAAGCTTCTCCTTCTGCTTCCGCTTCATTTGTTTCTCCCTCTTCATTACTTGCACATGCTGCTAATGTAAGCAGTGAAACACTCATAAAAAATAATGTCTTTTTCATTTTCTTCTCACCCATCCTATTCTTTTTTATTTAATTGCTCCCTTTGCCAGTCCTTTCTGCAGCTGCTTTTGCCCTGCAGCGAGAAGAATCAGCGTCGGGATAATTACCAGTATTACACCTGCCATTACAAGTCCCCAGTTCGTAGCCACTTCATCTGCCTGAAGCCGGCGCAGCCCAATCTGTACCGTGCGAACTGTATCGTTCGTTGTAACTAAAAGGGGCCAGAGATACATATTCCATGTAGTAAGAAACCCAAAAATCCCCAAGGTGACAAAACTTGTTTTTGCATAAGGAACAACGACTTTATAGAAAAACTGGAAGTTGGACAGCCCTTCTACCTGAGCGGCTTCATACAATTCCTGAGGAACTGTTTTAAAATGCTGCCGCAGCAGAAAAGTGCCAAAAGCCAGGGCAAAAAAAGGGATCGTTAATGCTAAATAGTTGTTCATCCAGCCAAGAGACTGAATCGTAAAGAAGTTCGGAATCATCGTTGCTTCCCAGGGAATCAGCAGTGTAGAAATAAAAAGCAGAAACACTGCCTGTCTTCCTTTAAATGGAATAAAAGCAAATATAAATGCGGCAAGTGCACTGACAATCAGCATTCCCAGCGTCGCCGTTGAAGCAACAATAAAGCTGTTCATTAAATAGTGAAGGATTGGCACCGAAACGAGAACGTCTCTGTAGTTATCCAATGTCGGACTGCTCGGCAGCAGCCGCCTGCTTAAAATATCTTCGCTTGTCATGAAGCTGACGGAGAAGGCATACATGATCGGAAAGAACATCACGAACGCCGCAAGCGTAAGCAGTGCATAAAGAATCATTTTTCTCTTCATTGATAATGCACCTTCTTTTCACCAAACTTAAACTGCAGCAGTGTAAGAAGAAGTACCGCACCAAATAGAATAATCGCCTGCGCACTCGCCGGTCCAAACTGATAATATATAAAAGCTTCTTTATAAATAGAATATATGATCAAATTCGTAGCTTCGGCCGGGCCGCCACCTGTTAAGATATCTACCTGTCCAAATGACTGAAAAGAATTAATAAAGGTGATCGTAATAATGAAAAAAAGTGTCGGGGAAAGCATCGGTACCGTGATTCTCCGCAGCCGGTAAAAATACCCTGCCCCGTCGATCCGGGCACTCTCATAAAGATGTTCATCGATATTCTGCAGCCCCCCAAGCAGGATCAGGAAAGAAAATCCTGTATTCATCCAGATCGTTGTAATCGCAACAGAAACAAGCGCCATCGTCGAATCCTGGAGCCAGGAAAGAGCCGGCAGGTTTATGGAGGTGAGTGCTGCATTTAATATGCCGGCAGTCGGATGAAACATAAACAGCCAGATGACTGCCGAAGCAGCTACACTCATTCCAAGCGTAGAAGCAAAGATCGTACGGTATAATCCGATTCCCCGTAATTTTTCATTGGCAAGCAGCGCGAGAAACAAAGCGATGATGACACTGGACGGTACTGTGTAGAGTACAAACAGCAGTGTTACTCCTACACTGTTTCGAAAAGCTGCGGACTGAAACAGATACGTATAATTCTCCCAGCCGACAAACGCTGATGCGGTCCCTTGAGCGTCCGTGAAGAAAAAACTCAAATACAAAGAATAAATCATCGGATAAAACATAAATACGGAAAACAACAAAAGTGATGGGAGAAGATATAAAAAAGCAATGCGGTAATTTCCCGTTTTCTGCCACCAGGTTTTTGTGGAGGCGACCTTGTATTTATCTATTGCATCCTGGACAGTAAGCGTTTTGGTGTCTAGTATGTCTGCCGCCTGCTGTTTCATATAGATGCCCCTCCCTGCACTGCAGCAGGCTTCCTTGCAACCCCCACCGATTCAGGCAGCATCTTCCCCGTTCTCCCATCAAATAAATGAATATGCTGTTTATTGATGTGAATAGTCGTTACCTGTCCTTTCTCGTAGTGCCACTGTCCCGGGATTTTTGCTTTCCACAAGGTTTCTCCAACTTCAAACGTAAGCAGTGTTTCATTGCCCAGTATTTCCACCGTACTTATCTTTACCGAGAGCTCCCAGTCGGTTTCCTGTGTTTTCGTGAGCAGGATATGCTCCGGTCGTACTCCAAGGTGCATTTTCATATTACTGCTGGCAGGAAGAAGAGTAAGCGAGTTATTATGATGCACTCTTAAGCTGCCATCCCGCTGGACTTCCGCTTCTGTGATATTCATCGGCGGCGCCCCGATAAAATTGGCGACAAACTCATTAGCCGGATTGTTATAAATATCCAGCGGCTTTCCTATCTGCTGCACTTCTCCATCTTTTAACACCATCATGCGGTCTCCCATTGTCATTGCTTCCACCTGGTCATGCGTAACGTAAATCATTGTAATCCCAAGCTTCTGCTGCAGCTGGCGGATTTCCGTCCGCATCTGTCCCCGGAGCTTAGCATCGAGATTTGACAATGGTTCGTCCATTAGACAAATGGGCATCTGGCTTACTACTGCTCTTGCAAGTGCTACCCGCTGCCGCTGTCCGCCGGAAAGCTCCCTTGGTTTTCTTTTTAAAAACTCTGTCATACCAAGCATATCTGTCGCTTCCAGACAGAGACGCAGTTGTTCTTTTTTGGGTACTTTTCTTACTTTCAACCCAAAGAGAATATTTTCTTCTACTGTTAAATGAGGATAGAGCGCATAATTTTGAAATACCATTGATATCCTTCGTCTGCTGGGCGGAGTATCATTCGCTGACTTCCCATGTATGTAAATTTCTCCTGCGGTGATTTCTTCAAGCCCTGCGATCATGCGGAGCATTGTACTTTTTCCGCACCCGGAAGGACCCACGAGCACAAAAAATTCTCCTGGCTGAATGTCTACACTTGTTTCTTTTACAGCAAAAGTTTGTTTATCATAGCTTTTAGATATGTGCTTCAGCTTCACACTTCCCTCTTCCATTACAAAACCCCCTGTTGATTGCTCTTTTTTCATCCTTCCTTAGCGTAAAGGCTGAATATTAATTCTATGTAGAGAGAAGATGAGATTACAGTAAATTTATGTAAATAAGTAATGGAGAATATTAACAATCATTTATATAATTTACAAAACTCATTTTATTGAAGGATAAAATAAAAAAACCAGCCTCCTCGTCAGAGACCGATTTCAAATTTATACTTTTATGAATTTGTTTCTTATCTGAACTGCAAGTGCTGGTTCATCTGTAATCACTGCCTGGCAGCCCGCTTCGATCAGTTTCTTAATTTCGTTTTCCTCATTCACTGTATAAGGGCGAAGCTTTACACCCGCTTGACTGAGGTATTTTATTTCTTCTAAGGTAAGCATGGGGTGATGAAAATGATATCCTGCAATAAAATTTTCTTCTAAATACTTCACCGGGTCGACTAACGTGCCCACAGTCAGCACTGCTTTTTCCATGCGGAAAGTTTCTTCTCCCAGCAGCGGAAGGACTGCATGGTCAAATGAGGAAATAATCGGTGGTTTTTGCTGAGGCAGTGCCTGTAACATCCGGATAATTTCTTTTGCTGCAATATTCCGGTCCTCCGGTGCATGCTTTAGTTCAATGTTTAACGTAATATTCTGGTGCTGCGCCCAGCGTAGTACCTCCTCCAGCCCAGGCACTTTTTGATCTTCCGATGCTGTAATTCTAGTAACTTCTTTCCACGTATGCTCCCGTACTCTCCCGCTTCCTTCCGTCGTCCGGTCCAGTGTTGCGTCATGCATCACCACAAATTGTTCATCCTTTGTCAGCTGTACATCCAGCTCTATACCTTCCGCTCCTGCAGCTGCTGCTTCACGAAATGCAAGCATCGTATTCTCCGGATACAGGGCTGAATAGCCACGGTGCGCAAAAATTTCTGTATGCATTTAAACATCTCCCCTTTTTGCTTTTATTAAGCATATCGCAAATGGAGCACTTACAATCCTAAGGTCTCGTTAAGTTTGTATAAATAATATGAAGTTAGTGAACCATTTACTACAGCTGCCATGGAAGGTATAAAGCTGCTTGCTTTACTGTTATATAAATAAACACCGGTTTCTCATGTTGGAGAAGCCGGTGTTCTGACTTGTGCAGTTCTTACTTACGCAAAATCTTTTCCATTTTCTTTCCTTTCGCCAGTTCATCGATCATTTTATCCAGGTAGCGGATTTCACGCATGATCGGCTCTTCAATTTCTTCCACGCGCACGCCGCAGATTACACCTTTAATTAAAGTCCGGGAAGGATGCAGTTCTGGGGCTTCTTCGAAAAACGTCTCAAAGTTAGTCTGTTTTTCCAGCTGCCCTTCCAGGTCTTCCTGGCTGTACCCGGTATGCCATCGAATAATTTCATCCACTTCTGCTTTCGTACGGCCTTTTCTTTCCGCTTTATTAATGTAGTGTGGATAGACGCTCGCAAAGCTCATCGTATAAATTTTATGTTTCGTCATCCTATACCCTCATTTCACGAGAATTTCGACACAGGATTTTTATCTCCAGAAGCCGATATTCATCTGCTGCGCAAAAGACAGCTGTTGAGCATAGTATATCATATTATATTTCGGTCTTCTGCGGGGGTAATAAGGTTAATTCTTCTTGGAAACCGGGCAGGCTTTTACACCATACATTTTATAACATGCTGATTTCCCCTCTTTAGTTCTTCACATCCGGATTGCTCGCCATAGGCTCATGACGCTTTGTGGTAAAGCGAAGAACTCCAAGAACTACAATCGTAACTGCAGTAAAAATAGCGAGCTCCACATATCCTTCTTCCAGAAAAAATGACCGGTAAGCCATGGCACCAAAGATCCCGCCGAAGATCGGCCCCAGGATAGGTATCGGAGCATATGCCCAGTTGGAATCACGCTTGCCCGGGATCGGCAGCAGCGCATGGGCGATCCGGGGACCAAGGTCACGTGCCGGATTAATCGCATAGCCGGTCGGTCCGCCTAGGGAAAGACCAATCGCTGTAATCAGAAAACCAACAATGAGAGGATTTAACCCTTCTGTAAATTCATTTGCCCCAATACTGAGCAGTCCGCTTACCAGCACAGCTGTCCCGATAAATTCAGAGATGAAATTTGAAAAACGGTTGGGAATGGCCGGATCTGTTGAGAAGACAGCCAGTTTCACATCCGGATCGTTCGTTTCTGTAAAATGATCTCTGAAATGCGCAAATACAATCATCCCGCCGATCATTGCGCCTATCACCTGCGAAGCAATATAACCGGGCACCAGCGCCCAGTCAAATTCACCAACGGAAGCAAATCCAAGTGTTACCGCCGGGTTAATGTGGGCATCAGAATACTGGCCGACCGCATAGACCGCCATGGCGACAGCGAAGCCCCATCCAAAAGCTACAACAATCCAGCCGCCGCCCTGCGCTTTTGATTTCTCCAAATTCACGTTTGCTACTACACCGCCGCCAAAAATGATCAGCAGCATCGTTCCGATAATTTCTGCAATGTATACCGACAATCCTATCTCCTCCTTAAAATGAGCGGCTGGAAAACATAAAAAACCGCGCACAGCAAGCAGACCCCTCCCGGGTCTAATTTCTGTACGCGGCTCTCCGTATCTCAGCCTGAATATTAACTTAAATAAAATATTACCACCTTTTGAAAGCGGTGTCAAAGTTGATAATAATTTACTTACTATCCGTGAATCTTAGTAAAAGAACAGTAAACAATCTTTTAAAATGAAAGTACTGAAGAGAAATAAAGTTAATAGTTTTTAATTCTCACAAATGCTGCGGTTGTATTAATTTCACTTGACGGCAAGCCAGATTTGATTGAAGGAATCGTCTTTATATGCATCTGGATCAGTATAGGCTTCGATGCAGGGAATATCAGCAATTTCGTAACCATTAGAGGGACTCCACTCGGTATAGCTTTTCTCCCACTGCACACAGAGACTAGGCTTTAGAGTAAGCCCTGGGAACTTAGTGTGTAGATAATTTTTCCAATCCATCATTCTTCCGCTCCGATCTACCTTCTTCTGGGTAGAGACTTTGTTTGATTTCGATAAGGATTTAATACTGCGGCTGTCCAATGATGAAACATAGAATATGCCTGCTCATCTGTCTTTACATTACCGATATATCCGCCTTTAAACGTTTCACAGTATCTTTTATTTTCAATAAACAGCTCCTGCTTTTCACGAGCATCTGCAAAGCCGTTAAAAAACAAATCCATCGAACCATTCTGCCTGACCCAGGCGATTCCTTCAATCAGCAGATTGGATTCCTCCTGGTAATTGTCTACATGCAAATGATTTCCATTATAATGTTCCTCATCAAAATAGTTTTGACTGTTCATTTTTTTGTTCCTTTGATCCGGTCTTTTTTCTTCCCTGCGTTCGAGTGTTGTTACTCTGCTTGTTCCAGCAGTTCCCTCAGCTGATTAGTGAGCAAAGCAGAAGTAAGATAAGGTCCATCTTCTTCCACCAAATACATCAAGGTGCTTTTTTTGTTCTCCTGCCCCAGCCACAAATGCATCGCATGTGCAGGATAGCCTTCTTCATATTCCACTACAATATCATAATCGGGTGAGGTATTTATTACCTCTGAGCTTTGTTTCACTGCAGTGGTAATGGCCGTTTCCCAGACTTCTACTGACTGTGCATCCCGGAAAGAAAATATCACTTCCTGATTGATATCCCCTGTTCCCATCGAAGGGGAAATGTTCACTTCTTTAATATTTGCATCTAATAACACCATTGTATTGGCCTGACTGCTCTGACAGGCCGCAATCAAGGAAAATCCTGCAAGCAGGAACAAGCTGTGTATAAGTTTCATCGATCATTCTCCTGTACGAGTTAAATTTTTTACGTCTGTTTTAAAGGAAGTACCGGTTCTTCCTATAAATTATAATAGAATACAGCATATTTGTCATTATATGTTAAAATAAGCTGTATCAACTAAAAATTTCCAATATAGATTTTTTTCATCTGCGAGAGCGAGGAGAGAAATAGATTGCAGAAGCAAATAAAAAACCAATGGCAGATTTCAAAATATAATCCTGATTATAGAGATGAAAATGGATATTATACTTTAAAAGAAGAATGGACTTGTCCATCGGAAATAGGAAAGATCATAGACGGCAATGAATTTACACTAGATGAATACCTTCATACGGAGGCAAAATATGTAGATACGTTAATATCATTTATTAAGGAAAGCCGTCTTGACACTTTAAGAATTCTGCAGCTGGAGGAACAGGATATCTCCAGTGAAGACAGAAATTCCTTTCTTTATGAGCCGGAATTTGAAGAGCTGAATTTAAAGGAAGATAAAATAGTTACTCTTCAAGACATTCGTATTATTGCCACGATGATTTTAAGGAATTTTGTATACTGTGAGTTCTATGTAAAGGATAGATTTTCTGCATATTTTGGCGGAGATTATTATATGTATATTGGGTCTTCGGAAAAACCTCTATTATCGATCGCCGCTGGAACAGAACATGGATTATTTGTAGAAGAAATTGATGCTTTGCCGTATTCTCATTTAGAAGAGGATATATTCAGATCCGTAGAATGGAGTAAAAAAGGAAATCACTTGATTGTTGGAGAGGAAGAACTCTCTGAAATCCCTTTAGAAGAATTAAGGTTGATCTTTCATTTATCCTCCCAGCATCCTGTATTAGGATTTTTTAAGATCAACAGTGAAAATATAGATTTCTTTCAAAGGTATTTAAAACATGAGATGGATTTTGATAAACATGAGTATTTTTTCTGGAGTGGAAATTAAATGTGTTTCCACCTTTTCGAATTATAAAGGAGAGGAGGGAAAAAATGAAATGAAGGGGATCAAATGCTAAAGATGGAAACATTAATTTTGGATTCGGAGACTGCTGCAGCAAGTCCTGCACCTACTTATTTACCGATAGATAATCCATCAGCTGTTCATTTAGTTAATCAAACCTTAGAGGAGAATGACAATGATTATTTGGACGGAGCAATCCAATTAGCCTATAACGGAGAAGTTATTCTAAATGAAGAGTTGAACACCTCAGATGTGTTATACACTTGGCAAACATTAGTGGAACCTATACTTAAGCCTGGTGATAAAGAATGTAGCATCATACTTTTAGATTCAGTTTGCGATGTTAAATTACACTCGAATTCCTTAGGATTTACAGTCAGTATTGATAGTGGATTTGATGAATACAATGGAGTTTCAAATATTATATATTATACCTCACGAGGAGTACGTCAATGCAATAACAGAAGGATTTCTAGCATTTGGAGATTTTATCATCCGCCACCAATTTTCATTTACAGAGGAGAGTTCCTATCCATCTTTTATGAAAGACTATCAAGCTTTAAAATATAGGCAAGTATAAATATATGCCGGCATTCCCACGCTAATAATAAAATCATGAAGAGGTGCTGGGAGAAAACAGCTTCTTAAAACAACAAAATGCTGTAGACGATCCAAATGGAATTGTCCGCAGCGTTTTGTATGGGTAGGAAATAGTTTTTATCTCATGCTGTAAGCTGATTTTCCGCCTGTTAACTCTTCACCTCCCCTGCATTAGAAGTTCTCTCCCCTATAAAAACACCCCTTTGGACAAATCCTATCCAAAGGGGTGCAGCTTTATTTAATCTGTCAAAAACCTACTCCACCGTCACACTCTTTGCCAGATTTCTTGGCTTATCCACGTCACAGCCTCTGTGCAGTGCTGCATAGTAAGCGATCAGCTGCATTGGCAGTACGCTGACAAGCGGCGTGAGGAATTTGTGTACTGCTGGCATAACGATCTTATCTTCTTCATGCTCGCAGCCTTCCATGCTGATAAAGCAAGGATATGCGCCGCGCGCTACAACTTCTTTCATGTTGCCGCGGATGTTCAGGTTCACGTCGCTCTGCGTTGCAAGACCGATCACAGGCGTTCCCTCTTCAATCAGGGCAATTGTCCCGTGCTTCAGTTCTCCGCCGGCAAAGCCTTCTGCCTGAATATAAGAGATTTCCTTCAGCTTCAGGGCGCCTTCAAGACACACATAGTAGTCCATAGAACGGCCGATAAAGAAGCAGTTGCGCGATACGCTGAGGTAGTCTCTTGCTACTTCTTCGAGTACTTCCTTCTGATTCGTAAAGATCTCCATCGCGTTGGCAACGATGCCAAGCTCCTGAAGCGGATCAAAGTCGATTTCTACACCGCGCGCACGTGCTGCATCTACAGCGAGAATTACCATGACAGCCATCTGCGCCGTATAAGCCTTTGTAGAGGCTACTGCGATTTCAGGTCCGCCATATGTGTGCAGGGTGAAATCTGCTTCACGGGACAGCGTGGATCCGGGTACGTTTGTAATTGTAAGAGATGGGTGACCCAGTTTCTTGACGTTTACAAGCACACCGCGAAGGTCTGCTGTTTCCCCGCTCTGTGAAATAAAGATAAAGAGTGGTTTCTTGCTTAGTAATGGCATATTGTAGAGAAACTCACTGGCAATGTGCGTTTCAACTGGGATGTTAGCAATTTTTTCAATCATTTCTTTTCCGACAAGACCGGAATGATAGCTTGTACCCGCTGCAATAATATAGATGCGGTCAGCATCCGCTACTGTCTGGCGGATAGATTCTTCGAGCTTGATGTTATCGTCATCATCCTTGTACTTTGTGATGATGTTACGAATAACAAACGGCTGCTCGTCGATTTCCTTCAGCATAAAGTGCGGATACGTGCCTTTTTCAATATCCGTGGAGTCGAGCTCTGCAATATAAGAGTCTCTTGTTACTCCTTCTCCATCGAGCTTCTTCACAGTGACATTCTTACGGGTAACGATGACGATTTCCTGGTCTTCAATCTCCATGAATTCGTTTGTTACCTGCAGCATTGCCATTGCGTCACTTGCGATGACGTTCACACCATCTGCAAGGCCGATCAGAAGCGGGCTTTTATTTTTACCGACATAAATAGTATCGCGGTCTTCATTATCAATCAGCGCTGTAGCATAAGAACCTTCCAGCTTGCTGAGCGTTTTGCGGAATGCTTCTTCGGTTGACATGCCATCTTTTACAAATGTGTCAACGAGCTGGACGATAATTTCTGTATCCGTGTCAGAAACCATCTCCACATTCTGCAGAAACTCGCGGCGGAGCTGTTCATAGTTCTCAATTACCCCATTGTGCACAATCGTGAAGCGTGCGCTTGCACTCTGGTGCGGGTGTGCATTCAGCTGGCTTGGTACACCATGTGTAGCCCAGCGGGTATGGCCAATGCCGACAACACTTTCTTCAGAAGTATCTACTGCATCCCGAAGAGAAGCAATACGTCCTTTTTCTTTATACACATGAACGCCTTTATCGTTGGCAATCGCGATCCCCGCAGAGTCATATCCACGGTACTCAAGCTTTTCCAGTCCCCGCAAAAGAATTTCTTTTGCATCCTCTGTTCCAATATATCCTACAATTCCGCACATAATTAATTTCCTCCCTCGAATGGGGCAGGAACATACAGTATAGGGCATGCTCTGCCCCACTCTTCGTCTGTTTGTATTTGTCTGTACGACATTAATAAATGTATTATCTGCAGTTATCAGAAGAACTTTTGTGCAGTGAGTCACCTCACTGATTTGGCTCTTCTTTACGGTTGTAACAGGCAACCGGGAGGCATCCGCCGAACATCTCGATAACCTCCTCCTCGTCAACTGTGCACACAGCACAGTTCAGGCGCTTTAAATTGCTTATCTTATTCTTCTGCCCTCCTTTTTGTTTTAGAATAGCACAATCATACTATGCGGGAGATTCACGGTCAATCACTTTTTTGTACATTTTTGGAAGCTGCAAGAATTCCCGCTCTGCATTCTCTTCCCATGTTCTCCATAGGCTAAACGGTCATTTCAGATACGGAAAGGAAAAGCTGCCGTTATTTTTCTCCCAGGCAGCAGCTTTTCCTTTTCACTGTTACGCACGTGCTGCCGTTCCTTTCTCTTCAGGTCTGTCCCGCGTAACATAAGTACCTGCAATAAAGTCATGAATCGCACGCTTATCTTTTCGTGCTGCTACCATGATCGCTGACACAATCAGCGCAATACCAAATGTTAACCCGTAAACTAACCCTCCTAAGATATAGCGCAGTACCATAGTAAAGAAAGACACCTCCGTGTTATCTTTCTTCACAATCCGCACGCCCGCAATCCGCTTCCCGACGGTATAGCCGTGCCATAATATCGGAACCAGTACGAAATACAAAATGCTGAGTACACTTTCTCCCGTCTGCACCGTCTGCGCGGACGTATCCAGATTAAACAAAAATATGCTGAGACCTATTACACCACTGATAAGAAGTGCATCAAGAATCATTCCCAGCAGTCGAATCCAAAACCCTCCTGGATTGGTCAAAGCGTTTCACCTCTCTTCCATTGCACATTAAAATTATCCTCTCTAAAATTATCACAATACGGGTGATGTTAGCAAAATCAAAGGCCATCCTTGTGTAATTTCACAGCAGTCATCTATGCAGAACACAGGCAAGACCGGGAATTAAAGAAGCACATGTAACACAGCAGCTGGTCGCTTTTCCTGCCGGATCGTTGCAAGCCGTGCTGCGCTCCAGCGAAAACATCCGAGAACAAATTCTCCAGCAAGCTTTTGCTGAAAGCAAAGCAGCAACATGAACTCCCTCCTTTATAAGAAGAATTTTTTTATGGCGGATACACTATTTTATTGTAATTACGAAATAACTTTTTTCAGGTCATTCCCTATTGCTTTTTCCACTTTCTTCTATATAAAGTAACCCCCCTCCCAAACATAGTATTGTCATTATCCCTGCTGACTTATTTACATTTAGATTATGTTGTATCAGTGATGACAGCGCTTTACTATGAAATTAGAACTTCATTTTAAATTTTATATTTTCTAAGGAGGATTTACACATGGCAGAAGAAAAAAAGAAATCTACTTTTCGGACGAAGGTACAACGGTTCGGTAGTTTCTTAAGCTCCATGATTATGCCGAACATCGGCGCATTTATTGCCTGGGGCCTTATCACAGCTTTATTTATTCCAGACGGATGGATTCCTAACGAAACATTCGTACAGCTGGTAGACCCAATGATTTTGTATTTACTGCCTCTTTTGATCGGTTACACGGGTGGTAAATTAGTACACGACACCCGCGGTGGTGTGGTAGGTGCTACTGCAACAATGGGTGTTATCGTCGGAACAGATGCACCGATGTTTATCGGTGCGATGATTATCGGTCCTTTAGCTGGTTACCTCATCAAGAAAGTTGATGAGCTGCTTGAAGGCAAGATCCGACAAGGTTTTGAAATGCTTGTCAACAACTTCACTGCAGGTATTCTTGCAATGATCATCACACTTCTTGCAATGGTCGGTATCGGCCCGGTTGTAGGCGCGCTGAACACAGCGCTGGCAGCTGGTGTGGACGGTATTATTGGATTAGGCTTGCTGCCGCTTGTTAGTATATTAATTGAACCGGCAAAAGTACTTTTCTTAAACAATGCAATCAACCATGGTATTTTAACACCGCTTGGCCTGGATCAGGCAGCAGAGCAGGGGAAATCGATTCTCTTCATGCTTGAAACCAACCCGGGACCTGGTCTTGGTATCCTGCTTGCCATTATGTTCTTTGGCGGAGGCAGCGCAAAACGTACTGCTCCGGGTGCCGCAATTATTCACTTCTTCGGGGGAATTCATGAAATTTACTTCCCTTACATCTTAATGCGGCCAATGCTCATTCTTGCAGCAATCGCAGGTGGTATGAGTGGTATCTTTACTTTCACTTTATTCGATGTAGGTCTTCGTGCATCACCGGCGCCAGGCAGTATCATCGCTTACACAGCAATGACGCCGGGCGGAGATTACCTGGGAGTTTACCTCGGTGTGCTTATCGCAACGGCAGTCTCCTTCGCTGTAGCTGCTTTAATTCTTAAGACAACGAAGGGATCTGAAGATGAAGATGTAGAAAGCGCAACAGAAAAAATGGAAGAAATGAAAGGCAAGAAAAGCAGCGTGGCCTCTTCCCTTACAACTGCAGAAGCACAGGATGCAGGAACAGCTCAAGACGCAGCAGGCACCGGCGAAGTCCGCCGTATTATTTTCGCCTGTGATGCAGGTATGGGTTCCAGTGCGATGGGTGCTTCGATCATGCGTGATAAAATAAAGAAAGCAGGACTTGATATCGATGTAAAAAATACTTCGATCAGCAATCTTCCTGAAGACGCAGATATTGTTATTACGCATAAGGACTTAACACCAAGAGCACAGGAGAAACGTCCGGATGCAGATCACATCTCTGTAGAAAACTTCTTGAACAGTCCAAAATACGAGCAGCTGGTAGAGCGTTTAAAGAAGTAAGTCACTGGAGGTGACAATTCGTGTATGTATCAGCACGAGACCGGCGGATTCTGGATGAGCTTCTTGCTCATCCAGAAGGCGTCACGGTAAGTAACATTGCATCTGCAATAGATGTAAGTGAACGTACGATTCACCGGGATTTAGCATCATTTGACAGCTTGCTGCAGCCTTATGAACTTTTTTTAGAAAAAAAGGCGGGCCAGGGAGTGCGGCTGACAGGCTCCTCCTCCCAGCTGTCACAGTTTCAAGCAGATCTTCATCAGGCACGGCACTTTGATTTCCTGCCGGAACAGCGGCAACTGCTTTTATCCTACAAGCTGTTAACTTCAAGTGAACCAGTGAAACTGCAGGCACTTGCTTCAGATCTTCACATTACCAATGCTACTGTCAGCAGTGATTTGGATAAGGTAACAGAGTGGCTGGAGAGCTATCATCTCTCTTTGCTGAGAAGAAGAGGGTTTGGCATTCAAATTGTCGGGGAAGAAGCCGCTAAACGAAGAGCTATCAGCGGATTGCTTTCTGATCATATCGGTGAAACAGAACTGCTCCGCTTTATTCGCAGAAACACTATTTCTGATAAGACCGGGACCACACAGTCAATTGCAGATCAGCTGCTGGGATTTGTCCACACGGATCGTCTGCAGCAGATTGAAACTGCGGTGGAAAGAATCAATGCTACACTTCCGATTCCTATTGCGGATTCTTCCTATATAGCGCTGGTAGTACACCTGGCGCTTGCGATGGAACGGATTCAGCAGGGAGAAAACGTACAGATGAAAGAAACGCTGCTCACCCAGCTCCGGCAGACAAGCGAGTTTAAACTTGCAGGAAATTTAGCAGCAGAGTTAACCGAAATATTTTCTGTAGACATACCTGAAGCTGAAATTGGGTATATAACTATGCATCTTCGCGGGGCGAAACTGCAGACAGATGAATCATATCAGGCAGACCCTGATATGGACGTTTCGTTTATTGTCAAACGGTTAATAAAACATGTCGGACTCGAATACGGGGTTGATTTCTCTGCAAATCTATCCCTGGAAAAAGGATTAGGTGCACACATCAGCCCTGCACTTTACCGGCTGCAGCAGGAAATGAAAATTCACAATCCGCTTGTAGAAACGATTAAAGCAAATTATCCTGCGTTATTCCAGGCGGTAGCGGATGCATCCCGCCACCTGTTCCCCGAGATGGCTGTTCCAGACGATGAAATTGGCTTTCTCGTATTACATTTTGGTTCTGCTCTTGAATCTGAAGAACAGACGCAGGACTTCCGTGCTTTTGTTATTTGTTCCAGCGGCATAGGATCCTCTAAGATGATGAGCAGCAGACTGAAAAAAGAGTTTCCGCAAATCCAGGAAATTCATCAGCTGTCGATGTTCGATCTAAAAGAAACGCAGATTCAGCCGGAGGATCTTGTGATTTCTACAGTATATCTGGACGATCCACAGATAGATTATATCCAGGTAAATCCCTTTCTCACGAAAGAAGAAGTCAGCAGGCTGGAAACGTACATGGCCGGCAAAGCTTTACAGCGCAAGAAAAGAGCTGTGCCGAAAAAATCTCCCGTGCATAATGGGCAGGAGACGCTTGAAACATTGCAGTCGCAGCTGGCGGTTACTGTAAAACTCATGCATCATGTTGCTTTGATACAAGAAGCAACAGTGACAGGCCTTTGGCAGAGCATGTATAACACACTGGTCTATATAGAAAAAAAACAGCTGATAACCAGTGCTTCTGCCGTTCTTCAACAATTAAAGGACCGCGAAAAGCTTTCCGGTGTTGGAATTCCAGGAACTTCGTTTGCTTTATATCACGCAAAGAGTAATGAAGTGAAGGAACCGGTTTTCTACATTCTGGAACGCCAGCAGGCAGAAACAATCGCTGCAATGGATGGAAATACGATCGAAGCCTCTCGTATCTGTATTATGCTCGCCCCGGAAGAGATGACTTCTGAAGAAGCTGGAATACTCAGCCACGTGAGCGGAATGATGGTAAAAGATCAAGAGAGCATGCATATTTTTGCGCAAGGAACGGAAGAAGAAATTAAAAATTTTATGAGTGAAGAATTTTTACAGCTATACCGCAATAAATAAATTTAGGAGTGATACACATGGCAAAAGAAATTTTACCAGCAGAGAATATTAAATTGAACGTAAGCTTAAACAGCAGAGACGAGGCGATCCGTGAAGCAGGAAAAATTCTTGTAGAAGGCGGCTACACAGACGAAGCTTATATCGATAAGATGTTCGAACGTGAAGAAATCACTTCTACTTTTATGGGGAACTCCGTCGCAATCCCGCACGGCACGGACGATGCAAAAGAAAGCGTTCATTATTCCGGCCTTTCTCTTATTCAAGTTCCGGAAGGTGTAGAATATGGCGATGGCAATACAGTAAAGCTTATTTTCGGGATTGCCGGAAAAAATAATGAGCACCTGGAAATCCTATCAAAAATAGCGATCCTCTGCTCCGATGAAGATAACGTAGAAAAAATGATCCAGGCAACTTCTAAAGACGAATTACTAGAGATGTTTAAAGAGGTGGAGTAAATGAAAGCCGTACACTTTGGTGCAGGAAATATCGGCCGCGGCTTTATCGGCCAGCTTCTTTTTAACTCAGGCTATGAAGTCGTATTCGCAGACGTAAATGAAGAATTAATTCAGCAGCTGAAAGCACAGTCGAGCTATACTATTTATTATGCAGAAGAAGAAAAGCGTTCTTTTGAGGTAACAAACTTTACTGGACTGCATTCCAATCATGATAAAAATGAACTTCTTTCTGCGTTAAAAGAAACTGAACTTATTACCACTGCCGTCGGTGCTCCTGTATTGAAGCACATTGCTCCTGTTATTGCAGAAGCCTTAAAACTGCGGCTTTCTGAAAGAAAATCTGTTGCGGTGATTGCCTGTGAAAACGCAGTGAATGCAACAGATACTTTGAAAGAACACATTGCTGCTGCATTCGATGAACAGGAATGGAAACAGCTTTCCCAGTTTGTAAGCTTTCCCAATGCTGCAGTAGATAGAATTGTGCCGATTCAATCTTTGGAGAATCCTCTGGATGTACTGGTGGAGCCTTTTTATGAATGGACAATTGACACTTCCGGTTTTACAGGCCCAGTACCTGTCATCGAAGGAGCACATTTTGTAGATAACCTGAGTGCCTATATTGAGCGAAAGCTTTATACGGTAAACACCGGGCACGCAGCAGCTGCCTATCATGGCTATGCGGCCGGGTATGAAACGGTGCAGGAGGCGATGCAGGACGAACAGGTATTAGCAGAAGTGAAAAATGTCCTGCTTGAAACGGGAGACCTTCTCATTGGCAAGTACAGCTTTCATCCTGAAGAGCATCAATCATACATTGAAACGACCATTTACAGGTATCAGAACCCTGAGCTGTCTGACCAAATTACCCGTGTTGCACGGCAGCCGCTGAAAAAGCTTGGACTGAAAGAACGGCTGACAAGTCCTGCAGTGCAGCTTTTCGAGCAGGGAAAGCACCCTGCAGCACTGATCCGTGTAATAACAGCAGCACTTCGTTACAATGAAACTTCTGATGAAGAAGCATTGGAACTGCAGAAGATTCTTGCCGAACAGCCGCTGCCGGAAGCGCTCAGCAAGATCACGAGCCTTTCTGCTGATCATGCGCTGATAAAAGAAATTGAAAAACAGTATCAAAGGTAAGGCGAATTACCGCTGATACATGAACGAATCCCGCTGCACTTATAGTGCCGGCGGGTTTTTCTGTGCGGAATGAAAGCATTTTTGGATAAAAAAAGCCGTGCCTGTGCGGCAGCGGCTTGCAGCTAGTGTTTATTCTTCTACCCCGACAAGGACACTTACAGGAAAGTCAGCAAGCCATTCATCCGGTTCCTCCAGATGTACTTCTGCACCTTCATATTCTGCGCTGAGATGCCACTCTCCTTCGGCATAAAATTCAGCGATCGTCCGATCCCCAGTGCTTTGTACTTCAAGATGTGATTCTTCCCATTCAATTAATTCAGGACCTGTAAACTCTGTTTCTCCATTTGTAATATCACGAAAAGGAGGATGACGAACGTCTTCTTCCACATCGTCTTCCATTTCATATTCAAACCGCACCAGCAGCACAGGATCTGTAAATTCTCCATCCGCTCCATGCACCGCATAATGTCCTTCCGCCTCCCCGCTCTCCTCTACTTCTCCTTCTTGAGGCGATTCTATAAATTCCAATCTCTCTACATGAATGATGGAAGATATAAGACCGAAAGCTTCTTCCAGTTCTTCCAGCGTTGCTTCCGGTGCTTCTCCACTGCTTTCTTCCACTCTCACCTCTAGATCATGTTCCTCCGCAAGGTTTTCTATCTCGGATACGCTGTCTTCCTCATTGGTTTCGACTGTATTATTCTCCTGAACAGTTTCTTCCTGTACATTTTCATCTGTTGTGTTTTCAGTTTCATTTCCACAGGCGGCTAAAGTAATCGGTGCGAAAACAACTGTTCCAGCGATCATAAACATGCTTTTTTTCATTTCTTCAGCACTCCCTTATGCTTTATATTTTCCTTGTCCCTCCCGCAAAAAGTAGGAAGAAGGAATTCAGCAGGATAATAAAATTATGCGCTTTTGTAATTCTTCGGGCTTTTTGTTTCTATACCTTCCCTCCCTGTCTTATACTTACACGCTATTTATGAAATAAAGATTAATAACGTCTTTTTCTTCACTGCCTTTTTAAGTTTCACTTCTTCTAACCCCGGGAAATTCATGGTAAAATACATACTATGCACGCAGATCCTCTCCTTCAACTTGTTTCTCGACAATTCAAGTGTAAAGGATAGAGGAGCCTGCGTGTTTCTTTATGCCTTATTGTTTCAAAACCCCAACATATATTGTAGAGCCATAAAAACAGCCCGTATCGATTATCGATACGGGCTTCTCTGCGGAAAAAGCTGTTAGTTCAGTGAGCCGAGCTCCTGCTTCACAACATCCACTATTTTTCCAACATACGCTTCACAGGTTTCTCTGTCTGGTGCTTCTGCCATAACTCTTACTAACGGTTCTGTTCCAGAAGGACGAACAAGAATGCGTCCTTCTCCCTGCATTTCGTCTTCGACTGCTGTTATTTCCCGGGCAATTACCTCATTTTCATGCAGCGCATGTTTATCTTTCACACGTACATTCACTAATTTCTGCGGATATTTCGGTACTTCCGCAGCAAGTTCTGATAAAGGACGCCCGCTGGATTTAACAATCTGCAGCAGCTGCAGGCCGGAAAGCAGACCGTCTCCGGTAGTGGAATAGTCGAGGAAAATCATATGTCCAGACTGTTCACCGCCTAAATTATAGCCGCCTTTCCGCATTTCTTCCATTACGTACCGATCACCGACTGCTGTTTTCTTCGTCTCAATTCCTTCACGCTCTAATGACTTATAAAGCCCCAGATTACTCATCACAGTAGTTACCAGCGTCTTGTAGTTAAGGTTACCTTTTGCATTCATATACTTTGCACAGATATACATTATCTGGTCCCCATCAACGATATCACCGTTTTCATCTACGGCGATAAGTCTGTCCGCATCTCCGTCAAAAGCCAGGCCTATGTCTGCACCTTTTTCTTTTACCAGCTCCTGCAGCGGCTCCGGATGCGTAGAACCGACCTGATCGTTAATGTTTATGCCGTCCGGGGATGATCCGATGCAGAAAATCTCTTCTGCTTCAAGGTCTGCAAATAAATGATTTGCAAGCGGAGACGCTGCTCCGTTGGCGCAATCAAGCGCTACACGCAACCCAGAAAAGTCACCTTCCACCGTCTGCTTTAAGTATCTTAAATATTTCTGGCCGCCTTCAAAATAGTCGCTTACTATCCCTACATTACCAGCAGTTGGTCTTGGAAGTTCATCTTCCATGTCATTTTCTTTTTCGAGGAGAGCTTCAATTTCTGCCTCCTGCGCATCAAGAAGCTTGAACCCATCTGCGCCGAAGAATTTAATGCCATTGTCTTCCACAGAATTATGGGAAGCGGAAATCATTACACCTGCTTCCGCACTTAGTGCTTTCGTTAAATAAGCGACTCCCGGAGTAGAGATAATACCCAGACGCATTACTTCTGCACCGATAGATAACAGGCCTGCTACGAGAGCACTCTCCAGCATCGGTCCTGAGATACGCGTATCGCGACCGATTAATACTTTCGGCTTTTCTGTTTCTTTCGTTAATACATACCCTCCGAAACGTCCTAATTTAAATGCCAGCTCCGGTGTAAGCTCGGTATTTGCGACGCCTCTCACGCCGTCTGTCCCGAAAAATTTACCCATCATTATCGCTCCTTCATTCTTCCTCTTGATTATTTAAATTCTCTTCTTCTGTTTCTTCCTGATTTAATTCATTTTCCTGTTCATTTATCTGATTTGATTCGTTGTTTGTTTGTATATTGAAGTTATTTTCGTTTTCAGCATCATTCTCATTACTATTATTCACCTGTTCAGTTTCGTTTGCATTTTGATTCTCAACTTCGTTTTCCGCCGCTTCCTCATTTTCTTCCAAGTCAGGATTATCAGCAGAATCATCTGTCGACAGTATGATATCGAACGTCATTCCCTGCTGCGGCAGCCTTACATTTTGAGGAGCTTCAATTTCCAAAGGTACCGAATGTTCTCCAGGTTCCAGTCCTTCCACATCTATGAAAGCTGTGAAGTCCGTTCTGTCCAGTCTTTCCAGAAGTTCGGCACTGCCTCTTACCTCCAGTGTAAATTCGTTGTCCGTTAAGTCTGGGAATTCAATATTATAATCATTCCCCAGTCCCTCGACGTCCACCGGGAAATCCGAAAAATTTCTTTCCTCTTCGGAAGTGGTTTCGATTTCTATGATAACCTGTTCCGGTTCCACCCGTTCTACCCCTTCAGGTACGGGAACTTCCACTTCCAACCGGGAGTCTCCCTCTATCTCACTCAAATTAATATCAGCGATATCAATAAATGAAATTTCGTTTAATACGTCGACAGGCCCATAAATTGTTACAGCTTCCGGATTTAAATTGATGGAATCAATCGCAACTCCCTCAGTTAAACTGCCTTCCCTTGAGGAGCGGAGGGGTACTTCTTTATTAGGGCTTGTAACCGGCACCATCACATCCACCGCCGGCGGATCTGCTGTGATGTCCAGTTCATTCCCGGCATCATCATATAATACCACAGAAGCTGATTCTGTGAAGTCTTCTGAATGGCCAGCCAGGTCAATTGTCACCCTTGCCTCGGCAACTTGATTTACCATACCTTCCGCTGCAGTTACATCCACCGTAGAAGGTTCTACTACTGGTTCACCCGCAGTATATCCTTCAGCAATGTCTCCTTCATTCTCCAGTTCTACATCCACCGGAAAGGAAGTGGTCTGTCTTTCCTGCAAAGTAACTCTTACCGTTAACGGTACTATAGAAAGCCTTAAATCCGGCTGAAATCCACGATGTTCTACGCGTGCATAGTGAACCCCTGCTTCTTCCCCTTCCAGATCCACAAAAACTTCCTGCTGCCCCTGTGTGACTTGTGCGAGTGTTAATACATTCTGCGGTCCACGCATATTCACCTGCACGGTTTCGGGCGCTTCTGTCAGCACATAATTTTCTTCATCATAATAAATATTCAATGGAACTTCTTCCATAACGCGTTCGCCATCCGTAATACCCGGAATTCCCGCTCCTGTCTGATTAGCTGCCTGGTTTTCCATGTTGACCATTAAAAAAAGCATAACCGCTATAACTATGGAGGTAAGCTTTATAAACCAGCCTTTGCTGAATAATTTATCCATTCTTTTTCCCTCCCCACTGCCAGCGTGAAGAGCTTCCATTACTTTCACGCTTCAGGAGTTCGTTCTCTAATAATTTCCGCAATCCTTCCTCTTCCAAATTACGGTGCAGCTCTCCATTTTTCGTTACGGAAATACCGCCGGTTTCTTCCGAGACCGCAATAGTGATTGAGTCAGTTACCTCACTTACGCCTAAAGCAGCACGGTGTCTCGTTCCCAGCTCTTTGGAGATAAAAGGATTTTCTGATAAAGGCAGATAGCAGCCTGCTGCCATAATTTCATTATTCTTAATAATAACTGCCCCATCGTGAAGCGGTGCGTTTGGTATAAAAATATTCGTTAGTAATTCTGAAGTCAGCTGCGCATGCATCGGGACACCGGTCTCAATGTAATCATTCATTCCTGTACCGCGTTCCAAAGAAATAAGCGCACCAATCCGCCGTTTCCCCATATATTTTGCAGCACTGATAATATGATCGATAGATTGGCGCACTTCTTCTTCATCAGCCGTGGAGCTCGTCTGAAAAAAGCGCCCCCGCCCAAGCTGTTCGAGCGCCCGCCGTAATTCCGGCTGAAATATAATAATAATAGCAAGTAAACCATATGTAACTGCCTGCTGCATGATCCACTGAAGTGTGTTCAATCCTAAATAACCACTTAAAAACCACACAGCTAAAATAACGGTAATCCCTTTTACGAGCTGTACAGCCCGGGTACCGCGTATGATCATAATTAATTTATATATAACAAAAGCGACCAGCGAAATATCAACGATTACCGCCAATCCTTCTAAAAATGAAATATCTCCAAACATAGTTGTTCCCCCAAGGCTGTGTTTTTAACTGTCTTTCCTGCCAACAGCCCTAATTATATCACAGTTGATCTCATTCTTTTTGTAAAATACATTGGAATTTCCCCTTTTATTTCTTCTGAAAATCGCTTTATTCCCTGCTGTATCACACGAATTATTTTCCGGCACAGAAAAAGCCCAGACTCCAAAACGGAGAATGAGCTTTTACACTTTCACGGCTGGGTTTATTCTTCCGAGCCATCGTTATTACCCAGAGGAATTACTTTTGTGAAGAAGTTCTTTAATTCATACCAAATCCATTCAAAAGCTTCATTAATTTCTTCAATATCACCAGAGATCTGCGCAGTGGAAGCCTGCAGGTGCTCTCCATTAATTACGGTGACATCTCCTTCTACCTCTCCATTCACTTCTACGTCGCCGTTGCGGATCAATAAATCTCCCGAGATGGAACTTCCTTCCGGTACAATTACTATTCTTTCTGATTCATTTATAATAAAATGCCCTTCTCCTCTAACTACTATCTCGTCTTCTCCCCCAAAAGCTGCAGAGAGACTGACAAGAAAAATCAAGAAGAATGTAGCGGCTGTGATGATCATCGGATTTTTACGCATCCACATCTGCCATTTCTTTGTTTTCGGCTGTTTTGGAAGCTTATTCATTACATTCGCTGTCAAGCTGGCAGGAGCCTCAAAGTGGGAAGCACTCTGAACAATAGCGATGGTCTTTTTAAGTTCTGTCACGTGCTGCTTACATTCCGCACATGAATTCACATGTTCTTCAAACTGCTTCGTTTCCTGAAGCGTCATTTCTTCATCCATATACTGATTAATAAGCGTCTGTTTCTCACGTGAACACGCCATAGCGCCCTGGCTCCTTTCTATAAAGACTGTCCTCTTCCTATTTCAGCCTTTTACGCAACGCTTCGCGACCGCGATGGATGCGTGTTTTCACTGTAGCTACTGGAAGATTTAAAATTTCGCTGATTTCTTTCAGAGACATGTCTTCTAAATACTTTAATATAATAGCGGATCGATACTTTGGAGGCAAGTGCATGATTTCATCCTGAATCCATTGCTGCAATTCCAGCTTTACTATCTGCTCTTCCGGGAGTTCCTCTTCCGAAGCAAATTGAGAATAGTAATCAAGATTTTCTGTACCTCCTACTTTGTCTTCCAGGTGAAAATCCGGTTTTTTCTTCCGGATGCGATCGATTGCAAGATTTGTTGCAATACGAAAGATCCAGGTAGAAAACTTACGGTTTTCATCGTAGGACTCTATATTCATATAAGCCCTGAGAAAGGCCTCCTGTGCCACATCCTGTGCTTCATGAGAATTGCCAAGCATACGATAGGCAATGTGATATACCTTATCCTTATACAATTCCATCAGCTCGGCAAAGGCATCTTGATTTCCGCGCTTCACCTCACGCACTATTTTTTTGACTACGCTGTCCATCTTATACCCTCCGCTTCGCTGCGGTTACCTGTTATACGCATGCAACCATACAAAGTTTCAAAATCACCTATATAATTTTATCATTCCCACTTGAAAATTACACCAATTCATGGAAATCAATTCCTACTATTTTCATTAGTTCTTTGATAGGACAAAGGGTGATGGATAGGCAGCATTTACAGTTACGATGGAGGAGAGTGAAGGTTTCGTTTTTTTGAATTAATTTTAAAAAGAGAAGAATGAAGAGTTGCTTTCATACAATTATAATAAAGTTCTTATTGCTGTTTTTCCTTTTCAGCAGATGCTTGCTTGAAGAAAAACTTTGGAAAGTTTTATGATTGCAGAAGCCGAGTCCAGAGCAGAACAAAAGTTCTTTATTTGCATTTTCCTTCGATAGACTGGTTATGAAAAAATTCAGTATGACTTTTGTGCATTAACCTTCTACTGTCTATTCAATTCAGTTTGCGTCATGAACCCCGCCCCTGACTCTTTTATGGGGGGTGGAGTAAGGTCCTCTTATTCTGTCATTAGCAGCAGTTATCTGTACACGATGACGTATTATCTGCTTTTAGCAGCGGGTATTCTGTTATTAGTGTGCGTATCTGTTACCAAAAGGGAGGGATCTGATTTTAACAACGCAATTTCCCCATTTATCTGTCATTAGCAGCTTCGAATCTGTTATTAGCAAATAAGTGCCTCCCCTGCCCTCACCTCTCCTCTCCTCTTTTATCAATTAGCAAGTTACCCACCAAAATAGTAACTTATAATTTCCTCGACATTAAAAAAAACACCCCGGATGAAATATCATCCGAAGCGTTTAATACGTATGTAATGGTGAGCCATGGAGGATTCGAACCTCCGACCCTCTGATTAAAAGTCAGATGCTCTACCAACTGAGCTAATGGCTCCTATTTGATTGGCGATCACCTTCGCATTTCTGCGTCAGCTGCCGTCTTTCTCTCCGGTCACGCACCTATGTGCGCTCCGTCGTTCTTTCCGTTGCTTCCTGGAACTGCTCGCTTCTCCCCAATCAAATGATTCAGAAAGCGATCACCTTCGCATTTCTGCGTCAGCTGCCGTCTTTCTCTCCGGTCACGCACCCATGTGCGCTCCGTCGTTCTTTCCATTGCTTCCTGGAACTGCTCGCTTCTCCCCAACCAAACGATTCAGAAAGCGATCACCTTCGCATTTCTGCGTCAGCTGCCATCTTTCTCTCCGGTCACGCACCCATGTGCGCTCCGTCGTTCTTTCCATTGCTTCCTGGAACTGCTCGCTTCTCCCCAACCAAACGATTCAGAAAGCGATCACCTTCGCATTTCTGCGTCAGCTGCCATCTTTCTCTCCGGTCACGCACCCATGTGCGCTACCATCAATACACAAAAAATAAAAATGGCAGGGCTAGCAGGATTCGAACCTGCGGGTCACGGAATCAAAATCCGATGCCTTACCGCTTGGCTATAGCCCTAAAATGGTGCTGGCCAGAGGACTTGAACCCCCAACCTACTGATTACAAGTCAGTTGCTCTACCAATTGAGCTAGGCCAGCAAGATGAACTCATAAGAGTATAATAATTTAAATGGTGACCCGTACGGGATTCGAACCCGTGTTACCGCCGTGAAAGGGCGGTGTCTTAACCACTTGACCAACGGGCCTCTGCAATTCGGTACAGCTGAAAAATTGATTAATGAAAACTGCTTTATTTACTGTCAACAAGATTAGATATTATCAAATTCTTTCAGCTTTGACAATAGTTTTTTAAGATTATTTTATTTTTTTCTTTCTGTGTCTTTTTCTCCCTGTGAAAGCTCCGTCAGTCCTGGAAAAATATTGATTTTCTGCACCTTTTCTGAGGTTGTTCCTCCTCTCCATGAAATACAATAACATTATAAGCACAGCTCCCCAGCTCGTTCACTGGGAAAACTGTGCTCATTTTAATAATATTTAATTTCTTCCTTTTCCTGGATTACCGTCCGGTCCTTTCCCAGGATTATTATTTGGTCCCTTTCCAGGGTTATTATTTGGACCTTTTCCTGGATTATTGTCCGGGCCTTTACCATTGCCCGGCTTAGCAGGCGGAGTTTCTTCCAGCTGCTCTATTGCCTGCTGCAGACTTGCCAGGTGTGCTGCAAGTTCTTCTTCCGCAGCAATTGTTTCCAGCGCATCTTCTGCAGATACAATCGCTTCCTGCAGTGTCTGATACGTAGCTGCTGTAAACTTTCCATCTTCATTTGAAATTTGCTTTGCTTCTTCAATAAGAGAAACAAGTGCCGATACGTCAATCGGCTCTTCGGATTCTTCTGCGATATAAGAAATCTCCAATCCATTAATTCTTTCCCCGATTTCCAATACCAGCTGACCATCAGTTACGGTTACTTCCGCTGTCAGCTCATCAAATTCTCCAGCACCTGCTGCAATTCTGCCGATACTTTCTCCTTCGACTGCGAAAGTGGATGTATTTGAGGCAATCAAGTCTCCCGCGGTGATGTTCAGTTCATAATTACCATTCCGCAGGTCGACAATAAACTCATAATTACCATCAATGACGAAATCTCTTCTCATATCATCGGGTTCACCGCGGTCTCTTTCTGCAACAGATTTATTTAATCCGTAGCCTCTCTCGCTGTCATACAGCATGTTATTCGCAACCTGCTGATATCCGTAAGCAACTGGGCTGTTTGCAGATCCGAAGTCATATTTTACCTGGAAATCCTCGACAGCTACGACTTCAATTGCATTGACCCGGGCCCACTCTCCATTTAACCCGATATTCAGCTGGCCGTCACTTACTTCCACCGTATCTGTATACACGGCAAATTCTCCAGGTTCCGTGCGGGTTCCACCCTGTACATCCCCGTCTTCCAGCGTAAAAGAAGTGTCGTTGCTGTCTGTCTGTGCGCCTGTAATAATGCGAACGTCATATTCTCCGTCAGCCACATCTACAACAAATTCACTTCCATTCGCTAAAATAAAGTCTCTTCGCAGATCATCGGGATCCCCCTGATCTCTGCTGCCATCTGCTGGGGCTGTGAATCCAAATCCTGCTTCTTCTTCATATACCAGCGAGTCACTTACTTTCGTATACCCATTTGCGAGCGGACTCGTTTCTGTGCCGAAATCAAACCTGAAGCCGGGGCCCAGATCCACTATTTCTTCCAGAGCGTTAATAGCAATTTCCAGATCCCTTACTATACCGCTCACTTCAAATTGATAAGTGATATTTTCCAGTGCTTTTTCTGCAGTAACAATTGCTTCCTGCAGCGCAGCGTACGAGGCTTCTGTATACGTATTGTACTCGTTGGAGATTGCTTTTGCTTCTGCTATCAATGCTTCCAATGTACTCGTATCTACTTCCGGACCCTCTTCTTCCAGATACTCCAGCTCTCCTGAGAAGTTCGGTACCGGAACATATCCCCAGTCGATATCAGAAGCGAAATAAAAACTTGGATACGCCGGCTGGTTATAGCTTACATTCTGCCAGGCAATTCCTGTACGGTACTGAATATCATGCATTAACGTGTAAAGCTTACGATCAGTAAGTTCGTTATTCGTATAAATCCTGATTGCAGAACTGTCCGTTGTACGAACCAGCAGCTCTTCTCTCCAATCGCCAAAGATGTCAGCAACAAGCGAAGGATTTCCTTTTGTACCATTGTTGGTTCTGGTACCTTCTGCCGTAAGCATTCTTCCATTTTCCCAGTCATCGATGACAGGAGTATTGTTCCCAGAACCATTTATAATCTGTGTGGTCATATCCGTATCCCACTTAATATTCATATTGGTACCCGGAATACTGGCGCTGATCTCCCTGCCATCTGCAGTATTCAGCTGACGGTTCCACACTTCCAGGCCGCGTTCTCCACGGACAACATCTCCAATCATGCCGCGTCCTTCATCTCTGCCTGAATAGGTGCCAAAAATCACTTCTCCGGAACTTGCTTCCCGAAGCGCTCTGCCGTAGGGAGCCCAACTGCCGGCTTCAAAAACGGACCAAATCTCAAGACCCGGCCGATCTGGATTTATATCAGTGACGTGCATGGCATCACCATGACCAAAGATCACGTTCTCACCAGGGCTCCCGCTTCCTTCAGGCAGTTCTGCCATGGAACTGTACAATAAAGTACCGTCATGATCGAGCGTAGCACCGCCATGAATGATTTCCTGCCTGCCGTCCCCATCCACATCTGCAGTGCTGATCTGATGGTTTCCCTGACCAGCAAGTCTTGCCAGCTCCTCATTTGCGCCTGGACCTCCATGCGGACTCGCATTAAAAGGATTTTCCATTGCTACATGACCACTGTCGGCAACCCAACGCTCCACTAAGTTTTCTCCATTCCAGTCATAGGCTGCATAAACTGCTCTCGTATAATACCCGCGGTTAAAGAAAGCTGATGGTTTTTCACCATCAAAATATGCAACGCCGGCGTTGAAACGATCTACCCGGTTCCCCGGTTCGATCCTGGAGTATGCATAGTCTCCCCAGCGCAGACCGTCATCTCCCCGCTCAGGTGTATAGTGGATCGTATCCAGTTCCTCTCCTGTTTCACCTGCAAATACGGATAAGTATTCCGGTCCGTCGAGAATAAATCCTTCAAACGTACGCAGATCATTATTACCGCTGCGTGACGGAGCATACACATCAATAAAATAATCTGTCAGTGCTTCCGCATCCTCTTCTGACAGTGGATATTCATACTGCTCTTCTATGCCGAATGCTTCTTCCAGCGTCTCCGGCCACTCCCCGGCAGCAACTTCTTCATATTCCTGCCACTGCATAAACATTTCCTTCACATGATCCGCATAATCATCTGCACTTTTACGGTAGTCATCTTCATTGCTGTAACCTGCATCCAAGTCCTCCTGCGGCAACGCAATATATTCTTCAGAAGCAATTCCGCCGTCTTCATCATAGTGAATCACTTTTGTGCCCGGTGCAGTTTTAAACATCATTTCCGCTTTTCCGCTGCCATCAAAGTCGTATACTAAAAACTGCGTGTAGTGGGCTCCGGAACGGATATTCACTCCCAGATCTATTCTGTAGAGATGGGTGCCGTCCAGCTTGTATGTGTCGATATAAGTATTTCCGGTATAGCCTTTCTGCGAAACGTCCTTTGAATTAGACGGATCCCACTTTACAATGTATTCATACTGCCCATCGCCTGTAACGTCAGCGACACTCATGTCATTGGCAGCATATGTGTACTCTTCACCTGCAGGAGTTACTCCGTCTTCCGGCTTTTGCAGCGGCAGATCATAGTACTCTTTCTCCCACGCAGTGACTGAATCACTTATGTCTCCTGTTTCTTCTCCATCTGCGACAGCTGCTACATGATATTCGGAGGAAGCTGTGCCTTCAGGATCCAAATAGTTCGTGCTTGTTTCCACGAGCTCCAGCAGTTCTCCATCACGGTATACGTGAAAATCTGTCCCTCTCAACCCGTAATCAGAGTAGCCTGAAACTTCCTCGGATAACAACCTCCAGCTGAGAAAAACACCTTCTGAAGAAGGCACCGCAACTAAACCGCGATCCAGCTCTTCCAGCTGCACGTTAAACTCTTTCCCCGTTTCCGATTTTACTGTTGCTGACTTGGCAGTTTCTTCACCGCCAACTACTGCTGCCACTTTAAAATAGTAGGGGATATGAGTAGATTTTTCTAAAGTAATGGTCGTTTCTGCAGTCGTATCTGCTTCTAAGTATTCCATCCGGGCTGTATCTTTATCCGCCCAGTAAACAATATAATTTTCTGCTCCTTCATAAGCGGACCAGTCGAGCGTGATAGATGTATCTGTAACGTCAGTAACACTGAGACCTTCCACTTGACTGGTTTCCTCTGCACTCACTGTCAGTCCAGCACCTGCAAACATCGAAACCAGCATGACAAATACCATGAAAATAGAAAAACTTTTCATTTTCTGCATCTAACTCCTCCTTTTAAATAATAGAACTAGTAGTATGTTTAATGTTCCGGCTTTCTTTCTATCACCTCCCTTCAAAAAATCCGACTTTTAAAGCGCTTACAATTTCATCTGAATTATAAACAATTATTCCCAAATCGGGACTGCCTGTTTCTTGAAAAGCAGGTTCATTGTAAAGGAAACTTTCAATATATTAAATACTGAAAATGTTCAAAAAATTATAAAAACTAACAAATTTATTGTTTTTTATAAAAAATTCACTGATTCCTAAAATTATTTTGCGTTTTTCCGCTTAAAAATTTGTTGGTTTCGCAAATTTATTAAATGTTTATTATTCTGTAACAGTGACTTTCGTTTCAGTAAAGACAAGCAGCATTGCGTGACTTTTTTGCAGAATCAATATGCTCTTTCGTCTCTAATTGAAAATCTTCCATGATTAATATGTAATTATGCTTCATCAGTTCAGCAAAAAAAGCACCCTCCTGGGTGCTTTCCAAAGAATTTTCATTATTAATAGAAGAAAACTTTGCTGCAGCTGACCTGCGGTGGACGAACTCCTCCACTTCCTGTCTGTGCTGCGGATCAATCCGGCTGGGCGTCCGCCGGTTTCCGAGTCGCTCTTCTTTTCCGAAACAAAAGAAAGAGATTGTTTCTATAACAAACTTTTTATCGATAAAACGAAGATAAGAAGGTTTAGACGCCTGCGGAAAAGAAAGTACGAAGATAGAAAGTTCGGCTCGAACGGTAGACGAACTCAAAAGGCTGGTGGGAAGCCAGCCAATATCTTGAATCCAAGCAAGAAGTTTTTTGTCTTGGTTAAATTGACTGCACGTTATGAGGGAGCTGAAGGATTTCTCTGCAGCAGGCATACCTGTCTTATACTCCATCAGACTTAACCAGCCATTTTAAATAAAACTAATAGTGTAGTGAACCGGCTTTTTACGATGTTCAGAGCTATTTACTACAATATACCAGGGTCCGGTTTTCGGAACTTTAATCCGCGAAGGTGAACGGGTAATTTTTCCGCCATAACGGAAAAAAGACTGACTGGACTGATACTTTCTAAAATTTGTGAGATCCATTAAATAAACCTGCACTTCATCATCTGCATCCACTTCTAAGGTATCTCCTTCCCTTAGATAGCGGTAAAGCTGCTTCTGTGCCATCATAACCTCCTTTCTTTTTGTCAAAGCACCTTCTCCTTTACAGAACTACTCAACTATTGCACTTATTATTTCCCCAATTTATTAAAAAGTATGCATGAATTAAAAGAATATTCAAATTTTTTAATGAAATTCATTTTGAAAAGCAGCCGGTTGCAAAATGGTTGCAGTTTATAAAAACAGGCAAAATAAAAAAGGGCCCCAGATAACTGGAACCCTTGATACGTCTAAGTTTTTAATGGAGCTTCCTAGCGGGCTTGAACCGCTGACCTCATCCTTACCATGGATGCGCTCTACCAGCTGAGCTAAGGAAGCAATGGCTCCACAGGCAGGATTCGAACCTGCGACCCATCGGTTAACAGCCGATTGCTCTACCACTGAGCTACTGTGGAATAATTTTTGATTGGCGATAACCTTCGCATTTCTGCGTCAGCTGCCGTCTTTCTCTCCGGTCACGCACCCATGTGCGCTCCGTCG
>NZ_FNIL01000004.1:57999-308338 GCF_900103955.1 Alkalicoccus daliensis
GATTCAGAAAGCGATCACCTTCGCATTTCTGCGTCAGCTGCCGTCTTTCTCTCCGGTCAACTTAAAAAAGGATAAATAAAAAAAGTACCTAGCGACGTCCTACTTTCGCAGGGGGAGAGCCCCCAACTATCATTGGCGCTGGTGAGCTTAACTTCCGTGTTCGGCATGGGAACGGGTGTGACCTCACCGCTATCGTCACTAGGTTATTTGGTTCTGTCTTGTTAGGACATTTTGTATATTACTATACATTATGGTTACTTGGCAAGGGGTTCAGCGAATTTTTTCAAAAAAATTTTTTGAACGGATAAATTTCTCCCTTATCTTCTCCCAGCAATTCCATTATTGTATTTTAAAGATGCGCTGATCCAAATAAAAAAGTCCTGAAATACATTTGTTTTCAGGACTTTTTTTCACCTGGCTTTTTTTCTGCTTTTTGTTTCCTGCGTTTTACGCGTTATCTGCTTGTTTCTCTCTTGATCCTGCAGCACTGTCGGCTGGCGTCCATTCGGCTGTGCGTGCAGTCGGTGGAGTACTAGTATCTGCCATGTGTTCGCTACAAGAAGCGGTACGATTGCATTGATTAAAAATGTAAAATCATTTTCGCTTAAAGCTGGAACCCATTCAATCGTAGTTACTACAACCATAAAAAACAGCGTAGGAACGAAAGCAGTGAAGTTTGTGTCCTTTGACTTAATGTAGGCCACAATCAGGCCATAGGTCAGCAGCAGCAGCGGCATCCATGCGTAACCAAGCATGGACTCTCCTTCTTCTGCAAACAGAAGATGACGGAAAAACATAAGATCAAATAAAGCGAATGCAATAATAACGACCTGCACTTTATTCCATAAAGATGCCGTTTTGAAAATCCCCAGCCCGAAACGATGGATAGTTAAATACGCAAAAAAGCCCATTTGAGCAATAACTGTCCATATTCCAGCTGTTATTGCTATCATCGCAATACCACCAAAACGCAGGTTGCTGATATCATTTATATGTGTCTGAAAATCAAGAATAAATCCTATGAGAAATCCAAAGGTTGTTCCGATTAACAGCGTGGAATTAAATAAAAATACTACTTTTCTTGTATTCACGCTTGCTCCTCCTATCACGGATGTATCCAGCGTCTATTGTAGCAGAAGCACCCCATTCTATCTACTGTTTTCACTGCCTTGTCACATCTCCATTTGATCCATTGCTTCTCCAGGCTTCATTTTAAAAAGCTGCCCTGACAGTGTTATTGATTGTCAGAGCAGCTTCTTCATCTTATTTGCCTGTTTTGTTAATTACCTGTGCAGCGAGTTCCTTGTATAGCTGTCCAATTTGATGCGTCTCATCATAAATAGAAGGCGCAAACACTTCTTCATTATGATCCGGCTGACCAAGCGGCACCTGTGCCAGAACGCTTGTCTTCAATTCTTCGGCAAGCTTGTCGCCGCCGCCCTGGCCAAATACATATTCCTTTTCACCAGTTACCTTACTTTCAAAGTAAGCCATATTTTCTACTACTCCAAGAATTTCATGCTCTGTTTTTATCGCCATTGCACCTGCACGCGCTGCAACAAAGGCTGCTGTAGCGTGCGGCGTAGTAACGATAATTTCTTTCGACTGTGGAAGCATAGAATGGATATCAAGAGCCACATCCCCTGTACCCGGCGGAAGATCCAGAATGAGAAAATCTAAATCGTCCCACTCTACCTCGTTGAAAAAGTTATTGAGCATTTTCCCGAGCATCGGACCGCGCCAGATAATCGGTGAATTATCTTCTACGAAAAAGCCCATAGAAATCACTTGTACACCAAAACGGTCTACCGGGTGAATTCTTTCTCCGACTACTTTAGGACGCTCTTCAATTCCCATCATATCCGGAACACTGAAGCCGTAAATATCTGCATCAATAATACCAACTTTTTTCCCCTGACGAGCAAGGGAAACCGCTAAGTTTACAGAAACTGTGGATTTACCTACTCCCCCTTTACCACTTGTAACAGAAATAAAGGTGGTTTTATCTGTGCTGTCCAGCAGTGACTTGCTTTCTTCTTCGCCTGCTGATCCGTATTGTGCAATTACTTCGTCCGGCAGCTTTTCAAAACGCAGGCCTACAGACTCAGCCCCAGCTTCTTTTAAAGCGGTTACTACTTCCTGCTGCAGCTGCATTTGTTCTGCCGTTCCCGGCTGAGCAATTGCAAGTTTCAGACTTAACAGCTTTTCTTTTACTTTAATTTCTTTAATTGCATCAAGTTCAGTCAATGATGTATGCAAATGAGGATCCTGGACGCCCTCCAACACTTTACGTACCTGTTCTTCTGTGATCATGCGGACACCTTCCTTTATCGTGTGAGTTCGTTTACACCACTTGATATTATAACATATTCACTACTTCAATTAATCCTGTAAGACCTATACATTTACAGAAAACCTTCCACAGCCGCAAAAGAAAACCGCCAGCTGAATGATTCAAGCCGGCGGTTCTTAATTAATTCGTTATTTGTGCATTAGAGAAAGGGTAGAATACAACTGCAGAACGGCCGACAATATCCTCTTCCTGAATATGGCCAAGACCATTCCGGCTGTCCAGACTGTTATTTCTATTATCTCCCATTACAAAGTACTCGTCTTCCGGGAGCGTTACTTCTTCGATCGATTCTTCATACTGAGTCAAATCTTCGAGGTATTCCTCTTCAATTTCTTCTCCTTCTACATAAAGAGAACCTTCCTGCATTTCCAAAGTTTCTCCGGGTAAGGCAATTACTCTTTTAATATAATGGCGGTTATTTTCGCCTTCAATAATTATTACATCTCCCCGCTCGAATTCCCCGAGCCAGGTTGTAGTTTTGTTTACTAAAATTCGATCGCGATCATATAGAGATGGCTCCATCGAGGCTCCCTCTACTACATACGGCGCAATAAAAAATGAGCGCACCAGCAAAGCGACAGCTACCGCTACAATAATCGGCATCAGCCAGGAACCTTTTTTCTTTTCTTCAGCCACTTCGGCATCCTCCTTTGTTCATTTAGAACAAATAAATTTTACTACGTCATCATAGCATATTTTCTTTTGAAAGGCATAGGGAAAACCTCACACATGCAAATATTGACACTGCCTTCTTCTAGTTCTTTTCACAGAAGAAATCGGCCGCTTAAAACTTATTCTGCCGTATCATCGAAAATCCAGACGCAGGACAGCGTACAGATCAGGAAACGCTCCTGGAGCCGTCGCTGTCTGTTACTTCATTAAGTTATGTATTAAATCAACCTGCCCCATTTAATTGCAAATTCCTGATGATTAAAAAAAGAGCCTCCCTGCAAAATTAACCACTGCAGCAAGACTCTCCAGATATAGAAATATTTAAAATAAGTTCATGATGTCGGATTAAAGAAGGCTGATAATTAAGCTAATAACCACGAGCGCGCCAATAACCATAAGTATAGTACGTAACATAGTAGAATTCCTCCTTATAAGTAATTGTGTTTCTATACCACTTATAATTAAAGAATAAACCTGGCTGCATTAAAATTTATATTTGCTTTTTGAAAAAATTTCTACTTTTTATTTAGTTCCTGTGTCCTCTTCGTATAATATGTTTTTACAGCCTGGAATCTATTTACTCAACAATAATTTAATGACCTCTTCAGAATTTTTTCTGAAGAGGTCATTAATCAATTAATGCTTATTTACGTTTCATCCGCAGCAATTCGGGTCCCTGTCCTCTTAAACCATTGGCTTACAATTAGATTCGCAGCCGCTCTTTTTTTATATGTGGAGGAAGCAAACACGTCATCGGGAGGTTGAAACTCCGATTTGATTTTTTGATGGATCATTGCCGGGAATAAACTTCTTGTGGAAGCTTCCAAAAATAATTGTTCAGTTTCCTTCAGCCTCTTTGATACGGCATTGCCTCCGCCCGCCGCGATTCTTGCTTCAGTTACATCTCCGCTGCTGTTCATTCCTACATATCCGGAGACTGTTACTTGAGAAGGGATAAAGGTTTCTCTTCTCCCTGTTTTCATATAAAACTGCAGCGTATCATGCATAGTTATCAGCAATGGAATTTTTATTTGAACAAGAATTCTTGTTTCTTTATTTCTGCTCTCCAGCCACTCGTCCAGTGGTTCTGTGCAATACCCCAATCCGTCATACCAGCAGAGCTTCGCTTCGTAAATTAGCAGAACAGGCAGCGTATCCCCAAGTTTTGTTAAAATGTTTCCGCCCAAGGTTGCCTGATTTCTCACAGAAGGAGCTGCAATCCTTGCACAAGCCTGCGCCAGCAGAGGAAGTTCTTTACGCACTGTTACATTTTTCATTAATAAAGACAAACGTGCCAAGGAGCTGATGACAACTTCATTTTCACGAAGTTCAATTCCGGTTTTTAATTCAGCTATTTCATCCAGCGAAATTAACTGCGGCGGCTCTTCAGCCACAGCAGCTTCCCACTGCGTCCGCAGCCAAGTTCCACCTGCGACAAAACAACATTCTTCCTTGAATTTGTTTGAAAGCATCCATGCTTCCGGGACAGTTGCCGGCTTCCATACATGTTTTGTCTTTATCATCGCGTGAATCCTCCTTTTTATTTTTACAGTAAATGAATATAAACTTATGTAGGAAATAATATACAATGAAATAGTCAGAATTAATATATTTTTGTAAGTAAATCTTACTTACTTTTTATCTGTTTATTAATTCTATTCTCAGTAAGTGTAGTTTGGGGCAGGTTTTATACGCTGCTGCGCTCACAGCTAACTTTTCCTCTTTTTGCAAGGTCTTCTGCCCTATCATTTCCTTCTTTTTCCTTAGAAGCTTTTCACAAAAAGTTAACAAACGCTAATCCCATTTACTTATTTTGCCGGCGGAAGGTTTTAGGTTGCTCTTGTCAGGAAATATTACCTTCAATACAGTAAATAAGCTTTTGAAGGGAGGCGCTATTTTGGATACCACGGAAATTATTGAGAAATCCATGCATGAAAACCATGGATACACAGTAAAAGAGTATACGAACGATATTGATAAAATTATAAAAGTAGAACAAAAACGCAATAAAAGTTATGAGCAATCAAAACAAATTGCGAATGAATTCAGTCCGAAGATGGGTTAAATTCTTTCCTGCAGTGCAGGAAATGGTTTACGCATCCAGGCTGTTAATCATACATCTATATTTCTTTAAAGCTCTGTTCTTCCTAATATCAGGAAGAGCAGGGCTTTTTGGCTTTTTAATATTAGCTTTCTTCACGTTCAGAGATGACAGGAAAAAACTTCGCTGTCGCCGGCAGGCTAAAAGCGAAGGTATTAATTTTCTGTAAAATCACCCTGATGAAATTGATTCTGTTATAAAAATTTCGTTAGGGCTTCCTCTCTCCTTCAACATCTCTTCTAAATATTCGTTATTACAGTCCTCACCTTCATATCGAGATTAATTTATTATTTTACTTTGTTGGAAAATACCGTTTTGCGCGCTACAGCGGGAAGTCTCCCTGCCAGTAAACCGAACCGCAGCGAAATTTTATTGTAGTTATAATAACCTTTTAAAGCCATGAAAATAAATAAAGATTTTTACAGTTGCTGCTCCTGGAAGATGCAGCGCTGGTACTGTCCTTAATACAGGGAATTGATCGATTACAGCCCTCACAGTTCTTTAATTATTTTTCCACTGCATAAGAATGCATTTTTTTGAAATATATATGTTTTATCGAACGTCTTAGAAGGTATGGACTAGTATCTTATAGAATGAGGAGGTACGTTAAATGAATGATGTAGGTAATGAGTTTCAAAGTCTACTCGGAAATTTGATTAGCGGACTTGGCAACGTCGTCGTAGCTTTACTTCTCTTACTGCTTGCCTGGGTAATTGCAGTAGTGGCGAAAAAAGCTATCAGTAAGGGGCTTATCAAAGCCGGAGCTGATAAAGGGCTCGCAAAAACACCACTTGTGCAGAGTGAGGAACAGGGAGCGAACATTTTAAAGTCTATTGCAAATGTAGTTTATTTCTTAGTGTTCCTTTTATTCCTTCCAAGTATTCTTGACGCGTTAAACATGGAAGCAGTTTCCGGACCTATTACAAACATGATGGAAACGTTCCTGGCATTCCTGCCGAACATTTTTGCTGCAGCTATTATTCTTATTGTAGGTTATTTTGTAGCACGATTAGTAAAGGATCTTATATTTAATCTGTTAGAAAGTCTTAAACTGGATCACTGGTTTAATAAATTTACAAATGCAGATGGAAAAGAAAGTGCAAAAGGTTCCAGCCTGAAGCTTTCTTCTATCCTTGCGAATATTGTCTTTATCTTAATTTTAATCCCAGTTATTACAGTGGCGCTGGAAGCATTGAACATAGAAATGATTTCGGAACCGATTAATAACGTATTCAATATGATTCTCAGCATGATTCCAAACGTATTTGTAGCGATTGCGCTCGTACTGATCGGGTACTATATTGCAAAATTTATTGGCGATCTGCTTACAAGCCTGCTTGCCCGCACAGGAGTAAATCAGGTATTCAGCTTTTTCCAAATTGATGGACCGAAGAATAATTCTCTTCAGCCGTCCAACATACTTGGACAGACAGTAAAAGTATTAATTATTTTATTCTTTACTGTAGAAGCGTTAAGCGTTCTTCAGCTTTCTGTCTTAAATAATATTGGGGAAGCAATACTCGCGTTCCTTCCATTACTGATAAGTGCGTTAATTATTTTACTGCTTGGACTGTTTGGTGGACACTACCTTGGTTCTCTGGTCAGAAAATATGCAGACAGTGGATTTTATGCCGGACTTGTGAAATATACAGTAATCGTTTTTGCAGCATTCATGGCGTTTGATCAGCTTGAATTTGCTTCTTCGATCGTTAACAGTGCCTTCCTTCTTATTCTTGGGGCACTTGCTGTGGCATTCGCGATTGCCTTTGGTGTTGGCGGCCGTGAATTTGCAAAAGTAAAACTTCAGGAATTAGATAGTAAAATGAAGAAAGAAAGCAAAAAACCCGGCGATCCAAATGCCGTCCCTGAAGCTCCGAGTAAAAGCTCTGAACAGCCTTCCAACCCTACCGAGCCTGGAAAAGCTGATTCAACTCTCAGTGACTCCGGTATTCCGAGCGAAGACGAACGCGGTCCGGAATTCCCTGGACAAGATCCTAGCGATCCTACACCACCGCGTGAATAACACTTATTAAATATTTATAAATAGACACAACCACTGTCTCACTGGCAGTGGTTGTTTTTGTTTTCATTTTATAAAAATGCGCAGATGAATACGTGATTTACTTCGAAACTAAAAATATTTTTCCTCTGAGGACAGAGATGTCATGACTTTTGAATCGTGTAAATATACCTTACAGAAATTAGATTTTCCACTTGATGAGGACTTATATTTTATACTTATATATTACGCAACTCTAAGTATTTAAAAGATTCACTCGAGATTTTCAGCTTTCCTATTGTGAATATTACACTGCAGCATACATGTGACTTTCTTCTATTTTGCTTCTTAACCGGCGTTTCCGTGCTTAAATCAGGAGTATTTTCTTATTTCTGAAAATTCAATAGATTTATTTTGATAGAATATGTAAAATTCTAAATATTGAAAGTAAAATTTTCCAAAGGAGGATGGAGGTTACTATGTTTGCATAATTCATTTCAAATACATAATAAAGGGGAGAACCATGATATGAGAAGCAAAATTCGTTCTATGCTTGTATTTACTTTAATTCTGCTGCTTTCATTATCCGGCTTCAGCGGTATCGGTTTAGCTGAAAGTGCTGACAGTTCCGCCACTGCACATCTTGATATTGATCAATCCTCCGAAAAATCCGTTACAGTAATTGTTGAGTTAGAGGAAGTCTCTGTATTAGAAGCAAAGCAGCAAGGACAAAACCAATCCAAACAACAGCTCGAGAGTGAGCGGGAAAGAGTAATTGCTGCAGTAGAACAAGCTGCTGCTTCCAGTGAAGTAAATCAGGAATATGACCACGTATTCTCTGGATTTTCATTGGAAGTACAGCAAAATGAACTTCCAGCGGTGCTGGATGTTGAAGGGATTAAAGCAGTTTATCCCAACGAAACATATGAAGCTGAAAATCAGGCAGAGCTTTTAGACCCTGAATCTTTCAGTCCTGCAATGATGGACAGTGCGCCATTTATCGGTGCAGATGAAGCATGGGAAAGCGGATATACAGGAGAAGGGATTACCGTAGCTGTCCTTGATACTGGTGTTGACTATACGCATCCTGACCTTGCACATGCTTTTAGAGATTATAAGGGATGGGACTTCGTTGATAACGACAACGACCCGCAGGAAACTCCTGTAGGTGACCCGCGCGGCGGCTCTACGAACCATGGGACGCATGTGGCTGGTACTATTGCTGCAAATGGCCAGATTAAAGGGGTAGCTCCTGATGCTTCCCTTCTTGCTTACCGTGTACTTGGTCCAGGCGGCAGCGGAACTACGCAGAATGTAATCGCAGGGATTGAACGTGCCGTAGAAGACGGTGCAGATATTATGAATCTTTCTTTGGGTAATACAACGAATAATCCTGATTTCGCGACGAGCATCGCGCTTGATAATGCGATGGCAGATGGCGTCGTAGCAGTTTCTTCCAACGGAAACAGTGGTCCTGATAACTGGACAGTTGGTTCCCCGGGTACATCACGGGAGGCAATTTCTGTAGGAGCTACACAGCTTCCTTATGATTTATACAATGCAGACATTTTCACTTCTGAAGGTGTAAGCTATCCTTCTGCCAAGGTAATGGGCTTCCCTGATGCAGAAGATCTTCTTGCTTTAAATGAAGGAGAGTTTGAATTTGCGCATGCAGGACTTGGTGCTCCTGCTGATTTTGAAGGAACAGATTTCGAAGGGAAAATTGCACTTATCAGCCGTGGTGAATTTGCCTTTGCAGACAAAGCAGTAAATGCTGCTGCAGCTGGGGCTGTTGGCGTAGTAATGTACAATAACGTTGCTGGTGAAATCCCTGAAATTCCAGGAATGGCACTTCCAACGATTAGAACGACACAGGCTGACGGTGCAGTATTGCTTTCAGAACTGGAAGCTGGCAACAATACTATTTCTTTTAACATTGAATTTGACCGTGCTGTCGGTGAAACTATGGCAAGCTTTTCTTCCCGTGGTCCAGCAATGGACACGTGGATGATCAAGCCGGATGTTTCCGCGCCTGGTGTATCTATTGTGAGTACAATTCCGACTCATAATGCGGCCGCTCCGCATGGTTACGCATCCAATTCTGGAACAAGCATGTCGGCACCTCACGTAGCTGGTGCTGCAGCTCTGATTCTGGAAGCAAATCCTGACTGGAGCGTAGACTTTGTAAAAGCAGCATTAATGAATACAGCAGAAAATCTATACGATGCCGATGGCAATTTATATCCGCATAACTCACAGGGCACAGGCAGTATTCGTGTGCTTGATGCAATCAATGCAGAAGTGCTTGTAACACCAGGCAGCCATTCTTTCGGGATTTTCGAGAAAGATAACGGCCGGGAAGTAGAACGCCAATCGTTTACAGTGAACAATCTTTCCAATGAAAGAAAGCGTTATTCCATTGAATTCACTGGTCACCAAGGTATCAAAGTACAGACGAGCAACAACCTTCAAGTACAGCCAGGGAAAACGCAGAAGCTTAACTTCGGTGTACAGGTTGACACGAGCAATCTCGAGCCAGGGTACTACGAAGGTACTTTCCTTTTGAGCGATGGTGCACAGACAATTGAAGTCCCTACGATTCTTTTCGTACAGCAGCCGGATTACCCGCTTCTTAATTCTTTATCATTAGGATTAGCAGGTGGAAATCTAGTCGGCACGGTGCAGGTTCCTGGAGGTGCAGATACTTTTAATCTGCGCATTCGTGATGCAGCAACTGGGGAACTTTTAACTGAAACTGCCTTTGCCGAAAATCTGTCACCCGGCATGCACAGCTTCAGCTGGGATATGACAATTGATGGCGCTCCGCTTACTCCCCGCGGCTATCAGATTAATGCTTATGCGACATCTGGAGACACTGAGTTCGAACTGCCAGGCGGAGTTTTAACAATAACTCCTGAATAAAATAAAAGGCATTCCCGTTATGAAAATGGGAATGCCTTTTATTATGCTCTTACTTCATAAAAAATGCCCGGCGGAAATCCACCGGGCAAAAGTATTGATTAAAGCATCTGACTAATAGACTTTGGAAGCATATACTGCAGCAGATAATCAGGTCCGCCTGCTTTCGAGTCTGTACCAGAAAGCTTGAAACCGCCGAATGGGTGGTATCCAACAATCGCTCCTGTACAGTTACGGTTGAAGTAGAGGTTACCAACATGGAAGTTTTTCTTCGCATATTCCAGGTTCTCTACGTTATTGGAAATAACCGCTCCAGTGAGACCGTATTCTGTGTTGTTCGCAATATCAATTGCTTCTTCATAGCTCTTCGATTTGCAAAGAGCCAGTACCGGACCGAAAATTTCCTCTTTCATAATGCGTGCATCCGGCTTAACATCACCGAAGATGGTCGGTTTGATAAAGTAGCCTGTGCTGTCATCAGACTCATCACCAGTAAGAAGCTTGCCTTCTTTTTTACCAACTTTAATATAGCTTGTCACTTTATCATACGCTTTCTGGTTAATTACCGGACCGAGGTAATTATTATAGTTCTCTGTATCTCCGAGCGTCAGTTTTTCTGTTTCTTCAACTACCCGCTTTGAAATTTCATCGTACAGGCTTTCGTGAATGACTGCGCGGGAACCGGCAGAACATTTCTGGCCGGAGAAGTTAAACGCTCCAGTGACAATCGCGCTTACCGCTGTTTCTACATCTGCACCTTCATCAACAACGACCGTATCTTTACCGCCCATTTCTGCAAGAACACGCTTTAAGTGCTGCTGCCCTTCCTGTACTTTTGCTGCTCTTTCAAGAATACGGAGACCCGTAGCTTTAGAACCAGTGAAAGTAATGATAGAAGTATCTTTGTGATCAACAAGGTAGTCACCGATTTCGTGCGGCTCTCCCGGCACAAAGTTCAGTACGCCGTCCGGTACGCCTGCTTCACGCATAATGTCTACGAATTTCGCAGCAATAATCGGCGTTGGCTCTGCCGGCTTCAGCAGTACAGTATTTCCTGTTACAAGCGGTGCTACTGTCGTACCCATCATAATTGCAGCAGAGAAGTTCCATGGCGGAATCGTTACAGCTACCCCCGCTGACATATAAAGATACTGATTGCTCTCTCCATCCCGGCTCTCAATCTGCTTGCCGTCTTTCATTTCGATCATCTGACGGCCGTAGTATTCCAGGAAGTCGATACCTTCTGCTACTTCAATATCTGCCTCCACCCATGGCTTCCCTGCTTCTTTTACTACTGTCGCAGAAAGTTCATGCTTGCGGCGGCGCATAATTGCTGCTGCGCGGAAAAGAAGTTCTGCACGTGCAATATGGCTTGTCTGGCTCCACTTAGGGAACGCTGCTTTTGCTGCTTCAAAAGCTTTATCAATTTCTTTTGGAGTAGCTTTTGATACACTGCCGATCACTTCAGAAGTATCACACGGGTTCGTGCTTACAAGCTTATCCTTTGTAGTGATTTCTTCGCCTCCGATTACAAGCGGATATTCTTTCCCAATATCTTTTTTTACAACCGCTAATGCCTCGAGAAACTCTTTTTGGTTTTCTTCGTTCGTGAAATCTGTAAATGGCTCATGAGAATATACTGTATACATCAAACATCTCTCCTTTTTTTTAATAAATTATTTTGCAAGTGTCGTTTCAATGCGCTCCAGCGCCCAGTCAAGATCTTCTTCTGATATTACAAGCGGCGGCGCAAAGCGAATTACATTTTCGCGCGTTTCTTTGCATAAGAGTCCGGCCTGCTTCAATTCTTCGCAGTAGGATCTTGCCGGCACGGTAAGTTCTACACCGATAAATAAACCTTTTCCTCTTATTTCTTTTATCTTATCATTATCTATTTTCCGCAGACGATCCCGAAAATACTCTCCCAGCCGTCGCGAACGTTCCGCGAGCTTTTCATTTTCCAATACGTCCAGTGCGGCAATTGCGACTGCTGCCCCCAGGGGATTCCCGCCAAACGTAGATCCGTGGGAGCCCGGGTCAAAAACGCCGAGTACTTCTTCATTGGCTGCAACACAGGAGATAGGAAATACCCCACCGCCAAGTGCCTTGCCAAGAATATACATATCCGGCTCTACTTCTTCCCAGTCGCATGCAAACGTCTGGCCGGTTCTGCAGAGTCCTGTTTGAATTTCATCTGCAATAAATAAAACATTATGTTCTTTACATAAAGCCTGCGCTTCCCGCAGGAATCCTTCAGGTGGAATAACGACTCCGCCTTCGCCCTGAATCGGTTCTACGAGAAATGCCGCTGTGTTAGGTGTGATTGCTTCTTTCAATGAATCCAGATCTCCGTAAGGAATCGTCTTAATGCCGGGAAGCATCGGTCCAAAACCTGACGTATCATTCGCTTCTGCAGCGAGAGAAACCGCTGTCATTGTCCTGCCATGAAAATTACCGTGGCATCCAATTATTTCTGCCTGGTCTTTTTCGATCCCTTTTTGATGATAGCCCCAGCGGCGGGCTGCTTTTATTGCAGTCTCTACCGCTTCTGCCCCCGTATTCATGGGAAGTACAAGCTCTTTTCCTGTTAACGCACTTACTTTATCGTAAAATAAGCCGAGCTGGTCGTTATGAAAAGCGCGGGAAGTCAATGTTACTTTGTCCGCCTGATCTTTCAACGCCTGGATAATTTTGGGGTGTCGATGTCCCTGGTTCAGTGCAGAATAAGCACTCAGCATATCGATATAACGATTGCCTTCCGGGTCCTCTACCCACACGCCTTCAGCTTGAGAGATAACAATCGGAAGGGGATGATAATTTCTTGCTCCGTGTTTCTCTGTCTGCTCAATAATTTCTGAAGTACTTGTAGTTGCAGCCATTTCCTCACCCTTTCTTAAAAACTTACTTCCATCCTAAAATATAATGCAAAAACGATGCCAACTGTTTAACAGTGCTGCGAAAGTGTTTTCATTTTAATAAACGCAAAATTTTTTGTCTATCGACAAAATAGTAATGCTAATTTTTTTGCACCTGCAGTTTTTACAATTAATGCTTGCTGCAATGCAGATGTTACTCTCTTATCTTCTGAATACCAAGCTTCTTCATTCGATACTGCAGGCTTTGCCTGCTGATCCCGATCGCAGCTGCTGTTTCCTGCACCCTATAATTGTGTTCCTTTAATACTCTTTGCATAAACGTTTTTTCCTGCTGAAATAAGTAATCCTTTAACAGCGGGGTACTTTCTTCTTCGTGGAAAATCTCATTATGCTCCGGAGGACGCGGACGTTTCCTTTTAAATTGCAGCGGCAGATGTGTAAACTCAATATATTTTTCTTCCGTTATTAAGTTCATTGCCCCTTCAATTACGTGTTCAAGTTCCCGGATGTTCCCCGGCCAGTGATAGGATGCCAGCAATTTCCGGACTTCTGTGCTGATCCCCTCGACTTCCAGCTGAAATAAATCATTGTATTTGGAAATAAAGTATTCTGAAAGAGGGGCAAGATCCTCCATTCTTTCCCGGAGAGGCGGAACAAATAAAGACACGACACTTAACCTGTAATAAAGGTCTTTCCGCAGCCTTCCATTGGTAATCGCATCTACCGGATCTTCATTCATCGTTGCCAGCAGCCGGATATCAATTTTTCTTTCTTTGGTATCCCCGACTCTACGAACAGTTTTTTCCTGAATAACGCGGAGGAGTTTGGATTGCAGATCCGGGCTGAGAGAGTTCATTTCATCCAGCAGGAGCGTGCCTCCTTCCGCCTGCTCAAACAATCCTGGACGGTTTTCTGCTCCTGTAAAAGCACCTTTTGCTGTACCAAACAGGATTCCTTCAATCAAGCTTTCCGGAAGCGCCGCACAATTCTGCGAAACAAACGGACCTGCAGAACGGCTGCTTTCATTATGAATACTTTGCGCAAATAATTCTTTTCCCGTACCTGTTTCTCCAACTATGAGTACAGAAGAATTTGTTCTTGTCGCCCGCTTTGCATGTTCTATGACTTCCTCTAAAGGTTCACTTCTTCCGATAATATCCTGGAATCTGTACCGCCGGGTTCCATTATTCATATTTTCCTGTACGAGACGTTTCAGCCGCGTGATATCTTTCGTCACTTCCAGCGCACCGATGACTTCCCCGTGATGCATCACAGGAAAGGTATTATTCACTGTGGTGATTTCTACCCCTTTATTATTAAAGTATGTTTGCTTTTCGTCGCGGAAATCATACCCTTCGGTCATTGCCCGATGCAGCGTACTCCCCTGTCCTTCATTGAACTTAAAGACCTCTCTGACCGGCTTATGAAGCACTTCCTGCGGATTCATGTTTTCGATGTCGGAAATTTTTTGATTGTATATAACTGTTTTTCCTGAATCATCAATGGCGTGAATTCCAAGATCAATTTCAGCCATCAGTTTTTCGTACATGATTAATCGGCGCTTTTCCTCTTCCATAAAAACCCCCTCTTTAAAATGACAACTTTTTTGTCATCGTAACAAACCCTCAGCAGGATCGCAAAATTATTTTTCTTTCATAAGATTTTTGCACAAAAAAAGATGCTCTCCGAAGAGAACATCTTTTTCAACTGGCAATATTACTCACTGGAGCAGTCACCTATACATTACTTTGCAGCGTGTTCTTTTACCGGGAACCAGCCTGGAGTGTTTACAATAGCATTCCACAGCGGTTCCGGCACTGTGAGCTTTTCTCTGTCATCTACAGAAAGTTCTGTGCGGATTTCATCTTCTCTGCCGTTTTCTGCTTTTTCGACCCACTGCGGCTCTACAATGAGTTCTCTGCCGAGTGCGATCAGCGGAACTCCATTTTCCATCGCCTGTTCCACCTCATCCGGCGTATGAAGAGATCCTACACCAACCACCGGAATTTTTTCTCCGACGGTATCCTGAATCAGCTGGACACGGGAGCGTTTGTCCGTGTTGTCACGCATTGATCCTGCATGGAAATCCTGAACAGATACGTGCAGGTAATCAAGCTCCTGGTCCGCAAGTACCTCTACGAGCTGCAGCGTATCCTCCATCGTGATACCCGGCTCTTCCATTTCTTCCGGAGAAATACGGTATCCTACGAGAAAATCCTGCTCAGCTTCTGCCGCAGCCTCCAGTACTTCGTTAACAACAGCCAGCGGAAAACGCATCCGTTTTTCAAGTGATCCGCCCCATTTATCTTCTCGTCGATTGGAGTGAGGAGAGAAAAACTGTTGAATAAGATACGTATTTGCACCGTGTATCTCCACTCCGTCATACCCTGCTTTAACTGCGCGGCGGGTTGCATCTCCAAAAGCTTTAATAATTTCATCTATTTCTTCAAGTGAAAGTTCCCTCGGAGTGACAGAACCGTCCCGCAGTGCAGCTACTGCACTTGCACTTACCGGTGTTTCATCAGGCAGCAGATGAGGCGGGGCCATTCTTCCGCCATGGAAAATCTGCAGAATTGCTTTTGCACCTTCTCCTTTAATCGTATCAGCGAGTTCGCCAAGGCTTTCTATCAGCTCATCTCTCTCTGCACCGATTTCTCCCGGGAAACCTTTTCCGCCTCGCGTCACGTTTGCGCAGGCAGTGATTACTGCGCCCGCTCCCTGAGAGCGGACACGGTAATATTCTCTTTCTTCCGGAGTAGTTTCTCCATTGTCAGCGGAAGAAAAATTTGTCATTGGAGCGAGCATTACTCTATTTTTTAAGGTTATTCCTTTTTTAAATGTATAGGGCTGTAAAAATGTTCTCATTTTATGTACCTCCAATAATTTTTTATCATACCTTTCTTATTGTAAGTAGTTATTACGCAAAAAACGAATGATGTGCTCAAGAGATTATTTTTTGGAAGTTATTTTGAGAAACGTTTATTGATTTACAAATAAAATACAGTTAGGCAATTAGTTCAGTTCTGGAACAAAATTTCTAAGTAGAAGGAAAAAGTTTCATCTGTTAACTTTACATCTGCTGCTGGTGAGATTTGGTGATTTACTCTCATTGAATGGCGATTTACTCTCGCGGTATGGTGATTTACTCATTTTGAAAAGACTTTACTCCCGCGTTGCCTATTTACTATCACCCTGGACTGCCATTCACATTTTTTAAGTGCCAAATTTCTATTAATTCATTTTTCCAGCACTGGAATTCATTTTTACCGCGCGTACCTGTCGCCCTTCAGTAAACATAGATGTGAAATTTCATAGTATCCGTTGCAGCATAGCATACTGAAGTTGGAATAGGTCAGTGGTACGCTCCCCTTCCTACTGTGCAATCCAAACATTCAGGGCTGCCTGATCTTTTCAGACAGCCCTGAAGGAAACTGGATCATTTCCTGGGAAATATTTAATTATTCCACAAGGGAAAGTGCTTCTTTATCAGCAATAATCGTAATATCCAGGTGCTGCTGCAAAATGGTTCCTGGTATTTTTTCGGTCACTTCCCCTGTAATTACTTCCTTCAGCGCCTCTGCTTTTTCCGCCCCGCTTGCGAGCAGTATAATTTTTCTGCTGCGCATAATTGTAGCGATTCCCATTGTTATCGCTTGTTTTGGCACTTCCTCTTCCGCTTCAAAAAATCTGGCATTTGCATCTATCGTCGATGGCGCTAAATCTACGACACTCGTTTTTCCTTTAAAGGAACTGCCTGGTTCATTAAACCCGATATGCCCATTCTGGCCGAGCCCTAAAATCTGCAGGTCCACTCCAAGTTCCTCTACTAATTTTTCATATCTCTTCGCTTCTTTATCCGGATCTGCGGACATCCCATCCGGCAGAAGCTGCTGTTCCAGCGGGATATCCACATACTGAAAAAAATGTTTTTTCATATAAGCATGATAACTGTTTCTGTGATCTGGAGAAAGTCCGATATATTCATCCAGATTCACTGTGTACAGCCAATCCAGGGAAAGTGAATCCCGCTGTATCTCCTTAATAATCTCCTGATAGAACCCTATAGGTGTCCCACCGGTAGCCAGTCCCAGCACTTGGATTTGTTTTTCTTTTAATTCTCTATAAACCAAATCAGCCGCGCGTTTACTCATATTTTCGTAATTTGCAGCTTTTATAATCTTCATGAAGCACCTCCCTGATACACGACTTCACCTTTCACACTCGTCATCAATACATTGAATGCTTTATCCAGCATAGTAAAATCTGCGTCTTTTCCAATTGCGATACTTCCTTTTATATCCTCTATTTTCAGTACTTCCGCTGCATTAGTACTTGTCATCATGATAGCTTCCTCAATACTGCAGCCGGTAAATTGCATGATATTCCGAAAGGCTTCATTCATTTTCAGGACACTTCCTGCCAGAGTGCCATCTTTCAGAACAGCTTGATTTCCGGTTACCTGTACCTCCTGCCCCCCAAGCTGATAGGATCCGTCTGAAAGTCCTTTTGCCCGCATAGCATCTGTAATCAATGTGATTCTTTCCGCACCAAGCTGCTTATAAGTGTATTCTGCTGCTTCAGGTGACACGTGCACACCATCTGCAATTAACTCCGCTCTTATTTCCTTACTCATATACACTGCGCCTACGACACCCAGATCCCGGTGGTGAAATCCCCGCATTCCGTTGAAAAAATGAGTTGCCTGTGTGACCCCTTGATGGAAAGAAACTGCAGCCTCACTGTAGGAAGCGTCTGTGTGACCCATGGAAACAACTACTCCCTGCCGGCTCAGCGTTTTTATAAACTGATCCTTATCCAGTTCCGGGGCTGTCGTGATAATTTTAATTCTGTTCTGCGCTGCCTGCTGAAACTCCATAAATATTTCACGATCAGGAGGTAAAATAAATGCTTCCGGCTGTGCACCTTTTCGAACTGCATTGATAAACGGACCTTCTAAATGAATGCCAGCTGCTTCCGCTCCGCTGCAGGAAACGGCTGCTGCATTTTTTAAGGCACGAATAGTATCTTCCCTTGACTGCGTAAGGGTCGTCGGCAGATAGGAAGTTGTGCCTTCTGCCGGCAATGCAGCACTGATCTTCTTTATCGCTTCCGGGGTGGCATCCATCACGTCTGCTCCTGCTGCTCCGTGAATGTGCGTATCAATGAAACCCGGGACAATAATGGAGGAAGTTCCATAATCATATACTTCATCCACCTGTTCTCCTTTATAGCTTGTTAAGCTTTCCCATTTTCCGTCTTGATTGATACTCATCACAATATCATTAATTTTTCCTTTTTCTGTGTAAGCCTCTGCTTTCGGAATTCTTATTGTTTTCATTATTTTCCTCCTTTCTTCCTGTCTCAGGCTGCTGATATCCTTATTTTTTGGCTCTTTCCTTCATCGCAGCCGCGGTAGATCTACTGAGAATCTGTATCTGTCCGCTCTGTATCTGGAACGCACGACTTCGAGTGGTGTCCCCTCCTGTAAATACGTATGACGTTCTATCATTAACACCGGTGCGTCTTTATTTACTTTCAGCAACTCCGCTTCCTCGAACGAAATGATGGAAGCTTCCAGCATCTGCGTTGCTTCCCCGATCACTAACCCTGCTTCCTTTTCCAAATAATCATAGAGAGAGCTCTGCACTATATCTCTGTGTAAATCCGGCACAAATCGAGCATTCAGCCAAATGCTTTCTATTGCCATAGGCTGATTGTCAGCAAGTCTTACACGCTCAATTTCATATACATAATCTTCTTCAGTAAGATTTAAAATGTCTCTGATATCTTTCCTTGTGCAAAGTACTTTTTCAAACCGCAGCAGCTTGTTGGACGGAGTCAGCCCCCGCGCTTTCATATCCTCACTAAAACTGGTCAGCCCTCCCAATGTCTGATTAATTTTAGGCGCTGACACAAAGGTTCCAGTTCCTTTTTTTCGATGCAAAATTCCTTCATTCACTAAAGAAGTAATGGCTTGGCGTACTGTCATCCGGCTGATATCGTATCGATCTGAAAACTCCCGCTCTGACGGCAGCATATCTCCCGGTACGTATTCCCCTGCAGCAAGACGTTCTCTGATTAATTCTGCCAGTTGATAATAGATAGGTATGGAAGACTGTTTATTAATCAATATTTCCCCTCCTTAAAGCTGTTTTATATCGTAAGATCTATTCTTAACTGCCTGCTCCCGCTTTATTTTATGGAAAACTAAAATGTATTTTTCTTCTGTCCGAAAAAAAACCGCAGCTGCTTTTCCTGCTGTTAATTATTTATTTATCGGCATTTATTTAATTTTACCACCATATAAGAATAGTTGTCTATACCAGTTAATATAATATATATCTTTAGGTGAATTATCACCTATTGACTCATGTTTAGTCTTAAGGGAATCGGGAAAGTAATTACTACATTCTTTTTTAAACTCTTAAAGGAGGTCTTTTTCATGGCAGAGAATAACGGAACAGAAGATAAGACAAAAGGTAAATTAGATAAAGCTAAAGGTAAAGCAAAAAAAGCATTTGGTGAAGTTACTGATAATCAGGAACAGAAAAGTGAAGGCACCAAAGATAAAGCAAAAGGTTCTGTAAAAGAAGCAAAAGGTGAAATTAAAGATAAATAATTTTTTGACTGTCCTCCGGTCTCTGCCGGGGGGCATTTTTTTATGTATTCTTTTACTTCGCAACCAGGACTTCATCTAAGAAGTTCTGTTCCACTCATGTTAGGATGAAACGGTAAAGGAAAATAAATGTAAATCTGCAGAGGAGGAATAAGGAATGAAAGCAATTCAACTAAGTAAGTTTGGCGGTCCGGAAGTTTTAGAGTATACAGAAATTGAAAAGCCTTCCCCTGGAAAAAATGAAGTACTGATAAAAGTTTCAGGAGCAGGCGTAAATTACGCAGATACCATGCGGCGCCAGGATAAATACGTAATCGATACTCCTCTTCCTTTTATTCCAGGCTCCGAAGTTGTCGGTACTGTGGAAGATGTCGGAAGCAGCGTGACAGACATTGAGCCAGGAAGCCGGGTTGTTGCGCTGATCGGTGAAGGTGCTTATGCAGAGTATGTTACTGCAAATGCACGTACGTTAATTCCTGTGCCGGAAACAATCAGTAATCACGAAGCAGTCGCGCTTCCGCTGCAGGGATTAAGCGCTTATCATATTATTAAATCTATGGGAAGACTCCAGGAAGGCGAAACGATTCTTGTGCATGCAGCCGCTGGAGGAGTCGGGACAATTGCGGTGCAGCTTGCCAGACACTTCGGTGCCGGCAAGATCATTGCCACAGCAAGTACGGAGGTAAAGAGAAACCTTGCTCTCGATATGGGAGCCGATGAAGTCGTAGATTATACACAGGCAGACTGGCCGAAAAAAGTGATGGAGCTTACAGATGGTCACGGCGCAGATGTAGCACTGGAAATGGCAGGAGGCAAAATTTTTGATCAGACACTGGACTGCCTTGCTCCCTTTGGAAGATTGGTCGTCTATGGGGCTGCAAGCGGAGAGCTTCCGAAACTCAGTCCATTCCGTTTAATGGAGAAAAACCAGGCAATTATCGGCTTCTTCCTGCCGCAGATGATGGCTAAACCTGAATTGTTTCAATCAAGCTTAAAGGAAATCATTACCCTTGCTGCAGAAGGCAGGCTCCGGCTGACCGTTGGTGGTGTCTATCCACTGAAAGAAGCCGGGAAGGTACACGAGGATATGGAAAACCGCAGAACAAGCGGAAAAATTGTTTTGGAACCTTAAATCCCCTCTCTTTTAAATCATAATCCTAAAATAACATCTTAAAACGGCAGTGCTTTGATGCGCTGCCGCTTTTTATGTTTTTTAAAACTCCCTTCTTGTGCTTCCAAAAAAGAAGTGATAAGATATTTTTTGACCAATGATTTACTAATCATGACTACATAGTCAAAGGAAGGACTGCTGCTTTATTTCCCGAAAAGAAGCATTGTTGGAACAAGCTGCTGATTTGTTTCAGAAGCAAGGAATGCAAAACACTTCCATAGAAAATATCACCTCGGCCTGCGGGATATCCAAAGGTGCTTTTTATAAATATTTTCATTCAAAAGAAGAAATGGTGCTTGCACTGGTGGAAAAGTATTATGCAGAACTTTTTGCACCTGTCTCTGAGAAAGCCGACCCTTTGAAAAAGCTGGAGCAGCGTATTCAAAAAGAATTTGACCAGGCGGTCGCATACCGCTCTTTTATCTTCGAACTCACATTAGCTTTCCCTCCTGGAAGCAGCAGCTCCGTAGTAGCTTATTTGGAAAAACAGCATGATTCTCTATTCCAGTGGCGGAAAGATGCTCTTCTGGAAGCTTTCGGAGCAAGAGGAGAAGAAATGGCGGAAGATCTGCTTGTCCTGGCTGATGGAATGATTCACGGCTATCTGCGTCTGATGATCTGGAGGAACCAGGAGCTGCCGATCGATATTTTAAGCAGGTTTATTGTAGAAGCCCTGCAGGCAGTCGTAAATAAAGAGGGAAAGATCCGTTCCGTGCTTCCTGCTTTAAAGACACCAGCTGCTTCCCTTTCGCAGCTGCAGAACGAATTAATCAAGTTGCAGCTGCAGAAAAAAGAAGCTTCGGAAACAGCTGCATTGATTCTCGAAGAATGGAAAACAGAAACACCCCGAAGCATTCTGGTAGATGCTTTATTAAAACACCTGGAGGACCAAACAAATCAATCAAATGAAGTTATCGCCCTCCGTATTAAGTGGGCACAATGGAAAGGGGAACAACAATGAGTCACGTAGGTGGACCGGAAGATATTACAAAGAAACAAAAAATCGCTATGATTGGCGCGCTCTTACTCGGCGCTTTCATGGGGATTACGAACGAAACCCTCCTTGCTACTGCACTTCCGACGATTCAGGAAGTGTTTGGAGTAACACAGGGAGAAGTGCAGTGGCTTACCACCGTCTTCTTAATGGTAAATGGTATCATGATTCCCATTTCTGCTTTTTTAATTGAAAGATTTACTACCCGCCGGCTCTTTTTAACTGCCATTATTTTATTCGGGACCGGAACATTGATCGCAGCGCTTTCTCAAAGTTTTACAATGCTGCTGCTCGCACGTGTTGTGCAGGCGTCCGGCTCCGGGATTATGCTCCCTCTCTTAATGACGGTGCTGTTAATTGTGATTCCTGTAGAAAACCGCGGAAGAGCCATGGGACTGCTCGGGATCGTAATTGCTTTTGGCCCTGCAATCGGACCGACGCTTTCGGGCGTGCTGCTTGAATATTTTTCCTGGCGTGCACTTTTTATTGCCGTGCTTCCGTTAGTAGCGCTGACTATTTTTGTGGCAGTACTATTTATGCAGAATGTAACACAGCTGAGCAGACCAAAAATCGATATATTATCCATTGTCATGTCGACCGCCGGCTTCGGCGCTTTTCTTTACGGCTTCGGCGTAGCCTCCAAAGAAGGATTTACCAGCTTAACGGTAATTTCTATGGTGCTGGTAGGCGCTGTCATTATTGGATTATTCGTCCGTAGACAGCTGCGGCTGGAGCGACCTATTCTGGAATTCCGGATTTTTAAATATCCGATTTTTACCCTCTCTATCGGAATTACTCTCGTAGCGATGGTTTCTCTGATTGGTGCAGAAACAATGCTCCCGCTTTTCGTGCAGAATGTATTAGGATTCACTCCTCTTGAGTCCGGCCTGATGCTTCTGCCGGGAGCGATCGTAATTGGAATCATGTCGCCGATTGCCGGAGCTCTTTTTGACAAATACGGCGCAAAAGTACTTGCTATACCAGGCTTAACGATCGTGACAATTACAACTTTTATGTTTACAAACCTGTCACTTGATATGTCATTTGCTTTTTTAACAACAGTTTATGCTGTGAGAATGTTCGGTCTTTCTCTTACATTAATGCCTGTCATGACTTCTGCGCTTAACCAGATACCGAAAAAGTGGTACGCGCATGGGTCCGCGATGGCAAATACACTTCAGCAGATATCTGCTTCCATCGGTACTGCCCTTCTGATTACCTTCGTGGCAATTGGTTCACAGGTGTATGCACCCGGCGAAGGAACAACTGCCGGAACCGCGGCGCTTCTTTCAGAAGTAAACGGCTTCCAGTGGGGCTTCATGGGAAGTACAATTCTTGCTTTTATCGCTCTTGGCTTAAGCCTCTGGCTGAAATCACCCAAGCAGGAAGCAAAAATTATTGAAGAAAAAGCAGGTGCTTAAAGTATCATACGGAAGCCGGCGGAGAAACTTCCGCCGGCTTCTTAGAGTGTTTAAAGGTTTTTTCTATATAATTATACTTTTTTAAACTTTGTCTTCGAAGGTACGCGTTCCGAAGGGAACTCTCTCAGCTAACCTGCCTAGGCGGATCTTCGTTGAAAGTGAAGAAGCAATATGAACGTTCCTATTTTCAAAAAGCTGCCACCGCTGCGGAACGCTGGCGGGGACGCTGAGAGGAGCAAGCGCAGTCTGAGAATCCAAGTGACCTTCTGGGAGGTCACGAAGCACGAGCGGAATCGATCCTGGTTCTTAAAGACAGCATGGCGGTCTCTGCCCTGCTGTCTGCGGATCGATGGAAGCCGTGTGTTACGTCAGAGAAATTAGTCGAAGAGAAGCCCTCAAGCAAGCCTTCGCCGAAAGTGCAGGAGCAATTAAGAACGTTCCTTCCTTAATAAATAATTGTGCTTTCAAGATAGACTATCTCTCTCCTTTCTCAAAAGCATATAATAATAACTGAAAGAAGCTATCATGGCCGTTTGTGCTAAAATTGATATAAAAGGGAGAGGAAGTGTACATATGGCGATTGACGACTTAACTTTTTTAGATCAGCCAAACCAGCAGTTTCAAGGTTTCGGCTTTATACGCAGTGCAAAGCTTGCGCAGACAAAAAAAGGGGACCCTTTTTATAATCTGACGGTGGCAAAAGGAAAAAAGGAAATCCCGACAAAGGTATGGAATGATCAAATAGCAGGCAGGGAAGAAGAAGTGAAAGAAATACTTCAGGAAGGCCGAGTGATTTATTTAGAAGGAGAAACCTCTTCCTATCAGGATCAGCTTCAAATGACTGCCAGAGCTTTCCGGGCTGTGACAGAGGAAGAAGCGAATTTGGCGGACTTCCTAGAAATGGCTCCGGAGCCGATTGAAGACTTACAGGCAGAACTGGAAAGTTATATCTCACAAATTGTAGATCCTCTGCTCGAGGAAATCGTCTCTTCCATTTATACACGCTATAAAAAGCCTTTTTCCAACTACCCTGCAGCAACGCATAATCATCATTCCTTTATCGGCGGCCTGCTTTATCATACAGTTTGTATGATCCGGCTCGGACTGGATGTTTCCGCCCGTTATCCGAGTATTAATAAAGACTTCATCATCGGAGGCATTACGCTGCATGACGCTTCCAAAGTGATAGAATATACGAACCACATCGCACCGCAGTACAGTGTTCCCGGGGAGTTCATCGGGCACGTCTCCATGTCTTCCATGCTCGTAGACCGGGAAGTGCAGAAAATTTTGGCAGGACGCGGGGAGAAGGCCCAGCTCACCAAGCTGGAACAAGAAGCGGTATACCAGCTCCAGCACTGTATTCTCAGCCACCACGGCAGGCTGGAATGGGGCTCTCCTGTCGAACCTAAAACATTGGAAGCACACATTATTCACTTAATTGACATGATCGATTCACGGGTAAATATGATTGAACGAGGACTGGCTGATGCCCCCGAAGGCGCTTTTACAAAAGTTTTCCCCCTCGGTAAATTATATAAGCCAGCTAACGACGAATAGTTTTTCCTGTATAACCTTTGTTTAATTTTCCTTAAAAACAGGAATAGTCTGTCTGTAGGAAAAATCATTTGGCAAAGGAGCTTTTATTCATGGAACAACAGCAAGTAAAACAAAGAATTGAAGAAATTATTGACGATAACCTGATAGGTATCCTTTCTACTGTAGAAAATAATAAGCCTTACGCACGCTATATGACATTTTTAAATAAAGAGATGACGCTTTATACGCCAACAAGTAAAAAAACGTATAAGACAGACGAAATCGAGAAAAACAGCAATGTTCATGTGCTGCTTGGCTACCAGGGAGAAGGCTTTGGAGATGAATATGTAGAGGTGACAGGAAAAGCAGTTATTCGTGACGATCAGGAACTGATTGATTCACTCTGGTTTGATGATATGAATAACTGGTTTGAAGGAAAAAATGACCCCAACCTTGTCTTCATTGAAGTAAAACCCGAATCCGTCCGGCTGATGAATGGACGTGGTGAAGAGCCGCAAAGCCTGGATTTGTAAAATATTCGCATAATTTTTAAAGCCGGTAAGTCCTCTTCCAGGGGCTTACCGGCTTTTTCTGTATGCTTCAATTAAGGAGAAGAAAAGAGTTCCTGTATACCTGTTCCAGTGGAAATTTCACTAAACTATAAACTCTGTAAAGGCTCCTGTTCTTAGGATAAAGGGGCGCCTGTGGCTCTTTTTTCTTCGCTTGCCGCGGAGAAATCCTTCAGCTATTCCTTCGATCTTCACGTTTTCTTTTCCCGCAGGCATCTTGAAAAACCGTCTTGCCTGCGCTTATTTTTTTAGAAACTTCGAAATAAAAGCATTTATCTGCTTTGTTTACATAAATGGAAGAACGAAGCGGAGGAGGTCGTCTAAGTCAGGTCCGGATGGAGAGGAGTTTCTAATTACAACAACAACGAACGATCACAGCGACCTTATTCCAGAAAAAACTGCACTATGAAAGATAAAAATTAATACTGCTGTGCAACGAAGGAGAAGACGCACGAGCGCAGTTGGAGAATCCATTTTGGCGGACGTTCTTCTTGCCAAAATTAGTCGAGAACAAGCCTTTGGGTAAGCCTCTCCGAAAGTGAAGCAGCAGTATTACTTCTTTTTAGCAAAACTTTTATTTCAAGGCAGCCATAATATTTAAAATTTATTTTCCTATCAAAGCTCCGGAGCTTTCTCTTCGTATTAGTTCTGTCGGAATTACCATTTTCCGCGGCAGCTTTCTGTTGGATTCCAATCTTTCTTCCAGCATTTCCACCGCGCTCTCTCCCATATATTCCGGATAAGTTTTTACCGTAGTCAGTGAAGGATAGAGAAACCGGCTTACTGGCAGGTCGTGAAAACCGATCACAGATACATCTTCCGGAATACGGAGCCCCTGATCATGAAGTGCCCGCAGTACTCCGGCTGCCATCGTATCACTCGCTGCGAAAACAGCTGAAGGAGGTGCTCCTTCCTGCATCGCCGCTTTCATCAGTTCATATCCTTTCTCAGCTGTATCCGCCCCTATATAAATAGAATTTTCTTCGCTGGTAAAATATTCACGAAAAATCTCTTCCCTTTCTCCAGTAATGCTTATGTTTCCTTCCTCATATAAATTACTTCCTATATAAGCAATTTTTTTATGAGAATGCTCTTTCAGATGCTTCAGAACATTTCTTACAGCCGAATGGGCATCAATTATGACAGCATCGTGCAATCCATCCAACGGTGCATGATCTACAAACGTAATGTACCCTTCATAGCGGGAAAGCAGGTCTATTTCTTCCGCAGATAGTTCTCCAGTGACAATCAGGGCAGGAAGCCCCTCTATCTGGCTGAAATCAATTTTTTCATTTTGCCGGTAAATTTTTTTCAGCTGGATGCCTCTTGCTGCACACGCTTTTTCAATTCCCTGCCTTATAGATAAAAAATATGTATGATTGCTTTCTTCTGTTTCCGTAGTAAAACAGATCATTCCCACCGTTAACTGTGCAGGCATTTTTTTCGTATTCCGCTGCTGCTTTGTTTTATAATCCAGCTCTTCTGCGATTTCAAAAATGGTTTTTCTGGCTTTATCTGACACGGAAAGAGTATAGTCATGATTTAATACACGGGAAACCGTGGCAATAGAATATCCTGCCTTTGCTGCAATATCTCGAATCGTAGCCATAAATGACCTCCCTTTCTGTTTTGTTTACTAAAAACAATATAGCATACGCACTTACCAATCACCAAAAAAAGAACAGCCAGAAAAAATTTCTCTGACTGTTCTCCTCGTTACCTGTTTAAATATTCTCTTACATACACGTGCTCCTGCCGGATCTCATCTTTCAGGTTGCGTCCGAGCTGCTTAATAAAGTAATAGTTCAGTGTTCCGTTAATTCCTCCGCCAAGCAGCGGCACGGATCGCCCCATTACTTTCGCAAGATGTTTTTTCAGCTTTTGTTTACCAACAAGATCAGCTATCTTCATCGCAAGCTGGTACATCGTCTGGGGATCAATATTATCTTCACCTTTTTCTTCCTGTGTCTGCAGCGTCCCGATCGTTACGCCTTTTCCTCCTAGTCCGAGCACCATTGCTTTCATTAATTCAAGCTGGATAGAAGAAAAATATTCTTCATTATCAGCATGTTGATTATAGGAAAATGGATTTGGAAGCACTCCGTAAATATGTCCTAATTCCTGTGTCAGCAAAAACATGCGGCGGATATATTCTTCAATATCAATCACTGCCCCGCCGAACATTGCCACCGGTCCACCCGGGGCACCGACCGCTGCGCCGGTAGCAGCAAAGCGGTAATTGTGTTTTTTAATCACTTCATCTGCTGCTTTATCCAACTCCTCCATTTCCAGCGTGTATACTTGTTTTGGATGGGAAAGAGGCACATTATTTTTCTGCAGTTTTAAGTTTTTATAAGTTTCCATCGGCCGCACCTTATAGCCTGGCATCTGTCCTGCCTTTAAAATAATATTGGACAGCGTCGTTGTTAACTTATCCATGTTATTCCTCCTTCAAAGGATGTGTTCTTGTTCTATACCCAACAGGAGGAAATTTAAATGCATTCCCACAGGAAGATTTTCAAAAGGCATGCTGCTCCCTAAATTGTTTTCAGCAGTTCCCATACTTCTTCCTGCGTTTCTGCTTCCAGCAGCTGTCTTTTGAAATCATCATCTCTTAACTTTGAAGAAATCATCTGCATAATCTGCAGGTGCTCTTCTCCCTGATCTTCTGCGGGGGCAGCCACCATAAAAATTAATTTGACCGGCAGGCCATCGTGACTCTGCCAGTCCACTCCCTCAGTACTCCTCCCAAAGGCTACCCCGTGTTTTAACACAGCATCTGTTTTTCCATGAGGCACTGCCACTTCGTGTCCAACGCCTGTGGAAGATTCGGCCTCTCTTGCAAGAATCGCTTCTTTAAAGTCTGCTTTAGAATTAATAGCATTATCTTCTGCAAACAGCGCCGTCATTTCTTCAATAACTTCTTCTTTCGTTTTCCCCTCTAAATAAATACTAATTAGATTTTCTGAAAGCTGGTCTATTAATTTCATTATAGTCCTCCTCGTTTCCTTTAAACGCTTCTATGATTTCTATTGTATGTACCAGCGGCTGTATGCGCAAACAGTTTATTATTTATGAAAAAAGCCGTATGCATAGACGCATACGACTTTTCCATGTTTAAGGCTTTAAAATAAACTTAATGCTTTCATCTTCTTTTTTATCAAACATACGGTAGGCATCTGCTGCATCCTCTAACGACATTGGATGTGTAATAATATCCGTAGGGTCAATCTGCTTGTTTTCCACCATTTTATACAGGCTTGGCATCATATGGATCACTGGTGCCTGTCCCATCGTAAGTGCTACATTTCGTGTGAAGAAATCACCAATTGGGAAGTTGTTTGCTTCTGTCCCGTAAACTCCTGTCAGCTGCACCACGCCAAATTTTTGTACTGCCTGAGACGCAGTAATAATAGGGCTGATCGTACCAAACTGATTGTCTCCTTCTGAACCAAATTCTTCATTTGGAGGGACTGTTCCGTCCATGCCTACACAGTCGATAACTACCTGTGCGCCGCCTTTCGTCTGCTCATGAAGCAATTTGCCAATTTCAGGATTTTTATCAAAATTAAACGTTTCTACATTATTTGTACGGCGTGCGTGCTCCAGCCGGTATTCATAATGATCGACTGCGATAACACGTTCAGCGCCCTTCATCCAGGCGAATTTCTGCGTCATCAGACCAATGGGGCCACAGCCAAGTACAATCACTGTATCACCATATGTTACCCCGCTGTTTTCTACGCTCCAGAAAGCGGTAGGAATAACGTCAGATAAAAAGAGCACACTTTCATCATCCAGTTCGCTGTTTTCCGGCACTTTGAAAGAGGTGAAGTCGGCATAAGGGACACGAAGATATTCTGCCTGCCCTCCTGGATAGCTGCCAAAATCATCTGAAAATCCAAACAGTCCGCCCATTTCCGTGTGAGGGTTTGAATTGTCACATTGGCTTTCCATCTGATTATTACAAAAATGACAATCGCCGCATCCGATGTTAAACGGGATAACTACACGGTCTCCTTTTTTGAGTGTTTTTACTTCTGGCCCTACTTCTTCTACAATTCCCATAGGCTCATGTCCGATAATGTAATCTTTTGGTGCGGGAATCCCGCCCTTATATAAATGTAAATCAGATCCGCAGATGCCGGATGCCGTAATTTTCACAATCATATCCGAATCTTTTTCAATGGAAGGAGCCTGAACATCTTTTACCTGCATATTGTCTTTTCCCTGATACGTAACTGCGCGCATGTATTCATCATCCTTTCAGAATTGTAAGTACTGCTCTTCTGATTGACGTTTCCCCGGATAGTTAAACATTCAGCTTAACTTTTGAATACATTGTCCTATAACAATTTTATGCTGTTTCACCAATAAATCCACAAAAAAAACTCCCGCCGTATACTGATACAGCGGGAGTTTTTCAGATCATATTTAACTTTCGTAAAATAATTATAAGAGTTTACTCAGAAAAGCCTGTGTCCGCTCATTTTGCGGATTATCAAAGATATCCTCCGGCTTCCCTTCCTCCATAATTACACCTTTATCCATAAATATTACGCGGTCTCCCATTTCACGTGCGAAGCCCATCTCGTGTGTTACGACCACCATTGTCATGCCCTCTTTAGCGAGATTTTTCATAACTTCCAGCACATCTCCGACAAGTTCCGGGTCAAGTGCTGAAGTAGGCTCATCAAACAGCATGACTTTTGGATTCATAGCAAGCGCTCTGGCAATCGCCACACGCTGCTTTTGTCCCCCGGAAAGGCTTCCCGGGTAAGCATCTGCTTTATCAGAGAGCCCCACTTTTTCCAGCAGCGATTTCGCCTGCGTGGCAGCTTCTCCCTTTTTTACCCCGTTTACCTTAATAGGGCCGAGTGTAACATTTTCAAGTACTGTCATATGCGGAAACAAATTAAAGTGCTGAAACACCATTCCCACACGGGAGCGGAGTGCATTGATGTCTGTCTTAGGATCAGTGAGCCTGTCTCCGTCAATTTCCACATCGCCTTTTGTAATTTCCTCCAGCATATTCATGCATCGTAAAAACGTACTCTTACCAGAACCGGATGGACCGATTACACAGACTACCTCTTTTTCTTCTATCCGGGCATCAATTCCGCTTAATACCTCATTATCGCCAAAACTTTTATGCAAATTTGTAACTGTAATCATTTATACGTCCAACCTCCGTTCATATTGACGTAAAAGGACCATACATGGAATTGTAATAATCAGATAACCTAAACAGAGCATCACATACGGCATAAATGGATCACCGGTTGTTCCCACGTACTGCCTGATTAAGTAAGTCATTTCTCCAAGCGAAATAACTGCAAATATAGAAGTGTCTTTTAAGCTGACAATAAACTGGTTTCCAAGCGGCGGAATCATTCTTCTTAGCGCCTGCGGCCAGACAATGTATCTCATTGTCTGCGTAGCTGTCATTCCCATGGAACGGCCTGCTTCTGTCTGTCCCTTATCAATGGACTCCACACCGCCCCGCACAATCTCAGCTATATATGCTCCAGCGTTGATTGCGATCGCAATAATTCCTGCCTGCAGCGCGGTGAAATTGACACCAAAAAAATCTGAAACCGCAAAATACAGGAATAATGCCTGTACGAGAATAGGAGTTCCCCGCACAACTTCTATGTATACGGTTGCAATACCATAAACGAGTTTATTTTTTGTTAGCCGCATTAACCCTACTAAACTTCCGATAATAAAGCCAAAAAACACCCCTACAAATGTAACGATTAATGTCAGCTGAATACCGCGCCATAAAAATGGCAGGGTGTTAACAATAACATCGGGATTCTCGATAATATCTCTCAGGTTTTCAAGCATTCCCCTGACAACCTCCTCTGAAAAATACGTCCAGTGCAAGCGGCAAGCGTTGCACTGGACTTAAATAAGTTCATAACTCTGCTGATGGCTGTTTACTCTTCTTCGTTTTCTTCCGCATCATTTGCGTCAGCGTTATTGTCTACTTCCTCTTCGTCTACGTCTACATCTACTTCATTCTCATCTTCCATATCATCAGCTTCCAGATTCATAGCCTCTTCAGGACTGTCTGCAAGAGTATCAAGGTTTGGCTCTTCACCGAACCACTCTTCATAAATCTCTCCGTAAGTGCCGTCGTCCATCAGTGTCTGTAAAGCTTCATTTACAGCCTCTCTCAGCTCAGATCCTTCTGGGAAAGCAATACCATACTGTTCACCTGTAAGCGTATCACCTACAGTTTGCATCTCATCACCAACGCCTTCTGTATCAATGTAGTAAAGCACGTTAGGCAGGTCATAGATTGCAGCATCTACACGGCCGGCCTGCAGATCCTGGTAAGCATTTACAATATCCGGGAAAGCTACTATTTCTGCTTCTGTGTTTTCCTGCAGATACGTTTCACTTGTTGTAGCAGCACGCGTCGCTACACGAAGTCCATCCACGTCATCAATGCTCTGAATGTCTTCTTCCCCTTCCTGAACAGCAAGGATCAGACCGGCGCTGTAATAAGGGTTGGAGAACTCAAAGTTTTCTGCACGTTCTTCTGTAATTGTCATACCTGCAATACCAATATCATAACGGCCGGTTCCCATACCGGAAACAATACCGTCAAATTCCACGACTTCAAGTTCAATTTCAAAACCTGCTTCGTCGGCAATGGCATTAATTAAGTCAATATCAAAGCCTTCCATTTCCCCTGTATCAGTGTTGAGAAATTCAAAAGGCACATAGTTGGAGTCTGTAGCTACTGTATATGTACCGCCAATGTCCCCTGCAGCTTCGTTATCTTCTTCCGCATCATTTTCTGCATTCTCATTTACATCAGCTGCTTCGTTATCCGCGTTATTTTCTGCTGCATCGTCTGCATTATTTTCAGCATTATCTGCTGTGTTGTTCGCAGCGTTATTGTTTGCAGCATCATTTCCCCCGTTGGCATTATTATCGTCCCCATTGCCACATGCAGCCAGCGAAGCTGCTAACACTGTACCTAAAGCTAATCCAATTACTTTTCTTTTCATTTGTCCTACCCCTTTCGAATCTCATGATTTAGAATATTGAGAAAATATATTAATAAGAGAATATTAGCACAGTATTTGTCGATAATCAATATAGCGGTAAAACATTTCTACTACATATGTTGAATATTTCTGCGTACTAATAACTAGTTTACCTGCTTTTTTTCAGAGACTATTGGTTCACACTCTATGTTAAAACGTTTTCAACTAATATTAATTTTTAATGTCAGGAAATTTAACATACTTTATTTTATTAAAGCTGCCTTGAAAATAAAAAGCTTTGCTATAAAGAAAAAGAAACAATAATACTGCTTCACTTTCGGAGAGGCTTACCCAAGGGCTTGTTCTCGACTAATTTCTCTCAAAGGGCACGGCTTCCATCGATCCACAGACAGCAGGGCAGAGACCGCCATGCTGTCTTGAAGAACCAGGATCGATTCCGCTCGTGCTTCGTGACCTTCCAGATGGTCACTTGGATTCTCGAACGGCGCTGGTCCTTTGGGTGTCCTCTCCTTCGTTACACAGCTGTATTAATTTTCACCTTTCATGGTGCAGTTTCTTTCTGCATGAGTGTCTCTGTTAAAGTCTTTTGTTGTTAGAGCCTTCGAAATAGAAGCACTGCCCCGCTCGTCCAGCAGTTATTTTCACAAAGATCGTGAAGATAACTTCAAGATTACTTGGTCGGTTGCACAAATGCTTCCGGCGGTGAAAATTTACACAGCCCCTGGAAGAACGAGCTGGGAAAATCCTGCAGCGCAGCGAGGAAGCGGAGAAGCTCGCCCACCGGAGGTCCGGTTGGAGCGGAGTTTCTACTGAATAATAACAATGAACGTTCACAGAGCCTTTATTAAAAGGGGTGCTTTCAAACAATTTAAGATCTGAAATTTTTGCGTTTCTCACACTTAACCGCACTCAAGAGGAGCACAGAATATTCTCTGTGCTCCTCTTGAGTGCGGTTATTAAGTAAGTAAATTATACTTGTCTGACTTTTCCAGATATAAAGTTTCCCTCGGCTTATCAGCAGCTCTCCTGCTCGTTTCCAGCTATGGCTGATGAACCGGGGCTTCGTCTTCCATCCTTGCTGCAGTCTCAGAAAGTACACTTATAAACAGTTCAATAGAACTGCAGGATCGGTCCTGGCTTCTTGTTAAGATTTAGTCGTCCGAAACACCAGCCTATGCTTCCTGTAAGAACGAGTATCTGTTTTTCCCGGCTTGCTTTGCGTGGTACATGGCTTTATCCGCATTTTGTATCAGCACTTCAAACGTTGCACCATCCTGCGGATAAAGACTAATGCCTACACTCGTTGTTACTTGTAGTACCGTCCCGTCAGCGTTTACCGGCTCTGCTACTGCTGCAGTGATTTTGTCTGCAGTTTTCTCGACTTCTTCTATGTCTGCTTCCCTGAGAGAGATCACAAATTCATCTCCTCCCCACCTGCCGATCACAGCTTCTTTTCCTGCTGCACGCTTCAACCTTTCCGCTACTTCTGTTAACAATATGTCTCCTGCTTCATGCCCATACTTGTCATTCACTTCTTTAAAACGGTCAATATCCAAAAAGAAAATGCTCAGCTCCGCTCCTTCTGCAAGCCACGCTTCTACTTCATCTGTAAAGTGCCTGCGGTTAGAGAGACCGGTCATCTGGTCTATATAGGCGAGTCTGCGTATTTCCGTTTGAGATCTTTCAATAGAATCAAGCATACTGTTAAATCCGTGCTCTACGATCCCTATTTCATCATCAATCTCTACTTTCTTCCGGCGAGACAGATCATTCGTTTTCTCAATATAATCATAGTCTCCAGCTAATTTACTAATCCGTGAAAAAATCAGCTTATTTAGAAACCAGATAATTCCTCCAACTACCAGGACACTCGAAACAGCATATACACTATAAAGTACAGTGAGAATATGCTGTCCTGCCTCATAAAGTTCCCGCTCCACCTGAAATTGAAATTCGATACTGTTGCTGCTGTTTGTATAAGGGATATTTACGTAGCCCCTTAACCATTCTTCATTTATTTCCTGAAAAGAGTATGCCCCTTCTGCACTGCTTACTTCTCTTAATTCAAGAGGGAGCTGCACAGCCTGGCTTGCCTGTGCAACAAATGTTTCATCCACCGGGGTCCCTACAATCATCGTACCATTGCTTTCTTCTCCTTCCAGGCTGGGATAAATCCGGTGCGAAGCAGTCAGATAAGGACTGCTCTCCAGTTCCAGCAGGGCACTATTATTTTCCTGGAAAAATAAGGACACTTCTCCATCGGCATCTTCCCAGAAGTCTGCTGCCATTTGCAGCTCTTCCGTTTCCGGATTAAATTCCTGTGCAAAAAGAATGTCCCCTTCATTGTTTAAAATCACGACAAATTCAATGTCGTTAATTGCATAAGTATCCTCTACAAAGTTACTATTTAAATATGCATCATTTTCGTTTTCAACAAAGGAATACGTATCATCCCAGACCGAATAGTCCCTCACAAATCGAGTTAGATTAGAAAGCTCATTTTCTACCTGGTATTCCACCCGTTCGATATGCTCTTCCATCAGATTTTCTTCCAGATAGGCATATTGTTCCAAAAGCAGGGGATTGATTAAAAAATAAAGTATAGAGAAAAATAAAAAGATACTAATACCGGATATAAAAAGCACTTTGGATATAATTTTCATAGAATCACCCCTGTAAAATACACTCTTGGGAATATAAGACAAAATACTTAATTATTAATATATATACTATTATTATAGTCCTAATTATAGCAGAAAACAACTGAATTAATTCACGAATTAAAAATAAAACGAATATTAATTAGTCATATATACCTATTAAATCAAGAGGGACGAATCATTTTTTGTGAATGAAAAATATCAATGAGAATGAAAGCGTTCACCTCCCGACGTTACCAGTTATTTCCGTCTCCTGCTGTATTTTTCTGTAGATGCAACACTCGCCTTTTCAGGAAGGATCTCGGCACTTCCACACACGACAGCCCCGGGTCTAAAGCAGCCCCGGGGCATTAAATATTATTCCTGCTGTATTTTATCATTTTATATAATTACTGCCCAATCGTTTCCGCTAAATGAGCAGTATATTTTTCTTTTTCTTCCTGAGAAAACAACAAAAAACGAATATGTTTTATTTGACGCAGTGATCCAATTTGCTCAAGCACTGTGCCGACTGCTGTTTTCATTGCTTCATGGAATGGATATCCGAAAGCTCCTGTCGAGATGGCCGGAAATACAATACTTTTCAGCTTTTCTTCCTCTGCTCTTTTCAAAGAATTTATATAGCACTGAATCAATAGTTCCTCTGCGGGATGATCCTTTCCATATACCGGCCCCAGGCAGTGGATCACTTTTTTATTCGGCAGCTGAAATGCCTCAGTGACCACGGCTTCTCCCGGAGAAATAGGTGCATATTTTTCTCCTGCCGCAGCAAGCTCCGGACCGGCTGTCCTGTGAAGTGCGCCGGCTACGCCGCCTCCCGTTTCCAGTTCGGCATTTGCTGCATTTACGACTGCTTCCATATCTTCCTGTGCTGCAATATCTCCTCGTGCTGTTTCAATAGTAATATCATTTATTCTCCATTCCATTTTTATCTCTCCTTAAGCAACATTCTATTCATCCTATTACTACCTTTTACGTGCAGAAATATTCCGTCCGAGAAAAAGAAACATATCTTCTTCCAGAAAAAAGCTGCGACAACAAACCGTTATCACAGCGCAGATTTCTTTAGACAGCTGCAGTTAATCTTTATTTACTAATTTTTTACCTGCTATTATCACGAAAATTATTGCTGCTCCGCCGATAAGCAGAATAGCCAGCGGCTCGCCCATAAACTTCTCTCCTTTATTTTCACTCTAGAAATTCTTTGATCAGTCTGTTCACGATAGCAGGCTGTTCATGCATCACCCAGTGCGTCGCTTCATCCACCAGAATCATCTCTCCGTCAAGACAATACTTTAAACTTTCTTTGGCTGTGGAGGGATGAAGAAACTGGTCTCCGAGCCCCCAGATTATCCGCACCGGCACCTGGACCATCGGTGAAGAGATTTTTGTCTGGAAAAGGGCGCGATACCAGTTCAGCATTGCAGTCAGGCTTCCTGGCTGTGCCCATGCCTCTTTATATTTCTGTAGATCTTCCTCCTGAAAAGCTCCAGGTTTCGCAGTGGCAGTCAGTGCCTGTTTCATATTCTCCCAGCCGTTTGTCTGTAAAAGTTTTTCGGGGATATCCGGTAATTGAAAGAATAACATATAACTGCTCTTAAATAATTGAGGCGGGTATTTTAAAGCTGCCTGCTTCATCGCTCCAGGATAAGGAATATTCACTGCAATCAGCTTCTCCACATATTCGGTGGCAGTCGCAGCTGTATGCCATGCCACTGCGCCTCCCCAGTCGTGACCAATAAGAATTGCTTTTTCTCTTCCTGCCCCTTTGATTAACCCGAGAATGTCATCCCGCAGCGTATCTATCTTATAATTTTCGCTGCCTTCAGGCTTATCGCTTAAATTATACCCGCGCTGATCAGGGATCAGCACTCTGTAACCAGCTTCTGCAAGCGGCTCAATTTGTTTCCTCCATCCATACCAGAATTCCGGGAATCCATGCAGCAGGATGACAAGTGGTCCATCTTCCGGTCCGGCAGCGGCTGTATGCAAAGTAATATGATTTGTTTCTCTGTATTCAAACTTTACTTTATCAAGCACAAGATCGCCCCTTCCTTATTTTGTTAATTCATTACCCGTAATACTAGGAAAATTAACATACACGCTGTACTTTGTATCAGCGATTCCTTTGGCTGTACCGAATAATTCTCATCAATTTCTAATGTGGAGTTCATCTCTGTCTCATCTCCCCGGGGTAGGATAAACATTGTAGACAAAATAACGAAAGGAATGATAGAAATGAAAAAGCTTATCACTGGAGTTTCAGCTTTAACACTTCTCGCAGCATGCGGGTTGAACGAAGTAAGTCCTGAAGAAAATAACACAGAGAGCGTGGCAGATACCCAGACGGAAGCAGACAGTGGAGAGAGCGCACAGGATAACATCGATGAAACCAATGCTGCAGAGACATCTGCCAGCGACGAGCAGACTGAAAACTCTGCGGAGGTAAGCGAATTTGATCTGCAGATTGAATTTACCAACAGCGAAGAATGGGAATTTGAATATGAACGGGATGATTACGCAGATACCGAAATTGAGCGTGATGGAAAAGAAACAGTAACAGGGGAAGAGGCTGCTGCGGAAATCGAAGCAGTACTGGAGGATCTTCATATCACTGCCGGCAGACCGGTGCAGGAAATAAAGGACGAAGTGCTTGAGGTACTCGGCCTCAGCACCAATGACGTTCAGGAGTTTGATTTGGACATTGAATTTGACACCGGAGAAAGTATCGTACTTGACCACGAGACTTCTGACGGGGATCGCGGTGCTGTGAAAGAACTGGACCTTGATATTGATTTTGCAAACAATGAAGATCTGGAATTTGAGTTTGATGCAGATGACCAGGAAGCAGAAATAGAACGCAGGGATGGTTCTGAAATAGAAGGCGCAGAAGCGTTGGAAGAAATAGAAGCCCTGCTGGAAAGTATTTCTATAGCAATGGACCGCTCTATTGCAGATATGAAAGCTGAAGTGCTTCAGGAACTCGACCTTGATGAAGACGAGGTATCAGAATTTAATATTGATGTTACCTACGAAAATAATGAATCAGTGAAATTTAAACATGATACGGAATAAAGTGTTTCATGCTGCGTATATTTGAATCTTAAAAAGGACCGCTCGTCCATTAGAGCGGTCCTCTTTTTCGTACATATTATCATAGACGCTGCAAAACTATGGCTTGAGCACCACTTTAATACAATCGTCTTCTTTTTTATCAAAGATATCATAAGCATAGGCCGCATCTTCCAAAGGCAGTTTATGCGTAATAATATCTGTAGGATCAAATTCATTGTTTTTCACTTTCTCAAATAACTCCGGCATGTAATGGATGACAGGTGCCTGTCCTGCTTTTACCGTCACGTTGCGGGTGAAAATAGAATGTAATGGGTAAGCTGTTGCCGGAGCCCCGTATACCCCAGTTAACTGAATAGTTCCGAATTTTTTTACGCAGTCTGCAGCCATAATAATCGGGTCAATGGTTCCCGCCTGCCCGGTAAGAGTTTTCAGATGGTCTTTCATCGTTGTATCTCCATCCATTCCTACACAGTCAATAACAACTTCAGCGCCGCCCTTCGTAATCTCATAAAGATACTTGCTCATATTTTTAAACTCTTTGAAATTATATGTTTCCACGTTATTCGTCCGTTTCGCATGTTCCAGTCTGTAAGGGATATGATCTACTGCAATTACCCGCTCAGCACCCTTCATCCAGGCAAACTTTTGTACCATCAGCCCAATCGGGCCAGAACCAAGTACAATTACAGTATCTCCTGCTTTCACTCCGCTGTGCTCCACGCTCCAATAAGCTGTCGGCACCACATCAGAAAGGAACAGCACACTTTCATCCTCCAGCTCCGTATCTTCAGGGACAACAAACGAGGTGAAATCTGCAAACGGAACTCTTAAGTATTCTGCCTGTCCACCCGGATAGTCACCAAACAGCTTTGCAAAACCAAAGTATCCACCCGTATTTTTATCGAAGTTATGCGGGTTCGAGTTATCACACTGGCTCTCCATCTGGTTCTGGCAAAAATGACACTCTCCGCAGCTAACATTAAAAGGAATCACTACTCTGTCTCCCTTTTTCACCTTCGTTACGCCGCTTCCAACTTCTTCTACAATACCCATAGGCTCGTGCCCTACAATATAATCTTTTTGTGCCGGGATGGTACTGTGCAGCAAATGAAGATCTGAACCGCAGATAGCAGTCGAAGTAATCTTTACTATCATATCCGTATCTTTTTCAATCGTTGGCGCCGGCATATCCTTTACTTCTACTTTTCCTTTTCCCTGGTTCGTTAAAGCCTTCATATTCAAGCCACTCCTTTTACGGATGTTATTACACATCCGCTTCTTTTTAAATTTCCTTTTGCAGAAAGAATAAAGTAATTTACAAGCAAGCAGGACCGAAGCAGAAAAATGTAACAAAAGCAGCGGGGTTCCATGCCCCGTATGCCCAAAACTGCTAAAGTGAATATCCTAATCATTTTACTTATTAAGGAAATACACCTCTCTTCATGATTTCCCACATACCTCTGGGACAAAACGCTTTTTCAGATATTTCAAAATTCTGTATTGCTATCTGAAAAAGAAAATTCTTACAAATATAAAAAGGACCGTCCCCTGAATGGTAACGGTCCTTTTGGAAATCAAGCTGCTTTCTTGCAGGCTTCCGCACACTGGAAGCAGGCTTCTGCACATCTCTGGCAGTGTTCATGATCATGTTTTTTACACTCATTGCCGCAGTCTTCGCACATCTTCGCGCAGACTGCAGCCAGATCTGAAATATAAGGACTGTTTCTGGAGATCGCCTGTTCCAGGTACCCGCACATATCTGCACATTCACGGTCCAGCCGGATACATTCCGCCATCATTTTCACATCATCTTCCTGCAGGCAGGCATCAAAACAGTGGTTGCATTCCTCCATACACTTATGAAGAGCATTAAGTAAATCGCTGTGTTCCTGGTGAACCATGTTATTTTCCTCCTTAAAAGAATTTTACAGAAGCGTTTCCCCTTTTACAAAAACGTAAACTAACTTATACTGATCAGCGGAATTCTCCAAACGTATAATCTACCGCTGCCATATAATAAAATTTTCTTATTTCTGTTTATGGGAGGCTCAGCCTTTCCTCGCTCCAGACAGCTATCTTTTCCACCAGCCCCAGGGTAAGCAGACCGTTTCCTTCGGCAGTTAATGGATTTCCGAGCGGTGTCGTCCTCCGGATAATCTGCGCATACATTTCTGCCTCGGATATCTTACGGTTAAATCCCGATTCCGCCCAATTCGTCACTAATGCCAGGGCCCCCGACACATGAGGCGCTGCCATGGAAGTTCCGCTTAACTCCGAGTATCCGCCTTCTAAATATGTTGATAAAATATGTTCCCCCGGCGCCATTAAATCCAATTCATCATTCGTATTTGTAAACTGGGTGAGCTGGCCCTGGAAATTGACAGCACCGACCTGAATCACTTCATTATAAGCACCCGGGTATGCATGCTCGTCTGTATCGATATTTCCGTCGCCTTCATTTCCTGCCGCGCATACTACAGAAATATCATTTGCCACTGCGCGTTTAATAGCTGCGTGCAGCTCCGGGATATCCTGCGGCCCTCCGAGCGACATGCTTATTACTCTTACTCTTTCGCCGTTATATCCGCGCCAGTTGATGGCATGATGAACTGCATCGATTACATTGAGCATATCCCCTCCGCCCTGTCCATCCAGCGCTTTTAAAATCAGCAGCTGTGCTTCCGGCGCCACGCCGACAACCCCGCTTCCATTTTCCGCCGCAGCGATCGTTCCTGCAACATGGGTTCCGTGTCCATTGTTATCTTCGAAATTTGCTTCGTCACCGCCGTAATCATCTGTGAAGTTTTTACCATCAATAATCTGCTCTACCAGATCCGGGTGATACGATTCACAGCCTGTGTCAATAACCGCGATCACCTGTCCGGCACCTTTATTTGATTCTTCCCAGAAGAAAGGAGCTTCCACCATTTCTACCCCTGTAGGGACATCTGACATTGCGGTAAATCTGTTCTCGACTTTAAACGGGATCAATGAAACATGACTCATAATACAACCACTCCTTCACAAACTGCTTACACCTATATTGAAAATTTAAGATATCTGAGGATATTTTCCAGAAAAGCAACCAGTTTATCTGAAATTTCAGTTAATACTATAACTTTTCCCCTTTGAAGAAACTGGTAAACAGCAGGAAAGTACCTTCTTCCTCTCAACTATCGTCCTAAAATGACCGCACCGTTTCTTTATGCAGAAACAAACCGGGGAGGAGCCTGCAGTAGAGAAGCAGACAAACCGCACAAAATTTACAGGTTTAATAAAAAGAGTCCTGCGCTGTAATCTGCGCAGAACTCTCTTTTCTTTTAAAGCTGTTTTTCTTTTAAAGCATTCCGTGCCTGCTCCGCAGCTGCCTGCATGTTTTTCAATGCTGCCACAGTTTCTTCCTCTGTGCGTGTTTTCAGTCCGCAGTCCGGGTTCACCCAGAATAATTTTGCAGGAAGCACCCCAAGAGACTTTGTAATGATTTCCTGCATTTCCTCTGCCTCGGGAATTCTTGGGCTGTGTATATCATATACGCCGAGCCCGATCCCTTTGTCATATACATTGTTCTCAAAAACTTCAATTAATTCCCCGTGGCTGCGAGAAGTTTCAATGGAAATAACGTCAGCATCCATGGCACTGATGGAGTCGATAATATCATGAAATTCACTGTAGCACATATGTGTGTGAATCTGCGTTGTATCCTTCACCTTCTCTGCAGAGGCCCGGAAAGAGTTCACTGCCCAGTCAAGATAATAACAGTGATCTTCCTGCTTCAGCGGCAGTCCTTCTCTGAGGGCAGGTTCATCAATCTGGATCATTTCAATTCCTGCTTCCTCCAGTGCTTTCACTTCTTCCTGCAGTGCCTGCGCTATCTGAAAAGCGGTGGTCTGCTTTGGCACATCTGTACGTTCAAAGGACCAATTTAAAATCGTTACCGGTCCAGTAAGCATTCCTTTGACCGGTTTTTTCGTCAGCGTCTGGGCATATGCTGTTTCTTTTACAGTCATCGGTTCTGCAAACGTTACATCTGTGTAAATAATAGGCGGTTTTACGCATCTGGAACCGTAAGACTGTACCCATCCATTACGTGTCACTGCGAACCCGTCCAGCTTTTCTCCGAAAAATTCTACCATGTCGTTTCTTTCAAATTCTCCATGCACGAGCACGTCGAGTCCTATTTCTTCCTGAATCCGGACCCAGTCCGCTATTTTATCTTTTACCATTCTTTCATAATGCAGGGTGGAAAGAGAACCCTTTCGAAAAGCCGTTCTTGCCTGACGCATTTCCTGTGTCTGCGGAAAGCTGCCGATCGTAGTAGTAGGGAGCAGTGGAAGTCTCCATTTTTTCTCCTGGACTGACTGCCTTTCACTGAATGGCACAGGACGCATCGCCATTCTCACTTCTTCATTTTTCTCCAGCTTTTGATATGTTTCCCGGAATTTTTTCAAACTGCTCTGATGATCTTCCCAGCTGCTATCTACGGTATTCGCATAATTATTTTTCAGCAGCTGCAGTTCCTCCAGCTTTTCTTCCGCAAATGCCAGCCCGCTCTTTAATTCGGCGGGAAGGTTGACCTCCTGCTTTAAAGAAACTGGAGAATGAAGCAGGCTGCAGCTCGACTGAATCCACACTTCTTCTGCTTCTGCAAAGCCTGGCTCAAGTTGCTGCAGCAAATGTTTCTGCGCTTCTAAATCTGTTTTCCAGACATTTCGTCCATCCACAACCCCAAGGGCAATGACCTTTCCTGCAGGAATTTGTTCCTGACGCAGCTGCTGCAGATTTCTTTCTTTTCCATGCACCAGATCAAGTCCAATCCCTTTTACCGGAAACTGCAGGAGTGTTTTTACATGGTCGACCGATTCAAAATACGTCTGCAGTAGTAAGGAGGCATCCGGTACAAGGTTTGCCAGATTTTCATATGCCTGCTTTGCCAAGTGGAATTCTGCTTCAGTCTCTGCCTGTACCAGTGCCGGCTCATCTATTTGAATTACTGACGCTCCTGCTTCCGTCAGTTCGCTGATCACCTTTGCATAGAGAGACAACAAGATATCCAGGTACCGGGAAAATTCTGCTTCCGGAAAACCTTTGGATAGCTTTAGAAAAGTATACGGACCTACTAATACCGGCTTCCCCTCAATTCCCAGGCTTTCTTTCGCTTCCAGGTAATCAGCAAGCGGCTTGTTGTGAGCTACTTTCGGAACCCATCCTTCTTCTATTTCCGGCACGATATAATGATAATTTGTATTAAACCATTTCGTCATTTCACATGCCCCGGCACCCTTTGTTCCCCGCGCCATAGAAAAGTAGGTATCCAGTGCGCTGCCTGGCTGTGAATCCGCAAAACGTGCCGGAATAATATCGAACATTACCGCCGTATCCAGCATATGGTCGTAATAGCTGAAGTCCCCTACGGGAATGTAATCCAGCCCTGCTTTCTGCAATTGTTTCAACCTTTCAAGACGAATATCTTTCATTTCTTGTTCAAATTCCGCCTCCGTTTTTTCTCCTTTCCAGAAACTCTCTAGATTTCTTTTCCACTCGCGCTGTTCTCCAATCCTGGGATACCCTTGAATACTCGTTTTTATTTTCATCCTTATACCTCCTGTTTTTTAAAGTACATACTTTCATATTTCCTAAAGCTCTTCCGTGGTCTTTGAAAAAATAAAAAAGGTATTTCCCTTTTACATAAAAGAGAAATACCTTATGTCACCAGCACAAACGAAGCGTGATGACGTTAATAAACGAAAAATCACGCGCGGCAAACGATATTCCACCCCCTATGACCCGTAGGTTAATGGTAATAAAAAACAGGCAGGTCTCCTGACTCGAAGATATCCATATTTACTCCTTCCCAAGCTGCGCTCAGTGGATATGTAAATATTAACTTCTTACAGTGGCGGGACCGTTCCGGACTTACACCGGATTCCCTTTTAAGAAATGAACGAGCAAAAGTTCATTTCACCTGAATTTTGTAATTATTAAGTTGTATGCATCTTAGCTTGAAAACATAAAATTGTCAATCTTATTTCCGATAATTCTTATCAGATTACATCAATTTATGAAGTATTATTGATTTTATCTAATAGAGGCTTACTTCCTTCAGAAAAATTTCTTCAACGAATAAAGCGGCATTATCATAAACATGCTTCTATTAATAGATGGATGTTTTATTTATATATGGCAGGGTATCCCCCATATGAGTGAATAGTGAATTCTCTTCCTTAATATAGGAAAACAATTTTATATAGGTGGTGTTTTTTATGGGCGATAATAAAGATAAACAGGGGAAACTCATCGATTATGCTATTTTTCTTCCCTCTTTATTAATTATTATTGCTATTAGTATACCTCTGGCTCTCTATGAAGCTGCGGCGATGGAGACTTTAAATTTCGTATTTGATACGATTGTAGAAGTATTCAGCTGGGGGTATATCTGGTATGCAATTATTCTTTTAGGCTTCGGTCTCTATCTTTCTTTTTCCAAATACGGCAAAGTAGTACTTGGAAATCCTGCAGAAAAACCAAGATTCACTTTATTTCAGTATTCATCCATACTTATTGCCATGGGGCTTGGTTCTACAATTATGCGTACTGGAATGATTTCCTGGGCGGATGTTGCGGTAGATCCTCCATTTGGCATGGAGCCAGGTTCTACCGAGGCACTTTTAATGGGAAACGCCTACAGTATGTTCCTTTGGAGCTTCCAGGTGTTTGCAATCTTCGTCATGGCCGCGCCGGCAATGGCCTACATTTTACATGTAAGAAAGCGCCCGCTGATGCGGATTTCCGAAGCCTGCCGCGTGATATTCGGCGATCGGTTCACGGATGGATTCGGCGGAAAAGTACTTGATATCATATTCCTGATCAGCATTCTTTCCGGAGCCGCAGTAACACTCGGTCTCGGTGCTCCAATTGTCACTTACAACCTGGCACATTTATTTAATACGGAAGTAACCTTCACCTTAACGTTAGGTGTTACACTCGTATGGGTAATTATGTTTTCTGCAAGTGCCTATGTAGGTATTGACCGCGGTATAAAACGGCTGAGTACGTTTAATATGTACCTCGCAGGTTTATTTGCACTCTTTGTAATGATCGCAGGACCAGGGGTATTCATACTCGATTACTTCACTGACAGTCTGCGCGTGCTGCTCACAAACTATGTTGGCATTTCACTTTATACAGATTCTCTTACTTTCGGTGAAGCTACCTTTATGCAGAGTAATACGGTATTCTGGTTTGCCTACAGTGCTACCTGGGCGATGCTTCACAGTATTTTCGCAGCAAAAATTTCGCAGGGGCGCACGATAAAGGAAATGATTCTTACCTATCTGTTAGCTCCGACACTGCTTTCCTGGCTTGCGACAGGTGTTTTAGGAGGGCTTGCCGTACACCGTCACCTTACAGACCAGGTGCCGGTACTTGATATTATTGAAAATGAAGGCGGCATGGCCGCTATTCCAGCCATTCTTTCTTCCTTGCCTTTTGGAGAAATGGCCTTAATCATCTTTGTGATTGTTTCTTTAATTTTCTTAACGACAACGCTTGATTCTACTACGTATACAATTTCTGCATATACAAGCACACGTGATATGAGTAAAAATGAACCTTCCCGTAAGCTACGCATTCTTATCGCGATGATTATCGCTGCGGTCGCTCTTGTCTTAATGAGAATTGGAGGACTTGGTCCGCTGGAAGTTGTATCCGGCCTCATGGGACTTCCAATTATCGTTATTCAGTTCCTGACGATATACGCAGCAATTAAAATGATGAATCAGGATAGAGCATGGGTAAATAACGTGAGGAACTAATTTCACAGTATCTGAAAAAAGGAGCTGAATCTGCTGCATGCAGTTCAGCTCCTTTTTCATTTTCTTTGGTCCAGCTGAAGAACTGTTTCTGCCTTGTTGATCCATTCACTCTTTCTAAAAGAAAAAATATGTAAATACTGCCCCGGCACTTACGAGCACCCTGATCGGTTTCGTAGATATCATAGATCCCGCCTTTACAATTCTTTTTCAAACATCAGCATATCCAGCGTGCGGATTCCGTTCTCATAGATTTCTCCTGAGTAGCCGCTGAAATAATTCTTTTTAACCGAAAACATTCTAAATCCCGCTTTTTGATAAAATGCAATGTTTTCCAGACTGGAATTTGCTGTCCCAACTATCATTCGCTGCAGTCCGCGCTTCTTAAACTGCTCCATACTTACATGCAGAATACGCTTTCCAATGCCCTTTCCTCTATACGCCGGATCGAGCGCCATATTCCTGACTTCTGCCTCACCTTTTTCAGGAAAGGTAAAAAGAATCACCCCTGCCGTTTTATTTTCATAAGAAATGGAAAACATTTCTCCATCAAACAAATAGCGGTGCACTTCATCTTCACTGCTGTCGGCCATCAGTAAATAAGGAAGCAGGAACTTCCTTTCGGAAGCAGGAACAGACATTAATCTCAGCTCGGAATATTTCATTATGGATTCTTCCTCCTCAACCAATTTTTCCAATCATCCAGCATACTGCCTTTAAGATGAATTTCGTTTTTAATCAGCAGAATTCAAAACTGTGCCTGCTCTGTGCTTTCGCTTCGGCATCTGGTTATGAATTCACATTAATATCAGGCTTACCATTTGTCCAGTGCAGATTGGTTTCGCCTTGGACAACCTTGATTGAATTAGTGAAGTGGAAATTACTTTTCCTAATCACGCGGCGCAAAGCAGCATAGTCAGAAGCTCTTGCGTCTGCCGTCATTAAAAACAAGCATACGGATATGGTTTTCTACATTTTTACGCAGTACCCTTGGCATCATATGATGATCAGAATGATATCCGCGGTAGCTGCAGCCATATTTTATTCCCTTCTTCGGATCCTCTGTACGGATCTCCCATATTTTCATCTCTGCCATCTTCATTTGATTTCTTGTCTGGTGAAGGTGCTCTCCGTTTTTCCGCTCCAGCTCCGAAATCCACTCTTCATATATTTCCGGGTACTTGAATTTCGCTTTCGTTATTTTCTCCTTATCCCGCTCCAGTACCTGCTTTGCCCAGATTCCGTTAATGTATCCGTATAGAATTTCTTTTTCATAGTCAGTCATCAGGACATTCATTGTACTCACCTTCCGTAATGGGAATGTATGTTCTCATTAAAACATGCGAGCAGGCTTTCTGACAATATAATTTTTCTTTTTACTGATTGACGCGATACGGGGAACCTTCTTTAAGTGTGGAATGTAAAATTGATGATGCCGTTACCTTAACAGGGTGAGAGAAGCACCGCCTGCATTAAAGTCCGTAGAATAAACCGAATTCATTCTCATGTAACAGTGCTTAACTTTCGGAGAGGCTTGCCCAAGGGCTTGTTCTCGACTAATTTTGACGGAAAGAACGTCCGCCAAAATGGATTCTCCAACTGCGCTAGTCCTTTGGGCGTCCTCTCCTTCGTTACACAGCAGTATTAATTTTCATACTTTATGGTGCAAAAATTTTGCATGAGTGTCTCTGTTAATGCTCACTGTTGATAAGAGAAAACTTCGCGACAACTCGGCAGGCTTGCTGTGGACGAGGTCCTCCGCTTTCTCGCTGCGCTGCGGGATCTTTCCAGCTCGCTCTTCCTAAAGCGGTGTGCACTTTCACCGCGCACTGGCGCAGCCGACCAAATGATCTTAAAGTCATCTTCACGCTCTTTGTGAAGATGACTGCTGGTCGAGCGGAGCAATGCTCACTCTCTACACAGGCGTCCGCCGGTTTTGCGCTTCGTTCTTCTCTTTGCGAAACAAGAGAAAGAAATTGTTTTTTTTACAAGCTTTTCTATCCATAAAACGAAGACAAAGCGATTTTCAAGACGCCTGCGGAAAAAGAAAGCGTGAAGATCATCCCGGACAAAAGGGAGGGATAGCTGAAGGATTTCTCCGCGGCAAGCGCAGAAAAAGGAGCCGCAGTCGTACTTTTCTTATATCAACATCAGAGCTAATTTATAAAAAGCAATTACTCTCCAACCAATATACTTTACTAATTTTCCAATGCCGGTATTTTGATTAATTCATCGTTTCAACTGCATTAACTCTCAAATCATCCACCCCTCTCCTCTCACGCAAAAAAAGCCGGAAGCATCTGCTCCCGGCTCTGTGACAGCTTATTCTTTTTTATCCTCATCTTTATTGGACTTTTTAGATCTTTCAAGCAGTCCTTCGAGAATTTTTACCATTTCATCTTTCGTAAATTCTTCCTCGTCTGATCTGCGGAATGCTGCATCATCTCTTTTGTCCGCATCTTCCGTCTCGATCTTTACAGGAAGATTCGTATCATCTGTCGATTCATCGAGACTTTTCTGTTCCTCGTGCGTTTCTCTTCCTATCGGAAGGTCCCGCTGATAAATCACCTGGCCGTCCGGCGTCATATATTTCTTATTCATATTTCTCGTTGTTTTATCAAAAAAGCTGTAGATAACCGGAATGACGAACAGTGTAAGAAGCGTACTGCTGATCAGGCCGCCGATAATTACAATCCCCATCGGCTGAATAATCTCTGCGCCTTCACCGATACCGATCGCAAGCGGTACTACCCCCAGAATTGTGGTAAGCGCCGTAATAATAATCGGCCGTGTACGGTCTTTTACACTCATGACAATCGCATCTGCCGTCGGATAGCCCTTTTCTTTCTGCTGATTAATATAATCCACCAGCACGATGGCATTGTTTACGACAATACCTGCCAGCACGATTACCCCGATAATTGCCATTACGCTGATCGGGCTCTGTGTCACAGTAAGTGCGAGCATTACCCCGATAATAAACAGCGGTACTGTAAACATAATAATAAACGGATACTTAAATGACTCAAACTGCGCTACCATTACAAGATATATGAAGGCAAGTCCAAGCATGAAGGCAAGAAATACATCGTCTATTACGTCATCAAGCATCGCCTGATCGCCGCCGACAGAATACTCTGCTTCGTCTGCAAGGTCAATATCTTCAATCACATCATCTGTAACGCTTGCTGCTTCACTTAAATCGCTGTCAGAGTCGTAAAGCACAGTGAAATCAATACTCGTCACCATATCGGCCCGGTTTATCGCCGCCGGCGCCTGTCCTTCTTCGACTTCTGCTACTTCGGAAAGCGCAACATATTCTCCCTCTGGAACAGGAATTGTAATTGCTTCAAAGTTTTCCACACTGCCGAGCACATCCAGCGGATAGCGGACGTTTACGTTATATGTTTCATTATCCTCGGTCTGCAGCGTTGTTGCCATTGTGCCGGAAGTTGCCGCATTTACAGAGCTTGCAATCTGTGCCGGTGCGAGTCCCAGCTCCTGCGCTGCTTCCCGGTCAATAGTAAATTGAATTTCCGGCGCAGTCTCTTCCTCGGATGTTGTAACACTGCGGATAATATCCTCTTCCTCCAGTGCTTCTACAATTTCATCTGCTGTGTCAGTTAAGCGGTCCGTATCTGGATCAAGGATGGAGAAAGTATGGGTATTCGGATCACCCCCAAATCCTGCCTGGGAAAACGCCTGGACTTCAATGTCTGCTTCTTCATCCAGACCTTCGATGTCTCCGTCAATTTCATCAATAAATTCGAAGGTTCCTGTATCTCTATCCCCCGGGTCCACCAGGGTAACCATAATTTCTGCAGTATGACTCTGGGAAGTAAATCCGCCCTGCTGCATGGTGGAACCGATCGTGCTCAGGTAGCTCTCTATCTCGTCATATTCCTCCAGTTCATCTTCAATCAGCTGAATTGTTTCTTCTGTCCGGTTTAAAATTGTTCCTTGTTCATGTTCCACCGAAATCAGAAATGCTCCTTCATCTGAATCTGGAATAAATTCTACTCCCGTCGTTGATAACCCGAAGGCTCCAACAACCAGGGTGAGCAGTGTAATTATCAGGACAACCGCTCTTCTTCTCAGTGTCCAGCGGGAGGCGCTTTCGATTCCCCGCATAAACCGGGAGTTCTTTCTTTTTTCTTCTACATCTTCATCCGGTGCTGTAAGTATTCTGCTCGCAATCATCGGCACTATGGTCACTGCGATGAATAAAGAAGAGAATAAACTAAACGCAACTGTAATAGAAAGCGGTGCGAAAATATCTCCGACAAATCCGGTAATGAAAACTACCGGCAGGAAGATAGACGCTGTCGTCAGTGTAGAAGCAGTAATTGCTCCTGCCACTTCTTTTGTTCCTTCCGCTGCTGCCTGTCTTGGTGACTTCTTCATGGATAAGTGCCGGTAAATATTTTCTACCACTACAATCGAATTATCGACAAGCATCCCGATACCGAGCGCCAGTCCACCGAGCGTCATCAGGTTTAAGGTAATATTGGTGAAAAAGAATAACGCAAAAGTAGTAATAATAGAAAACGGAATTGCGATTCCGATAATTAATGGTGTTTTTAAGTTGCGAAGGAAGGCAAACAGCACAACCATCGCTAAAATCCCCCCGCTGATCAGCGCGACTACTACACTGCTGACAGCCTGGTTAATCACGTCTCCTTCATCATATAAAATAGACGCTTCCAGATGAGCATATTGATCTTCTTCCAGCAGTTCTTCCAGCTCCTCGTTAAAATCATTGGAAGCCTGCGTGGTGTCCGCTTCTGAAGTCAGCATCACGTCCAGCTGAATAGAACTTTCCTGATTAATACGCGTGATTACTTCTTCCTCTTCTGTTTGCAGAGAAATATCCGCTACATCTGAAATTAAAATTTCATCGCCCGTTTCCGGATCCAGTGTAACAACAAGTTCTTCTATCTCTTCCGGTGAATTCAGTTCACTGACAAGACGGGTGGAGATAGATTCTTCCTCTTCCTCATCAGTAATGATTCCTCCCGGTACGACGATATCATTCGCCTGAATGGTTTCCACAATATTATCCTGTGTTAAACCGGCAGCTTCCATTTCTTCCTGATCCACAACAATTTCATATTGTTCTGTGAGCGTTCCTGACTCTGAAATGCTTGCAATACCCTCGATGCGGGAAAGCTCTCTCTGCAATTCAGCCACGTCTTCCTGAAACTCGGTGACACTTTCATCGTCTGAGGAAACAGCCAGCTGAATGCTTGGAAACATGGAAGGGTCAAACTGCAGAAATGCAGGGTTTCCGGCGCCATCCGGCAATTCTGTCTGGTTTATCGTAGTAACAATTTCATTTTCCACGTCGCTGATGCTTGTGTTCGCAGAAAATTCCATGACCACGATAGAGGAACCTTCCGTCGTCTGCGAGGTCAGCTGATTTAATCCAGAAATGGTGGATAAATCTTCTTCCATCTCTTCAGTAACTTCATTTAACACTTCTTCCGGCCCTGCACCCGGATAACTTGTTACTACTGCAGCGACCGGAGCGTCTACATCCGGCAGCAGCTGAATCGGCAGCCTGGTAAGAGAAACTGTACCGAGCAGCAGTAATACAAGCATAATTACAATCGTAAATTTCGGACGCTTAATCGAAAAATCCCATATCTTCATTTTAAAATTCTCTCCGTTTCTTTGTCGGTGGATTCCTTTTGTTCTTGCAGATTTTCCTGTATGTAAACACCTCAACCTAAAATCCAACAACCTGTTGTCTTAAAAAATACTATCATAGCAATATCAAGGTATCAAACAACAAATAAAGCTTAAGTGTTGGTTCAAATAAAGTTTTTATTGTAACCAACACCCTGTTGTGTAATAATTTTCACCAGAGGTGATCGGCATGAAAAAAAAGCCTGAATCAACAATGCAGACAAAACAAAAGATTATAGAAGCTTTTTGGGAACTTTACTGTAACAAATCGATTGAAAAGATAACGGTAAAGGAGATTACAGAAAAAGCAGGATATAACCGCGGTACGTTTTATGTATACTTCAAAGATGTATATGATGTGCTGGAACAGATTGAAGCGTCGCTTCTCCCTACAGAAGAAGAGTTCGATGAATTGTTTCAATGCCATGTGCATAATATGAGTCTGGAGAAAAATTCTTCCCAATTTTATGAAATGTATCAGCAGCATGGAGAAAAACTGATCGTCCTCCTCGGTCCGAACGGAGATCCTCATTTTGCGCACCGTATTAAAGAAACGGTCAAAGGCTACCTGATGAAAACAATGGATCATTTATCGGAAAAAGACAGAATCAAATTTGACTATATTTTAGAATACGAGCTTTCTGCCAGATATGCGCTTATGAACAGATGGTTTGAAAACAAGGACCTTCCGCTTGAAGAATTTGCTGCTCTTTTCTACCATATTTCTACGAACGGCACCTTTAATACGTTTCAGTCTATTGTAAATAAAACGAAGCAGTAATTTTCCTTTGAGGAGGCAACAAAAAAGGGTCCCGATAAAGGGTCCCTTTTACTTTGTAAGTGAGGCTTTTATTTATGGTACAGTTTGCGGCTGATAAATTCATCAGTCGTTTCATTTTCTCACAGGATTTTTTATAAACATGGAAATAATAAAGCCAATAAACGCAAGACCTGTGGCCACCCAGAAGGAAATGTTTACTCCCTGGATCATTGCCTGGTTTGCAGTTACACCATTTGCTGCGGAAGACGCACCGACTGTCATCATCGTTACGAGAAACGCCGTCCCGATAGAGCCGCCTACCTGGCGCAGTGTATTATTCATCGCAGTGCCGTGGGGAATTAACCGTTCAGGCAGCTGATTGAGTCCAGCCGTTGTGATCGGCATCATTACCATCGCAAGGCTCAGCATACGAAATGCGTGTACTGTCGCCATATACGCAAAGGATGTATCTTCCGTGAGCCTTGTGAATAAGAAGGTCATCACGGTAAGAAGCCCCATCCCTGAAATTGAGAGCCATCTGGCACCCACTTTATCAAAAATACGCCCGGTGATCGGATTCATAATCCCCATCAGCAATGCTCCCGGCAGCAGCATAAGTCCGGACTGAAAAGCACTGAATCCAAGCATATCCTGCATATAAATCGGCAGGATGGTTGCTGCGCCGATCATTGACATGAAAAGTACAATCCCGATAATGTTGGATAAAGTGAAAATGCCGTAGCGGAACACCTTAAATTCCAGAATAGGCTCCTTCAATCGAAGCTGACGAAGAATAAACCACGTGAGTGAAATACCGCCAATAATCATCGAAGCAATAACTTCTCCGCTCACCCAGCCTGCAGCTCCGGCGCTGCTGAATCCATACAGGAGCCCGCCAAAGCCGAAGGTGGAGAGCATTATAGACACAATATCCACCTTAGGAAAAGTCTGTTTCGTTACATTTTTTAAAACGAAATAAGCAGCGATTAAATCAAGCAGCGCAATAGGAAGTACTATGTAAAAAAGAGCTCTCCACGGATATTGGTCAACGACCCACCCGGAAAGTGTCGGACCGATTGCTGGTGCAAAAGCAATCACCATACCAACGAGTCCCATTGCCTGTCCACGTTTTTCCACTGGAAAAATCATAAAAAGCACCGTCTGCATCAGCGGAATCATAATTCCTGCACCGCTAGCCTGGACAATGCGTCCTAAAATAAGAATTTCAAAGTTAGGGGAAACAGCCGCGATCAACGTTCCTGCAGCAAAAAGCCCCATTGCCGTCATAAACAGCTTTCTCGTTGTAAATTTTGCGATTAAAAAAGCGGTAATCGGAATCATAATTCCGTTCACCAGCATGAAAATTGTGTTCAGCCACTGAGCAGTGTTGGCATTAATTCCGAGATCTCTCATAATTGGGGGAATCGCTGTAACGAGCAGCGTCTGATTCAATATCGCTACGAACGTTCCCGTTAATAAGACCGCAACAAGCGGTACTTTGTTTATATTTTCCGGCACGGCAGTTCTCCCCTGTTCACGTCCCCGTTTGGAACTTCTTCCTTAAGTTTATCATAGCTTAATTATGTAGAGAGACGAAAGGAATCTGCTTTACACCATAAGAGACAGCGTATCTTCAAAGACGTTTTAGATAAAGGCTCTGTTAAAGCTAGTGTTGATATAAGAAAGGTACGCCTAAGGCTCTTTTTTCTTCGCTTGCCGCGGAGAAATCCTTCAGCTATCCCTTCCTTGCGTCCGGGATGATCTTCACGCTTTCTTTTTTCGCAGGCGTCTTGAAAAATCACCTTGGCTTCGTTTTTTATAGAGAAGAAAGTATGAAAAAAACAGTCCCTCTCTTTTGTTTTACAAAGGAAAGAACGAAACGAAAACCGGCGGACGCCTGTGGAAGAAGGATGTCGGAAGATCCCGGAAGACGTTAGTCTACCCGGAGATCTCCTCCACGGCAGGTCAGTTGCAGCGAAGTCTTCTATTATTATCAACACTGAACATTAACAGAGCTTAGATAAAAAAGAAGGCGTTCCGGAACTTTTCCGAGAACGCCACTCAGGAACTATTTAACTTTCTTCCGGTAAAAAAGCACGGATAGCATCCCAAAATTCGGTGTTCACATGCATATCGTTGTGTCCTCGGTTCGGAATCCACACTGTCTCAGCTCCTCCCTCTCTCTGCGCAAGAAGGGCCCGCGTCCGTTCTCCCGGGATCACTTGATCCTCTTCTGCAGCAATCACGAGAAGCGGAGCTGATATATCGTTAATTTTTTCTTCGGACGGAAAGGTATAGCGAAGCAGCAAACTCACCGGGAGAAACGGATAATGATGCCCAGCCACTTCTTTAAAAGAATCGAACGGAGAGACGAGAATCACATTATCCGCGGTCCTTTCTGCAGCTGTATTTACGGCAACAGCGGTACCGATACTTCTTCCCATCACCGCCAAAGTTTCTATCGGATACTGCGCCTGAATTTCATCATGAATCAGCAGGGCATCCTCATACATTTTTTCTTCATCCAGACTTCCTTCACTCGCCCCATAGCCGCGGTAATTCACGAGCAGTACAGACCAGTTTTCCAGATGTTCTGACATCATGGGAATCTGCCCGGAAAGTTCTTCTGCATTTCCGCCGTAATAAATCAGCAGCCGGTTCACTTCTGCCTCCGGGGAAGCATGCACGAGCCAGCCGTGCAGTGCAGTTCCATCTTCCGCAGTAAAGGAAATTTCTTCTGCATTCGGGTAGCTGTCTGCCACTCTTTGTACTTCTTCTTCTGTCATCGTCTGCGGATAAAAAATAAGACGTTCCTGAAAAAAATACAAAAGTCCAAGCAGGAAAATCGCAAGAAGACCGGCGATTCCCGCGCCTGTGATCCATTTATTATGAAAAACAGCCAGTATACTCAGCATGCTTCCCGCCTCCTTTCAAAAATTCATCCAATTAAGCTTCAATTGTTTTTAATGCCTCGTATATCTTTTTGTATCGGGAGAAAATTTCACGGTACGTCTGATACGCTTCTGTATCAAAGACAATTTTCTCTTTCATCGGAATAGAACTTGTAATATCTTCGTAGGAAGAAGTGATTCCAGCTGCCATCATACTGCACCATGCTGCGCCCCAGGCAGAGCTCTGGTAAGAAACCGGAAGAGATAATTCACTCCCGAATATGTCAGCTGTAATCTGCAGCCAAAGGGGAGAACGGGAAAACCCTCCACTTGCGTAAAGTGCTTTTTCTCCATCTTCAACAATCGTTTCGAGATGTTCAAATACTTCGCAGACACTGAAAATAACACCTTCCAGTACTGCCCGGGTGAAATGCTTTTGTTCATGCTCAATCGATAGTTGGACAAAGCTTCCTTTGGCGCCAGGATCCCAGATTGGCGCACGTTCCCCCTGCAGATAAGGTAGAAATATAGGGTTATGCACATCGACCGGTACGTCTGCTGCTTCTTGCAGAAGCGTTTCCAGATCTTTTTCTTTCATTGCTTTTTGAAGCCATTGCAGCGCAATACCGCCATTATTCGTTGGACCGCCGACGACCCACATACCTTCGTCAAAAGCGTAGCAGAACGTCTGCTGGTTATCACCCAGCGCGGGTCTGCTGGTAATTTGACGGACGGCTCCGCTTGTCCCGATCGTCAGTGCAGTTTCCCCGGGCTGAAGCGCTCCAATTCCAATATTCGCTAATGCTCCGTCACTTCCGCCAGCTGCGAAAACGACACCTTCCGGCAGACCAGCTTTTACTCGGATATCCGGACCAAGTTCCGGCAAAATGTACGTGGGAGCTACTGCTTTTGATAATCTTCCTTCTCCAATTTCCAACATTTCCAGAAGTTCTGCATCCCATGTTTTCGTATGAATATTAAACATTCCTGTCGCCGAGGCAATAGAGTAATCGACGACTTCTGCTCCAAACCAGCGGCGCAGAAGAAATTCTTTCACAGATACAAACGCAGCACTTTCCTCATACAGCTTCGGTTCATTCTTTTTCAGCCAGAATAACTTCGTGAGCGGCGACATTGTATGAACCGGTGTTCCTGTCCGCTGATAGATTGCGCCAGCCTGCCCGGAATTTAAGAGCTCTTCAGTTTCCAGTGTACTTCTTGTATCTGCCCAGGAAATAGAATTGCTCAGCGCCTCCCCCTCTTCATCTATACAAATCAGTGTATGCATGGCAGCGGAAAATCCGGCTGAGACTACATGATACTTTTTTGTATCCAATCTGCTTAACGCCTTAAGCGCCGCTTTCTCTATTTCATACGGGTCCTGTTCTGAGCACCCGCGAAACGAATGAATCAAATCGTAACCTTCCTCTGCTTCATCCACGCACTCCCCGGTGTGCGTAAACAATACAGCCTTTGCACTCGTTGTTCCTATATCCAATCCGATTGAACACGCTTCCATATTTAACCTCCAGCATCTGTGTTTTTATAAGATGCTTCACCGCACCTTAAAAAATCTCCTGCCCTTTTTACGTTTCCTTCTGCCTCTTCAGTATAAGCTACAAGTCAAAATCACACAGCTGGAAACTGGATTTATAAAGTATTTCTATCCTTTCAACAGGTTCTCCTGACAACAGTTTTAGATTTTCTATAAAGATCTTTGCTTAAAAATGCAGGCGTTCTTTACTTTTATGTATTATGAAAAGCTTGAGTCCCCAAATTTAGGAGACTCAAGCTTGTTGCTTTATTGGTTATCAAGCTGCTTGTTTTTACAGCACTGGTGCTTTTCTTTTTTTGGTCGCCTGCTCATAGGCATAAGCAAGTTCAATCAGCTTTGGTTCACTGAATGCCTTCGCACTGAAGGTAACGCCCACCGGCATTCCTTTTTTCGTATAGCCGGCCGGCACAGTAATAGATGGATAACCCGCTTTTGCCGGAATTGCTGCTCCCAAGTTGTTTTCGAACAGCAGGGCGTCCAGCATATGCTCTTTCATTACTGCATCAATCCCCTGCGTTCCAGCATTTCTAACGTCTTTCGCCCGATGTTCCAGATACGTTGGATCTTCAGGATCTCCGCTCATTTTATCGGACTGCTCCAGAAGCTTTTGCCCAAAAGGCAGCATTACCTTTGCGTTGCTTTTATTATAAGCAATCAATTCCTGAAGTGAAGAAACCGGCACTTTGTCAGAAGTGTTCCTGAGATACTCATCCATACTCAGCTTCATTTCATACCAGAGAACTTTCGATTCAAAGTCTTCGTTTGGAACCTTCACTTCTTTAATCACTGCCCCCGCGGCTTCCATATCTTTTATCGCTTCTTCCATTACTTTTCTTTCCTGTGAGCTTTTTTTACTGAAGAAAGATTTATCTACGCCAATGACTGCTCCCTTTAATCCATCTTTGTTCAAATTCTTAGTATAGTCAAACATGGCACATCCCTGACTCAGCTGTGTCACCGGATCTTTTTCATCAATTCCGGTCATTGTGCCAAGAGCAATCGCAACATCCGTTACCGTTCGGGCCATTGGCCCAGCTGTATCCTGGCTTTTGGCAAGCGGGATAATCCCCCCGCGGCTGATTAAACCAACTGTCGGCTTAATGCCAACAATAGAATTGGCACTCGCCGGGCTGAGAATTGAACCGGAAGTTTCTGTTCCTATGCTTACTACACCGAAGTTCGCTGCGATCGCAGCGCCCGATCCGGAACTGGATCCTCCGACACTGCCTGCTTTGAAATCTTCCGGTCCGTAAGGATGCAGCACCTGGCCAGCTATACTGCTGTAGCCGCTCGGCGCTTTATCAGACATAAAATATGCCCATTCACTCATGTTCGTTTTCCCTAAAATTACTGCTCCTGCTTCCCGCAGTTTTTTCACAAGGAAGGCATCTTCTTCTGTAAAGTTATTCTCCAGCGCAAGGGACCCTGCCGTTGTCGGCATATTCACTCTCGTTTCAATATTATCTTTTAACAGCACCGGGATACCATGCAGCGGCCCCGTCACTCCTTTTTTCCTTTCTTGATCCCGCTTACGGGCAATATTCATTGCATCAGGATTGATAATTCTTATGGAATTAATGTTCGGGCCTTTCTGATCCAGCGTTTCTATTCTTTTTATATAGTGCGCTGTCAGCTGCGCAGAAGTGAGGTCACCTCTGTCAAACGCCTGGTGAATATCTGAAATCGTCGCTTCTTCTATAGAAAACCCACTTTGCTGCTCCTCCTGCTCTTCGCGGAAAGATTTGTACGTGGAATACGCTTTTTTTGCCGGTACAATAGCGGCTGCCACTCCAACTGCAGTTCCTGCAAGTATTGCTTTACGATTCATGCTGATCTCTCCTTTTCCTTAGTATCTTCGGTGAAAAATATCCCTCTTTATCTGTAACCTATCTTCCCGGCTGTAAAACCAGTTGTTACAGAAATACCCTCAGCTTAAAAAAGAGAAGCTAACTTTACTTTCAGCAGCATAAGGAACTATCCCGTAAAAACGTCTCCTTTCGGATATCGGATAGAGTGCACTTCGGTTTTCGCAAGTGAAAAAGCAAGTGTCACTGGACCGATCCGCCCCACGATCATAAGAAACATAATAATAATTTTTCCGGGGAGTGACAGTTCGGCAGTGATTCCCATAGAAAGTCCCACGGTGCCGAATGCAGAAAACGCTTCAAACATTAATGCAAAAAAAGGCAGCTCTTCTGTCACTGCCAGCAGAAAAATGCTGAAGGTAACCAGTATTAAGCTCATCACTACTATGGCCAGCGCCCGCATCACTACCTGATCCGGAATGGTCCGTTCGAAGGCTACCGTTTCTCTGCTTCCTTTTAAATACGCTGCGACTGCAAGAAGAATGACAACAAATGTAGTCAGCTTAATTCCGCTTCCTGTAGAAGCACTACCGGCTCCGATAAACATCAGTACCATAATCAACAGCAGAGAAGCAGGTTCCATACTGCCAATATCCAGTGTATTAAAACCAGCGGTGCGGGGTGTCACCGCCTGAAAATACGATGCCCAGAGCCTGCCTGCCATCTCCAGCTGCCCTAAAGTTTCCGGATTGTTGTACTCGAGGACGAAAATGAAAAACATCATAGCAATGTTTAACACCAGGGTGCCCAGCAGCATAATTTTTGAATGCAGAGAAAGCAGCCGGAATTTTCTCGTATGCAGCAGATCGTAAATTACCGTAAATCCGATACCCCCGGTAATAAATAAAGCGGTAATAGTCAGGTTGATCAGCGGGTCCGCAGCATATGCCATCAGACTATCGCTGCGCAGTCCAATGCCCGCATTATTAAAAGCGGAAACGGAATGAAAGGCGCTCATAAACAGCCCATCGCCCCAGCCATACTCCGGCACCCAGCGCCACGCGAGCAGTAACGCTGCAATTCCTTCTATGGAAAAGGAAAAGAAGAGCAGCATTTTTGCGAGCCGGATCATTCCTCCCGTCGTCGGCTGATTAAAAGATTCCTTTACAAGCATACGCTCCCGCAGTCCTATCTTTTTACCCAGCGCGAGGACAATCAGTACGGCAAATGACATTAATCCAAGCCCTCCCAGCTGGATCAGAACCATCAGTACCAGGTGACCCATCCTGTTGAAAACTTCACCTACATCCACTGTCACAAGACCTGTTACTGTCGCGGCAGAAGTAGCAGTAAATAAAGCATCTACGAAAGATACCGATTCCTTTGCAGTAAATGGAAGATATAAAAGCAGCGTACCGATCACTATAATCCAGATAAATCCTGCAGCTAAAAATTGAGGAGGTGTTAATCGTTTGACCCGTCTGCGGATCCCTCTCATTACCAAGCCCTTCTTTCCTGTCGACTTATTTAATGTCAATAATTTACTCCTTTTAATGCGGGCTGTCAATTTAATTTTTCACTGGTAAAACCTATTCCTATCCCTTTCACAGCGTTTTGAACAAATATATTACATAATCCTGTCCAGATTTTTATATCCTGACAGAATTTGCAATTATCAGTCTTTATTCTTTACAATAAAGAGACTAACATGAAAAGAAAACACTTTTGAGAATGGAAGAGTTCTTATTGCTGTTCCACTTTCAGCGATTGCTTGCTGGAGGGCTTGTCTTCGTTCCACAGCAGAGCGAGTCTTTATTGCCTAACGTACAACTTTATGCAGAACCACTATAAAATGGCTACCTTGAAAATAAAAGTTCCGCTAGAAAGAAGTAATACTGCTGCTTCACTTTCGGAGAGGCTTACCCAAGGGCTTGTTCTCGACTAATTTTGACGGAAAGAACGTCCGCCAAAATGGATTCTCCAACTGCGCTGATCCTTTGGGTGTCCTCTCCTTCGTTACACAGCAGTATTAATTTCCATACTTCATGGTGCAAAAATTTTGCATGAGTGTCTCTGTAAAAATTAATTATGCTGTTTTGCCGTTCCGCTCTCGGTGAAGGCTTACCGGAGGGATGTTTCTCATTAGATTAGTCGCAGAATTTCTTCTGCATGAGCGATTACATATGAAAAGGCGGGTGACTTTGTGGTAAAACAATTTGAACCATCTCATACTTTGCAGCGGCTGCCGGAGCAGTTTTTTGCACAGCTGGTAAAGAAAGCGCAGAAGCTGAAGGAAGCAGGGCATGACGTCATTAATCTCGGACAGGGAAATCCTGACCTTCCTACTCCCGATGCAATTGTCGATAAGCTGCAGGAAGCTGCAGCACGGCCGAAACATCACAAATATCCTCCCTTTCGCGGACAGCCGTTTCTCAAGCAGGCCGTCTGCGATTTTTATCAAAGAGAATATGGGGTGATGCTGGATCCAGAAACGGAAGTAGCTGTGCTTCCCGGGGCAAAGACAGGGCTTGTGGAATTGAGCCAGTGTCTTTTAAACCCGGGGGATAAAGCGCTGCTCCCGGATCCAGGGTATCCCGACTATATGTCTGGAATCGCGCTGGCGGATGCAACCCCTCTGTTCATGCCGCTCCGTGCAGAAAACAGCTTTCTGCCTGATTATGCTGCGCTGAACGGCGAAGACAAACAAGCTGCGAAATTAATGTTTCTTAATTATCCGAACAACCCTACGGCAGGGACTGCTTCTGCTTCCTTTTTTGAAGAAACAACGGCTTTTGCACAAAAGCACGACATTTGCGTATGCCATGACTTTGCATACGGAGCGATTGGTTTTGACGGAGAAAAACCACGGAGTTTTCTGCAGACGGAAGGTGCGAAGGATATTGGCATCGAGATCTATACTCTCTCAAAATCATACAATATGGCAGGCTGGCGTATTGCATTTGCTGTAGGAAATCCGTCGGTAATTGAAAGCATCAATTTACTCCAGGATCATATGTACGTCAGTGTTTTCGGCGCTGTACAGGAAGCAGCTACAGAGGCGCTGCAGGGCTCACAGGAAAACGTGAAAGAGCTCGTCGCCGTCTATGAACAGCGGCGGAATACACTGGTAAGCAGCCTTCGGGACATCGGCTGGGACGTTCCTTCTCCGAAGGGCTCCTTTTTTGCCTGGCTGCCGGTGCCGGCCGGGTTCCGTTCTGAAGAGTTCGCTGACCTGCTGCTTGAAAAAGCACATGTTGTGGTGGCCCCTGGCACCGGGTTTGGAAAAAGCGGAGACGGCTATGTGCGTGTCGGGCTCGTTGCGCCGGAGGAATTGATGAAAGAGGCAGCTGCGCGCATTGGGAAGCTTGGGTTGTTTTGATTTTTTGATCACAGCTGAATTTCTTTTAGATTCACATGTGATTATATTTTCCAGCAGACTGTTGACGGTTAGGTTTCAATATTTAATTCTTTATGATAAAAGGATGGATTAGAGTCTTCACTGTTTTAAATATCGGCTAATAAAAATTGCAGGTACACCTATAGAGGGATACCTGCAATTATCTATTGTATGATTTTTTATTTTCACGAAAGTACGGAAGGGGATAATTCTATTGCGTCCTTCAATGCTGCAATTAAGGAATCTTCACTTGCAATGTTTTTACCAGCAATGTCAAAAGCTGTCCCGTGGTCTACACTTGTTCTTATAATAGGAAGGCCGACCGTGATATTTACGCCTGCTTCAATCCCAAGAACTTTTATGGGTCCGTGGCCTTGGTCATGATATTGTGCTACTACAATATCAAAATCTCCTCTTTTTGCCCTGAAAAATAATGTATCCGCAGGCAATGGGCCTGTGACATCAATTCCTTCTTCTTCGGCTTTTTTTACTGCCGGTATTATTTTCTCCTCTTCTTCTCTGTTACCAAATAATCCGTTTTCCCCTGCATGAGGATTAATGCCACATACACCAATCCTTGGACTGGCATAGCCTGCTTTTTTTAGAGTCTCATCTGCCAGTTTGATTACTGAATACTGTCTTTCTACGTCAATCTTATTAATTGCATCTATAAGCCCCATATGGGTAGTTACGTGAATAACTTTTAACCCTGGGGCAGATAACATCATGGCAAAGTTATCGGAGTTCGTCAGGTCTGCTAATATTTCAGTGTGCCCTGGATATAAGTGACCCGCTTTATGCAGAGCTTCTTTATTCAAAGGAGCAGTGCAAATACTTTGGATACTTTTTTCATTTGCCAAAGAGATAGCTTTTTCTAAATATTGAAAGGCAGCTTCTCCTGCATCTTTGGAAACTTCACCAAACGGCAGGTCAGCAGGTACATTTCTCATATCGATCACATCAATGGTACCGTAAGAAAACGCTCCTTTCTCTGGCATTTCAACTGCATTTAATTCTTTCTCAGTGCCAGTTACTTTTAAAGCCTTCTTTAGTCTTTCTTTGTCTCCTACTACCAACGGTCTACATTCTTCATACAAATCTTTATGGTCAAGTGCTTTGACTATGATTTCAGGACCTATTCCTGCAGGATCTCCCATTGTTATAGCCACGATAGGTTTTTCAGTTCGTTTCATTATCTTACCTCCAACAATCTATTTATCTCAGAAGATGATATTTAAAAATCCTGCCACCCACTAGTCCATCATTAAATCTGGCAGGAATGTTACGATTTCCGGAAAAACAATGATTAAAAGAATAGATAATAGGTAGACGCCTACAAAGATCAGAATATGCGGCAGCATCTTTAATACGTTCGTACCCGCAACTTTTGCTGCTAATAGGCTTGATAGCCCATATGGTGGTGTAACCGTGCCTAATCTAATTGACATAACTGTTACAATACCCGCTACTACTGGATTGATTTCTAACCCTTGCATTACAGGGAGCAGTAGAGGCACAAAAATGAGCATTGCAGAGTTTGGCTCCATGAAGGTTCCCAATACAACGTAAAGCAAAACAAGCATTAATAAGAAAACGAAAGCACTTACATTGTTAGTTAAAAGAAACTCAATCAGCGGATCCATTGTCTGATAATATGTGAGCACCCATGACAGCAGTGCTGCTGCAGCAATTAATATATAAATAGTCGCTGAATCCAATGTTGCTCTTTTCGTAACTTCAACATATTTCTTTACATTACGCTGCTTTTTAATAAAAAATGCTACGAACACAACATATACTACAGCAATACTCGCTGCTTCTGTCGCTGTAAATACTCCACTCATGATACCAACTATAACTACGAGGAATAAGCTGATAGGAAAGATACTTTTCTTAAGAGCTGTTAATTTTGATAATTTCTCATCGTTGCTTAACCCGATCATTTCATTATCAATAGGTCCCACATCATTCTTTGATGCGTAATAATAAGCATAGCCCATCTGCGTAAAACCAATTAATATTCCCGGAATAATTCCGGCCATAAATAATGCAGCTACAGATGTCTGAGCCAAAGCCCCGTATACGATCAATAAAATACTCGGTGGAATAATTGAGCCGATTGTCGATGAAGCTGCCGTCACAGTTGCAGCAAATTCTCTGCTGTAGCCTGCTTTGATCATCGCCGGAATGAGTATCTTACCTAATGAAGCTACATCTGCCACTGAGGAGCCAGAAATAGCACCAAAAAAGATACTCGTAATAATATTCATATGAGCCAGGCTTCCCTTTGCTTTTCCAACCAATGCTTTCGATATATAAATCAGATCATCAGTTACTCCAGTTAAATTCATGAGTCCGCCTGCGAAAATAAAAAGAGGAATTGCTAACAACGTGAAGCTCGAAAGGGAAGCAATCATTACAGAACTCGCCTGTGTCAAACTTACCATCGGTTCGAATATCAGAGGAATTGACGAAGCAATAACAATACTGAATACTACTGGCACACCCAGAAGCAAGCAGAAAAAGAAAATTGCTACAATAGAAAGTAAAATCATTCTTTATTCACCTCGTTAGGACCATCTCTCCAAATATCTTTGAAATTTAATAAATGGAAGTAAAGCATGAATATAGAGCCTATAAGAAAAGCAGAATAATAGTAAGTTAAAGATGGTCGAAAAGGAAGAAAACTGATCGATACTAGTTCTGTTCTGTTTAACCCTGCATCAAATGCAGCGAGTCCAATGAAAAGCAGAATTATTACTCCCGCAAGAGTTAATATATATACAATAACTTCCTTTATTTTCGCGAGTCGTTTACTCAAATATTCAGTGAAAATATCAATTTCAAGGTGTTGTTTTTCTTTGATTGCAATAGCCGAACCCATAAATACCAGCCACATAATGCAAAACTTTCTTATTACTTCGATTTCTGGAATTGAATATGAAAAAACATAACGCGCTATAACTCCTGTAAAAAGAGCCAACGTAAGTGTAATCATTGTAATAACATTGATTGACTCTGTAACATATTTAAGCGTTGCATTTATCTTCTTAAATATCATATTATCCCTTCGTCCATTTAATTATTTGGTTCATTTGTCTTACTCGTCCATTCTACGTTTTCTTTATATAATTTGGGCTGTCTTTTCTTTTATAAAAGAAAAGACAGCCTTCTTACGAATTAGTTAAAAATCTCTTCCATTTCATCCACTACACCGTGCTCTTCTGCAATTTCATGCATTTGCTCGCGGGAAATTTCAATGAATGCTTCTCTGTCTGGATTCGTAAATGTGATATCGAATTCTGTTTCTAAAGTTTCCATATCTTCTTCTGCCTGTTCAAATGCCATTTGGATATACTCCGGCTGGACAGTTTCTGAAGCTCTGGAAATCGCTTCTTTATGCTCTTCATCAAGCTCTTCAAATCTTTCTCCGTTCATTACGACAAAGCCAAGCGTCAGGTTATGCTGAGTACGTGCTACATAATCTGCTACTTCTCCGAAGCGCTGCTCAATCATGGCATCCAGGCTGTTTTGTGAACCGTCTACTACACCAGTTTGTATTGCTGTATATACTTCATTGAAATCTATTGTAGTAGGGTTCGCACCTAGACTTCTCCACCACTCCATCTCCGTCGCAGACCCCCCGCTTCTCATATCTTCTCCCTGAAGGTCTTCATGTGATTCAATCGGGAAGGTACTGATGATATTTCTTTCCAGTCCACCTGCATACATTACGGTTTCAAGCCCTGGATTTTCTCTCAATAAATCTTCAAAATAAGAAAGGGAATCACCTTCGTTTACTACAGTTTCAAAATGTTCTTGATCCTCAAAAAGATAATTTGTTGCTAAAACATCAAATACAGGTTCATGCTCTGCAAACCATCCGGAGTCAGAGTAAATAATATCGATGTCCCCTGAAATAACTGACTGGTATAAACTTGATGCATCTCCCACTTGACCGCCGGTGTGCACCGTAACTTCAATCTCGCCGTTGCTCTCTTCGTTAATTTCTTCCGCAAAGGCCGTTAACGCTTGAGCCAACAAGGCGTCCCCTGGGTTTATCGTTGCCGCTACCAAGGAAACTTCAGCATCTCCCGTTTCATTATTACTTTCATTATTTGCTGCTTGATTGCCATTGTTATTCTGACCAGCGCTTGCTTCTTCGTCATTGTTGCCATCACCATTACACCCAACAAGCATAGCTCCTGCGCCTACTATAAATAATCCCTGAATAGATCGACCAGCAAAAGAATTCGTGAAATAATTTTTCATAATAATTACCTCCTGATTTTTAAAAAAATTTTCTTTGGCACCTCTTACTTTTTGATCCACTCTTTAGATAGCTGAACATGTCGGATCCATTTTCTTAAATAGGTGAACGAAATGTGAAGCTCGTCATCTTTTTCAACAATGGAAGGATACGAAAACTCTGGTTCCTCAATATCTTCACTGAGATCTTCTTTACTGATCACTTTCTTTTTATAGCTCCATGTGATTCCCTCATCTTCTGAAAGCGCAAGCGTTAACGGAGATCTTACAACTCCCCATATTGAGGTAGCTTCTTTTTCATCGCCTGACTTCACAGTTTCCATATCGGCTTTATCAAACCATGGAGGCCTGTTCTCTTTAGGGGGATTCTCCGCTGCATTAGTGTCATTAAAAATCAGCATCAGATTTCCATTCTCAAGCCGTAAAGATTGAATTGATGCATTATTGTTTACTAACTCAGTCTTTACTGGAGCAGTCCACGTTTTGCCTTCGTCAGATGAGCTCGTTGTATAAACATAGTCTGCCTTACGACTTCTGAAAAAACCTACAAGTTTATCGGATGCTTTTACAATACTCATATGAACCAGCCCTTCACTTTCTGGCACTTCATATTCTTTCCAAGTTTCACCATGATCCTCTGATATTTTCACTACGCTATGGTCACTTCCTAAGAATCCTGACTTTGATTTTTTACTGTAATAAGCAGGCAATATGATTTTATCACCAATAAGCAAAGGAGGATTCCTTACAAAAGAGCCCGCTTCACCAAACAGAGTTTCTGCTTCACTCCATGACTCTCCCTCATCTTTTGATATTCTGCACTTAACGACAGCAGAATCTTGATGAATAAGATTCTGGGCCGTATAGAGCATCCAAAGATCTCCATTTGTGTTTTTAAACAAAATAGGGTTCTGTTCGGATTTTTCAGGGTCACCTTTTAAGACTATCGGTTCATTCCATTCACTTTTTTGGTTTTCTAAACGGGAAACCAGAATTGAAATGTCCGGCTTTCCTTCCCTTGACCCTCCGAACCAGGCACATAGAAGATCTCCATTGTCCAGCACCATTAAGTTTGAAGCGTGATTATGAGGAAAGGGGGATTTAATATCATTGACTCGATTGAAAGTGTTGTTCATTTTGTTAACCACCTCACTGATAATTAGATTTATTTTAGTCTTTCGATATATCAATTCATAAAAGATCCTCCATTTATATTAATAGTTTCTCCTGTAACAAAATCTGATAAAGAAGAAGCTAAATATAAAACTGAATCAGCTATATTCTGTGGTGTTCCTAACCTATTCAACGGAATCCCAGCTAAAGCTCTAGCTCTATATTCTTCTGTCCATTGCTGTGTCATCTCTGTCTCTACCGGTCCTGGACAAACACCATTTACATAAATGTTATCTTGGGCAAATTCATTCGCTAAATGCATGGTCAGATAATTAATCGCTGCTTTTGATGCTCCATAAGCCGGCGAAGCATTTTGATGTGGAGTTTTAGAAGCTTTAGAACTCATATTAATAATTTTTCCTGACTGAGCTTTTACCATATGAGGCAGCGCTGCCTGGCAAAAATATAAACTTGCATTTAAATTAATATCTATTACTTTTTTCCATTCAGCAATGGACATGTCTAACGTAGAACTACGCATGTTAATACCTGCATTATTTACTAAAATATCTATCTTCTGAAAAGTATCTAAGGTACACTGAATTACTTTTTTAGCTGTTTTTGGATCTGCTGCATCTCCAGTGACAATAAAACATTTACTGCCTGTTTCTTCTATTTCTTTTGCTACTTCATTTAAAGTATCGGCGTCTCTTCCATTAATAATTACTGACGCTCCATGGTTAGCCAGAGTAACTGCTATTGCTCTTCCTATTCCTCTTGAAGCACCTGTTACAATTGCCGTTTTATTTTCCAGCAGTGGTTCTTTATTCATAATATTTTTCACCCAGCTTTCTTTAAGAGGGTACTAATACTACTTCAACCCGTTGCATATCTAAACCTGTTAAGCGCTTTCAACATTACGTCTTGCGAACCAAAGCTTCCCGCTTTTGTAATCACATGCATTTTTTTATAAGAATCTACTGAACAGATCGGTACTCCCGCTTCCAATTCGTCAAGAAGAATAAGTCTGCTAACTCCTAGCTTTTTCATTACCTGATATGCAGTTTCTCCACCAGTAAGAAACAAGCACTCCACTCCTAAGTTTTCTACTAGGTGTAATGCATATTCTCCCAAGATACGAGAAAATTCTAAGCTTGCTTCCTCTTTCGTTCTTCCGGTCATTTCGCAGAAAACTTCACTTTGCTTTATATCTGTGGAAGAATACAATACTATGTCCTTTTCATTCTTAAATGCTTGGTTTGTAACAGCTATAATTCTATTTTTTTCATCTTCATCAAATTCTTTTGTAATACTAACCTCAATTGCTTCTACAGCCTCACTTTCCAGTAAATTATTAAGCTGCAATCTTCCATGCTTGCTCATACTTCCAATTACGAAGAGTTTGGGACCTTTACTTTCTATTTTCACTTCTTTTTTTTCTTCTTTTTTCAGACCAAATGTTTCCGGAATATAGTTAAGAAGTCCAGCTGACCCTGCACATATAATTTTATATGGCTGTATGTGAAGAAACTCAGCAATTTTCCTTAAATCCTCCTCATGCAGGCTGTCCACCGTTATATAGTGAATCCCTCTTCTTTTGAATTCTTTCAGCTTTTTTCCTAATTTTTCTCTACCTGCGTTTATATCTTCTGAGAAAAGATGTGCCACTTCTTTTTCAGTCTGTTTTTCCACAATTGTTTTTATATCTGATTCCAGAATTGGATTAGTAGGATCCGCTGCTACTTCTGACTGATGAAGAAGTGTTTTATTCAACATATGATAGCCATTTATAATTTGCCTCCCGTTCGCAGGGTGGCCTGGGACTACAAATATAAAATCTGGTAAATAATAATCATATAAAGCGTTGATTTCTGCTCCTATATTGCCTCTCATAGTAGAATCGATTTTTTTATAAATAAAAGACGAATTGTAGTCCCTTTTTAAGCTTCTGCAGAACGTGAGAACTCTTTCGTACGCCTTCTCAGGCGTTAGTTCCCGGGAGTCTGTGTTTACTACAATGGTAGAAATCTCATTATTGTCATTTTCCAGGTTCAGTACTACCGAAGGCTTCAAGTTATAATCAACCAACTGCACTCCGGTGTCGCATGCTCCAGTAAGATCGTCGGCTATGATAGTAAAGTTCATGGGTTTCTACCTCAATCAAGTAATTTACGATATAAATTTTTAATATCATCGAGCGAAAGTGCCACTGGATTATTGTCTAAGAGTCTGGTGACTTTTGATGCTGAAACTGCAAGATCTTCAATATCATCTTCAGTAACTCCGTATTCACTCAAATCTTGCGGAATATTCAACAGTTTGATCCACTCTTCAATCTGACGGATAACCTTAAAGGAAATTTCTTCAGCAGAATCTTTTTCTTCATATACTTTCATCGCCTGAGCTACAAGCTTCATGCGTTCATCCGGAATAGAGCTTAAATTAAAAGACATAACATGGGGAAGAAGCATAGAATTCGCAACCCCATGAGGGATATTAAATTTTCCACCCAGTGGGTACGCTAAGGCATGAACTGCAGCGGTTCCAGCACTTGTTAAAGCCATGCCTCCATACATGGAACCCACAATCATTTTCTCACGTGCTTCCAGTGACTTTCCATTATCATAGGCTTCAACAATACTGTCACTTATCAATCGGATTGACTCAAGAGCGAACATATCACTGAGTTTATTTGCTTTATTAGAAATAAATGATTCTATTGCGTGTGTATAAGCATCCATTCCAGTTGCCGCCGTAATTGGTTTAGGCAACCCAAGGGTCAACTGCGGATCTACTACCACAAGCTGCGGTAGCAGATGTCTGCTTACTAAGCCAACTTTCAGTTCTTGTTCTGGAATAGTGACAATTGCGTTAGGAGTAACTTCTGACCCTGTGCCTGCTGTCGTAGGAATTAAAGCAGTCGGAATCCCAGGCAGTTTAACTTCTGCAGTATCAAGCATTTCTTTTAAAGTTTCTTTATTGGTCTTCAGAACAGATAGAAGTTTTGCAGCATCCAGGACACTGCCTCCCCCCACCCCAATAATGTAATCAAACTTTTTTCCTTTTAGATCATCTGCAATTTCCTGAATACTTTCTATAGTTGGTTCCGGGAGGACATTTGCTACAGTTTCCACTGAAGCATCAAGTTTCTCTAATTGCTTGTTTACGTTCTCTAGCAGTCCGATATCAATAAGACCATCCTGAGTAACTAGCAACACAGATTTTATAGAAGGATTGAAAACTGAGAGCTTATCCGATAAAGTTTCAACAGAATTTTTTCCGGATACGATGAGATCTGCCGTTTGAAATTGATAAATATCCAACATATGATTCAACACCTATCTTTTAGATTTATTAACAATCTTCGTTAGTTCCTCTTCTAATTCACCACTTACTTCAAATACCGGAGAGCGGGGAGGACCAACGGGTGTCCCTTTAATTTCCAGCATCTTTTTATAAACAGCTGGTACAGTCGCTTTTGTAGAAGCGTTGCGGATGCTTCTGAGCTGTTCCTGCGCTTTTTGAGCTTTCTCGAAGTTTCCTACTTTCCAGTGATCGTAAATTGAAAGTGCTATTTCAGGAAAGATATTTGCCGTTGCTGCAACCGCTCCGGAACCTCCCGCCATTAAAGTCCAGTATATTAAGGAATCTGCTCCCGCCATAACCGAGAAATCATCGTCTGTTGCCTCAATATATTGAAGAATGTTGTCAAAGTTACCGCTGCTATCTTTAATACCTTGAATATTTGGAATTTTCGAAAGTTCCTTAACTGTCTTTGGCAGCAGTGAAACACCTGTCCGTGATGGCATGTTGTATAAAATTATTGGAAGGCTGACAGCTTCTGCAATTTTTTCATAGTGCTTAATCAGCTCCTGCTGGGAGGGCGGATCGAAGTAAGGCGTAATTATAGACAAAACATCTGCTCCAACATCTTCCATCTTCTTTGAAAGTTCTATAACTTCTTTCGTACTGTTTCCCCCTGTCCCAACTGCAACAGGTACCCTTCCATTGACTTCATTTACTACTACGGAGGCTACTTTTATCTTCTCCTCTGCACTTAAATTAAAAAATTCTCCATTTGTGCCAAGAGCGAATATTCCATGAACTCCCGCCTCTATTAATTCATTTACAAGCTGGCGCGTTACTTCCTCATTTACTTCTTCTTCTTTAGTAAGTGGGGTTAACAACGCAGGTACTATTCCATTAAGCAAATATCTCATCTCCTTTTAAGCGCTTACAATCTTGTCATTTATTTTTCTGTTAACTCTTAAGTTGAAGTATAAATATAATAGTTTGAATTTTCAACTATAATTTTAAAATAAATTTATTATTAATTTTTATGTTTAATTTTTAAACAATTTTCAAAAAAAAATATAGATATTTAACGTTTTCACGTTAAAACATCTATAAATATTAACTATATTTATTTTTGTTTTCCCATTTTTCTCCAAAGCGTCGACCTGGTAATTCCTAAACGCTTAGCTGTTTTTGATTGATTTCCATTTTCTTCCTTTAACACTTTTTGAATAATTTTATCTTCCAACTCTTCTAAGGTCTGCTTTGGCTCCAGATAAATATATTTATCCATATTGTCCTTGTTGCCGTTTTCATTTATTTCTTCTTTAGTAAACTCAAGGTAGGTTGACTGAGAATTCCTCACCAACTTTCTGATAGTGTTTCTTAACTCGGTGATATTCCCTTCCCAGGAACAATCTAATAAATTCTTTAATGAGTCAGGCTCTATTCCTACAACCTGCTTACCAAATTCTTCGTTAAATTTTAATATAAAAGTGTTTATAATTCCTTCTAAACTTTCTTCTCTGTGCCTTAATGGCGGAAAATAAATCGGATCTTCCGATAACAGCAATAGTAACTCTTTTTCCAACCTCCACTTATTTTCCTCCATGTCCTGCAAATCTCCAATTAATGAAAATATCAGCTGTGCCTTTACCTCTTTTAAACTCTCAAGCAATTTATTCTGCTGAGCTTTAGAAGTTTGGTTGATCCCTCTTAAATGAATAACAGATTTTTTACTTTCTTTTTTTACTAATTCCAACAGTTTGTTGAATTTTTTAGTGTCCGCTTGTTCAATCTCTATTTCAATCACTCGACTCAGATCAAAATTTTCTCTCTTACTGAATAAGTTTACAAACATTCTCTTTCCTGTTCCTTCTTCTCCTATGATCGTCACAGGCTTATTATCCTGCATTAACTTATGGGCAGTTATTTCAGCGTTGCGGTAAATATCTTCTGACATAATATATTGAGGAGTATTTTCCATTTCGGAATGAGAAAAGGTAAACGTGATTCCCGGCTCTTTTTTCCCTGTTACTTTTTTCAGCTGAATATAATGGAGCGTCTGCGCTTCAGGAGAATTAATGCGCCCACTTTGTACATTTATCACTTTCCCAAATTGATTTGTAGCCAGCTGAAAATGAATTAATTGGCTCGCTACCTGTTCTTCTATAATAGTTTTAAAGTAGGAATGTTCAGTGAATAAGGATTTTTTTTCTTTTAAAGAACTAAAATACATAAAGCGTGAAAACACAGAGTTATAGTACTTTATGCTTCCTGCTTCATCTACAAGACATATTCCATCTTCAATACGGTTAATTAAATTCTCATAGATAGTAGCATTAGAACGGAACCGTTGAATTTCTGCATACATTCTCTCAGCATTTTCGAAAGCTTCTCTTACTGACTCCTCGCCTGAAGTAATCAGAACGCCCTGCATACCGAATTCTCCAGCCAGCCTGACTGTCACAGCATCACCTACTATTATTTGTACGTTTTCCTGTTTTAATTTTAAAAGAGTGTCTTTAACTTCTGACTCATCTTGAATTATCTTATAATCAATGTCTATGTTTATTACGTTAGATATTGACTCAAAACTGAAAATAATGTCTCTAAATCCTACCATTCCAATTCTTGTATTATAACTTTTCAGCAGAGTGAGAATTCTTAAAATATCGTACCCAGATATTTTAATGCCGACCACAGGAATATCACTATGTGCCCGGATCACTTTTGCAGTTCCTCCACGGCTTATAATAAAATCAAAACTTTCTCCTTGCTCCTCATAAAAATTAATAAGCTCTAATCCTTGATCTAAATCGGCTTCATGTATAATTAATTGAAACCCGTTCAACTTAGGCTGCATATTTCTGATTAATTCTGCCAGCCCTTTATAAGGAGCAATGACTAATACTTTCACAAAAATCACCACCTGTATTATTATTATACACGTTTTATTTTTTAACAAAAAATTGTTCATTAATAAACTATTATAAAATTACCTACTCTATAAAATATACATTAAAAAAAAGATTCCCTTTTTAGATTATTAAGTTACTCCATTAAACTCCTCTAAAGAAATATCATATTTATTAAATTACGTATTTTGCTTTCAAGTCGGCTCAATCAGCTTAGGTTCAAAATAACTATTCAACACACTTTTAATAATTTTAGATCATACTTAGTCTAAGTAAGTAGTAATATAATAGTTTTTCTAAAATCGTTTCAAGCTAAAAAATTTGATAGATAAATAACAATAGTGACCGTTACTGCACTGATAATTGTGGAAAATAACACTATCTGTGCAGCAAGTTGAGGTTGATTATCGTATTCTTCTGCAATGACCGCACTATTTACCGATGTTGGCATGGCAGAAGCGATAAACAAAACCTGGGCTATAGTTCCATTAATATCAAACAGAAAAATTATTCCTAGAGAAACTAAAGGACCAATTATTAATCTGATTATCAAACTCAGATATATAGAGGATAGCTGTTTCATAAATTTTAACTTTGCTACTTGAGCACCGAGTGTTAGTAGGGCAAGGGAGATCATCGCATCCCCTATGTAAGTAGAAGGAATTATTATTAATTCAGGAAGAGGTACCTTAAAGTAATTTAGAAGTACCCCTGCTAATAAAGCATATATTAAAGGCATTCTAAAATAATTAAGGACAGCTTGGGATTTACTGATTTTTATTGCTTGCAGAGAGAAAATTCCATAGGAAAAAATAAATAAATTTTGTAAAGTCATTAGTACAACCTGCACAGACATAGCATATGGATCACCTTTAAATACAAGATCATTTACTGGAACTCCATAGTTTCCAGCGTTAAAAAACATAGCACTGTTAGAAAGTGTAGTTTTTTCATTTTTGCTTAAATTGATTGCCTTTGAGAGAAACAAGACCATAAAATGCAGAACAGCTACAAGCAATACAAAAAATATAAAAACCTCAATAAATAAGCGTGCCGTGAAATCTGAATTATATAAAGTTATAAAAATAAAACCAGGTACGAAACAATAAATATTTAATTTAGTTAACGTCTTTAAATCCATGTTATGTTTCTTTTGAAGAGCATATCCGATCGCAATCATTACGAAAACTGGTAAAACGATGTCTTTAAGAATAATAAATAATTCTGTCACCCTTATCCTCCTTTAAATAGCACATATTGTTTTTCCAGGAGTTTTAATAATTCATTTTGTGCTTACTCTAATATAAGGCTTAACAAAAGTCTATTTTTAATTTTTCAATATTCCGTATAGTTTTTATAGATTCATTAAACAATGCGAAAGGTCCTCAAGCTGTATACATGTATCAGACTCAAGAAAATCTATTAGCGTCTTATCAAGATACAACTTTCGAAATTTCTATTTTCCTGTAAATTAAATACTATGTCTTTTTGAAGAAATTTACTAAACTTCCACAGAGTTTAAAAAGGATAGGAGAAGCGAAATTATTCTTATACCCTATAAGAAATGTATAGTTACTATAAAGTTATTTTCTAACTTATAAAGTATAATATTTACTTAATTTAGTAAAAAATCTGTGTAAATGACTATCCATCAAAGTTATTAATTTACGTAATATCTAATAAATCATCATTAAAAATACTATTTTCTCGATTGACTTAATTAGAACTTTATACTTAGTTCTTTTTGACTTATCATATAGTTATATTTAATTATATCAGGAGGAAAGTATGACAGTGACTGTACAGGAAATTCAAAATGATTTAATTGTAAGTACGATAGAACAAAATCTTGCGATTATTCGCTTTAACAGGAATCGTGAGGTGGATTATGTAAATGATATTTTTGCAGATGCGATGGGTTATAGAAAAGAAAAAATGATTGGAATGGACCATCAGACGTTTTGCTTTGAGGATTTCACTTCCAGCAGCAGTTATCATAAATTTTGGGAAAGTTTATTCGCAGGAAAACAATTTCAGGATAAAATTGAAAGAAGAAAAGCTGATGGAAAAAAGATAGAGCTTGAGGCCACCTATATGCCGATTTTTGATGAAAATCACAGGGAAGTGATTGGTGTAATGAAGATCGCTACAGATATTACTGTAAGACAGGATGCGGTTACAAACATGGCAGAAGAATTGAGAGAGCTGGCTGAGGACCTGAATCACCGTGCTGAAGAAGGAATTCAGCGCAGTCAAAACCTTTTGGAAAGTATTAATAAAATTGCGGAGGAATCCAGCGGAAACGCCGCAATGTTAACTTCCTTAAACCAGCAGACGGATACTATCAGTGCAATTGTGAAAACAATTAGAGAGATTGCTGCCCAAACGAACCTACTTGCATTAAATGCTGCGATTGAAGCAGCCCGTGCAGGAACACATGGCAGAGGGTTTGATGTAGTAGCGAAAGAGGTCAGAAAGTTATCGCAGCGTGTCGATAGCTCAATTGGAGAAATTAAAGGCGGAATTGACGCAATTACAAAAGAGATTGAGAATATCTCAACCGGTATTACCTCTGTAAAAATAAGCGTAGCGGAAGGACAGGAAAAAATACTTAACACCGTTCATGACTTTCAGGAAATTACTTCTTCTTCTGATCAACTGAAAGACAAATCAAAAAAATTCCTGAAAATCATTTGAATTTAAGATGCAAATTTTCCTCAAAAGGAAGCTGCCTTCTCGGAAAGGCAGCTTCCTTGTTTTATTTTCTCGCTTCTGAATATCCTTTTTCGCCGTTGAAGCTGTAGAGGTTTTCCAGTTTAATCCAATCAATGTCTTCCTCGGTGATACGTTTCAGCAGCTTTGTAATCTGTTTGTTTGAAACCTTTCCGTTCTCTGCTGGCAGGAAACGGCAGCGCCAGTGGTCCGTAGTAAATATTTCTGTATATCCTTTTGGATACGCATTGGCACCCCGGTTGGTAATGACTGCAAGCTCAAAGTCTTCTCCTGCTGCTTTCTCCATTTTCTTCCCGAGTGCGTCTGTATCCAGTTCATTATTGAATACAAATACATCTACCCCGTCGAGTTCGCGCTTAATCGAAGTATCTGCTCTGTCATAAGCAGCTACAGGAATGGTTTCTTGTTTTTCTTCTTTGTCCGCTGCTTTTTCATAATTCATTGGTGTCATCGTCTCCGGTTTCTGGCCGAGTCTTTCAATAACAGCATCTGTAAATTCATCACTTCCTACAGCAGGTCCGCCCTTGGCGATATCTCCTGTATAAATGCCGTCTTCGAGCGTTTTAAACCAGGCGTTGTGAATTTTTGAGGCAGTTTCCGGCTGTCCGATATGGATAAGCATCTGAATCGCCCCGTGCAGCAGGCCTGACGGATTGGCAATTCCTTTTCCTGCAATGTCCGGCGCACTTCCGTGGATTGCTTCAAACATCGCCCCTTCATCGCCGATATTCGCAGAGCCGCCGAGTCCGACACTGCCGGAAATCTGTGATGCAATGTCTGAGGCAATATCGCCGTAAAGGTTCGGCATTACGATGACATCGAAAGTTTCCGGAGAATCTGCAATTCTGGCAAGACCAATATCCACGATCCAGTGATCTGTTTCCATTTCCGGATATTCCTCTGCCACTTCATTAAATACTTTATGGAACAGTCCATCCGAGAGCTTCATAATATTATCCTTAGTAATACAAGTTACTTTTTTACGTCCGTTCTTTTTTGCATATTCAAAAGCGTGGCGGACGATTCTTTCAGAACCCGGCCGGGTGATCAGCTTAAGGCTCTGTACTACTTCCGGTGTCTGCTGGTGCTCAATTCCGGTATATAAATCTTCTTCATTCTCGCGTACAACTACAAGATCCATGTCCGGATGATTTGTTTTTACGAACGGAGAATAGGAAATTGTCGGGCGTATGTTTGCATACAGTCCAAGAGAGGTGCGGATCGTAACGTTTAAACTTTTATATCCTCCCCCCTGCGGTGTGGTAATCGGAGCTTTTAAAAACACTTTTGTACGAAGCAGTGATTCCCAGGCTTTGTCAGGAATACCTGTGGACCATCCTTCCAGGTAGGCGTCTTTTCCGATATCAATAAATTCAGGGTCGATCTGCGCATCTGCTTTGTCCATTATTTTTAGTACAGATTTCATAATTTCCGGTCCGATTCCGTCTCCGTAGGCTACAGTAATTGGTGTTTTGCTCATACAACGACCTCCTTAAATTTTACATGCTCTATTTTCCGCATTCCCTCTGTATTTATTTACTAATCATTCCGCTTCATTATTCTTTTAAAAAATTACTATTATTAAAAGCTGCCTTGAAAATAAAAGTTCCGCTAAAAAGAAGTAATACTGCTGCTTCACTTTCGGAGCGGCTTACTCAAGGGCTTGTTCTCGACTAATTTCTCTTACAGGGCACGTCTTCCATTGATCCACAGCAGTATTAATTTTCATACTTCATGGGGCAAAAATTTTGCATGAGTGTCTCTGTTAATGTTCATTGATGATAGGAGAAAACTTCACTGCAACTGACCTGCTGTGGAGGAGATCTCCGGATAGACTCACGTCCTGCGGGATCTTCCGACATCCTTCCACCGCAGGCGATGTGTACTTTCACTGCCGGAAGCATTTACGCAGCCGACCAAATGCTCCCTTTTGAAAAAGGCGCCCGCCGTTTTTCGCTTCGCCTTACATTTGATGAACAGGAGGAATACAGCTTTTATAAATTACTCTTTCTTTATTTAAAAAATATAGAAGGCAATGCGTTCTATACGCCTGCGGAAAAAAGCGTGATGAATAGTTTCACCACGCTTCTTGTCACGCTATACAGTTGTTAAAAATTATTTCATCACCCGCTGCAGCGCCTGTTCGTGTGCCCGCAGCGTGTTTTCAATATCTGCTTCACTGTGGGCAGTAGACACAGAATAGCGGTTCAGCGGCTTCGAATAAATCCCTAAATCAAGCAGTTCATAATCAATCTTTTTCCTCAGTGCTGTGTTGGAACAATTCATTTCCCGGAGATTGGTAATATTTTTATCTGTAATTACAATATTAAAGATGCTTCCTTCTCCCATTGCCTGCATGGGAACACCGTAGGAATAGTACAGCTTTTCCAGTTCTTGCTTTAAATATGCTGTCTTCTGAAAAACCTGCATCATATTATCATGGGTTTCCAGCAGTTTAATTGTGGCAAGTCCCGCGGCTAGTGTAGTGGGATGGCCGTTATACGTGCCGCTGTGAAAGAAAGCCTCCCGCTTGTTTCCATTATCATCTCCTGCAGTAAGGATATCTTTACTGGCACCAGGAGAACAATGTTCCATAATCTCTCTTTTACCGCCAAGAGCGCCTACTGGGAACCCGCCGCCGAGTACTTTTCCCAATGTGGTCAGGTCCGGGGTTACTCCGTATATTTCCTGCGCCCCGCCCAGCGCCACCCGAAAGCCGGTTTTCACTTCATCAAATATCAATAAGATATCCAGTTCTTCAGTCAATCTCCTCAGCTTTTCCATAAACTGCTGCTCTGCCGGAATAAATCCGCCCTGGATCGGTTCCATAATAACTGCAGAGAGCTCCGCTGCGTGCTTACGGAGTATTTTTTCAGCTGCCGGATAGTTGTTAAACGGGAGAATGATCGTATTTTCCACGCAGTAATCGGAAACACCGGTGGATTCAGGTACGGTCAGCGGTTCTTCACTTTCCCCCGCCAATGCCTCTGCCGGATTGACACTCAGCAGCACCTGATCGTATCCTCCGTGGTAGTGCCCCTCAAATTTCGCAAGTTTCTTTTTTCCTGTATATGCTGCAGCCAAGCGGGTGGCAAGCATCGTTGCTTCCATTCCTGAGTTGCAGAAACGTACCTGCTCAATTCCCCGGTAAAGGGAAACGAGCTTTTTCGCCATGAGTGTCTCCAGCCTGTGCGGCGTCCCGAAGATAGTGGTGCCTTTTGAATACATCTGCTCTGTAACAGCCGCAAAGACTTCCGGATGTCCGTGCCCTGTCATCAGCGCACCATAACACATTAAGTAATCAATGTACTCATTACCGTCTGCATCATACAACCTGCTTCCATGCCCTTCCTCCATGACGATCGGATGCGGTGTGAAGTATTTAATATTCGCTGTTACACCTCCCGGAATTACCTTTGCTGCTTCCTGATGCAGTTCATATGAAGTTTTTAACTTTTCCGCCAAGGTCGGTTCCTGCGTTTTTGCCATTTTCATTAGCCTCCGTTTTATAAATGGAATATAAATTTCATTCTACATTATTAAATGAAATATTTACACCATATTTTAAAAACAGGAGAGAATGAGGCAAACGTCACAGATATACATTTCAGAAAATGCAGTATCCGAATAATAGGCATAAAAAAAGAAACCTTTGATTGAAAAGGCTTCTTCATAGTGATGTATTTTTGGTTCAAGAAAGTTCAGTGTTCTCTGTTATTTTTTAATGCAGCGATGCAAAAGCTTTAACAAAAGCTATTCCCTGGAAAGCCAGAATACTGAGACTTGTAATTCCCATTGTTCCCATTAAAACATAGCGCACTACATGCATAGTGATCATTCTTTTCATCTCCCTTTTTTACTAATATACTCCTATTATTAGATTTTGCAATCGATAGGATTGTGTAAGATTCTGGGCAATCGATTACATTAAAGAAAAGTAGAATATTTATATAGAAGGAGAGAGTGTTAGCCTGCGTAAAAAAGAATGCTCAATGAACCGTCCGCTTTTCCTGCTCATTCTTCCTCCGGCCAGAAAAGTTCATCCAGGGATTTATCAAGCGCCCGGCAGATAGCAATGCAAAGATTAATTGTTGGATTATATTTTCCTACTTCAATCAGGCTGATTGTCTGTCTTGTTACCTGTACTTCATCAGCGAGCTTCTGCTGGGAAAGCTTTTTTTCCTGTCTCGCTGCTTTTACGCGATTAATCTTCACTTTCACCCTCCAGCCGAAGTTTCTCCGCCTTTCGTTCCGCAAGCCAGGGGACAATACCGCTTAACAAAGCCAAAGGAACCATATAAATAACTGCACTTACACCGAAAACAAGAAAGAAATAGTATATACTCTGGGCAGTCGTATCTGCATAATTCACTGCGCTGTTAATTCCGAACAATAAAGCCAGACCCAATCCAATAACTCCACCTATTACCATATTAAACGTAGAATATTTCATTTTGTGCCTTGCATTATATTCTTCTGCTTTGTCCACAAACAGCTGCAGCTTTTTATATCTGACGATACTGTATAAACTTAAAAGAAGCAGCAGGGAAATTTCCAGCACTGCAGAGGCTTCCCCCGGTCCGATGCCATAGCGGATATATTTGTATATTATCGACAAAGTAAGCACGGTATATACCAAATACATCATTTCTTTATACACTTTGTTCTCCAGCATTTCCAAGCGTTCGTCTTTCGAGCCTTTTCTGCCGAACATATAACTCACCTCTTCTTTTATTTGACTTAAGCTTAACGGAACTTTAAAACTTTTGCAATATATATATTGCAAAAGTTATTTTCTCCACTAAAAAACGCCTCTCAGTGGAGAGGCGCTGCTTCTTAGTCTGCTTTTCTCAGCCATACCCGTGCTTTTTCAAGATCTTCCGTACCAAAGGTGCGAAAGTTGGCTTTCGTAACTGCATCACTTGCTTTCACCGCTGCTGCAGCAATATGAGAGTCGGTAACTAACGCATATTTGTCGACGTGCTTCATATTATCTTTCGCAAATGAAAAATATTCTTTCATGGAAGATACATCCACTTTCGGCATATTCACTGCGTACTCTAATATTTTAATAGAACCATGCTGCTCAATCATCTGCTCTACTTCTCTTGTTGCTTCTTGACTCTCTTCCTCTGTCAGCTTTCCGTCCACTTCGTATTCAAGAATGTTTCCTTCACTTGCCGGCAGTTTTTTTAGCATGTGACATTCCTCCTTACAGAAGGTTTTTCCCTTTCTATCAGCAGCAAAACGTGTGCGTCCGGAAATTTTTAATATTTCTATTTTAAGCAGCCCGAAGCCATTGAATGCAGAATTTATCATTCCTTAAAACTTTGCTTTAGCCATTTTCTCAATAAGCTCCAGGTAGGAAGGCAGCAAATCTTTCAGTTCCTCCAGTTCTTCACCCCAGATTTCTTTGCTTAACAGCATTGCTGTTCTTTTATTTTTATCGTCTTCCTGCCATGCATCAGATAAGCGGCCAAGTACTTCTTTACTTTCAAAAAGCTTATATTCCATTCCTTTGTACTCTCCGAAAAACTCATCATTCTCCACCTTTACCGGCCTGTAGTAGCGCAGCACTGACGCCATCGAGAAAGTGATTCGTTTCGGAGGCGTTCCATGGACTTCCAAATAGGATTTAACTACCGGGAGCAGCCGAACCCTGAATTTCGTGATGGAATAACGGGCGATATCTGCTAATTGATGCGGATTAAAAGGATTTTGAAACCTATCCAGTACTTGGTCCCGGAAATCTGCCGTTTTCTTTTTATCCAGTGTCAGGACTGAGCGTATTTCTTCCATTCCATTTTCCACAAACGTACCAAATAGCGGGTTCTTCATCACTTCCTGTACTGTTTTCAATCCATGAACGAGACCTGAGGCACACATCATCGTATGCGGCCCGTTCAGCAGCCTTACTTTCATTTCCCGGTAGGATTCTGTTTTATCCCAGGTGACGCTCAATCCTGCTTTCTGAAAAGGAAGCTTCTCCTTTACTTCTGCCGGACCGTCGATCACAAAGGAATAATACGGTTCTGTCACTACCAGCCAGTGATCCTTAAAATTTGTCTTTTCTTCTATTTTTGCTGCTTTCTCCTCTGAATACCCCGTTACGATCCGGTCTACCAGCGTATTGCAAAAATGAATATTTTCATTGATCCAGGCTGTAAATTCTTTCGGAAGTTCCCAGTCTGCCGCATGCTGCAAAATAATTCCCTTCAGCATTTCTCCGTTCTGTTCCACCAGCTCACACGGGAGAATGATCAGTCCGGGAGCCTCGGACTTTCCTTTAACTGAAAATCGCCGGGAAAGAAACTCGGTCAGTTTCGCCGGGAAGGAAAGCGGGATATCATTTTCAGCCGGCGGCTCACATTCCTTGTAGACGATCCCTGCTTCTGTAGTGTTTGATACGATACATTCCAGCTCATCTGATTCTGCCAGCTGCAGAATTTCCTGCCATTCGTTATAAGCGAAGGTGCGGGATATAGTTGTAATTAACAGCTCCTGGTCTACCTTTTTCTGTTCGGAGAGCCCTCTTTCAGCTACATAAAACTGATAGTTCTGCTCCTGAAGAAAATCGGGGACACTCCCGTTTGGGGAGGGCTGATAAATGACAATGCTTCCTCCATATACTCCTGCACGCTTCATTTTTTCTATCTGCCAGTCAAAAAAGCCGCGCAGAAAATTCCCTTTGCCAAACTGAAGGATTTTTTCCGGTGTTTTATGGTTTTCCATGCCTGCCCTCTTTTCTAGAGAATGACTCCATTTTTAAAAATGGAAATTTCTCTGAAACCGTATTTTTCGTTATTTGCCTGTGTTCTGCCTGCTGCAAGATCAATGATGTAATTAAGCAGTTCATCTGCGCAGTCCGATAGTGCCTGCCCTTCTGTAATAGCTCCTGCATTAAAGTCGATCCATCTTTTCTTTTTTTCAGCCAGAGCGGAGTTCGTTGAAATTTTCACCGTAGGAACCGGACCTCCAAAAGGAGTACCTCTTCCTGTGGTAAATAACACAATATGCGCTCCGGCACAGGCGAGCGCAGTAACAGAAATTAAATCATTGCCCGGGCCTTCCAATAACGACAATCCCGGTTTTTTCATCCGGTCTCCGTAGGCAAGCACATCCACTACAGGTGAAAATCCTCCCTTCTGTACATTACCGAGAGATTTCTCTTCCAGTGTGGTAATTCCTCCGGCTTTGTTTCCGGGAGAAGGATTTTCGTATACATTCTGCTCATGCTTTATAAAGTATTCTTTAAACCCATTTACCATGGAAACAATTTTTTCAAAAACTTCCCTGTTCTCTGCCCGTTCCATCAATAGATGCTCCGCCCCGAAAAGCTCCGGAGTTTCCGTCAGCACGGTCGATCCACCTGCTGCAATTAATTTATCAGAGAACTTTCCGAGCAGCGGGTTGCCGGTAATGCCTGAGAACCCATCGGAGCCGCCGCATTTCAGGCCAACTCGCAGTTTTGACAGAGGCACGCTTTCCCGCTCAAATGTTTCCACGTGACGGACGAGCTCTTCCATTTCCTCCAGGCCTGCTTCGATTTCATCATCGACCTGCTGCACTTCAATGAACTTCACCTGTTTTTCTCCAAAGTCGCCCAGCACTTCTTTAAACACTTCAATAAAGTTATTTTCACAGCCTAACCCGAGCACGAGAATTCCCGCGGCATTGGGGTGGTGAATAAGATCACTGAGAATTTTCTGCGTATTGTGAAGATCATCTCCGAGCTGGGAGCAGCCAAATAAATGCGGGAAGTGATAAATTCCATCCACTTTTTCACTCTGATACATATCATTTGCTTCTTTCGCAATGATTTCTGCAGTTTTGTTAATACAGCCGACCGTATTGATGATCCATATTTCATTTCGAATTCCTACGTCCCCGTTGCTGCGGACATAGCCTTCGAACGTCCGCTGGGTGGTTTCCTCCGGAGGTGGATGCTGTACTGGTTTATACTCGTAATCCATCGTCCCGGAAAGATTTGTGATTGTATTGTGCGTATGCACCCATTCTCCAGCTTTAATATCCTGTGTCGCTCGTCCAATGGGATATCCATACTTGATTACATTTTCTCCTTCCACAATCGGATAAAGTGCTGCCTTATGTCCCGGAGGCACCTCCTCCAGCATAGTTAATTCGTTATTTCCTTCTGTCCACTTCGAATTCACCGGCAGCTTTTGCAGGGCGACCACTACATTATCTTTCTCATTTATCTTCAGAAGGTGTTTCATATTGCTGCGCATCATACACCTGCTTTCTGTGTCAGCCCAAAATATTTCTTCGCATTGTAATAGCAGATATCCTCCACCATTTTCCCGGCCAGCTCATAATCTTCCGGTATTTCACCGCATTCCATCCATTCCCCGAGCATATTGCAGAGAATTCTCCGGAAATATTCATGCCTCGTATAAGACAAAAAACTCCGTGAATCCGTCAGCATCCCGACGAAGGTGCTGAGCAGTCCATGATTCGCTAAATCCCTTAGCTGCTTTAACATACCTGTCTTCTGGTCGTTAAACCACCAGCCGGAGCCGAGCTGCAGTTTTCCTTTCACTCCTTCCGCCTGAAAGTTGCCGATCGCTGTCGCAATTACTTCATTATGCACAGGATTTAAATTATAAATAATCGTTTTCGGAAGCACATCATGTTTATTTAATGCATTTAAAAATCCGTTCAATGCTTCTGCGATGGGTGCGTCATCCATCGAATCAAATCCAGTATCGGGCCCAAGCTGGGCGAATCCTTTTTCATTATTATTGCGCAGAGCACCGAGATGAAGCTGCATCACCCAGCCGCGGCGGTGATATTCTTCTCCGAGAAACAATAAAAAATGTGTTCGGAATTTTTCCGTTTCCGCTGAGGAGAGCGTTTCTTTATTTCTTCTTTTGCTGAAAATTTCCGCTGCTTCTTCTTCCGATGCTTCTATAAAAGGCAGTGCCTGAATCCCGTGATCAGAGCTGGCACATCCTCTTTCCTGAAAGCGATCCATATGAAAGCGGATATTTTCTTTTAAATCTTTATAGGAACGAATTTCTCCGCCCTCTGAAGCAGAAAGCCGGTCAATATAGTCATTAAAACCAACCAGCTGAATTTCAATCGCTTTGTCCGGACGGAACGTCGGCAGCACCCGGGTCTCCAGTGATGTATTTTCAGCAATCTCCTCATGATATTGAAGAGTATCCAGCGGGTCATCCGTAGTGCAGACTACTTCTACTCTGGACTTTTTTAAAATGTCCTGTGTCGTCAATGCTTCTTCCTGCAGCTGCCTGTTCGTCTCTTTCCAAATCTCTTCAGCTGTACTTCGATGCAGCAGCTGATCAACATTAAAATACCTCGTTAGTTCCAGATGAGTCCAGTGGTATAAGGGATTTCCCAGCGTGTGCGGAACGCTTTCTGCCCACACCCTGAACTTTTCATGATCATTTTCCTTTCCGGTGATTTTCTCTTCAGGAAATCCCAGCGCCCGCATTGCCCTCCATTTATAGTGGTCTCCGTGCAGCCAAATTTCAGCAATATTACTGAATCTGTGATTTTCACTGATTTCTTTCGGACTTAAATGGCAGTGGAAATCAATAATGGGCATATCTTTCGCATACTCGTGATAGAGCTTCTTTCCCTGTTCATTCTGGAGCATAAAATCATCATGGATAAATGGTTTTTTCATTGGTTTCCTCCTTGAATTTTTTCAAACAGACGGCCTGCTTAAAACAACCTTTCATTTAATTCGAATAGACAGAAGTTAAAGATGATGAATTCCATAGAAAATCACTCTCCTATAGAACTGGCCAGCCCATAAAGTAACAATTCATCTGCAGCGGAGAAAATAAATCCCCTCACATTATTTTTGTTTCAAATAAAATAATCTTCATATTATTTTTGAAATAATTATTATATATCTACTTTAAAACTTATCACACTATAAAATGATAATTAAACAACTTTATTGTTATTTAATAAAAAAATAGCTGTTTAATTGTTTATTGTAAGAAAATTTGTTGTTTTTTGATATTTATTTAACTTTTGTTTACTACAAACGCTTACATTTTCCATCTACAATAAGAATGTAAGCACTTACAAAAATTTTTGAAGGGGGAACTTACTTTATGAAACGTTACAAATTTAAAGGCTTGTTTATTTCATCCTCTCTTGCCGTGGCACTATTAGCTGGTTGTGGAGGAGGAGACAATGACGATACAAATGCAAACGCAGATACAGGCAATAACGCAGATAATAATGCCGGCGCAGAAAATACTGGAAATAATGATGCCGGTGAAGAAAATGAAGCAGAAGCCTCTGACAGTGATGCTGAAACTACCATCCGCGTAGCTTGGTGGGGTGGTCAGGAACGACATGACATGACGATCGAAGCAATTGAACTGTTTGAAGAAGAGCATCCTGACATCAGCGTAGAACCTGAATACACAAGCTGGGACGGCTACTGGGAGCGATTAAGCACACAGGCAGCAGGCAGCAACCTTCCGGATGTTATTAATATGGATAACTCCCGCCTGATGGAATATAACAGCCGCGATTTAATTGTGGATCTGCAGCCTATGATAGACGAAGGCCTTATTAATATGGACGACGTTGAAGATGTTTACCAGGAAATTAACGTAGATGAAGATGGAAAAGTAATGGCAATTTCACTTGGTGCAAATGCTCTGGGAATTATTGAAAACGAAGATCTTCTCGAAGAACATGGCATCGAACTGGAGCCGGGCTATACTTATGAAGAAATGATGGATGCCATGCATCAGATTCAAGATGCGACGGATGAAGAATTCTTCGGCTTTGATTTTGCGAATGCAGAATTTGAAATGTTTTTCGTTTATGCAAGACAGCACGGCCAGTCTGTATTTAATGAAGCAGGCGATGGACTTGGGTACGAAGATGAAGTTCTTGTAGACTTTTTCGACATGGTCCAGTCAATGGTCAATGAAGATATTGCCGCCTCCCACGATATTATGATGGATTATATTGATGGTGGAGATTCTATGCTTGGAGAAGGCTCTGCAGCTCTGGGTATGGCAGCCAGTAACCAGATTATCGGCGCACAGCAGACTACTGATATGCAGCTCGGCCTGAACGTTATGCCTTCTGTAGATGGCGGACAGGACGGCAACTGGATTCGTCCAAGTATGTCCTTCTCTATCTCCGAAAATTCTGAAGAGCAGGAAGCTGCAGCTACATTTATTGATTTCTTCACTAATAACCTGGAAGCTAACGAAATTCTTCAGGCAGACCGCGGCGTACCTGTATCTTCCACAGTCCGTGAGCATCTGGCAGATCAGGTAGACGGAGCAATTGCGGAAACATTTGAATATCTTGAGCTCGTCGAAAACTACACAAGTCCTGCTGATCCGCTTTCTCCTCCTGGTGAAGCAGAAGTTCGAGGTTCCTTCCAGCGTGTCGTAGAAGCTTTGAAATATGACCAGGTGACACCGGAAGAAGCAGCAGAGCAGTTCAGGCAGGAATCTGAATCTATGCTCCAATAAATACTGAATCAGCTTAACAGGCCATTGAGAAATGGCCTGTTATTCCCTAGGAGGAATTTTACGATGGCAAAATCACATGAAGAAACGGCAGATCCAAGCATTTATGTTCCTTCCCAGGATGAAGACATGTTAAAAAAACAAAAGAAGAAAGAATGGAAGGAAACGCTCGTAGGTTATGCCATTATCTCCCCATGGCTCCTTGGATTCTTTCTTTTAATCTTAGGTCCGATTCTGGCCTCGCTGTACTTGTCTTTTACCGATTACGACCTGCTGTCTACTCCCAACTGGGTGGGATTTGATAACTACATTAATATACTTACCAGCGATCCTAGATTTGTGCAGTCTTTAACTGTCACACTTATATTTGTATTTATTTCTACCCCGCTTAAGCTGATCTTTGCTCTTGGACTGGCAATGCTGTTTAACACTGGAAGAAAAGCTACCGGCTTTTTCACAACGATTTACTACATCCCTTCTATTATTGGAGGAAGTGTAGCGATCGCGGTAGTCTGGCGTCAGCTGTTCGGACGAAACGGCGCGATTAATGATATCTTGAACTCCCTTGGCCTGTCCGGTTTAAACTGGATCGGAAATCCTGATACTGCTTTATCCGTGCTGATTATTTTAATTGTTTGGCAGTTCGGTTCTCCGATGATTATTTTCCTGGCAGGATTAAGGCAAATTCCTGGAGAGTTATATGAAGCAGCCAGTGTAGATGGTGCCAATAAGGTACAGACTTTCATTAAAATTACGCTGCCAATGCTTACTCCGGTTATTTTCTTTAACTTAATTATGCAAACAATCGGTGGATTCATGATATTCACCCAGGCCTACTTAATTACCCAGGGTGGCCCAATGGATTCAACGTTATTTTATGCGCTTTATTTATATGAAATGGCCTTCGAATATTTACGAATGGGTTATGCCTCTGCGCTTGCCTGGATATTGCTGGTGATTATTGCGCTTATTACAATAATCATCTTTAAAACCTCCAGCAAGTGGGTTTTCTACGAATCAGAAGGGGGGCGTTAACAGATGAAAAAACAAAACAGCAAGATATCTGATGTTATCTATTATACGTTCGTCGCAGCCTTTGGATTTGTGATGATCTATCCAATTCTGTGGATGATCATGAGTTCTTTAAAACCTGAAGTGGAGATCTTTGGAAACGCAGCCTCTCTGGTTCCCGGCGAATTCCGCTGGGATAACTTTTCCAGAGGCTGGGAAGGATTCGGCGGTATAGGATTTGATGTCTACTTCCGGAACTCTATTATTGTAACCACGCTGGTAGTACTTGGTACAGTAGCATCCGCTAGTATCGTAGCTTACGGATTTGCGAGGATTAACTTCAAGTTCAAAGCATTACTTTTCGGCTGCTTAATGGCGACGGTCATGCTGCCTGTGCAGATCACTTTGATTCCACAGTACATCCTTTTTCATAACTTTGGCTGGGTGAATACATTTTATCCGCTCATCGTTCCTGCGTTTCTGGGCGGGCAGCCATTCTTTATCTTTCTGCTGATTCAATTTATCCGTGGAATTCCGCGGGAGCTGGATGAAGCTGCAACAATCGACGGCTGTAATAAGTTCGGAATTTTTTACAAAATAATTCTTCCGCTCCTGAAGCCGGCGCTCGTTACAGTAGTTATTTTCTCTTTCATGTGGACATGGGATGATTTCCTCGCTCCATTAATCTACTTGAATAATGCTGGCCTTCATACAGTTACATTAGGCTTGAGAAACTTTATGGATGCAGATGCCGGAACGAACTGGGGGGCTTTACTGGCAATGTCCTCCCTCTCACTGCTCCCGCAGTTTATCCTGTTTGCATTTTTCCAGAAATACCTGGTGGAAGGTATTGCTACTACCGGAATTAAATAAGTTTATATCTTCGGTGATCGAAGACCCGTTTTTAAAAATATTAAAACGGGTCTTTGCCCTATCTCCCTTCCTTTTTATGCTTCTGGGCACAATGGTAATTTGTTGTTTTCCAATGAGTATTTAACATTTTTCTTATGTAAATCAACGGTAAATAACGATAAAATAATATGTAAGCACTTACAAAATTTTTGACGGGAGTTTTCCTTATGCGTAAATTTTCCACCGGCTTTTATGAGTTTTTTGAAAAGTTGATGAACCTGGCAATCTGGAACACTATCTGGGTTTTATTTACTGTTCTCGGTCTTGGTATTTTCGGCTGGGCTCCTGCTACTGCAGCTTTGTTTGCTGTATTGCGAAAAGAAAAAATGGAGGCTGCGGATTTCCCCAAGCTGAAAACCTTTTTCTCTATTTATAAAAGCGAATTCGTACGTGCAAATATTGTAGGATTCTTTATCCTGTTCGGCGGGCTTTCTCTTATGTTCAGTTTCTATACCCTTCTTGCAGCTGACTTGTGGATCCGTATTTCCGGCGGAGCTTTTCTATTCATTATTTTTGTATTATACCTAATCGTTGCTATGTATATTTTTCCGGTTCTCACTCATTATAAAACATCTTTAAAAGAACACATCCGGTATTCCCTGATGATCGGGCTTGCCTATCTCCCCCATTCGTTTTTAATTGGCATCACTTTAATCATGATCGGCTACCTTTATCAGGCATTTCCAGGGATTATTTTATTTTACTTCATGAGCTTCCCTGCTTCTGTAGTGTTAATTATCACTTTGAAAGTGTTTGAAACCATTGAAGAGAAAAACAAAGATTCCCTTACTATAAGTGAGGCTGCCCCTTCTTACTAATAAATATGCACCGTATTTACAGTTTCTTTGTTAATATGAAGAAAGCTGCATAATGTTATTGCTATGCTGGAAGAGATGGGGGTTCCACATGAATATGTTTAAAAAATACCATATAAACAGCGTGTTTTTCAGCAGTTTCTTTCTTTTTATTGTATTAATATTAATAGCTATTATTCTTCTGAGCTACAGATTTTCTACAAATGAACTGGTCAATACCACTACAGAATATCAAAAGCAGAACTTATATCAGCTGAGTGAGGAGCTTGGAGACAATCTGCAGAGCTTCGAGGAATATTCTGTGATTCTTTCCCGCCAGCAGCTGTTCCGGGATGTCATCAGCGGGAGACAGACAAGTGCTGCAAATATGAGACAGACTTCCAGTCTTACCAACGATTTTTCCAACATTATTTACAGTATACCTGCGCTTCACTCCGTAGAAATTTATATGAATTCTCCTCCGGTGGATAATATTCAATATCCGGTCAGGTACTTTCCTTTAGAAGACGTTTATGATTCTTCCTGGTATTCCCAGCTGGAAAATATCGCCTATTCCTGGCTCGGAAACAGAGATGTTGAAACAATGGCCGGTGAACATTCTGTCATCAGTCTCGGCAGGAAAATAAATTCTTCCAACGGACGGCTGCAGTCGATTGTTATCGTTAACCTGGATCCAATTACTGCTGAAAGCTGGCTGCGCAACTTCAGTGACGATTCTCATCTTATTATGCTGGACGAGAACGGGGCAATTGTTGCTTCTACTGGCAATAATGAAATTGGAGATGAAAGCTTTGAGGAATTAATCGAGTTTTCCGATTCTCAGAATAGTTTTCAATATCCGCTGCAGGATGATACCTCCATGGAAGACAGCCTTGTAGTAACTACGGCCATTCCGCAGACGAACTGGACAATCATGGAAATTACTCCATATAGAGATATTCTTGCGGGAAGCAGACAGGTTGCTACCCTTTTGGCGCTTCTCGGGATATTTGGGACGTTAATCGTGCTAATCGGCACCATGTTTTTAACAAAAAAGTTTACAGAACCCATCCATGAACTTACAAGAGTAATGAAATCCTATCAGTTGAACAAAGCTTCCATTGAATTACCGAAGGGATATAACAATGAATTCGGAGAATTATTTACGGGCTTTGAAGAGTTAACGAACAGAGTGGAAGAACTGTATGCCTCCCTGGGCGTTCAGTACCAAAGGCAGCGGGAAACGGAACTTAAAGCACTGCAGGCAAACATAAATCCTCACTTTTTGTATAACACGCTTGATCAGATGAACTGGACGGCAATTGAGAGCGGAAACATTGAGATCAGCCGGATGATCGAACTGCTGGGCAAAATGCTCCGGATCGGTTTATCAAAAGGAGAAAGCGTGCTGACGTTGGAAGATGAGTTAAAGTACTTAGAATACTATTTAAGGCTGCAGCAGATACAAATGGAGAACAGACTCACTTTCCATATTGACCTCCCTGCAGGCCTGCAGTATTATTACGTACCCAAATTAACGTTTCAGCCATTCGTTGAAAATTCTATTATTCATGGTTTCCGGGAAAGCCGCAGTGGAAACATTCATATAAATGTGGGTGAGCAGGGGGATCAATTGTGCATCAGTATTGCTGATGACGGCATGGGATTCGCCTCTGAAAACCAATTGAAGCATAAAGATGACCTGGGCGGCTACGGTATTAAAAATGTCAAAGAACGACTGCATGTCTATTTTGGAGATGAAGCATTTATCCATATTAAAAGCAGTCCGGATGGTACAGAAGTGCAGATTCTCATTCCCAAAGTAAATGATAAAGATCTTCTTACAGCATGATATTATACTTAAACTTTTTTACGTGCAATTACTCTTTCCTAGGAGGATTATTATGTGGAAAGTAGTCATAATAGACGATGATGATAAAGTACTGCGGGGCATGAAAAAGATAATTCCGTGGAAGCAGCTCTCCTGCGAATGGGCAGGCGAAGCCAGAAATGGACAGGAAGGCCTGGAACTGATTAAACAGGTGAAGCCCGATTTAATTATTACTGATATTTATATGCCTGTGATGAATGGTCTGGAAATGATAGAAAATTTAAGGCAGGAAGATATTCACAGCAGAGTTATTATCCTGAGCGGCTACAATGATTTCGAATATGCGAGAAGAGCGATGAAACTGAACATTGATGACTATTTGTCAAAACCCTCTTCCCCTGACACAATCAACGAGGTATTGGAAGAAAGTATAGCAAAGCTTGAAAAAGAAGTAAGTGAACGCATCGAAGTTTTTGATCTCCGGGAAAAAGTAAAGATGTATGAACCTTTAGTGGAAAAAGAGTGGATAAAATCTATTGTTACAGGCACGAACACCCATGCTGCAAGTCTGCCTCCTGCCGCCAACAGAATAACAGAAAAGTGGGACCAGCAGCACCATGTTGTCATCACGTTAACTTACGATCATTCTCTGGAAGAATCTTCTTTTTTTCGTTCGGATTGGTATTTGTTCCGCTTTTCTGCGGAGAATGTGATTAAGGACTCTGTTCTGCCTTATTTTGAAGACATGCATTATATTGAGCTGCACAGTCATCAGACAGCCCTTTGCATTCACTTCTATCCTGGCTCACATCAAAACTACGAACAGGAACTAGCTGAATTGCAGCAAACGTTAGTCAAGAACTTCGAGACCTACTTTGGGATACATGCAGTGACCAGCGCAGGAAAAATAAAATCAGACTGGAGAGAGATGTCTGCCTCCATGAAAGAAGCTTTTGCAGAGATCTCCACCGGCAGCCTGCTTCATCCGGTAAATAAAACAGCCCCTGAGCAAAATCCCGAAATCGCGCTGGTGGAGGAAAGTCAGCGCGATCTATGGTCTAATTCCATGGAAGCGAAGCAGAAAATGTCGGAAGCAATCAGATATGCAGACATTAAGAACGCAGAAGCTGTGATCGACAGCATTTATGAACAGCATAAAGAGACTCCTTTTGATCCACGGGAGAATCTGCGGCTTGGGATTGAAGTCTGGACCATAATCACCTACTCTTTATATGATATCGGCATCAAAATTGATGAAATGTTCTCCGAAAAGTTCGATTTTCACCGGGAGCTGGCAAAGGCCGGCAATTGGATGGAATTCCGTTCCTATCTGCATAGAGTTGTTCATCACATCTGCGAGAATCAGCAGTGGGATGAAAATTTAAAACATCGGCAGCTTGTCGAGCAGATGCTTGCTTATATCCAGAAAAATATCAGCGAAAACATTACTCTGCAGGATATTGCAGATGAACTTTTGATTTCCCGCAACTACCTGGGCCAGATTTTCAAAAAGATCGTAGGGGAGTCTTTCAAGAATTATCTCACGCGTGTAAGAATGGAAAAAGCGAAAAAGATGATTCAGGAAGGCAGCTACCTGATATATGAAATTTCTGAACAGGTAGGTTTTACGAATCCAGCTTATTTCACTTCCACCTTTAAAAAGTATACGGGCTATACCCCAACAGAGCTGATTAACCGCAGAACGGCAGCTGACCCTGCAAAGGAAAAAAGCCGGCAGGGTGAATAGTTATTTTTTTGTTTTCACCTATTTATGAAGAACCTAAAAAAATCGCCTCTCCCAAAAGGAAGAAGGCGATTTTTTCTGTGGTATCAGGAGCTCATCCAGCCGCCGTCTACACATAGTACGTGCCCATTTACATAGTTTGAGCTCTCTGAAGCAAGGAATACTACCGGACCTTTCAGATCTTCCGGCTTGCCCCAGATTTTTTTAGGGATTCTGGAAGTGATATAGTCATTTCTATCTTTATCTTCACGGATCGCAGCTGTGTTGTCAGTAGCGAAATATCCTGGCGCTATCGCATTAACATTTACCCCGCGGCTTCCCCATTCATTTGCAAAGGATTTTGTCAGGCCGGCTACCGCATGCTTGGTGGCAGAGTAGGCAGGCACCTTTAATCCGCCCTGAAACGAGAGCATGGAAGCTATGTTAATAATTCTGCCCGAGCCGTTTTCCAGCATATGCTTTCCAAAATCCCGGGTTAATTTAAAGACGGAATTCATATTTACATCCACTACATCGTGCCAGTCACTGTCGCTGAAATTTTCCGCCTGCTCCCGTCTGATAATACCGGCGTTATTTACGAGAATATCTACTTTTCCCGTTTTACTGATGGCTTCCTGTACGACATCCGCCAGCTTATCCTGCTGCGCTAAGTCAGCATTTATCTCAAAAAATTTCCTGCCAAGCTTTTCTACCGCCGCTTTCGTTTCCGCTTGATCTGAATAACCGATACCGATAATGTCGGCTCCGGCTTCCGCGAGACCCAGCGCCATTCCTTGTCCTAACCCGCGTGTCGCTCCTGTTACTACTGCCGTTTTTCCTTCCAACGCAAATAGTGAATTCAATCAAATCACTCCTGTTTGTTTATTTATGTTTGTATTTTTCCTGAAACAAAAATCGGATAGAAATGTTCCCTGTGGCCATATTTTTTAAATATTCCTCTGCTTTAATAAAGAGGCAAGGAATACGAGTGCGAGCCCCTGGCCCCAGCCCTGCACTCTTTTCGCTGGTACATGTTCATAGCCCTCTTTATTATTCATTACTGCCGTACCGGCCGAAACGTTCATGACAGAGCCGTCCTCTTTAATATTACGTAAAATCCCGTCTATCGACTTTTGAATATATTTGTTATACAGCTTTCCTCTGACGAGCAGGGAAGCAGCAATTCCGCAGGAACCCGATAACTCATCATACGTAGCGGGATCTGTCACTACTGTAGACCAGAGTCCGGAGTCCTTCTGCAGGCGGACCAATGCACTCTGCTGATCCCGGAGTGAACCGTCAATAATCATATATGATGGATGCTGCACTTCCACGAGTTCAAGCGCTCTTGCCATCGTAATCGCCGCCCAGCTGTTGCCTCTGGCCCAGAAGATGCTGGACATATTGTTGCCCGCGATATTATCCCAGCCATGGTAGTACAGATCGGTATCGTCATCCTGCAAAAACTTTTCATGGCCGTGGTACTGTTTTAATCCGAATTCGAAGAAATCCTCTCTGTCGAGCAGCTTGCCGATCCGTAACAGGAAGTAGCCTGCCATAAACATCGTATCGACCCAGGCCTGCTCCGGAAATGTATACTTATCACCGTTTACTGTATGCTGCAGCACATCATCATCAAATTTTTCCGCATCATTTATTAAATATTCCGCCATTTCTGTAGCGATTTCCAAGTATTTTTCTTCGCCTGTATAATCATAGAGGGAAAGTAAAATATGGCCAATGGACGAAGCGTTCACTGTAAGCGGCGGCAGTCCATCTTCCAGCTCTTCATCAATCCAGGCTTTCAGACGGTCCATATATTCACTTTTTCCCGTGGCATCATATGCTTCCGTAATACCGTAAAAAGCTACGCCGCCCGGCCAGTCCCAGGGAAAGTCCATGTTAAATGTTCTTTCTACCACGTTATCTATTACTTCTTTAATCTGCTGTTCATCAAATTCCAGCTTTGCCATACCTAATCATCCTTTCAAGACACTTATTTATTTTCATTTGGAGTAAGACAATATTAATACTTCTTTTGCAGGGAGCGCTTCTTTTCCAGAAATATTTTGTTTTGAAAGCATATTGTAGTAAGTAGTTCCCTCGGCGAGTTTCACATTCACCTCATACTCATTGTGATTAATCACAAATAAGTACTTTTCCTCTTCGCCTTCCCGTTCAGATACCTCTACACCGTCTTCTACTTTGAGCGCAGGAATAACATGATTCTCTTCAGAGATTTCTTTAATAAATTCCTTCAGGAATCTTTCCTCCGGAGCGGTCCCGATATAGTAGGCAGTGCCTTTGCCGAATCTGTTTTTGGTAACTGCAGGAATACCAGCAAGCCAGCCTGTTTCATAGGCTGCCACAGTTTCCGCCCCTTCCGGATAAATTACATCTGCCCAGATACTGCTGGAAAACTGCCTGCCTTTTTTCACAAATGTTAACCTGCCTTCCTCGCTCTGCGGAACAAATTCGTCAATATAAATACCTGACAGTTTACGCAGCGGACCTGGATATCCACCCAGATGAATATGCTCATGTTTATCAGCAATCCCGCTGAAAAAGCTGAACAGTATCGTACCGCCTTCTGCTGTATAATTTTCCAGCTTTTCCGCCTCTGCCGAAGTTAAAGCATATAGCATTGGAGCCACTACGAAAGAGTATTCACTTAAGTCTGCGGCAGGATGAACAATATCCACCGCAATATTTAAATCGAAGAATGGCTTGTAGTATGCTTCCAGCGTTTCCATATAGCTGAGTCCATTGTGAGGCTTTCCTTCGAGTTCTACTGCCCACCAGTTTTCCCAGTCCATGAGAATTGCTGCTTTCGCTTTTACTCTGGCATCCCGCACACTGTCCAGAAGCTTTAATTCATTGCCGAGTTTGGCAGTCTCCTGAAAAGTTCTGCTTTTTTCATTATCAGAATGAGGAATCATAGCACCGTGAAACTTTTCTGCGCCTGCTCTTCCCTGTCTCCACTGGAAAAACATGACGCCGTCCGCTCCTCTTGCCACACCGCCGTAGCTCCACAGCCGCATCGTGCCCGGCGGCTTCGTAAGATTAATATCTCTCCAGTTCACGTGGCTTGTCACCTGCTCCATAATCAGAAATGGCTGTCCCTGTCTGAGACTTCTCATTAAATCATGGTGAAAAGCATGGCGGTAAGGAATCCCTTCTCTTGGATCCGGATACGAGTCCCACGTGACTACGTCCAGCTCTTTTGCCCACTGAAAATAGTCAAGTGGCTTAAATTGATACATAAAATTCGTGAACACCGGCACTTCCGGCGTAATATCACGGAGAATATTTTTTTCGATTAGATATAAATCGAAAATCTGGTCATTCATAAATCGCTTATAATCAAGCTTCTGTCCCGGGTTGTAAAAGGTTGCCTGATTCACAGGAAAATCTATTTCCGCCCAGTCATTGTAGCGCTGGCTCCAGAAGTTCGTCCCCCATGATTTATTTAAAGCTTCGATTGTTTTATACTTTTCCTGCAGCCAGTGATGAAAAGCTTCCAATGAATAGGAACTGTAGCATTCCGACAGATGGCATCCATATTCATTGTTAATGTGCCACATTTTCAGGGCTGGATGCTCTTTATATCTTTCGGCAAGCGCCTTTACTATTTTCTTGATTCCTTTTCTATAAGAGGGGCTGCTTGGAGAATAGTGCTGTCTGGAGCCAAAGGAATAAGGAATACCCTTTTCATCCACCGCAGGAATATCATCATATTTTTTTGTCATCCATGCCGGGGGAGATGCAGTGGCAGTAGCCAGACACACGCCGACGCCATGCTCGTGCAGTATGTCCAATATCTTATCCAGCCATTCAAACTGAAATACATCTTCCTCCACCTCAAGTACAGCCCAGCTGAAAATTGCTACAGAAACAAGGTTTACTCCTGCTTTCTGCATTAATTCTGCATCGCGGTACCAGGTTTCTTCTTCCCACTGTTCGGGGTTATAATCTCCGCCGTAGGCAATGTACGGCAGCACATCTTTTATTGGTTTAGGCATTTGAAAACACACTTTCTGTAATTTAGTAGTTGTATCCACTTAGGAAAGGTGCGCCTGCAAAATATAAGTTACGAATTTGTCAGGCTTTTGTTATGAAGCAGCTCCGCTACGTGAATCGGCTGGCCCTGTTTCACAGACCTCCATACTGCTTCTCCCGTGGCAATTGACCAGGCCCCGGCTTCAGCTCCGGCAAGAATCGGATAACCCCTTTTTCTTTTTCCGGCAAGAAAAAGGTCTTCCTGAATCAAAGGATCGCCTCCGCCGTGTCCGCCTTCTGTCTGTACCACATGAATCACTTCCTTGCTTCCGAACAACGGGAAATAGTCGATGGTCTGCTCAGGCACTGGAAAAGGAACCCTGCTCGGCTCGTGATATTCGGTTGTTTCGATCCTGCCTTTGGTACCGTTGATGGCAAGCCTGTAGCCCTCATACGGAAGAGAAAAATTAATGGAATAATTCAGCAGTGCTCCCTTATCATATTTGACCGTGGCTGCATACGTATCCTCAATCGATATTTCTTCATCAAAAATGCACTGATCTGTACGGTAATTTGTATAATCCTCCGCCGCACCTTCAAAGGAGTTTTTCTGGAGGTGATCATCGACAGCCGCTGCGCTCCCGTCGGAACGGTTAAACCAGCGCATAAAATAATCGCATTCCAGCTGTTCTTCGCAGGTAAGACAGTTTCTGCCGTTTCTTTTACTCGGGTTATGCTCACTTTCGGGACCGTAGTAGTTCAAAGCGCCGAAAGCAAATACTTGTTCCGGAAGCTGATCCGTCCACCAGTTGATTAAATCAAAATGGTGTGTTGATTTATGGATGGAGAGACCGCCGGAAAATTCCCGCATTCTGTTCCATCGTTTAAAGTAACTTGCTCCATGATACGTATCGATATACCAGTTCAAATCAATAGAGGTAATTCTTCCGATTTTATTATCGAGAATAAGTTCCTTTATTTTCCGGTGAAACGCGTTATAGCGATAGTTGAAAGCTACTGTTACTTTTCCGGTACTGTTCTTTTCTGCTTCAAGAATTTTTGCTGCATCCGCCGCAGTAGTCACCATCGGCTTTTCTGAAATGACATTTAAATTGTGTTCCAGACTTTTAAGAATGTAATAAATATGCGTATCATCTCTGCCGGCAACAATGATCGTATCTGCTTCTGTTTCCTCGATCATCTGCTCAAACTCGGTCTCACTATATTCCGGCACGTCATGCAGCTGGCTGTAACGTTCTTTGCAGATAGTGGTTCTTTTCCTGTCATGGTCTAGCAGAGCGACGATCTTATTTTCCGTATAATATTTGTCTACGCAGGGTTCAATAAACATTCCCATTGCACGATTACTTACTCCACATACGGCAATCCTGTTCACTTTCTTCAACTTGTACCTCTCCTTATTGGAGCATTATTTAGTTATCTATCTGTTTTCAGGCGCTGGCTGCTGTTTCCTCTGCATAAAAACCTGTTACTTCAGAAAAGATTCTACGTACCTTTTGGAATCGAGCATTTCCTCCGGCTTGCATTCCTCCAGAATAATTGGCACCTGCGGCTTCTGCGCCTGCAGCAGCTCCATATATCTTTCATAATTCATGGTGCCCTGCCCTGCCGGCAGCACTTCCAGTTCTCCTTTATCGTTCATCCGGCGGTCTTTTGCATGGGCTGCAATCACTCTGTCACCAAGCAGTTCAAATGCTTCTTCCATGACTTCTTCCTGCCGGCTGAAATTTTCTGCAGTCATGAGATTCCCTGGATCAATGACGACGCCAATATTGGAAGACGGCACTTCATCTATCAGATCTTTTAGTTTTCTTGCAGTATCGACCATATGTCCGCCCGCTGCTTCCAGTGCGAAAAATACGCCCCACTTTTCCGCCTCCGCTGTGATTTCTTTTACAGACTGCACGAGCGTGTTCCAGTCTTCTTTGGTAACTTCTCCTTCCGGCGGCCCAGTTTCTGTCGCTACCATCGGCGCGCCGAGAAACTTTGCATAGCGGATGCATTCCTTATATCGCTGCAGGGTGAGCTCCCTTTCTTTTTCATCTCTCTGATATAAATGAAGATAGGAGGCAAGCACAGAGATTTTCACATCGTGCTTCGCCAGCTCTTCTTTAATATCATCTGCCAGTCCCGGACTCAGCAGCCCCGGCTTGGAGAAATCATAGTTATCAAAAGCTTTCCACATCGCAAGCTGAATATGCTTAAATCCTTTTTCCCCGAGACGGGATGCCAGCGACTGATAAGACTGCTGTCCGAACAGGTGCGCTAATAATCCTACAGACATATAATCACCCTTTCATTATTATCTAGTGATGTGCTGACTTTCTCCTGAAAAGCTTTCCAGCTCCGCAAGTGTAGGTGAACCTTCCCAGTCTCCTTTAAACTGTGTCGCGAGTGCTCCCATAACGACAGCTCTTCTCATCGCTTTAGGCACTGATTTTTCTAAAGAAGAGAGCTGAAATGGTTGTTCTTCCTCCAGCAGTACAGATAAAATCCCAGCTGCGAAAGCGTCTCCCGCTCCTACGGTGTCTACTACATATTTGACAGGAAAACCTGCTTCTTCACGCGTGTTCTCGCCGTATTTTACGCTTGCTCCGTCTTCTCCTCTTTTCATGACAACAATGGAAGGACCCATGTCCTGAAATTCTTTTGCGTAGTCGCTCCAGGAATTTTTTTCTCCTAGAAGAAACGCCGCTTCCTCTTCTCCCGGCAGGAACAAGTCACATAAAGGAATAAGCGACAAAATTACCTCCCGTGCTTCTTCCTCTTCCCAGAGTTTTCTGCGGATATTTGGATCGAGGGATACGGTCAAGCCTTGTTCCTTTGCCTGCTTCATCGCCTGCTTCACCATCTCTGCCGTTGATTCCCCGAGCGCCGGTGTAATGCCGGTGACATGGAGATGCCGGGCTCCGTCAAACCATTCATTCCGGATATGCTCCGGAGACAGCCTGCTCGCCGCAGAACCTCTGCGATAGTAATAAACATTCGGATCCCCGTATCCTTTCGATTCCTTGAAAAACACTGCCGTTGGAGCTGCCTCGTCCCGGATTACCTGCGAAACGTCTACTCCTTCTCCCATCAGCCGTGTCATAATCAAATCGCCGAACGGATCGGTTCCAAGAGCACTGATCCACCTTACTTTTTTCCCGAGCCGGCTCAGCGCAAAAGCGAGATTCGATTCTGCTCCGCCGATCGAACTGGTAAACTGCGGTGCGTACGGAATGGTTCCTTCCGGAGAAGGCTGAAACAAAACCATGCTTTCTCCGATTGTTACTACATCTGCTTTCTGCGGTCTGCTCATTTTTTCATCCCCTTGCTATCGCTGTATATTTTTCGGCAAGCTGAGTAATCTGAGAAAAATTGTTTTCTTTTACGAGCTGATTGTTTACCAGGTTGCTTCCCAGTCCTGCTGCAGTCAGCCCCTGATCAAATAGAGGCTTCAGGTTCTGCTCTGTAATGCCGCCTGTTCCCATTAAAGGAATATGGGCAAGCGGTCCGCGGATGTTTTTAATATAATCGTCTCCCATTGCTCCTGCCGGGAATACTTTTACTGCGGAAGCTCCCGCTTGATAAGCAGTGACAATTTCTGTCGGAGTAAGCGCACCCGGCCAGACTTCCACGTTTTTAGAGAGACCGTACTCAATTACCTGAAGGTCAGTATGCGGAGAAACAAGATATGCTGCACCAGCGGCGACAGCATCTTCTGCCATCTGCAGATTCATTACTGTACCTGCCCCAACCTTCACATCTTCTCCAAATGAATTATTCAAGTCTTCAATCAGCTGCAGTGCGTTCTCTGAATCAAGCGTTACTTCCAGAAAAGTAATGCCTCCCTCCTTTAATGCCTCTGCTGTTGCTTTCCCTGCGGAGTAAGGTACTTTTCTCATGATGGCTACCAGTTTATCTTCCTTGAGTTTTTCCAGTAAGCTTTGCATATTTACTACTTCCTTTACAGTTAGTTATACGCTTTCAATTTCAGCGTTTTATTTATAAGAGTGTATAAAATTCATTAGTATATGTAAGCCTGGGTGGTTTTTCTGCGGAAATTTCAGCTAGCACAAATCGCACCTGGAATATGATTGGCCAGGTGCGATTCAGCTGAGAAAATTATTTTAAATCCTCCATTGGTACAAAATCCATGTCTTTAAAAGTATAATTTTCACCGGCCATTGCCCAGATGAAAGTATAATTGTTTGTTCCTACTCCTGAATGGATCGACCACGGCGGAGATAAAATCGCCTGCTCATTTTTCACGAGCATGTGGCGGGTTTCGTCCGGACGTCCCATAAAGTGGAATACGCGGGATTCTTCCTCCATATCAAAATACAGATAAACTTCCGCTCTTCTGTCATGCACATGTGCAGGCATCGTGTTCCACATATTGTTCGGCTCAAGCAGCGTCATTCCCATCATCAGCTGGCTGCTCTGCAGGCCGTCCGCGTGGATATATTTATAGATCGTACGGTTATTGGATTCTGCATCCGATCCAAGCCTCGTCGGCTCCGCATCTTTAATCGGCAGAACCTTCGTCGGGTATTCTTTGTGAGCGTTTGCAGAAACAAAGTAAAGCTTTGCAGGGTTGGAAGGATCTTCACTGTGAAAAGTTACATTTTCTTTGCCGAGGCCAATGTACAGGCAGTCTCTTTTATTTAAAGTAAATTCTTCTCCGTCCACGACTACTTTTCCTGCAGGTCCGATGTTTACGATTCCAATTTCTCTTCGTTCCAAAAAGTACTCTGTTCTTAAAGCATCTCCTGCATCAAGCTTTATTTCCTGCTGTGTCGGAATTACTCCGCCGACTACAACGCGGTCATAATGGGAGTAAACCATTTTTAGTTCCCCTTCTACAAACAGGGATTCAATTAAAAATTCATCCCTCAGCTTATCAGTTGTATACTGTTTCATATCCTCCGGGTTTGTCGCGTATCTGAATTCCATGTTTATAATCTCCCTTCATTTTTTCATCTTCAGCTGGTCCTGCATATAATGCAGAAGTGAAGATAAATTAAGTTCGTTATTGTTCATTACGGTTTGATTATAACAATAATTTTTGGAAATCACAAATAAAAATCTACTTTTTGTTCGAAAATATGTTGTTTTTTCGTTTCTTCATGTTTACAAATAAATTCTCTTGTTCCTATAATAGAATTTATATTACTCACCAGTGGAGGTCCTTATGCTATCAATCGAACGGCACGAAAAAATATTGAACGAATTAGATAAAAGGTCTACCGTAAAAGTCACTTATTTAAGCGAGATGCTGCAGGTGACTGAAAAAACCATCCGTATTGATCTGGAAACTTTAGAAAATCAAGGCCACCTGAAACGTATTCACGGCGGCGCCACCCTTCCGAAAGAAGGAGAACAGCTGCTTCCGATTAAAAAACGGCAGATGGAACATGGAGATGTAAAACATGCGATCGCTGTAGAAGCACTTCAGCATATACAGAAAAACGATACTATTTTAATTGATGGGGGAAGCACCACCGAAGCTTTCGCAGAACTGTTGGGAGAGGTCCCGGTAACCGTTATTACGAATGACATTAAGGTAGCGTATAAGCTGCTGCCGAAGGAAAAGGTCCACTTAATGATGGCCGGCGGTACAAGAATTGGCACTTCCGGAGCTTTATTCGGCGCAGAGTCTTCTAAAATGCTGAAAACGATCCGGGTAAATAAAATATTTTTCGGCACCACCGGCATTTCGATCGAAAACGGCCTTACGGTTTTTAATGGCATACATGCAGACTGGAAAAAAGAAGCCATGCAGTGCTCTAATGAAATTTTCCTGCTCGCAGACTCCAGCAAGTTTCAGAAAGATGCTTTGATTCAGTTTGCAGTCCTGGAGGATATTAATACGATTATTACCGACAGTGCTCTGAGCGAACAGCTGGCCGAAGGAATTACCCGCCGCGGGGTGCAGGTAATTAAAAGCAGTGCAGAAACGACAAGCAGTTAACTGCCGGCGGAATATCCCAGCGTTGTCATCAGCGCCAGCTCTTTCTGGGTGGAGTCAAGACGGCTGTACTGAATGATAACCGGAACATCCGAAATTACTTCCAGCGCGTACGGGACTCCTTTTGGAATTGTTTCTTCCTGCTCATTTTTCAGCCATGTTGTTCTGATATGCTTCGTTCTTTTTGCATCGACTTTATACGTAAACTGCTCTATCGGCTCTCTGTCTTCAAAGTAAGCATTAATTGTCAGCCTGCTCGCAGTTTCCCCGCAGTTCAGCACACAGATGGATTCGTGGCTTTCCATTTCACCGCTGCTGTCCGGTGGAATGAATCCATCCGGGATGAACCAATGTGTTTTTCCATGAGAAGTTGTCATAACAGCCTCCTAAATTTAATGAAATATTGTGATAATTATAAACTTTTTATTTTTGTTTTACAATTTTAATTTTTAATAAACCTAAAATTATCCCTGTAGTAAAGATTCCCCTCCGTCAATATACAGTTCTGTTCCTGTGATATGCGCCGCTTTTTCAGAAAACAGGAACGCTACCGCATCTGCAATCTGCTCCGGCTTTGCATTTCCAGCCATAAGCGGCTGGTGTCCTCTTGGAAACTGCACCTGCATACTAATTTTTTTCACATCTGGGTCTGAAGTAATTGATTCACTCATTGTTGTTTCCACTCCGCCCGGACAAACCGCGTTTACCCGTATGCCGAACTGGCCAAGCTCCAGCGCAGCCATTTTCATAAAAGCTGCCTGGCCGGCTTTTGCCGTGCTGTAGCAGCCAAAGCCCGGCTGGGAAAAAACACGGTTCCCGCTGACAGAACTTGTGATTACGATACTTCCTCCTTTTTTCTTCAAGTAAGGTATCGCCTGTTTCACAGTTAAAAAGCACCCCGTAAGATCGACATTCATTGTATTCTGCCAATCCTCCAGCTTCATCTTTTCAATCGGTGCCATCGTGCCGCCAATGCCTGCGTTCGCAAATACCGCGTCCAGCGCTCCCCACTGCTCATAAATCTTTTGAAAGCAGCCTCGTACATCTTCTTCTTGGGAAACATCTCCTGTTACCGCCAACAGGTTTTCTGCCAGGTTTCTGCTGCGCAGTTCTCCCACGCTTTTCTCCACTTTTTCCTCATCTATATCAAATAAGCAGACCCTGGCCCCCTGCTCCATAAACCTCTGCACAGATGCATAGCCTATTCCTGCTGATCCTCCGGTAACAAGAATGACTTTTCCAGAAAATTCTGTACCGCTCAATTTAATAACCTCCTTTTTTCATGATCTTACCGCAAAACAAATTATAATAATTTTGTTTGTTTAAGATTAATTATAACCGAAATTGTTCGAAAATCCTTGTATTATTATTTAAAACAAAATATTTTTTTGTTAAATAAAGATAATTAAAATAATTTTGTGAATCTCAAGCAGTAAAAAAGCGGCGTTCCGAAGATAACTTCGGAACGCCGCTTCTTTAATTATTACGCATCTTCAACAACGATATAAATTACCTTCACAGGACCGTGCACCCCGACAACGAGGCGCAGCTCGATATCCGCAGAGTTACTTGGCCCGGAAATAAAATTAATACAGGAAGGCATCTGTCCATTCTTCTGGTTATCCCTGATAATTTTTGCGGCCTGCGTCATCCGCGGCACGAGCGTGCTTTTCGGAATAATCGCGATATAGTTTTCCGGCAGCAGGCTGACCGAACGCCCAATGCCCTCCTGCCGGAATAAAACGACCGTGCCGGATTCCGCCAGCGTAACGTCTGAGAAGGTGATGCCGATGTTTGCTTTTTCAGCAATTTTAAAATTATCCTCCCGGCTTCCTTCCTCCCAGATGTGCAGAGAACCGTTCTTTTCTTCCTGCTTCAGATAGTTCCCGAGACCAAAGGAAGAAAAACGCTCATCCCTGGTACATACAATCGGCCCGCCACCGAGTTCGCTGACCGCTTCCTGCAGAAACTTTTCAAGGTCCTGGCTTGTGCTAGTGACGACATCTGTATGAATTGCTCTGCTGTGTGCGATTAACACATCAACCAGTTCGTCCTGCGAAGCACCCTCCAGCACTTTATCCTGTGGACGCTTTGACCAGGCAGGTAGAGTGACAGAAGCAGGCGCTTCTTCTCTGCCCATCCTGTTGGAGAGCCGCTTTAAAAATTTATCTTTCCCGCTGATCGTCCCTGTTTCCATCGCGCGCTCCCCCCTTTCTTTTCTTAAACCATTTCCGGAAGGTGTCTCCTTTGGAATTCGGCAGGTTACGTATTTCTGTCCAGAGCTTAATCGGCCCCGGACCGATTCCTCCGCCGTCTTTTCCTTCCGCTACAATATTCATCAGAAAAGGCACCTGTTTCCCGCCCATTTTAAAGAAGCTGGGATGACTTGTGCCGTAGCCGAATCCTTGCATCATCACTTTTTCCGTAAACGTTCCGAGCTTTTCTTTTTCCACGATATCTTTTCGGTGTTCGATTAACAGCTCGTGCAGTGGAATTTTCACCGGACAGGCATCTGTACATGCTGCACAGAGCGAGGAAGCATACGGCAGCTCCTTATGGTCGTCATAGCCTTCCAGCAGCGGCGTAAGGACAGCACCGATCGGTCCTGGATAAATAGAGCCGTAGGAGTGACCGCCGACATGCCGGTACACTGGACACACATTAATACAGGCGGCACAGCGGATGCACTGTAAAGCTGACTGGTACTTGGTTCCTAATATTTTGGAGCGTCCATTATCGATAATTACAACGTGAAAATCCTCCGGACCGTCCCCTTCTCCTCCGGGGCTCGGTGTAAGCCCGGTAATATAACTCGTCAGCTTCTGGCCCACCGCACTCCGGCAGAGCATCGTTACAAGTACATCGAGTTCTTCCCAGGTAGGGACGATCCGCTCCATTCCCATCACGGCGATGGTTGTTTTCGGGATAGTCGTTGCCAGCCTGGCATTCCCCTCGTTCGTTACGAGAGAGATAGCGCCTGATTCGGCGACAGCAAAGTTACATCCGGTAATTCCGATATCTGCCTGCATAAACTCCGTTCGCAGCTGTTCACGGGCAAATTTCGCCAGTCTTTCCGGCTCCGCGGTATCTTCATAGCCCCGTTTCACGTGAAACGTTTCACGGATCTGCTCTTTATTTTTGTGAAGTGCCGGCACCACGATGTGCGAAGGTGGATCATGGTCATCCAGCTGCAGAATCCACTCTCCCAAATCAGACTCAATAACTTCGCACCCTGCTTTTTCAAGTGCTTCATTCATGCCGATTTCTTCGGACACCATTGATTTTGCTTTGAGAATCTTTTTCGCGTTCTTTTGCTTTGCTACGTTCGTAATGTATTCGTTTGCTTCTTCCGGCGTTTCAGCAAAGTGGACGTGTCCCCCCTGCTTTGCCACGTTTTCTGCAAACTGATTCAAGTAATAGTCGAGATTTTCCAGAGTGTGCTGCCGAATCTCTTCTGACAGCTCTCTCCAGTCTTCCCAGTCACCCATTTCTTCTGTGATCGCAGACTTTCTTCCTTCCAGGCGATCCTGTGCGGAAGATACAGCCTGCCGCATAAAATCATTTTTAATTCCTTTGTCCACCCGCTCGAAAAAAGAGTCATTGCTTATTTTAATTCCCAACGCTCTCCCCCGTTTCCTGACGCTGATTTAGTACTTCTGCGATATGCATCACTTCCACGTCGATACCGAGCCGTTCCAGCCTGCCGCCGATATTCATGAGGCACCCGAGATCGGATCCGACGAGTACTTCCGCTTTTGTATCAACAATGTGCTTTACTTTGTCGTCCACCATCTGCTCAGAAATCGCGAGCATTTTTACGCTGAATGTACCACCGAATCCGCAGCACTGCTCTTTATAGGGAAGTGTATCAAAGGTGATTCCCTCCACATTTTCCAGCAGCTTCACCGGCGGCTCAGTCACTTTCATAATCCGCGTCATATGGCAGGAAGTATGATACGTTACTCTTTTCGGAAAATAAGCGCCGATATCAGTGATGTTCAGTACGTCGACGAGAAACTGTGTGAATTCATATGTTTTATCTGCCAGCTTTCGCGCCCGGTCGTGCCATGAAGGTTCATCCACCAGTAAGTGGGGATATTCTTTCACCATGCCGGCACAGGAACCTGATGGTGCGACTACTGCTTCTGCATGTTCAAAGGTACGGATAAAGTGCTTGGCCGCTTTTTTTGCTTCTTTATGATAGCCGCTGTTAAAAGCCGGCTGGCCGCAGCAGGTCTGTTTTTCCGGGAAAACTACTTCACATCCTGCGCGTTCCAGTACTTCGACCACGCTTCTGCCTACGCGTGATGAGTATACGACATCACCGATACAGGTGATAAATAGGGAAACTTTCATTTAAGTATTCCTCCTGTCTTTTGTGCAAAGACTTTATAAAAATTATCGTACAGTGATTGGCGTTTATAGTTTGTCGTTCTGCTTTCGCCAGGTATTTTAAGAAACTACCATAAAAACATATCTTTTTTAATATAGGAGAGTTCATATTGCTGTTCCACTTTCGGCGAAGGCTTGCTCGAGGGCTTGTCTTCGACTAATTTCTCTTGCGCTGCGCTTCTTCGAAATGGATTCTCAGACTGCGCTCATCCTCTGAGCGTCCTCGCCTTCATTTCACAGTAGAGACTATTTTTATTGTATGTGGTGCAGATATTTATTCTGCAAAAGTGACCATCATGAAAAACAAACGTATATTAAATTATGTGTGGTGAAATTTATATACTATGAGTAATTACTAGGGAAAATAAATTTTTAAAGAAAAGCAGAAAAATTTTTCGCTTTGAAAGCTGCAAGATTTTGGTGCAATTTTTCGAAAATTTAACGAACATCACTTTAGAAATCATTCTAAATATACGTAAAATAAAAGCAGGATCGGAATGAAAGTCGTTGACTCCTGCGGGATCAGCGCAGCCTGAGCATCCATTCTGACATTGTTTCGCAATGGAAGAATTAGTTGCAGGCAAGCCCTGCGGAAAGCATCCGAATGTAATGGAGTTCATTCACATCGTTCATAAATAAACGCTTTGATAAGAAGAATAAAAATCACTTTTTTAAATATAAATCCTCCATATTTTATAACCTCTGCTTCCAGGAAGGTCCTGTAGGAACTGACTAACAGAATTTTTTATAAACGGATTCCTCTAAACCCAAAACGTGTGCTGTAAATACAGCATAAGCCTCCATCGCAGGAGGGGAAAGCTTTCCCGAAATTCCCGGATAATGGAGGCCTCTGCTGCAGCTGTCTATCTTTTCGAAAGTACGTCTTCTTCATATTGTTTTACATCTTCCAGCCATTTTTCTGCGACTGGCACTTCCATCTTTTCGCAGTAATAATCCCACACTGCTCCGAATGGATATGTTTTGAATTCTTCTAAAAGCGCAAGTCTTTCTGTGTAATTCCCGTCTTCCTGCAACTGCTTTAAATGCTCATGCGGCAGAAGGTGCGCGTAAAGAAGCGCCTTGATCATATTGCGTGTACCGATCGTCCAGGCTGCTATTCTGTTAATGCTTGCATCAAAGAAATCCAGTCCGATGCTTACTTTATCCAGTGCATCGTTGCGGACAATTTCCAATGCAATTTCCTTCAGTTCATCATCCAGTGTCACTACATGGTCGCTGTCCCAGCGTACGGGACGGGACACATGCAGCGCGAGTCGTTCATTGAAAGGAAGCATTGCGGAAATTTTATTGGACACCATTTCTGTTGGATGATAGTGCCCGGTATCCAGTAAACAAAGTTTATCATTTTTCAGCGCATAGCTTAAGTAAAACTCATGTGACCCTACAACAAATGCTTCTGATCCAATACCGAAAAGCTTGCTTTCTACCGCATCCAGATTGTGTGCAGTATCGATTTCCTCGGAGAAAATTTTATCCAGAGAATCCTTCAGCCGCAGCCGCGGCGTCAGCCGGTCACTTGGCGTATCCTTAAAACCGTCCGGAATCCAGATATTTGTGAGTGCCGGAGTCCCTAATTCTTTTCCAAAGTACGCTGCCACCCGGCGGGAAGCTTTGCAGTGTTCAATCCAGAAATTACGGATGTTTTCATCTGCGTGTGCAAGCGTCAGGCCGTCAGCTGCTTTATCGTGGGAAAAAAGCGTTGGATTGAAATCAAGTCCAAGCTCATTTTCTTTTGCCCACTTCACCCATTTTTCGAAATGCTTCGGTTCAATTTGATCACGGTCTATTTCTTCCCCGTCTGTTTCTGCATAAATTGCATGCAGATTAATCCGGTGCTTCCCTGGAATCAGCGAAAGTGCTTTGTCCAGATCTTTACGAAGCTCTTCCCCATTCGTTGCTTTCCCGGGATAGTCTCCTGTAACTTCAATGCCGCCGGAGAGATCGTGCTGTGCTGCTTCAAAGCCTGTCACGTCATCTCCCTGCCAGCAGTGGATCGAAATCGGCACCTCCTGCAGCTTAGAGAAAACATCTTCCAAATTTATATTCCATGCTTCATATTGTTCCTTTGCGAGCTCGAATCTTTTTTCTACGGACATATTCTTCATCCTTCCTCTGGTAAGTACGTGACCAAGGAAAAAGAGTTGGCTGTTACTTCCCGGCCCTTTTCCAAGGAGCTTATCTGTTTCTGTGCAATGAACTGCACGAGTAGATTTCCAATTGCAGTTGCTTCGACAGGACCTGAAATTACCTGCTTTCCGGTAAAGTCTGCCGTCAGCTGGTTCAGCCACTGGTTCTGGCTGCCTCCGCCGATTACATGAATGCGTTCGTACTGCTCTCCGGTCAGCGCTTCAATTTCGTTTACCGTAGATGCATAGGAAGCTGCCAGACTCCGGAAAATACAGCGTGCAAAATCTCCCGGCTCTTCAGGAACTTCTTCCCCTTGTTCACTGCAGCTTTCCTTTATTGCTTCCTTCATGCTTTCCGGACGAAGAAACCGCTCTTCGTTGACGTTTACGATCGTATCAAGCGCGGATTCCTTTGCCAGCTCCACAAATTCAGCGAAGGAGTACTTATCATTATACTCCCGCTTTACTTCCTGAATCATCCAGAGTCCCATAATATTTTTTAAAAAGCGGAAACGGTTTTCCACGCCGCCTTCGTTCGTAAAGTTTTTTTCGCGCGTTTCCTTTGAGATGACCGGTTCTTTTTCTTCCACTCCCATTAAAGACCATGTGCCTGAGCTGATATAAACTGCTTTGTCTTTGATCGGCGCTGCTGCTACGGCAGAAGCTGTATCATGAGTTCCGGGAAAAACGACATTCATCTCAACGCCGAATTCCTCCTGAAGCTCCTCTTTTACAGGACCGAGAGTTTCGCCAGGCTTTCTCAGCTCTGGAAAAAGTGTATGGGGGATGCCGAGCGTATCGAGCGTTCCCTTATCCCATTCTCCGGTTTCTGCGGAAATAAGCTGAGTCGTCGTAGCATTCGTGTATTCCGCGGCCTGCCTGCCGGTAAGCAGAAAGTGCAGGTAATCAGGAATTAACAGCAGTTTTTCTGCTTTTTCCCACAGTTCCGGCTCCTGTTTTTTATGGGCTGCGAGCTGATAAATGGTATTGAAAGGCTGATACTGGATGCCTGTCCGCCGGTATAGTTCTTCCTGCGGCAGGAGTGCGTGCACTTCCTCGATCACTGCTTTTGTTCTTTGGTCTCGGTAAGCGATCGGCTTCATCAGCGGCTGATTTTCTTTATCCAGCAGGACGTAATCCACTGCCCACGTATCGATTCCGATGCTTGCAGGGCGCTCCCCCATCGCAAAGGCCTTACGGATGCCTGTTAAAATTTCCTGGTGCAAATGTTCAATGTCCCAGCATTCATAGCCGTTTTCTTGTATCATTTTATTCTCAAAACGATGTATTTCTTTCGTATTTAACGTGTTGTTTTCAAGAGATCCAAGAATCAACCGTCCACTGGAAGCTCCAATGTCCACTGCCAAACTGGATGAACTCATGTTATTCCTCCTACAAAGATCCCGCAGAGATGCTGCTGATCTTTCAGTTATCTCGTCTGTCCTGCGATAACGTTTTCAAAAAACGCTCCCGTCTGGTAAAAAGCATGCAGTCATTCAGGTTGGTTCCCCGGAATGACTTTGCAGGCTGTTATCTTGTGAAAGCAGCCGGCACGCCGCCATCTACAGTGATCATGCATCCTGTTGTTTTTTCAGATTTGCTTGAAGCAAGGAAAGCGATCGATTCTGCAATATCACGCGGCAGAATGTGCACCCGGAGGATCGTTCTCTTGCGGTAGTGCTCCTCCAGTTCATCCGGATGAATTCCGTAAGCTGCGGCTCTTTCTTCTTTCCAGGCAGAGCTCCAGATTGCGGACCCCTGCAGTACTGCATCCGGAAGCACGGAATTTACGCGGATTCCGTGCTCTCCGCCTTCAGCAGCGAAACATCTTGCCAAATGTGTTTCCATAGCTTTCACCGAGCTGTAAGCCGCGGCGTTCTTACCGGCATAGATGGAGTTCTTGGAGCCGATGAAAATCATGGAACCGCCGGTGTTCTGCTTTTTCATTTGAATAAGCGCTTCTTTCGCCACCAGGAAGTACCCTGTACCAAGTACATCCATATTCAGCTGCCACTCTTTTAAGGAAGTTTCTTCAATCGGATTGGAAGTCGCAAGTCCGGCGTTGTTAACGATAGTATCCACTCCGCCGTAAGCTAATGCAGCTTTTTTATATGCCTCCTGAATCTGTCCTTCGCTCGTTACGTCCATTTGAATAGCAGTAGCTCTTCCCGGGCCGAACGTTTCATTAATTTCTGCAGCGACTTTTTCCGCTCCTTCAAGGTTCAGGTCCGTTACGAGTACGTGTGCGCCTTCCTCTACAAACTTCTTGCACGTTTCACTGCCTATTCCACCCGCGCCGCCTGTCACAAGCGCGACCTTTCGGGAGAATTCCGCTTCTGCCGGTGCAAGAGAAAGCTTATACAGCTCCAGCGGCCAGTATTCAATCTCATAAGACTCATTTTCATTCAGGGAAACAAATTCTCCTAGATACGTAGCACCTTTCATTACCTGTACCGCACGGTTATAAAGTGCACCGCTCACGTTTGCCATCTTCAGGTCTTTACCGGTATTCACCATGCCGAGTCCCGGGATTAAAATAACGCGCGGAGATGGTTCAAACATAACGTCTCCTTCATTCTTGTTGCGTTCGAAATATTCCTGGTATTCTTTTTTATAAGCAGCAATGCTGCTCTTTAATTTTTCTTTTAAATCTTCTGCAGATTCACTCTGTGGATTCCAGTCTACAAATAAAGGAACACGCTTTGTGTGCACGAGATGATCCGGGCAGGCTGCCCCTACCTGGGAAAGCTTTTCAGCATTATTGCTGTTTACAAACGTAAGTACTTCTTCATTATCATCGTAAGTAAGTATCATCGCTTTTTCTTCAAAAACCTGTCCTCGGATAAATGGCATTACGTCAGACAGTACTTCACGTCTTTCCGACTCCTCCAGGGATTGGTATTTCTCCCCGCCGAACGCTTCTTTGCTTTCTCCTGCTTTATTGATGTATGCTTCCGCTTCATTAATAACGTCGATAGTTTTATCATAGCTTTCTTTGGCAGTTTCTCCCCAGACGACAAGGCCGTGCTTCTCCATCAGCACGAGGTCTGCTTTTGGATTTGCTGCCACACCGTCAGCAATCATTTTCGACAGCTTAAAGCCGGGACGGATATAAGGAACCCATACGAAGCGGTCACCGAAAATTTCTTTTGCAATTTCTTTCCCGTTATCCGCACAGGCGATACTGATAATCGCATCCGGGTGCGTGTGATCTACGTGCTTATAAGGAAGGAACGCGTGAAGCAGCGTTTCAATAGAAGAACGCGGGTGGCTGCTGTTGATCATGCAGTGCGACAGGTATGCAACCATATCCTCATCGCTCATATCTTCTCTTTCTTTTAAAGGAGCAATATCATCGAGCTTCAGGCCGGTAAAGTTATGGCTTCCCATTGTAGCCAGGTCCGAGCCGCTTCCTTTTACCCACATTACCTCTACATCTCTGCCGCGGAAATCTTTTTCTGTTGTCTTAATAGAAGTATTTCCGCCGCCAAAGTTACAGACTGCTCTGTCGGAACCGATCAAGTTGGAGCGGTAAACAAGCTCATCTAATTTTGTGTTTAACTTGCTGCTTTCTTCTGCATTCCATAAATTTTTAACCATATGAACCTCCAGCGAATTATTTTTGATATATCCACATTATAATCTTTTAAATTTTTGTTTTCAACATTTTTATTTGTTTACAAAATAAATGCCGCAGGATATGATAAATGTATAAAAACGTTTACAATACTGGTAAGTTTGAATGTGTGTGGGAATTTTATCAGTGATTACAATCAGGAAATCAAAAATTACTGTGACAGGTCCTTTATACAGCTGTGTTTTCACCAGAAGCTTTCACTCGGCTGGTTGTTCCTATTCGATCATCTTCCCTTTGACTATGCTGGATCAGCCCAGGCTAAAATGAAAACCACTACAGCTTACAGACATAACGCTTTTATACCGATTAGTAATATAATTGTATTTCCTCTCAGTCATTTAAGAAGACGTATTTAAAAGTATATTTTCCGTTCTAAAGAAACACTCCTCTTTCCAAAAAAATAAATAAACACCAGCTGAAATGTGTTTTCTTACGGGAGTTTTTGTATAATTAATAAATAGATATAAAGAATTTATTCGTGTTTACCAAATATAAAAGGAGATGCAGCGATGCTGAATGTAGAATCGAAAGTAGATCGACGGCATAAAAACATTATTAAAGAATTGAAGAAACATGGAAAAGTAAAGGTCGGGGAGCTCAGTAAGTCCTTATCGGTAACAGACGAAACGATCCGCCGCGACCTGGAGTTTTTGGAAAATCAAAAAGTGTTAATTCGAACGCGCGGCGGAGCAGTGCAGTCTGCTTCTGAGGGGTTTGAAGTGCCCTCCATGGAACGGGAACAGAAGCACCTGGAAGAAAAAGAAGCAATTGCAAGGCAGGCACTGGAGCTTGTAGAAGAAGGGGAAATTATTGCCATTGATGCCAGCACCACTTCTCTGCAGCTGGCAAAACTGCTTCCAAATATGTCTTTGACAGTCATCACAAATTCCATCCATGTCTCTATTGAGCTAGCCAAAAAAGAGCAGATCACTGTAATTTTAACCGGAGGGTATCTTCGCAAAGAATCGATGTCGCTCGTGGGCATCACCTCCGATAAAATTATCAATGACTACCATGTGAACACGTTCTTTATGTCCTGTACTGCGATCGATGCATCATGGGGAGTAAGCGACAGCCACGAAATGCAGGCAAGAACGAAGCAGCGTATTGCGGAGCTTGCCGATAAGATTGTGGTGCTGGCAGATCATACAAAATTTGAACAGCGATCGCTGGTAAAATGGATCAACCTGGACGAAGTGGATACAATTATCTCCACTAATGATCTGGAAGATTCTCTTGCAGAAAAATATGAACAGAAAGTAAAACATTTTTTGAGAGTAGCCCTTTGAAATTTTCAAGTTAAATGAGACACGGAGATAACTTCTGCAGATAAATTAATTCCGATGTTCTTGATAAGTGCAGCTCCTTTTCCTGTTTAGACTGCTTTTGTATAACATCGGGCTTCCCGATACATGTAAGAGCGAGAATCATAAAAAGCACCCCGAAAGCTGAGCTCCCGGGGTGCTTTTTTTCTTATACGCCTTTGTAGGCTGCGCGGTAAATATCTGCAAGTTCTGTAATTAAAGGAAGCCTTGGATTGGCGGGAGTGCACTGATCTTCGAATGCACGGTCCGCCATCATATCCACTTTTGCTTCAAATTCTTTTTTATCAACGCCGCATGCTGCAAAGCTCATTGGAATGTTCAGCTCTTTCGCAAGCTTGGTGACAGCGTTGGCAAGACTTTCCACGCCTTCCGCCGGAGTTGCTGCCGGCAGGCCGAGCAGCTTCGCGAGCTCTGCATAGCGCTTGTCTGCAATAAAGTGGCTGTACTTAGGAAACGCAGTGAACTTCGTTGGCTTGGAGCCGTTGTAGCGGATTACGTGCGGCAGCAGGATTGCGTTTGTGCGGCCATGTGCAATATGGAACTCTGCCCCCATTTTGTGCGCCAGGCTGTGATTGATTCCAAGGAACGCATTTGCAAAAGCCATGCCCGCCATCGTAGAAGCATTGTGCATTTTTTCTCTTGCAAGTTCGTTGTTTTCATCCCGGTAGGACTGCGGCAGATATTCAAATACAAGCTGGACTGCTTTCATTGCCAGTCCATCTGTATAATCATTTGCCATAATGGAAACATATGCTTCGATCGCATGTGTGAGTACGTCCATTCCGGTATCCGCTGTGACAGTCGGCGGTACGGATTTTACGTAGACCGGGTCAATAATTGCCACGTCCGGTGTGAGTTCATAGTCAGCAATTGGATACTTCACATTGTTTTCTTTATCCGTGATTACTGCAAAAGAAGTCACCTCAGAGCCAGTACCGGAAGTCGTCGGAATCGCTACAAACTGCGCTTTATTTCCAAGCTTCGGATGCTTGAAAACTCTCTTTCTGATATCCAGGAACTTCTGTTTTAAGTCATGGAACTCCAGGTCCGGATGCTCATAGAATGCCCACATTCCTTTGGCTGCATCCATCGCAGAACCGCCGCCGAGAGTGATAATGACATCCGGCTCAAAATCAGTCATCGCTTTTGCACCGGTCATCACTGTTTCTACAGATGGATCCGGCTCCACATCCGCAAAGATCTGGTAACTTACTTTTTCCTTACGCTTGTTCAGATAATGCACCACGCGGTCCACGTATCCCATCTTCACCATCATCTGGTCCGTTACAATCATTGCCCGGGAAATATTCGGCATTTTCTCGAGATATTTTGTAGAGTTTTTCTCGAAATATACTTTCCCGGGAACCTTGAACCACTGCATATTGTTTCTTCTCTTGCCGATTTTTTTAATATTCAGCAGATTGACCGTTCCTACGTTCTGGGAAACAAAGTTCCTTCCGTAGGAGCCGCAGCCGAGTGTGAGAGACGGCAGGTACCCGTTGTAAATGTCTCCGATTGCTCCCTGGGAAGATGGGCAGTTGTTGATTACCCGGCCTGCTTTTAAACGTAAGCCGAACCCTTCGACGATATCCATGTTATTGGAATGAATAACCGCAGAGTGCCCTAGTCCGCCAAAGGCAAGCATTTCCTCCGAGCGCTGGAAGCCTTCTTCAAAATTCTTTACTTTATAGCATGCGAGCACCGGGCTGAGCTTTTCGCGGGACAACGGAGATTCCGGTCCAACTGTCTTCAGTTCTGCAATGAGAATTTTTGTTTCGGGATGTACTTCCACTCCGGCAAGCTTTGCAATTTCAAAAGCAGGCTTTCCAACAATCTGCGCGTTGACGGCGCAGCTTTCTTCATTAATGACAAGCTTTTCTACCTTCTGCCTTTCCGCATCTGTGAGGAAGTAACAGTTGTTTGCAATCAGTTCCAGCTTTGTTGCTTCGTAAATTTCTTCGTCGATAATGACAGCCTGTTCAGAAGCACAGATCATGCCGTTATCAAATGTTTTTGAGAGAATCAGGTCATTCACTGCCTGCTCGATGTCTGCACTCCGCTCAATGTAGCACGGTACATTTCCCGGACCGACACCGAGTGCCGGCTTTCCAGTAGAATACGCTGCTTTCACCATGCCCGCGCCGCCTGTAGCGAGTACGAGCGCCACGCCTGGGTGATTCATCAGCTGCTGGGTCGCTTCAACAGATGGCTTTTCAATCCACTGAATACAGTCCTTTGGTGCCCCTGCCCTTACGGCAGCCTTATACATAATTTCTGCAGCTTTCGCAGAACATTTCTGCGCAGATGGATGGAACGCAAAGATAATTGGGTTACGCGTTTTAATAGATATGAGCGCCTTAAACATAGTAGTAGAAGTTGGGTTCGTTACCGGTGTTACTCCGGCAACAACACCTACCGGCTCTGCAATTTCAATCGTTTCTTCATACTCATTTTCGTAAAGAATTCCGACTGTTTTATCATGCTTGATCGTATTATGCACGTATTCTGTGGCAAACATATTTTTAATAATCTTATCTTCATAGACACCGCGCTTTGTTTCTTCCACTGCCATTTTTGCGAGCGGCATATGCTGATCCACGCCTGCCATCGCCATTTCTTTGACTACCTTGTCTACCTGGGCCTGGTCAAACTCACGGAATGCCTCTGCTGCTATGTTCGCTCTTTCCACCAGCTGCTGCACTTCACTTACTGATTCTTTTGCTTTTTTAAGCTTTTTCTCTTCTACTGCCATGTTAATCACTCCTTCATTCATATTGTGAAATATTTCACATGATAAGTTAAAAAAATAAGAGCGGCAATCAACTTGTTTACACCTTTATTGTAGACGGACTTTACCTAAAAGAAAAGCATTAATTTGTGAAATATTTCACAATATTGCAGGTAACGCTTTCATTATGGCGGAATTATGAATAAAAACTGATTATTCTGATTTTAATAACGGGAAGTTACTATCCGCAGGCTTGCTGTACCGAACTTTATGTTTGGATCTTTTCGATTTGTCTTCAACAAGTCCAAGCAGTCTTATCATAGAAAGTACAGCAATTTTATTTGTGCCAGGTGGAAATAAAATTGTTCCCAAATAAAAAAAGAGGCCTGTGACAGCCTCTTCCACGGTATCTCTATTAAAAATCATACTGTGCTTCTTTTTCTTCCCGGATCTTCGTAAAAGTTTCCGTGAGCACTACCGTGTCTTCCGCCAGACGGTCAATCCGGTCGAGAATATCATTGTTCTTTATTTCCTTGCGGTAGAAATCTTCTTCTTCAATAAAGACGTACGTCTGTACCAGCTGTGCCTTCATATAGGCAAGGATAGGTTTCAGCTGTAAATCTGCGATCAGATAATGCTTCGGTGATCCCGCCGTAACGATCATGCTGACAACTTTATCACGGAACGCATTGACCGGCAGCAGATCAAAAATATTTTTTAACGTTGCCGGGATGGAAGCCTGAAAAATAGGTGTGCCGATCACGATAGCATCTGCTTCCATTAGCTCTTTTGTAACGTAGCCGGTGTCTCCTTCATACTCCAGATAATTGCGCCCGTCACTGAACTGCATCTCGTATTCCGCTAAATCAATTAAGTTAGTTTCTACGTCCGGATACTTGTCCTTTAAAGATTTCATCGCCGCATCCACTGCGGTTCTCGTCTTTGAACCGACCTGAGAGCCGGATAGTCCAATAATCTTCATGTGCGCGCCTCCTATTTCTTTTTCGTATATTTTTTCACTGCCGGCAGTATTTCAGAGCCGATCAGATCCAGGTTTTTCTTAATATTATCCATCGGCATGCCGCCGAAATCAATCTGGGCAATATAGCGCTGATGCCCGAATACTTCGTGCTGATGCAATATTTTTTCAATGATCTGCTTCGGGCTGCCGATGTTCATAATATTATGCGGATCAACGCCCTGTGCGAAGTGCTGCTTCGGAAAGCCTGCACCGTTTGTGCGTTTCATTCCTTCATTAATGTGAGGATACAGTTCTTTCAAGGCCTGCTGGGAGTTTTCCGCAGCATAGAAAAAACCTGCAGTCGCCACCGGAAGCTCGTCCGGGTTATGCCCGCCTTCTCTGGCTGCCTCCCGGTATGCATCAATGGTACGTTTAAATACTGCGGATGCTCCGCCTAAGTGGGCCATAAACATTGGCACCCCTGCATATCCTGCTTTCATTGCACTCGCCGGTGTCCCGCCGACCGCACGCCAGATCGGCAGAGATCCTTCCATCGGGCGCGGCAGTACTTTCGCATTTCTTAACGGCGCTCTGAATTCCCCGCTCCAGTTGACTACTTCTTCTTCATTGATCTGACGGAGCAGATCGAATTTTTCCTCAAATAATGCTTCGTAGTCGCGCACGTTATAACCTAGCAGTTCAAACAATCCTATCCGCGAAGCTCGTCCGGCTACAATTTCCGCACGCCCCTTCGAGATGAGATCGATCGTTGCAAAGTTTTCATAGACTCTAACCGGATCAGAGGTACTGATAATTGTGGAAGAGCTCGCAATTTTAATTTTTTCCGTTGCCTGGGCAATCGCAGCAAGTACCACTGCATGCGCCTGCGTGGCAAAGAATTCCTGGTGGCTTTCTCCCACGCTGAAGAAATCAAGCCCCGCCTGCTCTGCAAGCGTTGCATATTCGACCAGGTCATGAATTCGTTCCTGTGCGGAGATTCTTTCGCCGGTTGCCGGATCAGGAAGGTGATCTCCGAGTGTATAAATTCCAAATTCCAATCCGTCATCCGGATTGATTCTATATTTCTGCATGTAAAATTCCACCTTTCTATTTGTTGTTCCTGATGCTATTATAATTAGTATCTCACAAATTGATAAGTACGCACTTTTAAGTGCTATAGTATACAAAAAGATACTAAAGGAGGAAACAGCATGGAAAAGAAACCGGAAAACTGCCGGGTTGAAAATGCGCTCGGCATTCTTGTCGGAAAATGGAAGCCGATTATACTCCTATACCTGCTGCAGGAAGGAACGAAACGCTTCAGTGAATTGAAGCGCAGCATGCCGGGCATCACGCAGAAAATGCTCACGAAGCAGCTTCGTGAACTGGAGGAGGAAGATATCATCGAGCGGGTCGTGTATCCGCAGGTGCCGCCGAAAGTAGAGTATTCGATTACTGAATATGGCCGCAGTCTCGAGCCGATTTTAGAAGCAATGCACGAATGGGGCACGAACCACGCCCTCCATAAAGTGACGAAGGAAAAAGACCAGCAGAAAAGTTCATAGAAAAAAGGAGTGCCTGTGAGCTGCAGCACTCCTTTTTTGTGGTCTGGGGCGGGGTCATGAGGCGATTCATTTTTAAGACACCCGAATTCATCGGCAGTTAATCCCAGTCGCAGGATTTATTACTGCGGATGTTGATTTACTCTTATTTAAAAAGATTTACTGCTCGCCAACTCAGATTTACTCATGTTGCCTAAGCATTCACTCTCAAGTAAGACCTTTACTCTCACGCTGGACCATTTTACTCATTTTTAAAACAGCAAAAAGCATTAATTCACCTTTCAAACACTCGAATTCATTTTTAACAAGCGAATTATATTCGCAAACGGAAAAGGACTGACAGCATGCCGTCAGTCCTCTCCACCTTATACTTTAAATTTAAGCACGAGTTCATTCAGTTCTTCTGCCATCTTCGCCAATTCTTCAGAGCTCGCCGTAACTTCCTGCATGGAGCTGCTCGCCTGCTGTGCGGAGGCGGACGTCTGCTCGACGCCTGCCGCGGATTCTTCAGAAACGGCTGCAATTTCTTCCACCGTTGCATTCATTTCCTGGCTGTTGGAAGCCATGGTCGCCAGGCTGCTCGTAATCCCCTGGATACCGCTGCTCATTTCCTTGACCGCCTGGTTGATGCTGTGGAACGTGGCGCCCGTTGTTTCCGCCTGCTTCGTTCCTTTTTCTACTTCCTGATAGCCGCCTTCGAGCGACTGGACCACTCCTGCAGATTCCTCCTGCATGTCACCGACGATTCCTGTAATATCGACGACAGAAGTGCTTACCTGCTCTGCCAGTTTTCGCACTTCGTCCGCAACCACCGCAAAGCCTTTTCCGTGCTCGCCTGCTCTTGCTGCTTCAATAGCAGCATTCAGCGCCAATAGATTTGTCTGCTCGGCAATTTCATTAATCACCCCGACCAGCTTGGAAATTTTCTGCGACTGTTTATCGAGGCCGCTTACTTTCTGCACTGCATCTTTTACAATGCCGTCAATATTTTTCATTTGAGCCACCGTCTGTTCCATCAAGGCAGTTCCTTCTTCCGTCAGTGAAACTACTTTCTCTGAAGATCGGTGGATTTCTTCCCCTTTAGTGTTCGCTCCCTGCATTTCCACCGCGAATGTTTCCATGCCGGAAGCGAGATCGCCCGCGTTATTTGCCTGCGTTTCTGAACCAGAAGCAACCTCCTGCATTGCGACTGCGATCTGCTCAGACCCTGCTTTCACTTCTCCCGCCGACTGGGTAAGTTCTTCACTCTGGCTGGATAAATTTCCGGAAGCAGTGGATACATTCTGAATAAGGCCTTTTAAATTATCCTGCATTTTATTCATGCTCTGCACAAGATCTCCAATTTCATCTTTTCGCTTCACCCGCATGGGAGCCACAGTTAAGTCCCCCTGCGCAATTGTACGAAGCTGACTGGATACTTTCCCGAGCGGCTTTCCGAGCGAGCGGCCCATCAGCAGTGCAATCCCCACAGCCGAAGCAATTGCTACTAAACTAAGGACGATAATGATCAGCCGGGTCCATTCATAGCTGCTCGTATTTTCATTGTTTAATCTTTCTGCAATCGTCTGGTTAATCTCTCGGAGTTCTCCCAGCGCTTCCGAAGATGCCTGAAAAGGTCCTCCCCCCTGCAGGAGGCCCATCTGTGCTCCTTCAAAATTTTCAAGCTCAATTAATATAATGTTATTGCGAACGATCGCTGTAAAAGCCTCCCACTCCGTCTGAAATGTTTCGAAAATTTCCTGTTCCTCTGCATTATTTATGTGTGCTTCATACGCAGTAATATATGTATTAATTTCTTCCAGATTGCTTTCAGCAGCTTCTGTAAAAGCTGGATTTTCATTCAGTACAGAAGTTACCATCTGCACCCGTGTATTTTCTGCAAGCTGCACGATGGACGCTAACTCATTCAGCGGAGTGACACGGTTCTCGTACATTCTGCTGCTATTGTCATTCATTGCCTGCAGACTATACACCGAGTAAGCCCCCAGCCCCAGCAGTATTGCAACAATTACCAAATACGATACTAGCAGTTTCCTTTGTACATTCATTCACAAACAACCTCTCAAGAATATTTGATATATGAAAAAGCCGTCCTAATCAACCAGTGTCGCGTCTATACAAGAGCCGGAAATATATTCCGCCCAGTTATATTGAAGTTATTTTTATAGGAACAGCGAATTACGTAGTTCTATTAGTATAGTAATTTATATTCATATACAAAGCAATAGAAAATTATAAAAATTTTACATATTGGAGGAATGTACAACCACTTTTAAAAACCCGTGCAGCAAAACTTTCTTCCCGCACGGGTTTCAATGCTTTCATTTAATGTTTAAGTGCCACCCGTACAAACTTACGCTTCCCTACCTGCACCACCATACCGTCTTTTATTTCCACTGTCAGCTGAGGGTCGGTAACTCTTTTACCGTCCATCTTCACCCCGTTATTCTGTATCATTTTCCTTGCTTCACTTTTCGAGGGAAGCAGATCCAGCGCGGTCAGCAGATCGAGGATTCCCGTCTGCTGCTCCCCTTCCCACTGCTGTTCGGGAATTTCTTCCGGCGCGGCACCTTCCCGGAAGACAGTGACGAAATGCTGTTCCGCTTTTTCTCCTGCTTCTTCGCTGTGGTACATGCGGACGATTGTTTTCCCAAGAAGCATTTTCGCATCGCGCGGATGCATCTTTCCGGACTCCAGTTCTGTTTTCACTTTTTCCACTGCTTCCGGAGAAAGATCCGTTACAAGCTCAAAGTATTTTATCATTAATTCATCCGGTATCGACATCGCTTTTCCAAACATTTCATTCGGGCTTTCATCAATGCCGATGTAGTTGTTTTTGGACTTGGACATTTTTTCCACGCCATCCAGCCCTTCAATCAGCGGCATGAGAATCGCCACCTGCTTTTCTTTTTCAAAACGCTCCTGGAAGTGACGCCCCATTAAGATATTAAAGTGCTGATCCGTTCCGCCGAGTTCAATATCACTTTCCAGCACCACGGAATCGTAGCCCTGCATCAGCGGGTAGAAAAATTCGTGCAGGGAAATCGGCTTGCTCATCGCAATTCTTTCATCAAAATCATCCCGCTCCAGAAGCCTCGCGACAGTAATCTGTCCTGCCAGATGAATCACTTCTTCAAAATTCAGTTTGCTTAGCCACTTCGAGTTGTAGTGCAGCTCCACTTTTTCCATATCAAGCACTTTGCCGAACTGTTCGAAGTAGGTCTGCGCATTGGTTTTTACTTCCTCATCGGTAAGCTGCTTCCGTGCGACTGATTTTCCTGTCGGATCCCCGATTTTCCCGGTAAAATCCCCGATAAGCAGCTGAATGACATGCCCATTATCCTGGAACTGGCGCATTTTGTTCAGCACTACCGTGTGGCCCAGGTGCACGTCCGGTGCAGAAGGATCCAGGCCTAGCTTGATTTTCAGCGGACGCTCTTCGATCAGTGATTTTGCAATTTTCTCCTCCAGGTCTTCCGGCGGAATAATATCCTGCACTCCCTGCCTGTATATATCCATCTGCCTTTTTACTTCTATACGCTGCGCTGCTGATAATTTTTGTTTGAAACTTGTCATTTTCTTTTCCTCCTTAAAATTAAATACAAAAAAACACGCCCCCCAAAAAAGGGACGTGGTTATAACGCGGTACCACCCTTATTGAAGAAGCATGCGCTTCCTCCACTCATGATCTAACGGGATCCGGACCGTTTTCTGCTACTGCTGTTCGCAGAAAAAGCTCGAGGAGGTAATTCACATGCATCTTTGTGTCGATTCACACCGGCCACCGACTCTCTGAAACAGGGAGATGCACTGCTACTGGGTTCCTGTCATTGCTGTTCTGATATGAAATTTCCGCTAAAATTGATTGTCCCGGATCACTCTTCGGAGCAGTGCGGACATCTGCTTCTGCTCTTCCGGGTCGAGGCTGCGGACAATTTCCGCCTCCCCCTGATGAAACTTCGGATACAGCTCTTCCATCACTTTTCGTCCGTTCTCTGTAATCGAAACGTAGGAAATCCGCTTATCCTCCGTGTCTCTCTCCCGCGAGCAGAACTCTTTTCGCTCGAGGGTATTGGTAATGTTGCTGACCGTTGCTTTACTTACCGCAGTGAGCTTCGCCAGTTCTCTTGTTTCCAGCGGCCCGGAGACCCAGAGATCATACAATATCGAAAAGGATGTCCAGGAAAGCCGGTACCCGGAAAGCACTTCCTGCTCCATTTTATTCCGGAGACCCTGTGCTGCCCGGTAAAGATTCGTTACGACAGAAATCGCCTCTGTCTGCAGCTCCTCCTCGGAAACCTTCGTTAGCTGCTTCAGGGCTTCCCGCTCCTCCGGAAGCAGTTCGCCGTCTTTATTAAAAGAGTGAATAGCTTTTCACCACCCTTTAGAAAATTTAATCGTTAGCTATGAAACGATATTAACAGGAGTGTGAGGAAAAGGCAAGTATTTTCGGTGAGTGGAAATACTGCTTTATTCTCTCATTAGCAGTGGTTATCTGATCATCATCGGTGATTATTTGATTTTATAGCGCAGCTTTCTGATTTTATTGGGGTTAGACTAATAAGTGGACACGACTGATCGGTTTTCGACATACTGAACCTACTGAAGGAAAGGGCGTGTCCCATCACATGCGTAAGCATAAACCGCACGAATATAAGGAATATATTGCCAAGCTTTATATCGAAGAAGGACGGAAAGCCACCGATCTCGCGTATGAAATTGGGGTTAGTCCTACTTCGATCCGACAGTGGGCAAAGCTGTACCGGGAAAAGCAGGACCGTCTGGTCCATCCCAACGAAGAACAACGGATGACATTCACGGAAATAGAGAATAAATTACGGGTGGCAGAACAAGAGCTTAGGGAACGAGAAGAGGAATTGGAAATCCTAAAAAAGGCCATGCATGTCTTTATCAAAGACCGCACGTAATCTATTCGTTCATGCAGGATCATGTGAACCAATACAGCGTAGTGAAGATGTGCAGTGTACTCCATGTATCCAAAAGCGGCTTTTACAAATGGCGAAAGTTACAGGAGAGGGAAGAACAAACAGCACGTCAGATCTATCAGGAAGCACTGAAGCAAAAAATTTTTCAGTCATTTCACGAGAGTCACGGGACGTATGGTAGTCCCCGTATCGTAAAAGACCTGGAGGATTGGGGCTATATCGTCGGCGAACGGACCGTCGGTCGTCTCATGCACGAGATGGGACTGCGCGCCGTGTCAGCCAAGAAAATCATGCGGACCACCGATTCGAACCATGACCAGTTTATCTATCCCAATCTCCTGGAACGGCAGTTTCAGGCGGCGCAGCCAAACATCGTCTGGGTCACAGATATTACGTACCTTTGGACACTGGAAGGCTGGCTGTACCTGGCCAGTGTGATGGATCTCTTCTCCCGAAAAATTGTGGGCTGGCGTCTGGAGCCTTTCATGAAGACGACACTCCCCCTGGGCGCGCTGGAGGATGCTCTGCTTTTACGAGATCCTGTGGGAACGCCGATCCACCATTCCGACCGCGGTTCCCAGTACTGTTCGAACGAATATATTCAATGTCTCGAAGCACGTAACTTTCAAATTAGCATGAGCCGGAAGGGCGACCCCTATGACAATGCCTGCATTGAATCGTTCCACGCCACCATCAAGAAAGAGCTCATTTATCGTCGCCGTTTCCAGACGCGAGATGAAGCAAAAATCGCTATCAGCTATTACATTGATACGTTTTATAACGCCCAACGACGACATTCTACGCTCGGCTACCTGTCGCCTGAGGAGTATGAAAAAAGCATCCATTTTCTTCTGTAGCAACGAACAGTTTCCGAATCATTTAAGTAGGGAGGGCCTCTCCTTTATTCGAATGACAAATCCTACCTGCTTGATGCAGCCAAGACGCACGGGAGTTTGAGAGAAAAAAGAGAGATTTCTGAGTGTCCACTTTATTGACAGAAGACCATTATGAGCGATGAATTTCTCTTCATCTATCGTTAAGAACACATAATTCATCTTTACAAAAATAGCTTTCAAGCCTCCCCTCCCCCCCACAGCAAAAAAGCCCTCCCGAATATTCGGAAGAGCCATGTTCACTGCGGCTAAAGCAGCGACATAAGTAAAGAAATTGCTACTATTACCAGAAAAACCATCACAACTGTTTTAATCAGACACCCGATTCCCCGAATAAACAGCGGGAAGAACAGGACGATCAGAAGTACGACGAGTATCAGCGTAAACGGATCCACGGGATACCTCCTTTCCAGGTCACAATACTATGACACCTATTGTAATCCAAAGAAAGGAAGTTGTCATTTTCCGCTTCTTCTGCTGTTTTTAATCTCTAAAAGTATTTACGCAGCAGATATGTTGGTGTACAGCTCCAGGCGTGGCAGTAGCTGTTGATTAAAAAGTTTCCGTAGGGAGAAAAGGTTTTATCCTCCGGCTGATACAGCTCCCAGAACGTATCTGCCCCATCCTCCAGCATGCCGCCCCAGTACCAGCGCATGTGTGCCAAAGCTTCCTCCAGTTCTCCGTACAGGCATAATGCCTCTGCATAGTGATGATGCATGTACGGTGTGTTCATTCCGATTTGCGGAGGGGTTTCACGAAGCCGCTGCAGCAGCTGCTTCGCTTCTTTTTTATCCAGGACGCCGGCATACACCATCCAGACCTGGCTTGCCCAGGAAATCTGCTTTTCCTCACCGCTCACATAAAATCCTGCTTCGTCATCCCACAGCTGCGCTTTTGCAGCCTGCGAAGCCGCTTCCGCCTGCAGCTGCAGGATGACTGCCTGCTCGGTTTTTCCAAGCGCTTCTGCCATCACCGCTCCCTTTCGCAGCGCGTAAACGAGAATCGCCTGGGAAGCAGCCTGTTTATTCAGGCCTTTCTGCCAGTCAATAAATGACCACCAGCTTTCATCGTCCCGGACAATCCCATTCTCTTCCACGCGCTCCAGCCCAACCTCCAGCTGGCGATAGGCGGTCGGCCAAAGCTCCTGCAGTGTTTCTTTGTCATTCGTATATTCATAGTAGTCGTGCAGGGTGGTCGCAAAGAACAATGCGTAATCAAACAAATACGTATCGTCCGGAATAAGCTTCGGCTTCATAAACAGATTGGCAGCTACCCGGCCTTCTTCGTTCGGCACCGCAGCAAATTGATATAAATTCCGTTTCACGAGATCGTTCGCGCCAAAAGTAACATAGTTCGCCAGCGCCTGCAGGCGAAGATCCCCGAGCCAGAGCCGGCGGTCACGCTTCGGTCCGTCTTCAAACACTTCCTGCATACAGTTTTCCAGCGTGCGCAGGCTGACTTCGTCCAGCTCCTGCAGCAGTTCCCCCTCCCAGCTGCGGGCGGGGACTGCATGACGGTCGGCAGAAGTTACCGCGGTGCAAGTAACATCATGAAAAGAAACAGTGAATTTCTGCGACGTATCCAGCACGCGGATTTTTAAGTAACGGAAGCTGTAGCGCCGCTTTAACTCAAGCTTCCAGGGCAGCACATCAATATGCTCCCTTGCCTGCTGCAGCCAGGAGGAACTGATCCACCCGTCATAGGTTCCCGGAGGCTCGGATACTTCCACCGGCATTTCGCCGAACATAAATTCCAGGTGCGCCGGCGCATCCGGCGGGCTTCCCTCCGGTTCAATGTGAAGAGACACGTAGCCGACAAGATGCTCCCCGAAATCGAAGATAACTTCGTCTCCTTTACCGTAAGAAGTTTTCCCAGCTTCTTTCTCAACCACTTTCCAGCCATGCAGCGCATTTGGATCCTGCGCTGTTGCTACCATGCGTTTCGGGGTTACTGTCCGCTCGTACAGCTTCGGAAGTGCCTCCGCCGCTTTTCTTTCAAATTTTTCTTCTCTTACGATGGAATAAGCTGCCCCCTTTTGAAAACTCATACCTTTACCTCCTGCGGCTGATAAGAAAATATATAGGTACCGGAGCCTGTAACTGCCTTCTGCTCTCCGTTTTCACGAACGATGTGCAACTCGCTTTCTGCTTCCACCTGCACATCCGCCGGGAAAATAATTTCTGCAGTCGTATTTGGAGGAACAGTAACTTCCATTCTAATCTTTCCGTTTTCTTTTGCTGCTTTACTTTTCACTTCGCCGTACATCGTTTCAAGCGTGCCTTCTGCCCAGGCCAGCTTTTCTCCGAGCTCCGGCTGAATGCGGAATTTTTTATAGCCCGGGATATCTGCAATCCGCTCGATGCCTGCAACTTTTCTATACAGCCAGTCGCCGATCGCCCCGTAGGCATAATGATTAAAAGAGTTCATGTCCGCACTCCAGAAGGAGCCGTCTTCTTTAATGCCGTCCCAGTGCTCCCAGATCGTCGTTGCTCCTTTAGTGATCTGATACAGCCAGGAAGGATAGTCCTGCTGAAATAAAAGCGTCTCTGCAATATCGTGCCGCCCATTTTCGCTCAGTACCAGATTTAAATAAGGAGTGCCCACGAACCCTGTCGTCAGGTGCCACTTTTCTTCCTCCAGCAGGGAAGTCAGTTTTTCCACCGCCCGGTCTTTCGCTTTTCCTTCCAACAGTCCAAACATGAGCGCCGTAATATGGGCCGTCTGCGTCGGCACTGCGATGCGTCCTGCCGGCGTAATAAATTCTTTTGTAAAAGCATCCACAATGTTGTTCTCCAACTCCTCGTAAGCTGCCGCTTCATCCGCTAAATCAAGCAGCCTAGCTGCTTTTTTCACGATCGATGTAGAGTAAGCAAAGAAAGCAGTTGCAATAAACGCCTTATCCGTTGCCCCGATATAGCTGTCCGGCTTCGAATCAAGTGCCAGCCAGTCGCCGAAGTGGAACCCAGTTTCCCAGAGAAATTCATTTTCTCCCTGACTGCGGATATATTCTATCCAGGCTTTCATGCTTGGATACTGATCTTCAATAATTTTTTTATCCCCATAGGCTTCATAAATCGTCCACGGACAAATGACTGCCGCGTCACCCCAGGCAGCGGAACTGTGCGGGTCCTCCATAAGCGGATCCTGGTCGCCGATGATGACATCCGGAATCACAAACGGCACGCCGCCGTCTTCGCGCTGTTCAATCGTGAGATCCCGGAGCCACTTGCGGAAAAACGGCGCTGCATTCGCAAGGTAAGCAGCAGTGCTGATAAACATCTGCGCGTCCCCGGTCCAGCCGAGCCGTTCATCCCGCTGCGGACAGTCAGTCGGTACATCAAGAAAATTCCCTTTCAGTCCCCATACGATATTGTGCTGCAGCTGATTTACCAGCTCATCGGAGCAGGAAAAATCCCCTGTAAACTTCATATCAGAATAAAGCACAATGCCTTTAAATGCTTCCAGCTGCACCTGCTCCTCGTTAAATCCTTCCAGCTTTACATAACGAAATCCCTGAAAGGAAAACTTCGGTTCGTACGTTTCTTTTTCCCCGCCGCGGAACGTATAGCTGACTGCCTGCTTTGCAGAACGGAGGTTTTCCGTATAGAAATTCCCGTCGCGGTCCAGTACTTCTGCATGGTACAGCTTGACCTCCTGTCCCGGGCTTCCTTCGAGCGTAAACTGCACCCACCCGACCATATTCTGGCCGAAATCAAGCACGGTATCTCCTTTCGGTGTATGAATTAATTCGATCGGCGTGAACGTTTCCTGCTTTCGCACCGGCTCATTCTCCTGTGTTACTATGTTTGGCACTTTCCCTTGATACAACTCCACAGGAACACGCTGGGTATTACCTATGCGCGCATCATACGTTTCTCCGTGATAAATTTCCGACAGCTGAATTGAACTTTCTTCTGCCTGCCACTGGTCATCCGTGGCAAAAATTTCCGTTTCTCCGCTTTCATAGGTAACTTCCAGCTGTGCAAGCAGCGCAAGCCGGTCTCCGTAAAAATTATTTCTATTTTCAAAGCCGATAAACCCTTTATACCAGCCGTTTCCGAGAAATACTTCCAGCTCGTTTTCCCCTGCATGCAGCTGGCCTGTAACATCATATACCTGGTACTGCACGCGTTCCTGATAGCTTGTCCAGCCGGGAGTAAAATACATATCCCCGGTGCGGCTCCCGTTAATGTTCATTTCATACAGCCCGAGCGCGGTAATATATAGTCTTGCTTTCACGGCTTTTTCTTTTATCTCGATCGTACGCGAAAGCACCGGACAGGGCTCTCCATTTAAATTCTCAGGCGGTGCGATCCACTGTGCCTGCCAGTCCTCCTGTCTGTGAAGCCCCATTTCAAACCATGCGGTATCCGACCAGCCGCTTGTGTTCTCCTGATTATCCTTCACCTTTACCCGGTAATAGTACCGGCTTCTGGAAGACCAGGCACCAGCTAATTCTATAAAGGTACTCTGTTCAGACTCAATCCAGCCGCTGTCTGACACAAGCTGCTGAAAGTCCGGGTCCTCTGCCACCTGTACTGTGTAGGCTCTCTGCAATACATTCTTTTCCTCACTCTGCAGTTTCCAGCTGATTCGGGGGGTCTCAAGGTCTAAGCCGAGCGGTGTTTTGAAATATTCACATGTTACGTCATATACGGTAACCAATGGCCTGCATCTCCTTTTTTAACCTTTTACTGCTCCCGCCGTCATTCCAGCAACGATCTTTTTGCTGAAAATAAGGAAGAGAATAAACGGTGGTATGGTAATTAATAATACGTTGGCAAATAATAGGTTCCAGGAAGTGCTGTACACACTCATAAAGTTATACAGCGTAAGCTGCACTGTCGCATTTTCTGCGCCCGGAAAAAAGTAAAGCGGGTGTACGAAATCGTTGAAAATCTGCACGGCATTTAAAATGATTACCGTAGCGTGTATTGGTTTTAACAGCGGGAAAATAATTTTGAAAAATAGGGTCCAGCTGTTACATCCATCAATAATTGCCGCTTCATCAATATCCTTTGGAATCGTAGCAATAAAGCCCATATATAAAATCATCGAAAACGGAATCGAAATTGCAGTCATGACAAGAATAATCCCTGGCAGCGTACGGAATAAATGCAAGCTTTCCAATACCCAGATCGTCGGCACGACCGCAGGCGGAATCATCAGCCCTGCAAGGAAAATTGCTGCAATGATACTGACCATTTTCCCTGATCTCCGCTGCAGAATGAATGCAGCCATAGAAGCAAACACCATCAAAAGTACAATCGAGGAAACGGTAATGATGGTACTGTTCATGAATGCTGTAACGAGCATATTATTCTGCGCCTGGAACACCGTCGTGAAGTTTTCCACGATCTGAAACTCAGAAGGCCAGGCGAGGGAAAGCTCTGCTGCCTCCTGGCTCGTTTTAAAGGAATTGATCATAATAAAGTAGAAAGGCACGAGAAAGATGGCAATGGTAAACAGCACTATAATGGACTCAATCAAAATTTTGCTGAGCTTCTTTTTCGGTGCTGTATTTAACTTATGTTTTTCTTTTGTTTTTTCATGTGCAGCTTCCATTATAAATCCACCTCTTTTCTAGTGATCAGGCGGTACAGCGGAAAGACAACGATCGCTACCAAAAGGAAAAGTATGACGTTTCCAGCTGTAGAGAGGCCATAAAATCCTGCCTGATACTGTTTATAAATAATTGAAGCAATTAAGTCGGAGCTGAATCCTGGTCCGCCGCCTGTCATTGCCCAGACAAGGTCGAATGTACGCAGTCCGCCGATCAGTGCCAGAATAATAACTGCATTTGTCGCCGGGCGGGAAAGCGGCAGGGTAATATGCTTAAAAGCATCCATTTTGTTCCCGCCGTCGATCTGAATCGCTTCATAGTAGTCTTTTGGAATCGACATCATACCGGCAATAAAGATAACCGTTGCAATTCCGACACCTTTCCAGACATCAACAAGTGCCACGGAAAGAAGCGCGTAGCTGGGATTACCAAGCCAGTCCGGTCCATTAATGCCCACAAGCGCAAGCGTCTGGTTGATCAGTCCCTGGGACGGGTGCATTAATACGCTGAACGCAATCCCCACCGCAATCGTACTGACAAGCGTCGGGAAAAAAACTGCACTGCGGACAAAATCCTTCGTTCTTAACTGACTGGTTAACAGCACCGCCAGCAGCAGCCCGATAACCACTTTTAATCCAGCAGTTACAAAAGCAAAAATAAAGGTGTTGCGAAAGCCGATCATTAACGCACGTTCCTCAAAAAACATGCGGAAGTTATCGAAGCCAATCCATGTCCACTCTGTTAAATTCCAGCGTGTGAAGCTGAAAAAGAAGGACATGAGGGTCGGGTAAATAAATAATATGCCGTAGATCGCAGCCGCCGGCAGTAAAAGCGTCAAACTGTATACACCGCTCTTTTTCGTTAACATACTAATCACATCCTTCGGCATCCATTTCTTTTATGGTAATTCTATGGAGAAGCGTGCCTCTCCAGCTAAAAGGTTTTTTCTTCCGCGCTTTCTTTTTCCAAGGTGCTGCTTTCATTTACACATCCTGTAGAAAAAGGAAGCGAGAAAGTATTCTTAAAAGCAGTTTTTTCTTTGTTTATGGAGAAACCCTGCTTCAAACTTCTCCGCTTTCCGCAGAAAAGTATTTAGCTTTTTCGCTTCGAAATCTTTACAGCTTGTTCTTCCACAGGGGTCTGGTGTTTCGTTTAAATAAAACAGCACGAACGCTCCGCTCCTTTAAAACGGCGCCGGATTCGTTCGTGCTTCATTAAGGGGGAAGAGGGAACAGATGGCTCTGCTCAGATCAGTTCCCTCTGCTTATCGCTTACTCCCAGCCTTCGAGGTCTAACTGCTGCGCCTGCCGCTCTACATCACGGTCATAGTTTTCTGCCCCTGCTTCCGCATCTTCAAGTCCCATCCCTACTTCTACAAGAATCTGCTCCAGGTTTGGTCCTTTTAATGGAGAAAGGAATTCAAGCGCCGGTGCAACTTTACCTTCATCAAGATAAACGGACATGTCTTGTACTGCCGGATAGGCGTCATCTGGAAGCTCTACATCTTTCAGCACGTAAGGCCCTTCAGCTTTCATATGCTCCATGTAAATTTCCTGTCCTTCTTCAGAAATGAAAAACTCCATAAACTTTTTCGCTGCCTCCAAATTTTCTGAGTCCTTGTTTGCATAAATTCCTCCAGGCATCCACAGTGTCAATCCGTGTTCTTCTGCATCTTCACCCGGCTGTCCGAAAAAACCGATATTTTCTATTGCATCACCATATGTGTCTTCCAGTGCAGGCAGCGAAAATGTCAGCATTGGATAGTGTGCAGCTTCACCTTCTGCAAGCATACGCAGTCCTTCTTCATACGTTGTGCTTGTTTCTTCCTCATTAAAATGTCCTGCTTCTGAGAGTTCTTGCATTTTTTCAAAGCTTCGGAGTGCTCCTGGAGTATCAGCAAATTTTGCTTCGTTCGCTGTGTACTCATCTGCAAAGTCCGGATGCTCCAGCTGCACGTTGTAATAATCGGCAAGGACCACAAGCTGGGAAGTCCAGGTATCGCCAAAGGAGGCAACTACCGGTGTGTACCCTGCTTCTTTAATGGCATCATTGTTTTCAAGCAGTTCATCCCACGTATTCGGTACTTCCAGTCCTAATTCATCATAAATTTCTTTATTGTACATCCATCCTCCTGCAGAAGCAGAAGCTCCAGGAATCCCGTAAGTTTTTTCATCTACGGTTACTGTTTCCAGAAAAGTTTCATCTATGCGTTCTACAAACTCTTCTTCAGAAATATCATAAAAATATTCTTCTGGATTCAGCGCTTTAAACAGGGAACCCGAGTTGTACCACATAATGTCTGTCATATCACCGGTTGCCAGACGTGTTTTCACAATATTATCGCCCTCTGTACCGCCGGGACGGATCTGCGTTTCCACCGTGATACCGTACTGCTCTTCCACTTCTGCCGCTACCGCCTCTATTCCATCCGTTACTGTCTGGTTATCTACAAGAAAGGAAAGGGTAGTGCCTTCGAAATCTTCACTGCCGCTGTTCGCTTCTTCATTTCCATTATCTGCTGCTTCATTATTAGTGTTTGTTTCTTCCACATTTGTCTCTTCTGCTCCCGCAGCATTGTTTTCCACTTCTTCATTTCCGTTATTATCTCCAGCTCCGCATCCTGCTGCAAGTACAGCAAAAGAGAGCGGAACTCCTGCAAGTAAGCCCTTTTTCCATTTCTTCATGTGAAAACCCCCTTATTTGATATAACTTCATCATACTTGCGAATCAATTGTCAGAAAACGCAGTAATTTAACAAAAAAAGGGGAGTATTTTAACACATGTTAAAATACCCCCCTTTTTTATTTTCCCTGTATGCGGCGCTTATATTGGGCTGGAGATATCCCCTCCACCCGCTTAAAAATATTCCGAAAATACTTTTCATCTTCGTAGCCGACAAGCCTGCCTACATCGATCGTACGGGTCATTCCCTGTGCAAAATATTCCTTTGCTTTCTTCACCCGGTATTTCATGACGTATTCAGAGAAAGTTTCCCCGGTCTGTGCTTTAAATTCTCTGGATAAATAGCTCAGGCTCACATGATACTTCTGCGCAAAATCCTGGAAGGTAAGAGAACTTGCGTATTCCTGGTGAATCCATTCCAGTACCCTCGGGATCAGCTGTTTTGGTGCAATCTCCTCGGAAGGCAGCCGTTCCATAAAATTCGCAGTCAGCTGCTTGATGGCAGCAGCGGTTTCTTCCTGGTAAACAACTTTTCTCAGAAATCCCGTTTCCATATCTGCTTTTTCAATATGAAGGCGTTCCTTGCTTTCTTCCTGCAGTTTAAACATCAGCGCATAATACATATTCCGCAGAAAAACGGAAAGCTGGCGGAAGGTGATCCGGCGCTGATACAATGAAGCTGCAAGGCTTTCTACGATTATCTCTGCCTGCTGATAATCACCGCTGCGGATGCTTGCTTCCACTCTGCGCACCATCATCCACTCTTCGTCCAGTTCAAAATCACGGTGATGCTGCCCGGGAAACAGCAAGGTCGACCTGCCAAAATACCGGTTCTCCTCCAGCATTGTCTCCAGCCGGTTGATCACTTCTTTCCAATTTTCTTCTTTTGCTTTTTCTGTAACAGCAACATGTACGATTGCTTCTTCTGAAATCCTCCGGTATATCTGCTCCACTGTTTTTTCCATTTCCACTTTTTCTGCAGTCTTTGTGAAAAAAAGACCTCGCTGCTCATCGAGAGAAACGAAAGAACCTTTTTCATTTCCTGCTTTAAACTGCGCCAGTATTTCCGCAGGTGATACCGTCAGTACAGGCCAGCCGTCTTTCGCTTTCCAGTTCCCGATTAATATATACATTACTTCATAGCTTTCCTGCTGCAGCACCGGATCTTTAGAGGTGAAAAGCACATTGGACGCAACTTCGCTTGAGAATGAAGGACGGGAATGATGAATTTCCTTGATAGCCTCATCCACAGCTTCTGTTAATGCTTTTTCTTCTACAGGTTTCGTCAGATAGTCCCTGACGCCGAGCTTGATTCCCTGCTGCGCGTAAGAAAAATCACTGTGTACACTGAGAATAATAAATTTTGCTTCCTCATTCTGCTCCTGCAGTTTTTCAATCAACTGCAGACCGGAAATACCGGGCATGTTTATGTCTGTAATGACAAGATCCGGCGGCGTTTCCTCCCCTTTTTTGATTGCTTCCCGCGGATCGAGAAAAGTAAATAACGTATGATGTTTTTTATATACTTCGAGCTGCGCCTTCAGTTCAATCAGAGACCAGTGTTCATCTTCGACCAGGTATATATTCATGCGCCCTCCCCTTTCTCCGCAGCCTGAAGCGGCATACGCAGCTGCACCTTCGTCCCTTGATGAAGCTCACTTTGAATGGACACGCCATACGTTTCCCCAAACATCAGCTTCAGCCTCATATGAGTATTTACAATGCCAAGGCCGAGATCCGGATCGATGTCTACTATTCTTGAAGCGTCCAGACTCTGCCTGACCTGCGTCAGTCTCGCTTCTTCAATTCCGCACCCGTTATCTTTAATTTCAATGATGAGTGCTCCTTCTTCCTCAAATGCAGAGAGCCAGATATGCCCTCCCGACGTGAGATTTTTCAAACCATGCTGAATACTGTTTTCCACCTGCGGCTGGATCATCAGCTTTGGAATAAGTGCATGGCGCAGTGCTTCCGGAATATCCGTATGAAGTGTATAACGGTTCGGAAATCGGTGCTTTTGAATGCGCATGTAGTGTTCAATATGCATTTTTTCTGCTTCCAGTGAAACAAGCTGATCTGACTGATTCATGTTGTATTTAAATAACTCTGCCAGGGAACTGGAAATCTCTGCTACCTCTGTTACTCCGCGCGCACGTCCGATTGCTTTCATAACATTCAGCGTATTATAAAGAAAATGCGGATTAATCTGCGCCTGAAGCGCAGCAATTTTCGCGTTTTTTTCTGTCAGCTTTGCTTCATATACTTCACTGATCAGCCGGTCAATACTCGTGAGCATCCGGTTATATCCCCGGGAGAGCACAGCGATTTCCGGAGATCCGTCTGCCTCCATCCGCTCGTTCAGCTCTCCTTCCTCCACCCGTTTCATCTTGGAAACAAGGCGGTGCATCGGCCGGGTAATCGTGGACGCAATAAAGTAGGAAGCAAGCGCTGTAAGCAGCACAGCAATCAAGCCGCTTGTCGCAATAAAGCCGATAATCTGATTGCGCTCATATAGAAAAAAAGCATCATCTATCGCGATGCGTGTTTCCCAGCCCGTGTACTCAGAAGGATAAGTTGTGCTTGCAAAAGTATTATCCCCCGTCATAATGGCGTTCACATCCGGCGCGTCCGGCAGTTCACTTCCTTCATATGCCAGACGATTGGAGAAAATAAGATTTTCTCCTTCATCTACTACAAATAACTGCAGATGTTCCTGCAGCGTGTTGTCCCGGTCGAACTGCAGCAGATCAGAAAAGCGGTTAATATTCATGTCAATCTTCATCGCTCCGATCCGCTCCCGCTGCGGAATCGTATAGATGTTGCGGACAAAGGAAATTACCTGCTCCTCTGTACCGCTGCTGTAAGCTGTCACATGAGTCGGCAGCAGCTCAAACTCTCCTTTACTTTCCCTGTTTATCTCATTCCGCCACTCCGGATACTCTGTTAACAGGAGCATTTCCACCTGTCCCTGATTCGTGTACTCATAGGCAATATTGTCTTCTGTAAACAGGGTAATCCCCTCAATGTCTCTGCGCGGATAGGACTGCTGAAACAGCTGGGAATATAAATCCCCCTGAACCAGATACTGGTCATACGGCGTTCTTGCCCAGAGCTCTTCCTGCAGGTTCTGCTGAATATCTGCGTTAGTGAATAAACTTATGGAAACAGACTCAATATCCTGCATATATAAATCGATGGTGCGTGTAAATTGCATCGCCAGCACATCAGACAAAGACTCTGTCTGTCGTCTCATTTCATTTACATTGCTAACGTAAATCATAATCGCAACCAGCGTAATAATGAGCACGTTAATGCTCGTGATTGCCAAAAAGAGCTTTGTTTTCAGTGTAAGCGATCTCATAAAGATTCCTTCTTTCTAAAGCTTTCTTATATCGTGAAGGATGAAAAGAAAAATCGCAAGGATTATTTTTGTTTCATTTATTTTTTCTTTGTTTCAAAAATATGGGATATTTTTATTTCTATTTCACCTTTGGAGTGGTAATTTACACTGTAGTTGAAAGCTCTCTGCAGCGGTTGGTTCCAGATGCTGTGAAAATCAAAAGATTCTGTATACAGCACAGCCGTGCTTAAACCTCTCGGGGTATGCTTCTTTAATTATAACTTACTTCATTCTTCTATCTAATTATTTTGGTACTTATTTCTCTTATAATTCGTTTTACAATTCAACACTAATTGTACAGAATGAACATTTATGTAAGATAAAATGAGATATCTTTTTTTCATTAAAGCGCTGTAGTAAAATACGAAACCTTCTTCCATTATTCGTATTTTACTGCCTTAATTTACAGGCAGAAATTAATTCTTTTTTACAAATAAAAAAAGAACCCTGCTGTTTAAAGCAGGATCCGCTGTCTTTCTTCTTCAAGTAATTCAATCTGCCGCTCGACAGCAAGCCGGTCTTCCGGTTCTCCCGGGACCTCTACTTCGAGTTTTCTCTGTTCATCTTTAATCTGCTGTGTCAGCAGTTCATATTTTTCTTTATCTGCCGGGTGAAGGCTGTTTAGTCTTTCTTCACTCACAAAATCTTCTTTCATGAATAAGACACTCCCTTTTATATTATTATATCTCTTCCTTCTATACCCTTTTTGCTTCGTCGTTATCAATTTTTCTAATTTTAATCGTCACAGAATGCAGCTCCGGTTCCACGATAAAATTATGGTGGACTACAGCATCTACAATATAGGCCTGGCCGTCGTTTCCTTCTCCTGCAATCAGGTCACCTGTCCCCGGAATGGAGTTCAGCTGTGCATTTTCTTCCTGCCGCAGTTCCTTGCCATCCTCATCTACTTCTACAATTCTATATCTCACGTTCACCGCCTCCTTGCTAATAAATTCCACAAACCAGCAAAGGACAAACTTATTTACACAGAAAACTGTTTTTCTTTCTTATATGCGGCAATTGGGAGAATGATATACTTGGAAAAAAAGAGCGAGGTGAGGTCTTTGCAGAACATATTATTAGATGTCCGCTGGGGGATTATCGGCTGCGGGAACGTAACAGAAGTGAAAAGCGGGCCAGCGCTGTCAGAAGTTCCAAATTCAAAACTCGTCGCTGTCATGCGGAGAGAAAAAAAACTGGCGGAGGACTACGCAAAAAGGCACGGGGTGCCCAGATGGTACGGCACTGCAGAAGAACTGATCGGAGATCCTGAAGTAAATGCTGTTTACATCGCCACCCCTCCTGCATATCACAAAGAATATACAATACAGGCTGCAAAAGCCGGGAAAGCAGTGTATGTAGAAAAGCCGATGGCCCGCACCCACGCAGAATGCCTGGAAATGATAGAAGCCTGCAAAACGTATAACGTACCTTTATTTGTCGCTTACTACCGCCGGGCACTCCCGAAATTTTTAAAGATAAAAGAACTGATTGAAGAGGGAGCAATCGGGGAAGTACGGTTTGTTTCCACGACACAGTACCAGCCCATCACCGAAGTCCCGGAAGAAGAAGAAATGCCCTGGAGGCTGCAGAAAGATCTTGCCGGCGGCGGGTTATTTTATGACCTGGCCAGCCATACGCTCGACTACCTGGATTTTCTGCTTGGTCCGATTAAGGAGGTACGGGGCTTTGCTTCGAACCAGACCGGACGTTTTGAAGTGGAGGACATTGTCAGCGGCTCCTATATATTTGAATCCAGTGTCCACGGGACGGGCACGTGGTGCTTTTCCGCATTCGACCGCGAAGACCGAAACGAAATCGTCGGTACGAAAGGAAGCATCCGTTTTTCCACCTTCGGCCAGTCTCCGATTCAGCTGCGTACGAGAGACCGGGAAGAAGAATGGATGATCGAAAACCCGCTGCACATTCAGCGCCCGTTGATCCAAAAAATCGTAGAGGAACTGACCGGCACCGGAGAAAGTCCAAGTACCGGTGAGACTGCTGCAAGAACAAATCTTGTGCTGGAGAAATTTGTTTAATACCTTATATAAAAACACTGTTAAAAGACTATGATTTCTTTACAGTGTTTTCATGTTTCTACTAGCTGTGTTTTGCAATTGGCTTCTGTACAGGCAGTATATATTTTAATTAGAAGAAAATTTTCCAGAACAAATGTTCTTATTTAGTTGTTATTTTTCCTCTTTTACTTCTTTAATAGAAATAAAGGAGGCGATGATATGTTTGAAAAAGAATTACACCGAGGAAATTTAATGTGGGAAGGCAGCCGGATGCTGCTTCCGGAGCATGTCGAAGCGATGGAGGAATATCACCGTAACAAACTGAAGGTGCCTGAGCCGAACCCCACCCCCGAGGATCTGCACGAAATGGGGATTGTTGCGATGGAATCCCTGAATTATGAACTGCCTATTAAGGTATCCTATTGGAAAGATGGTTTCATTACTGAAGAAACCGGCATTATTGAAGGCGTGGATGAAATCACGAAAAGAGTCAGGTTCAGAGGTGAATTTATCCCTTTTCGGCATTTAAACTGGGTGGAACGAATGTGAAGCTTAAGCTTCCTGCTCTCCTATTCTTTTTTAAAATTCAATAGATATATTGAGTTGGAAATCTCTCACTGGACCATATCAAATTTAAGCGCAGAAGTAATTCCTCTGCTTTGTATTCAGGCAATAATTATAGAACCGTTTAATTACAGCAATAAGAGACCTATTTGACGAAGCATTTATTTTTAGTATACACAAATAAGAAAGGGAGCCGACTACTAAGGTAACCGGCTCCTTTCTTTACTTTTTAAAAGGAAAATTTATCATCAGGCTGAATTCTTTTAATCTTGAGATGTGTGAGCTATATTATGGTGTAATTAAATTTCTAAAAAGTTTTTTAATATATGTTTATTAGATTTAATTGGAAGAAGGTTTTTTCTGATGTTTTCCATCGACAACCCCAGATCCTTTACTAATAAATCTTCATATGTCTCTAAAAGAGGTAAATATTCTTCATATGTTAACTCTGGATGAAATTGGACACCGAAACAGTGGGAGTTATCAATTTCAAAAGCTTGAACGAATTCTTCCCCCTCCATATGATGGGAGGATATAATATTAGCATCCTGAATTTTTATTTGATTATAGTGAAAGGAATAAGCTGGGAACTGTACTTTATACCCTTTAAACAATGGATGAGCAGGGTCTTCTAATTTTATGTTACTTACTCCCATTTGTGGTGTATTTAAATAAGAAACACTGCCTTTTTCATAACTCTCCGCTATGAGCTGCGCACCAAAGCATATTCCTAACAGAGGAATTTTATTCTTTCTCTCCGCCTGTTGATTGTATAAAATACGTTCTTTTACAAAAGATCGTGCATGTTGTACCCACATTTCATCTGAAGTTACTTCCGTCATGCCTCCCGAGATAATAATGGGCTTTCCAACAACATCCTTTAAGTCGTAACTGTTTTCTTTAAAATCAATTAATACTGGGGAATAGTTGAGGTCCTCTAATCGTTTGACAATTGCTGCTCCATAACCATTTCCATCAGACACTTCTCCATCTGCTTCTAGTACAACCACGTCAACGCTGCTCCAATCGTAAACTTTCATTTATCTCCCTCGCTGTCTGTAAAGTATAAAAATTATATAATAAGGAACTTATTGTTTGTAATATATCTATCATATGCAGCTTTTATTCCACTTAAAATACTTTCTATTCCGTTCTTTCCTTTGCGAAACAAAAGAAAGAGATTGTTTCTATTACAAACTTTTCTATCAACAAAACGAAGACAAGAAGGTGTAGACACCTGCGGAAAAAGAAAACGTTAAGATCATAGATTCGTTCGGGTCTTTGAGCGACTCTCTGCCAGCCATGCTCCTGCATCTAAGTAGGGCGATTTTTTGGCTTACTTGGATGTAGGCTGTGCGAAACCCTGCTTTCATAAAGGAAGGGTTAGCTGAAGGATTTCTACGCCGCAGGCGCAGAAAAAGGAGCCGCAGGCGTACTTTTATTATACAACATCAGACTTTAGCAGAGCCCAACGTTAAATGTTTGTTTATAATGTAAATAGTTTTAAATCTCTAAAGCGAATCCGGTACTGGAAAAATAATTCAATTTTTAAAACGAAAAAAGATTAAGATGGTGAGGATCGTAATAAAAACCCCATTACATAATAAAATTATCTTTGTCAAAGATTCATATTGGAAAATATCCTGTGAATAATCAATTAGTATTGCAATAATTTGACTAATGCTTAAAACAGCCATACAGAAGAGAACAGTACTCAATTTCTCTTCCCTGTGCTCCTTTTGCCGATAATAAAGAAAGTCTAACAATTCTTCCACCAGCAGCATCTTTTGTTTGATATTTTCAATGATTTCAGCTATCTGCCAGCGACTATTTAATTCTTTTAATAAATTTCTTTTTTCGGTGTCGAATGTTACTTTAATTGAGCTAGCATTATCCAAAATTTGATCAACGTACCTGTTAAAATAACGAATAGTTAAGATATCCGATTTTAACTTCTTTATTTTTTTCTTATCTGCACTGCTGCTGAAGGATACTCTGCCCATTTCCACAATTTTTGTTAATAAATCGAAGCACTGCCAATTTGATTGTGAGATTTGAATTAATCGTATGTATTCATGGACATTCGTTTTTGTCTGGAAATAATCATTTTCTCCGTCTTTCGTTAAAATAATCGAATGCCCCCAACCGAAGTAGATATATCTATTTTCATAGATAGATATATCCTGAATATCTTCTCTTTTTGAAGGTGTTAATATGTATTGAAATGGTTGTCCCGGATTTTCAAGTTCAAATAATTCATCTCCATGAATATGATATACGCGATGCGTCCATGGAATGCATTCTTCTCCTATGTCTTCTTTTGTCACAACCGGCATAAAATCAAGCGAGAAGCATTGGATTCTTTGGTCTTTGACTGCCTCAATGTAATCCTCCGACAGAACATAGCACAATTTTTCGAAATATACTTTAAACAATCGATTCAGTTCTTCAGATACTTTTTCTAATTCTTTCAGGCTCATTCCTGGATGGGTAATGGAAATCTTTGCAGAGCATGTTCCTACTCCAGACTCTTGGAAATAAAATCTGACATCTTCAAACTCAAGCACTCCGCCTTTAAAAATTTCACCGATCGATTCGTGAATCACGAGATTTCCCTCTAAACATTCAAGACTTGCATATATTAGTGAATTTTCATTGCCTACATTGGCAAAAACACCTTTTGCTTTTTTTACATTGTTTGAATCCTCAACTCCCCATCGGACATTACAGCGAATGCGCTCATCTTCATAGTCTTTACCATCCAAATGCTTAACCAGTTTGTTTTGGATTGCTGTGCGGCTTGAAAACATTACATCATCTAAATTCAAAAATGTATAGGTATTAAATGGAGCAAATATGTACTCATCCACACGGGTTATTGGTCCTGGCAGCACTTCTGATTGATTAACTTGCTTTTCAGCTATCATTTGCCTTTTCTCCTTCTCCTGTATAAGATTTTCCTTAATATCAATATAAAATATGGTATTTAATTCACTCATTATAACATTAATATTTTTCCCATGTATCTAAAGACTATAATAAATGAATACATAGACTCAATACTAAGGTATTTATAATCCCATTCCTTATTCTTAATTTTTAAAAGTAATTTTCTTAATAATCTTTTTCTATTATACTTTTTCAGATCTTTTAGCATTCTTCTCCTTTCTTTAACTTTCTCCGTACGAAAATTGCCTTCTCTGGATCTATAATTAGAAATATAGCCCATAAAAAAATCACGAAAAAAACCCTTAAGAGTATTAATACTCTTAAGGGCACGGTGTTTATAATTTACGATCATCATCCAGTGGATTGCGGTCGGTGTCGCGGCTGGTACTGCTGTTCTTGTTTTCATCAACATCCAGTTCTTCCCGCTTCACTTTATCTGTCGCATGTTCTGTTTCTTCCACTTTACGTTTGCCGATTTCTACTTCTTCTTTGACTACCGGCTTTTTGTTCACTTCTACTTTTTCTTCTTTCAACGGTACGCGGATTGTCTCTTCTTTAATTTCTTCTCCCGCTCCCTGCTGCGAATCAGCACCAGAGACAGGTTTTCTTTCAATGTGCAGTTCTTCGTGCGAAACGGGAACATCAATGCTCTTTGTTTCTTCACGCACTACTTTTTTCACCTTTGCTTCACCGGACTGTACTTCTTCTCTCTCCACGTTCAATTCTTCTTCACGCAGACGAAGCGTGCGTTCTTCTTCTGTTTCTCCTCCAGAAGTATTGGAAGCAGTGGTTCCAGGGGACGTTTCACTTCTGCTTGGATCTTTCAATGGATCTCCAGCACGGTGCGTTCCTTCGCCGCGCGGCGGTGTTTCCGTTTCCTCTTTGTTCGCATAAGGACTGTCATCCAGTCCCGGTGATTCCTTCTTATCGAAGTTTTTCTCCTGGCCTGGATCTTTCAGTGGATCTCCAGCACGGTGTGTTCCTTCGCCGCGTGGCGGTGTTTCCGTTTCCTCTTTGTTCGCATAAGGACTGTCATCCAGTCCCGGTGATTCCTTCTTCTTATCGAAGTTCGTTTCCTGGCCTGATGCTACCGGCTCTGTTCCTATCCCTGCGCCTGCAGGTGTATCATCCGGGTGACCTGCTGTTCCTGCTCTTTCTGGAGCAAGTACGACAATTTTTCCATTTTCAATATTTTCTTCGTGCTCTCTCACTTCCGGATCTGACAGGCCATAATCTTTCAGTTTGGAGTTGTAATCAGCATCGCTGTGCTCTGCTGCATCATCTCCGGTAAACGCCGCTTTTACTTTGTCCCAGAAATCAGGTTCCTCTCCATTGTCTGAAGAAGTATTATCTGCTTTCACATCTGTTTCACGGCTGATTAAATTGGTCTGCTGATTTTCATTTGCTAAAATAGAAATGCTTTCCGGGGCATGTCCTTCTTTTTTTAGTCTGTTAACCGCTTCTATTACTTCGGATTCCGTGTCATATGCGCCAATAACTCTTTTGTTCATGATGATGTCCTCCTCTTGTTGTTTAAGTTTTTTCAGGTTATACCCAACGTATTCCCACTCGTTACAGACTGAAACTATAATAGAAAGTTTTCCTCATAAACAGACTAAAAGAATCTTATAATTTCCAAATATAGGTATATAATACTGAAAAAACCTGAAAAACATACGCTAATTATGAAAGAAAATATGCAGGAAATCGCCTTATTTCATTATAGTGAAATTTTGAATTTACTTTTCTGCTGGTATAATAAAGAAAATGCTGGATGGCTGGTGATAAAAAATGAGCTTTAAACTTCGGGAAGGCAGCCTGAATCATGCCTATTTAACAGATGAAGATATATGGCGGATCTTTTCCAGCTTAATGTCTGCGAAGTCTTCAAAATCTGCTACCTATAAATATGTACTGTTCAAATCCCTGATCGAAAATCTGTATAATGTAAACGATCATCTTGAGCTGACATATGAGCAGCTTGCTTACAGCTTCGCAAAGATGTACTGGAACATGGTGGCTGTAAATGGCATTACAAACCATAACAGTGGAAAGAATGCCCGGACAGCAGTGATCATTATGGATTACCAGCAGGCACATCAAGTTCCTCCAGGCTGGGCCTTTGACCGTTTGGCCGGAGAAACACAACTTCAGATTATTAACAAAATGAAAGCAGCAATGAAAGTAAATGTGTTCGGAGCGCTTTACGGAGATACAGATGCCAGATTCTATGCGTTTGATCATAAAGCGGAGAGACTCCATTTTCACCCGCAGGTGTATAAATTCCTGTTGAACTACCAGTCTCTTCTCGTGCAGCTGACGAATTTTCATCTGGGAAAAATGATAGAAAAACTAAACAGCCCGCTTTCGGCAGCAATGCTGTTGAGAATTGAGGATTTATCGAAAAGGAGCAGCCTGAAGCCATTCGAGGAAGTACTTCTTTCCTATGTAACAAAAACGTGTTTTTACTGCCAAAAACCGCTGCAGCAAGGAAACAGGCAGACGCAGGTAGACCACTTTATTCCCTGGTCCTTCGTGCAGTCCGATCAGATCTGGAACCTCGTACTCAGCTGCGGACCCTGCAATAACGCAAAGCGGGATAAACTTGCGAAAGAGGATTTTCTGGTGAAATTAATTGACCGGAATGAGGAGCTTCTCGACAAAATGGAAGACGGGAATTTAACAGGGCAATTTACCGCATATAAAGCAGAGAAGCTGGAAATGATGTATGAGTACTCGATGAAAAATGGCTTTGATGAAATATGGGTTCCTTCTCCGTAGCAGACGTTATGTTATAATAATTTCTTCAGCTGCACCTATTCTGCAAAAAGGAGTCTACATATGAAAAAAATTAATTTTTTAACCTGGATTCTCATCGCTTTTATCGCAGCAGTGATTGCAGGGGCCGTTGCCGGACCCGCGGTTAATGTCGTAGCGCCGCTCGGTGAAGCCTTTCTGCGGTTAATACAATTTATTATTGCACCCTTAATTTTAGCAACACTCGTTGTTGGTGTTGCCGGGAACGGAGATTTAAAGAAAGTTGGCCGTCTCGGGGGGAAAACGGTAGCGTATTACCTCGTTACCTCTGCCATTGCGATCTCTATCGGGCTTGGAATGGGCTTTTTATTTGCACCTGGCGAAGGTGTCGATATTGCTCAGGAAAATATTGATGAAGGTGCTGCACAGACGGAAGGTACCGACGGCATCGTGGATACACTGCTGAATATTATTCCTACCAACCCATTTGAGAGCTTAGTGGAAGGAAATATTCTGCAGATTATCTTTTTCGCTATTTTCCTTGGAATCGGTATTGCAGCTGTCGGCGAAAAAGCCCAGCCTGTACTAAGGTTCTTTGAAGGATTTTCGGAAGTAATGTTTAAGGTTACAAGCTTTGTAATTATGCTTGCGCCGATCGGAATCTTCGGTCTGGTCGCACCTATCATTGGAGATCATGGCCTCGGAGTTCTGCTGCCACTGATGAATGTAATACTGGCGATGGTTACGGCCTGCCTGGTCCACATCCTTGTTACTTACTTTATTGCCGTGAAAGCTTTAGGAAAAATGAGTCCGATTGCGTTTATCAAAGGAATTGCACCAGCCGCCATTTTTGCTTTCAGTTCCGCAAGCAGTGCAGGAACGCTGCCGCTTACCATTAAAAACACAACGGAAAACCTCGGTGTTTCCAAAGGGACAAGCAGCTTTGTCCTGCCGCTCGGTGCTACGATTAATATGGATGGCACGGCTATTTATCAGGGAGTCGCTGTCTTGTTTATTGCCCAGTTTTACGGGGTCGAGTTATCTGTCATGCAGCTTCTCACCGTTGTATTAATTGCGACACTCGCTTCCATTGGAACCGCCGGTGTGCCGGGTGCAGGGTTAATTATGCTGACGCTCGTATTAACGAATGTCGGTCTGCCGCTGGAAGGCATTGCGCTTATTGCCGGTATCGATCGTATTCTCGATATGTTCCGCACAAGTGTCAATGTGATTGGAGACGCTTCGGCTGCTGTCGTCGTCGACCGCAAAGAGCCATTGGATGAAGAAGTACAAGCTTCTTAATGCCAAACATACAGGTTTGAACTGCTAAATATTAATATAAGAAGCTGCGCCGGATGCTGGAAAAATACAGCACAGGCGCAGCTTTTTTAAATCATATAATCTGTCGGCGGCTTAATCTTCGTCATGAGCCTGGAGAGCGTGAAGTATTTAATATTCTCCGGGAATCTCTCTTCCCAGCCTGCCTGCCGCAGCAGTTCGTAGACAGGTCCCTTCAGATTCACCAGCCAGATCTGCAGTTTTTCTTTTGTGTCGTATTTTTGAATCAGCCGCTCCAAAGCTTCAATTCCCATCGTATCGATATCATTGACGCCGGCCATATCTATGACGAGATGTGACTTGTCGTCATGTTTACGTTCCAGCTCCTTTAATTTTTCTTCCCAATAGTGCTCCAGATATTCCACATTGGAAAAGTGAATTCTTGCGTCAATGCGGACAATGGTTATGTTTGGGATGGCGCTTGCTTCAGGAAAACGATGCAGGTCCCGGTAGCTCTGTGTTTTCGCATGCCAGCCGAGCTCTGCTACGTGCGGATGGGAAATGCGGTTAATCAGGATACATAAAGAAACCCCGACACCGATTAACAATCCCCACTGAATGCCAACGAGCAGCGTGGAGCAGAAGGTGATAACCCACACCCAGCCGTCGGAAGGTTTAATGCGAAATACCTGTCTCGCTGATTTAAAATTAATCAGTCCGCTCACAGCAGAGAGAATGATCGCAGCCAGCACAGCCTGCGGCAGATAATAAAACAGCGGTGTCAAAAAGAGGAGCGTCAACAGTACACCGAGTGCTGTAATAATCATCGAAATTTGGGAAACCGCTCCGGCTCCTTGGTTAACGGCGCTCCTGGAAAAACTTCCAGTAACAGGGTAAGCCGAGAAAAATGATCCGCCGATATTGGAAAGGCCGATCCCGCGCAGTTCCTTGTTAATATTCACCGGCGGGCTGTCTCTGCCGGCAAGTGTCTTTGTAATAGCCAGCGACTCCATCATCGCAATGAGTGCAATAGTCAAGGCTGTAGGCAGGAGCAGCTGCATAGAAGCAAGACTCACTTCAGGCAGCGTAAAAGATGGCAGTCCCTGCGGCACCTCTCCTACAATATTTACTCCAGCTTCATCCAGTCGGAAGAAATAGACAAGAAGAATACTTCCTGCAACGACTACAAGAGGCATCGGCAATTTTATTTTGCGCAGCCCTGCGAGCAGCGCCAGGCTGCCTATCCCGATCAGCGCCGTAGGAAAATGAATCTGCGATATATTACTTACAAATTGGGCTATTAAAGGGAAAAGCTGTGTTTGACTGGCCATCTGTATCCCGAAGAAATTACCGAGCTGGCTCAGTCCGATCATAATTGCGACTGCGGAAGTAAATCCGTTGATCACATTCCGCGAAATAAACTTTACAAGCGTACCCGCATTCACCATTCCCAGTATAAATTGGATACAGCCGACCATCAGCGTCAGTAAAAGCACGAGAGAAATATATTCTGTACTCTGCGGCTCTGCCAGGAGCGAAACCCCGGCGAAGACAAGAATAGAAGCCATAGCAACAGGCCCGATGGCCAGCTGCCGCGAGGAACCGAAGCACGCATAAATAAGCAGCGGCAGAATGGAAGCATATAACCCCATTACCGGAGGAAGCCCCGCCAGCAGGGCGTAGGCCATCCCCTGCGGCACAAGCATAATAAATACGGTGATGCCTGCAACCGTATCATGCCTGAAAGAAGAAGAGTTATAATTATCCGGCAGATTCAGCCAGCTGCTGAGCTTTTTAATCACGGGGTCTCCCCTCCTTATTTAAGAAAAACAGGCTGCAGTAAGAAGAAGCTTTCTTCTCTTCAGCCTGTCAGGAATTTATAGTTTTTAGACAACTTCGGGGAGCTGTCCGATATTTTATGTATCTTTCACAAGCTTACCCTCATATTTTAGCATACGCTCAAATGCAAGGAAACCTGACAAAAAAACAGGCAGCACCTCTGCATTGGGGTATCTGCCTGTTTTATAAATTTGCACTGGTGTTCTTTACGAAGACAGTGAAGAGGAGCTTTTTTTATACTTCGTCTCCTGCCTTGTTCCTGCCTGAAACATCTGGTCAATCACGAGCGTAAACGCCCCTATTACCATCCCCTTTTTCCCGAGCGGAGAAATAGCAATCGTGGTCGCGTTTCGTACAGAACGGAGCGTGCGTTTTTCTACCATACTGCGGAGAGGATCCAGGATAACATCTCCTACTTGGAACAGTTCCCCTTCCAGCACTATTTTCGAAAATGAAAGCATATTCGTAATATTTGCAATCGCAATACCGAGATAGCGTCCGGCGTCTGCTGCTACCTCCATCGCCAGCGGATCTTTTTCGGCAACAGCCTGGTAGACATGCTGCATCGTTAATTCTTTATCTCCGGCAATTTCATGAAGCAGCGAAGGTTTTCCGAAGCGAAGCTGTCGCTGTGTCTGTTCAAGAATAGAAGATTCTGAAGCGTAGGCTTCCAGGCATCCATAATTGCCGCAGTGGCATTTCGGTCCGCTTACATCCACCACCGTATGCCCGATTTCACCTGCAGAATGCACCGGCCCGCGGTAAATCGTATTGTCGAGTACAATTCCCGAACCAATGCCGAGCCCTACACTGACACATAGAAAATGAGAGATGTTCTGGCCTTCACCGTACCATCCTTCTGCCAGGGTGAGGGTGCGGACATCGTTCTCTACGAGCACCGGAATGGAAAATTTTTCTTCCAGATGCTGCTGAATCGGTATATTTTCCAGCTGCAGATGCGGGGAGAAAATTGCTGTACCTTCTTCTGAATTTACAAGCCCGTGCATGGCCACTCCAATTCCGATAATCTTTTCAGGAGCTGCACCGCTTTCCTCTATCACAAACGAAACGGAACGGGAAAGCAGCTGCAGAAACTCCTCCAAAGGCGGCGGAGTCTGCATTCGTTCCTCTTTTTCCATAAAGATTTCCCCGTCCAGTGTGGCGATCACTGTATGAACTACTTCCGCGGCTGCATACACCCCAATGGCATAAAAGGCGGAAGAGTGAATCGACAGCATTAACGGCTTTCTTCCACCCTGAATTTTACCTATCCCTGTTTCTTCTATTAAAAGATCTTCCTCCATTAGTTCCTGCACAATCGTTCCTACCGTCGGAGGTGTAAGCTTTGTTCTTTTTGCTATCTGCGCCCGGGAAATCGGTCCCTCCAAACGCACCATATTTAAAATGGTCGCACGGTTCATGGATTTCATTCCTTCAAAGCTTCCTGTCTTCGGGGTAAAAATCATGTTATAAACCTCACTTTTGAACGATGATTGTTAAGGAAATAGTATCACAAATAAAGAAAGATTGGGTAATTATACTTTCCACGGCCGGAGTGTCCCCTTCCAGGAAACTTCTGTATCGAACATTGCGCTTTCCGAATCATACTTCTGCATCAGGAACCAGGAGGCGTTAAGCAAGAATAAAGATATCATGCCTGCAGCAGCGAGAAGTGCAATCGTAAATATAGTACTCAGCAGCAGTAAAAGAATTGCATATAAAGTTATATTTGCTGAAAACCAGAGATTTTCACTCACAAGACGCAGAGAACGAAGCAGAGTCGCCCTAAGCGGCGCCTCCGATTCTTTTACGAGAAGCGGAAATGCAAAAGTGATCACAAGATGCCACAGCAGCATGACATATCCCGCAAGTGTTCCGATAAACAGCCATATGAAGGAAGGAGTCTGGAGCATAAAAGAAAGATAGAGCACTCCCGGCACGAAAAGCGCCGCATAAAGTGCACTCAACTGCATTCCGGGTTTGAAATACTGCTGAAAGTACCTCCAGAAATCTTTCAGATCCGGGGACTTCCCTTCCTGCTTTTCCTGAATTATCCTGAAAAGCGCTGCCGTAGCCGGCCCTGCCGTGAACAGCGGCAGGACAGCCACCATCCAGCACAGCGTAGCCCAGACGATCGTGCCAAGATGCTTATATGTGTCAAAAATCGAACGGTAAAATACATCAAGTGCCTGTCGCATATGCGCCACCTATCCTTTGATTCCTGTCATTGCGATGCCTTTAACGATAAACTTTTGTGCGAAGACGAAAAGAATAATCACCGGAATCGCAGATAATACCGTTGCAGCCATTAATTTCGCAAACTGAATATTGAATGTGCCCTGCATTATCGCAAGGCCTACCGGCAATGTACGCATTTCGGTACTTGAAGTAACGATTAACGGCCACAGATAATCGTTCCAGTTTGCCATAAACGTAAATAATGCAAGCACTACAAGCGCAGGCTTTGCCAGCGGAAGAATAATCCTCCAGTAAATAAAGAAAGCGGAAGCGCCGTCAATTCGTGCAGCCTCCTCCAGCTCTACCGGAATTCCGATAAAAAACTGCCGCAGCAGGAAGATACCGAATACGCTGGCAAGCCCTGGAAAGATAAGTGCTGCGTAATTGTTTACCCAGCCCAGATTACTGATGAGCCCATACAGCGGTACCAGATTCATTACCGGCGGAATCATCATCGTACCCATTAAAGACCAGAAAAGCACATCTCTCCCCCGGAAGTGAAGCCTGGAGAAAGCATAGGCCGACATGGAATTCACCAGAAGCATGAGCATTGTATGCACTGTAGCTACAAAAAAGCTGTTCCAGAACCAGCGCAGTACCGGCACATCATCTCTCATAAATACATCTACGTAATTTTGAAATGTCAGCGTTTCCGGGATCCATCTGATCGGCCAGGAAATTGCCTGGCTCTCCGGTTTCAGGGAAGTAGAGATCACCCATAAGAGAGGAAGGATCCAGAAAAGCGCCATAACACATAAAAAGATAAGACTTATTCTTTTGGACATTTTATCTTCATTTTTCATGACAGCACCTCCCTATTTCTCTCTCGACATGAGCTTAAACTGAACTAAGCTGATACAAAGAAGGATCATTCCGAGCACTACGGACATTGCCGCGGCAAGACCTGCTCTCGGATTTCCGCCGGTAAATCCGACTTCATAAATATATAAAATTAATACGCGTGTTTCATACCCCGGCCCGCCGCCTGTCGCAAGCTGCGGCTGTGCCATAACATTGAAAGAAGCAAGTGTTGTCATAACGAGCACGAACGCCATCGGTCCTTTTAATCCAGGCAGCGTTACGTGGAAGAACTGCTGAATTTTATTTGCTCCGTCAATTTTCGCGGCTTCATATAGCTGATCGGAAATTTCTCCGAGTCCGGCAAGAAACAGAATCATATTCGTGCCGATCGTCCACCAGATTGTCATAAGTACTAAAGAAATCCAAACCCATGGTGTCCGTGTCAGCCAGGGAATCGCATCGAGTCCAAGCGTCCCGATATAATAGTTTACGAGACCGGCATTTGTATCCAGCAGCCAGATCCAGATTAAGACGACAGTAACTACCGAAAGCAGACTCGGCGCATAAAACAGGGCCCGGAAGAAATTCTGTCCCGGTGGTTTCGCATTAATCGCCACCGCAATAAGTAAAGGTATGATAATTAACGGCGGTACTGATAAAATAACGAAAATAAAAGTAGCTCTAAAGGCAGTCCAGAAATATTCAAAATACAAACTGTCTGTTACCCAAAGAATATTTGCGTAATTTTCCAGCCCGGCAAAAGACATATCACCGAAAAAATTCCAGTTATGAAAACTGATAACAAGCCCGTATATAGTTGGATAGGCGAGAAAGATAAGAAAGAAAAACAGGTGCGGTCCGATAAACAGAAGCGGTGTTAATTTTTCTTTCCAGCTTTTTGATTTTCTTGGTCGCGTTTCATTTACGGATTCCATACAATTACTCTCCTTGCTGAGCTGTCGGCTCAAGGATTTCTATACTCATTTATTTTCGAGCTGTGAAAAAAGAAAAGAGAGGAGCACTGCTCCCCCTTCTTTTCTATCAGTCACTGTGCTCAGAAGCAGCCTGTTCCGCGTTGGCTTCTCCTTCACGCGCAGCTCTCTCCAGTGCTTCATCCGGTGTCATCTGCTGCAGCATTGCTTCATCTACCGCAGGACCAGTTGGACCCCATGTATCATCATAGTAAGGGGAAGTTGGAGGGAAAATAAATTCCTGCTGGGAGATATTGTACTGATGCTCCAGCTCCTGGAACTCTTCACTTTCCAGTACAGAATAGGAAGCGGGCACCTGGCCGGCCTTTGCCCAGTCCACACCGTTTTCCGTTACAAACTCAATAAATTCCATTGCAGCTTCCTGTCGTTCAGGATCTTCCTCTTCCTGCTTTGGCAGTACGAAATTGTGTGATCCCGCCCATACTCCTTCTTCATCTCCGAAATTCGGCACAGGGGCAGAACCAAAGTTTAAGCCTTCCTGGTCTTCAAACCCGGCAATCATCCAGATTCCATTAATATGAAATGCGCTGTTACCCTGACGGAAAAGCGTTACTTCTCCATCCGCCTGTACATCTGCAGGAGATACTTCATGCTCATATACAAGATCGACCATTTTCTGCAGTGCTTCTTCTCCCTCCGGAGAATTATAAAGCGCCGTCAGTCCGTCTTCACTCACCGTTTCTCCGCCATGCGACATCAGTGAAGTATAGAAAATCATGTTACTCGGCCAGAAAACAGGCATCGCGATTCCATAGGCATCTGTTTCTTCCTGTACTGCCAAGGACATCTCCACCAGCTCATCATATGTTTCCGGAGGCTCACTGTAGCCTGCCTCTTCCAGCAGATCAATGTTATAGAAAAGACCCAGCGGATGTACATCCAATGGAATTCCGTAACGGCTGCCTTCAAATTCCCCGGCCTGCCACACTTCCTCAATAAAGTCATCATCTTCAAACCCAATATCATCGACCAGGTCATCGAGCGGAGTTAATGTATCATTCTGTGCGTACCCTGCGATAGAATCCAAATGCATAATCGCAATGTCCGGCGCTTCATCATTCGCTACCACCGTACGGAATTGATCATAGAAGTTCTCCCAGGGCATCGTCTGCGTGCGGACAGCAATTTCTCCTTCATGCATTTCGTTAAAATCTGCAATAATATTATTGATATCTTCTCCATCCGGACCTGTAAAGCCGTTCCAGAAATCCAGCACGATTTCTGCAGCGTCAACATCCACGTCTCCCGGGGTATCTTCAGTAGATTCTTCCCCATTTCCTTCTGCTGCTTCCTCATTCTCTGCTGCTTCTGTGCTATTATCTCCTTCTCCTTCCGGCTGTTCTGGTTCCTGGCATGCTGTAAATAACAAAAGTGATCCTAAAGTGACGGCCGATAATGCAGTTAGCTTTTTCATACATAAATCCCCCTTAAATTTTTATAGAAAAGATGAACTGTTACATCTGTGTTGCAATCGGTATATAAAATTAATTTACTATCTGCCAAAATGATAACGCATACATTTTAAAAACTCAATAACTTTTTTGAAAATTATTTCGATTAAATTAATTTCAACATTAATGTTTTATTATAAAATCCACCTTTTAACCTTGATAAAACAGTATTTATCATGAAAATTCAAAAGAAAGCCTTTTCATAAAAAAATTCCTCTGCTATGATATAGTAAATAAATTTAATTTATAAACAGGCAAGGAAAGGAGTCTTTTATGAGCAGATTGAATAAACCGATGCTTGTTTCAGGTGCCTGCCTTCTTTTACTTATTTCAGGAGCAGGAGGATATATGCTGTTTTCAAATCAAGAGGCCGCTTCCAGCAGCACTGAATATGAGAATCCAGTGTTTGAACCTGTACTGGCTGACCCCTCCATCATTCAGGGGGAAGATGGATTTTATTATGCTTACGGCACAGAGGATGACTGGGGGGACGGAGAAGGCAGCAGACTTGTTCCTATTGTCAGATCCTCCAATCTGGTGGACTGGGAATACGTAGATGAAGCATTTGAAAACAGCCCGGACTGGAAAGAGGACGGGGGTATCTGGGCACCGGATATTGCTTACTATAACGACCAGTACTATTTGTATTATTCGGTTTCCACGTGGGGGGACAGCAATCCTGCCATAGGGGTGGCAACCGCAGATGCTCCAGAGGGCCCATTTGAAGATCAGGGGAAACTGTTTGACAGCCTGGAAATAGATGTACCAAATTCAATTGATCCCCAGCTGTTTGTCGATGATGGTGTTCCCTACCTTTTCTGGGGAAGCTGGCATGGAATCTGGGGCATTGAACTTACCGAAGATGGCCTTGATTATCAAGGAGAAAAATTCCAGATTGCCGGTACTGATTTTGAAGCTCCTTATATTTTAAAGCGGGAAGGCGAATATATCTTTTTTGGTTCGAAAGGCTCCTGCTGCGAAGGCCAGTTCAGTGAATACCGGGTGGCAGCAGGAAAAGCAGACAGCCTGGAGGGTCCTTACCTTGATCAGCAGGGAGTAGATCTTCTGCAGAGCAGCGGCACACTGCTTTTAAGTGAGGGCAGCCAGTTTGTCGGCCCTGGCCATAACGCAATTATTACAGACGAGGCCGGCGAAGACTGGATTGTATATCACGCCATTGACCGGGACAACCCATGGATAGGAAGCGGCGCAACAAGAAGACCGCTGATGATAGATCCGATACATTGGGAAGACGGCTGGCCCGTGATGGAAAATGGCACCCCGGGAGAGGGTGTACAGGAAGGCCCTGTTACACAGGAAAACTAACAAATGATGCAGAAAGGGTGTTGGCAATGGCAAACAGACAAGAATATCCCCGGCCACAATTTTACAGAGAGAGCTGGATTTCATTAAACGGAACGTGGGATTTCAGTTATGATGATGAAAATAAAGGAGTACAGGAGCAGTGGTTTCATTCTACAGGGACACTAGATCGAAAAATTGAAGTACCATTTACTTATCAGACGAAGAAAAGCGGAATTGAAGAAACAGATTTTCACGATGTTGTCTGGTATCAGAGAGAATTTGAAATACCTTCCGGATGGGACAATAAACAGAAATTGCTTCACTTTGGGGCGGTGGATTACCGCGCCTGGGTCTGGGTAAACGGCCACTATGCAGGTTTTCATGAAGGCGGCCATGTCCCTTTTCACTTTGATATTACGAATTATCTGCAGCCGGAAAATAATTATATTACCGTCCGCGCAGAAGATCCTACTCATGACTTAACACAGCCCCGCGGCAAGCAGTACTGGAAAGAAAAATCAGAAGGGATTTTTTATACGAGGACGACAGGAATCTGGCAGACAGTCTGGCTGGAAGCAGTGGCAGAAACTTATCTTAAGAAGATTCGCTTTACGCCGGATATCGATCAGGATGAAGTTGCGGTTGATATACACGCAGCACATGCGCAGCCAGGAGATGAAGTACAGGTCTGCATTCAGTTTGCAGGAGAAACAGTTGCAGACGATATTATCCGGATAAGCGGTTCTGAAGTGCACCGAAAGATAAAGCTTGGAGACTTTAACGTGCATAATGCCGGCAGACTCTGGAGTCCCGAATCACCAAATCTGTATGATGCAGTAATAAAGTTGCAGCGCAGCGGACAGGAGATTGACCGTATTACAAGCTACTTCGGCATGAGAAAGGTCAGTGTGGAAAACGGCGTAGTGATGTTAAACAATAAACCTTATTACATGAAACTCGTGCTCGACCAAGGCTATTTTCCGGAGAGCCTGTTAACTCCCCCTTCGGAAGAAGCTATTCTTAAAGATATTGAACTCACCAAGGAAATGGGCTTTAACGGAGTCCGGAAACATCAAAAGGTAGAAGATCCGCGGTATCTGTACTGGGCGGACAAAAAAGGACTTCTTGTGTGGGGGGAAATGGCAAATGCCTATATGTATTCTGAGAATGCAGTAAGAAGAATGACCGCAGAATGGCAGGAAGTAATTGAGCGCGATTACAGTCATCCTTCTATCGTTGCCTGGATGCCGATCAACGAAAGCTGGGGCGTTCCGAACCTGCTGTCGGAAGAAAAACAGCGGCAGCACACGCTGGCCATGTATCACCTGACAAAATCACTCGATGATACGAGACTTGCGTTCTCGAATGACGGCTGGGAGCACACAATTTCAGATATGCTTACAATTCATGATTATGAAGCTTCTAAAGACGTTTTATTAAACCGCTACAGCAGGCTGGAAAATATTCTGCAGAGCCTTCCAGGACATAAGCAGCTTTATGCGCCAGGCTACACGTACCGTAAGGAGCCGATTCAAGTGACTGAATTCGGCGGCATCGCTTACCAGAAAAGCAGCTGGGAAGGCTGGGGGTACTCCGGAGCTACAACAGATGAAGAATTTGCCGACCGTTATGAAGCAGTAATCTCCGCGATGCTTGAGTCACCGCTCGTGCAGGGCTTCTGCTACACCCAGCTTACGGATGTGGAACAGGAAATAAACGGTCTGCTTACGTATGACAGAAAACCAAAAATTCCGCTGGAAACGATCAGAGCAATTAACGAAGGAGGAAAGCAGACTCGTTTTGAAACTGAGGAGGAAAAAGTATGAGTTTTCAAAATCCAGTGATCTCCATCCCCGGGGTAGATCATGGGGATCCTGCAGTCATTCGTTATAAGGGAGTATATTATTTATATCATACCGGCCCTGATCATGTGCCGGTGTATACTTCAATAAACCTTACAGACTGGAAGCTGGAAGGAAAAGCCCTCCTGGCTTCCTCAGAAACAGACCACTGGGCGCAGCTGGATTTATGGGCACCGGAAGTGTTCTATGAGAATGGTACTTTTTATATGTATGTAACAGGTGCAAAAAGAGGGGAAAATGGAACGGCAGACGATGAAGAAAGGCATATAGGAGTAGCCAAAAGCAAGGATCCACTGGGACCATTTATACTGGCAGAGGAACCGTTAACTCCGGAATGGTCTATTGATGCACACCCCTTTACAGATGATGACGGCCAGATGTATATGTTTTACAATGTACGCAATGAACATACGAGAGGTCCGGACGGCGTCATTGGTACCGGAAATGTCGTTGATAAAATGAGGGACCCGGAAACACTTGCAGGAGAACCTGCACTCGTCGTTAAACCGGAGTATTCCTTTGAAGGAAACAAAGAGGGATCATTCTTTTGGAATGAAGGTCCGTTTGTGCTGAAGCGGAATAACCTGTATTACCAGATGTACAGTGCAGGTTTTTTTGGAGATGATACTTACGGTGTGTACTACGCAACCTCCGGCACCCCGCACCATATAGATGGTTACAACAAACAATGGGAAAAATTTGAGAGCGGCAGGCCTATCCTGCAGACAAACGCTGCCTGTTTAGGCCCTGGCCATCACGTAGTGACGAAAGCTCCGAACGGCTGGGACGACTATGCCGTTTATCACGGCTATGAGCCGGAAGAACAGGTAAGAGAACGGAGAGTCCGAATCGGAAAATTATGGTGGGAAGGATCCGAGCTGCGTTTAGAGGAACCGAGGAAAGATATATTATGGAGCCCCCCTGCTCCTGATGTGGATCTGCGGTCCAAAACATCGTTTTCTGCAGACCCCTTTTCTTCCCAGGCGGAAAACTTTCTGTTTGAAACTACGGTGCAGTGGAAAGAGGATTTAGTAATCACTTTTAAAGAATTAGAGGTTACCGCAATACTGGATGCAGTGCAGCAGCAATGTACTTTTTCCTCAGCAAACGGACACAGAACAGTACCCTTTCCCCGAGTCTGGAAGCCTGATCATTTCCATTTGATTACTTTCATCCTGCGCCATGGGGAACTCCAGATAAAGATGAATCAGCTCATGCTGCTGCAGGAGCCTGTAGGCAACCGCTCCACCACCTTTGCTGTTAAAAACACTGCAGAATTTTACGGTACGATATACACCTTGCTGTAACATTCCCTCAGCGGTTATCTTCATTTTGCATCAACATGAACTTAAAATCTTTTAGCCTTCCTTCTGTCAGGAAGGCTTTTATTGTTTTCTATCTTCACCGCTTAACCTCCAGCCAGAATCAATCTGACGACATTTGACGTTCAAGCCTTTTGCCAACATGATCAAATAGCAGCTTCCCGCTTTCAAAATTCACACTCCTTCGGATTTTTTCCTTGTCTAAACCCTATGCTTTTAACTATTTTCGGGGAAGAATTTCACTTCCACTTACAAATGCTTGCTTGATTTATTGAATTCATATGACTATTATTCCGGAAGTAATAATACCCTTTCCAATGTCTCTAGGTATAGAAAAAAGCAGAAGATCAGTCGGAAAGCGGAGGAGACCTCCTACATGAAAATTATTAATTTATAAACATTCTGAAAAAGAACGTGCCGGTAGATTGGCACGTTCCTTTCCTGTCAGTACTGCTTTACACAAGCCAGAGCTCATCCGGATTCCCATAGGCTTCAAAAATCGAGTTGCGTGCTTCTACTGCAAGCGTATGAATGCGCTTTTTATCAATGTGAAGCATTTGTCCGTGCCGTTTCACTGCTTTTCCTCCAACAAAGACGGAATCCACATTTCCCGTGTGCGCACACTGCACGACAGCGCCAATTGGATCATTGACCGGGAACATGTTCAGGTCCGTGGTGCGCAGCATAATAATATCCGCTTCCTTGCCGGGAGTTAAGCTGCCGACTTTATCATCCAGCAGCAATGCTTCCGCGTCTGCCATTGTTGCCATTTTCAATACTTCTTTCGCGTGGAGGTTCAGCGGCGGCCCGGGCATGACATCTTCTGCAAGCAGCTGCTCATTAATGCGGGAACGTTCTGCCTGCAGCGTAAACTTCATCTGCGCAAACATATCCCCGCCGGTGGAAGTTACTACATCTACACCGAGCGCAGGCATTAATCCATTTTCCAGGCACAGTCCTGTTGCCGGGTAGCCGTGCCCCATCATCATTTCAATCTCCGGCGTGACAGAAACAGAGCCGCCTTGCTCTGCAAGCATTTTTATTTCTTCGGGGCTTACCCCTGTCGCATGCGCAAAGTTTAAATCTTTCCCGAGCAGTCCTGCTTTATTCAGCTTTTCAATGGACCTGTCCACTTTTCCCCAGGTGCCGAAGCCAAGATGCATCGTGCAGACGCTGTTCAGCTCTCTTGCTGTCTGAATTTCTTTTACCGCCGTTTCCCACGAGCAGAATTCAGGCCCCCGGATGGCCAGACCCATCGTTAACAGCTGGTCATTGGAAGAGAAATACTTTTGCTTAATGTATTTTGATTCATCGATACAGTCAAGTGTGCTCCCCCGGTCCCAGTATTCTCCGTCTCCCGGACAGCCGTGGGCAAACACACCGCGGATACCGGACTCCTTCAAGCCCCGGATCATTTCCTCTGTATGATCTCTGGAAATAACCATCGACCAGTCGAGCATTGTGGTAACTCCGGACTCCAATGCTTCCAGCGAACCGAGCAGATTTCCGATATAATCATCCTCCGGCCGTCGTTTCGAACCGATATTTCCGTAATAAATACTTCCTAAGTACTTTTGCAGCGACCAGTCTGCCCCAACATTTCGAATCACAGACTCCCAGGCGTGCCGGTGACTGTCCACGAGACCCGGCATGACAATCATTCCCTCTGCATCGATTACTTCACAGTCCTCCGCCGCAATAGACGGTCCCACCTCTACAATCTTCGAGCCCTCCACCAGTACATCCGCTTTTTTAAAGTCACCCAGCTTTTCATCCATTGTAAGGACTATTCCATTTTTAAAAAGCTTTCTTTCCATTTTGCATTCCCCTTCCTATTTTTCTCTGCTTTTCTTTTCCGTCTGCAATACTGCATTCCATTGAATATTCAGCGTATACTGCATGCCGAGCTGATTTCTTAGATTACGGACCACACGTTCCTGCCATTGAAACAGGTCGTGTGCTGAAAAACTCTGATAAGTGGAAAGCTTTACGTGCACCATTTCAAATTCAACTTTTACCGCCTGAAGAGAGATACCTTCCGGCTGCATGATCAGCAGAATATCTTTTACACACTGCGGAGAAATAATAATGCGGTTCTTTCCTGCATAAACCGGTCGTACCATAAGCACTTCTGTATTGCCTTTTCGGAAAGGAATTATTAGTTTACGGAACCAGCTTCCGATAAAGGTCCGCGCTACATCGACCGGTGCGATTGGAATGACGTGATAATTTTTATTGCGCTGGTCCCGCGCTTTCTTTAATTCCACTGGAGACTGAAATTCTTCAATCGGGATCCATTCGATCGTTTCTTCCAGCTCCAGCCGTGCTGTAATTTGGCTGATCATCCGCTTGGACGTCCCGAGAATGAGCAGGGAGGCAATTTGCTGCGAACGTAAATATATCTGCACTTCCTCTCTGTGAGAGTCGGAAAAAAAGGTGGCGCGCTTAATCGCTGTAATCAGTCCATTTTCATTTTTCGCGGATCTCCCGGCCACTCTTTTGCCATCCACTATTACAATACCGTCGTCGATCATTGCCTCTGCACCGCAAAAACTAAGCACCTCTGTCGCTTTATGACTTTTTCCCGTCCCGCTTTTTCCGTGAAGGCCGTATATTTTCAATAGTTCCTCCTCCCTCACTATTTATAAAAAGCGCGGTGCCCGTTTTTCCACAAAAGATAAGCACCCTTCCAAAAAATACGTTTCATCTGCGTATTTCATTTCCGGCACCTCTTCTTCCAGCGGTGTCTGGATAGCTTTTTTCGCAGAAGCAAGAGAGCTTGGCGCAAGTCTCGTTATTTTTTCAGCTATGGCGAGCACACGGGAATCAAAGGCCTCCCGCTCCATTACTTTATTTAACAGACCTGTCTGCAGTGATTTCTCTGCATCGTAAATTTCTCCGAGCATTACCAGTTCCGAGACACGTGCAGGACCGATAATTCTTTTCAGCCGGTGAATAAACTCCGGTCCCAGGTTTATCCCGAGTCCCGCTACAGGAATACCCATTTTCGCATTTTCCGTCCCTACTCTCAGGTCGAATGCCAGCGAAAAAATCAAGCCTGCCCCGTATGCAGGCCCGTCTACCGCTCCGATCACCGGAACAGGAATGTTTTCAAACGTCCGGATCGTCTCTTCCATTAGCTGAAACGATTGATTTGCTTCAGACACTGACATGCCGCAGAATTCCTTAATATCAAATCCGGCAGTAAAGCTTCCCGGTACGCCGCGAACGACAACGGCTCTTGTCTTCTTATTCCGCTGCAGTTCCTCGCCGATTGCTTTTAACTCCCGCCACATGTTGGAAGTCAGGGCGTTTCTCGCTGCCGGCCTGCTGATGGTTACGACCGCAATTTTTGCCCCTTCCTGCAGTGTGATTTTTCCGTCGGGTGCTCTTTTAATCATTACTCTCATCATTTTTCCTCCGTTCCGCGTATGCAAAAAAGCAGGACGATGAGCAATGCAGAAAAAGCTGTTGCATGGCTCTTTTCTGCAGGCTTGTCAGATGAAGCGAACCTTGTTTTCCTGCAGGCCGAGGTCAATTGTTCCGTCCCGGCTTTTGATTTCGCTCGTGATGACGTCCCCTTCTTTCAGGTAGTGCTCATTTTTCCCCTGGCTTTCATTTAACGTTTCCACTTTTTTATCCAGCTTTTCAAAAGGATTCAACAGCAGATTCATGTCCTCCGGGGATAGTTTGAGTGCGACCCCTCCAGGCGTGCCGGTCATCAGCAGATCTCCCGGATAAAAATTCATCATGCGGGAAAGCTCAACAAGTGTTTCCTCCGGCTTATACAACAACTGCGTCGTATTTGCCTGCTGCCGGACTTCCCCGTTTACTTTCAACGTCAGTTCCAGGTCATGTACTTTTTCCGCTTCCTCCTGATCAATTAAATACAATACCGGGCCGGCCGGGCAGAACGTTCGGAAACTTTTTCCTTTATACCACTGGTTTTCCGTAAACTGAATGTCCCGGGAAGAAACATCATTTGTAATAATAAACCCTGCGATATATTCTGAAAGATCTTTAAACCCATCCTCGAGCGGCTGATTTAATTCTTTTTTAAAGACCAGCCCGAGCTCAATTTCGTAGTCGAGCAGCTTCACTTTCTTCGGACTTTCAATATCCTGTCCTGGTCCGCTGAGGGAACTGGCTGCCTTTGTAAAAATCATGTTAAAAGGGGGACGCTTTGCGTCGAGACCGCCCTCTTCCCGGTGTGCAGCATAGTTCGCTCCCTGGCAGACAATCTGCGCCGGGGCCGTTACCGGACTTAACAGTTCCACCTCCTGCTGCTGATGCTGGACGGCGGCTTCTTTCTGAAGCGATTCCGCCTCCTTTACTCCCTCTTTCAGGAAATGAGCGAGTGTCTCATACTGCTGCTTAAGTTCATAAATTACGCCGTCCTCCAGTACACCCCATTTTTCTCCATCCTTCTGAAAACGCACGATACTGATTCCCATAATGCAGACTCCCTTTCTGAAATAAGTGTCTATTTGCTTTCGATAAAAGTTTTGAAATTTTTCATGACTCCGTCTAAAAACTCTACTGTGCCTTCGTCCGTTATTTTTCCTGTATCGTCCATTTTTTTATGCACTTCTCCAATAAATACTTCGTTTCCAGGCAGCACCAGTGCACTTACTCCGGGCGCAGCCAAAATCTGCTTCAGGTGAAGCTGGCAGCGGACGGTGCCCAGAAATCCCGGACTCGCGCCGATCATCAACACCGGCTTCCCTGCCATCACAAGATCGATTCTGGAAACCCAGTCGATCGCATTTTTTAAAATCCCCGGCACTGAATGATTATATTCCGGAGTAACGATCAATATGGCATCTGCGTCCTTCACTTTCTGCTTAAACGTGCGGACTGATTCCGGCGGATCCGTTTCTTGATCCTGGTCAAAGTAAGGCAGCTCCTGAATACCCAGCTTCTCTAATGTAAAATCGCTCTGATACCGCTCTCCGATAAAATCTGCAATTTTTCTATTAAACGAGTCTTTTCGCACGCTTCCGATCAGTGCTGCTAATTTCATAAACTATATCCTCCTTGTTTCTGAAGTACTGATTTAAACTGCAGCAATTCTTCCCTGACTGCTTCCGGTTTTTCAAGCATCGGATAATGGCCTGTCCCTGGAATAAAGGTCTGCTTCACTTCAGGGTGATGGGAAAATAACGCAGAAGCAGCACCGGGAGGAATCAACTTATCCTCACATCCGTACAGGCAAAGTATAGGTACGCTTAATTCTGTAAGCGCTTTCTTTCCATTCGAATATTGATCGCAGATAAGAAAGTCATGGTATGTCTGCTCGCTTTTCACCTGCGAGATATACTTTCGTTCTTCTTCCCGGAGTTCTTCCGGTGTTTCAGCTGCGAAGGATGCAAGCAGCAGCCCTTCCGGATACTGACCTTTTTCCAGCTTTGCCAATGCTTTTTCGTGTACCGGCAATGTAAAATGACTGCCGATCAGTACTGCGCCGATCACTTCTTTCTGCCGGGCAAGTTCCAGTGCAATCAGCCCGCCGAGGGAATGTCCGACGACTACGGAAGACGGCTTCAGCAAAGGTTTCAGGCTTGCTGCATGTGCTTCTACTGACTGCTGGTCAGTGGCGGGCTCCTCTTTTCGTCCGCCAAGATTAATGAACTGTGCCGGCTCGTCCCATTCGTTTTCCAGATAGCGCCACGTAGAAGCAGAACCTCCTGCTCCATGAATAAACAGCCAGTTAATTTTCTCCATCACCCTCTCCTTTCCGCTTCTTTCTATTAATAATATTATATTATTAATAGAAAAGTCTGTCAATTTACGGCGCTGTTTTTAACAACAGCACTTTTTGGTTTACAATATCTCTCTTACGATTGTATTTATTAGGAAAAACTTCGCTTCCGGCACCGCGCTCCTGCGTGCTCCCAGCATAAGAGCTGGAAGCTTTTCCGATAGACAAGACCAATGCCGGAAGAGCTGTTCCTCTTCAATTATGCTTCCCGTCAGCCGCTTTCCTTATTGTTTTTTTCAATGACGGCTACGACGCTGTACAGCAGATTGGACATGTTTTGATAAGCAGCTTCCTCATCTCCGCTGCAGATAGCCTCCATTACAAATTTATGCATTTCCAGTGCCTCATTCATCGTCGTCTGGTCTTTTTTCTGCTCTTCCATCAACACTTTGATCGTTGTATGCCTGCTTTGCACCAATCCACTGTAGAGTGTCTGCACAAGACTTACCATCAATTCATTATGGGAGGCCTCCAGAATACTGTCGTGAAACGCAAAGTCTGCTTCCACCCAGGCATCCTCATCCTGCGTGGCTGCTTCCAGCTCTTTAAATCTTTTCTTAATCTCCTGCAGATCTTTTTCTGTCGCATTTTTTGCCGCAAGCCTTACAGCAGCAGGTTCAATGGCCAGGCGCACTTCTGAAAGCTGCAACAGAAATGTCCGGTTTTTTTCTGCCGTGGAAGCCCAGGCAATTACATCCGGATCCCACCAGAGCCAGTCCTTTCGTTCACGGACGACGGTTCCTTTTCTTGTGGAAGCTTCAATCAGCCTTCGCGCGCTCAGCCCTTTCAGCGCTTCTCGGATCACGGTACGGCTTACATTTTTCATTTCACTCAACGTTTCTACTTTTGGAAGCAGTTCTCCCGGCTGCAGCGTGCCCTGCACAATCTGTGCACCGAGGTCATGCAGCATCTGTTCGCTTAAGTTTCTAGGTATCATAGGTATCCTCCTCCGCATTTCCATTCATTTTTCTAGCATATCATGAAGAAGGAGAAGCGATTTTACTATTTTCTGATTTAAAATTATGTTCCGCCGTGTGGGGTATCCGTTTATTTACTTACAGCATCTGGTAATGCCGTGGATGCAATGTTTCTCTTATTACGAGTAAGAAAAAATGGTCTCCCGCTGCTTTCGTAATATTACCTGACAGCTTTTCTAAACGAGTGCTTTTTCAAAATCCACGCCCCATAAAGATAAACATTCATCTGTACTCCATACTTTCGGCTTCTGCGGGGAATCTTTGTGCCAGGGACGCGGTTCAAATATACCCAGCTCCTTAATGAAAACATCCCCATCGGTAAACAGCTCAATCAGATTTCCTTCAGGATCCTTGTGGTAGCAGGCGATGTTATGTCCCGCGCCATGCCTGGAAGGGCCCCACTCCAGATGGACGTCGTTCAGCCGTAAAAAATCGAGCGTATGAATCAGGTGGCTGTAATCTCTCATTTCCAAAGCCAGATGATGCATTCCTTCTTTTTCAGATGTAAAAAAGTTCAGCACGTGATGATCCGCATTGCACGTCATGAAACCAAAATAATCCTCGATCCAGTCCGTGTTATAGAAGCCGAGCTTTTTATAAAATTCCACCTGTTTTTTCGCGTCCTTCACCCGGATGGATAAGTGCCCTACTTTATTTGGTACAATTCCTTTCGTCTGAAACCCCCTGTTTTCTGCCTGCTCCATGTGCGGATACAGCTCTACGACATAGCCTTCCGGATCTTTAAAGGTAAGAGCTTCCGCCACGCCCGGCGCCGGATGTTCCAGCCGCTTTGCATCGATGTCCAGGGATTGAAGGTGTGCCAATATTTCTTCAGTTGAATGTGCAGATTCGTACTGAAAGCCAAATTTGCGAATGCCGCTCTTTTCCGAAGGAGTAAGAATTATATTATGGTGATCGGTCGAACTGGAAAAGTAAGCGCTTCCATTTTCTTCGTCAAGAATGTGGGAAAACCCTACAATATCCTGGTAGTACGATTTCATTGCAGAAAGATCCTTCGCATAAAAATCAACATAACCAAGCTTAAAAACGTTCAGCATGATAACTTCCTCCTTTAAATAACTAGATTTTAATAAATAATATTATATTATTTTTTATCCGTCAAGACTCGCTGCTTTTATTTTATCTGCAACAGCCTATGAAACTAATCACTGCCTCGCTTCTCTCTCAGTTCGACGTGTCCACGCATGTAAAAAGGGAGCTTGGCTTAAATCCCCATGCTCCCCCTGTAGTATTTTCCATTCTTCTACAGAAAATTAAATACAACCTTTATAGACATATAATATCTTTAATTAAAACTGAAAATCACCTGTTATTCTTTTTTTGTGCCACCAGCACATATAACGAAGCTGTTGGAAGGTGCTTTTCCAGCACGTGAAAACCCGCTTCCTTCAATTCTTTTTCCATGCCTTCCGAGGTAATTCTCGGTGCTTTCCCGTCATGCTGCTTAGGTTCCAGTTCCAGACAGACAAGATACCCATCTTGTTTTAATACTTTTCTCAACTGCGCGAGCAGCGGTGCCAATGGCTGAATTTCATGCAGGACGAGAGAAGCAATCACTGCATCAACAGAAGCATCGGGTAACAAAAGATCCTCCATCCTCCCATGTACCGACACAATATTTTCGAGATGTTCTTTGGAGGCTTTTTCATTAATTATTTCCAGCATAGGAGCATCGATATCCAGTGCATAGACATTTCCCTCCGTCCGTTTTGCTGCAGGAATAGAAAAGTAGCCGGTGCCTGCCCCAAAATCTAAAATGTTATCTGTTTCTTTGATCGGTATTAAATCCAGCAGCTTTGCGGGAGAAAATTCCTTTCTCCGTTCGGAGCTTTCTAAGTACGAGACTTTCCCATGACTATGCTTCCCGTGGGGATGGTGCATTTAAATTCCTCCTTTTTAATAACAGCTTTTATGCATGCTGCTCTTCCTGTCCAAATGTTTCTTCTATTAAAGCTGCATTTACCGCGATCGCAGCCATACTGCCCTCTCCTGCTGCGATTACCAGCTGCGCCGGACCTGCAATCCGCGTATCTCCACAGGCATACAGCCCGTCAATTTTTGTGCGCTGCCAGCTGTCTGTTTCAATGCCGCCCTGCTCGTTCAGTTCATATCCAAGCGTCTCGTCAAAAGAAGCTGCCTGCTTCCATTCCGCAGCGATGAATCCACCCGCACGCAGTACAGCTGAACCGTCTTCCAGCAGCACTTTCTCCAGCATGCCGTTTTCTCCCAGAAGAGAAGCAATTTTCTTTTCATTCACCCGGATTCCTTTGTGCTCCAGTAACTGTTTCTCTTCTGTCGAAAGGACTTCTCTGCCGTTCGTGAAAACGACTATATCGTCTGTCCAGTTAGAGACGATTTTCGCCATGTGCATCGCTTTCTGATCCTCTGCGATTACAGCAAGCGGCCGGTCTCTTAATTCCCAGCCGTCACAGAACGGACAGCTGAACAAGCTTTTTCCGTAAAACTCTTTTACCCGTGGAATCTCCGGGAGATTTTCTTTAAACCCCGTAGCAAGAATGACTTTTTTCGCGCTGTACATTTCTCCTGCTGCTGTCTCTACCTGGAACACGTTGTTTTCCTTATGGATGCGGATCACTCGCTGCGCCTCGATTCTGACATCCGGATATTTTCCTATCTCTTCCTGGGCAATTCTTTTCAACTCCTGCGGATGGACTCCGTCTCTTGTAATAAATCCATGGGATTCGGAAGTCACCGCATTCCTTGGTTTATTATCATCGAACAGTATCGTTGTCCGCCTAGATCTCCCAAGTACCAAAGCAGCATTTAATCCCGCCGGTCCCCCGCCGATGACAGCACAGTCCAATATCATTTTCTCCACTCCTCTTATGAAAGTTTTCCTGTTTCCCGTTTTGCTTCTGCCTCTTTCGCAATATCGATTAACAGCTTGGAGGCTAGTTCCTCCTTCATATTCTCTTCCGCCTGCCTCATCACATTTTCAATTAAACAGCCCTCATGATGAATCGAGCAGTCGAACAGGTTCGTATCTCCTTCAATTGCATGAATAACGTCGAGAAAAGAAATTTCATCTTTTGTTCTGGAAATTTTATAACCCCCTTTCGCTCCGGGTGTAGACTCGATTAACCCTGCTTTCGTAAGTTTCGTTAATATTTTTGAAAGATACGTCGGGGAAAGATGCTGCATTTCGGCCAGCTCCTGCACACCCACCGTACTCTCCCGCTGGAGCATTAAATGTATCATCGTGTGCAGCGCATAATTAGTCGCGTTTGAATACTTCATGTTTGACCTCCTTATATTAAAAGATATTAGAGACTCTTAATGTCTTTAATATAGATAAATTTAGCATTAGACAGAAAGGAAGTCAACTAACTGGTTTTCAACCAGCTTCTTCCTAGCTCGAATTCTCCTTCTGGTCTTTTACTATTTCCTTCTTCGCCTTCTTGAAAAAATCATTGATAATCACTTTGGCTGCACCGTTTAATACCGGCTTTCCTAAAGAAGCCACAGTTCCTTGTACAGAAGCGGTGTAGCTGTAATGCAGCAGCGTTTCTCCATTTTTACGGGAAGTAAGTTTTATTTCCCCGGCTGCTTCCACCGAGCCCGGTTTACCTTCTCCCTGTACAAGCATCTGGCAGCGCTTCGGGTACTCACCTTCTTCAATAGTAAGTACCGCTTCGTACACTCCTTTTACGCCAGGCACTCCTATTTCAAGCTCTGCCTGATATTTGTTTTTTTCCAATTCTGTCAGCTTTCTGCATCCCATCATACTCTCTTTTAATACGTCAGGATCCTGCAGCTGATCCATGATCGCTGCCCGCCTGCCTGGAAGTGTAATTTTCCCATTCCCGTGAATCATTGCATTCCGCTCCTTCTTCGATACCTTCACTTTCGTTTGTATGGTTCTATCCCCCTTTCTTCCGGGAAATAACACATAAAATTTCATGCAAAAAGCCAGCCCTCAATGGACTGGCTCCTTCCTCACACCACGGGAATGGCATAAATAATGATGAGCTTACGCTTCTACTGATCTGCGGCGCATCATCATGACTGCACCCATACCTGCCAGAATTACACCAAAAAGTACAAACGTCGGATTCGTTGTAGACGTTGCAGGCATTTCATTTCCCTCATCTGCATCCGCCGCAGCTTCTTCATTTGCATTATTCTCATTATTTACGTCTGCCGTGTTGTTATCGGAATTGTTATCATTATGGTTGTTGTCGTTGTTATTGTTTCCGCTTTCCTCTGTTTCGTTGTTCCCGTTATTATCAGGGTCATTGTTGGTTGGTTCTGGGTCTGGATCCTGTTCTCCCAAAACTTCAGCATCATAGTCCTTAAACTGCTGTTCCATGCCGGCAGTTTTTCCTTCACACGGCCAGCCGTCATTGTCTCTATCAAGACCTTCAGGATCATATTCAGAACTATACCCGTGTTCATTCCAGAAAGTCCATACATGCTCTCCATCTTCGAAATATTCACAGTTAATGGTACCTTCCTCATGATCCGCATGAACAGCTGTCATTCCGCCAAAACCTACAACGGCTACACTCATAACACTCACAATCCATTTTCTCAGCATTTGATCAATTCTCCTTTTTTTGAAATATGTACCATTCCCATGTGTCTTAATATGCCATAAACTCATGACGAATACAAGAATATTCAAAATATTTGTACTAAAATTTTGAATATCCAATAGGGACTTTTTTATAAAAATTATTTATCAATGTAAATGTTTAAGTTTCTTACAAAAGGGAATTAACTTTATAAAAGTTCCCTTTCACATCGCTTTTCTTGTATTTCCTTCCCGAAACCAGTATTATAAATATTACTTAAAGACATGGGACTGATTTGAACGTTGAACGGCAGGAAAATTACAATTTCAAACATTAGCGTCGAAATCTGAATTTTCTTCCTGATTTTTTTGTGATTTATATTTTACACAGTCGATAATCAAGAGACTGTAGTGCTCCTTGATAAGCTGTAAAGGAATATACTCCTTTACAGCTTTTTGAATATAATTGGAAAATAATTACATTTTGAGGAGGTATTATTATGCAATTTCCCGAACGGTATTCAGGCAACTATTATTATCAAACAAAAGATTTTTATAATAATTCTGTGTTCTTCAGTTTTTATAAAAGATGTGATCAGCCAATTTTAAGGGCATCAGGACTTCCTTTTGAACAGACTTATTTAAATCAAAACCTTCCAGCTACCCCGGCAGCCCCAGCAGCGAACACTGCGGAAATGCTGGCCTATCTTACCCGATTCGAGACACTTGACGAGGAGCAGTTATATCAGGCGATCGAAGACCTGCAAACCTATGAATAAGTGCTGCCTGTACTGACACAGCATTTATTCCTAGATGAATTCTATTTTCCCTGCCTATTATGAGCCATTTGAACCTTGAACTTTTATCAATAATACCCTAATATTTAGATTAATTACAAAATACGGTATTCTTTCAGGACTAAGACGATGTATCAGACTATAGTGCTGAATATAAGTCTTCTATTTTCAACTCCTAGTAACGATCAGCAGTCGGCAATCAAGAGACATTAGCGCTCATTGATAAGCTGCAGAGGACCATGGTTCTTTGCGGCTTTTTTTGTGTCACTCCCCGCCATAGCGCTGCTCGCTTGGTATTCGTTATTTCCATGCGCTGAACGAATAGTATTTTTCCGCTCAAAAAATTCCTCTGCCCATTTTTTACGTAACTTCCGCTTATTTCATTTTTAACAGCTGCTCATAATTTATTGAACCTGCTGTCTAATTTTATCTCATACAGAACCTATTTCACCGCTTTCTCCTGCAGTACAGCAATAATTGCTTCAGCAAAAATTTTAAGGAGGCTGAGAAAAGATGGGACAATATGCAATTAAGAATATTACGAATGAAATGTGGGTATCTGAAATTGTAAGCAGTACGGAAATCGTCCAGACAAACAAAGGAGACGACGCATTACTTTTTCAGAATGAAAAACAAGCAGCGGAACTCTGTAAAAAATTATCCAGGGAGCGGGGATGTACCTACCAGGTAGTTACTTCAGACGCCAGACAGATTTCTTAGTGTCTTCTCTCTTTAAAAACAAAAACCGGCAGTCTTTTAAACAAAGACTGCCGGTTTTTTTGAAAGAAATATTTGCGCAGAAAGTGCCTGCTTAATTCTTATTGCGGTATAAGTACATCGTAAGCGGCGCAAACACTGCGGTCAGAATGACAGCCGCAACGAGCACCCAGCTGATCTCTGCAAATGTCACGGTGCCATGCATCAGTCCCCGGACTGCGGTTACTACAAGAGAGATAGGATTGATTTCCACAAATCCCTGCAGCCAGGACGGCATTGTTTCCGGATCGACGAACACGTTGCTGATGAACGTGAGCGGAAACATAACCATCATGCTTACTCCCATAAGAGATTTTTCAGAGCGCATAATCATGCCGAGCGTGGTCCAGATCCAGGAAAGACTGAACGCAAATACCTGAAGCAGCAGGACCGCGGCCACCATGCCGAGGATGCCGCCTTCCGGACGAAACCCGAGAATCAGGCCGAGGATAATCATAATTGCGGAAGCCATCGTATATCGGACTCCATCGACCATCAGCGCACCGACCAGAACGGAAGGATGCCAGATTGGCAGCGAGCGGAAACGGTCGAAAATGCCTTTCGTAATGTCGTTGTTTAGCTCCACTCCGGTATACATTGTTAACGTGACGATCGTCTGCACAAGAATCCCGGGAAGCAGGAACTGCAGATAGTCTCCGGTGGAGCCCGCAAGCGCCCCGCCGAAAAGATACGTAAACATCAATAAAAACATGATCGGAAAGATTGTCGCGTCAATCAGCTGTTCCGGAATATACTTAATTTTCAGGAGTGCGCGCCAGCCGAACGTAAAGGAAGTCGCAATACCGTTCGGCTTTGCAGGCCTGGCGCCGCCGCTGATTGCTCTGCGGAGCGCTTCTTCACGTGCCCCTTCCGTGTCGGTTTCCATTTCCGGGCGCAGTTTTTGATTTTCAGGAGAAACGGTCATTTTACTGCCTCCTCTTCTTCTGCCGGCTTTCCTGTCAGCTGCAGAAATACCTCATCGAGGCTCGGCTGTCCAAGGGAAAAGTCGGTTACTTCAATGTTCGCTTTCGTTAACGCGCTGAGTGCCGTCGAAGCCTGGGTCGTATCAGATACCTGCGCGGAAAGCGCAGAAGGATCTGTTTCCAAAATGATAGACGTGTTTAGTTTTTCTGCCAGCAGCTGCTCGGCACGGGGTCTGTCCTCCGGATGAAGCAGGCGGACCTGCAGAGAGCCGGTGCCAAGAGATGCTTTTAACTCCCCGCTCGTACCTTCTGCAATAATTCTGCCCCGGTCAATCACGGCGATCCGGTCGGCCAGCTGATCTGCTTCCTCCAGGTACTGTGTGGTAAGCAGCACCGTGGTACCAGTACTTACAAGTGTACGGACAATGCTCCATACCTGGTTGCGGCTTCTCGGATCAAGCCCCGTCGTCGGCTCATCAAGAAATAATAAATCCGGTGTCACCACGATACTCGCTGCAATATCAATACGCCGCCGCATCCCGCCGGAATATTTCTTCACCTGTCTCCTGGCCGCATCCTCCAGTCCAAATGCGTGAAGCAGCTCCGTCCCGCGGTCTCTCGCTTCTTTTCTCGTGTAGCCCATCAGGCGCCCAATCAAAATTAAATTTTCAAGTCCGGTTAAATCTTCATCGACGGAAGCAAACTGTCCCGTTAAGCTTACGTGGCTTCGCACCTTATCTGCCTCCGTGGCTAAATCGTATCCAAGTACAGTTGCACTGCCGCCGTCCGGCGATAAAAGCGTCGCAAGCATACGGATTGTCGTCGTTTTCCCCGCACCGTTTGGACCGAGAAAGCCATAAACCGTCCCCCGCTGCACTGCTAAATCAACTCCATCTACTGCTCTCTCTTCTCCAAATTTCTTTACAAGTCCGGCTGCTTTAATTGCAAGCTCTTTCTGCGGCTGATCATTCAATTGCGTTCACCCTTTCTTCTGTACGTTTTACTGACTACCTCTTATTATATCCCTATTTCTTCTTATCGTTTCTCTTTTATTGCTGAATTTCAGGATCTCTTCTTTCGCCTTCCTCTGCAATAAAGGTTTTCTCTTCTATGATCTGCGGGAAAAGCTCTGTAAAGGAGGGTTTCTTCTCATGTGGTTACTATTTTTGATCGGACTGATTGTCGGGGCATGGCTGCTGCTGAGAAATATCGTGAAACAGCTTATGGGAATCCAGGAGGCGGACACCGGCTTTTTCGAAGAAGCAGTCACCCCGCTTCATCATAAAATCCGTATTGTGCTGAGCGTCTGTTACCTGCTGATTGCAGGCTTCACACTGTATACGATTCTTGACCTCTCCCTGCTGCCGGCCGCATTAAGAGGGGTTGCAGGATTGATTCTCGCGGACGGTGCGATCCGTATGTACTTTGAACTGAACCATGGAAAAGAACCGCGCCGCGCAGCTTTAACACTGTGTGATACAGCCCTCATTGTCGGTGCAATCTTATTTGGAGTCTCGCAGATCGGAAACGGATAAAAAAAGAATTAAAATATTTTTGTTCAATTGAAAAAAAGCGCAGGTCTACCGCCCCTCTTTTCTCTCTGCGGGTCATTTTATATATACTGCCGGCAATGTTCGCAGTATGCACTTTCCTCTGCAGTTTCAATTTCATTTCTGCATGTCTGGCACGTGATAGTTGATTTCGTCCGCTTTTTCCAGCCGTTATTTCTTGCAACGCCCCGGCTCAGCATTGTCTGTTCTTTCAGCTCCGAGCGGAATGTTATCCAGAGAAATAAAGCTAACAAAGTAATCGCAATAATTGCCATCAAAAAACCGCCTCCTGCATTGGAATGTTTTTACTTATGTTGTGTACGTTTCCCATATCCAGGAAGTTTCAGTTTGGCTGGCCATGTTCCGAAAACTTATTTTTGTACCGCTCGCCTCTCCTTTTTCTAAAGAATAATGCCGCACTTTCTTAAGCTGAAGATCCACTTATCTGGAACATACGCACTCCCTTTGAGATAATGTGCTGCATCTGTTTCCAGCGGCCTGCACTCAAAGGAGCTGCAGGAACAGCAATGTGTGTCTTCTCCGCTTAGATGCCGCCATATCTTCTCTTACGCTGCTGGTATTCTCCCACTGCCTCCATAAATTCTTTCTCAGAAAAATCCGGCCAGAGCACATCGGTAAACCAGAATTCCGTATAGGCCAGCTGCCAGAGCAGAAAATTGCTCAGCCGCTTTTCCCCGCCGGTGCGGATAAGAAGATCAGGGGCGGTGGTCCCCGCTGTGTACAGATACTTTGAAAACGACTGTTCATTCAGCTCCTCGAGCGACATATTCGCTGCGTCCAGATCGGCAAGTATTTCTTTTACCGCATGCAGGATCTCCCCTCTGCTCCCATAATTGAGTGCGATCGTCAGCTGCAGCCCGTCATTGTGCTTCGTACGGTCTATCGCTTGCTGCAGCGCCTTCTGTGTATAAGCAGGCAGACTTTCTACATCGCCGATTGCCGTAACACGTACATTATTCCTGATAAGGTCCGGCAGATAAATATTTAAAAATGTTTGGGGCAGTTTTAATATAAATTCAATTTCAGCAGTTGGACGTTTCCAGTTTTCTGTGGAAAATGCATAAAGCGTCAGCACTTTCACCTTGCATTCGGCTGCTGCTTTCACAATTTTCACAAGCGCAGACAATCCTTCTTTATGACCGGCTGCTCTCGGCATTCCCCGTTCCCCGGCCCAGCGCCCGTTTCCATCCATAATGATCGCTATATGGGCAGGAATGTTCTCTTCTGGATCGGCGAAAGATTCTTTCAGCTGTTTATGTTGGAAAAACGGAATTTTCATAGCCATTGTCGGACCTCCCGAACGATTGATATTTTTTGATTGCCTTTCCTCTTAGAATGGCGGTACACAGCAATTGCTGCATCGAGGTGCGTTCTGCTGTTACAGAATTTTCTATTTTTACTTCTGGTAAATCTTCGGCTCCTGACGATAAGAGCGGGTCATATTTATCGCTATAGGACGTTTTCCTTTCACCTGCTTTAACGTCGCTACGATAAGAAAGCTGACAATTACCAGCAGCAGCCACGAACTCACCTTTCCTAAATGGACGAGACTCCATGCTTCCGTTTGGTTGGGATATTGCCAGGCGCCAAAGTATGTCGCAATATTTTCTGCAATCCAGATGAAAAATCCGATGAGCACAAAAGAAAGTGCGAGGGGCATATGATAACGAATCCCACCCACTTCGTAAGCAACCTTTGCCTGCCAGAATACAATAATCACAAGTCCGGACAGCCACCAGCGAATGTCCACCCAGTAATGGTGTGTGAAGAAATTGAGATAGATGGCAGCTGCGAGCGGTACCACTTTTCCAAACGGCGGCCATTTCACCAGCTCCACGCGTATCCTTCTCCACGCCTGGCACAGATAGCTCGCCACACTTGCGTACATGAATCCGCTGTACAAAGGCACTCCTGCCACCTTAAAAAAACCTTCTTCCGGGTAGGACCAGGAGCCCATATGTACTTTGAAGATTTCAAGCGCCAGCCCGATTACGTGAAACAAGGTGATCACCTTCAGCTCATCCTTCGTTTCAAGCCCGGAACGAACCATCCACCACTGGACAAGAATAAAGAAAAGGAACAGCCAGTCGTACCGTGCCAGTAAAGGCAGCGGAATGATTTGCGTAATCGCCAGCGAAGCAAAAATTGCGACCGGAAAGATGCAGGAGAGTGCCAGTTCCCAGCCAAAACGAATGAGCTGTAAGAGAGATCCCATCATCTGCGCCTCCAAATTTTTTCTTGATAGCTTGCTTTATTTATCCAAGCAGCCGGGAACACACCCACTCCGGCCATTATTCTTCTTCTTTTTTGTATTCTAAAATGTCCCCCGGCTGGCAGTCGAGCGCCTCACAAATTGCCTCCAAAGTAGAGAAACGGATCGCTTTTGCCTTTCCATTTTTTAAAATAGACAGGTTCGCCATCGTGATTCCCACTTTCTCCGTGAGCTCTGTTACACTCATTTTTCTTTTCGCAAGCATCACATCGATGTTAATTATTATCGCCATTTCATCACCTCAGACCGTTAAATCATTTTCAGATTTGATATTAATCGCTTCCCGCAGCAGCCTCTGCAGGACGGCCGCAAAGACTGCGATCACTAACGAAGCACCAGGAATCACCATTCCCAGCAGGATAAGACCCGGGGCATCATCCCACTCTGCGATGATATAAATAAAGGGCATTGCTGCCAAATACAAGCCGCAGATCAGGAAAGCACAGTATTTAATTTTTTTCAGCGCTGTAACAGAGATTTGCGAGAAAGCCTCATTTCTGTCGATATAATTCAAAAGCTTAAACGCCTGGTACAAAGCGAAATAAAACGGGATCGCGGAGCCGTACATCGCTGTAAGAATGCCAAACACTGCATACGCCAGTGCTGCGCCCTCCTCTGCCTGCGCTGCTGCTTCCGCCGCTATCTGAGGAAGTAGAAAAATACATAAAGCAAGCACCGGAGCACCTATTAAAAACAAAGCGATTTTCAAGAAGATTGTGGACCCTTGTTTCATAAAACACACCTCACCTTTTTATTTTCATTAAGATCATAACAGTATATTTATCGTTTTTCAATAAATATTTGTTGTTTTATAAATTATATATTCTCTTCTGGAGCTACCGACGAATATTTATCTATTGGCAGATTTCATTGCAAGCACAACAAAAAATCCCCTCCCTGTTAATGGGAGAGGATGTACAAATTTATATTTTGCAGTTTTGCGCACTTCTTATCGCAGTGATCGTTTAGTTCGCAGCGTTAAAGGCAATCCGGGAGATCCGCCACTCGTTTTCCTCCTCGATCATCACGTAATCCATAAAAAACGGCGCGTGACTGGAAACATCCGGTACATCGGCTGCATAGCGGAGAATCAGCCCGTGGTGAGAGCGCTGGAAGTCGGCAAAGCGCTGGTGCAGTTCCTCCGGCGGCAGCCATTCATACATATGCATATCCTCAAACTGAATCACGCCGGTTGGACGTCCCTCCCGCCGGAGAATAGTGGCGCGCGCGGAGAGAAAACCCGAAGCTTCTTCAAAGGATTCCGCCTGTACAAACTGCTCCGCGGCGTGCACTGCCTGTGCTAATTCATACGTCTCCGGATAAGACGCCAATTCCGCTTCCAGCGTCTCCTGCTCTTCGGAGAGTCTCTCTACTTCTGCTTCCAGCTCTGCAATCCGCGGATCCTCCGAAGGCTCCTGAAAAACAAACATTGCTCCTCCAATCAACAATGCAATCGCAAAGAGTGGAATCCACTGTTTCATCACCCTCACCGCCTTCTTCATTCATTACCGTAAGCCTATCACGGCGGCAGAAGAAAACGTTAAATAAAATCTTATCCTAAACCTTCTGATGATACATACAAAATATGTTAAAATAACCCAAAGTGCAGCTCAGAAATCAGGAGTGATATTAGTGAGGAATTTTTGGGAAACTTTTATCATTTTGTTTTTATTTTATGCCGGTTCTGCGCAAGGGTTATTTAGCCAGTATAGAATGTACGGCGCAGATATTACTGATCAGCCGAGCAGATTTTCAGAAGGCTTTCATTACTTATTATTTTGCATTCTTATTGGCATGATGATTATGAAAATAAAACATGAGCGAAAAGTAAAAAAAGAAATGAAAGAAGAGAATTTAAATTAATTTCCTTATGTAAGTGGGAGTTTGTTCAGGAGTATTCATCTTATGATATTTTTGTGGTTCAGCCTTACTGTCTTTTTAATTATCTGGACGGCCTTTGTACTGAATTTTTTCATTGGCGGCATCGTGTTTATTGTCAGTATGGCTGCTTTATTAGCCTGGAAAGATGACTTTGCAGGACTGTTTTTCAAGGTGAAATTTGTAAAGTACATGGCTGTCGTTTCTTTTCTGCTGTCCGGATTATTTACAGCTGTTTATATGTACTTATTTTCCTACCGCACAAGTATTCCGCCAATAGAAGAAAACATGGAGACGATCAACGCTGTATTCAGATATGAAGGTCCGCTCCCTACCTATGTGGTTATATTTTTTGTATATTTTGTATTATCCCTGTGGAGATATTTTCAGCTTAAATAAGTCTGAGGAAGACTGGTAAAGCTGGTCTTCTTTTTCTTATAAAAACACAAACAAATGTTCTGTTTTATTTGTAAAAAGAACAAATGTTCGTGTATAATAGAGAGAAAGGAGGCTGAGGAAGATGAAAGGTATATTGGATAGAGCGGTGGAAAAAGGAGAGAAAGTACAGGTGATTTATCTTTCCGGAGAAGGAGAGTTGACCCAACGCTGGGTAACGGTATGGAAAGTAACGGAGAAGCATCTTGTCTGCTACTGCCACTATCGCAAGCAGAAGCGGACACTTACACTTTCAAATATCCTTTCCGCCGTCCCTGAAAAAATAAAGGAACGGACAGCTTAACATATAATTTTTTTGGAAAGTATCCTTCAATCATGGGGCAAGGAACTAAAGCATTGCTTTGTATACTGCTAAAAGAATGAAAAAAAGGAACAGAAACACTGTCCCTTTCCGCTTACTCCCTGCCTTTGTTCCGCTGGTTCATCGCATTGGTATTGTAAGGATAACTGACAAATAACTCACTTGCTGTATTTGAACTTTTCAGCCTGCCTTCTGCGAGAGACCCCGGCAGCACCCACCTTTAAGACTGCTGCCTCCAACGAACTCCTAGCTGTAAAGCTCCCGTACTCCATCTAAAAAGTCTACATATTTCTCAATATAGCTTTTCGGTTTTAAAATCTTAACTTTGCTGCCAAATCCGGCCAAAAACTGATAAGCAAATTGATTTTCAGGTAAATCAATTTCAGTTTGATAGCTCTTTTCCGTTACTTGAGTGATTTTATTTTTTCCATATCTCTCTATAAACTGATCTCTCACAGCTATATCCATCAACAGTTTTACACTCACCAAATTGTCAGGTGTTGTGTAAGGCTTTATTTTAATTTCTGTTTTCTGTCTCGGAAGGAAGTAACCGTTTTTTTGGAGATTTAACATCCTTGTCAATTTAAACGTTCGATAATCGCTGCGTTCCAGGCTGTAGCCCCAAAAATACCAATGCATTTCACTAAAGTGCAACTGATATGGCTCTGCCTCTCTATAAGTGTAGTTTCCTTGTTGGTCCACATACTCGAATTTCAACAGCCAATGATTTTCTATTGCTTGATTAATAAATAAAATATCTTCATTTATTTGACTTCTGCCGATCCAGTCGTAAAAAGTTAAATTAAGCCTGGGAGAAATATCTGCAATCGTCATTCCTTTTATTTTTTGAATGGTCTCCTGAATCTCATAATCAGCGATCAGTTGTTCAAAACCACCTAATGCGATAATAATATTTTCAATATCCTTATGGTTCAGCAGCCTCTTATCAAATTTGTATTCTTCCATCAGCGCGTACCCCCCTGCAGCACCGTACTTTGCATAGATGGGAACATTTGCATAACTTAACGTTTCCATATCACGCTGGATTGTTCTTTTAGTAACATGAAACATCCGGCTGAATGCTGAGGCGGAAACTACTTCCTTCTGCAACAAAATCATCACAATTGAGATAAGCCGTTCAATTTTTTTCATTTCACCCTCCATATACGACATACATATGTCACCTATGTGCTATTATACTTCGGTTATAAACGAAGGAGGTAATAAATGATGAAAGCAATTACTTATTTACAATTTGGCGGGAAAGCAGAAGAAGCACTAGCTTTTTATGCGCAGGCTTTACAGGCAGACAGTGTAGCGAAGGTGAAATTTAATGCATTTGTTCAAAATCCTGATTTCCCTTTGATGGAAGCGGAGCAGCAGATGATCATGGAGTCCCGGATTGAGTTCATGGAAGGAATGGTTTTAATGATCTCGGACGTACCGGCTTCCATGCAAGCGGTAACAGGGGAAGTTACGAAAGGCACGAACGTTTTAATCAGCATTATCGATGCAGAGCCAGAAAAAAATCAACAGATTTTTGAAAAGCTGGCGGAGGGCGGCAAGGTAATTATGCCTTTATCTTCTGTTCCCTGGTCAGCAAGTTTTGGAATGATCATCGATCGGTTTGGCGTAATGTGGAAATTCAACAGTGAAGCAAGCAAGTTCTTAGATGGTTTTGCGGATAAAACGAAAATCAACAACTAACGATTCTCAGAAAAGCTTATATTTCTGTCGACTTTGTCTATATAAACACTGCCGCCGGGAAACTTTCAAAACAGATAATTTTAAAAGTAAATCAGGTTATCTCTTGTACTGTGTACTATTTTTCACTTTGCGTTCGAAGAACATTTTCTTTCTGAAGGAGTACGTTAAAAATGAAGGTTTAGCTGTAAAATAAAAAATGAATCTGGAACAAAAGTTTTTTATCACATGAAAAAACCGGACTGTCATGAAACCCTCTGCAGGGTTTCATGACAGTCCGGTTTATTAGTTGCAGAAATTTTATTATTCGGTTTTACAAGTCGAAATGATAGTTCTGTCCCATCCTCCGGACTGTGCTGCTACCTCCCCTTATTGCGCTGATTGATTGCATCCGTATCATACGGATAGCTTACAAACAATTCACTCGCTTTGTTCAGTCGTTCCAGCTGCTCATGTGTTAAAGACCAGCCGGCAGCTCCCAGGTTTGCTTCGAGCTGCTCTATCGTACGTGCACCGATAATAGGTGCCGTCACCCCGCGGCTGTTTAACAGCCAGTTAATGGCTGTCTGAGCAGGAGTCTTTTCCGCATCGTCTGCCACACTCTGCAGCGTATCCAGCAGATTCCAGGTAAAATCATTATTGTATTTATCCCACGTTTCGCTGTAGCCTTTTTCTTCGGCAACAGAAATCCGGGAATCTTCCGGCGGCTTCGCCATGTCGCGGCTAAACTTCCCGCTTAACCATCCTCCGCGAAGCGGACTCCACGGGATCACGCCCAGCCCCTCATTTTCACAGACATCAATCAATTCATACTCCGTCGCGCGGCAGAGCAGATTATACTGCGGCTGCAGGCAGACGAACTGTTCCCACCCTTTCTGCCTGCTTACTTCGATCGCTTTCTGCAGCTGCCAGCCCTTGAAGTTACTTGCTCCTGTGTAGCGGACAAGCCCGTCCCGCACCAGATCATTCAATGTACTTAACGTTTCTTCGAGCGGTGTCCGGGGATCCCACGCATGCACCTGGTAAAGATCAATGTAATCGGTCCCAAGACGGCGCAGGCTTTCCTTCACTCCGGAGATAATATGCTTTCTGCTCAATCCGACATCGTTCGGTCCCTCTCCCATCGGAAAACGAACTTTTGTCGCCACTACATAATCATCGCGGTTCTGCTGCTTCAGCCACTTCCCAACGATCTCTTCTGACACCCCGCGGGAGTAAACGTCCGCAGTATCAATAAAGTTCCCGCCTTCTTCCACGTAGCGGTCCAGGATACGGAAGCTGTCTTTCTCACTCGTTTCCCGGCCTAATGTCATCGTTCCCAGACACAGCTCACTTACCTGCAGCCCCGTTTTTCCTAAATAGCGAAATTCCATTGGCAGATCACTCCTTGTTTTAATATTGGATGTCACATCTGATTCTGTTTCGTGAAGATCATTCGTACAGCGTTAAGCCAGATACTCCCTTACTCTATAATTACCAAGTTGTTCTCCAAAAAACACATAATGTTTACTCTCACCATCTTCTGTCACTTTTATGTATGCTCTATATTTATTCAAGGCTTCCAACCCCTCTTCAATTCGCGCTGTCATTCCCTTTTTACCTTTTTAAATAATAAATAGCTAATTGCGTTCGGTCACGAAGGTGCAGCTTATCAAGAATGACAGAAAGCGTATTTCTGACTGTTCCTTCGCTTATGAAGAGGTGCTCGGCTATTTCCCGGTTGGAAAACCCTTCTGCTACAAGAGTGCAGATATCTGTTTCACGAGGGGTCAGCAGCTTAAGTTCTTTCCCTCTTGAGGGAGAGGTTAATTCTTTAAGCACTTCAGCATCCAGTACTGTTGAACCAGTGACTAAAGCTCTCAGTTTTTGGGCCATGTTGGAAACATCAGTCGATTTAATTAAATATCCGGCCGCACCGGCCTGAATAGCGAGTCGAATATTTTTATCATCTTTAAAAGTTGTCAGCATCATTACATGTAATCCCGGCCATTCTAATTTCATTTCCCGTGTCGCCTGAATGCCATTCATTATCGGCATTTGAATATCCATTAATACGATGTCCGGCAATTCCTTCCGGCAAGCGTTTATCGCTTCAGCACCATTTAAAGCTGTCCCCGTTACTTCCATATCACTTTCCCGCTGAAGAAGCACACGTAAACTTTTACATATTAAACGGTCGTCATCCACGATCAAGATTTTCATTGTGTTCCCCCTCTTCCTTATTTTCTATCGGCAGCACACATATTAACCGGAAACCTTCTGAATTGTCAGTGACAATACTGCCTCCCACCGATTTCGCCCGGTAGCGGAGGTTTCTTAACCCTATCCCCGCGCTCCCACTGCCTTTTGCTTCTCTCTCATCATCGTTATAAATGGATAACCTTGCAATATATCGGCTAATGTCTAGTTTGATGTCTACCTGTGAAGGTTTCGCATGCCGTACAATATTCGTTAATGCTTCTTTTAATACAGGATAAAGAATGGTCCATAAATGTGCAGGGACACGTGAGGAATCTCCAAATACATGGAAGTACACCGGACACAAAGTGAAATGATTGATAATGTTATACATCCCATCTACCCCAAACTCTTCTGCAGGCTTTAAATTGTGTACAGTTTCCCTCAAGTAGTCTGCACTGCTAATAACCCTTTCTTGCAGCTGTTCAAACACTTCTTTAGCTTCAGGATCATTTTCCTTCCAGAGCTCTTCAAATGCATGCAGCGCAAGGACAGATGCTGTAATTTCATGACCTACATCATCATGCAGGCGGCGGGCAATTCTATCCCGCTCTGCAAGTTCAGCTATCCGTGATCCCTGCGCATTCGCCAGAAGAAGCTCTTCTCTTACATGCTCAAGTTCATAGCGAATTCTTCTTTGTTCATCCGCCTCTCTTTGATAAAGCTTTGTATCCTGCAGCCACCCGCTGAGCGTGCCGCCTATCATAGCTGCAAGAATAAAGCCTCCGAACATTATGAAAGAAGTATCGTGATAAACAGCTGCAAATAAAAACGCTGGCAGAGTTAACCACGGCTGCTTCTTTTGCATACTTTCAAAAACATGTAAAGCAAGTCCGTAAGCTGCAGAAGGAAAAATCAGCACTGACACGAGTAAAATTGTTTGCTCAATGAGTATGGACCAAGAGGAAAGTTCAAAGCGCCAGCGGATTAACGTCATGACCGTCAGAAATAAGAGCAGAAGAATGCCTTCATTCCCTTCTCCTTGCAGCCAGAGCACGCTGAGAATGATTAATATTGCTGTCCGCCAAATATTAACAGCCGAGCCCGCGGTAATATTTTTCCAATTATTATCAATCGTTACCACTTCCTCATCAGGTTCCTCTATCACACTAATTTACCAGATTACATCCTGTTAAGACAGCTTTCTTCTACTTCCCAACAAGAGAAAAGCAAAACAGAAAAGCAGCAGGACAATCATCGGAATGATCAGATCTACGGCCGGTTCACGAAAAGAAACCAGGGTTGTCGCTTCTGCTACCCAATAAGTAGGCAGAAGCATCACGGGCCGCTGGAGAGCATCCGGCATATTTTCTACCGGCCACATTACGCCGCCAAGCATTGCCATAAGAATAATTACTCCTCCTAATATGTTATACGCAGCTTCCGTATTGCGGAACAGCGAATACCAAGCTAATGAAAAACCTAATGATGTCATAGAAAACACTGTATAAATGATAAATAACTGGACTGGAGAGGGCATACTGCTTCCATGAAATACGGCACCTGCTATAACGAATACGAGGTTCAAACCAGTCAGGATAACCGAATACGCAAGCATATTCTGCCATAAATATTGCAAATGGCTGATCGGCGCTACGCTTAGACGCAATAGCGTTCTGTTTGCACGGTCCTCCATAATAATACCTGCAAGCCTGGATGCAAGAAATAATATGATGATGCTGTAATACTGAAAACCTAAGGGCATAGGTGGCCATTCTCCTGTCGGCAAAAAGAGCGCTGCCAGAGGGAAAAATAATAAAGAAAGACTATTTGCTTTTTTTCTGAAAAAACGTTTGAATACAAACATAAATACTGTCATAAAAATTTCCGCCTTCCCAAAAACGCGGCTGATAGCGCTAATACAATGGCTGTACCTGCAAGAATGAAAAAGCTTATCACAGCCATTCCAGTATTATTTCCAGTAATAGAAGCAAACAGCATGTTTTGACCAAGAGATAAAGGGATGCAGTAAGCAGATACAAACTGGAAAAATGCGCCATCCGGCATTGGAAACCATACTTGAGCAAGCATGATGTTGCCCAGTCCAAACGCCATTCCAAGTCTTTCCGCAGACTTATAATGATTCACTGCCAAAACAAAGTTAATGTAGGCGAATTGAACAACCACGGTAACTGTAACGATCGTTAAAAGAACTATACCCGGATTCCCCCAGTAAACTCCGGTAACAAACGTCGTGTAAATCACGATGATTGAACTTTGCAGCACGTTAAATATCGTACTGGAAATTAACACGGAATATGCATGTTTATGTGCCTGAAAAGGCAGCGAATACATGCGCCACCGCATAGAGGACATCAAATCATCTCTTATAAACTCCATCGTAATAAATCCGCCAAACATGAGAAACCCAAACATCATCGTAATGGCGACCTCGTCTTTGACCGGAAGGCCGACAGCATCATTTACAGTATTGTCTGCGATTAAATTAAGTACGGTGATAAGCCCAATCGGGAGTAATAATAAAATCGACATACTAATATAACTGCGCATCATTCTGCGAAACATATAATAACCGGATGAAATGACCATTACTATTCCTCCTCTGCATCACGAAGGCGCTTACCCGTGAGTGTCAAAAATACATCTTCCAAAGAAGGTTTTTCTGCTTCTACGCTGTATATTTTCCCGAATTCTCTTGCAATTGCTAGGACACGATCTAAGTTTCCTGCCCCGGCTTGAGAAATGATGTGAACTTCTTTGCCAATCAAACCAACCTGTTTTATGCCTTCGATCCTGCGCAGTTTTTTCAACATTGTCTCCGACGGGTCTTCTATTTCCAACTTGATTTTTTCCTCATGGTGAATTTTACTTACCAGCTCCTCTACTGTGCCATCCGCAATAATATGACCTTCATCCATGATCACTACTCTTTTAGCAAGACTCTGGACCTCTTCAATATAATGAGTCGTATATAAAATCGTCGTCCCCTGTTTATTCAGCTTCCTGATTGTATCGAGAATATAATTACGTGACTGGGCATCTATCCCCACTGTCGGCTCATCCATAATAAGCAGCCTTGGCTGATGGACGAGAGCGCAGGCAATGTTCAGCCGCCGCTGCATTCCCCCTGAAAACTTTGATGGCAGCTTGGAGGCGTGACCTGCCAGGCCTACCAATGCAAGCGTTGCCTCCACCCGCTCTTTTAATGTTGCACCTCTCAGGCCATAGATTCGGCCAAAAAACTGAAGATTCTCTTTTGCTGTTAAATCATGAAAGATCGTGATCTCTTGTGTAACCAGTCCGATCTGGCTTTTAATGTCCACAAGATGCTGTACTAAATTTTTTTCGAATACATGAATCCTGCCGGAATCAAATCTGATAATGCCTGTCAACGCATGAATAAGTGTTGTCTTTCCAGCTCCGTTCGGTCCTAGTAACCCAAGGATTTCCCCTTCATTTATTGCAAAATCCACATGATCGAGCGCAATATGATTCCCATAACGTTTCACTATATTTTCCACATGAATCACTGTCATAATATAACCTCCCGAATATACTTTATACTATGATCTTACTATTTCATTTCCCTGATATAGTAGTGACATATGTAAGGAAAAGATGTTGATGTGAATATTTTAATTTTCATGAAGCGACCTCTGTTTAACACGTTGTCTCGGCCGAGTATCGTCCATAATTTCACTGAAAATATTTTATGTTGCAGTGCGCTTATCAATTTATCGTATATGCAAATGAATTCATATTTTTATATCGCAAAATTCCTAGCTGAAATTTAAAGGTTAAGAAATAGAAGAAGCTTCCCACTCACACCTCCGCTCTTCAAAGCCATGCAATAAGAGAAGTAGCTCTTTAAGCGTTTTTCTCAAAAAAATAGAAGTCCCGCTTAGTGCAGGACTTCTTTTTCTGTGGGAAGTTGTAAAGAACATAAAATCACGCCGTCCCCAGCAACTCTTTAAAGTATTTTTTCACTGTCTTACTTCATTTTAGAAATAAAGTAATTCCTACAGAGTTATATATCAGATTTTTTGAGTATCCCTTTAAGCCTACCTGATAACGATTCTGTCAAACGGCAGCCGGTCTTTATTTTTGCGGAATTCTCCCGGTGCCATGCCGACTGTTTTTCGAAATACTTTGCTGAAATAATTGTCGTTTGCATAGCCAACGCTTTCGGCAATGTCCTTCATCGTAAGCTCTGTCCTTACGAGCAGCTCCAGTGATTTTTCTATCCGCTTTTTCCTGATATAGTACCCGGGGGTCATGTCAGTGGCTTCTTTGAATCTTTTAATAAAATAATATTTGGACATCCCTGCTGCTTCTGCCACTTCTTCCATAGAAATAGGCAGTGCATAATTTTTGTTCATAAAGCTGATCGCGTCCGTGATATTTGCAGGGAAATATTCCGGAGTCTGGCTTTGCTTGAAGTGCCGGTACATTTCCATTAAAAATGCATATGCCTGAGAAGAGGAAAAATAGGCATCAAACAGATCCTGATCAATTGCCTGCTGATAAATTTCAAAAAATTTGTCTATCAGCGCTGCCTCACTGTCGACTTGTACTACATGCCCATACCTGCGGGTAATATTTGACCAGCAGTCCACGGCCACATCCCCCTGTAAGGTAATATAAAAGAATTCCCATTCTTTACTCGTTTCCGGCAGATAATAGATGTGTTCTCCCGGTATTTCCAAAAGAAATGCCTTTCCCTGCTCCAGACGGTGCGTCTTTCCCCCTGCATCAATTGCTCCTTCCCCGGAAAGCGTATATTGAAAGACAACGTTGCGGTTTTTTTCCCGTTTCATGCCATTCCAGCTGTATGCTGCAGAATTTGTTTTCTCCATCCCGATGGAGAGGAGATCCACCGCTGTTTCCAGATTTTCCTCGGAGCGGAATCCTATTTTTTCATAAGGTAAGTCTTCTTTCTGATTCAAAGACAATATTTTACCCTCCTATCCAATTATCTTACCATTGTAAGTGCTTTCTTAACTGTATACTCTTAATATATAGAGGTACATCCGAATTAGCAATATTCACTAGAAAACAATAATTTACCTAAAGGAGATGAAAGAATGAAGAAAATAACTTTTATCGGTGCGGGAAGTACAGTGTTTGCGAAAAATGTGCTGGGAGACTGCATGTTTGTTTCTGCACTTGATGATTTTGAATTTGCACTTCATGACATAGATGAGGAACGGCTGCGCGATTCTGAAAGAATGCTAACGAATTTAGCCCAAAAATATAATTCTTCCATTCACATTACAGCCTCACTGGATCGCAAAACAGCATTGAAGGATGCAAAGTATGTGATTAACGCAATTCAAGTCGGCGGCTACGAACCGAGTACGGTGATTGATTTTGAAATTCCTAAAAAGTACGGTCTCCGCCAGACAATCGGGGATACGATTGGGATCGGCGGGTTATTCCGCACGCTGCGAACGATTCCTGTCATGCAGGGAATTGCAGACGACATGGAGAAAGTGTGTCCGGAGGCGTGGCTGCTAAATTACACAAATCCGATGGCCGCACTCACCGGTTATATGCAGCGCCACTCCAATATTAAAACAGTCGGTCTCTGCCACAGCGTACAGATTTGCACAGAGCATTTGTTTAAAGCGCTTGATATGGACCACTCGGAAATCGGTGAAAAAATTGCAGGGATTAACCATATGGCCTGGCTGTTGGAAGTAAAGAAAGACGGAGAAGATCTTTACCCCGAAATTAAACAGAGGGCAAAAGAGAAGCAGACAGAAAAGCATGACGATATGGTCCGTTTTGAATTGATGGATAAGTTCGGGTTTTATGTGACGGAGTCTTCAGAGCACAACGCAGAATATCATCCCTATTTTATTAAGAGAAATTATCCCGAGTTGATTGATCGGCTGAATATTCCTTTGGATGAGTATCCGCGCCGCTGTGTAAACCAGATCAATGAGTGGGGAAAAATGCGGGAAGAAATGGTGCATGATACGCAGCTGACGCATGAAAGATCATTAGAGTACGGCTCGCGCATCATCGAAGCAATGGAGACAAATGTGCCGTTTAAGTTTGGAGGAAACGTCTCCAATGAAGGCGGGCTGATTTCCAATCTCCCCACAAAAGCCTGTGTGGAAGTTCCCTGCGTGGCAGACAGAAACGGTATTATCCCAGGCTATATCGGCGACATTCCGGAACAGCTCGCTGCCTTGAACCGTACGAATATTAATACGCAGCTGCTGACAATTGAAGCTGCCGTAACACTTAAGAAAGAACACGTGTACCAGGCAGCAATGCTCGATCCGCATACGAGCGCAGAGCTGTCGATGGATGACATCATTTCCTTATGCGACGATTTGATGGAAGCACACGGGGACTGGCTCCCAGTGTATAAGTAACTATGATAAAGCGCCCGACTGTTCCAGATGAGCAGTTAGGCGCTTTATTATTATTTCTATAAAAAATAGCTTTTATGCGCTTTGGTCTCATTTTTCAAGTTATTTTTTCATTGTAATAGTATTATTTCAAAGTTAATATCTGCTTCGTGGAGAGTGATGAGCGTTAATTGGATAAGAAATAGGTATAGAAAAAGCAAGAGACTTCAGGAAATTAGTTTCATTTACGGCAATTTAAATACGTAATTGTAGAAAAGTAAAAAGACATACACTTTTGCTGAAATGGTAATAGCAATTTTATTCTATGGAGTCCTATCAGGTTTTATTAAGAGAGAAATACTAAGGTGGAAGATGTTCCAGAAATACATCTATACGTGCAATATTATGTAAACATACCAAGCCCGTACCTATATTTTATCCATTGTTTGTTCCGATATGGTAGAATAGGAAAAAAATGTTATAGAGGAGAGTTTAGGTGGAAACTAAAACTAAAAAACCGTTTTATAAGCGTTGGTGGTTTATTACGTTGGTTGCAATTTTGATCTTAGGCGGTATTATCTCGGATGATGAGGAAGAGATTTCTAGTGATGAAGAGGAAGTTACAGCTGAAGAAATTAATAATGATGCTGAGAATAACGAGAAGCAAAAACCTTTAAATCAGAAAGAAGCAACTGTTGCTGTATTAGAAGATGACATAATCAACTATGAAGAAAATGATACGGTTACTATCGAAGTAGATATGAGTTACTTATTCCAATACGAACGTACAAAAGAAAAGTTAGAAGAAAATCTTGTTGAAATCATTTCATCCTATCAGCAATTAGAAGATATTCTTGAAACAAAATTCATTATAATGAATGAAGCAGAGCATATTCTTACTTATTCGTTTTCCCCTTCTACTATGAATGAATTAGACACAGGAACAATAGAAGCAACCTCACTCTCAAATGATGCAGATGAATACTGGAGCCTGCAGGAAGAAACTGCTGCGCTGGAAAAAGAGAATAAAGTATTAGAATTTGAAGGAGAAACAAAAGTTGAAGTTGATGAAGACGAAATAGTAGTTATCATCACTTCCAATGTTCCAGATGGTGGTATTTTTGAAGTAGCGATTCTAGATAATGCATTTAATGTGGAAAGTTCTTTTATTCCTATTGAAAAAGGCGTAATTGAAGAACGATTTTCTACCGACAACTTTAATGTTGGATATCTTTCTACGTTAGTTCAGTTTCGTTTCAATTTAGAAGACGAACCACAGCCAGAACATATTCTAGATCGGTATGGTGAAGCAGGAGAAAACATGTCTGGATCTCAAGCGCACGAAAACAATCTGGATGGATATAACGGAATAATAGAAAATGTTTCGTTTGCTTATCCTGATGAAGAAACCGTAGCTGAAAAGGCTGCTGAAATCCTTAATGACTCTATCAATGAATTAATTGAAGTTACAGAAGGAATAATTCTAGATGTTGAAATTATTGGAGATAATGGAGATTTAGCTTACGTGATAGTTAGCGATGATTGGTATTACTCACCCGATCATGAAAAAGAAAGATTCGCAGAGCAAGTAGGAGAAACAGTAGAAACTATTGTGTTAAATGCTTACCCAGATGCACACACTGTGGGAGTTCACTTCAAAGATGAATACGGGTCAGACTTAGCTTCCCCCAAAATGTTTGGCGGATACAACATAAAGGATTAAGCCCTCTAAGAACTTTTTATCTAATACATCATTTAATATAAAAATAATGCGTGGGTTGAGTCAAACTCCATCTATGTTGATTCCTATTTACACAGATTGGTAAAGATCGTGTTTTATGAAGGACTCGTTAGATAAATAATAGGTAGCAGGGGACAATGCCCCTGCTTTTAATTCTCCTATATAATTACTTTTGCAGAATGTGTGCTACCTTTTTGTCACCTATCTACTGTCCGAAAGAATAGGTAACTGCTGATTTGTAAAACTTCCACACTTTACAAAAGATTTTTAGAAAGATTTTTCACTTTTCTTGATTATTGTACCGAACATCTTCACTTTCGTTTAGTATATTTGTTTCTTCCACAAAAATACTTAAAAAGCCCATTACTTCTTTGTTGAGTGTACATTCTAATTCAGCCGGATATCTTATGTCTCCTGAAATATTTATGGAAGATGCAAGATTTCCGAATATGTGGTTATCTTCAACTCTAATTCTTTCAATATTTATTATCGTTATCCTTAGATATTTGATCTTTTACTCAATAGGTATAATATTATTTGTATTGTTAATTTAGGACCACTAAAGCCATTGCTCCTTTGATCCCCTGCTGGTCGTTAAGAAGGGGTGCAACAACCCATTGTTCTATATCGTCTGTATGTACATAGCCATTCAATAGTTCCACAATCTTCATTCGAACTAGTGGGTATAACTGGCTTTGTTTCAAGACACCCCCTCCCAGAATTACTTTTTCAGGTGATAATATAAGAATTTGATTCACTACCGCCTGGGCGAGGTAGTAGGATTCCAGTTCCCACACCTTTTCATTTTCAGACAGCATTTGTGCAGATTCCTGATATCTTTCTTTAATTGCCGTTCCGGAGGCAAGTCCTTCAAGGCATGCAGCGTGATAGGGACAGCTTCCTCTAAATGAGTCATCCGGATGTTTAGTGATATACATATGTCCCATTTCAGCATGATATTTCCCTTTATAAGGCTTCCCTTCCTTCACAAATCCTCCCCCGATCCCTGTCCCTACTGTCATATATAAACAACTTTCCGCTTCTTTTGCCGCCCCCCAATGAAATTCTCCTAAAGCAGCAGCATTAACATCAGTATCCAGAAATACAGGAACCCCATACTTCTTTTTTAAATAGTCATATACATTAAAATCCCGCCAAGCGAGCTTCGGCGTATTGAGGACTCTGCCATAATTCCCACTATCTTTTTCAAGGTTAATAGGACCGAACATTCCTACTCCCATAGCGCGAATTTCATAACGGTTGAAAAAGCTACCTATGTCTGCCAGCGTTTCTTTTGGGGAAGAAGTGGGCACAGTGACAGAATCAATAACTTCTCCATTTTCTTTACCTACGGCACATACAGTTTTTGTGCCTCCTGCTTCAATCGCTCCAATGTACATTCCTGTGCCTCCTTTTCTTATATAAAATGTTTTTATAACTTCAACATCCGTCACGTTTTATAAGAGATGTGGTTAAGCTTTATACCTGCCTCTTGGACAAAAGCCCCAAAAGCAGCACTTTTGGGGCTTCCGTAATTTTATTTCGCAAATGTTACTAAATAAGTTTTAATTTCATAAGGAGTGACCGAAGCTGTAATTATGTCCTCATTTACAGCTTCTCCAATTGGCCTCTCCATCAAATCGCATTCTTGCCACCGGCGAATATTAAGGGAGCTTTCCAGCGTAACCTCGGTACTTTGACCTGAGTACTCATGAAATCTTAAGACAGCCTGACTGCCATGTTCCGACTTTTTCACAGCATCAATCATGATGTTATCTTGATTTACAGTAAACAGAGATTGCTCCCTGGTGACATTCCCCTCTTTACTAATTAACGGATTATTTAAGAACCACGCTTCTTTAACCGTTTCTCCTTCATACCAATCGCCGCTATGCGGCAGCAGTGAGTAAGTAAAAGTGTGCTTTCCTATATCCTGTTTCGCATCAGGCTGGGTTGCAGACTTTATCAGCGAAAGTCGCATCACATTATTTTTAATATCATAGCCATATTTGCAGTCATTCAACAGGCTGACACCATAGTTTCGCTCTGATAAGTCCGCCCACTGATGACCTACCGTTTCAAACCTGGCCATGTCCCAGCTCGTATTCCAGTGAGTAGGCCGCTTCACATTTCCAAATTGAATATCGTACGTAGCTTCGGTGGAACGCACGTTTACCGGAAAGCCTACTTTTAAAAGCTGGTTATTTTCCTGCCAGTTCACTTTTGTCTGGAAATCGATTCTTCTGCTGTGATTATATAAAATCATATCCTGCTCAATCGTTGAATCCTCATATTTCCAAGTAAACCGTATTACTGTACGCAGCGGCCCCTCCGCAATTACTTCCACTTCTTTTAAAGCAGTTACAGTCCGGTATTTTTCCTGGTAAAAAATATCAATGTCCCAGGCATCAAAATTGAGAGGCTTATCTTCGAATATTTGAAAGACATTCCCGCAGCCGCCAGCAAGCACTTGGCGTTTATGCTTCCGATCCAGGATTTGTGTTAAATGACCCTGCTCATTCCAAGTAACTTCATAATACGGGGTAGTTACACAGCCCTCCCCTGTTTCAACTTCACTTTGCACCTGAGATCCCTTTTCTTCTTTAAAAGAAACAGCTGCAAACCCCAGGGCAGGAATATCCTCTACAAGAACCCGCCATCCCTGATCATCTTTCTGTGCCTGAAGCATGTTTCCATCCGCATCTTTCCAATTACCCTCTTTATCATGATGAGCACGCACGTGCACAAGGTTTGACTGCTTCCAGGAAGACGAATTGAATACGGTGTACGTACCGCTTCCGTTTGTCAGCACCTTCAATCCTTCTTTGAGAACTCCCGCTCCTAATTCTTTTGCTTCGGCATATTCTATTTTACTGTCTTCATAAACCTCTCGAATAGAGGAGCCTGGGATGATATCGTGAAACTGGTTCCGCAGAATAATTTTCCATCCTTCCTGGAGGGCATCATGTTTCGTATAATTCAAGTCTGACTGATGAAGAGAAGCCATTACGTCAATGATTTCTGCATCACGAAATAATAACTCGAGCTTTCTGTTCATTTTTTTATTATAAGCCTGACTCGTATACGTGCCCCGGTGGTATTCAAGGTAGAGCTCTCCATCCCACGTATGCACATATTCATCCGTATTTTCCACCGTTTCCTTTAACCGTGTAAAATAATCATCCGCGCGTCCAGTTGTCATGTTAGGCATCCCAGGGACCTTATCAAAACGACGCCTCATTTCCAACATATCCCGAGTTACTCCACCACCGCCATCACCATATCCGTAAGCAAGGAGCAGCTCCTGGTTGACTTGTTTATCCTTATATTCATCCCATATACCTTTGATCGATTTTGCATCAATCATCCCGTTATACGTGTATCTGCTGCTTGGATCGGGAGTCGTAACGAAGTGCGTTAATATCTCACTCCCATCGATTCCTCTCCACATAAACGTATCGTGCGGCATTCTATTGTACTGATTCCAGCTGATTTTCGTTGTCATAAACGTTTCTATTCCGGATTTCTTTAAAATCTGCGGCAGCGCCCATGAATAGCCGAAAACGTCTGGAAGCCATAAGTATTTTAAGCCCGAGTCTCCAAATTCGCTGTTGAAAAATGACTGTCCCATTAACAACTGTCTAATGAGTGATTCACCGGTTGGCAGGTTCGCATCAGACTCCAGCCACATACTTCCGCCGGTTTCCCATCGTCCTTCCTTCACCCGGTGTTTAATTTCTTCATAAATTTCCGGATAGTCATCTTTCACATATTCATAGAGCTGCGGCTGCGTCTGGAGGAAAATGTATTCCGGGTACATTTCCATGAGTCTGAGCACGGTCGTAAAAGATCTGCCGCATTTTTCTCTTGTATGTTTTAACCGCCACAGCCACGCCACATCGATATGAGTATGGCCCAGATTTGTAATCGTTACCGGATGATCATTATTCATTTTCTCAAGATGTTGATGTAAATAAAAATTTGCCGATTTTACAGAGTGATAAAACTGCTCTGAACCTGGGTGACGCCAGTCTAATTCATTAAATGATTTATTTAACAGTGAGAGCAGCGATACTCTGACGGGGTCGTTTACTTCCAGGAGTTCGATCGTTTCGAGGAGGGCACGCGAATTAAAGTAAAGGTCATCTGTTTCTTCATCCAGAAGCGCCACCACACCAGCTTCAATTTTATGCTCTTGTTCTTCATACTTCCCAAGCATGCCGTCCAGCCCCGACCATAAGCGAAATGTCAGATCCAAACTGCTACCTGTATGCTTCTCTTTGAAAAAGACCTCTGTATGGTTGGAGTCCACCCCCTGATAAGGGGAACCGTTTACGTATAACAAAGACTCAAAACCAGAGTTATTCCCGCCTCCTGTTTTTCCGAAGTTAAACAAACACACCGGCCTCCTGCCTTCTTCAGGAAGCGGGATTTTCACTGAAGCAGCCATCCAGATATATTTATCCCAGCCCTGCCAGAAGGCAGGAACAGGCAGGGTATTCCAAGACTGATAGTCCTGCATATCAGGTCTTGTATCGTCTGTTTCTTCATAATAGAAAAACGAGTCTATCGTTTCTTTCACAACATAACGATAATCACTAAGCTCCTCAATTCTCTGCTCTAACTTTTTCTCTGTTAAGAACATACTTCACCTACTTTCACTGTTATTAGTATTATCTGCTGCTATACTTAGTCATCATTAATTTGTTTAATTTTCTCCATTGATACTTTAGGAACCCGGTTCTCATCCAGCAGCCCATTAATTTCCTGCTGTACATCGGTCGTCTGCGTATAACAATATCCTGAGATATAAGGAATCTGCTTGATCGCATCCGTTATATTTTGGTACCTTTCCAAGAATTCTTTTTCAGAAGTTACCTGATTTCCATACCCCCATCCTTGCTCATCTTTAAAAGCAATGCCTCCGTACTCACTGATAATTACAGGCTGTCCCTGGTACTCATATCCTTTGGCAAAGGGATATTTTTCTAAATTATGAGAGACTTTATTACTTAACAAATGATCTTTGTCTTGATATCTATCTATAAAAGACTTGCCATCTTCTTCATAATCATGCAGAGAAATGATATCTGAAATCGTCTGCTCCCAGCCATCATTAACGATCACTGGACGCATATTATCCATGGACTTTGTTAAATAGTAGATTGCTTCTGTGAAAGACTGTTCCATTTTATTTGTCAGGATATTAGGTACTCCCCATGATTCATTAAACGGAACCCAGGTAATGATAGAAGGATAGTTATAATATTGATTCACTGCCTCCATCCATTCCTTAGTAAAGTTTTGTACTGCCTCATCAGAATACTTATAAGCAGCAGCCATTTCTGACCAGACAAGTAATCCTTTTTTATCACACCAATAGAGAAATCTTTCATCCTCCAGCTTCTGGTGTTTTCTCACTCCGTTGAACCCCATTTCAATCGTTTTATCAATATCTTCAATCAAAGCCTCCTCTGAAGGCGGAGTGAGCATTGTGTCAGGCCAATACCCTTGATCCAGCAGCAGTTTTTGATAGACAGGAAAATTATTTAAGAGCACTTGCCCATCTTTTATAGAGACTTTCCTCATTCCGAAATATGATTCTACTTTATCTGCAAGCACACCCTCCACATACAACGAAAAAGTTACGTCATATAAATTAGGGTTCTCAGGGGACCACTCCATTACTCTGAACTCATTAAGCTGAGAAATTAAATTTAAATCAACAGACATTTCCGGTCCCTCCGGAACAAAGGACAATTCTTTGATTCTATTTCCTTTAAAGGTAACTAAGGTTTTTACTTCCACATTTTTATTCGTAAAATCTCCATCTAATGAGTAGTAAAAACCTACTGCATTATGATCCAGATCAGGCGTGATTTTAACGTGTTTTATGCTTTCCGGAGGTAAAAATTCCATCCACACTGTCTGCCATATTCCCGTAGTCTGTACATACCAGCACCTGAAGCTTTCATCTTTCCACCTTTGTTTCCCCCGCGGCTGTAAACAGCTTTGGCCGTCCTCTACTTTCACAACTAATGAATTTTCCTCGCTCTCCAAAACTTCATTTGTTATATCAAATGAGAAAGAAGTATTTCCACCAATATGTTCGCCAATATAAATCCCATTCACCCATACTTTTGTCCGGTAATCTGAGGCCTGAAAACGCAGTATCTTCTTTTTGTTTCTTTCTGCTTCTGAAATTTCAAACGTGCGGTGATACCAAATATTTTCATGCAATACTTCTTCCTCTATGCCACTTTCCTTTGTTTCATAGGTAAAAGGGACTTTGATTGTTTTGTTAAAATTACTTTTTTTATACCATTGCTCTTTTTCTCCTTCGTTATTATCATCAAAAGCAAAATCCCACATTCCATTTAAATTTTTCCATGTATCACGCCTGAACTGCGGGCGGGGAAAATTAATAAGTTCTTCTTTAAACGTCTCTGTCATCTTCCCTTTCTCCTTCTCTCTTTAATTCCTGAAAAACTAATTTCTTTAACTATTTGCTTTTCAAAAATCAAGAAAATAATAATTACTGAAATTGAAATGGCAACAATTACTCTCATTAAGAGTTCATATTTTTTTAACTTTCTTATTTCAAAAATAGAAGTTAAATTCTGCTGAATAACTTAGATTTCACTGTCAAAGGCGCTATTTACATTATTTCCACAAATTTCTTTTGATGAAATTATGAGTTTTCTATGCACTTAATTCATAGAAATTATGTAATAACTAGTGCTGGAGAAATGATTTAAATTTATTCAGTTTTTATTTCCCTCACCAACCTAACCTTTCACTGAACCTGCTGAAAGTCCCGCAATAAAATATTTTTGTAACAATAGAAACAAGATAATCATCGGCAACGATGCCATTAAGGCTGCTGCTGCAACGAGATTCAAATTACTTTGATTCTCTCCAAAGAAACTAGATAACGTAACAGTCAACGTATGCACACTGCTATCTTGCAAGAAGAAAATTGCAAACTGGTAATCATTCCAAATAAAAACCGACGATATGATAAGTACTGTTGCAGTTACCGGCTTTAATAATGGAAACACGACTCGAAAAAACACGGTTAATACCCCCGCTCCGTCAATTCTAGCCGCTTCTTCCAATTCTTTAGGTATAGTGGAACGAATAAAACCAGAATATAGAAAAATCGTAAGGGGAAGGAAACTAGCAAAATTATTTAATATCGCAATTTCGTGCGTATTAATCATTCCCATCCGAACTACTAAATTATACAAAGGTACTAAGGCAGCCAATGGCGGAATAACCATGATTGCAACGAATAGAAAAAACACAAATTGATTTAACTTAGATTTCACTCTTGCTAACGGATAAGCAGCCATCGATCCAAATACAATTAATAACAATGCTGCTCCTACAGTTATTATGAACGTATTTGTAAAAGCGTTTAGCAAATTAGCCCGCTCCCATGCTTCTGTAAAGTTTGAAAAAGTCAAATAATCCGGTAATATCCAAGTCGAACTAAAATCACCTCTTACTTTAAATGCCATAACAAGTAAAATATAGAAAGGAATAATATGGAGGGCGGAGATAATTAAAGCAAGCATTGTCAAAAGCCATTTAATCAGTCTATTCTGGCTCATTATGCCTCGACCTCCTTGCGTTTAAAATAAATAAGTGATGCTAAGCTGATCAAAAGAATGATTACCGTCATTAAAATACCCTGTGTCGCTGCATAACCTGCGTCTTCTCTACGGAAGTACAAGGTGTACATAAATGTGGACATCGATTGTGAAGCATTACCAGGACCGCCGCCGGTAAGCGATACAATCACATCGAATAGTTTTAATCCCCCTATTAAATTCAAAACAACGTTTATCGTAATGGCAGGCATTAACAGCGGGAACGTAATATTTTTGAACTGTTGGAAAGCTGTAGCCCCATCTATGTCTGCCGCTTCATAATAATCTCTCTGAATACTCTGTAGACCAGCAAGATAAATAATCATTGAAACTCCAACAAATTGATAGGTGTTAACTAAAACAATAATCCACGGATTTAAACTTGGGTTACCAAGTGCATTTATTCGATCGAGACCAAATAGCATCAATACATCATTTAATGCTCCACCTTGATATGCAAAAAAGAACATCCAAATGTACCCCATAATTAAAGGACTTACAATTACCGGCAAATAAACTATTGTTCTTGTCATTGCTTTAAATTTAATGCTTCTGTTCAGAAGTAAGGCATAAAGTAATCCAACCGTTAATTGCAATAGAGTACTTCCGATCCCATAGAGTAAAGTGTTTCTAACTATTAGCAAAGTAAGGGGATCGGAAAACAATCGGGCATATTGATCGAAACCTACCCAATTAGAAGATTGAGAAAAACCATCCCAATCCGTAAAAGTTATTTGTAGGCCATTAAAAAAAGGATATATAACAAACAATGTAATTGCAGCTACAGCTGGTAAATACATCCACCATAGAGACGATTGCTTCTTTTTTTTAGGGATTTTTAGAGAGATCTCTTGTTCTTCAGCAACTTCTTGTCTCATATAACACCCACTCCTTAACTCTCAACATGTATAAGAAATTATTAAATGTAATAAATTAAGGGGAGGTCTCTAACCCCCCCTACCTATGAATTATTCTGCGTCTTCTTCTTCACTTTCTCTTCTTAAACGTTCATATTCTCCTTCCATTACCTCTGACACTTCTTCTGGGGTTAATGAGCCCGCTAAGAGATCTGCTCCTGTAGAACCATAAACATCCCACATTCCGCCCGGAAGATACACCCGGTCAAAATAAGGCTGAATAGTAATATGTGACCATTCTTCATAATATTCAGAATAATAGTTATCTGCTTCTACATTAGTTACTCCGGCAGGTAACGTTGTAGCTTCAGCCATCTTTTTTGCATTCTCTGGTTGCGCTAGAAATTCAATAAACATTTTTGCTTCTTCAAGGTTTTCTGAATCTTTGTAAGCTGCCACAGTATTACGTTCCCCACCTATCCAACTTGGCTCGTCACTCTCATAAAACGCTGGCACTGGCATTGTTCCAACTTCTACTTCCGGATTTAATTCTTGTACAGTAGGTCCAAAAGCCCCGCCAGCGAAAGTGAAACCTATTAAGCTTTGCGACATTAATTGTGCTCTCTGTGCCTCATTTGCAGTAAGGACATCGACATTTAATAAGTCCTTTTCTTGAATCTCTATAAGGGTTTCTGGTAGGGGAGTATAATTAGACCAGTCAAACGATCCATCTAACAATTCTTCTTCATAATTGTTCTCTTCATCCGTAACTAACAATGGAGTAGACAGTTGATCAAGAACTTGTCCAATATTATGTGATTCTTGCCCTGGAATCCACAACGGAGCAACATCTCCGTCTGCTTCGTCTCTAATCGTTTCCATTGCCGCTATCCACTCATCCACCGTCTCAGGAACTTCAATATTTAACTCTTCTAATAATGTTGCATTATACATTATCCCATCATTTGCTTGATTCACAGGAAAAGCATATACTTTTCCATTCTCATCTTTTAAAAGGGGCTCCATGGATTCATCAAAATGCTCTACCCATTCCATATCACTTAAATCAGCTACATAATCCCCATAACGATTTTTTGCCCATCCATGCGTATCAAATAAATCAGGCAAATCGTTTGATGCCATTCTTACTCGCAAAGTATCTTCATAAGCAGCAGAAGGAAAATTCCCATCAATTGATATACCAGGATTTTCATTTTCAAAATCTTCAAAAATCGATTCAAAAGCTTCCACTGAACTTTCTTCTACCATCGTAGAATAAAAAGTCAAGGTCACTTCATCTCCATTCGAAGCATTTTCATTTGATTCATTTCCATTCGAAGCACCATTTGTTTCTTCTTCCCCTGTATTACAGGCTGAAAGTACAATTAAAAATAAAGTAACAGATGATAAACTGAATATTGATTTATTCATGATATCCCCCTTATAAATTAAAAATTTTTCAAATTTGCAACTAAGACTAAGTGTTTTATTAACTATTAACCTCACTTGCTGTTGAAGTATTTAAGGTAATTTGAATCTTACGAAGACTCCTTAATATCTTTAATTTTACTCATTTTGTAATTTTCTTTATTCGACTTTCTAATTAGCTAAGTAAAAACAATTCGAACAGATTCAATAAGAATAATTTATCGTCACTCTCTAATTTACGGGTAGCATCAAGACCTTCAGCTACATTCTCTTTTGCTTTTTAAACATATGCGCATTAAAACCTCCCTCGTTTATACATCTTTCTAATCTCAACTTTCAATTCACTCCGAGACAATGTTTTGTGACTTGTTATTTTAAAGCGCTTACATATATTATATTAATTAATTAATATCTATGTGTCAACATAAATAATATAATATATTATAATTACATATTATTTATATAACATATATTTATATTATCACTATTAACGACAAACTTTCTAAGTGCCGTAAACAAGAATATACTTAAACTATTTACTTAGATATTTTTTATCTAGGAACTTCATTCAACAACAAAAAATAAAAAAAGCCCTTAGGATCATAAATAAAGATCCTGGGGACTTTTTAATTTATCGCTAGCTGTATTCTTTCTTTAAAAATATTACTGAATTGTTTTCTATTAGCTTGGCTTCAAGCGTTGTCTTTATTGGAAACTCCTCTCCTTTTATACGAGCAATAATTCCAGAGATAGCTTTTTCAGCCATTTTATCTATATGTTGTTTAATATGAGTAAATTCAGGTCTCCCAATAATATTATTGGGATTGTCAAAGCAAATAATTGATAGATCTTCTGGAATACGATACCCCATTTCTATAGCTGCTTCCTTTGCAAGTACAGCAATATTGTATTCCATGGCAAACACAGCAGTAATTTCAGGATATTTAGATAAATGACTTTTTATTAATTCAATATCCTTCTCCAATTCTTTCTTTTCGTATTTAGGAATTGGAAAAGTCGATTTGAATTCTGCCAACCATAAATCTGTATTTACCAATATTCCTCGCTCTGCATAAGCTTGAATGAATCCTTCAACTCTATCTTCAATAGCAGAAGTGTCCTTGTATGGGGGAGAAAATATTGCAATCTGTCGATGATTCATATCAAAAAGGTAATTTACAGCTTCTTTAGTGATATCTTTGTTGTTTGTAAAAATCATCGTTGTTGAAAATCCCTTTAAGTATCTGTCTACAAGCACATGGGGAAACTTTTGAATGTTTAATTTCACAATATCTTCGTTATAATATTCACCTGAAACCGGTAAAATAATTAACCCAGCCACGTTCTGTTTAAGCAAAGAATCAATTGCTTCTTTTTCTAAATTTATATCCCCATGGGTACGTTTCAAAATAAGATCAATACCATTTAAGCGCGCTTTGTTTTCAATTGCTAGAAATAATTGCAGTCCATGACTTTCATCAAGGTCAGGAACTACGTACCCTATTAATGTTTGATTTTTGGAAAGATCTATTTGCTTAGTGTCTTTTGTACTTGACTCTCTCACAAAACTTCCTTTACCTGGGATACGCTCAATCAATTTATCGTTCACTAACATATCAAGCGCTTTCTTCGTAGTTATTCGACTTACGTTGTAATAGGCGATTAATTCTTTTTCAGCAGGTAGCTTTTCTCCAATACCTATACCGCCTCTCTCGATTTTTTCCTTTAATTCAGAATAAATTTGCTCATATCTCGGGCTTTGTTTTACATTATCAAATGGATTACTCATACCCAACTCCTTTATTATCCTTTGTATATACTATTACATAATATTATATCATTTATAGTATATATAAAACAAATTATCTATTCAAGACTATAGTATATTTTAACTACAAAAACCCTCTGCCGGGTTGGGGGCAGAGGGCTGGAATACAAAGACATCGTCCACAGACATCTTCGTATATACAGTTGTAATAAAATTAACGCTTTGAGAACTGAGGAGCACGACGTGCTGCTTTAAGACCGTATTTCTTACGCTCTTTCATTCTCGCATCACGAGTAAGGTAACCGGCTTTCTTCAGTGCTGGACGGAATTCTGGGTCCGCAGTAAGAAGAGCACGAGCTACACCGTGACGAATTGCACCAGCCTGGCCAGTGTATCCGCCGCCGTTCACGTTTACGTGAATGTCGTACGTTCCTTCAGTTTGTGTTTCTGCAAGTGGCTGCTTTACGATTACTTTGAGTGTTTCAAGATCGAAGTAGTCGTCGATGCTGCGCTTGTTGATTGTAATAGTGCCGTCACCTGGTACGAGACGTACGCGTGCAACGGAGTTCTTACGACGACCTGTTCCTGAGTATTGAACTTGTGCCAAGAGAAATCCCTCCTTCTAATGATTATCCGCGTAGTTCGTACGCTTCTGGTTTTTGTGCTGCGTGTGGATGCTCATTTCCAGCATACACGTAAAGTTTCTTGCCTGTCTGACGTCCAAGGCGGCCTTTTGGAAGCATTCCTTTAATAGAAAGCTCAAGCAGGCGCTCCGGCTTGTTTGCGCGCATTTCGCCAGCTGAAGTTGCCTTCAGGGAACCTGGGTAGCGGCTGTGACGGTAGTAATACTTATCCTGAAGCTTATTACCAGTCAGGTGAATTTTTTCTGCATTGATGATAATTACGTGATCACCAGTGTCAATGTGCGGTGTAAAAGTTGGCTTGTGCTTTCCACGCAGCAGGCTTGCTACTTCAGAAGAAAGACGACCGAGCGTCTGGCCTTCCGCGTCAACTACGTGCCACTTGCGTTCTACTTCTGTTGGCTTTGCCATATATGTTGTACGCATTTGTTATTTCCCTCCTAAATCTGAACTATCTCCAAAATCATAACTGTCGTTGATCAATTCCTTGCCCGGGGCTAGTGGGCATAAGAATACCGTTAATCATCATATAATATCTGAGCGCCCATGTCAACACGAAAAAACACTAGGTCGAGTTGTTTTTGTTATTTATTTTTTCTTCGTCCTGCCGTCTCCGTTAAATGCTGCTCCAGCAAGGCTTTTTCGTAAAATACCTGAGAAAGGTACAATCCGTGCCCCGGGGCTGTTTTGCTCGCTTTCGTGCGGTCCTCGGCAGCAATCAGTGCAGGTATGTCCTCCGGGTTCCGCTCCCCGAAACCGCAGTCAAGCAGCGTGCCGGTCATGACGCGGACCATCTGATATAAAAACCCGCTTCCGATAAACCGCAGGGTCCATTCTTTCTCTTCTTTCCATACGTCAATCGCATACATCGTACGGACTTTATCCACGACGTCCGTTTTCGGGGAGGAAAGACTCGCAAAGTTATGCGTGCCGAGCATATAATCTGCCGCCTGCTGCATCAGCTGCTGATCCGGCACCTGCCGCAGCTGGTACCTAAAGTGGCGCGCAAAAATATCATGCTCCGCTCCTGCGGTGAACTTATACAAGTATTCTTTTCCCACGGCATCATAGCGGGCATGAAAATTGTCCGCGACTATTTCCGCATCATGCACGTAAATATCCTCCGGCAGCAGGCTGTTCAGTGCTCTTGCCCAGCGGGATTCCGGAATGGCAAGCGGTGTGTCAAAATGCACCGGCTGTCTCCGCCCGTGTACGCCCGCATCTGTTCGCCCGGAAGAAGTTGAAGGCCAGGAAGGGGCTTTATGAATTTTTGCCAGTGCGCGCTCCACCTCGCCCTGTACAGAGCGGGCATTCGGCTGCTTCTGGTATCCTTTGAAGCCGCTCCCGTCATACGAGATGCGGAGTAAGATTCGAGTCATCCGTCTGCTCCTTAACTAATTCTTGTAATAATACTGAAAACACCAAACAGCAGAAGAAAGCTCACTATCATGGTGTCCCGCGTTCGCCAGGAAAGCTGGCGGAATTTCGTCCGGCCTTCTCCCCCGGCGTATCCCCGTGCTTCCATTGCGATCGCCAGGTCCTCGGCACGCTTAAACGAGGAAACAAACAGCGGAATCAAGACGGGAATCAGGGCGTTCACCCGTTTCCAGAGAGACCCCTGCGAAAAAGAAGCGCCGCGTGCTGTCTGCGCTTTGACGATCTTCTGTGTTTCCTCCAGCAGGGTCGGGATAAAGCGGAGTGCAATCGACATCATTAACGCAAGTTCGTGTGTCGGCACCTTCACCCGCTTCAGCGGCTTCATCAGCCGTTCCATACCGTCCGTCAGATCGACCGGAGTCGTGGTAAGCGTGAGCATCGTAGCCAGAATAATCAGCAGAAACAAGCGAAGCGCAATTAACCCGCCTTCAATCAGACCCCCGCTGTAAATCGTAATCCAGCCAAGATCGAGCAGTACCATGCCTTCCTGCGTCATAAATAAATGCAGCGTAAAGGTGAGGACCACGATAATTAAAATAATCCGGATCCCTTTCCAGAAAAACTTAAAAGGAATACCTGCCGTCAAAAAGGCAGCTGCGGTTAACAGGACGGCAGAGGAAAGCACAAAAGGATCCCGGGAGATAAAAATGAAAATCATAAATAAAAAGATTGTAATCAGCTTCGAGCGCGGGTCAAGAGAGTGCACAAACGAACGGCCGGGCACATACTGACCGATAATTACATTCTTAAGCATCCGCGTCCCCCTCTCTCAGAAAGCGCAGAAGCCTCTCTAAGGCCGCTTCGTCTGAGAAGGCATTCAGATCCAATGGCTTCCCGCTCGCATCCTCCAGGCGCTTCAGGAGCCTTGCATGCTCCGGCATTGCCAGCTGGTACTTTTTCAAGAGGGATTCATCTGTAAAGAGCGCTGATGCTTTTTCTGCAAGCTGCTTTTCTCCCTGTTCCATAATGACCACATTTTCTGCAAAGCGTGCGACCTGATTCATGTCGTGGGAAATAAGAACAATCGTGCGCGCTTCTTTTTCCCGGTACCAGTCATAAAACAGCTGCATAATTTCCTGCTGGCCTTCCGGATCGAGCCCCGCTGTCGGTTCATCCAGGAGCAGCAGCTGCGGTTCCATGGCAAGGACCCCTGCAATCGCAGTGCGCCGCATCTGGCCGCCGCTCAGCTCAAACGGAGAACGGTCATGCAGTTCTGCGGGCATGCCGGTTCTGAGCAGCGCCTCCCTGGCAACTGTCTCTGCTTCCGCTTTCGTCTTCCCATGATTCAATGGACCGAACATCACATCTTTTAAAATGGTTTCCTCAAACAGCTGGGATTCCGGAAATTGAAATACTACACCTGCATGACGACGTAACTCATGCAGATCCCGCTGCTTTGTTTCCGGAGTGATCTCCCACTCCCCTACTGATACTTTGCCGCTCGTAGGCTTTTCCAGCCCGTTAAAGAGCTGCATTAATGTCGATTTCCCGGAGCCGGTGTGCCCGACAATTGCGTGATAAACGCCTGCTTCCAACGTGAGGGAAACATTGCGGAGCGCTGTAGTTTCAAAAGGGGTGTCTTTCATATACGTAAAAGAAACGTTCTCTACTTCCACTCGCATAATGCGTCCACCAGCTCTTGTTCTGACATAATATCCTGCGGGAGGCGGATTCCCTCTTCCCGGAGCATCCGGGAAAGCTTTACCGGAAGCGGCAGCGTAAGCTTTGCCTGGACGAGCACTTCCTGCTGCCGGAATATTTCCCGCGGCGTATCATCTGCGAGCAGCCTTCCTTCGTGCATCACAAGCATACGGTCTGCTTCTGACGCTTCCTCCACGTCATGCGTAATACTTACAATCGTAATGCCTTCCTCCCGACAGAGTGTGCGCATCATTTCCTGCACTTCCTGCCTGCCGACAGGATCCAGCATCGACGTCGCTTCATCCAGAATGATTACTTCCGGACGAAGCGCTGTAATCCCCGCCAGTGCCACCCGCTGCTTCTGCCCGCCGGACAGCCGGTGCGGCTCACGATCTTCCAGCCCATCCAGCTTCATGCGGTGGATACTCTCTTTAACGCGCTCCTGCATCTCTTTAAAAGGAATGCCGGCATTTTCCAGCCCAAATGCAACATCATCTGCCACGGTCGGCGCAACAAGCTGATTATCCGGCTGCTGAAACACCATGCCGGCCCTGCGGCGGAGATCCATAATTGTTTCTTTATCCTTCGTGTTCCTCCCGCAGGTAATAACTTCCCCCGACTTCGGCATAAGAAGTCCATTTAAACATTTGGCAAGCGTCGACTTCCCGGATCCATTATGGCCGGCAATCGCCACCCATTCCCCCTGCTTCACACGAAAGTTGATGTCCTGGAGAACGAGCTGTTCCGCTGTATAGGAAAAAGAGAGATCTTCCACAATAATAGGATCCATAACCGCGCCGCCTTTGTAAGAGAATAGTATCATTTACTGTTGAAGAAGAGACTTCCCACTTCAACCAAAGAAGTTCCTACAGTATTTATTCGTTCTTTATCTTTTTTTACCAAAGAAAACTTGTTTGTAGATTTTCTACCAGCCGGCAGAGCGACGGGATGCGACTCCCGGAGGATCAGCGCAGTCTGAGAATCCATTTTGCCAAAGCGGAGCGACGGCAAAATTAGTCGAAGACAAGCCCTCGGGAAAGCGTCATCCCAGGAGCGCCGACGGCGGTCATAAAGTTCATTCCTTTAAAGAAAACATGTTTTTGCGTACAAAAAAAGGGCGCCGCGCAATCACTGTCTCCAGCATTGGCATCCCGCCCTTCTGCATTACTTATACTAGCTCAATGATAGCCATTTCAGCACCATCGCCGCGGCGAGGTCCAAGCTTCATTATACGAGTGTAACCACCCTGACGATCTTCATAGCGCGTTGCAACTTCGTCAAAAAGCTTCTGAACTGCATCTTGACCAGTCTCCTCGTTTGCTACTTCCTTACGTACGAAGGCAGCAGCCTGACGACGAGCATGAAGGTCTCCACGCTTACCGAGAGTGATCATCTTTTCAACCTGAGAGCGAACTTCTTTCGCTTTCGGCTCTGTTGTCTGGATGCGCTCATTGATGATTAGATCTGTAGTCAAATCGCGAAGAAGTGCTTTACGGGCACTGCTGTCACGACCTAATTTTCTGTATCCCATGGGTCATTTCCCTCCTTCACATATAACAATGCATTCCGTGCAGAAGCACGGTAACGCTTAGTCTTCCTGACGCAGGCCGAGACTTAACTCGTGCAGCTTCTCCTGAACTTCCTCAAGGGATTTACGTCCAAGGTTGCGCACTTTCATCATGTCATCTTCAGACTTCTGCGTTAATTCCTGTACTGTGTTGATTCCTGCACGCTTTAAACAGTTGTAGGAGCGCACGGAAAGGTCCAGTTCCTCGATCGTCATCTCGAGTACCTTTTCCTTTTGATCCTCTTCCTTTTCAACCATGATCTCGGCATTCTGCGCCTGATCAGTTAATCCAACGAAGATATTTAAGTGCTCTGTTAAGATTTTTGCTCCAAGTGATACTGCTTCTTCCGGACGGATACTTCCATCTGTCCAAACGTCGAGTGTCAGCTTGTCGTAGTTCGTTACCTGCCCTACGCGCGTGTTTTCTACCTGGTAGTTTGCCCGTACGACCGGAGTGAAGATAGAATCTACAGGAATAACTCCGATAGGAAGATCTCCTGCATTATTACCTTCTGCCAGTACGTATCCGCGGCCACGCTTTGCTGATACTTTCATTTGGAACTGGGCACCTTTGGAAAGAGTTGCGATATGAAGCTCTGGATTCAGAATTTCTACGTCACTGTCATGCGTAAAGTCCGCTGCAGTCACAGTTCCTTCTCCGTTTGCTTCAATCTCGATTGTCTTCTCTTCATCAGAGTAAATCTTCAGGGCCAGCTTTTTCAGATGAAGGATAATGGTTGTTACGTCTTCAACCACGCCTTCGATTGTAGAGAATTCATGCAGGACTCCGTTAAACTGCACGGAAGTAACTGCTGCTCCGGGAAGTGAAGAAAGCATAATACGGCGCAGGGAATTCCCAAGCGTAGTTCCGTATCCGCGTTCCAGAGGCTCTACAACGAATTTTCCGTACGTATGATCGTCACTTAATTCGACTGTTTCAATTTTCGGCTTTTCTATCTCGATCATTCAACAAACCCTCCTTCAAAACGTCGAAACCCCGGTTGTGAGTGACCACAACCGGAATCCCTCACTGGGCACACCTTGACCTGTTACGAAACGACAGTCCCGTTCCTTGGAACGAGACAGCTTGCTTCTCGTCAGACAGGAAAACCTGCCAAGTTTATTATACGCGACGACGTTTTGGTGGACGGCAGCCGTTGTGTGGAACCGGCGTTACGTCACGGATCATGCTCACTTCAAGGCCAGTAGCCTGAAGGGAACGGATCGCTGCTTCACGTCCTGCACCAGGACCTTTTACAGATACTTCAACATCCTTCATGCCGTGTTCCATTGCAGATTTTGCAGCTGCTTCTGCAGCAGTCTGCGCTGCGAATGGGGTAGACTTACGGGAACCTTTGAATCCAAGGTTACCAGCACTTGCCCATGCAATTGCATTTCCTTGAGGGTCGGTGATCGTTACGATCGTGTTATTGAACGTAGAACGAATGTGTGCAATACCGGACTCAATATTTTTACGTTGACGGCGCTTAGCGCGAGTCGTTTTTGGTTTAGCCATTGTTTACCGAAGCCTCCTTTACTTTTTCTTGTTTGCTACTGTACGACGAGCACCTTTTCGTGTTCGTGCGTTGTTTTTCGTTTTCTGACCGCGGACTGGTAAGCCTCGGCGATGACGGATACCACGGTAGGAACCGATCTCGATCAGACGCTTGATGTTAAGAGATACTTCACGACGAAGATCCCCTTCTACTTTTACTCCTTCAATCACGGAACGGATTTTACCTAGTTCGTCCTCTGTAAGATCACGAACGCGTGTATCTTCGGAAACGTCAGCTTCTTTCAGGATTTCCGCTGCGCGGGATTTCCCTACTCCGAAGATATAAGTTAAAGAGACGACGACTCGCTTATCGCGAGGAATGTCGACACCTGCAACACGTGCCATACTTTACACCTCCTATAAATTATCCTTGCTTCTGCTTGTGTTTTGGATTTTCGCAAATTACCATGACGGTACGTTTACGACGAATAACTTTACACTTTTCGCAAATTGGTTTTACTGATGGTCTTACCTTCATGTTCTTTACCTCCTTGATCATCCGGAGTAACGATTACTTACATCGATGATTTATTTATAGCGATACGTAATACGACCGCGAGTCAGATCATACGGAGATAATTCGACTGTGACCTTGTCTCCCGGAAGAATACGAATATAGTGCATACGAATTTTACCGGAAACGTGCGCAAGTACTTTGTGCCCGTTATCCAGCTCGACACGGAACATCGCGTTTGGAAGCGGCTCTATGACCGTGCCTTCTACTTCGATTACATCTTCTTTGGCCATGAATTTACTCTCCTTCCTTCAGTAAATTATCGTTGATATATGATGAAATTGCAAAGCGCAATTTAGCATTGGTTACACGACCTGTTTCAACTATACTGTTCTTCACTTCTGAAACTACAATATAACTGCGTTCCAGATGCTGCAGATTCTTTCTCTTCGGCCGGTCAACTTTGCGCTTATCGCCATCGGCAATATACACAAACCGGTCATCCAGCACCTCGATAATGCAGGCATACTGATCTTTGTCTCTTCCACTTAGAATCCTCACAAGCTCTCCGGCCTGGGGAACCGAATCAGGATCTTTCATTTGTTGACCACCTTTATCCATTACTGGATTTTTGTCATAATTTCATATCCTGTATCGACAATAGCAATCGTGTGCTCAAAGTGGGCGCATCTGGATCCGTCCGAAGTGACCACTGTCCAGTTATCAGACAGTGTGCGTACGTGACGTTTCCCGGAGTTAATCATCGGTTCGACGGCGAGCACCATTCCTTCTTCCAGCCTCGGGCCTCTTCCTGGAGGACCAAAGTGCGGAATGGGCGGATCTTCGTGAAGCTCCTGCCCCACGCCGTGCCCAACGTATTCCCTTACGACGGAAAAGCCATTCTTTTCCGCATGCGTTTGAATCGCATGTGAAATGTCCGTCAGGCTTCGACCCGGCTCTGCATAACGAAGTCCCTCAAAGAGAGAAGCTTCTGTTACGTCGAGCAGACGCTGCGCTTCGGGCTCAATGGTTCCGACGGCATAAGTCCACGCTGAGTCCCCGTGATACCCCTGATACTTCGCACCGATATCGATGCTGATGATGTCACCTTCTTTAAGCTCGCGGGAACCAGGAATGCCGTGCACCAATTCCTCATTTACTGAAGTGCAAATACTTCCAGTAAACCCATTATAGCCTTTAAAAGACGGAATCGCATCAAAAGACCGAATAAATCTGTCTGCAATGAGATCCAGTTCTTTCGTTGTTATGCCCGGGCGGATATGCTTTTGCAGCTCTTTATGCGTGCGGGCAACAATGTCGCCTGCTTTTCGCATAATATCCAATTCCCCTGCTGTCTTGCGAACGATCATGCATTACTCCCTTTAAGAAGAGCATCAACATCTTCAAATACTTTGTCGATGTCCTGCTGACCATCAACATTACGAAGATATCCTTTCTCTTCATAAAAGTCAACGAGCGGCTTTGTTTGTTCCAAATTCACTTCGAGTCGCTTATCGACCGTTTCCGGCTTGTCATCGTCTCGCTGAATTAATTCACTGCCATCTTTATCACATTTCCCTTGTTCCTGCGGCGGGTTGAATACTTCATGGTATGCAGTGCCGCATTCCGGGCAGATCCAGCGGCCTGTAAGGCGCTTGAATAAATCTTCCCTCGGTACTTTGATATACAATACGTGATCAAGCTGGCGGTCCAGTTCCTGCAGTATTTCTTCCAGTGCAGATGCCTGTGCTACTGTACGGGGAAACCCGTCCAGCAGGAAACCCTCTTTGCAGTCGTCCTTGCTTAAACGCTCACGGACGATGCCGATTGTTACCTCATCCGGCACGAGCGCACCCTCATCCATAAAAGCTTTCGCTCTCAGACCGAGATCTGTACCGTTTTTAATAGCTGCGCGGAACATATCTCCTGTGGAAATATGCGGAACCCCATACTTATCAACGATTTTATCTGCTTGCGTTCCTTTACCGGCACCCGGAAGTCCCATAAGGATTAAATTCATGTTTTCTACCTCCATCATTTTTGCCTGCGATCGCGGCTTGAAAGCCTTTAAAGATCGTATTATCAGGTGACTTTCTTTTGTCTGGAGCGACACACCAGCAGCGATCAGGCTGCACCTTCAGGCGGAAAGCCTGGAGGCAGACCTGTTCCTTTCAAAGGAAAAGCAGACAGGATTGAGTCAGCTGCTGAGAATAACGCTCCGACGAAAGTCAAAAGACAGAAATGAACATAAAATTTTCCTTGGTCATCTCAGGGACGGATTCAGGGATACAGACACCTTGCATGTTGGTTCCTCTGCCATCTGTTCAGAAAGCTTGAACAAACAAATAAAAATACAGAAAACCGATAACGCAGACTGCGTAATGCAGTCCCGTCGAAGTCGGTCCGTATAATCAAAGTTTTGTTGATTCCAGCTGTGGAACGAATTCCTTCAAGCAGCTGGAGCAACCCCGGCAGTCTTTACCTTCAATCACAAGTGAATGGTGAGCCCATTAACGGATTCTCAGCAACTAATCGCTTGGCGTATTGAACAGGTATTTTTTCTCAGGGCTTGCTGTACAAAAATAACTCCTACAACGATCGCTAAAAGTGCTTACAATACAGCAGCACAGTAACGATGTTAATGAACAAGGCATCTCCTGCGCCTTCGAATTGAGTTACATATACTCGGGTTAACTCCATTCGGAATCCCAGCAGCAATCCCAGCAAAGATAAGAATTGAAACGCCGTTCCGAAGAACTTTATTTCAGTGGTTCGATATCTTGTCACTTGTGCTAGCTTCTTGCGACCAGCTTCCCATTCATTCATTATAAAATGAAATCAGGGACAACATCCAGTTATTGTAACCAAACAATAATCGATGCTGTAATGTAGGGCATTATTCCTGTCGCAAAGATCGAGAAATTCTCGAGGGCACCTCCGCCTCCAGTATGCTGCAGGCGTTCAATTCCCCGCCGATTCCGGCACATAAGCGCCAGTATCCGCAGCGGGGAGGTGGGCACCGATTCGAAAGACGATTAACATCGCTAAGGTGTTGAAGAATCAATCTTCACTCACCTACTCGAAAGATTGGAGATCGTCTGAAACATTATACTACTTCGGTAGACCCGCCAGCAGCCTCAATTGCGTCTTTCGCTGCAGCAGAAAACTTACTTGCTTTTACTGTCAGCTTGCGCTCTAATGTTCCATTACCTAGAATTTTTATTCCGTCACGTTCGTTTTTTACAACGCCAGTCTCAATAAGAAGAGCTGAAGTGACTTCTGTTCCGTCCTCAAAACGGTTTAGTGTTTCCAGGTTCACGACCGCGTATTCTGTACGGTTCGGGTTCGTAAATCCGCGTTTTGGAAGACGACGGAAGATAGGCATTTGACCACCTTCGAAACCAGGACGTACACCTCCGCCGGATCGCGCGTTTTGACCTTTGTGACCACGGCCGGCAGTTTTACCATTACCAGACGCAACACCTCGGCCTTTACGCTTGCGGTCCTTGCGGGAACCTACAGCAGGCTTTAATTCGTGAAGTTGCATGTTGACACCTCCTCAACGTTTATTCTCTATTATGCTTCGATCTCTTTAACTGTAACTAAGTGAGCTACTTTGTTTACCATTCCGCGCATTGCGTCGTTGTCCTCTTGAACAACTGTGCTGTGCATCTTGCCAAGACCCAGTGTCCTGACAGTTACACGCTGATCTTCCGGACGTCCGATCAGACTGCGGGTGAGGGTAATTTCTAATTTCTTTGCCATGCCAAATCCCTCCTTAACCTAGCAACTCTTCAACAGATTTGCCGCGTAGTTTCGCCACATCTTCCGGGCTTTTCAGACTTTCAAGACCCTGAATTGTCGCACGTACCATGTTAATAGGGTTGTTTGAACCTAAAGATTTCGAAAGGATATCCTGTACACCAGCAAGTTCGAGTACCGCACGGACAGGTCCGCCGGCAATAACTCCCGTACCTTCAGATGCCGGCTTCAGAAGAACTGAACCTGCTCCGAATTCACCAGTAATCAAGTGAGGGATTGTAGTTCCCTGCATCGGTACTTTAATAAGGTTCTTTTTACCTTCTTCGATCGCTTTGCGAATTGCTTCAGGTACTTCAAGTGCTTTACCCATGCCAAATCCAACGTGACCGTTTTTATCGCCTACAACAACAAGTGCTGCGAAGCGGAATCGGCGTCCACCTTTCACTACTTTCGCTACTCGGTTAACCGTTACAACTCTCTCTTCAATTTCAAGTTTGCTTGCATCGATACGCAATGTGTTTCCCTCCTTTATTCCGTAAATTAAAACTTAAGACCAGCCTCGCGGGCTCCGTCTGCAAGTTCCTGGATTCGACCGTGATAGAGGTAACCACCGCGATCAAATACGATTGTTTCTTTGCCTTCTTCAAGGGCACGCTTCGCCACAAGTTCGCCAACTTGACGAGCTGCTTCTTTGTTCCCGCCTTTTTCTACGTTAAGTTCTTTATCTAAGCTGGATGCACTTGTAATTGTAACGCCTGCAACGTCATCAATTAACTGTGCATAAATGTGCTTATTAGAACGGAATACGTTCAAGCGAGGACGTTCCGCAGTACCTGTGATCGAACGACGAACGTGGGCATGTCTTTTCTTACGTACCGCGTTCTTAGCAGTCTTCGTGATCATCGAACGTCAGTCCTTTCTTTCCGTTATTCAGGGCTTACTTCCCTGTCTTACCTTCTTTACGACGAACATATTCGCCTTCGTAACGGATACCTTTACCTTTGTAAGGCTCAGGGATACGTACGGCACGGATGTTGGAAGCAAGTGCTCCCACGCGCTCTTTATCAATACCTTTAACAGTGATCTGTGTGTTTGAAGGAACTTCGATTTCAAGTCCGTCTTCCGGTACAAATTCTACTGGGTGGGACAGGCCTACGTTCAGCACCATCTTGTTTCCAGTTTTCTGCGCACGGTAACCGACACCTACCAGCTCAAGCTTCTTTTCATAACCTTTGGATACGCCTTCGATCATGTTGTTGATCAGGCTGCGAGTCGTTCCATGAAGAGAACGGTGCTCTTTGTGGTCAGATGGTCGGGATACTGTGATTGTATTCTCTTCCTGCTTAACGATCATATCGTGATGAAGTTCACGGGAAAGTTCGCCTTTAGGGCCTTTAACTGTAACCGTGTTTCCGTCAAGCTTGAAGTCAACTCCTGATGGAATTTCAATAGGTTTTAAACCAACTCGGGACATACGTGACACCTCCGTTCTATCGCTTAATAATTACCAAACGTACGCTAGTACTTCTCCGCCGACTTTCTGCTGTCGGGCTTCTTTATCTGTAATAACGCCACTTGAGGACGAAATGATTGCAATTCCAAGTCCTCCGAGTACGCGTGGCACTTCGTCGGATTTTGCGTATACACGCAGACCTGGCTTACTGATTTTCTTAAGGCCGGTGATAACTTTTTCGTTATTTGCACCGTACTTAAGGAAAATACGAAGAACACCTTGCTTGCTGTCTTCGATTGCCTCGTAGTCGCGGATGAAACCTTCGCGCTTGAGGATGTCTGCGATTTCCTTTTTGATGTTTGAAGCGGGTAGCTCCAAGCTTGTATGACGTACTAGATTCGCATTACGAATGCGAGTCAGCATATCAGAAATAGGATCTGTCATGACCATCGTATTTACCTCCTTCCTTTAAACGGAATTACCAGCTAGCTTTTTTAACGCCCGGAATTTGACCTTTGTGTGCAAGATCCCGGAAGCAGATACGGCAAAGTTTGAATTTGCGAAGAACACTATGCGGACGTCCGCAGTTTTCGCAGCGAGTGTACTCTTGTACAGCAAACTTCTTCGTACGCTTCTGTTTTGCGACCATTGATTTTTTCGCCAAGGTCTACACTCCTCTCTTCTTTCAGAGTATTATTTCTGGAACGGCATGCCAAACTGTGTTAGCAGCTCGCGTGCTTCTTCATCTGTATTAGCAGTAGTAACAACAACAATATCCATTCCGCGGACCTTATCTACGTTATCGTAGTTGATCTCAGGGAAAATAAGCTGTTCTCTTACACCCAGCGTGTAGTTTCCTCGTCCGTCGAATGCTTTTTTAGAAACACCGCGGAAGTCACGTACTCGTGGTAAAGAAACAGAAACAAGCTTATCGAGGAAGTCGTACATGCGCTCACCGCGGAGTGTAACTTTCGCTCCGATAGGCATACCTTCACGTACTTTAAATCCTGCAATAGATTTTTTCGCTTTCGTAATAAGTGGCTTTTGACCAGCAATTACTGCAAGCTCTTCTACGGCTTTGTCCAGAACTTTTGAGTTCTGTACAGCATCGCCGACACCCATGTTAATTACGATCTTTTCGATCTGGGGTACTTCCATAACAGAAGAATAATTGAACTTCTCTTTAAGAGAAGGGGTAATTTCCTGATTGTATCTCTCTTTCAAACGATTCATTGAGTGTACCTCCTTTCACCAACTGGCTTATTACTTATCTAAAGATTCGCCAGATTTTTTAGCGATACGTACTTTCTTTCCGTTCTCAGTCTTGTATCCAACGCGGCTTGGTTCGTTCGTAGATGGATCAATTACCATTACGTTCGAGACGTGAATAGACGCTTCTTGGTTAAGAATTCCGCCTTGCGGGTTCGCTTGAGATGGCTTTGCATGTTTCTTAACCATGTTTATGCCTTCCACAAGTACACGAGATTTCGCTGGATAAGCTTCAAGGACTGTTCCTTCTTTGCCTTTATCTTTCCCGGAGATGATTTTTACGTTATCTCCCTTTTTTACGTGCAGCTTCACTTGGGACATGAGGGCACCTCCTCTTTACTCGGATGTTTCCGGTATCTATCTAATATATTAAAGAACTTCTGGAGCAAGAGAAACGATCTTCATGAACTTGTTCTCACGAAGCTCACGTGCAACTGGTCCAAAGATACGAGTTCCTCTTGGTCCTTTATCGTCACGGATAATTACTGCTGCGTTTTCGTCGAACTTGATATAAGAACCATCAGAACGGCGGGCTCCGCTGCGTGTGCGTACGATTACGGCACGAACAACTTCACCTTTCTTGACAACGCCACCAGGTGTTGCCTGCTTTACAGTGCAGACGATTACGTCACCAATGTTCGCAGTCTTGCGTCCTGTACCACCAAGAACTTTAATGCAGAGCACTTCACGCGCTCCAGAGTTATCAGCTACTTTTAAACGGCTTTCCTGTTGAATCATAGATTCCTTTACCTCCCTTCAGGTAAGCAAACATATTGTTCTTTAGATAACAACTGCCTCTTCAACTACCTCGACAAGTCGGAATCGCTTATCCTTTGATAGCGGGCGAGTTTCCATGATGCGCACGACATCGTTCACTTTTGCAGTGTTGTTCTCGTCATGTGCTTTATATTTCTTTGTGTGTTTTACACGCTTTCCGTAAAGCGGGTGCATCTTATAAGTTTCTGTAACAACTGTGATTGTTTTGTCCATCTTATCTGATGTCACACGGCCTACGTAGCTTTTACGATTATTACGTTCTGCCACAGTAAATCCTCCTCTCAAGACTATTCGCTCACGATTCCTAGTTCGCGTTCGCGTAATACTGTCTTAGCTCGAGCAATTGCTTTCTTTACCTCACGAATGCGGGCTGGATTGTCTAGCTGTCCAGTCGCAAGCTGAAAGCGAAGGTTGAAAAGCTCTTCTTTTAAAGATATTGCTTTCTGTTCGATTTCTGCAGTGGTTAGGTTGCGGATCTCATTAGCTTTCATTTGCGTCACCACCCACTTCTTCACGTTTAATTACTTTTGTTCTGATTGGCAGCTTGTGTGATGCCAGACGAAGTGCTTCACGAGCAACTTCTTCAGATACACCTGCGATTTCAAACATTACTTTCCCGGGCTTTACTACCGCTACCCATCCTTCTGGAGCACCTTTACCGGAACCCATGCGGACTTCTAGAGGTTTTGCAGTATAAGGCTTGTCTGGGAAAATTTTAATCCATACTTTACCGCCACGCTTCATGTAACGCGTCATAGCGATACGTGCAGCTTCGATCTGGCGGTTTGTGATCCATGAAGCTTCAACAGCTTGTAGACCGTACTCACCGAATGTGACTTCTGTTCCACCTTTTGCGCGTCCTCGCATTTTACCACGATGCTCACGGCGGTATTTCACACGTTTAGGCATTAGCATGATTATTTTCCTCCTTCCTCTTGTTTCGTTCCTTTAGTTGGAAGGACTTCACCTTTGTAGATCCAAGTCTTCACACCAAGCTTACCGTACGTAGTATCTGCTTCTGCAGTACCGTAATCGATGTCAGCTCTTAGTGTATGAAGTGGTACAGTTCCTTCGCTGTAATGTTCAGAACGAGCGATGTCAGCTCCGCCAAGTCGGCCGGATACTTGTGTTTTGATACCTTTTGCACCAGAACGCATTGTGCGCTGCATAGACTGTTTCATTGCACGACGGAAAGAAATTCTTGCTTCCAACTGACGAGCGATGTTTTGTGCTACGAGTGTAGCGTCCATATCTGGCTTCTTGATTTCGTTAATGTTGATGTGTACTCGCTTGCCTGTAAGGTTGTTAAGGGATTTACGAAGTACTTCTACTTCAGAACCACCTTTACCAATTACCATACCTGGCTTTGCAGTATAGATCGTCACGTTGACGCGGTTCGCGGCACGTTCAATTTCAATCGTAGAAATGGATGCTTCGCTCAGGCGCTGCTCCAGGTAGTTACGAATTTTAATATCTTCGTGAAGTAGTGTCGCGTAATCTTTATCAGCGTACCACTTGGATTCCCAGTCGCGAATAACGCCGACACGCAGTCCATTAGGATTTATTTTCTGACCCACACTTATCCCTCCTTCTTTTCTGTTAGTACGAGTGTAATGTGGCTTGTACGTTTGTTGATTCTGCTTGCACGTCCTTGTGCTCTTGGACGAAATCTTTTCATTGTAATACCTTCGTCTACGAATACTTTACTGATAACGAGGTTCTCAGGCTCCATTTCGTAGTTATGCTCTGCGTTCGCAATAGCTGAATTTAAAAGCTTCTCCACAACAGGGGATGCTTTCTTCGGCGTGTGGTTAAGAATGGAGATTGCCTCACCAACTTCTTTTCCACGGATTAAGTCTACGACCAGACGAGCTTTGCGAGGAGCAATGCGTACTTGTTTTGCAACTGCTTTAGCTTCCATGATCAGTACCTCCCCTCTTTAATTAACGTCGTGTTTTCTTATCGTCAGAAGCGTGGCCTCTGTAAGTGCGCGTTGGTGCAAATTCACCAAGCTTGTGCCCAACCATATCTTCCTGAATGTAAACCGGAACGTGCTTGCGACCATCATAAACGGCGATCGTGTGCCCGATGAACTGTGGGAAGATCGTAGAACGGCGTGACCAGGTTTTGATCAGCTTTTTGTTTTGAGTATCGCCCTGTGCTTCAACCTTTTTCATCAAGTGATCATCTACAAATGGTCCCTTTTTTAAACTGCGACCCATAATGGTACCTCCCTTCGCAACTGTGCTACGGTTCTATAGCAGAACCGTAGATCAATTACGTTATTTTTTACGACGACGGCGTACGATATATTTATCGGACTCTTTGTTCTTGTTTCGTGTCTTGTAACCAAGCGTAGGCTTGCCCCAAGGTGACATTGGAGATGGACGGCCGATTGGCGCGCGACCTTCACCACCACCGTGTGGGTGATCATTAGGGTTCATAACAGAACCACGTACAGTTGGACGTTTGTTCATCCAGCGTGAGCGTCCTGCTTTACCGATTGTTACAAGTTCGTGCTCGATGTTTCCAACCTGACCTACTGTAGCACGGCAAGTGCCAAGAATCAAGCGTGTTTCACCGGAACGAAGACGTACAAGTACGTACTTGTCTTCACGTCCCAATACCTGTGCTTCTGCTCCTGCAGAGCGAACCAGCTGTCCGCCTTTACCAGGACGAAGCTCGATATTGTGAATGATAGTACCAACTGGGATGTCTTTCAACTGAAGCGCATTACCAGTTTTAATGTCTGCATCTTTACCAGACATGATGATTGTACCTACTGTAAGGCCTTTTGGTGAAAGGATATAACGCTTTTCACCATCTGCATAGTTGATTAGAGAAATGTTCGCAGAACGGTTCGGATCGTATTCTACCGTAGCAACGCGTCCTGGAATTCCATCTTTATCACGCTTAAAATCAACAATACGATATTGACGCTTGTGTCCGCCACCCTGGTGACGTACAGAAATACGTCCCTGGTTGTTACGGCCGGCTTTCTTGGAAAGTGGAGCCAGTAACGATTTTTCAGGCTTGTCTGTTGTGAGATCCTGAAAATCCAGTGATGTCATAAATCGGCGACCGTTTGTGGTCGGTTTATACTTTTTGATAGCCATGAGCTTTTCCCTCCTTCGCTAAAAAATGTTTATTACGCACCTTCAAAGAATTCTAATTCTTTGCTGTCCGCTGAAAGCTCGATAATCGCTTTTTTGCGCTTGCGAGTATAGCCGCTGTGTCGGCCAAAACGCTTAAATTTACCTTTATAATTCATCGTATTCACGCTTACTACTTCTACACCGAAGATTTCTTCTACTGCAGAGCGGATCTGCGGCTTCGTAGCACGCGGGTCTACTTCAAACGTATACTTTTTCTGTTCCATAAGATCTGCGGAACGTTCTGTGATAATCGGGCGCTTAATAATTTCTCTTGCGTTTGACATTATGCAAGCACCTCCTCTACCTGTTTAACAGCTTCTTGAGTAATGATGAGCTTCTCATGTGTAAGAAGATCAAGTACATTTACTCCTTTTGCTGAAACAGAAGTTACTCCTGGAAGGTTACGGGCAGACAAAGCTACTGCTTCGTTGAAGTCCGCTGTTACGATAAGCGTTTTTGTTGTTGCAGAAAGACCTGCAAGAACTGCTTTCATTTCCTTCGTTTTTGGAGCTTCAAAACTCAATTCTTCAACCACGCGGATGTTATCCTCGTGCACTTTTGAAGAAAGAGCTGATTTTAATGCTAAACGGCGCTGCTTCTTAGGAAGCTTGTAACCGTAATTTCTTGGTGTAGGACCGAAAGTCACTCCACCGCCTACCCAGATTGGGGAACGAATAGAACCGTGACGTGCGCGGCCTGTTCCTTTTTGACGCCATGGCTTAATACCGCCACCGCGTACTTCTGAACGGTCTTTTGTTTTGTGTGTTCCTTGACGGCGTGATGCTTGCTGCATAATCACTGCTTCGTAAAGAACGTCTTTATTTGGTTCAATACCGAATACACCTTCTGCAAGTTCGATATCGCCTGCTTGTGAGCCATCTTGTTTATATAGTGTAACTTTAGGCATCGGGGCTCCTCCTTTCTTATCTGAAATTATTCAGCTTTGATCGCTGATTGAACTGTTACGTAGCTTTTCTTCGCGCCTGGAACATTTCCTTTAACGAGAAGAACGTTACGCTCTGTGTCGACTCTGACAACTTCAAGGTTTTGTACAGTTACTGTTTCTCCACCCATGCGGCCTGGAAGTAATTTACCCGGACGTACGTGGTTCGGGTCAACTGGACCCATGGAACCTGGAGAACGGTGATAGTGGGAACCGTGGGACATTGGTCCGCGGGACTGGTTGTGGCGCTTGATCGCACCCTGGAAACCTTTACCTTTAGACTTGCCGGTAACGTCCACTACATCTCCTTCTGCAAAAACATCTACCTTGACTTCCTGACCAACCTCTAGTTCAGCTGCCTCAGCGTCGCGGATTTCCTTCACGAAGCGCTTAGGTGTTGCGTTTGCCTTTGCTGCGTGACCTTTCTTCGGTTTGTTCTGACCATTTTCTTTCTGATCAAAAGCACCAAGCTGTACAGCTTCGTAACCTTCACCTTCTACTGTCTTCTTCTGAAGAACAACGTTTGGCTCAGCCTGGATCACTGTTACTGGTACTGCTTCACCAGCTGCTGTGAAAACCTGAGTCATGCCTAGCTTCTTTCCTAAGATTCCTTTGGTCATCCGTCACACCTCCTATAATTTAATATTTGTAAAATTTATGATCAATTAAAGTTTGATTTCAATATCCACACCGGATGGCAGATCGAGACGCATTAGCGCATCAACTGTCTGTGGTGTTGGCTCAATGATGTCGATTAAGCGCTTGTGTGTGCGCATTTCGAATTGCTCACGAGAATCTTTGTACTTGTGTACTGCTCGTAGCACTGTGTAAACAGATCGCTCTGTTGGAAGTGGAATTGGTCCACCTACACCGGCACCTGATCTCTTCGCTGTGTCAACAATCTTCTCTGCAGAAGCGTCGAGTACGCGGTGATCATATGCCTTTAATCGAATACGAATCTTTTGTTTTGCCATTTGATTACCTCCTTTTATCGCCCATTTTTGGAAATAGACTTGCTCCTCGGAAATTTTCCGTCCACCATTTCCATGGCAACGGGATCTGGTGTGTCGGTAACCTCCCGAATCAAAGCCTTTCTGTGACCAACATTAGATAGTATACAGGATTTACACCGTATACGCAATGCTTTTTTTATATATTCTTACGGCCACACTTTGAACATTATACAATCTGTGCTTCCTGTATGCAATGGGGTAGCGAAAATTCTTTTTTCAGCGGCGGTAATGCAGCTGGATAAGGAGTGGTGAGAGGAGAAAGATGGGGGTTTGATGGGCGAGGTCTTCCTCTACAGTAATAATGTCTCCCCTCACCCCCGCAAAGATGTTCATCGCTTCTAAGGGTATGCCGTCATATTTCGTATCAATGAGTTTATTTTTATTTATGTCTCTCACTTCAAATTGGATACCGCCGAAGCCGCCGTGGTTTTCTCCAATCTTGTTGCCAGCTTCATCATAGATGTTGGAATAGGCTCGGAGCAGGTTCAGCAGATTCATATCATATTCGGCGAGTTTCGTTCCATCGCTGGTATATAAATGATATCTCTGTTTAAATCCGCGGTCTTTGTAAAGCCGGTAGAGAGTGCCTTCCTGATTTTCCACGATAATTTTCTTTTTCAGGTAAGGCCTGAGTCCAATGAGATGCAGACAGAACTTCGCTGCTTTCTGAAGGCCGGTTACATCCTCCCGGATCACAGCGACTGCTTCTCCCTTCATTGTAAAGATCACAAACTCCCGCAGCCAGTGGACAAAGGGGACGAGTATAAACCTCCGTTGCTTTTCGAACGTAAGCGATTGTTCCGGAGTAGTTACCTTTATTTCTTTCGCACGTGTTTTTTTCGCATGTGCTGCAATAAGGAAGCCGGGGAAGCTTCCTGCGAGCACCACGAGGTACAGCGCATTCGGATGCAGCAGGTACTGCCAGCCGATGATACTGAAGGCAGCAGTGATAATCAGCGCTGCCGCTAAAGAGAGCCAGGCAAGCAGGCGGAACGTTTTCGCTGTTCTTATGTAGTATTGCTGTATATTCATTAGTGGCATGATCCTTTCCTGAATTTTAGTGGTGGTCAGGTTTATCCATTATACAAGAAAAGGTTGTTTGGAGTCGCGGCTTGTTTTTATATGAAGAGGCTGTATCCGGTATATGCTGTTAGTAATAGGTTTGTATCTGTACACGATGACGTATTATCTGCTTTTAGCAGCTGATATTCTGTTATTAGCGTATGTAACTGTTACTAATGGGAAAGAATCTGATTTTAATAAAGTGATTATTTTATTTATCTGATTTTAGTACCCCCGAATCTGTCATTAGCAAAACAATGAAAAAAGACAGATCACTTAACTCATGCGATCTGCCTTCGGTTCCTAAAAAAATCTATTCAATTCCAATTTGTATTTTCTCCCTTTGCTTGGGACTCCATTGTGAATGACATATGGAAAAATTAACTTTCTTGCAGTGACCCGGGAGACATGAGAGAGGAAAATGCGATATACACTTAAAGAATGAAATCCTACATTGAGTATAGCCAGATCCTGTAATGCCTGCAAATGCACATGGTCATCTTTTTGATTGCACGAACTGCAGTACCAAGTTTCTCTTTTACGACGAAGCCTCCTGGCTTTACATCCAGGACAGCGAATAGCATGCATTACATCGGTCGGCTGGAGATTGTATTTTTTGAGCAAAGAGTGATTCGCTTCTTCATTTTCCTTGCGCAGTAGCTTTTCCAGCTCTTGAAGCTGCGATTTAGTGAGCACCCGTTTGGAGTGCAGTAACTGTTGTGAATCAATTATTTCAGGTAAAAGTTCCGCATGATATAACTCTGGAATGGGTGTATGGGTGGAAATCTGTGTGTGGGGATTCGATATTATTACGTGTGCACATAGCGGTATTGTCGGCAGGGAGTATAACTTAAGCCATTGAGCGAGCTGTGTCGCCTGTCGCTTTGCCTGCTGGATGGGGCACGGGTAGGTTGTTACTGCTTCGTTTTTAATTTGGAGCATTTGCCCGTAATGCGGTTCGAATGTCAACCTGCCGGAATAGTTTTTCACCTCGCCGATATATATAAATGATGGGGTAACGAGGAGGAGGTCGATCTGAAAGTAATAATTGCTGTCTTTTGTTTTAAAGCGGAGTCCCCGGCAGATAAAAGCTTCTTTATGTATGTTCAGAAACGACAGAATATAATTCAGTGACTCTTCTCCCTGAAATCCGGAGAGGTACTTTTGATAGTCCTTTTCTATTTTCTCATATACAGTGTATCTTTGTGGCAGTCTGCGCAACAGTGCCTCGTATTGTAAAAGGTATAAAGGTCTTTCTAAATTGTATGTATTCATTTAACAGCTCCTTTTGAAATACAATATACGGTTATTATATTAGAGTTTCCCTTTCATTTCCACAAATTATACGAACAAAAGTTCTTTATTTGTATTTTCACTTAGTAGTCTCTCTATGAAAAAATTCAGTATAACTTTTATGTATGGATAAAGTTCCCGGATTCTGACATTAGCAGCAGTTATCTGTACACGATGAAGAATTATCTGCTTTTAGCAGCGGCTATTCTGTTATTAGTGTGCGTATCTGTTACTAAAAGAAAGGAATCTGATTTTAAGTACGCAGTTTCCTATTTATCTGTCATTAGTAGATTCAAATCTGTTATTAGCAAATAAGCATCTCCCTGTCCTCCGTCCTGCCTATCCTCCAAAAACACCCGCCCAAACAAAAAAAGAGCCGAGCGATAAATCGCTCGACCCTTCTATAAAAGAGTAATAAAATTACTCAGTGATTTGTGCTACAACGCCAGCGCCTACTGTACGTCCACCTTCGCGGATAGAGAACTTAGTTCCCTCTTCAATCGCGATTGGTGAGATTAGTTCAACAACCATTTCAATGTTGTCACCAGGCATAACCATTTCTACGCCTTCTGGAAGGTGAGTAACACCAGTTACGTCCGTAGTACGGAAGTAGAACTGTGGGCGGTAGTTAGTGAAGAATGGAGTGTGACGTCCACCTTCTTCTTTTGAAAGAACGTAAACTTCCGCTTTGAACTTAGTGTGTGGAGTGATAGTTCCTGGCTTCGCAAGAACTTGTCCACGGTTGATGTCGTCACGGGATACACCACGTAGAAGTGCACCAATGTTGTCACCAGCTTCAGCATAGTCAAGAAGCTTACGGAACATTTCAACACCAGTTACAGTTGTCTTAGAAGGAGCTTCCGCAAGACCAATGATCTCTACTTCGTCACCTACGTTAAGCTGTCCACGCTCAACACGACCTGTAGCAACAGTACCACGGCCAGTGATAGAGAATACGTCCTCTACTGGCATCATGAATGGCTTATCTTTGTCGCGGTCTGGAGTTGGGATGTAGTCATCCACTTGCTGCATAAGCTCAAGGATAGCGTTTTCGTGCTCTTCGTCACCCTCAAGTGCTCTTAGTGCAGAACCTTTAACGACAGGAATGTCGTCACCAGGGAAGTCATACTCAGAAAGAAGTTCACGAACTTCCATTTCTACTAGTTCAAGTAGCTCTTCGTCGTCCACCTGGTCAGTTTTGTTAAGGAATACTACGATAGAAGGTACCCCTACCTGACGAGAAAGAAGAATGTGCTCACGAGTTTGTGGCATTGGGCCGTCCGCTGCAGATACTACAAGGATAGCTCCGTCCATTTGTGCTGCACCAGTGATCATGTTTTTAACATAGTCAGCGTGTCCAGGGCAGTCAACGTGTGCATAGTGACGGGAATCAGTTTCATACTCTACGTGTGCAGTAGAGATTGTGATTCCGCGCTCGCGCTCTTCTGGAGCACCATCAATCTGGTCATAAGCCATAGCTGTACCTTTACCAGATTTCTTGTGAAGTACGAAAGTAATTGCTGCAGTTAACGTTGTTTTACCGTGGTCAACGTGTCCAATTGTACCGATATTAGCATGCGTTTTGGAACGATCAAATTTTTCTTTACCCATGATCGAAATCCTCCTTACATATAGTTGAATTTTTTATTTCTGATTGGAAAGGCGAAAGACATTGCAGTCACCTTCCCTAGCTTACAACAAAAACAAGTTACTGACAATGACTGGCCTTATTGACCAGATGATTTTTTAACGATTTCTTCAGAAATACTCTTTGGTACTTCTTCGTAGTGGTCGAAGTGCATAGAGTACTGACCGCGCCCCTGCGTGTTAGAACGCAGTGACGTTGCGTAACCGAACATTTCAGCAAGCGGCACCATAGCTTTTACAGTCTGTGCATTACCGCGTGCTTCCATACCTTCTACGCGTCCACGGCGTGACGTGATGTCACCCATGATGTCACCCATATACTCTTCCGGTACTACTACTTCCACTTTCATAAGCGGCTCAAGAAGAACTGGCTTACACTTGTTCTTCGCTTCTTTGAAAGCCATGGATGCTGCTACTTTAAATGCCATCTCGTTGGAGTCGACATCGTGGTAGGAACCATCATATAAGCGGGCTTTTACGTCTACCATTGGGTAGCCTGCAAGAAGTCCGTTATCGAGGGATTCTTTTACACCCTGCTCTACAGAACCGATATATTCACGTGGAACAACACCGCCGACAACGTTATCGATGAACTCGAAGCCGCCGCCTTCATCGTTTGGTGAGAATTCAATCCAAACGTGACCGAACTGACCGCGTCCACCGGACTGTCGTACGAACTTACCTTCACATTTCGCGCTTTCGCGGATTGTTTCACGGTAAGATACCTGTGGTGCACCAACATTCGCTGCCACTTTGAATTCACGCTTCATACGGTCAACGATGATGTCGAGGTGAAGTTCACCCATACCACCGATAATCGTCTGTCCTGTTTCATCATCCGTGTGCGTGTGGAAAGTTGGATCTTCTTCTGCAAGCTTCGCAAGTGCCATACCCATCTTGTCCTGGTCTGCTTTAGAAGCAGGCTCTACGGAAAGGTGGATTACCGGCTCAGGGAATTCCATAGACTCAAGAATAACGAGATTCTTTTCGTCACAGAGTGTATCCCCTGTAGAAGTGTCCTTTAAACCAATACCCGCTGCGATATCCCCTGCATAGCATGTTGGGATTTCTTCACGGTGGTTGGCGTGCATCTGCAAGATACGTCCCATACGCTCACGCTTGCCTTTTGTTGAGTTAACAACATAAGAACCAGCGTCAACTGTACCGGAGTAAACGCGGAAGAAAGTTAACTTACCTACGAAAGGATCCGTTGCTACTTTAAATGCCAGAGCAGAGAAAGGCTCGCTGTCATCTGCATGACGCTTCACTTCTTCTTCTGTTTCTGGAATATGACCTTCGATTGCTGCAACATCTGTTGGCGCTGGAAGGTAGTCAACAACTGCATCCAATAGAAGCTGAACCCCTTTGTTTTTGAAGGCAGAACCTACAAGAACAGGGTAGAACTCTACAGAGTTTGTTGCTGTACGGATTGCTTTTTTCAGTGTTGGCGTATCGATTTCCTCTCCTTCAAGATAAAGCATCATAAGATCTTCATCAAGGTCGGAAACTGCTTCGATAAGCTTTTCACGATATTCTTCTGCCTGCGCTTTATACGCTTCAGGGATCTCACGGATTTCTGCATTTCTTCCTTCATCATCAAGATAGAAGGTAGCCTGCATTTCTACAAGATCAATAATTCCTTCGAAGTCATCTTCTGCACCGATAGGAAGCTGAATCGCTGCTGCGTTCGCTCCAAGACGGTCCTTCAATGTTCCGAGGGAATAAATGAAGTCTGCACCGAGCTTGTCCATTTTGTTAACAAACACAATACGCGGCACGCCGTAAGTTGTTGCCTGGCGCCATACTGTTTCTGTCTGTGGTTCAACACCAGACTGAGCATCAAGAACTGCAACAGCACCATCAAGTACACGGAGGGAACGTTCAACTTCTACTGTGAAGTCTACGTGACCAGGTGTATCGATAATGTTGATACGGTGTCCTTCCCACTGAGCTGTTGTTGCTGCAGACGTAATCGTGATCCCACGTTCCTGCTCCTGCTCCATCCAGTCCATCTGGGAGCCGCCTTCGTGAGTTTCACCAATCTTATGGATACGTCCTGTGTAGAAAAGAATACGCTCTGTAGCGGTTGTTTTACCGGCATCGATGTGAGCCATGATACCAATATTACGTGTCTTTTCTAAGGAGAACTCTCTTGGCATGTGTCTTTTCTCCTTCCTGTGAATCATAGTAGATTATCTGAAGGATAGAGCGGAGCTGACTCCGCTCCCTTCAGTTAAAGAATGGCATGCAAACAGGCCTACCAGCGGTAATGAGCAAATGCTTTATTCGCTTCTGCCATTTTGTGCGTTTCTTCACGCTTTTTCACTGCTGCACCTGTGTTGTTTGCTGCATCCATGATTTCATTCGCTAGACGCTCTTCCATCGTTTTTTCTCCACGTAGACGAGCATAGCTTACGAGCCAGCGAAGTCCGAGAGTCGTACGACGCTCTGGTTTAACTTCGATCGGCACCTGATAGTTTGCACCACCGACACGGCGTGCTTTTACCTCAAGTACTGGCATGATATTTTTAAGTGCTTCTTCAAATACTTCCTGCGGGTCCTTGCCGGAACGTTCGCGTACAAGGTCGAAAGCTGCATAAAGAGACTTTTGTGCAACACCTTTCTTACCGTCGATCATGATACGGTTGATCAGGCGAGTCACTAGTTTTGACTTATAAATAGGGTCTGCTAATACATCGCGGCGTGGTACTGGTCCTTTACGAGGCATATAGGTCCCTCCTTTCAATCATAGTAAGACTGCGGAAACAGTCAATTTATTTCTTAGGTTTTTTCGCACCGTACTTAGAACGGCTCTGCATACGGCCTTCAACTGCTGCTGTATCAAGTGCTCCACGAACAACGTGGTAACGCACACCCGGTAAGTCTTTTACACGGCCTCCGCGGATAAGCACTACACTGTGCTCCTGCAGATTGTGTCCGATACCAGGGATATACGCGTTCACTTCGATCTGGTTAGTCAAGCGTACACGAGCATACTTACGAAGAGCCGAGTTCGGCTTCTTAGGAGTCATTGTTCCTACACGAGTACATACACCACGCTTCTGTGGAGATGCTTCGTCCGTCTGACGCTTCTTGTAGCTGTTATAACCTTTATTCAAAGCTGGTGAGTCGGACTTTTTGCCTTTTGACTTACGTCCATCACGTACTAACTGATTAATAGTTGGCATTGAATGTTTCCTCCCTTCCTGATTAAAATGCAAGCCCACTGGTCCAGGTGGTTCACAAATGGGTAAAAGGAAAGTCTTTGCTGTTTACAGCGTAAATCAGCAAAAACTTTTTTTACTTTTTAATTGCTACAATTGCTGCGTTCACGTCAATTCCACAAGCTTTTCCAAGCTTTTTCATTGAATCTACATAATCGACTGGGACAGAGGTTGTCTCTGCTGCCGTGAGTACCTTTGTAAGCACTTCTTGATCTGCATCTTCCGCAACAATCAGCTCTCTTACCTGATCACTTTCCAGTGCTTTTAACGTTTGCTTCGTGCCGACAACTTTTTCTGACGCCTGTGCTACTTTTTCATAAGACATTTGTATCCTCCAAAGTATCAGGTATTTGGCACACTTAGATATAGTATCACCAGCATACAGGAGTGTCAACACTTTTCCGCAAAGGAATTTTGTCCTTCGTTTGATAAGTGGCAGACACCTAGAGAGAAGCGGGAGAAATTCTCCCGCTTTCTGCTATTCTATTTCCTGTGCCGTTACTTCTTCCATTGTGCTTTCTTCTGACTCTTCTTTATCTATATGCTTCATTTGACGGTAGCGCTGCATACCAGTTCCTGCCGGTACGAGCTTACCGATAATTACATTTTCCTTCAGGCCGACAAGCTCATCACGCTTTCCTTTGATAGCCGCATCTGTAAGGACACGCGTCGTTTCCTGGAAGGAAGCTGCTGACAGGAAGGAATCTGTTTCAAGCGATGCTTTTGTGATACCGAGAAGTACCGGAAGACCCGTTGCCGGACGACCGTTCTTCAGCAGGATGTCACGGTTTACATCGTTGAACTGATGAATTTCAATCAGTGAGCCAGGCAGTACAGAAGTGTCACCCGCATCGATAACGCGTACTTTGCGCATCATCTGACGGACCATTACTTCCACGTGCTTGTCTCCGATTTCCACCCCTTGCATACGGTATACCTTCTGTACTTCGCGGAGCAGATATTCCTGCACGCCCTGTACACCGGATACTTTCAGCAGTTCTTTCGGATCGATGGAACCTTCTGTAAGCTCCTGACCCGGAAGTACTTTTTCATCTACAGTTACTTTCAGGCGGGAACCAAAGAGTGTTGGATACGTACGTGTTTCGATTGCATTCTGCACGACGATTTCTTTCTTATCTCCTGCATCCTTGATTTCCGTAATTGTTCCTTCAATTTCAGAGATAATTGCAAGACCTTTCGGATTACGGGCCTCTACAACCTCCTGAATACGAGGAAGACCCTGCGTGATGTCATCCCCTGCTACACCACCTGTGTGGAAGGTACGCATTGTAAGCTGTGTACCCGGCTCACCGATAGACTGGGCAGCGATAATACCTACTGCTTCACCCACTTCTACTTCGGCACCTGTTGCCAGGTTGCGTCCGTAACATTTCTTACATGCACCATGCTTCGTATCACACGTGAATACAGAGCGGATAAGCACTTTTTCGATACCGGAATCTTCAATCACTTTCGCCATATCTTCCGTAATATCTTCATTACGTCCTACAATAAGGTCCCCTGATTCAGGGTGATAGATATTCTGGAAAGTTACCCGGCCGACAAGACGGTCGTACAGGCTCTCGATTACTTCGGCACCTTCCGTGATTGCCTTCACTTCAAGGCCTCGGTCTGTACCGCAGTCCGTTTCACGGATAATAACATCCTGGGCTACATCCACAAGACGGCGTGTCAGGTAACCTGAGTCAGCTGTCTTCAGTGCGGTATCGGCAAGACCTTTACGCGCACCGTGTGTGGAAATAAAGTACTCAAGTACTGTCAGTCCTTCACGGAAACTCGATTTGATCGGAAGCTCGATAATACGTCCGGACGGATTCGCCATCAGTCCACGCATACCGGCAAGCTGTGTAAAGTTAGAAGCGTTACCTCGGGCTCCGGAATCACTCATCATAAAGATAGGGTTCGTTTTTTCGAGTGTACCAAGAAGCTTTTCCTGGATAACGTCTTTTGCTTTACTCCAGACTTCAATAACTTTATCGTAACGCTCTTCTTCGGTAATAAGACCGCGTCGGAACTGCTTCGAGATTTTTGAAACTTTCTCGTCTGCATCATCAAGAATGTCCTGCTTATCCTTCAGTACCACGATATCGGATACCCCGATCGTAATACCTGCTTTTGTAGAATAATGGAATCCAAGATCCTTCATTTTATCCAGCATTACAGACGTTTCAGAGATTTTAAACTTCTTAAAGACTTCTGCAATGATGTCTCCAAGGAATCCTTTTTTAAACGGTGCTACAAGCTCCCGTTCCTTAATAGCTTCTCTGATATCTGTGGTGCTCGGCACAAAATATTTTTCCGGTGTTTCAATTTCCAGGTTATCACTCGTCGGCTCATTCACATATGGGAATGATTTCGGCAGAATCTCGTTAAAGATTACCTTACCTACGGTAGTTACCAGCAGATGGTCCTTGAACTCATCACGGAAGTTTTCTTTATCAATCGATTTCACCGGCAGTGCGATTCTTGAATGAAGATGCGCATAACCGTTCTTATAAGCAGTTAATACTTCGTTTGGATCATTGTACGTGCTTCCTTCACCGATCGCGCCTTCTCTTTCCAGCGTCAGGTAGTAGTTACCTAATACCATGTCCTGGGAAGGAGTTACTACCGGCTTCCCGTCTTTCGGGTTCAGGATGTTCTGTGCTGCAAGCATTAACAGGCGGGATTCTGCCTGCGCTTCTGCAGAAAGCGGTACGTGTACTGCCATCTGGTCACCGTCAAAGTCTGCGTTATAAGCAGTACATACGAGCGGATGAAGCTTGATTGCGCGGCCCTCTACAAGGGTAGGTTCGAACGCCTGGATACCGAGACGGTGAAGTGTAGGTGCACGGTTCAGCAGTACCGGATGCTCGCGGATTACTTCCTCAAGTACATCCCATACTTCCGGATTGACACGTTCCACTTTTCGTTTCGCACTTTTAATATTGTGGGCAAGACCTTTGCTGACAAGCTCTTTCATTACAAAAGGTTTGAACAGCTCAAGCGCCATTTCCTTCGGAAGTCCGCACTGATACATCTGCAGGTTCGGACCTACTACGATTACAGAACGTCCGGAGTAGTCTACTCGTTTACCGAGAAGATTCTGACGGAAACGTCCCTGCTTCCCTTTCAGCATGTGGGAAAGAGATTTCAGCGGACGGTTACCCGGACCTGTAACAGGACGTCCACGGCGGCCGTTATCGATCAGTGCATCTACAGCTTCCTGCAGCATACGCTTCTCGTTCTGTACGATGATGCTTGGAGCACCAAGGTCCAGCAGGCGCTTCAGACGATTGTTACGGTTAATAACGCGGCGGTAAAGGTCGTTCAGGTCAGACGTAGCGAAACGTCCTCCATCCAGCTGCACCATCGGACGCAGTTCCGGAGGAATGACAGGAAGAACATCTAATACCATCCAGTCCGGATCGTTATCAGAATGGCGGAATGCTTCGATTACTTCCAGGCGCTTAATCGCACGTGTGCGGCGCTGCCCCTGTGCTGTTTCGAGCTCTTCTTTCAGTGACGTTGCTTCTTTATCAAGGTCGATATCTTCCAGCAGCTTACGGATAGCTTCTGCACCCATTTCCGCATTGAACGTGCGGCCGTATTTTTCACGGTAGCTGCGGTATTCCTTCTCAGAAAGAAGCTGCTTTACTTCAAGCGGTGTGTCGCCGGTATCTGTTACTACATAAGAAGCAAAGTAAATAACTTCTTCCAGAGACCGTGGAGACATATCAAGTACAAGACCCATACGGCTCGGAATCCCTTTAAAGTACCAGATGTGGGAGACAGGAGCAGCAAGTTCAATGTGCCCCATGCGCTCCCGGCGAACTTTTGCACGTGTTACTTCTACGCCGCAGCGATCACATACAACGCCTTTATAGCGTACACGCTTATACTTGCCACAGTGACATTCCCAGTCTTTCGTCGGACCGAAGATACGCTCACAGAAGAGACCGTCTTTCTCCGGCTTCAACGTTCTATAGTTAATCGTTTCCGGCTTCTTTACTTCTCCGCGTGACCAAGAGCGGATTTTGTCAGATGAAGCGAGTCCGATTTTCATATACTCAAAATTATTTACATCTATCAAGGGGTCAACCTCCCTTTCAGCATTCGAATTCACCGTTTACGCGTTCGATTCTCCGCCTGATTCAAGATTCAAGTTAAGCTTGTCGTTTGCCTGATCTTCTTCTTCATCAATTTCAAGCATGTCGATTTCCTCATCGTTGCTGGACAGCATTTTCACGTCCATGCCAAGGCTCTGCAGCTCTTTAATTAATACTTTGAAGGATTCAGGTACGCCTGGTTCCGGTACATTTTCACCTTTTACAATTGCTTCATACGTTTTCACACGGCCGATTGTATCATCGGATTTCACTGTAAGGATTTCCTGCAGTGTATAAGCAGCACCGTAAGCTTCCAGTGCCCATACTTCCATCTCACCAAAGCGCTGGCCACCGAACTGTGCTTTACCACCAAGCGGCTGCTGCGTTACAAGAGAGTAAGGACCAGTAGAACGAGCGTGAAGCTTGTCGTCTACCATGTGTGCAAGTTTAATCATATACATTACGCCGACAGATACCCGGCTGTCGAATGGTTCACCGCTGCGCCCGTCGTATAGAACGGTTTTACCGTCGCGGGCCATGCCTGCTTCTTCAATCGTGCTCCAGACATCTTCCTCGTTCGCTCCGTCAAATACCGGCGTTGCAATGTGCATATTCAGCTGTCGTGCAGCCATACCCATGTGCAGCTCCAGCACCTGGCCGATGTTCATACGGGAAGGTACACCAAGCGGGTTCAACATGATGTCAATCGGAGTTCCGTCCGGCAGATAAGGCATATCCTCTTCCGGAAGAATTTTCGAGATAACACCTTTGTTTCCGTGACGTCCGGCCATCTTATCCCCTTCATGAATCTTACGCTTCTGCACGATATATACACGTACAAGCTGATTCACACCAGGAGGCAGTTCGTCCCCGTCTTCTCTGTTGAAGATCTTAACGTCAAGTACGATACCGTCTCCGCCGTGTGGTGCGCGAAGAGAAGTGTCACGTACTTCCCGTGCTTTTTCACCGAAAATTGCATGAAGGAGACGTTCTTCTGCTGTAAGTTCGGTAACCCCTTTAGGCGTTACTTTACCAACGAGAATATCGCCGTCCTTTACTTCTGCACCGACACGGATAATTCCGCGTTCGTCGAGGTTGCGGAGTGCATCGTCGCCGACGTTTGGAATATCACGCGTAATTTCTTCAGGTCCAAGCTTTGTATCACGTGCTTCTGATTCGTATTCTTCAATGTGAATCGAAGTGTATACATCGTCTTTTACAAGACGTTCACTTAAAATGATTGCATCCTCGTAGTTGTAGCCGTCCCATGTCATGAAACCTACAAGTACGTTCTGGCCAAGGGCCATTTCCCCTTTTTCCATGGAAGAACCGTCTGCAAGGATTTCTCCTTTTTCCACAACCATGCCTTCTGAAACAATAGGACGCTGGTTGTAAACAGTTCCCTGGTTCGAACGCTCAAACTTCATGAGATTATAACGCTTCACGTCGCCTTCTGTTTCACGGCCGTCCACTGTTTTAATTTCACGGATGTCTACGAACTTTGCAGTTACCTTTTCTACGCGTCCAGGGTTTGCTGCTACGACTGCAGCTCCGGAGTCCTTCGCGTTTACATACTCCATGCCTGTTCCGACAAGTGGAGAATGCGGTTCTAACAGAGGCACTGCCTGACGCTGCATGTTCGCACCCATCAGAGCACGGTTCGAGTCATCATTCTCTAAGAAAGGAATACACGCCGTTGCAGCTGATACTACCTGCTTCGGAGAAACGTCCATATAGTCTACGCGGTCGCGGGCAACGATAATGTTTTCCCCGCGGAAACGGCAGATAATATTTTCATCAATAAAGTGACCTTCATCATCCAGCTTCGCATTTGCCTGTGCTACTACGTAGTTATCTTCTTCGTCCGCTGTGAGATAGTCCACTTCACGGGTCACAAGACTCTTATCGTGGTCTACACGGCGGTAAGGCGACTCAATAAACCCGAATGGATTTACTTTTGCAAAAGAAGACAGCGAGTTAATCAGCCCGATGTTCGGTCCTTCCGGTGTTTCAATCGGACACATACGGCCATAGTGGGAATAGTGAACGTCACGCACTTCAAAGCCGGCGCGCTCACGTGTTAAACCACCAGGTCCAAGCGCAGAAAGACGACGCTTGTGAGTAAGCTCTGCAAGCGGGTTTGTCTGGTCCATGAACTGGGAAAGCTGAGAGCTTCCGAAAAACTCTTTAATCGATGCAATAACAGGACGAATGTTGATCAGTGCCTGCGGCGTGATCATGTTCGCATCCTGAATAGACATACGTTCCCGCACAACACGTTCCATACGGGAAAGCCCGATACGGAATTGATTCTGCAGAAGTTCCCCTACGGAACGAAGACGACGGTTACCAAGGTGGTCGATGTCATCTGTCTGTCCTGCACCGTGAAGCAGATTAAAGAAGTAGCTGATGGAAGAAATAATGTCTGCCGGCGTAATATTTTTGATATTTGTATCAATACCGCCATTCGCAATAATTTTCACCGGCATATCTTCATCGCCCGGCTTCTGCGAATAGATCATTACTGTCTGCAGATCTACATCCTCATCATCGATTACTCCGCCCTGCAGGTTATAACGATCGAAACCAAGACCATTTTCAAAGTAAGGAATCAATTTATCCAGCACGCGGCGGTCAATTACTGTACCTTCTTCAGCCAGAATTTCACCTGTTTCAGAATCTACAAGTGTTTCTGCAAGACGCTGATTGAAGAGACGGTTTTTGATGTGAAGCTTTTTATTCATCTTATAACGTCCCACGTTCGCAAGGTCATAACGCTTTGGATCGAAGAAACGTGAGTCAATTAAACTTTTTGCACTATCTACAGTTGGCGGTTCTCCGGGACGGAGGCGTTCATAAATCTCCAGAAGCGCCTTTTCCGAGCCATCTGTATTATCTTTCTCCAGTGTGTTGCGTAAATACTCATCTTCTCCTAAGAGATCAATGATTTCTTGATCAGAGCCGAATCCAAGTGCACGTAAAAGAACGGTAGCCGGAATCTTACGTGTACGGTCGATTCGTACATAGACGACGTCTTTCGCATCTGTTTCAAGCTCTAACCAGGCTCCCCGGTTCGGGATTACGGTAGCTGTGTAGCCGCGCTTTCCATTTTTGTCGAGCTTCGAGTTAAAATACACACTCGGAGAACGGACAAGCTGGGAAACGATTACACGTTCCGCACCGTTAATAACGAATGTACCTGTATCTGTCATAAGCGGGAAATCACCCATGAATACTTCCTGTTCTTTTACTTCGCCTGTTTCCTTGTTAATCAGACGAACTTTGACACGAAGCGGTGCAGAGTACGTTACGTCGCGCTCTTTCGATTCGTCTACGGGATACTTAGGCTCCCCTAAACTGTAATCGACAAACTCCAATACGAGATTTCCAGTGAAATCCTCGATTGGCGAGATGTCCTGGAACATCTCCTGAATACCTTCATCAAGAAACCATTGATAAGAAGCTGTTTGAATTTCAATCAAATTCGGTAAATCCAGAACTTCATTGATCCGCGCATAACTTCTTCTCTGGCGGTGGCGTCCATACTGAACTAGTTGACCTGTCAACTCATTCACCCCTCAAACCTAACGTTTTTATCATCAAAAGGCGGTTAAGCCTTTGATTGATAGCATAAATTACCTTACTTCTTGCAATTGTGGAATGTGTCTTTGAAACGATCTCGTCGTCATGTCGCTGCGGAGATAATAAAATGTAGAAAGATAACGGTGTAGTAATTCTGGAAATAAAGAAAAAAGGGTACTAAAGTCTTTTCCATGCTTCCATGTAGAAGACATCAATAGTTAATTTAACTTCACCCTTTTTTCTGCAGCTTGCTCTATTCAAATCGATTGACACTTTTTTGACGACGTAAAGAGCATAAGAACCCTATTTTCATATTCATACGCATTAAATAACGTTAACACACTGCAGTCATCGAGTCAATATTTTTTTGCTCCGAAAATAAAATAGCCTTTTTTCTTTGCTTTCGTCTCTACTTCAAAGCCGAGATCTTCCAGTTTCTGCAGAGTGGAAGGCGCTCCCTGCTTCTTTTGAATCACTACAGTCAGCTCTCCGCCGGATTTCAACGCTTCGTAAGCCTGCTCATACAGCCGGAAGACCGTAGCTTTTCCTGCACGGATCGGCGGGTTCGTGACCACCGCTGCGAGAGACTCCGGCTTCTGCCCATCCAGCAGATCCTGCTCGTAAACTTCTGTGTTTTTTATTTTGTTATGTTTTGCATTTTCTGCAGTCAGTTCAATGGAACGTTCATTTACATCGACAAGATGTACCATCCGTTCAGGATAAAGAGAAGCGATAGTTAAGCCGAGCGGTCCCCATCCGCAGCCTACATCCAGGATAATGCCGGGTGCTTCCGGCTCTGTAAAGTTTTCGAGCAGCAGCCTGGAACCGAAATCAAGGCCGCGCTTGGAAAATACTCCGGTATCGACAATGTAGGCAAGCTTAATCCCTCTGACTTCTTCATGAATCGTTTCGCGCCGGCTTGCGGACGACGGTTTTTTTGAATAATAATGATCAGACACGGTCGCATGCCCCTTTCTTTAATAAAGCCTGGATTATAACTGACTCAGCTTTTTATATGCTGCTCCACTTTCGGCGAAGGCTTACTTGAGGGCTTCTCTTCAACTAATTTTTCCGAAGCTCTGCTTCTTCAAAATGGATTCTCAGACTGCACTGCTCCAGCGTCTTCGCCTTCGTTACGCAGCAGTAATAGTTTTCTTTATTTATAGTGTGTTTTTCTTGTTACATAAAACAAAATTTCATGAGTCTTAGTAGTAAGTTTATTTCCGAATGATGAATTGATCCGCATTCCAGGCGGAAGCTTTCCGCAGAGTTTGCCCTCAACTCATTCTTTTCATATATGAACTTCTTTTGAGTTTTCGCCTTTTGTTTCAAGCATTCATTTCTACTCATAGAGGATTGACTAGTTACCTTTCAACTCTCGCCTTGTCACCTGACAGAAGGATTTGATTTCGAAATTACACTCTTCTTTCTAATTCATTTTTCAAAAGAGTAAGGTGATTCAAATATTCTTAAATATAGAAGTTTTGAGATTTTTTATTTAAGATTGTTTCTGAGATCATTCAACCAAAAAGACTTAAGTCACTTCTAGAAACACTCTAAAATATTTTGTGAATCAAAGCCCAGCCTTCAAGTACATGATATTTTATAGAAGCAGAGGCTTTGAATATGAATAGAAAGAAACATTTTCAAAATAGCCAGGAAATGCCTGCAGCTGGCAAAGCGCAGGGATGCGACTCCCGGAGGATCAGCGCAGTTGGAGAATCCATTTTGCCGGAGCGAAGCGCAGGCAAAATTAGTCGAGAACAAGCCCTCGGGAAAGCGTCATCCTGAAAGCGGAGCCGCCAATACCAAACACCCCATATTGGGTAAAAAAAGAACCCGCTTTGGAATAAATCCTCAGCGAGCTCTTCATATAATTAAAATTACTTAAGAGTAATTTTAGCACCAGCTTCTTCAAGCTTAGCCTGGATTTCTTCAGCATCTGCTTTCTCGATGCCTTCCTTCACTGCAGATGGAGCGCCATCAACAAGTGCTTTTGCTTCTTTAAGTCCAAGACCAGTGATTTCACGAACAGCTTTGATAACACCGATTTTAGAAGATCCAGCATCTTCAAGAATTACGTCAAATTCAGACTGCTCTTCTTCCGCTGCTCCGCCGCCGCCAGCTACTGCTACCTGTGCTGCTGCTGATACACCAAACTCTTCTTCAATTGCTTTTACAAGGTCGTTAAGCTCAAGTACGGACATTTCTTTTACCGCATCGAGAATCTCTTGATTCGTCATGATTAAATTCCTCCTGTGAAATTATAATTTTATTAAGCTGCCAAGCTGATATTCAGCTTACGCGCTTTCTTCTTCTTTCTTGTCTGCCACTGCTTTGATTCCAATTGCAAGTCCTTGAATAGGTGCTTGAAGTACGTTTGCAAGCATACCAAGAAGACCTTCGCGTGATGGAAGTTCTGCCAGTGCTTTCACTTCTTCAAGGGATACTACTTTCCCTTCAATGATCCCTGCTTTCAGTTCTAATGCTTCGTGCTCCTTTGCGAAGTTGTTAAGAACTTTCGCTGGAGTTACCACGTCGTCATATCCGAAAGCGATTGCTGTAGGACCAACCAGCTCCTGGTCGATTTCCGTAAGTTCCGCTTCTGCTGTCGCACGGCGGACCATAGAGTTTTTGTAAACTTTGAAATCGATACCTTGTTCACGAAGCTGCTTACGAAGTTCAGTTACTTCAGAAACGTCGAGTCCACGGTAGTCGACAACAATCGTCGATTGGCTTTCTTTCAGCTTCTTTGTAATTTCATTTACAACTTCGCGCTTTCTTTCGATCACTTTGCTCATATGTTGACACCTCCTATACGTTAAGTTGCTCATACCGCGCTTCCTGAGCCATAAAAAAGCCTCCACTTCCATAGTAGACGTGGAGGCAGGCTGTATATTCTCCGCCGAAAAGGCGAAGAGCATTCCGCTGCAAACCTCGGCAGGATAATTAAGCCCGGGGGCCCCTGCTGTCTACGGTATGATCTATTTAATTCACAACTAACAGTATAACCCGCCTTTTCAGGCAAAGTCAACTACAGTTAAAATTCGTTTGTGTTAATTTTTACGCCAGGTCCCATTGTAGCCGCAATAGATACATTACGGATATAAGTTCCCTTTGCTGCTGCAGGCTTCGCTTTTACAAGCACATCCATCATCGCACGGAAGTTTTCTTCCAGCTGATTTTCGCTGAAGGAAGCTTTCCCAAGCGGAACATGGATATTACCAGTTTTATCAGCACGGTATTCTACTTTACCTGCTTTGATTTCTTCCACAGCTTTTGTTACATCAAATGTAACAGTGCCTGTTTTCGGGTTTGGCATAAGACCTTTAGGTCCTAGTACACGGCCGAGTTTACCAACCTGTGCCATCATGTCCGGAGTAGCAACGACTACGTCGAAGTCCATCCATCCCTGGCTTACGCGGTTAATAAGGTCTTCTTCCCCTACAACGTCAGCGCCTGCTGCTTCTGCTTCTTTTGCTTTTTCACCTTTAGCGAAAACAATTACACTTTGCGTTTTACCAGTTCCGTGTGGAAGAACAACTGCGCCGCGGATCTGCTGATCTGCTTTCTTCGGATCAATTCCAAGGCGGGCAGCCATTTCTACTGTCTCGTCAAAGTTTGCTGTAGCTGTCTGCTTTACAACGTTTACTGCATCCTGAATGCCGTAAGCTTTTTCACGGTCTACGAGCTTCAGTGCATCTTCATACTTTTTGCTATTCTTAGCCAATGTCATTTCCTCCTTATTGTGGTTTTAGCGGTTAAACCTCCCACTAATAAAGGTTGCGAACCCGAATGACTCAGGTAGGAACTTGTCCTTTACTCGCAACCTTTTGGACCTTCTTCAGGTCTGTTTAGCCTTCGATAGTGATTCCCATGCTGCGGGCTGTACCTTCAACCATGCGCATAGCTGCATCTACATCAGCTGCGTTTAGATCCGGCATTTTAGTTTCAGCGATTTCACGTACTTGATCACGCTTTACCGTAGCAACTTTCTTGTTGTTCGGCTCCCCGGAACCGGATTCGATTCCTGCAGCTTTCAATAATAGAACAGCTGCTGGCGGAGTTTTCGTAATGAATGTAAATGAACGGTCTTCAAAAACCGTAATCTCAACTGGAATAATTAGACCAGCCTGCTCTTGCGTCTGAGCGTTGAATTCTTTACAGAATCCCATGATATTAATCCCCGCTTGACCCAATGCTGGACCGACTGGCGGTGCTGGGTTTGCTTTACCAGCTGGAATTTGCAGTTTTACAACTTTAATTACCTTCTTTGCCACGCGACACACCTCCTTAAGTCCGTGATGTGGTATAACCGAGCCATTGCTTTTGCTCTCCCACTCAAAAAAACCTGCGCAATTCGCAGGAAAAACGTGAACAGTATGTCCACGTCCCATAGCAACATTCAAATTCTATCACTTCAACACTCTCTTGACAAGGTGTTTTCGTAATGAATTTAGATTTTTTCTACTTGATTAAAATCCAATTCGACCGGAGTTTCCCGTCCGAACATGTTTACGTGGACTTTCAGCTTCTGCTTTTCTGCAGAAATATCTTCAATTGTACCGATGAAATCAGCAAAAGGACCTTCTTTTACTTTTACAGATTCCTTCAGGTCGAAATCAACTTCCTGCCTTGGTGCTTCCACACCCATTTTCTTCAGCACATCTTCTGCCTCTTCCGGAAGCAGCGCTGTTGGTTTCGATCCTGCGCCTGATGAGCCGACAAAACCGGTTACTCCCGGTGTATTGCGGACAACGTACCAGGAATCGTCAGTCATGACCATTTCCACGATAACGTAGCCAGGGAAAACTTTTTTTGTCACCTGCTTGCTCTTTCCGTTCTTTACTTCTGTTTCTTCTTCCACAGGAACGAGCACGCGGAAAATTTTGTCGACCATGTTCATTGACTCTACTCGTCTTTCCAGGTTCATCTTCACTTTGTTTTCATATCCGGAATACGTGTGTACTACATACCAGTTTTTATCCATAAAAATCAGGGGATCCCTGTTTTCCCTCCTCGTGTGTTGCTTTTAGAATGAATTTCTTTATTTAATTTGTGATCAATTGCAGCAGCGACGAGATGATAAAGTCAGAGATTGCAAAGAATATAGCGATAAAAGTTACAGTAGCTACCACTACTCCCGTATACTTTTTCAGTTCCTTGCCGTTCGGCCAGGTGACCCGCTTCATTTCTGTGACTACTTCCTTCAGAAATTTAATCGGATTTTTCGTGCTCTTTGTACTTTCAGCCATTCATGTACACCTCCCGTACTCTTACTTTGTTTCTGCATGCGTCGTATGTGCAGCACATGTCTTACAGTATTTTTTCATCTGCAGCCGTTCCTGACTGCCGGCAGATGGTTTGGTCGTCCAATAATTGCGATTTTGACAGCGTTGACAGGCGAGAGCAATTTTCATAAGCTGTCTCCCCCCTCCTTACACGATACTTCTAATACATACTAACTGAACTTATCACAGAAAAAGCCGTCGTGTCAATGCTTCATCCGAGGAGCAGTCTTCGCTTGAAAAAAACACCTCCTGGAGATTTCTCTCGCCCCAGCAGGTGTTCTGCATAATATTTATGAAAGCTTTACTTCTCTTAGTTCAACGTAGCGCTCGAGCTTTCTCTTCACACGCTGCAGTGCATTGTCGATCGACTTTACGTGCCTTTTTAAGTCTTCAGACATTTCCTGGTAGGATCTTCCGTCCAGGTACTGCATCAGCACTTCGCGTTCCAGTTCGCTGAGCATTTCTCCCATTTTCAGTTCAATATCTGCAAATTCTTCCTGGTTGATAAGAAGCTGTTCCGGGTTGTTGACGCCCGTTGTGCATAATACATCTAAAAGTGTCCGGTCCGAGTCTTCATCATATATCGGCTTATCCAAAGAAACATAAGAGTTGAGCGGGATATGTTTTTGTCTTGTTGCAGTTTTTATTGCGGTAATGATCTGCCGGGTAATACACAGCTCCGCGAAAGCACGAAAAGAAGACAGCTTATCTTCCTGAAAATCACGTACTGCTTTGTAAAGCCCGATCATGCCTTCCTGCACAATATCTTCGTGATCTGCGCCAATCAGAAAATATGACCTGGCTTTTGCGCGCACAAAATTCTTATACTTATATATTAAGTATTCCAAGGCTCCGCTGTCGCCTTCGCGCACATAGCTGACCATCGTTTCATCATCAATATCACGATATTTTTCTTGCACACCCGCTTGTATGAGATTTACAGCCACCGCAATCCCTCCGACCTGTCTTTTCCACTAAGACGGTTTTGCTCTACTTTCACCCTCTATATATAATTTAACTCCCTATATTAAAAACAGTATACTAGATAAAATTGGAAAGCGTCAAGGTGTTACCGCTTACCTCTGCGCCACTTTTCAAAAAGTTCTGCCATTTCATCAGAAATAGGCAGTTTTGTTTTTACTTTCGTTTTTTTTGTGCGTGCGACTTCTACGCTGATGCCTTTTTCGATCTGCTCCATCTCCGTCCGGAGCTCCCGCGCTGACTTGCGGTAGGCACCGCTGGCGAAAATCACCCGCTGTTCGACAAAGTCGGAAGTAGCAACGTAAATCTGCCGGTCGATCCGCTTCGTTTCGTTTACCAGTTTTTCTATCCGCTCATCCGCGGTTTCTTTTTCTTTCGTATATACAATGTTGATTTCGTACTGGTGATAATTTTTACCGGTTCCGGAAACCATATGGGCATCGAAGATAACCGTTACTTCAATGCCCGTGTATGCCTGATATTCTGCCATCTTTTCGATCAGCCTGTCTCTCGCTTCTGCCAGGTCTTTTTCCTGCAGTGCTTTCAGTTCCGGCCAGTCTCCAATAATATTATAACCATCTACGAACAACAGGCCTTTCATTTGTCAGGCCTCCCCGAGCGGATGGCGCTGCCGGTACACTTCATACATTAACAGGCTGGCAGCGACCGACGCGTTCAGGGAAGTGACGTTTCCAAGCAGCGGAATACGGACAAGAAAATCGCATTTTTCTTTGACCAGCCGGCTGATTCCTTTTCCTTCGCTGCCGATGACAAGTCCGATCGGCATATCCAGGTCAGCCTGCCGGTAATCCTGCTTGCCCGCTGCATCCGTTCCTGCGAACCAGAGTCCCTGCTTCTTTAGTTCTTCCATCGTTTTGGAAATATTCGTCACTCTTGCTACCGGTACATATTCAATTGCTCCCGCAGAGGCTTTTGCCACCGTGGCAGTTAAATTTACAGAGCGCCGCTTCGGAATAATTACCCCATGTGCGCCGGAAGCATCTGCTGTCCGGAGGATAGAGCCGAGATTGTGCGGGTCTTCCAGTTCATCCAGAATTAAAAAGAACGGTGCTTCTCCTTTTTCAGCTGCTCTGGCAAATAGATCCTCTATTTCTGCGTAATCAAACGCTGCAATATATGCCAGCACCCCCTGATGGGATTGGTTTCCGCCGGTAATTTGATCCAGCTTCTGCTTTGGCACATGCTGAATCTGTACCTTCTGTTCATTCGCGAGCTTCATGACTGCAGGCATCTGCCCTTTCTTCATGCCTTCCGCAACCAGCACCTTATGCACCGTACGGTCTCCTTTTAACGCTTCTATGACAGGGTTTTTTCCTACAACATAATCTTCTACCTTCATATATTACCCCTCCTTTCCTTCAATAATATCGAAAGAGAGCTGAACGATTTCATCCAGCCGTTCTTCCTGTTCCATTAAATACAAATATCCAATTAAGGCTTCAAATGCGGTGCTGTCCTGATACGTGGCACGGTCTGTGTTTTTCGGGATCGTCCCGGACTTCGCATTTCTTCCTCTTCGCACTACCGCGCTTTCTTCCTCGGTTAATACGTTTTTTTCCTGCAGCTGCTTGAGCAGCCTGGACTGGGATTTCGCAGAGACATACTTTGTCGCTTCCCGGTGAAGCTTATTCGGACGCACCCCGCCTTTTGCGATAAGACGAAAGCGTACATATGTTTCAAATACTCCGTCACCCATATATGCGAGAGCAAGTCCATTAATTTGTGCAGGCTCACTGACTTTTTCATGCAGTCTCATATACTACCCTCTCTTCCAGCGCGTGCCCTGCGGTGTATCCTCAAGCAGAATATTTTTCTCCTTCAGTTCCTCCCGGATGTCGTCCGCCCGCTGGAAGTTTCTTTCTTTTCTCGCTTCAATCCGCTCTTCAATTAAAGCTTCCACTTCTTCATCCAGCAGTTCTTCTTTTGTTTCCAGGTTCATCCCGAGGACAAAGCCCATATCGTCAAATTGCTTTAAAAATGCTCGAAGCACTTCTTCATTCGTATGATTTTCTGATAAATAAATGTTTGCCTGCTTCACAAGGTCAAAAATTACCGCTGCTGCATTGGCGCTGTTAAAGTCATCATCCATTCCTTCCACAAACCGGACGCGGTGTTCTTCAATCAGCTTCAGCCATTTCTCCGGCTGTGTGCCAAGATCTGCCGTTTCTTCTGTACGCAGCTTTAAATTCTGGTACGTTGTTTTGATTCGCTCCAGACTGCTCTGCGCGCTGCTCAGCTGCTCATCACTGAAATTGATCGGACTGCGGTAATGTGCATTTACGATAAAAAAGCGCACTACTTCCGGATCAAACTCTTTAATGATGTCATGCACAAGAATAAAATTTCCGAGTGATTTCGACATTTTTTCGTTATCAATATTAATGTATCCGTTATGGATCCAATAATTAGCCATCTGCTTTTCATTTAACGCTTCTGACTGCGCAATTTCATTTTCGTGATGCGGGAAAGACAGATCCTGTCCGCCGGCATGAATATCAATCGTGTCTCCAAGATATTTTTTTACCATCGCGGAGCATTCAATATGCCAGCCGGGACGGCCTTCTCCCCATGGGCTTTCCCAGGATATTTCGCCGGGTTTAGCAGTTTTCCAGAGTACGAAGTCGAGCGGATCCTCTTTTCGGTCTCCTACTTCCACCCGTGACCCGGCCTGCAGATCATCTATCGATTGATGGGAAAGCTTCCCGTAGCCATCGAATCTCCGCGTGCGGAAATATACGTCTCCCTGCGATTCATAGGCGTAGCCTTTTTGCACAAGCTGATCGATAAAATCGATAATTTCCGGCATGGATTCTGTAACCCGCGGATGGAGATCAGCCTTTTGCACGCCAAGTGCTGCCGTATCCTGATGATATGCTTCAATAAAGCGTTCGGCAATTTCCATTACCCCTTCGCCCATTTCTTCTGCTGCTTTAATAATTTTGTCATCTACATCTGTAAAGTTGGAAATATACTTTACTTCGTAGCCGCGGTACTGAAAATACCGGCGGACCATGTCAAAAACTACTGCAGGTCTCGCATTTCCTATATGAATGTAGTTATATACGGTAGGACCGCAGACATACATTTTCACTTTACCTTCTTCTATCGGACGAAACGGTTCTTTTTGTCTGGTTAATGTATTATAGAGTTGAATTGTCATGGAGACAATCACACCTTTCCTTTCTCTTCTTCCGGATGATTGATTTCTTTTTGCTTTAATTCTCTTACTTCTTTTTTCAGGCGGATCATTTCTTTTTCCAGCTGCCGGAATTTATCCGCTACCGGGTCAGGAAGATTGATGTGGTCCAGATCATCCCGGATTTTCACCCCGTCCTGCACTACAATTCTGCCGGGAATGCCGACCACTGTAGAGTTTGGAGGCACTTCTTTTAAGACTACTGAGCCTGCGCCAATTCTGGAGTGCTTCCCGATCCTCATCGAACCGAGCACTTTCGCTCCGGAAGCCACGAGCACATGATCTTCCAGTGTAGGATGGCGCTTCCCTTTTTCTTTCCCTGTCCCTCCGAGCGTCACACCTTGGAAAATCGTGACATCATTGCCGATTTCACAGGTTTCTCCTATTACAACACCCATTCCGTGATCAATAAACAGCCGCTGTCCGATCTGCGCACCCGGATGGATTTCTATTCCTGTGAAAAATCTGCTTACCTGGGAAAGGAACCGGGCAATAAAGTATATCTTTTTCTTCCACAGCCAGTGGGAAATGCGGTGTGCCCAGATAGCGTGAACACCAGAGTAAGTAAGTATCACTTCGAACCTGTTTCTTGCAGCAGGATCCTGTTCCAGTACTACGTCAACATCATTTTTAAACGTTTGAAACACCGTTCTGCCTCCTCTCTCAGCCCGCTCTTTTCCATAGAAAAAAACGCCTCTGTGCCCAATAAGCACAGAGACGCTTTTCAGCGCGGTTCCACTCTGTTTGAAGACGCTGCACGTCTCCCCCTCTTCTTCCAGCAAACCATTTTAATCATTCGGGTGCATTTCCAAACACAGGTTTAAATCACTTCCAGCTGATGTGATTCTCTCTGGGAAAACCAGTGCTTGTACTTCGTCCGAGAAACGGTTCTTCCTATTTAGTTCAGCAGTGCATCTTTATTTCCTTAAATTATTTGGCGATCAGCTGATCGAGCCTCTTAATTACAACATCTTTTCCTAATAAAATAATTGTTTTTGGCAAGTCAGGCCCGTGCATCTGTCCTGTTACTGCCACTCGTACCGGCATAAACAATTTTTTCCCCTTATGGCCTGTTTCTTTCTGAACTTCTTTTAAGCTCTTTTTAATATCTTCCGGCTCCCATGTATCCAGCGCATACAGCTTTTCGCGGAAAGAAGCCATGACTTCGGGCACCTGTTCTTCATCCAAGATTGCCTGTGCCTCTTCATTATAATCCAACTGCTCCCGGAAGAACAACTCTGTAAGCTCTACAATCTGCGCACCGTAGCTCATTTTTTCCTGATGCAGCACGATCAGATCATACGCCCACTGCCGCTGTTTTTCCGTCATGTTTTCTGGCAGGCGACCTGCTTTTTTCAAATGCGGAAGAGCAAGCCATACAACGCGGTCTTCATCTGCTTCTTTCATGTACTGGTTGTTCATCCATTCCAGCTTCTGCGTATCGAATACAGCAGGGTGCTTAATAACGCGGTCGAGGCGGAATTGTTCTTCCAGCTCTTTCAGCGAAAGGATCTCCTGTTCGCCGCCCGGAGACCAGCCGAGAAGTGCAATGAAGTTCACGATTGCTTCCGGAAGGTACCCAAGTTCTCTGTACTGCTCGACAAATTGAATAATCGATTCATCCCGCTTGCTCATTTTTTTGTGATCTGCATTTAAAATAAGAGAAGCATGACCAAATACCGGCGTTTCAAAACCGAGTGCTTCATAAAGAAGTACCTGCACCGGTGTATTCGAAAGATGCTCTTCCCCGCGGATAACGTGGCTGATTTTCATTAAGTGGTCATCAATAGTCACGGCAAAGTTATACGTAGGAATACCGTCCTGGCGAACAATCACAAAGTCACCAATTCCATTGGAGTCAAACGTTACTTCTCCGCGGACTTCATCCTGTACTTTAATCTGCTGATCTTTCGGTACAAGAAAGCGGATGACCGGTTTCAGTCCTTTTGCTTCATACGCCTGCTTTTCTTCCTCTGTCAAATAGCGGTCGCGTCCACTGTACATCGGAGTTTCTCCCCGGGCACGCTGTTCTTCCCGCTCCTTTTCCAGTTCTTCTGTTGTCATATAGTCATGGTAGGCTTTGCCTTCTGCAAGCAGCTGATCCACGTATTTCCGGTAGATGTCGAGACGGTCCATGCTTTTATACGGTCCGTATTCTCCGCCTTTATCGACACTCTCATCCCAGTCGAGACCGAGCCATTTCAGGCTTTCCATTAATTTTTCCGTCGCTGTGTCCACGTTGCGGGACTGGTCGGTATCTTCTATTCTTACAATAAATTTTCCGTTGTTATGTCTTGCAAACAGATAGTTAAATAATGCGGAACGTGCACCGCCGATGTGCAGATGTCCTGTAGGACTTGGTGCAAAACGTACGCGGATTTCTTTACTCATAGTGACACCCTTCCTCTTCGTTCAGTCTTTTTCCATTCTATCATTCCCGGAGCCCTGCTTGAACCTTTTTTATTTGAAGTAACCGTTTTTACCTTGCTTTGACTGCGGCATCGTTTTTTCCTGAGAGTGGTTAAAGAAGCAATACAGCTTTTTTCAAAAAGCTACCTTGAAAATAAAAGTTCCGCTAAAAAGAAGTAATCATACTGCTTCACTTTCGGAGAGGCTTGCCCAAGGGCTTGTTCTCGACTAATTTTGGCGGAAAGAACGTCCGCCAAAATGGATTCTCCAACTGCGCTAGTCCTTTGGGCGTCCTCTCCTTCGTTACACAGCAGTATTAAT
>NZ_FNIL01000007.1 GCF_900103955.1 Alkalicoccus daliensis
CAATCTAGTAGCGATAGCGGTGAGGTCACACCCGTTCCCATGCCGAACACGGAAGTTAAGCTCACCAGCGCCAATGATAGTTGGGGGCTCTCCCCCTGCGAAAGTAGGACGCTGCTAGGTTGAATTATTATGGGGCCTTAGCTCAGCTGGGAGAGCGCCTGCTTTGCACGCAGGAGGTCAGCGGTTCGATCCCGCTAGGCTCCACCATATTTATATTTAATGATAGTTTTTGGCGGTGTAGCTCAGCTGGCTAGAGCGTACGGTTCATACCCGTGAGGTCGGGGGTTCGATCCCCTCCGCCGCTACCATTTATATACGGAGGAATACCCAAGTCTGGCTGAAGGGATTGGTCTTGAAAACCAACAGGGGTGTCAAAGCCCGCGGGGGTTCGAATCCCTCTTCCTCCTCCATTTGATTTTTACACGAATATTTTGTATACTGGTCCCGTGGTGTAGCGGTTAACATGCCTGCCTGTCACGCAGGAGATCGCGGGTTCGATTCCCGTCGGGACCGCCATTTTTTCAGTGGAAGCTGAAAAGATTTTTATTAAAGCACATTAAAATATGGAGGGGTAGCGAAGTGGCTAAACGCGGCGGACTGTAAATCCGCTCCTTCGGGTTCGGCAGTTCGAATCTGTCCCCCTCCACCATCTTTAGGGGTATAGTTTAATGGTAAAACGAAGGTCTCCAAAACCTTTGATGTGGGTTCGATTCCTGCTACCCCTGCCAATTACATATTGTGGCGGTTGTGGCGAAGTGGTTAACGCACCGGATTGTGATTCCGGCATTCGTGGGTTCGATTCCCATCAGCCGCCCCATAAAATTAATATTAAAGATAGGGCTATAGCCAAGCGGTAAGGCATCGGATTTTGATTCCGTGACTCGCAGGTTCGAATCCTGCTAGCCCTGCCATTTTTATATATTAAGCGGGAATAGCTCAGTGGTAGAGCACCACCTTGCCAAGGTGGGGGTCGCGGGTTCGAATCCCGTTTCCCGCTCCAGATTTTAATAGGCGCCCGTAGCTCAATTGGATAGAGCGTCTGACTACGGATCAGAAGGTTAGGGATTCGACTTCTCTCGGGCGCGCCATACATAACTTTATATTTTAACTGCGCGGGTGTAGTTTAGTGGTAAAACCTCAGCCTTCCAAGCTGATGATGTGGGTTCGATTCCCATCACCCGCTCCATTTTTTATGCAATTATTGGGTGGGGGCCTGTAGCTCAGCTGGTTAGAGCGCACGCCTGATAAGCGTGAGGTCGGTGGTTCGAGTCCACTCAGGCCCACCATTATTCCACAGTAGCTCAGTGGTAGAGCTATCGGCTGTTAACCGATCGGTCGTAGGTTCGAATCCTACCTGTGGAGCCATTTATTAAGGCCCGTTGGTCAAGTGGTTAAGACACCGCCCTTTCACGGCGGTAACACGGGTTCGAATCCCGTACGGGTCACCATTTTCAAAAAAGAAGTTTGAGGAAAGAACGACGGAGCGCACTTGTGTGCGTGACAGGAGAGAGACGGCAGGTGACGAAGAAATTCGCCTCTTTTGCCAATTAAATAAGAGCCATTAGCTCAGTTGGTAGAGCATCTGACTTTTAATCAGAGGGTCGGAGGTTCGAATCCTCCATGGCTCACCATTTTAAAATTCACGCCTTGATACATTGGTATCAAGGCTTTTTTCTATTGTTTTTCAGTTCACTCTGTACCAACCATACCTTCATCGAGCTTCTCCGCATTGTTCAAAACGTCTTCGGGAATTGTTATTTCTTCAATTTCATTAAAATTATTCAGTGACATTTCTGTTGTCTGTTCCATATCCATTGTTTCTCCATTTTCGGTAAAAGTCAGAGACAGAATAATTGAAGCTTCTTTTTGGTAATAGCTTTCTTTATCAATATGGGCAGTAAAATCAAAAGAATTAATTTCTACTTCTTCAAGCATTTCCATCATCTCATCAAAATTTTCCATAGCAGCTCCTCCCAGATGCTCCATAATTTCCTGGAGTTCCAGTGTTTCCCCTTGTAAATGGATAATATAATCTTCTTCCGTGGTTTCCAATTCGACATCTGATACATATTCCTGAAACAGTTGCAGTTGTTCTTCGGGATGTAACTGAGAATTCGTCATCGCCAGAATTTCTTCCAGGTGCTCTTCAGGCAGCTGTACCCATCCGCCGAGCATCGGGTCTTCGATAAACAAACCTTCTTCTTCGTGAAAATAGGAGGTATAAGAAAGGGAATCCACGCCGCCTGTCATTTGAATGGAGGCTTCCTCTTTAAAGGTTAAAGGCTGCTGCGTAAGATGCATAATTGTTTCGGTAGTTACATACACGTCCTCTTCTTCTGCAGACGTCATCTGTTGTTCTGCACTGCTGGTTATTTGATAAGAAGCTAATTCCTCCATAGTTTCTGACGATTTTTGCAGGATTTCTTCTGCCGATAAGCTGCTTCCTCCTGTGCATGCTGAGAGCAGCAACAGACTAAAGATAGATAAACCAATCTTTTTTTTCATTTATTGTACCCCTCCAAATTCAATTAAGTCACCTCAGACAGGTTGATTATCCAATTGCTCTCCTGTTTTTCTATCCAAAAACGACAAGGGGGGGCTTACCTGGATGATGGAAAGACTCTGTAATCCCGCAGGACCCTTTCCGGGAGGGAATCTTTCGGCAGGCGGATTTTCGAATCGTCCTTCTCCCCACAATTTGTCTTTTCTAAACTGTGGAAAAAAGAAAGTCTGAAAGTCACCTCCCCGGTGTTTTTCAGCCGAAAGCTTTGTCCATGGCTGGGGAAGAAAATGAAACCGCAGATACTGCATTACCGCATCTTGTATGTATTTTATTTAGATAAATGGATAATCAACAAACTTGAAGTCATCTATTATTTTAGCGTATTTGAGAGAAAAAAGTTTCAAAAACAGTAGATTTCATGTTTATTCTATTATATGATAATATTATCAAAATTGAGAAAGGAGATTATATGAATAGAGAAGAAGCAGTGCTGCACCCGGTTCGGATGAAAATTATTCAGATGTTAATGAAAGAGCCGAGAACGGCCCAGGAAATGCTGAAAGAAATCGATGCAGCCCAGGCAACAATGTACCGTCATCTAAGAATACTGGAGAAGGCAGAAATTATCAGTGTAGAAGGAGAAAAACAGGTGCGCGGAGCTCTGGAAAAAACATATGTACTCCACGCAGAAAAGGCATCTTTTCGGGGAGGAGACGTTGCAGAATGGTCAGGAGAAGATTTCCGGAAAGCTTTCTTGATGTATCATATCCACCTCCTTCAATTAGTAGGAGACTATACATCTGGAAACATAGATGCAGAAGCGGATGGATTTGGGTTTCATCAGGTAGAACTGTTTCTGGATGAAGAGGATTTCAAAGAATTTCAGCAGGAATACGTGCAGCTCCTGCAAAAGTATGAAGCAAAAAGAGATACTGCTGCCAGAAGAAGAACGCTCGCGGCAGCATTTATTCCAGAAAAGAAACAGGGGAGAGATTTATAATGGAAGAACTTAATCAGATAGACTATCAGCTGTTTGCACCGATTATACTGCTGGGATTTATACTCACTTTATCAGCTCTTATTTCATGCATCCGACAGGATATGAGTAAGGAAAAACGACTGATCTGGATTTTAGTAATTGTATTTATAAATTTTTTGGGCCCTATTATTTATTTTATTTTTGGAAGGAATAGAAACCAGAAATGATGAATATAACGGAGATTTCCAAACAGTTTGGTGATGTAAAAGCAGTCGATGGAGTCTCAATGAATATTGCTAAGGATCGCTGCACCGCGCTGCTGGGACCGAACGGCGCAGGAAAAACAACTTTGCTTTCTATTGTTACGGGACTCCTGCCGGCAGATCAGGGAAGTGTAACCCTGGAGATGAAAGTAAAAGACCGCAGGGAAGTGATCGGCTACCTGCCGCAGTTTCCCAGCTTTTATACTTGGATGAGCGGAGAAGAGTATGTGATCTACAGTGCAAAACTCTGTGGACTTACACACAAAAAAGCAAAATCTAAAGCGGAAGAACTGTTGTCACTTACCGGTCTCAGTGATTCCCGGCATAAAAGAATCAGCGGATATTCAGGAGGAATGAAACAGCGTTTAGGTATCGCGCAGGCACTGGTGAATGAGCCGGCACTGCTAATTCTGGATGAACCAGTCTCTGCACTTGATCCTATCGGCAGAAGAGAAGTGCTGCAGCTGCTGCAAAAGCTTAAAGCACACACGTCTATTTTGTTTTCTACCCATGTGCTGGGGGATGCTGAACTTGTAAGTGACGATGTGTATATGATGAAAAATGGCCGGCTTATTATGGAAGGCTCTCTCAAATCTTTAAAGCAGAAATATGAACAGCCTGCTTTTTTAGTGGAAGCGTATGAGGATTTAACAACGTTTGGCAATAAAATAAAAGAAGCTGCCTGGGTCAGGAGCGTAATTCCTTCTGAGAGCGGGCTCCGCCTCGAAGTTACTTCGCTTCAGGAAGCGAGAAAAGGATTACTGGAGGCGGCAGTCAAAGAAAATATAGCATTTACAAAAATAGAAGCAGGGGCCGTTTCACTGGAGGACCTGTTTATGCAGGTGATGGAATCATGAAACAGTTCTGGGTAATGCTTATCAAAGAATGGAAGGAAGCTCTGCGGAGCTACAAAGTTATCTGGATTCCGGTTGCTTTCATGCTGCTGGGAGCAATGCAGCCGTTAACAACGTATTATATGGATACGCTCCTTGAAACGCTGGGCGGCCTGCCGGAGGGCACAGTGTTTGAGGTGCCGCTGCCTGGTGCTGCAGAAGTGCTGACTACCGTACACAGCCAGTTTAACCAGATAGGAGTGCTTATTCTGGTGCTGGCTTTCATGGGGATATTAACAGCGGAACGTCAGCAGGAAACGCACATTATGGTGCTTGCCAAACCGGTAAGTATAGCATCATTTGTACTGGCGAAGCTTGTTTATACAGCTCTTTTCAGTACTGGCGCCTATGCTGCCGGTATGCTGTTCGGTACCTATTATACTATCGTTCTTTTCGGAAATGTACCTGCCGGACAGATAACCGCCGGGGCGCTTGTGTTTTTACTTTGGCTGGTTTTTATTGCTGTACTGCTGATTTTATTCAGTTCTTTTATGAAAAGCAGCGGCGCCGTAGCTTTTCTTACAATTGCATCTGCTCTGTTTCTTCATGTGACAGCCTCGATGTTTCCAGAGACGCTGCAGCTTTCCCCGGGGATGCTGGCGCTTCACAGTAATGCTTTGCTTGTTACAGGAGAACCCCTGGAATTGTTTGCCGGAAGCATGACTGTATCCATTTTGGCTATACTTATATTTCCCATATTATCCTGCATTTTGTTCCGAAAACAAAAGCTCGCCTAAAAATTCTTACTATTTTGCACAACACCTAGAAGGAAGGCGCTGAGTGGTGTAGAATAAGGTCAGCAGGGAGGGAACATCATGACAGAAAAAGAACGCGAACTATTATTATTAATTGAAAAAGAAGGGCGTATGCCCGCGGAAAAACTTGCCAAAATGCTGGATGTACAGTTAAACGAAGTAAAAAAGATGATTAATCATCTGGAAAGCCGGAAAATTATTCTTGGCTATTCTGCGATCATAGATTGGACAAAGGCAGTAGATACGGAAATGGTTACGGCAATGATTGACGTAAAAGTCACTCCGCAGCGGGGAGTAGGCTTTGATCAGGTGGCGGAGCGGATTTACCGGTTCAGCGAAGTGAAAGCATGCTATTTAATGTCAGGCACTTACGATCTTTCAGTAGTAATTGAAGGCAGGTCAATGTCAGAAATTGCGAATTTCGTATCCGAAAAATTATCAACGCTGGATTCGGTTATTTCTACGACTACCCACTTCCGGCTGAAACAGTATAAACACGACGGCATTATTTTTATAGATGAAGATGATGAAGATCATCGTATGGTGGTTTCCCCATGACGAAGACAAAACCTACACATGAGGTCCACTTGTCGCAGGCTGTGGAACGGATCAAACCATCCGGCATACGCCGCTTTTTTGACTTAGCTTCTTCCATGGATAATATCATATCGCTCGGGGTAGGAGAGCCCGATTATACTACCCCGTGGAACGTCCGTGAGGCGAGCATTCATTCCCTGGAGCGCGGAATGACTTCCTATACCGCAAATGCGGGGTTAATTGAGCTGCGGGAGGCGATTGCCTCCTACATGTCCAGCAGATTCGGGGTAACGTATGACCCGGGGGACGAAGTAATTGTAACGGTAGGAGCAAGTGAGGGGATAGATATTGCACTGAGAAGCGTGGTGGACCCGGGAGATGAAGTACTCGTGGTGGAACCGTGCTTTGTTTCCTACGCCCCGCTTGTATCACTGGCGGGTGGAAAAGCTGTTTCTGTTCCGACGAAAATGGAAAATGATTTTCAGGTACATGTAGATGATATTAAGGAGCGGATTACACCGAATACGAGAGCAATCATGATCTCGTTTCCTAATAACCCGACTGGTGCAGTAATGGGAAAAGAAGAACTGGAGGCATTTGCGCAAGTAGTCATTGAACATGATTTAGTGGTTTTGTCTGATGAGATCTATGCAGAGCTTTCCTACGATAAAGATCATGTAAGTACTCCATCCATTGAGGGAATGTGGGAAAGAACGATTTTAATTTCCGGTTTTTCCAAATCATTCGCAATGACTGGGTGGCGTGTCGGCTATGTCTGCGCACCGGCTGCTTATGCGAAATCTATGCTGAAGATTCACCAGTATGCGATGATGTGTGCTTCCACCATGGCGCAGTACGCAGCCTTGGAAGCAATGGAAAATGGACAGGTGGAAATGGGAGAGATGATTGCAAGCTACCGCCAGCGGCGTAACTATTTTGTGAAGTCGCTCCGGGAAGCCGGACTTTCCTGCCATACGCCGGGAGGCGCTTTTTACGCTTTTCCATCGATTAGAGAAACAGGTCTTTCTTCTGAAGAATTTGCGGAGAAGCTGTTAATTGAGCAGCGTGTTGCAGTAGTGCCGGGCCACGTATTTGGAGAAGGCGGAGAAGGACATATCCGCTGTTCCTACGCTGCTTCCATGAGCCAATTAGAGGAAGCTGTAGAGCGGATTGCAGCCTTCGTAAAAAACTTTAAAAACTAACATTGTTTTCTTTTTGTTTTTTTTGAGAAATCGTGGTACAATTACACAGTTAAAAAATATATAGGAGTTGTTTTCATGTCAGGTCAATACGAAGTTGGAAGTATCGTTGAAGGAAAAGTTACAGGAATCAAACCATTTGGTGCGTTCGTTGCGTTAGACGAAAAGAAGCAGGGGCTTGTTCATATCTCCCACATCGCTCACGGCTATGTGAAAGACATTAATGACGAGCTTTCTGTAGGAGACGTTGTAAAGGTAAAAATCCTTTCTGTCGATTCTGAATCCGGAAAGATTTCTCTTTCCATCAAAGAAACACAGCCGAAGCCGGAGCGCCAGGAGCGCCCACGTCCAAGCGGCGGCGGACAAGGCGGAAGCGGCGGCCCGAAGCGTACGAATACTGCGCAGCAGAGCCAGCCACAGGGATTCAACACGCTTGAAGATAAGCTGAAGGATTGGTTAAAGCAGTCTAACGAAATTCAAGCAGATCTAAACAAACGCATTAAGAAGTAAGTTTCCTGTCTTTTTCTCATGAGCGCCGGCTTCTGCCGGCACTTCCATATCAAAAAACCGCTGTCCTCCGGGGCAGCGGTTTTTTGCGGTTACATATGTGTAAAGAGTTGGTTCAGGAGTCTGTGCGGCTTCTTTCCAGCGCAGTAATATATTCGCTTAAAGCTGCAGTTAATCGATAAAACGCCTCCGGATCATTTCTTGGGTCACGCAGAGAGCGATGTATTTCAAGCTGCATCGCTGAAATGTGAAGTTCCCGGCTGCTGAAAGCAGCGATTGTTTCCGGCTTTACTGCGGGAAAAGTATGATCTGTTTCTATTCGATGAATATCAAATTTCGAAAAATATTCTTCTAATACAGATACAGCATGCGTATCTATATTTGCACCTTCTCCGGTACCGATATCCACATGAAAATCATGCTCCCTTCCTGCGCCATGCAGGTCGATAATCAGTGCAATAGGGTAATCGCCGGCCAGAGAACGAAGCTTCTCTTTAAAAGCTGTATCGTCATAGTGTGAAGGATCTTCAGTGTACTGCGAAGCAGCCAGCACGTGAGCTCCCGTGTAGTGGTGCAGGAGACGGGCAAGTGCAGCGGTGTAAACTTCTGCAGGCTTTGGCTCTTCCTCGCGCATATGATACACCGAATGCGGTGCAGTAATAAGCACTGGTGTATCACTGCTGCCTTCATAAAATACGAAAGGCTCCTCCGCATCCTCGGCGCCGTAATAATCATTCTCTGAATAAAGAGCTTCATATTTAAATATCTGGTCCTCAAAGGAACTCTCTTCCCAATCTTTCTCTATTGTATTCCCCACTTCCGTATCCTCCTGAATATCTAAACTTTGTTGATGAAAAATGTTATCTTCTGTATTATTTCCACACGCAGTGATTATCAGCATAGTGATACTTAAAAAGCAGGGGAGGTGTAATTGTTTTCTCATTATACCCTCCTTCCAGCACTAGTTTACTATAGAAAAACAACAGGTGCCAGACATAGAAGAAAGCACTTTCTTTGCATCAGTTGCAGTAGATACGCAATAATGGAAACCGTGAAGAGGAATTTAATAGAGGAGTGAATACAGCATGGATAATTTTATTTATCAAAATCCGACACGTCTTATTTTTGGCCAGGGCCAGGTACAGGAACAGCTTGTACAGCAGCTGAAGCCTTTCGGCAGCAAAGTGATGGTCGTTTATGGCGGAGGAAGTATTAAAAAGAATGGTTTGTACGATGAAGTTATTAGTTTATTAAAAGAAAATGAGTTTGAAATAGAAGAATTAGCCGGAGTGGAACCAAACCCGAAGCTTGAAACAGTGCGCAAGGGGATTGAGAAAGCAAAGGACAAGCAAGTGGACGTTCTCCTCGCCGTAGGCGGAGGAAGCGTAATTGACGCAACGAAAGCAATGGCGGCAGGTGCTAAATATGATGGAGATGTATGGGATCTTGTAACGAAGAAAGAAACTCCGAAGGATGCACTTCCTTTCGGAACGATTCTTACGCTTGCAGCAACAGGCTCTGAAATGAATGCAGGCTCTGTCATTACGAACTGGGAAACCAATGAGAAATACGGATGGGGCAGCCCGCTGGTATTCCCGAAATTCTCCATTCTCGATCCGTTGAATACAATTTCTGTGCCGAAAGACCATACGGTGTACGGCATTGTAGATATGATGACGCACGTGCTTGAGCAGTATTTTCATCAGCAGAAAAACACACCGCTGCAGGAGCGCATGTGTGAAGCAGTGCTGCGTACAGTAATTGATGAAGCACCAAGGCTTGTTAACAACCTGGAGGATGTGGAAAAACGGGAAACAATTCTTTATTCCGGCACGATTGCTTTAAACGGTACGCTGCAGATGGGAACAAAAGGAGACTGGGCTTCTCATAATATTGAGCATGCAGTTTCTGCTGTGTATGATATTCCGCATGCAGGCGGACTGGCAATCATTTTCCCGGAATGGATGCGCCATCACCGCAAAATGGGCCAGGAAAAACTCGTGAAGCTTGCAACCCGTGTCTGGGGAGTGGTTCCGGCTGGTAAGTCTGACGAAGAAATTGCAGAAGAAGGCATCCAGAAGCTTGAGCAGTTCTGGCAGTCTCTCGGCGCGCCGTCAAAGCTGGCTGATTATGATATTGATGATTCCCAGATTGAAGTAATGGCGGATAAAGCGATGATTAATGGCTCATTTGGCAACTTCAATAAGCTGAACAAAAAAGATGTCGTGGAGATTCTGGAAGCTTCCCTATAGCAATATCCTGAAGCAAGAGAAGAAATAAACAGTTAACCGCCCCCTTGGATGTATTATTGCCAGGGGGATAGTTTGTATATCGTGTTTTTTGTTAAACATAGGGTATTTAGAGAAAAGTAATAATTAATTTTAAATTGTCAGCGTTTACATCCGGACATGGACTTGCATGTTGCGCCCTGTTTTTATAAAGTGAAAGGTGGAGTACCTAGATTTCAAAACGGAGGAGAATTATTATGGCCAAAACGATTACGTTCGACTATTCAAAAGCAGCATCGTTCTTAGCTCCGCATGAAGTAGATTATATGCAGCCTGGAGTAAAAGCAGCACATGAAGCACTGCATGAAGGAACAGGTGCAGGAAATGACTTTTTAGGATGGATTGACTTACCGGTTAATTATGACAAAGATGAATTTGCACGCATTCAGAAATCAGCTCAAAAAATTCAGTCAGATTCAGATGTTCTGCTTGTGATTGGTATCGGCGGGTCCTACCTCGGTGCTCGTGCCGCCATTGATGCTTTAACGCACTCTTTTTATAATGAGCTTGATGGAGGGAAAAGAAAAACACCACAGATTTTTTACGTAGGTAATAACATCAGTTCTACGTACGTGAAGCATCTGCTTGAAGTAATTGATGGGAAAGATGTTTCTATTAATGTTATCTCCAAGTCGGGTACTACTACAGAACCTGCAATCGCTTTTCGTATTTTCCGGGATTATGTGGAAAAGAAATACGGAGTGGAAGAAGCGCGCAAGCGTATTTACGCGACTACTGATAAAGCAAGAGGTGCGCTGAAGCAGCTTGCGTCAGACGAAGGGTATGAGTCATTTATTATCCCGGATGATGTAGGAGGCCGTTTTTCAATTTTAACAGCAGTAGGTCTGCTGCCTATCGCAGCAGCTGGACTGAATATTGAACAGATGATGCAGGGAGCAGCAGATGCCCGCGAAGCTTACAGCAGTCCGGATTTAAAGAAGAATGAAGCTTATCAGTATGCTGCTGTAAGAAACGCGCTTTACAATAAAGGAAACCTGATAGAATTAATGGTCAACTATGAGCCATCACTTCACTATGTTAGTGAATGGTGGAAGCAGCTGTATGGTGAAAGTGAAGGAAAAGATGGAAAAGGACTCTTCCCCGCAGCGGCTGATTTCTCTACAGATCTTCATTCGCTCGGCCAGTATGTACAGGACGGCCGGCGCAGCATGTTTGAAACAGTGCTGCATGTGAACAAGGCGACCGAAGAAATTACGCTGGAAAAGGGAGAAAGCGACCTTGACGGCCTGAATTATCTTGCAGGAGAAACGATGAGTTTCGTGAATGATAAAGCCTACGAGGGTACGATGCTTGCCCACATGGATGGGGGAGTACCAAACCTTGTGGTGGAAATTCCAGAGTTGAATGAATATCACTTCGGCTATATGATTTATTTCTTTGAAAAAGCATGTGCGATCAGCGGCTATCTTTTAGGAGTAAATCCATTCGACCAGCCGGGGGTGGAAGCATACAAGAAAAATATGTTTGCGCTTCTCGGAAAGCCGGGATTCGAAGAAGAAAAGAAAGAACTGGAACAGCGGTTAAAAGATATGTAAAGGAAAAGAGGCAGCTCCCAAATTATCGGGGCTGCCTCTTTTTACTTTTCTGGAGCCGTTTTATCTTCATTTTGTGCTTTTCTTAATAAATAAATCTCCTGCTCCATGCGTTCCAGCTGTTTTGTACGGCGGATCTGGCTGCGGATAAAAAGAATTACGCCTGTAAAGATACCGATCATGATTGCAAAGGCAAACAGTTGATAAAATGCATTAATCCATTCCATGGTAAGTTCCTCCTGGTTCATTTTCAAATAGCGATGTTGAGTAAAATATAATTTCTTTATTGTCCTGAGAAATACAAGTTATGTAAATAATTATACCTTATCAGGGAATTAATACCAATAACCCATAATCTTCTCTGCACGAATTTACTTTATTTTACCTCGGGGTTCATCCAGCAAGGATTACTTGCGTCTTACAGAAGGAATTGCTGTACCATAGGCGTTGGAAGCAATTCACAGTAAAAGTAGGATCTCATAAGAAGTATCCGTCTGCAAAGAAAAAAACTCACTGCGTTCAAAATAATAATCTAAAATTATTTGATAATATTTATTCAAAGTATTAAGGTAAAATAAGTAAAAAATCCTCGAATGACGGAATAAGCTACATTGTCCATAAAAGAGTGTTACAATGGACCGAGTGAATAAATAATAAATGACCTCAGACCCCGCAGTTTAGTTTATCGTTTCGTATGAAACATCTTAACTAAGCTGCGGGTTTTTTTATGTGGACTTATGGAAAATTATTCAAATAAATTATCCAGAAACATATTGAAGGAGTGGAATAGAATGATTAAAAAAACGGCATTAATATACTGCGAAGGTAACTTTGGGACAATGGACGGCAAGACAGCAAATGGGTTAATTAGAAGTTCAGGTAATTATATTATTTCAGGCGTGATAGACAGTTCTAAAGCAGGCAGGGATACAGGGGAAGTTCTTGAAGGGAAAACAAACGGCATTCCATTCTTTGAAAGTATAGAAGAAGCTTTAACGGTCCTTCCAGCTGTACCAGATCAATTTATTTATGGCATGGCTCCTTCTGCAGGATTATTAAAAGAACATGAAAGAAACATTGTGTTAAAAGCAATGGAGCGTGGAATGAATATTGTGAATCCGCTGCATGAATTTTTTACAGAAGACGAAGTGTTTATACAGCAGTCCCAAAAATTCAGTATTGAGATTCAGGATATCAGGAAGCCGCCGGCTAAAAAAGATATGCATTTATTTTCCGGGAGAAGCCTGGATATCAACACACCCATTGTTGCAGTGCTTGGCACAGACAGCGCAGTAGGCAAACGGACAACTTCTGTGCTTCTGGAGGAAGCCTTAGAGAAAGAAGGGTTAACCGTAGCTTTCATTGCTACGGGACAGACCGGTCTTATTCAAGGGAAAAAGTATGGAGTTGCTATTGATGCGATTCCTTCGCAGTTTATGACGGGAGAAATAGAAAACCAGATTTTAAAGGCATATGAAGAACTGAATCCAGATATTATGATTGTAGAAGGACAGGGTGCGCTGAGTCATCCGGCGTACATCAGTTCCTGTGCGATCATCCGCGGTTCCCGTCCTGGTTCTGTAATTATGCAGCATCCGCCGAAGAGAGAAAATCTTGGCGACTTTCCTTACATGCCTATGCCGACCCTTGAAAGTGAAATTGCACTGATTGAAAGTTTTTCTTCAGCAAAGGTAACAGCTATTTCTATTAATCATGAAAATATGACCAATATGGAAATTCGCAATACGATTACTGATTACGAAACGAAATTCGGCCTGCCTGCGACAGATGTGCTTACGTTCAGCTGTGATAAACTTGTAGCATCTATTTTCAAGACTTACCCGCTGTTAGAGGAAAAGCGATCAACAGTTTTAAGTAATTGATCCGTCCGACACCCAGAATAGAAGTAGATCTTTCAAAAGTAGCTTATAATGCGAAAAGAATTATAGAACTTTACAGGTCGAAGGGTATTGAAATCATGGGGGTCACCAAAGGAGTGGGTGGTTGTGCTGAAATAGCACATCTGCTGTGTGAACAGGGTATTGAAATGCTTGCTGATACAAAGCTGCAGAATTTGAAGAAAATGAAACAAGTAGGAGTAAAAGCAGCATTTGTTTTGCTGAGAACTCCGTCATTAAGCGAAGCGGCAGCAGTAGTAAGAGTCGCTGATATCAGTATGAACACAGAACTGAAAGTGATGGAAGCTCTTTCTGCAGCTGCTGTAGAACAAAAGTTAGTCCACAAAGTGATTCTTATGGTAGAGATGGGGGATCTGCGGGAAGGGCTTATGCCTGCAGATCTGGAAGAAACGATTCGTGCAGGTATCCTTCTTGAAGGAATTAAAATAACAGGGATCGGAGCAAACTTTGCCTGCTTTGGGGGAATTAGACCCAATCAAGAAAAAATGATCGAGCTCTCTATGCTTGCTGAAAGAATGGAGGCAAAGTTTTCCCTCTCTTTTTCTTGTATTACCGGGGGGAATTCCGGTAACTATCACTGGTTTACAGCCGCCGATGATACTGCGAAGATTAATAACCTGCGGATTGGAGAATCTATTTACCTCGGGTGTGAAACCCTGGACAGGGAGGAGATTCCCGGACTTTATACAGATGCTTTTACTTTATATGCAGAAGTGATAGAAGTGAAGACAAAACCATCAAAGCCTTATGGTGATGCGGGGCAGGATGTCGCTGGGAATTATCCTCAGTTTGAGGACGAGGGCTTGATGAGAAGAGCTATCGTCGCTGTGGGATCACAGGATGCCGCCGCAGCGGGACTGAAACCGAAAATCGATGCAGACATTCTCGGTTCCAGCAGTGATCATTTAATTCTAAATGCTAAAAGCACCGGTCTTACAGTTGGGGAGGAGGTTGCGTTTCAACTCAATTACAGCGCACTGCTCTCTTTAATGACCTCTTCCTATATCTCAAAAACTTATATTGGCAGCGAGAATTTCTCTGATGAACAGTATTCTGCAGGATAGGAGCTTCCTATTCGAGAAGCTGTTTTTTTGTGTCTGCACTCATATGTTCCAATATCCTCAGTACTGATTTTTCTTTCTGTTTCGCTTCGAACATAATATCGACTTCGCTGGTACCGAGAAGTTCTATAAATTCATCAAACTCGCTTTCGAAAATAAAATCATGATGTGATCTGTCAGTTCTGGAAGTGGCACCAGAGCTGATATGCACTTTTGGCCGCCCTTTTTCTTTCCATGAATGAAAAACTTCCTGGAGCGCTGTTTTTAAGTGAATATCATCAGAATAAGGATTGCAGCGATGGTGGTGGATATCAAAGCATACAGGGACCTTTGTTTCCCGGGAAATATCGATCACATCAAGCAGATGAAATGTTTTATCATCATTTTCCAGTATTAATTTTGATTTGATATCCTCAGAAAGCAGATGGTAGGAATCCACGAAACTTTTTTTCGCCTGTTCTTTATCACCGTAAGCTCCGCCGACATGAAGTACAATATCACTGCCGCCGGTAAGGTTCATTACCTGATTATGATATTCAAGATCCTTCACAGCATTCGTTACCACTTGTTCCTTAGGTGAATTTAATACAGAGTACTGGCCGGGATGCATAGAAAGTCGGAGAGAATGCTGTTTCGTGAGTTCCTGAATCTGTGCTGTTAAATAAAGTACATCTTCATCTTCCGCCCAGTTCCAAGTCATGATTTCATGAGTGGCGAATGGAACGAGCTCACTGCTCAGGCGGAAAAAATAGATTTGATGTTCAATATTCCAGCGAATTGCTTTTAATACTTCTTCGAAATTGTGAAGTGTTAATTCCTTCACTTTCTCCATGCCCTGTTCTTCTGCCGTTTTAAGCCGGCAGGTACGGTATTTTGTAGGTACTGTTAAATTGATGCAGGCGTATCCTAATTTCATAATCATCATCCTTACTCGTCATAATCGTATCCATAAACTTTTACCTCTTTTCTCATCACTTAAACAACACTTGCCAGCAGCACCCGTATATTTCAAAACAGCCATTGGAACAGCAGACATAAAGAAACCGGACCTCTTTTGCGGGGTCCGGTTTCAGGGAGAGAAAAAATAAAAGGTGAACTGTTTCATCTTTAACGGTCAGCATCCGCAAAGCTTAAAACAGGGGACACCTGTATTCAATTAATTTAAGCTGTCTGCTGTTCCCGTTGATGATCTTTTTGTTTCTGTTGTACTTTTTTTATGTCGAGCTGAAGGAAAACAGCGATGATAAGTGCAAGAAAGATCAATGCTGTAAATACATAAAATACAGGAATATAGCTCTGTGTAATTTCTCTGATCTGTGAAACCATCAGCGGTCCGAGTATGCCCCCGAGGGACCAGGTAGTAAGCAGGAAGCCGTGAATTGCACCAAGCTGCTTTGTACCGAAAAGGTCACCGATGTAAGCCGGGAGATTGGAGAATCCGCCTCCGTAACAGCTAACTACTACAAATATTAATGTTTGGAATAAGAGAATGTTTGTAATATTAGGCAGTGTAATAAAAGCAATCAGCTGCAGTATGAAAAACGTTACGAATATGGCAGGGCGCCCGATGTAATCAGAAAGAGCTGCCCATGCGAGCCTGCCGCCGCCATTGAATATTCCCATGATTCCGACCATTGCCGCAGCACCTGCTGCAGATAAACCGACAACTTCCTGAGCCATAGGAGAGGCAACGGAGATCATCATAATACCAGCAGTAACGTTGATGAGCATAATCGACCAGAGCATCCAGAAGTGCTTTGTTTTTACCGCTTCTTTTGCAGTAAGCTGCATTAAATCTTTTTTAACTTTCTTCTTACCTGAATCAACGTCTTTCTGCATTCCCTCCGGCATATATCCTTCCGGCGGCGGGGCAATATAGGAAGCCCCTAAAATCATAAAGAGAAAATAGGCAAGACCTAAAGAATAGAATGTCCATGTAAGACCAACGGTTTCAATCAGACTGGCGGCTACGGGAGCGGTTATTAACGCCCCGGCTCCAAACCCGAGCACTGCCATACCGGTCGCAAGTCCGCGTCTGTCCGGAAACCATTTTACGAGTGTGGAAACCGGGGCGATATAGCCGAGCCCCATTCCAAGTCCACTTAAAAACCCGTAAGTGAAAATGAAAAGTACAAGTGAATCCAAAGCGATTGCGGCGCCGGCACCCGCCTGTCCGGCACTGAAGAGAATCGCTGCAAGTATGGCTGATTTTCTGGGACCATTTCTTTCAACAAAGGTGCCGAAGAATGCAGCTGCAATTCCTGCCAACGCCATCATAATGGTGAAGGAAAAAGTAATTCCTGTCGCAGACCAGCCCATCGTGTCCCGAATCGGATTGGTGTATACGCTGTACGCATAGGCTGCACCAATGGAAAGATGAATCGCAATAGCGGAAAGAGCAATGAGCCATCGGTTTTTATTGGTTTTCATGAAAGTTCCTCCCTGATTTTTATTGAAAGTTACTGCTCCAAGCTGTAATCAAATCTTTGGGGAACTGCTGCATTATTTTTCCATTGTTGAAAGGTCGCCTGTAGGAAGATCTAATTCCCAGGCTTTCAGAACGCGGCGCATAATTTTACCACTGCGCGTTTTGGGCAGAGAATCTCTGAATTCAATTTCACGCGGTGCAGCATGTCCAGCCAGTTCTTTTTTTACGAAAGAACGAATTTCTTCCTGCAGCTCCTCATTCTCTTCGTAGCCGTCTCTTAAGGAAATAAATGCCTTAATTATTTCACCGCGGACTTCATCAGGTTTGCCTATGACTCCAGCTTCTGCAACTGCCGGGTGCTCCAGCAGTTTGCTTTCAATCTCAAATGGGCCAACGCGTTCACCTGCTGTCATAATCACGTCGTCAATTCTTCCCTGGAACCAGAAGTAGCCTTCTTCATCCATATAGGCGGAGTCACCGGAAACATACCAGTCACCTCCAAGAAAATAGGAATTAAACTTTTCAGGACGATTCCAAATTGTTTTCATCATGGAAGGCCATCCTTTTTTAATCGCAAGATTTCCCATACTGTTCGGAGGAAGCACCTTTCCTTCATCATCCACGATTGCTGCTTCCACCCCAGGGATTGGTTTTCCCATGGAGCCTGGTTTAATATCCATGGAAGGGTAGTTGCAGATGAGCATTGCTCCGGTTTCTGTCATCCACCATGTATCGTGAATGCGGTGATTCATCGCGTCCATGCCCCAGCGGATAACTTCCGGATTCAGCGGTTCTCCGACACTCAGCACATGGCGCAGGGAGGAAAGATCATATTTCTTAAGAAGCTCATCTCCGGCCCCCATGAGCATCCGGAAAGCAGTAGGAGCGCTGTACCAGACTGTCACTTTATAACGTTCCAAAGTCTGGTACCAGTCGTCCGGGCTGAAACGGCCGCCGCGGATAACGTTGGTTACCCCTGCAAGCCAGGGAGCGAAAATACCGTAGGAAGTGCCCGTGACCCAGCCGGGATCTGCCGTGCACCAGTAAACATCTTCATCTTTTAAGTCCAGGACCCATTTGGCAGTCTGGTAATGCTGGATCATTGCATTATGAACGTGTAAAACTCCCTTTGGCTTTCCAGTCGATCCCGATGTATAATGAAGAATCATACCGTCTTCTCGGTCCACCCACTCTATATCGAGGGAAGGAGATGCCTGCTGGAAACGGGTTAGAAAATCAACCTTTTGCTCGTCTTCTTCAATGTTTTCGCCGACAAGTACGAGCTTTTGAAGTTCCGGAAGCTCATCCACCGGTACACGCCCGACAAGTTCCGGTGTGGTGACAAGTACTTTTGCACCGCTGTCTTCGAGGCGGTCTTTTACCGCTCCTTCCATAAATGCTTCGAAGAGGGGACCGGCGATTGCGCCGAGCTTCAGCGTGCCGAGAAGTGCAAAATACAACTCCGGAGAGCGGGGCATGAAAATAAATACACGGTCTCCTTTTGAGACGCCAATGTCCTGAAGCACTCTTCCTGCTTTATCTGAAGCTTCTTTCATTTCCTGATAGGAATACTTTTCGTCTCTCTTGGCATCTGAGTAATAAAGTGCAATTTTATCTTTATTTCCTGATTCGGCATGGCGGTCAATTGCTTCATAGGCAATATTTACTTTTCCGGTGTTATACCAGGAAAACTGTTTTTCCACCTGACTCCAGTCGAACTCGGAAGCTGATGACTCGTAATTTGCTAAATTGTGCTCACCGTTTGACGATTTAATTACTGATGAATTCATGTGAAATGGCCTCCTTAGGTCACTTATAAATTTTTGATTTAAAATTGAAGCGCTTACAAAAATGCGTTGAAGACTCTGTAATTCTGTACACAACAAGCTTTAACAAAGCTCTGTATAATTACAGAGAATATAATTAAATCCCTCATATATTTTTTAGATTGGGGAATATACTAAAGTGTAAAATTAATTCACAAATTTGTCACAAATTAATGATAGATAGTAAATAATCTGGATGGAAGAAAAATAATTGCGATTAATAGAAAGATTCAGAATATATAAAAAGGAGTGAAAAGCAATGGATACGAAGATCATGCAGCAATTCTCATCCTTTATTGAAGACTGGGTGCCGAAAGAAGCGTCAATTGCAATAGCAAGCAAAGATAAATATATTTCTTACAGACCCGGGGCGCACGATATCCATATCAGCCAGGGACAGCCAATACCGGCAGGGAGTATTACGCAGCAGGTATACGCATCAAAACACAAGATAGAGTCACTCGTGGATAAATCCGTATTCGGACTGCCTTATTATGGGGTGGGGTATCCAATTGAAGACGCAGACAGTGGTTTTACCGGCGCAATTACGATCATTCTGCCACCGGAATATGCAGTAGCACCGCAGGAACCGATCAGTTATATTGCCGGGCGTCTGGAAGATCTATGGATTCCTATTAAGGTGGAAGATGTATGCTTTGTAGAAAGTAATCAAAAAAAGACACTCATCTATACAGCAGATGAATGCTACCAGTCAAAACATTCCTTGAAAATCCTTGAGCAGCAGCTTTCCAATTCTTTCATCCGGATTCACCGATCTTATATCGTAAACATTGCTTCGATCAGACACTTTTCACGTGACATTGCCTCTAATTTAATAGTCACGATGAAAGAGCCGGCAGATACTGAACTGCTTGTCAGCCAGAGTTATATGAAAACTGTAAGGGAGAAATTGGGGTTTTAGAATTGAATGGACTTGCTGAGTTCAAAAATATGTTTTTATGCGATAGATATGTGCTGCATAATAGGCGGACACTCTCCATAGAGATTCTTTTAACTACCATGAAAACTAATTTCTTTTATGAATAAAGAAAGTTCTTATTGCTGTTTCACTGCCGGCGGATGCTTGCTGGAGGGCTGGTTCTCGACTAATTTCTCCGGCGCTTCGAGCCATCGAAAAGGATTCTTGAACGGCGCTGGTTCACGTCCCCGCCTTCGTTGCCCAGCAATAGTATTTTCATCGTCTATGATGCATATATTTATTTTGCATGGGTGAATAATTCTTTTATTGTTGGCTCTGTTAAAGACTAGTGTTGATATAAGAAAGGTACGCCTAAGGCTCTCCGAAAGTGAAGCAGCAGTATTACTTCTTTTTAGCGGAACTTTTATTTTCAAGGTAGCTTTATTGTTAAGCGCGGGTAGATTGAATTTTTCAGAAATGCATGAATTATTAAAGGGAAATCATTCATTTTACAGTTAAACAAAAAAACGATACGTTCTCTCATGAAAATGAGGATTCGTATCGTTCATTCATTTATGTATGGTGGAGCATAGCGGGATCGAACCGCTGACCTCTTGGCTGCCAGCCAAGCGCTCTCCCAGCTGAGCTAATGCCCCTCTTTTTTGCTACATTTCGGATTATACACGAAAAAGAATAGCACGTGCAAGCAATTTTTTTGCTTTATGCTGCTGAAATGAGATAAAGATATTTTTACCGGGTGAAATCATAAAAGAAAAAAAGAAACGGTGATAACCACCGTTTCTCCAAAAAAGTATTAACCATATTTTTTCTTTAAAATCGTTTCTGCTTTTACTCTTAAAAACTCATCAAAATCTTCTGGATCTTCTACCTTTTGGCTTAAAAGCGTTTTTGCTGTGTTGATAAACTCTTCTCCCCGCCTTTCGATGGTAACAGCAAATGATGTAGCATCTGCCGGCTGGACTTCGAACACTACCGTACCTTTTTCGGGAGAAATCATGTTGCTGTCAGTTTCTTCTACTTTTACGTTTCCATAATGATAAATCATTTGCACAAACACTCCTTTGGAAAATTTCCACTGTTTTATCAAACTGGGGAACAGAAAGCTAAAAGCGGTTTTTACTTCATAAGCTTTTTAGAAGAAGAGTGATTATAAGTTATCTTATAAACTGCGTTTACCTTTCATTTTCCTATTCTCAGAAGAATAAACATTGAATTTTAAAAGTGCATGTTAAGACTCACAACTTTTAAGCAATAGAAACTATTGAGTTTGCTTTTTAGATATTAAAAAGTGTACGGCAGCTTAACAAAGCAGCAGTATCCAAGCTGGGTGCTAAAATATTACAAATAATACATACCAGGCGACTCCGGCTACCATAGAAGCAGCCAGGCCTGATACCACATTTTCTTTCACCAGTTTCTTATGTTTTATATAATCAAATATCGTCCATCCGATAAACATAGTTACAGCGAAAATCAGTGCACCAATCATCCTGCCAGCTCCTTTACTAATAAAACATTTCCCTTCCTATCCTATCAAAATCCGCAGAGAAAGAATAGAAGCTGATTCCTGATATAATAGTAATCATATGACGTCACATGAAAAAATAAAGCAATCTGGAGCCTGACACTAAATACTATATCTTGCGAGGAGAGAAGAAGATGATACTTTACCATAGGTTTTTAAATCAGGGAGGTGGGAGCAATCGGAAAGGTGTTCGCAAAATTATATGATCCGCTTATGAAGCCGCTGGATATTATCCTCATTTATAAAGTCAGGAACAGGCTGCTGCAAAAAGCATATGGAGAAGTACTGGAGATTGGTTCCGGTACAGGATTGAACTTCCCACATTATCCTTCAGCAGCAGAACAGATAACAGCAATCGAGCCGCAGCGGAAACTGCGGGACAAGTCACTCCCAAGAGCGATCCGGGCAGGTAACAGCATAACCGTGCACGAAGGAATCGCAGAAGCGCTGCCTTATCCGGATAACAGCTTTGATACAGTCGTAAATACGCTCGTTTTCTGCACGATTCCCGAACCCGAAAAAGCAATGAAAGAAATTGTAAGAACTGTAAAGCCGGGGGGGACAGTGCTGTTTTATGAGCATGTCCAGCCAAAGAATGAAGTGATGAGAGCGGTATTTAACAAAGCAACTCCTTTATGGAAACGTATATGTGATGGATGTCATTTAAACCGTGATACGGAAACGTTAATACGCAATTCCCCGCTGGAAATTGTTGAAAAGCAGGCTTCCTTAAATGAAATTTTTATTGAAATCACCGCGAAACTTCCCACGGAGTTGTAACAATTTTGTCAGAGGAACAGCATTGACTTCATCAAAAACCTGCGCAACACTGAGAGAAAGCGGAAAGAAAGGATGATTTGGTGATATATCAAAGTCTGGAAGAGGCAGTGCTTGATTTGGAAAAGCATGGTCATTTAATACGTATTAAAGAAGAAATAGATCCGGATAAAGAAATGGCGGCCCTGCACCTGCGTGTTCATGAAGCAGGAGGTCCGGCCCTGCTGTTTGAAAACGTGAAAGGCTCCAGTTTTCCGGCGGTTTCGAATGTATTTGGCACCCTGGAAAGAAGTAAATTTTTATTCCGTTCTACACTGGAAAGCGTGCAGAAAGTCATGGAAGTGCGCAATGATCCCGGAACTGCTTTAAAAAAACCGTGGCAGCATATCAGCGCAGGATTTGCGGCAACGAATGCGCTCCCGTTAAAACGAAAGTTACTGGAGCCGGTGGGGAAGCAGCAGATAAATATTTCTGATCTTCCGTTAATCAAGCACTGGCCGGAGGACGGCGGCGCATTTGTGACACTCCCGCAGGTATACACAGAAGATCCGGAAAAGCCGGGGATTATGAATGCAAACCTCGGCATGTACAGAGTGCAGCTGAGCGGGAATGACTATAAGTTAAATGAAGAGATTGGCATGCATTACCAGATCCACCGGGGCATCGGAGTGCACCAGTCAAAAGCTGTAGCCAAAGGAGAGCCGCTGAAAGTAAGTATTTTTATCGGCGGGCCACCTTCACACACGCTTTCTGCAGTTATGCCGCTGCCTGAAGGCCTCAGTGAGATGACGTTTGCGGGACTGCTTGCAGGAAGGCGTTTCCGGTACAGCTACGATAAGGAAGGTTTTGCAGTAAGCAATGACGCGGATTTTGTCATCACCGGAGAGATATATCCGGACGAAACAAAGCCGGAAGGTCCTTTTGGGGACCACTTGGGTTATTACAGTCTGACACACGAATTTCCGTTAATGCGGGTGAAAAATGTTTACGCGCGTGAAAATGCGATCTGGCCGTTTACTGTCGTCGGCAGGCCGCCGCAGGAGGATACTGCTTTTGGAGCGATGATTCATGAACTGACAGGGGATGCGGTGCGGCAGGAAATTCCCGGTGTTCAGGAAGTGCATGCAGTGGATGCAGCAGGTGTTCATCCGCTTCTGTTTGCTGTCGGAAAAGAGCGCTACACTCCCTATCAGGAGACGAAACGCCCGGCCGAGCTGTTGACGATAGCCAATAGAATCCTTGGTACAGGACAGCTGAGCCTTGCAAAATATCTTTTTATTACGGCGGGCGAAAATGTTACTACCCACAAAGAAGAAGAATTTTTAACATATGTGCTGGAAAGAATTCAGCTGCAGCGTGATCTGCATTTTCAAACAGAAACTACGATTGATACGCTGGACTATTCCGGAACGGGACTGAATACAGGAAGCAAGGTAATCGCAGCTGCTTATGGAGATAAGATTCGCGACCTCTGCACCTCGGTGCCTGCGCAGTTTGAAAGAGTAGCAGGAATAAAGAAATCCAGACTGGTAATGCCGGGTGTAGTCGCTTTGGAAATGGAGGAGTATGCAGACGCTCAGGATGCGGAAGCACTCAGCCGGAGGCTTTCTGAAAAAGGCAGCGATGAAACTGCCCCTATGCTGATTCTGTGTGACGATGCAGAGTTTCTGAGTAAGAGTATTTCCAACTTTTTATGGGCGGCCTTTACGAGAAGCAACCCTTCCCACGACATCCATGGGGTGAACGAAACCTTTAAGCATAAACACTGGGGATGCGATCAGCTGATTATTGATGCCCGGCGCAAACCTCATCATGCTCCGCCGTTAATAAAGGATGAAGTCGTGGAGAAAAGCATTGAGCGTTTCTTTGCCCCTGGAGCAAGCCTGGAAGGATATAATTTTTAAGCTGCCTTGAAAATAAAAGTTTTACTAAAAGGAAGTAATCATACTGTTTCACTTTCGGAGAGGCTTACCCAAGGGCTTGTTCTCGACTAATTTCTCTCCCAGGGCACGGCTTCCATCGATCCACAGACAGCAGGGCAGAGACCGCCATGCTGTCTTTAAAAACCAGGATCGATTCCGCACGTGCTTCGTGACCAGGCCACTTGGATTCTCCAACGGCGCTCATCCTTTGGGCGTTCTCTCCTTCGTTACACAGCAGTATTAATTTCATCATTGATGGTGCAAAAGATTTGCATGAGTGTCTCTGTTAATGTTCAGTGTTGATAATAATAGAAGACTTCGCTGCATCCAGATATGGCGGTCTTTGGCTTACTTGGATGGGCTGGACGGAACCCTGCTTTCTTAAGGGAAGGGATAGTGTAAGGGTTTCTCCGCGGCAGGCGTGCTTTTCTTATATCAACATCAGACGTAACAAAACATTATTTTCAAAGCAACCAAATGAAAAAGACGCAAAATACAAAGCTCTCTGATACTATGAATCATGATATACAGGTTTGAAAAAGGAGGAAGATTATTTGAAACAACTATTACTCTTTATTACTTTGGCAATCATAGCAGCAGGCTGCGGTACAAATAATGAGGAAACAACCGGTTATGATCCGGAAGATTATTCTATTGAATTAACGAGCACCAGCGGGGAAGAAGTGGAAGTCTTTACTGAAGACAGAGCCGACATATATTTTTACTTCACAGGATCCACCTGACAAGTCTGTATCTCTCAGCTAGTTGAGCTGAACGAAGTGCAGGATGAAATTGAAGAATTGGGGTATACGCTCTATGGAATCAGCCGTGACACACCGGAGAATCATCAAGGCTTAATTGAGCAGCATGATTTAGGGTATGAGCTCTTATCTGATGCGCAGCTGGAAGTTGGTCTCGCTCACGATTTTGTTGAAGAGGAAGAACAGATCATTTACCGCGGCTACATCGCAGTGCAGCCGGAGAGCGGGGAAATGACAAGAGAAGTAGATTACCTGGCCGGTGAAAATAGTGACGAAGTGCTGGAAGTTTTGGAAAATATGAACCCATAAATATTAAAGAATAATAAAAAGTGCTGAAGAGAGCTTTCTCTCAGCATTTTTTTGTGAACTGTGTGGAGATGTGGATTATTATATGGGTAATCTGTTTACTTAAAATGAAATTCAAAATTGTTTGGGAATTCTCTGGAACGGGAATGTGTACCTAGAGAAAATTAAAAGGAGTGAAGCAAATGTCAATTCACATGAATGTTTATCTGAACAATGAAGACGATGCAGAATCACTGGCAGCTTCCTTACAAAAGTACGATATTGAAAATGAGCGTGTTGAAAAAATTTCAGATTACAGTGACGATAACCTTACGATTATACCAGCAGCTGGTATGGCAGGTAATGCGGGTTCTGCACATCAGGGCAGCCCTGCGATGTTCGGTTCATTGAGTAAACTGAAAGAGACAATGACAAAAGACGAAAAGAAATATCCTGAATATATGCTCACCTTTGAAGTGGACGAGAAAAATAAACAGGCAGTATTAGATGAAATTCAAAAAACTGATGGGTTTATTGAAAAAGATGTAATGGATTAAAAAACAAGGTGTCCCGAAGCGGGGCACCTTGTTTTCGAAGGAGGAGAAAATATGAAGAAAAAAACAGTGGGAATTTATTTGTTTGATGAAGTAGAAGTTTTGGACTTTGCAGGTCCATATGAAGTTTTTTCTGCAGCGGAACTGGAAGACGGAACGAAACCTTTTCAGGTAGTAACGCTTTCTGAAACAGGAGGGTTAATTGCTGCGCGGAACGGACTCAGAGTAGAAACTGAAAAAGCCATGCAGGCAGCTCCTGAATTGGATATTCTTATTATTCCTGGTGGGTATGGAGCGACTTCTGCTGAAATACATAAGAAAGATGTTATTTCATTTATTCAGGCACAGGAGAAGAAAACCGACATGATTGCTTCTGTCTGTACTGGTTCGTATTTACTTGCTGAAGCTGGGTTATTAAATGGCAGGAAGGCTGCCACACACTGGAAGGATATTGAGGAAATGGAAAAAAAGTATCCGGAAGTGCAGATGAAACGAAATGTAAAATTTGTGGATGAAGGGCATATTCTTACATCAGCAGGAATTTCTGCCGGAATTGAATTATCACTGCATATGGTAAAAAAGGTTTTAGGAGAAGAAGTAATGAAGAACACTGCAAAGCATATGGAGTATGATATGCAAACCAGTGAGAATTAAAACGGAGGAGAATTCTAAAGATGGATATAAAAAATATATACTGTGTCGGAAGAAATTACAGTGCGCATGCAAAAGAGCTGGGAAATCAAGTGCCTGAGGAGCCAATGTTTTTCAGCAAGCCTTCACATTCTTTTGTGCAGGGAGATAATAAAAAGCTCTCCTTTCCAAAGGATGCAGGAGCCATTCATTATGAGGTGGAGCTTGTTATTGTTATTAAAAAAGAGTGGGAAAAGGGAATTTCATTATCAGATCTAATTGAAAAAACGGCCCTGGGAATAGATTTTACTCTACGGGACAAGCAGGAAGAGATGAAGCAAAAACGATATCCATGGCTCATTTCCAAGGGATTCCCCAATTCAGCTGCAGTAGGTTCCTATTCTCCCTTTTCTGAAAAGGACTGGGAAGATATTAGATTTTCGCTTTATCAGAACGGAGTAAAAAAACAGGAGGGGAGTCCATCACAGATGATTTTTCCGCTGCGGGAATTAGTAGATTTTACAGGGGAGCATTTTGGTTTGGGCCCGGGAGATCTCATATTTACCGGTACACCCGAAGGAGTCGGTCCTGTAAAAGATGGAGATGAATTATCGCTTATTTTTAATAAAAAAGAGGCAGGCACTTTTAAAATAATGCTGAATTAATCAGGTCTAATGGTTATAATCTTACATTTTCACAGAGGAAACACTAATTATTATGTATAAGTTACAGAACTTTAGTAATGTATATTAATAAAAACTTGTAAAAAGGGGTATGAAAGTATATAAGGATGCAGGAACTTACCATCATCCATTCATGAGTAGAAAAAACAAAATACAGAGAGAAAGGATTTGTGAATGATGGGCAAGCCGAATGTGTTTCAGCTGAGTATATTTATCGTACTGCTGTTGATACTGCTTATTCCGGAAGCTCCAAGATGGTTAATGCCTTTTGTTCTTGCTGGTTTTTTTCTTTATGCCCCGATAGTAATTGAAATGGAAGAGGATAAATCTTTAATTAAAAAATATAAGCCTTTCTGTTACGTTATCAGTGGCAGCTTTTTACTCATTGGCGTAATAGATGTGTCCTTAAGGATGATAATGTAAATGCAGAACTCCGTTATTGCAGCAGACTGGTATGCATTACTCAAAATGAATACTTGAACATCATAACAGGATGAAAAAGGGGGAGGACCTCAGCCAAATGACAGCTCACACGAAACGTCATCTTTGATGTGCTGATCCTCCATTTTCTTTACTGGTAATATCAATTAACTCTCCAAGTGTCGACTTCCCACGTTCCTCCACATAACGCAGCAGTTCCACAAGCAGGTAGGCAGTAGTCAAAGCATCTCCTACAGCGCTGTGACGCTGGAATATTTTCGTGCCGAAAGACAGGGCATAGTGCTGTAAATCTCGCATATCCCAGGAAGGTGCCAGATAGCCTATTAAGTCTAAAGTGTCCATATACATTGGCTCGTCGAACGTGAGCTTATGACGCAGCAGCTCTTTTTTCAACACCAGTACATCAAATTCAAGGTAGTGACCCACCCAGCCATCACTTTGATTTTTCTCGATATACGAATAAAATTCCTCAATAGCTTCTAATGACTCAGGGGCATCTGCTACAGTTTCCTGGGAAATGCCGGTCAGCTCTGTGATTCTTTCTGGAATGTCTCTTTTAGGGTTAACATAGGTCTGAAAAATTTTATCGGTGACTTCCAAATTTTCCACATGAACTGCTCCGATTTCAATTAATCTGTCGTGACTTCCTACAGAAAAGCCTGTCGCTTCCGTATCGAACACCGTAAAAGAAAGATCGCGGATCGGAGTATTGAGCGGCTGCTCCTGCACAAGCTGGTAATGAAGTTTCTTTTTCTTCCAAAACATCATAGGAATGCTCCTTTTTAGTGAAGTCTGAGAGGCGGATAGTAAACATTACATAATGCCAAAAGAGGCTAATGTCTGGCTCTGCAGAGAGCGGATTGTTTTCAATGCAATCATGAGTTCTTCTTTTTCGCGTGTTTTCATATGCGTAAAATAGACTTCACTTGTACTTGTTTCGCCCCGTTGATAGCGTCCCCAGGACTGGGATACACGTACAGAAAGCAGCACTTCATATGCATACAGCAGCTCTTCCGCGAAGTCACTGCTGAATATTTTCTTCTGTTTCAATAAATATATCTTCTCTTTTGGCGTGCCTTCTATAATACCGTGCTGGACACTCAGCAGCTGCAGGCCATGATAGAAAGGAAAAAGAGCCTGTTTTTTAATGTCAATTTTTTCTTTTTTCATTCGGAAAATAGCTCGGATCGGATGATCAAGGGCAGGGACAGGGGTTTGTTTCTCCTGCTGCGCAGCCCGGTAAAGAAAGATGCGGGATTTTTCAAACTGTTCTCCCACCATGGAAACAAAACGGTCATGAAGTGCTTCATCTCCGTAAAGAAAACGAAAAGCGAGGAAGTTATGACCGAGTAAAATATTATCGTTTGTAGCACGCAGCCCCCATGTGCGGAGCCGTTCCTCCCAGCGTGTGATCGATCCTCTCCACTGCTGGTAGCTTGCCATCATATTACCTTCACAGCGTTTATACCCGGCAGTTTCCATTATTTCTACGATATACTTTCCGAGTTTTGCAAAATAAGCGTCAACTTCCTCTTCTTGACCTTCGGGAGGATTATCATATACGAAGAAATGATCCTGATCTGTAAGCATAAATTGTTCTCCACGGCCGCCGCTCCCCATCATATAAAAACCGAAAGGCAGAGGAGGAGCACCGGCATTCTCTTCTTCCATCTTTTGAATGGCAAGAGCAATGATATGAAGTACAAGTTTGTCGTAAAGACTTGTGATTACTTCCAATACATGAAGAATTGGGATATGGTCATCCAGCAGCTTTTCAAGTACACCATATATAGCAAGTTTCACTTCTCCGAGGTTCGCTTCTGTGGAAACTTCAATTTCCTGAAGAATATCAAAAGTGCCCCGGTTTTTCCTGCGCAGCAAATCAGATAAAGTTACCATACCGATAGGCTTTTTGTTCGTAACGACAGGCATATGCTTTATTCCGTTTATTAAAAAACGGGATAACGCTTCATAATAGTATTCGTTCCTTGTAACTGTGTATGGATCCGGAGTCATAATGTCCTTCGCATTTTTATTTGTCTGAATACCTGCTGCTACATATCTTGAAACAATATCTTTTTCGGTAATAATCCCGGAAAGCTTTCCTTTATTATCTGTGATTAAAAGAGAGCTGACTTTATGCTCCATCATAAATTCTGCAAGTTCCTGCACCGGAGTGTCTTCAGTTTTACAGAGAGCAGGCTGGCTCATTAAATCCTGCACCCTCCGAATAAAAGGTTCACTTTCTCCCCACTGGGTGGCAAGCTTAACTTGTTCTGCAAGAGAAGCGTAAATTTCCCGCAGTCTCGTTGCTACCTGCCGCATCACGTAGTCACGAACGGATTCATCGTTCCAGCGTGCTTCAAGCACTTCATAGGGGATCCTCAGGCAGACAGTTTCTTCGATTGCTCTTACTTCCACCGTATAGTTTTCCTCATGGGGATTAGGCTCTCCCAGAAAGTCAGCTAAACTTGAAAAACCAACCATTTCTCCAGGTTCCAAAACTTCCAGTACTTCCTGATTTTCCTTTTTTCCGGCATCTACACATACTTCGGCAACTCCCTCAAGAATAAGGAGAAGTCCTTCACGCGTAGATTTCGCGTAAAGGATTTTCTCTCCTGCTTTAAAAGTGCTCCACTCGCAAGCGTTTAACAATTCATCTGTCTCTGCACGGGAAAGTCCGCTGAACATCGGGTGATGGAGTACCTGATCAATGTGATTATTTTTCGGTTCCATCGTTCATCCATACCTCTCCGTCTTTATAGGTCATCTGTTCAGGGTAACGCAGATCTGTTACCTCATCCTGCAGACGCTGAGATGGTGCCGGCGTCAATAATGAGACAACGATTACCAGAATAAGGTTTGCAGTTACTCCAAACACACCTGCTCCAGTATCCTGAATACCGAATAAAGTAATACCGTTCATTGATAAGAAAATATAAGATAATGTGACTCCAAGGCCGCCAAGCATTCCGGCAATAGCTCCCTGAGCATTCATTCGCTTCCACCATACTCCTAAGAAAAGTACAGGGAAGAAAGTTCCTCCGGCTAAGCCAAAGGCCCAGGCGATGATCTGTGTAATAACTCCCGGCGGGTCCAGTGCAACAAGACCAGCAGCAATGGTTGATAGCACAATCGCAATTCTGCCGGCTCTCAGACGATTGCTGTCTGTTGCATCCGGACGCATTAGTCTGTAATAAATATCGTGTGCAAAAGAAGAAGATATCGTAATTAACAACCCGCCGGCTGTAGAGAGAGCGGCAGCCATCGCACCGGCAGCAACAAGACCGACTACAAACATTCCGAGATTTGCAATTTCCGGCGTAGCCATAACTACAATATCCTGGTGAATAACAAGGTCTTCCCATTGAAGAATTCCATCTCCACCGGAATCTGCAATTTCAAGCAGTCCTGTATTTACCCAGGATTCAGTCCAGCCAGGCAGTTCATCTATCGGCTGCCCAACGACCTGCGTCATGATAACAAAACGGGAAAACGCTGCGTAAGCAGGAGCCGAAAGATAGAGCAGTGCAATAAAAAGCAGTGCCCAGGCGCCGCTCCAGCGGGCAGCCTTCATCGTAGTAACTGTATAAAAGCGTACAATAACGTGCGGGAGAGCAGCAGTCCCAACCATTAAAGTGAACAATAAAGCCAGAAATTGTGCCCTGTTGCCGTCATCGAAGGGTGCGAAGTATTCAGATAGCCCAAGTTCCGCATCGATTGCACCTAATTCATTTACGATATTTCCATATGTAAGCCACGGCAGCGGGTTTCCGGTAATTTGCAGCGACATAAATACAATAGGAATAATGTAAGCGGTAATTAATATCATATACTGTGCTACCTGCGTCCACGTAACACCTTTCATTCCACCTAGGGAAGCGTATATAGCAATTACTACTACACCAACCATTACCCCGGTAGAAGCGGGAAGATTTAACAGTCTTCCAATAACTACGCCGGAACCGGAAAGCTGGCCAATAATATAGGTGAAGCTGATGATAATAGTGGCAATCGCTCCAATTAACCTTGCAATGTTAGAGTCAAATCGGTCACCAATAAATTCCGGAACAGTAAACCGGCCGTATTTCCGCAGCTGCGGAGCGAGCAGAAAGGTTAAAAGCAGATAGCCGCCCGTCCAGCCCATAATGTAAGCCAGCCCATCATAACCAAGCATCATTACAGTCCCGGCCATTCCAATAAAGGAAGCGGCACTCATCCAGTCACCGCCGATAGCCATCCCGTTCCAAAGCGGTGGAATGCCTCGGCTTGCTACATAAAAGTCAGATGTAACTTTCGCCCGGTTATAGATGGAGATTCCGATATATAGTGCGAATGTTAGTAAAATTAATAATAGAGACACGAGTGATTGCTGATCCAAGAAAAATCCCTCCTCTGTATTAAGTTATGCAGGGCAGTGCATTATTCAGGCCGGAGCTGATTAATGATCGGCTCCGCTTCCACTGATTTGTACATTTTGTTTTTCATCAATTCCGAATTTCTTATCTACCTGATCACTGATAATTGAATTTAAAAAGAGCAGAATAACAAACGTAACCACTGCACCTTGAGCTCCCATATAATAGTGTGCAGGCATTCCCATGATAGTAGTGCCAGCTTCATGAATAGATTCTGCAAAAAAGGCTACACCAAAAGAAACAGAAAAACCGATCAGTAAAAAGATAATAATCATCGTCGTGCGAATTTTAAAATACTTGTCTGCCACTGATTTTTCTACTTTTCTCATATCGAGGTTCCTCCTTTTAAAGTAAGCATTTTTTCCTGCGCTTTAACCGCCGAATTCACCTCCTTTAAAATATGAAATCGCTTTCAGTATTCCTTAAAAAAATTAAGTTTGCACTTTATTGAAAGCTGGAGCTCTTTTTTTCGTCTGCCGGCAGTTTGGACAAATAGTGAGCGGCGCTTTCCGTGAAGCAATAAAGTAATTTGTTGCAAGCACCGGCAGAATTAATATGTAAAAGAAAGAGTCTATCACCATGCCTAAAATAATTCCAATAATAACAGGCAGTAAAGAAGTAGCAAAAAAATATCTGCCTTTTGATATAAACAGCAGCCCTGTTTTGTTACAGTCACTGCATTGATTCTTCTGACTCGGAGTCCGCTCATGCTGTTTCATAAATTTCACCTCCCTGCAGCTATCTTAAACTGAATACAAAGCGTACCGTTTCCCAAAAAGGCATCGGCACCATCGCTATCTGTACAACGAGAAAACCCAGCATTGCAAAAAACGGTACAGTGAGCAGCAATGGTTTACGATATTTTATCGTAGCAATTACAGCAGCAAGGGCGATAACCCAGAAACTGATTAATATCCACATTTTTTCACCTTCTTTCTCCACTTTTACGCTGAAAACAGGAGGCCTGTAATCATCATTGACCTATAACAGTACAGTAAAAAAGAAATCCTCTGCTGAGATCCAGAAGAGGGAATGTAAATTTGTTTCTATATGATTATTTCAAATTTTCTGAAATAACACAACTTATTTATATAATTTTTTAGGGAATTTTCTATGCGCCAGGTTTTCAGGAGTGTATTTCCCCGATCTGAAATTTTTAGTGAAAAAGTAAAAAAAGCCCTGGTTTCCCAGGGCTCTCATTAAAAGGTAACAATACCGGTAGAATATAAAAATACAATTAATATAGCGAGAGGTGCGAAAATTCTCACGATCCACAGCCATATATTTCCGAGTACAGTATCCCCAAAGTTGGAAGCTTCGAGTGCATCTGCTTTTTTCCATCCCCAGCCGATAAACAGCGCAATAATCATACCGCCGAGTGGAAGGAAGATGTAAGAGGCAAGGAAGTCCATTGAATCAAGAATATCTCTTTCTCCTAAAATTGTTACATCCGCTAAAGCACCAAACCCAAGGGAAGATGGGATACCTATCAGAAAAATAATCGTACCGATAAACACGGACGTCATCTGACGGGACCATTCAAACTTGCGCATAAAGTAAGCAACTGCCACCTCCAGAAGTGATACACCAGAAGAAATAGCTGCTGCAGTAAGCAGGAAGAAAAACAGCAGTCCATAAATTATCCCGAATGACATATCGGCAAAAATATCCGGCAGCGCGATGAATACCAGACCAGGTCCTGAATCAGGAGCAATACCGAAAGTAAATACTGCAGGGAAAATCATAAGTCCTGCCACGATCGCAAAAAGGGAATCCATGGAAGCAACGCCAACGGCTGCACCTGGGAGTTTTTCTTTCTTGGATAAATAGCTTCCGTAAGTAATGAGCGCTCCCATACCAAGACTCAGGGAGAAGAAAGCCTGGCTGAGTGCAGCAAGGTACACGCTTGGATCAGTCAGCGCACTCCAGTCAGGTGTAAATAAGAAATTCAGTGCCTCACTGGCTCCTTCAAGCGTCATGCTGTATCCAGCGAGAATCAGGACAAGAATAGCAAGAAGCGGCATAAGAATTTTGTTGGAAGCTTCAATTCCTCTTTTTACCCCTACATATACAATTCCAACAGTGATCAGCATAAAAATAAACTGCCAGAGTATCGGCGCAAACGTTGCCGTGTGGAAGTTCACAAAGAAATCAAGGGAACCGCCCTCTCCACCGATATCGGGTCCTCCAATCACATACTGTGAGAAGTAAAACATGGACCAACCTGCAATGACCCCATAGAAAGATAAAATGATAAATGCAGAAGCCACTCCCATGTATCCAGCTAGCACCCAGGGCTTTCCTGGGGAAATTTTTTGGAACGACCCTACTACATCTAACTGTGCCCGTCTTCCTATGGTAAATTCAGCCATTAAAATTGGAAGGCCGATTGCTGCAATACAAAATAGATAAATAAGTATAAATGCTGCGCCTCCACTTTCTCCAGCCACATAAGAAAACCGCCAGATGTTCCCAAGCCCAACTGCAGAACCGAGTGCAGCGAGCATGAACCCTAGACGGGACCCCCATTGTTCTCTTGGTCTGTTTTCCGTGTTCATGAATATAGTTCCTCCTTTAAAACGTTGAAGTGTAAAAGAATTTAGAATATTACTATAACATATTGATGCGAGAAGAAAAGAGGAAATTCTACATTATCCGACTCTTTTCTCTTTTTCTCTGCCGTTTATCGAATAAGATAAGTTGCCACAAGGTCTGGACCGTGAGAAAATATAATCAGAATATAGAGAAAATTCGCGTGAGGTGAGTAAAATGGGAGTATTCGCAGCACAAATCATTCAAAAGCCGTTATTTGCTTCCGCAGCGATTCGATCGGGAGAAAGTGAGCTGTTTGTAAAAGAGATTGAATGGGTCTCTGTCATGGAAATGCCTGTAGAAAATTTTGTGCGTGAAAAAGAATTTGTGTTAACCACGGGTATCGGCTGCAGCGGAAACGTTGAACTGCTGGAGAAGTTTGTTCAGGATGTAATTGAATCTGGAGCATCTATGCTCGGCATTGCTACCGGCAGGCATATATTTGATATCCCGGACAGGATAATTGACCTCGCGGAAAAAAATGATTTTATTATTATTGCTCTTCCCTGGGACATTCGATTTGGAGATGTGATCCAGGCAGTACTTGAAGAGATTAATAGAGGAATGCAGGAAGAGCGGCAGCAGTCTGAAGAAATCCGGCAGGAATTTATCAACAGAGTACTCGAAGAAAGCGATGTACAGGAAATAACGGAAGCACTGGAAAGACACCTGGGACTTCCTGCAATGATTACTGAATATGATGGTTCTATGCGGGCAGCAAATAAGGTGAAAGAGGATGTCATGCGGGCGGTGGAAACTGGAGAAACCCAATTACTGGAGGACTTTGAAGCAGCAGAGCATCTTGGAAGCCAGTTCAGTGAGCATCGTCTGCATCCGCAGATATACGTGCTTGATATTTCCGGAGAAAGATGGTGCCGGATTTTAGTCAATACCAATCATCGTAAGCAGGGGTATTTATGGTTCAAACTAGGGCTCTCTCAGGAGATCAGCTGGTTCATGATGAATGTACTGGAGCATGCTGTCACTGCCTGTGCTTTATTTTTCATTAAAGAAAATGCGATTGAAATGACGGAAATTCGTTTAAAAGACAACTTTATTTTACACCTTGCAAAAAACGCCAGTGAAAATGAAAACGCGCTCCGTTCGAAGGCAGAACTGCTTGGATATGATTTATCACTTCCCTATTTATGCATTGTGGGAGAAATCCATTTACGCAGTAAAAAAGCAGATTTTCCTTCTTTTGAAGCAGATAATCCTCCTACTTCTTCGCTTCAGAACGTGAACTATTATATTCAAAAAGAAATTACAAATGCCGCAAAGTTTTTAAGTAAAAAGGCAATGACAACATTTGATGAAAATGAAGTAATTATTTTTTTGGAGGCTGATTATCATATCTATACGGAAACTGCCAACCAATTCCTGGATTCTGTAGACCGGCGGCTGAATGAAATGCTAACTGAGATGGAAATTACCTGGGGAATTGCTTTGAAAAGAGATGAGCTGCAGGGGTTTCACGTAAGTTACAAAGAAGCAAAAACTGCGCTGGAAATGGGGATGCGGAAAAGCGAAAGCGGCGGCAGAACTTTTTACAGTGATACGAGAATCAACCGGGTGCTGCTCGCAATGTCAGAAAGCAAGGAAATTGAAAAGCTGGTAAAAGAGGTTGTTAAACCGCTCGCAGATTACGATCAAAAGCGGCAGACAGATTTAATTGAAACATTTATGGCGTACAGCAAGTACAATGGAAATGTAAGTCAGACGGCGAGAGCGCTGCACCTTCACCGGCAGTCACTTCTTTACCGGCTGAGAAATATAGAATCATTAACGAAACTATCTTTACTGGAGGCAGATGATGTATTTCTGCTGGAACTGACAATACGACTATGGCAGCTTCAGGACCTTCATCATATGCAGAAATAGAAATCTAAGAAAGCAGGCTTTTCCTAATCAGGAGAAGCCTGTTTTCATTATGCTCTGTTATCATTCGCGGCTCTAACGCAATAAAAGTGAATTTCATTTAATGGTGAAAAACTTCTAATTTTACCCCTGTTAATCGTCTTAGGTAAGGGTTAACAGATTACAATAAGAAATCAGGGTAGGTCATCGTTTCGTGAAACTACAGTATTGATTTTAAAAGAATGATAAAAATACCAATACAGCCATCTTCAAAAAAGAGCAGCGCGCAGCCGGCAACTCCGGGAGGTTTTGAGGACGATTCGAAGATCCGGCTGCCGAAGGCAGACTAGCTGAGAGAGTCTCCTACGGAAAGCGTCCGGCGGAAGCAGAGAGTCTTAATGCATTCCAGACAAGAAGTTTCTTCACTCGTTTTTAGATTGGGAAACAACAGATATTATTCTAATTATATTTGATAATCGACACACCTGATGCAAATTATACTTTTATACAAATAAAAGAGAATAATCAAATACTCCCTTGTGCATTTATATATTTTAGATTATGCAAATGTTCAATTTGTATGAAGAAGAAAGGCAAACGTTCATACAAGTTGTACATCATATTTTTAACAATGAAGTATTAAGATAAATGTAAGAACAATCTAAATAATCAAAAAACGGAAGAGGGTGGATGGATATGCTGCCTTTTGATATTCAAGAGTATCAAGAGAGATTGCAAAAGACTAAGAAGAGCATGGCAGATCGGGGAATTGATGTTCTGCTTGTTACTGACCCGGCCAACATGAATTATTTAACTGGATATGATGCCTGGTCATTTTATGTGCATCAGATGGTGGTCATTATTATCGACGAGCCGCAGCCATTATGGATCGGCCGTTATTTAGACGCAAATGGAGCAAGAGTTACTACGTGGATATACGATGAAAATATTATTGCGTATCCCGATTATTATGTGCATTCTGACGTCTTCCATCCGATGAGTTTCGTAGGAGAAATTTTAGCTCAGATAGGCCAGGGGAACCGGCGTATCGGTGTAGAAATGGATAATTATTATTTTTCCGCGAAAGCCTTTATGAAACTGCAGCAGGCCCTTCCGAATGCAAAATTTATAGACGGAGATTTAATTGTAAATTACGTGAGAATTATCAAATCTCAACAGGAAATAGAATATATGAAGCGAGCGGCACTGATTGCTGATAAAGCAATGCATCATGGAATAGAAAATATTCGAATCGGAAGCCGGGAAAACGATGCAGCAGCGCATATTTCGTACCATTTAATCAGCGGTACGGAAGAATTCGGCGGAGAATATACTTCTATTGTACCAATGCTTCCATCGGGTAAAAATACGGGCATACCGCATCTGACCTGGAGTGACCGGCCATTTGAAGATGGAGATTCCACGATTATTGAACTCGCTGGCTGTTACCAACGGTACCATGTACCCCTTGCCCGAACAGTCACGATAGGGAACCCGGATGACCGGCTTCATCAGCTTACTCCTATTATTCAGGACGGAATTGCAGCTGTACTGGAAGCAGCGAAACCTGGGGCAACATGCAGTGATATGGAAGAAGCATGGCGCAGATCAATCAGCGCCTACGGTATTGAAAAAGAATCAAGACTCGGATATTCCGTCGGACTTGGATATCCACCAGACTGGGGAGAGCATACAGCGAGCATCCGCAAAGGAGATCAGACGGTACTGGAACCAAACATGACATTTCATTTAATTCCAGCTCTTTGGTTTGATCAGTATGGAATAGAACTTAGTGAAACGCTGCGCATTACAGAAAATGGATGTACTACTTTTTCCAATTACCCGCGGGAGCTGATAATAAAGCATCCTTTCTTATTGAATCAGCACGGCGGAGAAATTTCATAATTAATTAAATGAGGAGGTTTTTTCAATGAAAAAAGACATTAGAATGGGTACAAAAGCAATCTGGGCAGGAGAAAAAGAACAGCTGGCATTTGGAGCTACGCAGGTACCGGTAGTGCACAGCGTTTCTTATGGATATGAGGATATGGATGAATGGTACGAAGTAGCGGTAGGAAACAAAAAAGGCCACATTTACGGACGGAACACGAATCCTACTGTGGAAGCGTTTGAAAACAAGGTGCGAATCCTGGAAGGCGCGGAGCATGCTACTGCTTTTTCTACAGGAATGGCAGCAATCAGTAATACGCTTGGGACATTCCTTTTCCCTGGAGACAGAATTGTTTCAATTAAAGACACCTACGGCGGCACAAACAAAATTTTTACGGAATTTCTGCCGCAGCTGAATATTGATGTTGTGTTATGCGATACCGGCGATCATGAAGCGATTGAAGCAGAAGTTGCGAAAGGATGCAAGGTGCTTTATTTGGAAACACCGACGAACCCTACAGTAAAAATCACAGATATTGCCCGAATGGCACGAGCGGGAAAAAAAGCAGGAGCTTTAGTCATAGTAGATAATACGTTTGCAACACCGATCAACCAGAATCCCCTTGCGCTGGGAGTAGACCTTGTGCTCCATAGTGCAACGAAGTTTCTCGGGGGGCATGCGGATGCACTCGGCGGGGTGCTGGTAGGCGCTAAAGAACTGGTGGAAAAAGTATATCACTACCGGGAGATCAACGGTGCGACCATGGATCCTATGTCCGCCTACCTGCTGCTGCGCGGGATGAAAACATTGAAGCTTCGTGTGGAGCGGCAGAACGAAAATGCAATGAAGGTAGCGGAATATCTGCAGTCAGTGGATATTGTGGATGACGTGTTTTATCCAGGACTGGAAACGCATCCGCACCATGACATTGCGAAGGAACAGATGAGCGGCTTTGGCGGTATGCTCAGTTTTAGTGTAAAAGGCGGAGTAGATACAGTGCGTCATCTGCTTCCAAAACTGGAATTTGCCAACCGGGCAGCGAATCTCGGTTCCGTAGAGACAATCGTCGGACCTTCCCGCACAACGAGCCACGTAGAGTGTACACCGGAAGAGCGGGCAGCAATGGGAATTCCAGAAGGACTGATTCGATATTCTGCAGGGATTGAAGATATTGAAGACCTTATCGGAGACCTGGAACAGGCGTTTCAATCTCTGCCAAAAGAAATTTTCACGAGCGTATAGACCATCAAAAAGTCACTGAAAAGTCGAGTCTGAATTTTTCAGTGACTTTCCAGAAGGAGGAGTTCTCTTATGACAGTAAAGCTCGCATTCATTGGGTTCGGAGGGGTCGGCCAGGGGCTGCTTCAGATACTGCTTGAAAAAGAAAACGAACTTCGTTTGGAGGAAGGACTGGAAACGCAGGTAGTAGCAGTAGCTGATGTGATGAAAGGGTCTGTTTATAATCCGAACGGCCTGGATGGGAATCAGTTACTTTCGCTTGCGAAGGAAAAGCGTCCTTTAAGCGAATATATCGGGGACAGCAGTACAATTACCGGCCTTGATAGTATCAGAACGATTCAAGAAACGAATGCAGATGTTATTGTAGAGGTTACTTTTACGGATGTAAATACAGGTCAGCCGGCAATTGACCACTGCAGAGCTGCTTTTGAAAAAGGAAAAAGTGTCATTACTACGAATAAAGGACCCGTGGCACTGGCTTATCAGGAATTGTCGGAAGCAGCAGAAAATAATGGGGCGTTCTTTGGTTTTGAAGGAACAGTGATGAGCGGTACTCCTGCACTGCGCCTTCCGAGAGAAACACTCTGCGGTAATAAGATCCACCAGATTACTGGCATTTTAAACGGAACAACAAATTATATGCTAACTGAAATGGAAAAGGGATCTTCTTATGAGGAGGCCTTGAAAAAAGCACAGGAGCAGGGATTTGCAGAAGCGGACCCGACAAGTGATGTAGAAGGATATGATGCCCGCTATAAAGCAGTAATCCTTTCAAATGTAGTGATGCAGACACCGATGATCGCCGCAAATGTACCCTGTACGGGAATTACAGAAGTGACGCAGGAGATGCTTCATGAAGCGGTGAAAGAAGGGAAACGTATTCGTCTTGTTGCTAAAATAACCAGAACTGAATCAGGTGTGAAAGCTGTTATACAGCCGGAAAAACTGGATGAGACGAATCCTCTGGCAGCTGTCCCGGGTGCTACTAATGCAATACTGTATGAATGTGACCTTGCAGGGCCGATTTTTTTAACGGGAGCTGGTGCGGGATTGAAAGAAACGGGATTTTCTCTGCTTATTGATTTGATTCACTTCACCCGGCAGAAAGCAGCCGTAAAGCAATAACTGAAAAGGCGGTGTAATTAATGCAGACTAAAGTATTATCCGTAAAGATGTATGTTTTGGGAGAATGGGTCAGTCAGGAAGAAACGTTTGAAGTAGTGGATCCCCAAAATAATGAAGTGATTGCGAGAGTTCCAAAAACTACTCGGGAGTATGCAAGAAAAGTAATCGACGGAGCAGCAGAAACATTTTACTCCATTTCTTCCTGGCCCACGCATGAACGGATGAAAGTGCTGCAGCGGGCGGCGGATTATATAGAGAAAAATCACGAACGCTATGCCTATACGATCGCCCGGGAAGGTTCTAAAACGATTACCGAGGCGCGTGGGGAAGTGAGCAGAGCTGTACAGACACTGCGGATCAGCGGGGAAGAGGCAAGACGTATTAAAGGAGAAACTATTAATTTTGACCAAAAAGAAGGCAGTGAGAACCGCACCGGCTATTATTTCCGGTTTCCGATCGGGGTCGTTGCAGCTATTACGCCTTTTAATGACCCACTCAACCTCGTAGCGCATAAAGTTGGTCCAGCGTTAGCAGCGGGCAATCCCGTCGTAGTTAAACCGGCTTCCGTTACTCCACTGAGCGCACTTCTCTTAGCAGAAGCTTTGGATCAGGCAGGGGTGCCGCGGGGATTTCTTTCAGTAATCACCGGCGCTGGAAGAGAGCTTGGGGAAGAACTTGTCACCCATCCGGAAGTGAAAATGATTTCTTTTACCGGAGGAGTGAATGCGGGGGACAAAATTATAGATAAAGCAGGTCGTAAGAAAATCGGAATGGAGCTTGGCTCAAACTCGCCTGTTATTGTACTGAATGATGCAGATCTGCATGATGCTGTAAAATCAACAGTATCAGGTGCATTTTCTGCAGCAGGCCAAAATTGTATCGGTGTACAGAGAGTATTTATTGAACAAAATTTATTTGATGATTTTGCAGCTCTGTTTGCTGAACGGACAAAAGAACTGCAGATGGGCGATAAATTATCTGAGTGGACGGATATGGGTCCTCTTATTAATGAAACAGAAGCAAAACGGGTGGAAGAATGGGTGAATGAAGCAGTATCCGAGGGTGCCAGAATTCTTCAGGGAGGAAAGCGGGAAGGCGCATTTTACGAACCGACCGTGCTTGTAGATGTACCCGTCAGCTGCCGCTTATACTATGAGGAAATCTTTGGGCCTGTGGTCCTGCTTGAGGAAGTAGAGAGCTTACAGGAAGCAGTTTCAAGAGCGAATGACGTTGACTACGGTCTGCAGGCTGGTATTTTCACAAAAAATATTGACCATGCTTTTTATGCAGTGAACCATCTGCATGTAGGCGGTGTAATGGTAAACGACAGCAGTGATTATCGAATAGACGAAATGCCATTCGGAGGAGTCAAGCAGTCAGGACTCGGAAGAGAAGGGGTGGCACATTCTATTCAGGAAATGACAGAGCCGCGTGTTGTCTGCATCAAACTGACCCAGCCATGGTCTGTATAAAGGACTTGATGAGGGAGTACAGCTTCTTCATTCACAATCGCAGCAGATTATTATAAAAGACGGACCGGCAGTTATGTAACTGCCGGTCCATGAGCCTGTTGAAAAAGTGCTTTTTTTGTATAAGTATACGATCTTATGCTTTTGTCTCCGAAGTGTCGCTTTCCGGAGGGAACTCTCTCAGCTAACCTGCCGTTGGCAGGTGGATCTTCGAATCGTTCAAATCCTCCAGGAGTCGACTCTTCTGCGACTGCAGCATAAATAAGGGAGGCAATGGTTATATACAAAACCGCAGAAACAGGAACACTTTTTCTGCGGAAATAACTTGTCTCCATAGCTCCCGGCGGTGACAGCGGGATTCAAGCACAGTATGAAGATCCTTTTTTCTGCCCCGCGGGCAGGAAAATAGCTGAAGACCGGCCGGCAAGCGGAGGAGAATCTATACACAGCAAATCATAAATATACAAAAATTTTTACTTTATAAACACTCTGACGGACCGGCAGTTATGTAACTGCCGGTCCGTACTTTTTATTTTTGTGGCTGCTTTGAAAATAAAAGCTTTGTTAATGTGCGTTCCTATATTCAAATTATTCATTTCCCTGGAGAAAAAACGATGATGTATCAACCGGTTTTCTTTCCTTTCCATTTCAATGCCATTGGATGCGTTCGTTTTTGTTTCTGCACTGTCAGCAGCACAGAAGCAAGGACGAGAGCCATCCCGATGCCCTGCCAGAAGGTGACAACTTCCTGAAAGACAAGAAGTCCAATAATAATTCCTACGACTGGTTCCACTGTAGAAAGAATAGCGGCTCTGCTTGATTCAATATAGCGGAGTCCCGCAGTGTAAAATATGTAGGCAAAGACAGTAGCTACTGCTGCGATGCCAAAACTGGAAAGCAGTACTGGAGTGCTTGTAAGAAGGTGGGATTTTTCCCAAAGGCGGCTCGTAGGAAGCAGGAATAAACTTCCGAATACCATAGAATAAGTTGTAATTGTCATCGCATGGTACCGGCCGCTTACATATTTTCCGAAAATACTGTAAAGAGCATAGAAAAAACCTGAGAGCACTCCAAATAAAATTGTAGTGCCGGAAACGGAGAGCGATCCTGCCGGCAGAAGTTCCACTGCGAAAACACAGCCCAGCATCATTAAGACTAATGCAGCAATCTTTCTGCCGGTAAACGGTTCACCAAAAGTAAATCTTGAAATAAGAGCCACGAAAACCGGACCTGTATACAAGAGAACGATTGCAAGGGACAGAGTAGCAGTTTCTATGACGGTAAAAAAGAAATAATTAAAAAATGCAATGCTGATAATACCTGTCCCAATAAAAAAAGGTAAATCCCGGAGCTTTACATAAAGGAGATGACGCTTAAATAACAATAAAAAAAGAAGCAGCAGGCCTGCGGAAAAAGAAAGACGTATTCCAACAACTTCCCACGGGGTAAAGCCAGCGGCATTTAATTGGTTTACAAATATTCCGATTGTGCCCCAGAGCGCTGCTCCGGCCATCACAATCAAATAAGCCATTTTGTTCGACATGAAATCCTCTCCTAACTACTTTTTACATTTTAATACGGAACAGTAAGAAAGAAAAGAGAAGTAATGGCGATGTTAACATACCTGTAATAGAAATCATTAACATTTTTGCAGGTAAGCTTTTTCCGTTTGATTTTGTGAAAGGTGTTAAAGCTGTCTCAGTGCATCTGGGCTCTTACTTTTCGTGGAAGTGCAAACTGGCAGTACATTTTCTTCCTATTAAAATATGTAGTATAATGGAGATAGAAATAAACGGAGGCGATGTGTAAGTGACTGCAAAAAATATAGAAATTGAAACCGCGCTGCGTTCTGCCCAGGCGTCACTTGCAGTAGAAGGAATGACGCTCACGGAGAAAGAAGAAGCGCTTGTGAAAGAACGATTGGCAGGCAATGTAAGTCAGGAGTCATTTTTGCAGCGTGCTCTTGAGCTGTCCAGAAATGAGTAAATACGGTCCAGGCCCCTCAAAGTACTGCTATCCCGGCACAGAAGTATTAAGAAACTACTTTCATATAAAAAATGAAGAGCAGCTTCAAAGGCTCGATGGAATGCTGACTTCCAAAAGACTTGCAGAATTGTCCCTCACGCCTTTAAAAGGCGCGTGGGATTTCGCGCATCTAAAGAAAATACATGCATGGATTTTTCAGGATCTCTATCCCTTTGCCGGGAAAGTCCGTACAGAAAATATCGCAAAAGACGGTTTTGCATTTGCTCATATAAAACATATCGAACCGAGTGCGAAAAAAATATTCACGAGTCTCCAAAGCGAAGCATGGAATGATTTATCTAAGGAAGAATGTGCAGAGAAATTGGCTTTTTATCTTGCTGAACTCAACGTCCTGCACCCTTTTCGGGATGGAAACGGCAGAGCGATACGTGAATTTATCCGTTCTCTTGCCGGAGAGTCAGGATTCCAGCTGGACTGGACAAAAGGTGACAAAAAAGAAATTCTCCGGACTTCAATTCAATCGGTTACTGATTCAGCTCCGCTGGCTGAAGTACTGGAACAGCTGTTGTGGCAAGAGAAAAAATTCGATAATTAAATAACGAAGTTCCCCCTTCTTATTAAAGAGGCGGACACATACCATTTCATGGTAAAATGGAAGTGTATGTAATGAATCGGTGGTACATTGCTGCTGAGAGGCGGGTCTGCTGTAAAGAAGATCTACGCTTTCTCAGGTTTACTGCGTCCTGCGGGAGCTTTCTTTTTACTTCTTCTCCAGTGGTCCGCTGATTTCGTTTTTCGCAAACCTTACAAAAAAATATTTATGCTTCACGAGCAATTTTTTTCTGGTTCATAAATAATTGCCGAAACTTATTTTTAAAGGCTATAGATAATAGTATCGCCTTTTCTATAAAAAGCGATTTTAACTTTAATAGAGCAAAATAACAAAAAGGAGACCTGCATGATTTCAACAATCGTTTTCTTTATCGTATTACTGGCTGCATGGATTCTGCCTGTCACTTTAAAAGTGAAACGGAGTGTGCATATGCTCCAGTTGAACTTCTACCAGAATGAAGAATTAAATAAATGGATGAGCAATAACATGAACAAGGTATTTTCGCCGATAGAAGTGCTGTATTTTACACCAATTATTCTTGTTATATTTTCAGATGCAGACAATTTTATACTGGCGGGTTCTGCTGCTGCATTTATCATCGTGTTTGGCTATTTATATGCTACGCGTCCCGAAAAGGAAGGAGACCTGGAATACACTCCGCAGATACAGCGGATTTTTGGAGTTACATATTTACTTTACGGAGTGGGCTCGGCTTTAGCTATTGCTATCGGTGCTTTTATCAGCATCGAATTTTCGGTCGTTGTATTAATTGTGCTGGCTTGTCTTCCTTTTACCTTAGTAAAAATTACTAACAGCCTTCTTGAGCCTGTAGAGCGGAATATTAATCAGCGTTCCATAGATGATGCTAAGCGTTTAATACAGGCTTCACCAGATTTAAAAGTAATTGGTGTCACAGGGAGTGCGGGAAAATCGAGTGTAAAAACTTTTGCAGAAGCAATACTGTCTGAGAAATATAATGTACTGGTTACGTCAGGAAGCTATCATACTGAACTCAGTGTGACCGAGACAATTAATGAACAATTGAAACCGGATCATGAAGTATTTATCGTAGAAATGAACGCAAAGCAGGAGGGTGACATCGCATCTATCTGCGGCGTGGTCGGCCAGGAATATGGAATCATCAGCTCAATCAGTGAAGAACATATGGAAACGTTTGGTTCTTTAGAAACGATTAAAAAAACAAAGCATGAGATAGTCGAAACTCTCCCGGAAAACGGTACAGCTCTGTTAAATAAAGATGATGAAAATATAAGGTCTTATGAAGCGGCCAACCCAGTAAAAAGTGTTTATTACGGGATTGAACAGGAAGATGTGGACATCAGAGCCTCAGAAATTGCATACAGCCGCAAAGGAACGAGTTTTAAAGTTGTCACAGCGGACGGTGAAACAGAAAACTTTCAAACCTGTCTTCTGGGAAAGCATAATATTTACAATCTGCTTGCTGCTATTGCATTAGGTTTAGAGATGAATATGACGCTATCTCAAATGATCCTGCCTATTAAAAATATTGCCCCTTTAAAGCGAAGTCTGGAGCTGAAGCCGCAGAAGGGAAATATTACGATTATTGATGACAGCAATAATTCTGATCCCGCCGGCTCAAAGCGGGCAGTAGAAATACTTGGAAAAATGAACGGATATCGTATGCTGATCACACCGGGTATTATGAATCTGGAAGAATCAGAATATGAATGGAATAAAGAATGGAGCCGCTACAGCGCGGAAAAGTGTGATTATATTATTCTGGTCGGGGAAAAATTAACGAAGTATTTTCAGGAAGGACTGGAAGAAGTGAAATTTCCCAAAGATAACTATTATGTAGCAGAGGATTTTAATGATGCCATCCAGCATATGCATAAAATTGCCAAACCGGAAACAATCGCACTGTTTGACAATAATTACCCGGAAGCTGCAGGTGACCACTCCCAATAAATAATAGGCAATTAGCCAGTTTGGAAAACATATCGAATAAAACAAATAATCCGCCCACTGTGTTACTGCAGCAGGCGGATTTTGCATTAGATGAACATGAATTTTTCTATGTCAGTTTACATTTCTTATTATGGCTGCATAAACATTTGTACATAGTAAGTTCTGCCACCTTCATAATAACCAACACCTAAATGTGTGTAGTTTTCATTCATGATATTTTCCCTGTGCCCCGGGCTTTCCATCCATTCTTTTATTACTTCCTCCGCGGAAGGCTGCCCGTATGCAATATTTTCTCCGGCATTTCTAAAAGTAATACCTGCTTCCAAGATCATTTGAAACGGATCTCCGTGCTCGGGGGATTCATGAGCAAAGTAATTATTAATATGCATGTCTTCGGCTTTCACCATTGCTACTTCCCGAAGTTCGCTGTGAAATTCCAGAGGATCAATGCCTTCTGCGGCTCTTTCTTCATTTGTTAATTTTAGAATTTCTTCTTCTATGGGAGTTGCAAAATCTTCAATCAGAATAAGAGGCACTCTGACTTGTTCACCAGAGAGATAATCCGAAATTTGATTAGTATATACAGCTGCTTGTGCACGGGTCATAGGCTTCTCGGGACCAAAAGAATCGCCTGCTTCCCCTTTCGTAAGACCAGCTGTAAGAAGAGTATCGATATTAGCTGCGGACCATAATGAAGAAAGAACGTCACGAGGAGAAGAAAAAGTTTCTTTCTGCTCTGCAGCAAAAATGATTGCCCGGTTCATTTCTGCACGCGTAAAAGAGTTCCCCGGGTAAAAAAATTCAGTTTCTTTAAAAATTCCCTGAGCAGTAAGGGCATATATATACTGGTAACCCTCCAATTGAGAGTTTACATCCTGATAAGTATGGGCATTCTCGCTTTCTGTTTCAATATCAAGCGCACGCCCTACCATAATCGCCTGCTGCCCTCTCGCGGCTTCATACTCTGGCCGAAATCTTCCATCTGCATCAATGGCAAGTATATCTTTTTTTAATAGAGACTGAATATGTTCATAAGCATAGTGATCACTTGAGACGTCTGGAAAAGAGGCATGGACTGTGTTACCAGATAGAAAAAAAGCAGCTATTCCAATGAGGGAGATAATATAACGTCTAAAGGAAGATGCATAGTTCATATATTCCTCCTTTGCTCTCTGCAGCATATTTCATTTCCCATATTGTATCACGGTAAGGAAGACAGAGGGTTTATGTTTACTTCGCATTAAGTAAAAACATGAATTTTCTTAGAAGTATGTTAAAAGAAGGAAATAAAAGTGATAAAAGAACTGTTATATATAATCATCCCACGGGTATAAGCTTTGTAAACCTGTAAATAAAAGGAGAGATAAGATGTATAAAGCAGCTTCGCTATTTTCGCTGTTGTTCCTGGTGTCTGCTTGTCAGGCAAACAACGAAGAAAATAATGTTGATGTAGTAGAGAGTCCTCAAAATAACGAGAGCAATAACGATGATAATAATAGTGATGAGGCAGTCGATCCGATAAACAACTCTGATAATAATCAGAATGAAGCGGAAAACACACAGGAAGAAAATAATATAAACGATGAAGATACACTCACGAATACAAATATAGAGGACTGGAATGTGGAGACTTTAGCCGATCAACTTTCTACACCGTGGACAATTACTTTAAGTGAAGATGCAGAAGTAATTCATCTTACCAGCAGAGAAGGCCATATTTTAGAAATTACAGAAGGGGAAGAACCTGAACAAATAGAAATGAGAACATCTGATCCAATTGTCGAAGCAGGAGAGGGCGGACTGCTTGGCTTTGAACTGCTGGAGGAAGAAGAAGCATTTCTTTATTACACATATGAAGGAGGAGAAACAGGGCTTTCCAACAGAATTGTCCGGGCAGAACGCACAGAAGACGGCTGGGAAGAAACAGATATTCTGCTCGACGAGATTGAGGGGGCACAGATTCATAATGGAGGCCGGCTTGCTTTAGGACCCGATGATATGCTCTATGCCACTACTGGAGATGCTGATGAACCAGACTGGTCTCAGGACGAAGGCCGTCTTGCAGGAAGCATTCTGCGAATGACGACCGAAGGGGAGATTCCAGATGATAATCCTTTAGATGATTCTTACGTATACAGCTACGGCCATCGAAATCCTCAGGGGCTGGCGTGGAATACAGAAGAAGAGCTTTACAGTTCTGAGCATGGAGCACAGGCTTTGGATGAGGTGAACATTATAGAGCCAGGCAATAACTATGGCTGGCCGGTTATCGAAGGCAGTGAAGAGGAGGAAGGAATGGAAACACCCGCGCTTCACTCCGGAGAAACTACCTGGGCACCTTCAGGAGCAGCTTTTTGGGAAGATGAATTTATTACGGTAGGGCTGCGCGGAGAAAGTGTGTATGTATTTAATGAAGAAGAGGAAGAAATGCACATTACCTATGAAGGAGAAGGACGCCTTCGCGATGTAGTAGTTCACGATAATGCATTATATATCATTACAAATAATACCGACGGCAGAGGTAATCCTGGAGAAAATGACGATCGTCTTCTCCGTCTCACCAGAGATTAGGATGTAAAAGCAGGTCTTTGGGACCTGCTTTTTGTCTGTAGAAATATAAGTATTCCTATCTCAAAGAACCGCCTGCCTTTCTATATATTTTTTCTCCAAATAATTTAATAAAATATAATACAAGAGTTAGTGGGGACAATTACCATCACAGTTATTCATAAAAGAATTTCAAGTATAATAGACAAGGAAGGTTCATGTACATTGATTTACATATGTAATTAAAATTATCAGTTGATTTTGCTTGAGGGGGGCCTTAATTATGGAAGAACCTAAACCGCAGCCGATTGGTTTATTGTTAACAATATCTATTATAGCCATCTCTTTTGCAGCTATTTTTGTAAAATGGTCAGATGCTCCAGCGACTATTATCAGTATGTACAGAATGTTTCTGGCAGCATTGCTGCTCCTCCCTATAATTTTTGTGAAGCGTGAACAGCTGTACCGTTTAAAAGGCAGAGATTTTATTATCCTTACTTTTTCAGGGGTGTTTTTAGCACTTCACTTTGCACTTTGGTTCGGTTCACTGAAACTTACTACGGTGGCGAGTTCTACGATTATACTTGCTCTGCAGCCGATCATCGCATTAGCTGGAGGGTATTTAATTTATAAAGAACGAACTGATTTTTTTACAGTCGCAACCATTAGCATTTCTTTTGTTGGAATTGTAATTATTGGTATTGGAGATCTGGGGCTGAGCAGGGCACACCTTATCGGAGATTTATTGTCTTTTCTCAGCGTAATTGCGATTGTCGCTTATCTGTTAATTGGGCAGTCCACTGTAAAAAAGATCTCTCACTGGATTTACAGCTTCTGTGTTTTCCTGATTGCCGGTATCGCACTGATGATATATAACATTATTACAGCGGTACCTCTTGGGGGATATGATGCAGGAGAATGGAGAATATTTATTTTACTGGCTGTATTCCCTACAATTGCGCATGTTATTTATAATCTGCTTTTAAATTATGTAAATACCTCCACTATTTCCATGAGTATTTTAGGAGAGCCGGTCGGAGCCACCATTTTAGCTGTGCTCCTGCTGGGAGAAACGGTGACACTTATGCAGATCAGCGGAGGATTTCTGGTGCTGCTTGGAGTGTACTTGTTTTTAAGAAGATAAGAACTCAGGAAATCACATGCTGTTTTCCAAACTACTTCAACGTCCACCCCGCAGATTTGGATGTTTCGTCAGGAAGAAACAATGTTCTTAAGAGAATATGTATTTTTCTAAATTTCTTCAAATATTAGATTGTCTTTATTTACATCCGGGTAATAATGGGTTATAAGTAACACAATTTTCATTGGCTATATAGGAGGATCGATAACTATGAACGTTTTAATTACATCTACGGCAAGACGCATAGATTTTGTTGGTTTTTTTCAGGAAGCTTACAGAAAACTTGATATCAATGGCAAAGTAATTGCGACAGACCCGGAATATAATGCCCCGTCCCTTCAGCAGGGAGATATCAGCTATGTAGTTCCTGCTCATACAGACCCTGAATATGCAAATGTAATTTTAGAAATCTGCAAAGAGCACGAAGTAAAAGGTATTTTACCTTTAAATGATCTGGAGGTTGCCCAGCTGATAGAGCATAAAGATAAATTTATGGAGAATGGTATATCAGTTTTCGTACCAAGTGCAGATGTAAATGAGAAAATCAGGGATAAAGGAAAGTATGAAGAACTGCTTGGTGGTTTTGGCGTGAAAGCTCCCAAAACTTTCAGCAATGTAAAAGATACAAAAAAAGCAGTAGAATCAGGAGAACTGGATCTGCCTGTTATATTAAAACCGAGAAATGGTTCCGCTTCTGTTGGAATTGAGTTCGTTTATTATTTAGAAGACCTGGAAATGGCTTACCGCCGCGTAGTAGAAGAAATTAAAGCAGAACCTTTAACAGAAGCAACAGATAAAAATCCGGAAGAGAATGTGATTATTCAACAGGTAGTAGAAGGGGACAAATTCAGTCTGGATATATTTAATGATTTGAACGGCCATTATGTTACTTCATTTGTAAGAAAGCAGCTGGCAATGCGCGGAGGAGATGTAGACAGATGTATTATTTATGATGAACCTGTTCTGCATGATATTGCGCGGAAAATAGGAGAGAATCTTGGACATGTCGGTTATATTAATACAGACGTTTATTATGACGGGAAAGATTATTATGTAATTGACATTAATCCTCGGGTAGGAGGAGGGTATGCATTTTCACACCACGCTGGCGCAGATCTTCCATCTATCATACTTGCGCTTTTATCCGGTCAGGATATTAAAAAAGAATGGGCCGAAGAAGAACCTGGACTGGAATTTGCCCGCCATGATGTCGTGACGCAGATAAATAAAAATAGAGGAAAAAGATTATACTCTCACAGTTAATTAGTGAACTATTAAATGCAGGAGAACATTGAAATTCATAATGTCTCCTGCATTTCTGCTTTTATACGGCTTTTGGAACTGTTTCTGCAGGTTGCTTCGACGGCTTAGATAAAAACCAGCCTGATACGGCAATGGCAATTAATACAGTGTAAAAAGTTATTTTCCACAGGAAAGATGAAGCAAAGTGATGTGGCAGAACAGCTAGTGATGGATGGGATAGCGTGTGTATAAGCAGTTTGATGCCGACCCAGCCTACAATTGCATATGCAGCATGTTCCAATCCTGGTTTCTTTGAAAGAAGTATTACAAAGTAGCCCGCAGCATAACGCATCAGGATAACACCTATAAGACCTCCGGCTAAAACGATGAAAAATTGTCCGCCGTCCATACCGCCTATAGATGGGAGAGATGTTTTTGGCAGTGTAACAGCAAGTGCTACAGCAGCGAGAATGGAATCAACTGCAAAAGCGATATCTGCGATTTCTACTTTTAGTACTGTAGGCCAAAATCCTGCTTCTTTTTTGGGAGTACTTGTGTTTACTTTAACTTCTTTAAATTTCCGCTTAAACTTTATTCTGAAAAAGTGAAGAACGGAAATAAAGATTAAATAGAGAGCGCCTACTGCCTGGATCTGCCATACATTGATTAAGAGCGCAATCCCAAACAGCGCTGCAAAGCGGAAGATAAAAGCGCCTGCCAAGCCATAAAACAAAGCTTTTTTTCGTTTCTCTGGTGCAAGCTTTTTTACCATTACTGCAAGTACCATGGCATTATCGGCAGCTAATATTCCTTCTAATATAATAAGTACCACCAATATCCAGCCATATTGTAAAACAATGCTCCATTCCATAAACTCTCTCCACCTTTTTAAAATTTCTTCTTTTCCGGTGCAGAGGATACAAAAAAGACCCTCACTTTAAAACGAAATGATACCCTCGTTTTAAAGTAAAGGTCTTGCTGACAATAGAATCACTGTCCATACAACCGGGGATATTCATCCCGTCCTGACGGCTGTAATGCGGGAGCTACTCCCCTTTTACATTAGAAGTGTTATGAAGTTATTTGTATTATATTCTTTCGTTCCGATTTTCACAATAGAAAGACGAGCAATCCCATAATAATACTTTTTTACGCGGATGTGAGGAGTCCAATTCGTTCAGCTCTTGAAAATATTCCAATAATAAAACTATGTAATTTTTAATAGTGTAAGCAGGAGACGTTTAAAAGCATGGTAATTACGGAAATATTAAAGTAATGCATAAATCAAGTATGCTGGCATAGTGCTTACTTAGTAAAGGAGTTGTATATAGATGAGTTTAGAAGAAGTGTTTCAAAATCAAAAAGCAGAAAAGCAGGGGGCCCAGTGGCAGACTGCTGAAGGAAATCAGGGAATGATTTCCTGTCCTATCGAAGAAGCAGCAGAAGCTGGAGAACAAGTGTTAAAAGACGGCGGAAACGCCATAGATGCCGTCATTGCAATGCAGCTTGCTTTAATACCGACCGAAGGAATGAATACCAGTATTGGGGCAGGGGGCTTTATTGTATACTACGATAATGAAAAAAAGGAAACCAAAGTTATCAATGGCCATACAAAAGCGCCATCAGCTGCAAGACCGGATTTATTCCACGATGAGAATGGAGAAATTATCCCGTTTGATGAACGTTCTACTAGTATTAATTCTGTGGGAGTACCTGGAATTATGAAAGCGCTGGAACTCGCACAGGAAAAATACGGCACGATGTCGCTGGATCGTTTAATAGATCCTGCCATAAAGCTTGCGGAAGAAGACTTTGTTATCAACCGCCTCTGGGATCGAACGATTGATATCTTTCACGATAGAATGGGGGAAGAAGCAAAAAAACAGTTTGCTCCTAATGGAAAACCGCTTAAAAAAGGGGATACGATGAAGCAGCAGGACCTTGCTAAGGCTTTAAAAATAATTAAAGAAGAAGGTTTTAAATCTGTATATGAAGGTGAAATTGCAGATGCCATTATATCCACCATAGAGAGTCAGGGCGGTATCATGAAAAAAGAAGATCTTGAAAACTATGAAGCCTCCATAGATGAACCTTTCTGGGGAAGCTATAAAGAATATGACCTTGCTTTTCCGGCTCCACCGAATGGCGGCGGATTTGCAGTGTCACAGCTATTAAAACTTCTGGAACCGATGAATGTGGCGCAATATGATATCCACTCCTGGGAAAAATATCATGTACTTGCAGAAACGATGCGTATTGCTCTTGCTGATCAGCAGACCCATATCGGGGATCCGAATGTAGTGGACATCCCGATCGAAGGATTGTTTCATCCGGATTATTTAGAAGAAAGACGCAAGCTGATGTCTTTTGATCACCGCAAGGAAGACATCCGCGGCGGAGAGCCTTGGAATTATCAGGAGGGTACTCCAAAATACAAAGCGGAAAGAGATGACAGTATTAAAGGAATGGATACTACGCACTTCACTGCGGTGGACCGCTGGGGAAATATTGCTGCCTGCACTTCCTCCATTGAACGTATCTTCGGTGCGGGAATTATGGTGCCAGGATATGGATTTCTGCTTAATAACGATTTAACGGACTTCAATCCTGAGCCGGGAACAACGAATGAATTATATGCAAACAAGTATGCAGTCAGCTCAAAAGCACCTACGATCGTATATCATGAAGGGAAGCCGTTCTTTACTCTGGGTTCGCCAGGAGCTTCTACAATCGTTGGTTCTGTAGTGCAGGTGTTACTGCATGTGTTGGAATACAAAATGGATCTGCGCGAAGCCATTGCTGAGACAAGAATCTTTAACAATCCAGATCTTTCTATGGAATGGGAAGATGGCATTAATGAAGAAACGATGGAACAACTTAAAAAACTTGGCTATGAACTGGATCGCAGCTTTAAAAGCCAGACTGCCGATGACAGAATTGGAGATATACAGGCAATATTAATCAATCCGGATACCGGGAAAATTTACGGTGCTACAGATTCTCCCCGTCCAGGAAAAGCAGTTGGAATTCGGGAATAGTTTTCCTTGTGCCGAGACCTTCAGATATTTACTATCTGGAGGTCTTTATGTATGAAAAAAATTCTGGAGATGAGTTATTGGCATTGGTTCAGATTTATATTTTCAGCAGACTTGATTCACACAGAAAAACTCAGAGAAGCAACCTTCTCTGAGTCGATAAGCCAGCACTGATTTATTACGTGCCGCAATACGTTCGATAAGGCACATTGGCAGGGCCGGGGGGAGTGCAGTATTCTGCTTTTGATTCTTCTAAATTATAAGGCTGAGATAAAACTTCCAATAATTCGTGCATCACGCTGTAGTCACCTTCATCAGCCGCTGCTAATGCCTCTTCCACACGGTGATTACGAGGAATCACTGCCGGGTTGTTAGATTGCATCAGCTCAATGGCTGCAGCTTTTGTCTCTTCCTGGCTATCCTGTCTGGCTATCCAGCGTTCCTGCCAGTTCTTAAAATCCGGATGAGCTGCAAGAACTGTTTTATCAATTTTTTCGGACGCAAGCGCACGGAAGGTATTGGTGAAATCTGCTTTGTTCTCCTTCATCATGCGGAGTAAATCATCCACCAGTGTTTTATCCTCCGCTGCTTCATTGAAAAGTCCGAGCTTCGCTCTCATCATGTTCAGCCAGCGTGCTTCAAACACAGGAGTGAAATTGGATATTTCTTTTTGTGCCATTTCCAATGCTTTCTCCTGATCTTCGTGAAGAAGGGGAATCAATGATTCTGCCAATCGGGCAAGGTTCCAGCCTGCAATATAAGGCTGATTTCCGTAAGCATACCGGCCCTGCACATCAATAGAACTGAACACAGTGGCTGGATCATATTCATTCATAAAAGCACACGGACCATAATCTATCGTTTCTCCGCTTAATGCCATATTGTCTGTATTCATTACTCCATGAATAAAGCCGACTCTCTGCCACTCTGTTATTAATTCCGCCTGTCTGTTAATTACTTCCTGTAATAAAAATAAATAACGGTTGGATGCTTCTACTGCACCCGGAAAGTGTCTTTCCAGTGTATAATCAGCAAGCTTCTGCAGATCCTCTTTACTCGTGCCGCGTACCGCATATTCAAACGTTCCTGTGCGTATATGACTGGAAGCGATACGTGTAAGCACAGCACCTTTCTGAATTTTTTCCCGGTACACTGGTTCTCCTGTAGTAACTACGGCCAGGCTGCGGTTTGTCGGGACACCAAGTGCATGCATTGCTTCACTTAAAATATATTCGCGGAGCATAGGACCGAGAGCTGCTCTTCCATCTCCTCCACGGGAGTAGGGAGTGCGTCCGGACCCTTTCAATTGCACATCGCGGCGTTCATTCTTCGGAGTAATTTGTTCTCCAATCATCAAAGCACGTCCATCACCGAGCATCGTAAAATTGCCAAACTGATGACCCGCATATGCCTGCGCAAATGGAATAGATTCTTCAGGCACCTTATTGCCTGCAAGTATTTGAACACCTTCATCACTCTGAAGTGCTTCTGGATTTAATCCGAGTTCTTCAGCAAGTGAATAGTTTGCTATCACCAACCCTGGAGAACGAACTGGGTTCAATGAAATATTCGTAAAAAAGGGCTGGGGCAGCGAAGTATAAGTGTGTTCCAGTTTCCAGCCGGTAGTTATGGTTTCTTTTCCTTCTGCCATGGTCTTCACGTCCTTTCAAGGAGTGGAAATCTAAGAATTAAAGCTGAGAGGCCAGCGGTATTGAAAAGAATGACTTTTGCTGTGGAAATTATCTTTTAAAAACAACTGCTGTTTCTTCGCATTATACGTTGCATGAGAAGAAACATTCAAATACTTTACATTAAAAATAGGAAAGAAGGATAGTGTAATACGATTAAATTTAAAAGAGAAGGGAATAGTTGAAAATAGAAGGAAGTAACACAGCGCTTTTTAATTAAATTTAAAGCCAAGGTTAATTATTCTATTTAGTGAATACTTCTTTTTTTATGCAGCAGATCATTAAACTTTCTAAGAGGTGAAATTAAAATGAGTATATTTCAAAATGTTACTATTTCAGGGGAAAAAGGCAATTACGAAGTAAAAGGAGAAGCAAAAATTGAAACAGATGCGTTTCAGTATTCGGTAGAAGATGGGGAGAATTTTATCGATTCCGGGAATGTTTCTTTCGATAAGAAAGAAGGAGACTGGGGAGACTTTCAGATAGAAATTAATATACCCAAGGATATGCTCCCGGTATTCGGAGTGCTGAGTTTAACGCTTTACGAAATGAAAGAAGACGGCGAAATGGTGAATGAGGAAGGATTTACTCTGGATAAACTGAACGAAGAAGAAGGTATGTAAAAAAGAGCCGTCTCTATAAATGAGGCGGCTTCTTGTAACAACTGTTTTATCTTTATCCCCAGACTTCTTCTGCAATATTTACCACGTGGCGGATTTTTGCCCACTGTTCTTCTTCCGTTAAAATATTCCCTTCTTCTGTAGAAGCGAATCCGCACTGAGGGCTTAAGCAGAGCTGCTCCAGCGGAACATAGGAAGAGGCTTCTTTAATTCTCGCCTTTATTTCTTCTTTATCTTCCAGCGCACCAAATTTTGAAGTAATAAGCCCTAGTACGATATTTAAGTCTTTGCGCTGCACGTATTGTAAAGGCTCGAAGCCGCCGGAACGTTCATCGTCATATTCCAAAAAGAGCCCATCGAGATTCAGCCCGTCAAAAATTGTTTTGGAAGCTGCTTCATAACCGCCGGAACCTACATACGTAGAACGGAAATTTCCTCTGCAGATATGCATTGTAATTTTCATATCTTCCGGTCGCTCAGAGATTGCTTCGTTAATTGTATCTGCAAATGTCTGGCGGAGCTGTGCAGGTTCCAGACCTCTGCTGCGAATCAGTTCTTCTCCTTGCTCCGCAAAGAAAAGGGACCAGGAAGTATCGTCCAGTTGCAGGTAGCGGCAGCCTGCATCATAAAAAGCCTGAATTGCTTTTTTATACGCATTTATTACATCCTTAACAAGTGCTGCTTCCTCGGGATATACAGTCTGATCTATGTCCCCGCGGAAAAAAAGCATATTGGGGCTGGGAATAGTTAATTTAGCTACATGATTTTCTCCTGCTAGATTGTGGAGGAAACGGTAATGGGTGAGCATCGGATGATTGTCAAAATCAACTTTTCCGATCACACGGATCGAATGAGCTTTCGTTTTTACTCCTTTAAACTGAATACCTTCAGTTTCATATCCTTCAATACCTTCCAAGCCTTCCAGAAAATCAAAATGCCAGTAGGCTCTGCGGAATTCTCCATCTGTAACAGCCTTCAGCCCTGATTCTTTTTGTTTTTCCACGAGCTTTGTAATCTCTTCGTCTTCTACTTTACGCAGGTCATCTGCGCTGATCTTTCCTTCAGAAATATCCTCCCGTGCCTGTTTCAGTCTTTCTGGTCTGAGAAAACTGCCTACATGATCTCCTTTAAATGGCGGTGTTCCGTTCATCTGCTTCACTCCCTGAAATTACAAAATTTGTACGATTAATACTTTAACAAGAGAAAGTGGAAAAGGAAAGGAAAATATCCTAGTAACCCGATCGATTTTTAAACAACAGATGTAGAATCTGCAATTTATAAAAAGAGATGAGTTATTTTATCCGGAGCTCCTCTGCTTAAGAAATCTTACTGCTAAAATATCTGTGCAGGACATTGGAGAATTGCTTTTCGAAGCGGAACGATGAATTTTTAAAACCTCAGAAAAAGTTTATTTTTTAAATAAATCCCAGAAACTGAATGAAGTCTTTTTGTAAACTTTGTTGTAAGCAGATTTTTTAGGATTTTTAACTAAGCCCATTCCTTTTCTTCCATAACCTGGGGAAACAGATTTTTTAACCTTTCTTTTCAATTTTCCTGTAGTGCGTGCTTTCAGAGATCTTTTGATACTTGGTTTTCTTATTCCTATTTTCATAAAAAATGCCCCCCTGTATTTTTGCAGGATTAATAAAAACCATAGAGAATACTTCCTGATAAGAAAGTGGTCTCTATGATGTATTCAACACTGGAATTATTTTTCCTGTGTTTATCACAATTAAATTCGGAGGGGAAGATATGAAGATAATAGAAGTTTCTTCCACGAAAGAGATTGCAGGGGCTGCAGCACTTGCTGTAAAACTCTGGCCTCATCAGACACAAAATGCGCTCGAACAGGAATTTAAAGATTTATTGACAACGAACAAGCACGTTCTGTTTATGTCACTGGAAGAGCAATATACAGGCTTCATACATTTTTCTTTGCGTTTTGATTACGTGGAAGGAACATTTTCGAGTCCGGTAGGTTATGTGGAAGGAATATATGTAGAAGAGAGAGCGAGAAACAAAGGTACTGCTGCTGCTTTGTTGCGGACTGGAGAACAGTGGGCACGACATAAAGGATGTCTGGAGATAGCTTCTGATGTTGTATTGGGAAATGAAAAAAGCTACAAGTTTCATGAGAAAAATGGATTTACAGAAGTAAACAGGATCGTATGTTATGCAAAGAAATTATAAATAGTAAATAATTTAGAAGAAGACCGCTCCCTTTCATGATGTGTAATGAAAAAGGAGCGGTCTTTAAACAAAATTTTTGAACGTGGGAAGATACTTCTGCTGTATCTGCCGGAACTTTAAATTTTTAAATGCTTATCCTCATGTTCTTTCTTCCACTCCCAGAACCCCGGGGTTTCCTGAAAACGGAATGAATGTAACACAAGAAAAGTTTTTACGCGAAGCTCCTGCATTAAATTTTCCTGTTCTTCCCTGGAAGTATATTTCAAATGTCTTTTCATGTTCGGCTCTAATGTTCGAATTGCCCATTCAGCAGAGTATTTATCGCCGCTCTGCACTTTATTGACTACGGTCTTCCAGTTAGTCATTTTTTTACTCCTTCCATAAACCTCTTAATTTTTGAATGGCCTGCTTATGAATGGAGGACACTCCCTGCTGCGTGATTCCAAGTATCTCCGCTGTTTCATAAAATAACAGACCCTCTCCGTAAATATAATGAAGTACTGTTTTTTGCCGAAATGTCAGCTGCTTGTAAGCCTGTTTTAAAGAAGGATAAGAAATTTTATCTTCCAGTAAGGGGAAAAGGTTTTCCAGTGCTTTATTTTCAGTAGAGCCGGAAGCTTTCAGGTGAAGCGCCTCTTCATTAGAAAACGGTGGAAAGCGGGCGTGCTGTTTTCTTCGCTGTTGATCATAATGAACTGATTTCCAGTATAAAGTTGTCGATAAATAATTTAAAAACTGCTTGTTCGCATAATAAGTGCGGAATGCGTCATCCAATGCGAGGGCATGTGCGTCAGATGGATAACATATAGCAGTGCAGAACAGATCCAGATGTTCTGCATCTTCTAAAAAAGCGATGAAGAAGGGATCTTCCATGATAGTAAGGTGTTCCTTCAGAAATATATTCATTTTCGTACATATAGAAGACTGATTGCATAAAGAACAAGACAGCGTCACAAAGAATGACCTCCTTTCTCACTTACCTAATAAAAGAGATAATACGAACAATTTAACAACTAAAAAGCGAACATTAGTTCGTATATATCATTTTACAGAAAAAGAACTAATTTGTAAAAGGTAATTGTAAAAATAGAAACATATGTTCTTATTATGGGTAAGGAAGGAGGAAATCAAATGTTAACAGAATGGAGTTTGTTCGCGGAAAATATCGGATTTCCAGCCCTGCTTATTATTTATCTGCTATCGAGGTTTGAAAGGAAGCTGGACCGTCTTACAAAAGAAATCAGGAGAAATTCGTTAAAGAAGTAACTTAAGAAATAATAAAGACAGCTGCAGAAAGCTTCCAGCTGTAAGGAGAGAATTTTCATTGACCAGAGAAAACTTTATTGGTAAGACTTATGAATATGAAGCAATAGAAAAAGAATTAACTGGGGAAAATGCAGTAGAAAGTAAAAGAAGCATACATTAAAAATATCCCGTCAGCCGATGTGTAATCATTGGCTTACGGGATAAGTTTTTCGTCTGATTTTTCATGAGGAAGAAAATCATTATGATGAGATTGGAAAGAGCTGATGTCAACTTCATAATGACTGCATACACTGATCAATTTTTCGAGTGTCTCCGTTCGGTATACATACAACTTGAATTGTTTTCCGTTTCTGCGATTCAGATGAAAAGTAACTTCTTTGTAATCAGCTGAGTTTTCAAACATTCCGTATGCTTCGCTGCCGAGCCTGATAGTAGATACCTCTGCAGAATTAACAGCTTCCCATGGGTGAAACTTTTCGTCTGCATAAATGCCGCTTTCTGTAATGAAAAAGCTGGGAACCTTTGCTTGCGCTAAGGTAAATAATGGGTAAAACAGAGAGAGGAAAAATAAATTCAAAGTCGGTTCAATATTTCCAAAGATGACAGCTCCCAACACAAAAATGATAACAGCAATAGAAGCGATAAATAAGCCGCGTCTGACACGCCAGTCTTTTGATTTAAAATGAAGAGGGCTTACTTCTCCGCGATCGGTACGCATTTTAACAGAAGCATCGGGAAAAACTGCCTGGCTATGCTGCAGGATCATTTTCCGTGCCCGAAAAAAATCAAATAATATTACGAAGACAGCAAAAATGGCACAAGCAATAAAAGCAATGTACATACAGATCTCCTTTCTCTCTTACAAGGCCAGGGAAGGCTTGCATCTGTAACAAAATTTCATGCATGGGCTTAACTACAGCTCCTCTTTTATAAATTCTATCATAATTTTCCATTTATTTTAATCAAGGGAGATTCAGCATCCCGGATGTTTTACGGAGAAAATGAAAGGGGAGAGACTTATAATAAAGTAAAGAGGAATATTAGACTTCATTTAATATTTTTGTGAAAATAAATAGAGCAGGCGTCTATGAAAAATATAACTCGAGGAGTTGTTAATTATGAGTGTAGAGGAGCATAAGGCCGAAGCACCAAATGAAGTCCGGTGTAAGATTATTACGGTAAGTGATACAAGAACGGAAGAGAATGATAAGAGCGGCAAATTAATTCAGGAATATTTAAAAGAAGCAGGGCATGTAGTAACAGACTCTGCAATCGTACCTGATGATCAGGAGGCGATAAGAGCGGCAATCAAGTCGGGGTTAGCAGATAAATCAATTGATGCAGTGCTGTTAAACGGCGGAACTGGAATAGCAGACCGCGATGTAACGATTGAAACGGTAAAAGAACTGCTGGAAAAAGAACTTGTCGGCTTTGGTGAGATTTTCAGAATGCTGAGCTATACAGATGATATTGGTTCAGCAGCGATCTTAAGCAGAGCAATCGCAGGGACAAGTCAGCACACCGCTGTATTTGCTATGCCTGGCTCAAGCGGTGCAGTTAAATTAGCGATGGGCAGGCTTATTCAACCGGAACTCGCTCATGTCGTAAGAGAAATAAGAAAAGATCAAAATAAATAAAATCAGAAACATAAGTGATATAACGGCTGTTTAAACAAATATATATGAGTAAAAATGCTCCTGAACTGGTAAATTAGGAGCATTTTTAATTTTTTGCTATTATCGAACGTTTGTTCTTGTAATTTTCGGGGTATCGTTTTATAGTATAGTCAGGAGGTTGATAAACCATGAGTCAAGCTATACAGGAAATGAGCAGAACACCGCTGATGGACACACAGGAATCAATCCAATTTATGAGAGCCGCCAGAAGAAGTAATAAACGCAGAGTGTACCGGTCTGATCAAAAATTAATTGATCTGGGAGCAAAAGCTATTTTCAGCCAGGCTTACCGCCAGGAAGTAAAAGTTTCTTACGTGGAGCTGGATGAAGCAATTGCCGAGACTGGTATTATCCAGGAAATTGATACGAAGCACAAGCAGCTTCAAATAAACGACAGCTGGATTTCTTTTTATCACATCAGCGAGATTTCTTTAAATAGATAGAGAGGTGTCGATGATGAGTGAACGATTACTAGAAGCTGCATTCAGCCGGCAGGAGAGTGCTACATGCCCTTATTGCGGCGGAGTACTCCAGCATAGATATGTGGAATACTACTGTACCTATTGTTCAATGCAGCTGCAGACCTTCGACACTCATCGTAATGGAGAACGAATTCCTCCGCCTAAAGTAAGAACAGTGCTGGGAGTTCATCTTAATAAATCAACTCCTGAACTGATGAAGTTTTCTACCTTCGAACTGTTGCAGCTATTAAAACTGGCGCGGGAGGAACAGGAAGAAACACATCATCTGCTTCATACTATTACAAAGCTGCAGAAGGCCACCGGAGAAGAGATTCTTCGAAGAGAAGAACAGATAAGTAACAATGTATACGAAAAAATCACAAGAAAAGTGTATGCGATTGAAACACTTTTACAGCAGCGTCTGGATTTTATTCCAAGAAAAATTACTGAAGATGCTCTTTTTCGTTATGAAGAAAAATTATCTGACACGAAAAAGAGATATATATAAGCTCTCTAAAAGAGCAGCAAGCCTTTACAAAAAAATCCACGTAAAGGCTTTTTTTGTTTTGTTTCATCAGTAGATCAAACGAAAATTCCTAACCATATGGCAGTGAGTACAGCAAGCAGCAATAAAAGCTTTTCAAGGCGGGTTACTTTTTCAGGATCTTTGGGATCTACAAACAAACTATAAATTAAACTAATGCTTATAAAGAAAACTAATCCTCCTGCCGCCCATACTCTTTCTATTCCGAGCCAAAACGCACAAAGTCCCGTTAGCAGCAAATAAATCACAGCTGGAAAACGAGCGAAACGGATATCGAAGTGATTTACAAACCATACCACGCTTGTTCGTTTTACTGGAGATGCTTGTCTATCCGCTTCCAGATCAGGAATGTGGTGGACCATTACCCAGGACATACAAAACAATGCGTTGATTACTGCATTCTGCAAAGCCCATTCAGGAAGGTAGCCCAGTGCGATCCAGGGACCGGCAGCACCGAGAAAGAAAAGCGAAGGGAATAAACTCAGCCATTCCCCGGCAAATGGTTTATAGCTTAAACGAAAAGGCGGGAGAGAATAAGAAACTGCTCCCCAGACACCTGCCAGAATAAGAAAAGAAATAAAATAATGAGAAAATATCGTTAACAAAAAAGCAGTGGATAATAAAAATATTGTAAGCCACTTCCCAATGGAATATAACGTATTTACCTGCACTCTTTTTTCCTGTATTAATCTGCTGCCGCCGGAGAGAATTGCAGGGCTGAACTGGTCTGTGCCTGAATGATAGTCCGTGAAATCATTAAATGCATGCGTTAAAACTCCATGCACAAGAAAGGAAGCAAAGATTAAGAAGAGAAATAACAGACTCACATAAAGTGGAGAAACAGAAGTGTAGAGTAATATAGGAAGCAGAGAAGACAATACAGCTGCGGCACTCGAAGAAAGTACAGCTGCAGCCCGAAGAAGTTGTATGCCGTTTTGAAATATTTCTTTATTCACCACATTTAGCATCAGCAGCCGTCCTTTCAGGATTAAAAAGGTTAATTTCAAGCTCGGACTGATATTCAGCGTTTAATTTTCAAGTAAGTAAGGTAGAAGAATAAAGAAGGTTTGCCATGTGTATCAGTAAAATCAACTGTCGGAAAACATATAAAAAGTCAGGTATTTGGAATGACCAGTTTAAATGCTCATTCATTTCCCGGTTTTTTTGATTTTATGGTGAATCAGAAAATTTAATAAAAGGAGCTGACTATACAATGGCTGTTCAAATTGGAGAAGAAGCACCAGACTTTAAGCTTCCTTCCACGAATCGTCAGGATATTGCACTTTCAGATTATCGTGGAAAGAAAAACGTATTAATCGCTTTTTTTCCTATTGCCTTTACTCCCGGCTGAATCAAAGAATTAACCTCTTGGAAAGAGGAACACGATAGATTGCAGGAGCATGATGTGGAAGTTCTGGGTATAAGTGTAGATCATATTTATGCACAAAACGTATTTGAGACAACACTTGGTACACTCCCTTACCCTTTATTATCTGATTGGCGCAGAAAAGCGGTGAAAAGTTTTGGCGTCTTTGAAGAAGAAGATGGAATTGCAAAGCGCTCCTGCTTTCTCATTAATAAAGAAGGTAAACTTGTTTATAAGAATGAGGCATTCAAGGCAGATGATTCCGAGCACTACAAAGAACTGTTAACAGCATGTGATCAATTAAAATAAAGGTTCTTGTAAAAAACCCTTCAGTTTAAAACTGAAGGGTTTTTTTGCCAAAAATAAAAAGAAGGAATTTTTATTCGCTTTCGTAGCCGATAAGCTCTGCCTGTGGATCTTCTGTTTCTTCTTTTAACTTCTCTTTAATAAAGGATTCATCATTAAATTTATCATCTGGAATTTCTGTGAAGATTACACCGGGAACCGGCTCCTCTGTCGTTAACCCGTCTACTTTTTTACTCGCTTTATAATCAATCTTTATTCTCATTGTGATCCCCTCCAACATATATAAATATAACCAGTATTGTACTTATTTCCTTTATTCACAGCAGCCAAACATACTTTGCAGAGAACTTGAACCGACAGGTAATTTTCTTCTGAAGATATTAAGAAATTTTATCCCTTGTATCAGGCTGCAGATAACATTATCTCCGAGTGGATAATGTTTTTTAAGAAACGTTTACATACAGAAGGAAGCACAACATAAGAAGATTGCAGCGTCCGCTGTACTATGGGATAGTAAAATATAAGATAATTGCTGATGACAGGTAGAAAGGGGTGGAGAAAATGGATTGGTCTTTTGTGTTGAGCTGGACGATAAATGGTATTATCCTCTTGAACATTTTGCTTGCAATCGTAGTGATATTTATTGAAAGGCGGGATGCAGGAGCAACCTGGGCGTGGCTGCTTATTCTGTTTTTCCTTCCGATATTAGGATTTATCATTTATTTATTTTTAGGAAGACAGCTGAAAAGTGATAATTTTTACAATCTTAGTATAGATGAGCAGTTTTATCAGTCCAAGCAGGTGCAGGAACAGCTGACACGGGTAAACGAGACTGGATCACGGATGGAAGAAATTATTGCACCAAAATATGATCAGTTAATGGAAATGAATCTGCGCTCCTCTAAATCTCTTCTCAGCATCAATAATAAAAGTCTGGTCCTTCATGATGGGGAAGAGAAATTCAGAATGCTGCTTGAAGATATCTATAAAGCAAAGGAAGAAGTAAATATTCAATATTACATTATACAAAAGGATGCACTGGGAAAAAGATTGCTGGATGCGCTTATCAACCGCGCGAAGGCAGGGGTAAAAGTAAGAATTCTATATGATGCAGTAGGATCTAAAAGTTTAAAGCTGCGGGATTTTAAAGAACTGGAAGCACATAAAGGAGAAGTTTCCGTATTTTTTCCAAGCCTGCTTGGTGTTATTAACTTCCGCCTGAATAATAGAAATCACCGCAAAGTAGGAATCATCGATGGGAAAATTGCGTATGTAGGAGGGTTTAATGTAGGAAATGAATATCTGGGCCTGGATAAAAAGTTCGGATATTGGCGCGATACACACCTGAGGCTGGAAGGAGACGTAGTTCATCATCTTCAGGATCGTTTTATTCTGGATTGGAGCTATGCAAGAGGAGACGAAAAAAACCTGGATGAAGCTTTCTGCTTTGCAAGGCATAAAGTAACAGAGGAAGCACCAATGCAGATTGTTACCAGCGGTCCGAATTCCAATACGGAGCATTTGAAAAATATGCTGATGAAGATGATTATGTCGGCCGAGCGGGATGTTTATATTCAGACACCTTATTTCATACCGGATAAAAGCTTCATGGATGCCTGCCGGATGGCGCTGCTTTCCGGTGTCAATCTTCACATAATGATACCAGGGAAACCGGATCATCCTTTTGTCATGTGGGCTTCCTGGTCCTTTCTGGGGCAGCTTCTCCGCTATGGTGCGGATGTGTATTTATATGATGGGGGATTTCTCCATGCAAAAACGTTAATGGTGGATCATGAAATAGCGACAATCGGCACAACAAATCTGGATGCAAGAAGTTTCCGGCTGAACTTTGAAATAAATGCACTTGCTTATGATAAAAAAATTGCCGCAGAGCTCGGCAGGCTGTTTGAACAGGATGCAGCCTGCTGCCGCAGACTGACAAAAGAAGAATATGAGAAGCGCGGCTGGACTGTAAAAGTCCGGGAAGGCGTTTCCAGCCTGCTGAGCCCGATTTTATAAAAAATAAAAAGAAAAAAGACAGCTTGCTTTTGCACAGAAGCTGTCTTTTACCAGTCTAAAAAGAACTTCAGGAGCAGAGTAATGCCCGAATAGGTAAAGGCGGAAATTACAAATGTAGGCAGGTGAGCGGAATCTTCAGAAGGGAGTTCGTTTTTAATTACGTTAAACATAATTGCTCCGGAAATAAAAGAAAATACAATAGCCAGCACCACCGAAGAGTGCGGAACAAAGGTAGCAACGGCCCAACCGATGAAAATTCCTGCAGCAAGCACATAGCGGCCGTATAAAAGATACCTTTCGCTGTTCTCTCTATACATATCATGAGCGACGGTCATAAAATGCAGACCTACTGCCGTTCCATAAAACACGAGCTGTTCAATGTCCTGATCTGCTGCAAACATAATATAGGAAATTAACGTATTATACATAAAGAAAAGCACAATCTGTACAAAGAAAAAACGGTCTTTTATCGTTGCGTTTTTCTGATGGCGGTGTCTTTCTGCGATTTTTGTCAGCGTATAAAACACTACGATTCCAATTAATCCAAAAAAATAAAGTTCCGATTCCATAGCAAGTTCAAAGGCAGTTTCTCCAAAATCTTCCTGCTCATGATGCAGGGAAGGCAGAATATAAACAAAGATATAGGAAACGGCAATTCCACCGGCAAGCGACATCCATTGGATTTTATCGAGAGAGGAGCTGGAAATTATTTTATTTGCAAATACCTGAATGGTCAGGAAGATCATTACAACAATAAAAGCATCCATCAATGTCTCCTCCTTTTAAAGCAAAGCATTTTAAAACTTTATCATGAGTCACTGTGTTTTTCAAAAAGAGAGCTTTTCATTTAACTGGCATTACTGACTGCATAGTAAAGTTAAAAACAAGCTAAAAAAGATGGGAAGCTGCTTCCCATCAAAGTGTTTATTCCTTCTTTTCCTCCTGCTTTTTCACCTGCTCTTTTCTGATTCGCTGCCGATAACCATACGTACCATTTAATACAGTTTCTTCATCCTCAAGACCGGCACCTAAGGCACCAATGCAAGTAGCAAGAGAAGAAACAAGCCAGGCTAATGACAGGTAATACATCGGACCTACATCTCTTCCTATTCCGCTGTCTGATTCCAGCATAGCTGGAGGAATAAACAAGAAAACAGCAATAAAAAAGCAGAGAAGGAGAACGATATAATAACATATAACTCCAACACTTATCGTCAGGAGGGTGGAAGCGTTATGCAGCCTGGTTAAGTGCATTTTTTTGTAGTCTTTTGGTTTCGGTTCCCAAAGCCCGTGTGAAATAATCAGCCACGCAGTCATTGCTGATAGAGCTACAAGCATTAATGCTAAAGACCGATACCACGTATAAGCATCGCCAAGCTGCCATAAAGTTGGAAAAATCAAAGCGTAAGCCCCGGTAGTAAAAGCAAGAGCCACTACACTTTTAAATGTAGTTATAATCTTCCAGGGGTGATTAGCACGAACCATCCCTGTAGCAACACGCATATAACCATTCAGCTTTGGACGGGCAACATACATAATTTCCTTATCATTTTCTTTGTCATTTGAGCTCATCCTGTAAATTGGGGCAAGTCGTTTGAAAACACCTCTTTTTACTAATTCTCGTGAACCAATTTTATTTATATTTGTGCCGCTCCGATGGCCAATTTCTTTTATTCTTTCCTGTTCTTTATCACGATCTTCCTCAGAGGTGCCGTGATGGAGTTCGCTTACCAGCTGTAAAACTGCTTCGCGCACTCTTCGAACGAGCGGGGCTGCTCCGAGCGAAGGGAGGGAAATCTGTCCCATCGCCCGGCTCTCATCAACTTCCGCAACCAGAAAGTTTCCTTTTTTAAAAAGGGGAAGATCTGTAATAGAAATAGTGTAATCCCAGTTGTGTGATTCTTTTATTTTTTCTGCCTGCTGAAATATCTCTGAAGCATCTTCTTTTACGCCGATAAAAGGATCTACTTCGACTTCCACATCCCATGTGTATTTATCATCTACGTAATATGTAAGCAGCTCTGCAAGTTCTGAAGAAAGTCTGTCTGAGAGGTCAGAAGCTGCTTCCGGTGCAGGGACTAGTCCAAGTGTAAGAGAAGGTGAGGAGTCATCGCTCGAATGACTATCCGGCATCGATTCCTGTTCATTTTCTTTTGCTTCTTGTTCTGTTTTGGTTTCTTCATATTCACTCAATGTGCTCACCTCTATCTTAAACTGCATTTAATAGGTTATTTATAAAAGATATACCCTCTTGAAAGGCTTTACATGCGTATTTTATTGAAATGTATAATGGTAAATTTCTTAAAAAAAGAGGAATAGGGTTAAGGTATATTGAAACAAAGATAAGAGAATAAAGCAAATTCAAACGAAAGAAAGGAAAATAATGATGAACCCCTTAGAGAAAATGCTGGAAAGCCAGCCGGTAATTATTTTAGATGGAGCATTAGCAACAGAATTGGAAAAGCAAGGGTGTGATTTAAACGATGATCTGTGGTCTGCGAAAGTTTTAGCGCAGGAGCCTGAAAAAATTAAGCAGGTGCATAGGAATTATTTTAACGCAGGGGCAGATTGTGCTATTACGGCAAGTTATCAGGCTTCTATGGAAGGTTTTTTAAAGAAAGGGTACAGCTTATCGGAGGCATCAAATCTTATCCGGAAATCAGTAGTGCTTGCAGCAGAAGCGAGAGATGAATTTTGGTCCGGCAAAGACAACAGATTGGACCGGTCAAAGCCGATTATTGCCGGTTCCGCAGGACCATACGGAGCTTATTTAGCTGATGGTTCAGAATATAAAGGGAACTATGGAGTATCCAAAGAGGAATTAAAAAATTTTCATCGGCCAAGAGTCGAATTGTTAGTAGAAGCCGGAGCTGACATTCTGGCACTGGAAACAGTACCCTCGCTGCTGGAAGTGCAGGCTTTTGTAGAAGTACTGCATGAATTTCCCGGGAAATATGCATGGATTTCTTTCAGCGCGAAAGATGGAAAACATATCAATGAGGGAACCGGTATCGGGGAATGTGCTGCTTGGCTGGATTCATTCGAGCAAGTAGCTGCGGTTGGAGTGAATTGCACTCCGCTCCAATATGTGAGCAGTTTAATTAAAGAAATTAAACCTCACACAGACAAACCTGTGATTGTTTATCCGAATTCAGGAGAAATTTACAATGCAGCAGAAAATAAATGGGAAGGAGCTTCCTTACAGGAGAATTTTAATTCCCAAGCTAAAATATGGTACGAACAAGGGGCACAACTTATAGGAGGATGCTGCCGGACTGGTCCGGAAGAGATAAAAGACTTAGCTGCCTGGGGAAGGAAGAAGGAGTAAATATGTACATTGGAAAAGCGCAGCAAATAATAAGATATCCTGTAAAGTCCATGCGTGGGCAGCAGGTGAAAAAAATAGAAATGATGCCATACGGATTATATGGAGATCGGAGCCATGTATTAATAGATAAAACAAGATCTGATAAATTTTTGACAATTACGCAATATCCTGCTCTGTTAAAGTATACTGCCGAATTTGATGGGCCAGACGATAAAAATCAGTTTCCACCTTTACGGATTACTTCACCCCAGGGAGAAATACTGCAGTGGGAAAGTAATACTTTGAGAGAAAAAATAGAAACTGCATCGAAAAGAGAAGTTGCGTTTGAAGCATATTCACCAGAGTATGTACCGTTTGGAGCAATTGAAGAAGAAAATATTTTAATTGTGACAGAGGCTTCTCTAAAGAAATTAGAAAAGATATATGGAAGAGGAGAGATAGCCGCAGCACGCTTTCGGCCCAATCTTATTCTATCTTTAAATGATGAAGAGCCTTTTACTGAAGAAAGATGGATCGGAAAGACATTATCCATAGGAACAGAAGTAAAACTAAAAGTGAAAAGAACCTGTGACCGCTGTATGATTATCACAGTAGATCCGGATACGGCAGAATCCGATCCTGCTCTGTTAAAAACGGTGGTGAAAGAGCGGCAGAATCAGTTTGGTATATATTGTGCAGTAGAAACCAGCGGGACAATTCATCAAAATGATGAAGTTTATCTGTTGGAAGAGAAATAGATTTTAACACTCTGAAAAGAATGCTTTTTTAAGCAGGAAAGTTTATATTGCTGTCCCACTAAAGTCGGAGGCTTAGGTAGTGACCCCTAAAAGTTAGAGTTTTCTTCTAAATAAGCAGGATTACTTCTTTTTGAAAAAACTTTTATTTACAAGGTAGCTTTTCATTTTAAAAATTCATTCATCATAAAGTAATAGAGAAAATTAAAACAAAATATTCTAAATAGTGTACAATATTTAAAAGTTTGCTAAAATGTATTTAGCATCATGATAAAGCGCTTTCAAAAAGGAGGATTACCAAAATAAAGCAGAGGGGGAAACTGGATGTCAGCTATACTGGTTGCAGTTTGTGGTTTAGTGATTTTTGCATTAGGCTACCGCTTTTATTCTAAGTTTATCGCAGAGAAAATTTTCCGCCTGGATCCTGATTATGTTACGCCTGCTCATAAGTACAAAGACGGTGTAGATTTTGTTCCTACAAATAAATATATATTATGGGGGCATCACTTTACATCTGTAGCTGGAGCAGCGCCGATACTTGGACCAGCTATCGCTGTTTATTGGGGGTGGCTCCCGGCAGTGCTCTGGGTAGTGTTCGGAACGGTGTTTGCGGCAGGGGTACACGATTTTGGTACATTGGTAATTTCCGTACGTAACAAAGGCCAGTCGATTGGCACGCTGGCAAATAAATTAATTGGACAGCGCGGAAAGATTTTATTCTTATTTATTATTTTAATTCTTGTTTTGATGGTAAACGCAGTTTTTGCCTGGGTAATAGCGAATTTGTTTATTACATATCCAGCGAGTGTGCTACCGGTATTTATTCAAATTCCTTTAGCAATTTGGATAGGATATGCTGTTTATAAGAAAAATATCAGCATGCTTGTACCATCTCTGATTGCACTGGCAGTAATGTACGCTACAGCTATTATTGCAAGCGGTACAGAATTTCTGCAGATAGATCTTGTACGTTATATGGGAGGAGAAGAGGCAGCAGGACTATTTGGAATGGGAGCAGTCTCCACCGCATTCTTTATCTGGATTCTTATTCTGCTCGCTTATGTATATGTGGCATCTACACTTCCTGTCTGGAAGCTTCTTCAGCCGAGAGACTTTATTAATTCTCATCAATTAGTAGTAGGGCTTGCCATTCTTTATTTAGGACTGTTTCTCACAAATCCTGAGATTACAGCACCGGTTACAAACCCGGGCGCCGATACTTCCTGGCTTCCACTTTTATTTATTACCATAGCATGCGGAGCTATATCAGGATTTCACGGTCTTGTATCTTCAGGGACTTCTTCAAAACAGCTTAACAAAGAACCGGACGCGCGGTTTGTAGGCTACTTTGGAGCTGTGGGAGAGGGCATTTTAGCGCTGGTTTCCATTCTCGCTGTAGTTACGCTGTTTGCAAATGCAGATGAATTTTTAGGCGCTTATTCAAGCTTTGGAGAAGCAGGGGCGATAGGATTAGGAAACTTTGTGGAAGGAGCCGGAAATCTTGCACAGGGACTGCTTATTCCCCAGGGTGTTGCTACTACAATTGTTTCTATTATAGTAGTAAGCTTTGCTGCTACAACGCTTGATACAGCAGTAAGACTTATGCGGTATATCATTTCTGAACTGGGCACTGAATATAATGTTCCAGTACTGACAAAAACACACGTGGCAACTTCAATTGCTGTTGCTTCTACTGCGGCACTAGTTCTTATTCCGGAAGGGCCTCAGGGATTTGGCTCAGGCGGGTATCTTCTCTGGCCGCTGTTTGGAACATCCAATCAGCTTTTAGCCGGAATCAGTCTGCTCCTCGTATCTCTATGGTTAAAACGATTAGGCAGAAATTATATTTTCACTTTTATACCAATGATCTTCCTCCTGTTTATGACAATGTTTGCGTTGTTCCAGCAGGTAGTATTTCAATGGGGCTGGTGGAATGAAGGTTCCAATCTGCTGCTGTTTGTATTCGGTGCTATTAATTTCGTATTTGCCCTCTGGATTGCTGTTACTGCGTTCAGTGCATTGTCAGGTAAGATGGATAATACGATGGATAACGAGTAAAAAGAACATCAGAGGAGAGGTCCTGCCAGACCTCTCCTTTTAGGATGTTGAAAAATTGATTTTTCTGTATAAGTATACGATTTTATGCTTTTGTCTCCGAAGGGTCGCTTTCCGGAGGGAACTCTCTCCGCTAACCTGCTTTCTTAAAAGAGGAGCATGGCTTCACGCAGCCAAATCACTGGAAAGCAAAGAGCTCTTTCCAGTGATTTCAAGATCATTGGCTGGTTTCGCACATGCTTACTATATCTTCCCAGTAAAACACTTGGGAAGATATAAGAATCGTTCTTCATCCTCCAGGAGTCGACTCTTCTGCGACTGCAGCATAATTAAGGGAGGCAATGGTTTTTATACGAAACCGGAGAGCTACGAACACTTTTTCTTCGGAAATAACTTTTCTCCATAGCGCCCGGCGGGGACGCCTGTGGGATTTAAGCGCAGTCTGAAGATCCTTTGTAATGCCGGCAGGCATTGCAAATAGCTGAAGACTAGCCCCACGGCAAGGTTCCGCCGGAAAGCGGAGGAGAACCCATACACAGCAAATCATAAATATACAAATTTCTTACTTTATAAACAGTCTGAGAGGAGAGGTCCTGCCAGACCTCTCCTTTTAATGTTACATGCAGATATTAAAAAAGCTACAATGGAAGCAGAAGGCTGTTCAATCTGTACATAGGAGGGCTGATTATGCTGGAACATGTAAAGAAGCTCATTAAATATTATGAAGATGTCATCAGTTTAAATCATAAGCAGGAAATTGCCCGTGAACTTCGGGAGGAAGATGACCTGTTTTTGCTGCTTCTCTATTCAGAGATGTTAGGAATACCAAATCCAGTTTATTATTACACACTGGAGCTGTACCCCCATATGCTTGAAGAATTTCATGACTGGCATCTGCGAATGGGAATGGATAAATCACCATTGAATGGAATACGCTGCTGCTAGAAGAATGAGAGGTGTGATTATAGTGGAACTTTTAAATGAAAAAGTAATTTTCGTAGGAGGTAAAGGGGGAGTGGGAAAGTCTACTTCGGCGGCTGCACTTGCATGGCGTTTTGCAGAGGCTGGGAAAAAAACACTTCTTATATCTACAGATCCTGCGCATAATCTGGGAGATATATTTGGACAAAAGATCGGAGGAGAGATTACGAAGGTCAGTGCGCATCTCTCGGCACTGGAAATAAACCCGGATATAGAAACAGAAAAATATATTGAAACTGTAAAAGAAAATATTAAAAATACTGTACATTCCGGAATGATGGAGGAAGTGCACAGACAGCTTGATACAGCGAAAGCCTCTCCGGGAGCAGATGAAGCTGCATTATTTGATAAATTAATTTCTATTATTCTTGAAGAAAGCAATCATTTTGATAAATTGATTTTTGATACAGCCCCCACTGGACACACGATCCGCTTGCTTTCGTTACCTGAATTAATGGGAGTGTGGATTGAAGGGTTATTAAAGAAACGGAGAAAAACAAAAGAAAATTACAGCCGGCTGCTAAATGATGGAGAACCTGTAGAAGATCCAATTTATGACGTGTTAAAAGAAAGACAGGAAAGATTTTCGAAGGTCAGGGAAATCCTGCTGGACAATCAAAGTACAGCTTTTATTTTTGTACTGAACCCGGAAAGGCTCCCTATTCTTGAAACACAAAAAGCACTGGAATTATTAGAGAAATACCAGCTGGACGTTAAAACTTTAATTATCAATAAAGTGCTCCCGGAAGAAGCAGATGGAAATTTTCTGCAGCAGCGAAGAATGCATGAAGAGAAGTATTTGCTGGATATTAAAAATAGATTCAAAAATAAGAAGCTGATTTATATTCCTTTATATTCTCATGACATTACAAGCAGGGAGGAGCTGGCGGCATTCAGCAGCAACTTTTAACCGCTTACCCTCTTTTAACACAAAATATTTCAGTTATTCAGTATGTTTCCCTTCTGCAGAGGAGTCACTTTGATATACTTTCTGTTCTGCTCCAAAAGTATATTTGTACCAGATAAGAGGCTCGTCATGAAAAGCAATCTTCACATAGTAATCTTTATTGAAACTAGTGCGGTTTTCATATCCTCTCTTTACAACGGCTATCTGGTATTCCTTATATCCTTTTTCTTCAGATAAGTATGATAAAGTTTTAGTCTCCAAATGATCCAGGTGCTGCTCACTTCCTAAAGTTATAGCATTTAAACTGAAATAAGCGATTAATACAGTAAGCAGAAACAAATAAATGAAAGCAGATTTTTTCAAAATCAATCCACCTTTCCATTTTATTGTAATTCCTTTCTTGTTTATCATAAAAAAAGACCGGAATAAGTGCAATGTCATCTGTACTTTAAAATATTAGTGTACTAATAATCATCGTGTTTTATCGTCTTCCGAGCATACATACATAGTAGAGCATAAGAGGATTCAGGCAGAAGACAGGACGAGATGGCATGATGAAACAGTAATAATAAAACGCCTTTCGCATGCATTTCTGCATGTTGAAAGGCGTTTTCAGGTAAATGCAAACTGAAAAAATTATTTTACGTTGTCACGCCAGAAATGCACCGGCTGCCATCCAAGTAGCTCTTTTGCTTTTTTACTGCTTAATAATGAATCATATTCTCCAATTTCTTCTTTAAAGGGGACATTTGGAAACTCTGCTTTCATCAGTTCCCGGCTCGGAATGTCCATGCTCGTATCATCGGAGGCAAGATTGAGCTCTACAGCTCCTAAGCCATCTTTTTCCACTGCCATTCTGCAGGCGGCAGCTGCATCACGCGTATCAATATAACTCCAAAGTATTCTGTCACGCTGCGAAGCATCATGAATAAAAGAAGGAAAATTAGCATACATCGGAGGAGCAATCACATTTCCTAAACGGAAACTTACGACCTGCATTCCGGTTCGGCGGTGAATCATTTTTGCTGTTTCTTCATTCACAATTTTTGAAAGCCCGTAAGAATCCTCGGGAAGCTGCGGGTGTTCCTCATCAATAGGAACATACTGCGGATCAAACCTCTCTTCAGCAAAACAGATTCCATAAGATGATTCGCTGGAAGCAAGCACAGCTTTTTGAATACCAAGACCTGCAGCGGCTTCCAGAATGTTATATGTAGCCATCGTATTATTCTTAAAAGTTACTTCATTTGGATGTGAATAAGCTACAGGGATTGCAGCCAGATGAATGACGGCTTCTGCCCCTTGTAATACACCGTATACTTCTCCCAAGTCCGTTAAGTCCACAATAACTGTATCGCAAATTGCTTCATCGGGTTTTTTTACATCTGCATTTACTACGTGATAACCACTGTTAACAAACTCTTTCAGCACCCATTTACCAAGAAGGCCGCTGCCTCCTGTAACAACTACTTTTTTCATGAAATATAACTCCCCTTCCAGTTAATTAAGCGCTTACCTACACTTGCTTTAGTATAGCAGAGAAGGAAATCTGCACCAACAAAAGTGCCTCTTTACATCAGGAAATACCAACAATAATTAATAAGCTTCAGAAAAAAGGTTTTATCTAAGCTGAAAACAGGAATTTGAAAACTATTATATTAACAGGGGGTGCTGCTATGAAAAAAATGCATCAATTAATTTATATTATCATGCTGGCTGCTTTCCTTACTGCCTGTGGAAACAGTGAAGTAAATAATGAACCGGATGTTTCAGAAACAGATCCGGAAAACAATGAACTTTATAATGAAAATGAAGCGAATGAAGAAGTAGGCAACAACGTCGAGGAAGCAGAAGAATTTAACGAAGTAAATGAACCTGAAGAGTAACAAATGGCCGGAGGAAAAACTTCTTCCGGTTTATTTGTGTAGACCAATTTCATAATAAGTTATATTGATCGAATTTACGAGCGTTTAAATTTCTTACATAATTCTTGTTTGTTATGTTAAAAGCTGCCTTGAAAATAAAAGTTCCGCTAAAAAGAAGGAATACTGCTGCTTCACTTTCGGAGAGGCTTCCCAAGGGCTTGTTCTCGACTAATTTCTCTCACAGGCACGGCTTCCATTGATCCACAGACAGCAGGGCAGAGACCGCCATGCTGTCTTGAAGAACCAGGATCGATTCCGCTCGTGCTTCGTGACCTTCCAGAAGGACACTTGGATTCTCCAGCTGCGCTCATGCGTACTCTCCTTCGTTACACAGCAGTAATAATTTTCATACTTCATGGTGCAAAAATTTTGCATGAGTGTCTCTGATAATGCTCCTTGTTGATAATAGAAAACTTCACTACAACCGGTCTGCCGTGGACGATCTCCTCCGCTTCCTCGCTTCGCCGCGGGATCTTCCCAGCCCGTTCTTCCACAGGCGGTATGCACTTTTACCGCCGAAAGCATTTACGCAGCCGACCAAATGATCTTAAAGGCATCTTCACGTTTTTGGTGAAGATGCCTGCTGGTCGAGTGGAGCAATGCTCACTCTCTACACAGGCGTACACCGTTTTCCGCTCCGTTCTTCCTTGTGTAAAATAAAAGAAAAGAGTGTTTCTATTACAAGGTTTCAATCAATAAAACGAAGACAAGGCGGTTTTCAAGACGCCTGCGGAAAAAGAAAGCGTGAAGATCGAAAGTTTGTCCGGTCTCTGGACAAACTTACAAAGGAGGGACAGCTGAAGGATTTCTCCGCGGCAAGCGCAGAAAATGGAGCCGCAGGCATACTTTTCTTATATCAACATCAGACTTCAGCAGGTAATTGGAGGAGAATCTTAATACATAGAAAGCTGTAAAAATTCAACATTTCTAACTTTATAAATACTCTGGAATGAATTATAAAACATTCAGTGTCTAAATAATTGTCAAAAAGGATAGTTACATCATTTTGCCGCTGTTGTTCGTAAGAATATCCATCTGAAATTAATATTCAGAAAATCAGTTGACGAACAGTGAATAAAAAGTTAAGATAAAAACTGTATTATCATTGATAATCATTCTCAATTAAGCAAGTGGTTCCCCCTCTTCTTTTTTTTGTTTTCCAATGAGAATGATTATCAGTGTATTTTTGAACTTGATAAAATCAGGAGAGATTACAATGACAATTGAAACTATCACGCCGATTGCTAAAGCTATCCGAGAGCGTCGATCTATAAAAAAAGATTACCTGGATATACCTGTCACTGAAAAATTTATCATGGGTATTTTAGAGGAGGCGGTATGGGCACCAACGCATGGATTAAGAGAACCGTGGCGCTTTATTATTGTTCCAACTGAAAATAAAAACCAATTTGTGGAAGATATGATTACGTTTTTTCCGGAGGAAAGAAGAGAAAACAGGCGGAAGTACTTCGAACAGCCTGCAGCTTTTTTAATTGTCATCATGCCGAAATCAGAGGAACAGAAAAAACAGGATGAAGATTTCGGAGCTGTAAGCTGTCTTATTCATAATTTCCAGCTTCTTGCCTGGGAAAAAGATCTTGGGGTTGTATGGAAAACAAACCCGCATATTTATGATCCTGGGGTAGAGAAACTGCTGGACTTGGAGACAAACGAAAAAATTGCAGGATTCCTTCACTTAGGTTTTTTTGAAAAAAATAATAGTGTAAAAGCACAGCCAAGAACTTCTCCGTTGAAAAAATCCACTATTTACGGACAAAAATAACAGCCGGGAGAGGAGGAAAGTTTTCATGATGACTCCAACAGAAGCTTCGATGATGAAAACCGTAATAAGCCAAATGATCCGGGAGCACAGAATGATGAACAAGTTCAGCAATCGTGAAGTAAACGAAAGCTGCATGCGTGAGTTGTTACAGCAGACATCACTGGAGGCGGATGAGCAACTACATGAAAACTGGAGATTTTTAATCTTCTCGGGAAATAAGAAAGAAATTTTTTCGAAAGAATTGATTCAAACGGCATATACCCGTAAAGCAAAAGAAAAATATCCTGAAACACTAAGCCATTATTATATGAAAATCCCTATGCATGTTTTAGTAATAGCCAAAAACAGTCGAACCCCAGCTGCTGAAAACAGGAAATTTAATCAGGTTACTTCTTTTATTCAGGCATTGCAGCGCAATGCATGGAAAGAAAAACTGGGGATTGTATGGAAGACGAATGAATATCATTGGAGCAAAAATGCAGAAGATGTATTTGAACTGAAAAGTGGAGAAGAGATTAAAGGCACTTTGCATGTGGGATATCTGCAGGATGATGATTATTTTGTGCAGACAGGAGTGAAGCTTGAATCAATTTCATAAAGCATTCATAGGAATTCAACCAAAAGTATATAGAAAGATATTGTTTGTCTTCTCTATATATAAATCGGTAATCTAAATCGATATAAGATTCAGTTACAGGGAGGACCTAATGAAAGCATCTGACTGGAATTATAAGGAATTTAAATCCTTGACAATGCCACGCTTCATTTTTTAAAGTAAACCTACAGCAGTATAATAACTGATGAGTTTTCAAAGAAAGTAAATTAAACAGGAGGTTTTTCATTTGCTAAGCAAAACGCTGACAGATGCATTAAATGAACAAATGAATTATGAATTTTATTCCGCACACGTTTACCTGGCAACAGCAGCCTACTGTTCTGCAAAAAGTCTTGATGGATTTGCAAATTTTTTTCTTGTCCAGGCAGAAGAAGAAAGATATCATGCAATGAAGTTTTATAATTTTATTAACGACATGGGAGAAAGAGCAAGCATTAGCGCAATGGATGAACCTGTAAACACATTCAATGATGTACTTGATGCATTTGAGCAGTCTCTGGGCCATGAAAAGGAAGTTACACGCAGAATTTATCGGCTGGCTGACCTTGCGATGGACGAGAGAGAGCATGCGACTCTGACGTTTTTAAATTGGTTTGTCGATGAACAGGTGGAAGAAGAAGCCTCTTTTGACGCCTTGATTCAAAGGTTAAAAAGAATTCAAAATGACAGCCACGCTTTTGAAACAATGGATATTGAATTAGGGAAAAGAACGTTTGAAGCTAATTAATTTAAATTGAATTTAAAACAGGAAGCAGCAGAGGTAAAAGAAGTAATCCTCTGCTGCTTTTTGTTTGTTCAATTCCAGCCCAAAAGAAACTCTCAATTATATTTCATTTAAAAAATTTACAATAAATTAATAATTGCCTAACAATAGATTAATAATTGATTGATATTGTAGTCCATAGAGTCAAAAAACAACCAGAAGCGATTGGAGAGATAACTTGTATGGAAATGGATATTCAATCAATGCTATTTTTATTTCTTGGAGGATTAGGAATTTTCCTCTTTGGTATTAAATATATGAGTGATGGTTTGCAAAAAACTGCCGGGGAAAAACTAAGAAAGATTCTTGAGGCAGCCACGAAAAATCCAGTACGGGGTGTATTTGCCGGAATGCTTGTAACTGTATTGTTACAGACTTCTACCGGTTCTACAGTAATGATCATCGGCCTTGTAAACGCAGGCCTGCTTACTTTTCGCAGAGCTATTCCTATGTTAATGGGAGCGAATCTGGGTACGACAGCAACTGCATTTTTAATTTCTTTTAAAATAGGCGATTATGCATTGCCGATACTTGCTTTTGGTACATTTTTAATATTCTTTTTCAGCAAAAAAATTGTAAATAACTTTGGCCAGATTTTCTTCGGTTTTGGTATGATCTTTTTTGGGCTGAATACGATGTCAGAAGGACTCTACCCGTTCCGTGATTCCCAGGTATTCGTAGATATGATGGCTACGCTCGGGCAGAATCCTATCCTCGGGGTAGTAGCGGGTACTGTATTTACTATGCTCGTACAAAGTTCATCTGCAGCGATTGGTGTGCTTCAGACAATGGCAGTTGATGGCCTGGTAACATTGGATCAGGCACTTCCTATATTGTTTGGTGACAACATCGGAACTACAATAACAGCGGTACTCGCATCTATTGGAGCTACACTCGCTGCAAGAAGAGCGGCACTCGTACACGTAATATTTAACGTAACTGGAACAATATTATTCCTGATTATTCTTCCAATTGTCCAGATCACTGTCGTGTGGATGTCTTCTGTTTTTGGAGGAGATATTGCCCGGGAAATAGCATATGCACACGGGTTGTTTAACTCAGTGAACGTACTGCTGCAATTCCCGTTAATTGCTTTTTACGCTTACTTCATTACGAAAATCATTCGTGGAGAAGACGATATTATCGAACATGGTCCTCAGCACCTGGAGCCGGCTTTAATCAAACAGCCTTCCTTTGCGCTGGAGAAAGCACGCCATGAAGTAGTGCATATGGGAACTTTGGCAAAAGAAAATGTTTTCCATTCTACAAATATGCTCATTAAGCAGGATCCAAAAGAAGGAGAGCGTACAAAACGTAAAGAGGAAATTATTAACGATTTAAATAGAGAAATAGTAGATTATTTAACGCAAATCTCAGGAAAGTCAATGAATCAGGAACAGTCTGCGATTCATTCTCAGTTGATGCATAACGTAACTGATATTGAAAGAGTGGGAGATCACTGCGAGAATTTAATGGAGCTTTCAGAATACTCTATGGCACATAAAATTAACTTTTCTGAGGAAGGTACGAAAGAATTAGAAGAAATGATTGCTATTACTTCTGAAGCTTTCTCTGCAGCTCTCCGTGCTTTGGAAAATCTTGACCTTAATGCAGCGATGGAAGTACTGGAGTTAGAGGGACGGATTGATGAGGCAGAAAAAGAAGGCAGAAAATCGCACGTGCAGCGAATGAACAATGGAATATGTACTGGGGCTAGCGGAATGGTATTTTTAGATATGCTGAGCAACCTGGAAAGAATAGGAGACCACGCTTCCAATATGGCAGAAAGTGTTATCCAATTAAACCAGGAAACGCATGCTGCTACAGTACCTGCCACATAATTCGTGAAAACAGCACTTAAGAGCGGCACGGAATATTTTCCAGTGCCGCTCTTTTTTAGTGGGTGAGGGATGCTTCAATTTTTTTGTATTCTTCCTCATATCCTGTTACTTCCGACAACTGATGAAGAGAATCAAGCATGAATCTCAAATCCAGCCTGTATGACTGATAAGGATCAACTTGTTCCAGAATATTAGACGAAAATTCCCATAACACTTCATGCTTTGATTGGTCGAGTGACCCTGCAAGACGTTTCATGCTGCCAATAATTTCAGTGAGAATAATAAAATCATTTTTTGCATAATACCGGATAAGACCGAATCCTCTGTAAAGGTAGGACTCGAAAGTTTCTTTAACTAAAATAACTCTCACCTGTTCGTTTTTATCTTTCAGGTAAGGAGTGAAAGTAATATAGTCCTCTACAGCAAGCATTAACTCAGCCATTTGGTGGATCGTAGTTACCGCTGTTTTAGGATCATTATTCCCTAAAGATTTAATAGCAATTTCCGCCAGTTTATTCATTCCCATGTGAATATCTTGAAGTTCCAGCTCTTTATGGCCTATCTGAATTAATTTCGTATAATTTTTTATATCTACCTCTTCAGCTCCCGGGCCCCAATAGCTGAAGAGACGATTTCCTTTTAAAATAAAATCCCCGGTACGGACATGAAATTGGAGGATAATGTTATCCTCTCTTGCTTTTTGAATCATAGCTCTGTAATCAGCCAGCTGGATATAGCCATTTTTAAAGGCAGTAATGGTGATAAATTCTTCCTGTTGATCTTTCATTAAATCACCGGGAGATGCAGCACGAAATACTTCCAGATCTTCACTTAAAGTTTCTCTAATAATTTTCTGGGAGTTTTCTTTCATTGTATTAGTAATATTGTGGACCTGCATCCAGGTGGTAGCGTGATTAATAAAATAAATAAAAGTCATTGCAGTGAGAAAAGCGAGAAAAATAGTAGTAATTGGTACAGCAACAAAAAATTCCAGCTGCGTGCTTCCAATAAACAGAAATACCAGCAGCACATACACAAAGCTCCCGTTAAATACGCCGAGTGCGTGCTGGGTTCGTTTATCTGCTACAAAGTTAAGAAGCATCCGCGGTGAAAACTGTCCACTGAAGGTAGTAAGTACAACAAGCAGTGAGTTCAGTGTGAAAGCACTAAGTGTTAATATACCGCCGATAAGCGTACTGACAAGCATACGGGTAATATCCTCATCTATATGGAGGATATCCGGAGTGTATTGTTCAATATCCAGGGTCAAATCAAGAATTAATGTCAGTACCACAAGCACTACTGACGAAGAAACATAAAGTAATGGCATATACCATAGAGTTGACTGCATTTCATATTTTCTTTCCCGCTTCGACATCTGCAGATATTTTCTTAAGGATGGAGGGATAATGTTTTTCAAGATGGTTCTCCTTTCTTTCTGATTAAAAATGCAAAACTAATCTTACTTTCCCGGAAATCAACTCATTAAAACACCTGCTTCCAAAAGAAATATTTTCCAGCCGTATTTTATAAGACTGAGAAAGAAAATGTATGCTGCTGCAACGATTTATGTAGAATAAAGTAAATTGAAAAAATATATTTACTTGGCTCATGCATGGATCTATAATAAGCTAACTTTACTTTTTCTTGGAATTGTTTTCGGGAAAATAAAGAGAGTACGGCGTTATATTTCCAGAAGGAGGAAGCAGAAAAGTGAGCTCGAAAACCGATAAATCTCATGACGATGGAGTAAGGGAAGCTTTCACTGGACTTATTATTGGAGTTACCATGATGATAGTGTTTTTTTTAATACTGCATTTTGTATTTGATATAAAAATGTTTCAGTAAGTTGACTTAGGAGAAATGGGTGAGTGGGAGAAATGAAGACAGAGTTTCTGGATTCTTTTATGATTTATGTGACTTTCCTCGGGGCGGTGGAATTATCTATCATTGCGGCTGCATTACTTTCTATTCTGCTGGTCGTTTATCGTAAAATAAAAGAAGCAGTGTGGATCAATATAGTAATTATTGGCGGGATAGCTTACAATTTTATACTTAAGTTGTTTATCAATAGAGAAAGACCTGGGGAATCCAAATTTATAGAAGCATTTGGCGTGAATTTTGAAATGGCTTCCTACAGCTTTCCAAGCGGACATACTATGAGGATTACTCTTTTAATGCTGGTGTTGACGTTTTTATTATTTAAGCTAGTTCCACTGCAGACAAAAAGTAAAAATTGGGTTCTTTCAATCGGGGGGATTCTTATCCTGCTGGTAGCTTTCAGCAGAATATATTTAAACTACCATTATATCTCTGATGCTGCCGCATCAATTCTGCTGGGAGGAATATTTTTTTATTTTATGACGAAAATCCGTCCGCACTTGAATTTGTCTGTGTAAATTGATTTTCTTTTTTAACTGTTCCAGCCTTCATTCATGGCTTTTTGACCATAAGAAAGACTGGAAATTAACAAAAAAATAAATATTGCTGTGTAAGGCAGTCGAGAACAAGCCCTTAGGTAAGCCTCTCCGAAAGTGCAGCAGCAATATTACTTCTTCATTACGAAACTTCTTATTTTCAAGGCAGCCTATTAATGAAACTTTTGTAATTTATATTGGATACTTTGAATTTGTGATGTGGTACTGTTGGATTAAAAAATAGCTTTGAAAAAAGAGCTGGATTAACTTCAGCTCTTTTTTGAATATGAAAACATGAATTTGTAAATCGTAGTTTTACATTAAATGCTGCCTGCAGTAAAATGAATGTTGTGAATATTTAATCCTCCGGACAGTGTAAACATTTGTATAATAAACTGATAAGGTCCGCTTTTAACCACAGTTACGATAGGAAAGGAGAAAATATTTTGAAAAAAGTGATTGGTTATCTTGGTTATTTTATACTCATCATTGGTACTTTTTTAATGATTCAGTCTGCAGCTGGTACACTTAGAGAAGAAGCTGCCACTACAGGTGAAATTGAAACCTTCCTGATTCCGTTTATCTATATAATTCTCGGGATATTTATTGGAATACTTCCCCTGATTGACCAATGGAAACAATCGGGCAGCTGGAAGATTCGATGGCAGAAATTAATTTTTCTCGGACTTCCTTTTCTCTATCTCTGTGCGTACCCCTGGATCACTTTTAACTATGAAACGTTTACCCTGCCAAATTTTTTAGGGCATTTAACACTATTGAGTGGAGAAAGCGCATCGTTTGCAGGAATTATGGTTGGGTTTATACTAATGACGAGCATAAGAAAAGAAAGAGGACGATCAGGATTTGGAAGATAGAGTACCAGTCGAAAGTACATATTTTTGAAATTGTTCCTAATATGATAACTACTTCTGAAAATTTCGCTGCATTAAAACAGGAGCTTCTGTGTTTTGAAGTTGCTGTTTTTTTGATGAAATAATTTTGCTTACAGTAATAGAATATATTTTTATCCAATGACTATAATGCAGTAATGCTCCCCCTGCATATGTATAAATCGTAAATAATGTCTTGAATCCAATTAAAATTAATCAATAATGAAAGAAAAGAAGCTACTAAATATTATAGGAGAGAGTATATTGGACAAACGTATAACTACCCTAAGTATTTTCTGCATAGCAGCACTGCTTACCTCAGGCTGTATCGATGAAAATTCAGAAGAAGATGAAACTGGATTTGCAGGACGCTACGCAGGATATCTGAATGACGAATTAGTAATATTTGTAGAAGATAACCTTGGTGGAAAAAGAGTAGTGCCAACAGCGCAGGCAGAGTTTAACAGAGAAGATTACAGTGTTGAAGGTTACAGAGTAAGTGTTACGGAAGAGACAAGTTTTATTTACGCTGAAACGGAAGAAGAAACGAGCATGGCTTCATCAAACCTGCGGGCGCTATTTGGTTATCCGCTGGAAGTTGAAATCGGTGAAGACTTCAGTGCAGAAGTGCAGGAGAATCAAGCGGATTATTTTCAAACGAATCCAGAAATACTTCCACTTTATGAAGCGGAGGAAATAAGACTTCTCCCGCTGGAAATGGAAGATTTCACTCACTTTGTTTCGACGTTTTATCTTTCTGCAAATGGTATGACATCTGAAGATGAAGGGTATCTTGTTATCCTCACAAACGGCAGTAATGAAATTACAGAAGAATTCCAAAGAAATCAGGAGATATATGATGATGCTCTGGACAAATACCGAAGTGAAGATGTGCATATATCAACAGGCAATAATGAAAGCTTTACCTGGCGGCTGGGGGAAGAAAGTTTGTCGCTGCAGGAAATTATGGAAGAGTTCAATCTCCCGGAAGAATACATGGAAAACGCTGTGTACTTAGTTTTTAGTACAGAAGAATTTTTAACTGTGGAAGAAGAATGGCAGGGAGTCATAAATTACTTTGAGGAAAATATATCTTAAAGATACCCCAACCATTAAAAACGGGTAAGCTGATCTTTGAACAAGTTTACTTCCTAAGAGGCTGGAACAAAAGCTTTTTATCACATGAAAAACCGAACTATCATGAACCTCTGCTGAGAGTTTCCAAAGATAGTTCGGTTTATTTGTTTTCCTCGTATTGAGAGGTATTTTATGAGTTGGATATCTAACTCGGAAATATAGTTCTGTTTCAGCCTTCAGCAGCTTGAAAGATTTATATTTACCACTCAACAGCTATAACACTTGTAATCGATCGGCCATAGTAGTTACTCTACCTTGTCAGGAGCAGAGAGCATATTAGTTCTGTATTTCTCCATGAGACGGTAGACGGCATAGCCGGTTATTATTCCAAGAACTGCTCCTGCGATAGAATCCAGCGGAAAATGCATGCCGACATAAAGACGGGAATATGAAAAAATGACTGCCAGCGGTAAAGCCCAGTATTTTGCACTGGAGAAAAAGCAGACCAGCACCGTCATGGCGGCAAAGGAAGAGGCTGCATGGCCGGAAGGAAATGAACTGGTGAGCGCCAGATCTACAAGCTGTCTTACTCCGTCTTCCGTAAGGGGCGGCCTAGGACGCTGAAATACCCAGTTTAAAGAATTTTCAATAATAAACACTACGCCTATACTTAAGGCTAGAGTAATTCCTTTATAAAACCCGCCTGCTCGTTTATGAAATATTATAAGTACAATAGCTGCAGCCCACCAGAAAAACCCCATATCGCTGATAGTGGTAAGAAAAATCATGATACTATCAAGTAATTCTGTATGCCACTGCTGATTCACAATTTCGAATGCACGTCTATCCAAATCAAGAATTGTCTCCAGCATAAAAAAACCCCTTTCTGCATTTTCCTTTCCCGTTTCGCTTTCGTCTCAACACAAAAAGTTCCAAACAAAAAATTTGTTTGGAACATCAAAGTGTTTATATAGTGAGAAATTTTGTATATTTATGATTTGTAGTGTATAGGTTCTCCTCCGCTTTCCGGCGGAAGCTTGCCGCCCGGTCTTCAGCTATTTGCAATGCCTGCCGGATAGAACAAAAAAAGCAAAGCATGGGTCCGCGCAGCCACATCCATCTCGGAAAAAGCATACGAGATGGATGCAAAACCCTGGCTGGCTTCCCTCATGCTTGGAGAAAATGCCCAAAAAATCGTTTGGACATTCTCCAACAGACTGCGCTTGAATCCCGCTGTAACCGCCGGGCGCTATGGAGAAAAGTTATTTCCGAAGAAAAAGTGTTCGTATCTCTGTGGTTTCGTATAAAAAGCATTGCCTCCCTTAATTATGCTGCAGTCGCAGAAGAGTCGACTCCTGGAGGATTTGAACGATTCGAAGATCCACCTGCCAACGGCAGGTTAGCTGAGAGAGTTCCCTCCGGAAAGCGACACTTCGGAGACAAAAGCATAAAATCATATACTTATACAAAAAAGTACTTTTTCAACAGCCTGAAGATCCAAACAAAAAATGTTTGGATCTTTCTGATTACTGATTAATTTACCAGTGATATTAACCCTATCTTCTGTTTTCAGTAAAATGATCAGCCTTTGACAGAACCAGCCAGCAGGCCTCTTACAAAATACTTTCCAACAAAAATATAAACGAGTAATGTAGGAAGTGCTGCAAGCAGGGCACCTGCCATTTGTACATTCCACTGCACAATCTGGCTTCCCGACAGGTTTTGAAGGGCCACCATAATAGGCTGGGAGCCGGTGCTGGTAATGGTTACCGCGAACAAAAACTCATTCCATATATTTGTAAACTGCCAGATACAGACAACGACAAAGCCTGAAATGGACAGAGGGAAAATAATTTTCAGGTAGATACTGAGAAATCCTGCTCCATCTATCCGTGCAGCTTCAATAAGGTCCACCGGTACACTTGCATAAAAATTTCTGAAAATAAGAGTGGTAATAGGGATACCATACACAACGTGCACCAGAATTAAGCCTGGAATTGTATTATAAAGGCCGACTGTCTGCAGAAACTGGATCATTGGAATCAAAATGCTCTGGTAAGGAATGAACATTCCGAAAAGAATCGCCGTAAATATCCAGTCGGATCCTTTGAATTTCCATTTAGACAGCACATAACCGTTTAAAGAGCCGAACAAAGCAGATAAAATTGTTGCTGGCACGACAAGGTAAATCGTATTAAGAAAGTTGGGAGCCAGTCTCTCAAATGCAAACGCGTAAGCCTCAAAGGAAACAGTGGAAGGCAACGCCCACATCTGCGTCAACGATACTTCATCGATCGGCTTTAAACTGGTGATGATCATGACATAAATAGGCATCAGAAAAAATAGGGACATGATAATAAGAAAGGTATACACAAGCAGCTTACTTAAAGGACTTTTAATGACCACTTAAGACTCCCCCTTTCTCGCGCTGATGAGGTAAGGCACCATAATCACAGCTACCAGTGCAAGCATGATCATAGCAATGGCTGCACCATTCGCAAAGAAGTTCGCGCGGAAAGTTGTTTCAAACATATAAACACCAGGTACATCTGTTACGAAATTTGCGCCGGAACCTGTCATTGCATAAATTAAATCAAAGATTTTTAAAGACATATGACCCATGATGATTACAACACTGATTGTGATAGGCATCAGCATAGGAAAAATAACTTTTCTATATATTTGAAACTCGCTTGCACCATCCATACGGGCAGCTTCTTTCACTTCATCGGGGATCCCGCGAAGACCAGCAAGGTACATAGCCAACGAAAACCCGGTCATCTGCCATACAGCGGCTATTACAACAGCAAGCATAGCGACAGGGATACCAAATTCAATGGAACCCAGCGGAAAGCTGAAGGCGATATGTGTGCTCGTATACCAGTTCGGTACATTTTCAAAACCTAGCATTCCAAATAATAAATTCACTCCAGTACTCGGATTTAACAGCCACTGCCAGACAACCCCGGTTACTACGAAAGACAGCGCCATAGGGAAAAGGAACACGTTTCTAAAAAACCATTCCTGCTTAATATTAGAATCTATGAATGTAGCAAGAATAAATCCCATAAATAAGACACCGAAGATAAAAAATATTGTAAAGAAAAGTGTGTTCCGCATACCTGACTGAAACCGATAATCATTGAATAAAAACATATAATTCTGTAATCCGGCAAAAGACAGGTCAGGAGTAAGTGTATTCCAATTGGAAAAAGATACATATCCTGTCCAGCTGATAAATACATAAACAAAAACAGCTATGACGATAATCGAAGGCAGGATAAACAAGATTGCCAGCCATCTATCCGATAAAAACTTTTTATTTTGCAAAAGATATCACTCCTCCGATAAAAAAGAAAATGGAGCTGCTTCATGATGAAGGAAGCAGCTCCTCTTCCATTAAACATTATTCGATATTATCATCCTGCGCCTGCTGCAGAGATTGAATAAGCTGCTCTTTATTCCGGGAGGAAACAAAGATATTTACAGCCTGATCTGCCTGTGATACAAATCCTGCTGGTGCAGCAGAGTTGTGGGCAAGGCTTGGAGTCAGAGAATCTGCTTCCTGGAAATCTTCAATTGTAGATTGTCCATACTCATTGTAAGCATCCGGATCCGCATCTACCCGTGCCGGAATAGAACCCTTTAGAGGATTAAAAGTGTCCTGTGCTTCTGTTGTGCCAATGAAACGAAGGAAATCTTTTACCGTTTCAGGATTGTCTACACCCTGCGGGAGTCCAAAGTTATCAGTTACTACCATAAATAAACCTTCCGTATTTGGAGTAGGTGCCCAGCCGAAATCTGTATTCGGTTCTAAACCAAGGTCAGTTGCAAAGTAGCCTGCAGCCCAGTCACCCATAATATTCATTGCCGCATCACCTTCAGCTACCATCTGTGCAGCATCCTGCCAGTTGCGCGCTGCATGATCTTCGTTAATGTATTCAAGCATACGATCAAAATGATCAAGCGCTTCTTCGAATTCAGGAGAGTCAAATGCCAGATCTCCAGTCCAGAGATCATTGTAGCCATCTGCTCCCAATGAACCAAGCATTACAGTTTCAAATAAGTGAAGAGACGTCCAGCTTTCTCTGTCTCCTAAAGCAAGAGGGACGACTCCGGCTTCCTGTAATTGATCTGCTACTTCATAAAACTCATCAAAGGTGGAAGGAGCTTCCAGTCCATGTTCTTCGAAAATTGCAGTGTTGTAAAACGTTACGTTACTTCTATGAATGTTCATCGGCACAGAATAAATTTCTCCATCTGTCGTAACGAGATCGATTAAATCTTCTGGAAACTTATCCATCCATTCTTCTTCTTCATAAATATCTGTTACCGGCTCCATTCTGTCCGCAGCAACCCACCCTGTATTCAGCGCAGCTCCACCGTGAATCTGAAATGTGCCGGGAGGATCATTTCCCTGCATACGGCTTGCAAGCACTGCCTGGGCATTTGTACCAGCACCACCGGCAACCGCAGCATTCACTACTTCTACGTCGGGATGCTCTTCTTCAAACGCATCGATAAGTGCAAGTAAACCTGCTTCTTCCCCTGCGCCTGTCCACCAGCTGAAAATTTCGAGTTCTTCCCGGTCTCCTGATGCTTCTTCGTTCGTATTGTTCTCTGCTTCGTCTGCGGTGTTGTTTTCTTCAGCTTCTGTCTCCGCTTCATCAGCACCTGCTTCATTTTCTGCTCCAGCATTATTCGCTGGTTCTTCTGCATTCGTGTTATCTGTGCCATTATTATTGCCACAGGCAGCCGCAACCAACAAAATCAGTCCTAATAAAACGAGTAATCCTAATTTTTTTACGTGCACAATTCATTCCCCCTTATGATATTGTAATCGCTTACATTTTTATTTAATCATATTAACTGAACTGCCGCGTAAAAATATTCTGATAATTATCGTGTAATATCTGTGGTATTTTATTTTTTGTGAATTCACCCACAATGATAGGGGAGGAAAATAGTATATTTTTAAAGAAAAACGGTAATTTTTTATGGAGAAAAGAGGATTTTCAAATGATTTCAGCTTTTTTGCATGAGGGAAACCTTGTTATAGGAAAGGTGCGCCTTTCGCTCCTTCTGCAGCAGAGGTAACTTAAAACAAAGTTATTCTCTTACTGGGGTAATTTCTAAGGAGCTGAAAGGAGCTTCATGGATGGCGAAGTAAAATAAGGAATCACCGGATATCTGCAGTTCTTTTTCAATTCCTTTATCCGCGAGTAATATTTTTGAGATCCCATTATCCCTTATCTGCCCATACATAATGGGTACTTCCAATCCTTGTTCTGTTTCATAGAAAAAGCCAGCGGCTGAATAGGAATCACTATCATTATTTTCAAAGGCTAAATAAGGTCCGCCTCTGAACCAGCGGTATCCATTTTCGGTTTTCGATATACTCGCAACACCGAGTGTCCCATCAAATTCGTAAAAAATAATCGTTTCATCCTGAAACTCTTCGACAGCCATTACATCAGATGGGTGAGCCCCTTCCGACTGAAGGCCAAATTTAACAGCATCCTCTAAATTTTCATATGCGTCAGCACTGGTGCTTTGGCTGCAGGCGTTCATCAGCAGTAAGCAAAAGAAAATTAGTAAGGCAGAGATGATTCTCCGCATAATATCACTCCCTTTCCGAAATGGATGATAAATCTCTGCCTGTAAATCAGGGAGGAAGTTACTGATTTTTATTTGGGCAGGGAAATATCCTGGGAAAAATCTTTGAAATACTGCTGGCGGTACTCTCTTGGTGAAATATTTTCATATTTTCTAAAAACTTTACTGAAATAATTCGGGTCATGATAGCCGATGGAAAAACATATTTCTTTCAGCGAAGCGTTCGTGGTCTTCAAGAGTTCTTTTGCCTTTGAAATCCTTAAGCGGGTCAAATGATCAATAAACGTTACACCTGTCCGTTCTTTTACGATTTTACTCAGATAGGAAGGTGTCAGATGTGCCTGTCTGGCTGCGCTTTCCAATGTTATATCATTTTGATAATTTTCTTCTAAATACTGTAACGTAGCTTTAATTACATTATGATGTATATCTTCGAGCTGATCGAGACGCTGTCTGCATAATTCATCAAACGTTTGCAGAATCACATCCATACTTTCTAAAGAAACTTCACAACTTTTTATGACTTTTTTATTCCATTTTAATGGCGGATCGGCTGTTCTCGAACATAATAAAAATAAGTCATAAATCTGTTCGCGTTTGTCCTCTGAAGACAGTTTTGGATGAGGCAGTAACTGTGTTAAAAAGTCTGATAGCTGTGAAGAAGCTTCCTGCAGGTTTCCGGAACGAACGGCCTGAATAATTAAATTTTCCAGGCGGTAGTCCACTTTGGCTTCTTCCAGCATATCAGTCTGCTGGTAGAAGACCAGCTGCATAGGACGACTGGCCTTTAAAGAAGCCTGGACTGCTTCCTGAAAAGAGTTAACCAGCAGTTCCGGTGTATTCACTTTGTCACCTGCTCCACAGGAGGCAGTAAAGTTCCTCTTATCCAATACAGGAATCAAATGTTTCCAAATTTCCTGTACCATACTCTTCAAGCTGTTTTCCTCTCCGCCGGTACGAAAAATTATTACTGGAAGCTGACCGCCCTGGAGCGGGCCGAGCAGGCAGTATGGGTAATGATAAAGCTCCTGTTTTAATAATTGATGAACTTCCCTGGCAGTAAAAGAGTTAAAAGGCGTCTGCTGGTGAAAATTTATACGAAGAGCGACGGCTTCATGGAATTGGATTTCAAGTATATCCTGAAGCATGTCTGAGGTCAGGTCAGAGATCCGGTTCTCCAATAAATTTGTAACAAGCTCCGTCTCTGCGAGCAGTTTCATTTGTTCCATCTGGTCTTTCATACTTAAATGTTCCATCCGCTGCAGTGCAGACTTTTCCCGGTGCTGCAGCACCTGCTGCAGTGCAGTACACAGTTCTTCTTCATCATAAGGTTTTAACAAATAATCGTGAACACCAAGAGTAATGGCTTTTTTAGCATAGGAAAAAGTGTCAAAGGCCGACAAAATGATAAAACTAATATGAGGATAGTTCTTTTGAATTTCTTCAATTGTCTGAATCCCGTCCATTCCAGGCAGCCGGATATCCATCGTAATAATATCAGGATGAAAAAGTTCTACAAGTTCTATAGCCTGTCTGCTAGAAGATGCTTCACCGATAACTTCTGTATTGGAAAAGTTAGATTCGATCATTTTTTTTAGCGCTTTTCTCTCCAGTACTTCATCTTCGACAATTAAGATTTTATGCCTCAATCTGAACACTTCCTTTCTTATGCAGAGGTATCTCGAGAATGACTGCTGTTCCTTTGTTCACTTGCGAATTGATTGTAACGAGATTGTCCTTGTCAAAAAGGAGTGAAAGTCTTTTCTGCACATTTTTTAAGCCGATCCCGGTTAAGTGACCCTGCACTTTTTCTCTGGCTGCTGATTGTTCGGGAGTCCGGAGCATTTTTAACGTTTCCTCTGGAATCCCGGCACCGCTGTCTTCCACTTTAATAAATACGCTGTTCTCCTTTTCAAATACATGTATCGTAATCCGTCCGCCGTCCTCCAGTGCATCCAAGCCATGAATAAAAGCATTTTCTACAATAGGCTGAAGGGTCAGTACCGGCAGGCGGACATCTAAATGGTTTGTTTCAATAAAAGTATTTACCTTGATTCTTTCTCCAAACCTGGTTTGTTGTATTTCAATATATTTATTTACATGATTCAGTTCAGCTTCCAGCGTTACCTGGGATTCAATCGGCTGAAGATTGTAGCGGAGCAGCTTGGATATTGATACAATCAGTCCGCTTGACTGCGCAGCACCTTCAATGTAGGAAAGCTTTGCTACGGTATTGAGTGTATTGAACAAAAAGTGGGGGTTCATCTGGTTCTGTAAAGATTTTAATTCCATTTCCTTCAATAAACGTTTTGTTTCTAAGTGTTCAATCTCCTGATTTTTCACTTTTCTTTCCAGCTGTGCCCGGTGCCGCATTTCTTTAATTAATTGATCTACATTGTGTTTCATTTGATTAAAGGTCTGACTTAACACCCCGACCTCATCATTCGTAACACGTACATCTTTTACATCAAAGTTTCCGGCCGATATTTCTGAAGATTGATAAATGAGTGCCTGTACCGGACGCAGAATACGTTTGGACATAAAGTAAGTAACAATGATACTGACAATAAAAAATGCGCCTGCACCATTTAAAGCCAGCAATTGATGAAACTCCCTTTCTTCCAATACGTCAGCATGCATATCATGATAGTCACCCAGCTCTTCATTAATCAGCTGCAGCGTGGTGTCATTGAGCCAGGAAGATATTTTCTCTACTTCTTCCCGGTGCAGAAAGTGTTCACTTGTTCTTTCGCTGTCCTGTGTCTCAATTGCTGCATTCACTTCATGATTAAAATAAGCAAGCATATGATAAAAGTTCTTATATAGGGATGAATTTTCTTCTGATGCCATTACCTCAGCAAATTGTGACTGCATACTTAAAAGCTGTACTTGCCTATTCTGGAGGGCTGTAAGCTGGGACTCATTTTGAATCATCAGGTAATTTTCGAATAACTGATTTGCATGGGCAGTATGCTGAGAAATTTCGTTTAACACTAAAAAACGATCCAGAATCTGGTCATACTGCTCTGTAGTCTGTTTACTATTTGAATAAATAATCCAGGTGACAGCACTCATTGCACAAAGTATTATAACGAAAAATACCATAAATTTATGATGAATCCGCAATGGAAGCCCTCCTTATTAATTTCATTGAAGTTTTCCATAGTATAGCTAATTTTTTCCTATATTCATACCCTGTTATGAAAGCAGCAGCGGCCTGAAAATATTTCTCTGCAGGATTACTGGAGAAATTCTGATTGTTATTTTAAATTCCGGGAGGGGTACTCCGGAAATTTTTTTCCACATAATTTAAAAAAGCTGAAGGTAAAACATGAAATAATGTTTTATCTTCAGCACAGAGTGTTTTATGAAGTAAGAAGTTTTATATGTTTATGAGTTGCTGGGTATTGATTCTCCTATTTTCCGAAGAAACTTGCCTGCTCGTTTTCAGGCAGCGCTTAAAATTCCACAGCTCTGGCAGGGCACAGAACGATACAAAGATACGTCCGGGCAGATATACATTAAAGAATGTTTTGGCTGGGGAAGAACGTCGGCGTTCCTTTAGGAAAGATCGATTAAATTAAAAATCTGGTGAAGATCCTGAATTTCATGATCAGCTTCTATACCAGGATGCGGTTCTTTTTCAAACCGATTCAGCCAGATAGAAGTAATTCCTGCTCGATTCGCGCCTAAAATATCTGTTTTAGGGTTGTCTCCAATCATCCACGTTGACTCTTTCGAAGCGCCGCTTACCTTCAGCGCATGTTCGAAAATTGCAGGATCTGGTTTTCCTTTACCGAATTCTCCGGAAATAATAACATGATCAAAATATGGTGCGATTTCCGGCGTTATCGTCAGCTTCGTGTTCTGCAGCTGCGGGGAGCCATTTGTAAGAAGTACTAACGTAACCTTTCCTTTAAGCTGGTCAAGCACATCGAAAGCTTCATCGAATAAAACCGGAGATTTCTTTCTTTCAGTAATAAACAAAGCAGCAAGTTCTTCTGCTGCAGTTTTTTCCTCCACTCCGAGCTGCTTTAGCCCGTCGTGCCAGGTATGAAACTGATATTCTTCAATGATTGCAGCCATTCGTTCAAATCCTTCTCCGGGATCCTGAAAGCTTCCCCAGAGGCCTTCAAAAGGGTTGATGCCGATCATCTGTGTAAATGCGAATGTATCATAACTGGAATATCTTTCTTTTGCTGCAGCACGTACTGCGGTCTCCAGCTCTTTTGCATCAGTTCCGTATGTGTTTTCTGCATAAGCACAAGTATTTTTAAAAGCCAGTTCAATACTTTTCGCATCCCATAAAATCGTGTCATCCAAGTCAAAAAATAAAGCTTTGTCCATAAAATGTTATGCTCCTTCCAGAATAATAATCCTTTTTCAGTTTAAAGGATTAAAATAATTCTGTAAACTGCACATTTTATTCCAGGTTCGAAGAAGGAATTGAGAAATTGTTAGAGAAATAGTGATTATGATCGAACTTTAAAACGGAGGTTATATTATGACAAAACGAATTGATGAGCAAGGATTGTACACACAGCTGCTTCACGCAGGACAAAGTCCGGATCCCGCAACGGGTGCCAGAGCGGTACCGATTTATCAGACGACTTCTTATGTTTTTGAAGATGCTGACCATGCAGAGCGGCTGTTTTCTCTTGCAGAACCCGGAAATATATACAGCCGGATCATGAATCCTACTGTTGACGCTTTTGAAAAGCGAATGGCCATTTTAGAAGATGGGGTAGGAGCATTAGGTACATCTTCAGGAATGGCAGCAATTACAATGTCCATAATGAATATTGCTCAGGCAGGGGATCATATTGTTGCAGCTTCTCATTTGTATGGGGGAACTTATAATTTATTTTCCATGACGCTTCCTAAATTTGGAATAAAGGTTTCTTTTGTTGATATTACGGATCCTGAAGCAGTAAAAAATGCCATCCAGGATAATACGAAAGCAGTTTTTGCAGAAACAATTGGAAATCCCGGATTAAACGTACTCGATTTTCATACAATATCAGACGTAGCACACGAAGCAGAAATTCCTTTAATTGTAGACAGCACATTTGCTTCTCCTGCAGTATGCAAGCCTTTGCAGCATGGAGCAGACATTGTCATCCATTCGGCGACAAAATGGATTGGAGGGCACGGTACTACGATTGGCGGAGTAGTAATTGATGGAGGAAGATTCCACTGGAATAAAAAGAAATTTCCACATTTTCATGAGCCTGATTCAAGCTACAATGGGCTTGTATTCAACGACTTAGGAGATATGGCATTTATTTTAAAGCTCCGTGTACAGCTGCTTAGGGATATAGGAGCGGCATTAAGCCCGCAGAACGCATTTTATTTACTGCAGGGACTGGAAACTTTGTCTCTGCGTATGCAGCGCCATCAGGATAATGCACAGGCTATTGCGAATCGTCTGCAGAGCCATCCGGCAGTCTCCTGGGTGAAGTATCCGGGGCTGGAAGGTCATCCTTCCCATGAACTTGCAGCAAAGTATTTAAAGGACGGATACGGAGCGATTGTGAACTTTGGTATTGAGGGCGGAGTGGAAGCAGGAAGAGAGTTAATCAAACATGTATCGCTTTGGTCTCACGTAGCGAATGTCGGTGATGCCAAAAGTTTAATTATACATCCTGCTTCTACCACGCATCAGCAGCTAAATCTGGAAGAGAGAGCAAGCAGCGGAGTAACGGAGGATTTGGTAAGGCTGTCTGTAGGTCTGGAAGATCTGGAGGATTTATTTGCAGATCTTGATTATGCGCTCGGCCAGGCTACTGGGAAAGAAGGTCCGGAAACAGAAGAAGACTTGTTTGAGGAAGTGGTGAGGGCAGCGGTAGTCCATACGGAAGAAGGACCACGCCGCAAAAAAATTGTTTCTTTGACTGTAACATCCCAGTCTACGAAAAAATTTGAACGTATAGGATACCGTGTGGAGCAGGCTGCTTCCTCTGATGAACTTGATCATTTCTCCGGAGAAACAGTCGATTATATTTATGCACCGAAAGATGCTGTCTCAGAATTGGAAGAAGCAGTGCGGAAACTGCAGCCATATGGCGTGATTCATGAAGATCCATCTACGATGCAGGCAAATCTTCCAGCTTCTGTCGTTTCAGTATTGGATAAAAAATAGTCTGCGAGCGTACTGAGATTTCTTCTCTTTTTTAGTATAATTAAATTTAAAGAGAGGGATCAGTGTATGTTATTAAAAATGCTGTTGAGCATGGCAGCTTTATTTATGCTAATTGGAGGGTTTGTACTATTTTCACTTCCGGAGGGGAGCCCTGGGGAGTTTTCCTTGGAAAACTCGAGTCAGGGGGCGGAAGACACTGAGCTTTTTTCCGATGAATCCTACCTATTTTTCCTGGAGGATGAAGAAATAGCGGAGTACATTGAAAAAGGCACTTCTGCTTTAGGGGGAGCTGAACAGTACAGGCTTTCAGAAATTGAAAGTACACTGCGTTCAGATGATGCAGCTTTCGTTTATGCAGAACCACCGAGCTTAACTGTAACGACGCAGGCAAGAGAAATATTTTATCATGAAGGCCGTATTCCGGATGCAGAGGAAATGAAAAAACTGTTGAGGGATGACCGGTTTATAATCCAGGTGCGGTATTTGGAAAATCGAGCATATGTATATGATGTTTATATTGAACAAAGTGGCAACGAGATTTCCCCGGCAGAGGAAAAAATAATGGATGAGGGCTCAATGATGACTTTGTTTTTTGCAGTTAAAGATCTTAAAATGAATGAAGAAGCTGTGTTTATCATGGAAGACCCTGTAAATGAAAATTCGAAAGCAGAGTATTCTCTGGATTTCCCGGGCTTGTCAAGATAAAAAGAAGCTGTCTCCATTTATCGGAGACAGCTTCTTTTTTGAGGGCATATTTTCAGCTGATATAGTATTATTCTGCTTCTCCATCCATTATGGCAGGATGATCATCAGCTATTTGTTCGAATACTTCCTGTTCCACCGTGAAATAAACCTGATTCCATTCTTCCACCGATTCTGGGTTCTCACCCTGCTCGGCCGCAGCATCTTCCTGTATCTCGTGCCATATAAATGATTTCGCATACTGGAATTCAAGCTGCTGCTGCGCAATAATAGGGCTCTCATTTTCCATTTCCTCCAGCAGGATACTCAGTTCTGCATCATCTTCAAGTGTGTGTTCTTCCTCTTCCGCTGTATAATTTTGAAATCTTGCCTCATCAAATGTAAATCCATAGGCATCTTCTGCATATGTATTCCAGCCATCAAGCTCTATAGCAAGCCATTCAGCATTTGATTCCACAGCATCTTCTTCAATAACTGCTTCATCTCCCTGCTGAATATAGTACGTATATACTAACGCATGGTCTTCAAAAGCTTCCCTTGAAAAGGATTCTCTTTCATCAGGCATGTAATTGTCCAGTGCTTCCTGAGCCTGAGATTGCAATTCCTCCTGTATATCAGCATCAAGTGAGTCAACAGGTGCGTTCTGCCCGCTTTCTATATTGATAGAATCACCTGAGTTCTGTGCTTCTTCTGCTTCTACAGTGTTATCTTCTGTTGTGGAAGCAGTCGGAGTATTTTGATTTACATCTTGATTCTGAATTACCTGCTGATCTCCATCCAGTAGAAATAACATAGTAGAGAGAGCAATTAAAACAGCAGCTCCAACTCCCAGAATAAGCAGTTTTTGTCTTGGCATTCCTTCACCTCATCATCAATTCATGGTCTTTCTCCTTGATTATACCACGATAAATAAAAATTAAACGAATATAACTATAAGACAGCTTTTGTTACATAAAAAGGAAAATTAGAACTAAATAACTCATTTGTAATACCTAAAAATATAAAAATAAAAAAGCTTATATAGCACTATCGTATTATTTGAGATATAATAATATGCATAAAATAACATTTTGTAGAACTAAAGGAGGGTAATAGATGAAACGCGTGAGGGACTTGTCATTAAAGATGAAAATTTTTGGTACTTTTTTGTTTATCATGCTGTTGTTAGTGGTGGGCGCAGCATTCACATTAATACAAATGAGTGAAATTGGTGAGGAAGTAGATACTTTTACAGATTATAGCGACCGGGCGATAATGATTACTGAAGTAGGTTCATTAGTAAGATCGCAATACATAGATATCGCGGACATGATCCGCACCGGCGGAGAGACGTTTGACGAAGCTGCCTACGAGGCAGATCAGGAGAAACTGAACGCATATATGAACAATTTAAGAGACAGGATGTATTCGCAGCAGACTCAGGATTTATTCTTAAATGTAGAAGTTAATTTAAATTCATTTTATACTACTTATTCGCGTATGCCGGATAACAGTGGACCGCTGCAAAATCAAAGAATGGAAGAACTCGCAGAAAGTCGTTCCATGATTGTAGAGGATACGCTGGAACTTGCAGAAATCATTCAAGGCCAGGCAGAACAGGCTGGAGGTACCGTAAATAATATTGTAGAACAGAATGTAATAGTTTTTATTGTAACAATAGCGGTCATACTCCTGATTGGAGGAACTGTATTTTACTTCCTGGCTGCAGTACTCTCCAGATCACTAAAAACAGTTGGAAAAACGATGAATGAAGTAAGTAAAGGTAATCTGGCAGTGTCAAAATTAAAGGTGAATTCAAAGGATGAACTGGGGAAAATGTCTTCAGCAGTCAATAACATGATTGATCAGCTCCAGAGAATGCTTGGAAGTGTAGAAACTACTGCTGATCAGGTAGCGGCGAGCGCAGAAGAGCTTTTGGCAAGTTCTAACGAAACGAGCAGAGCCACTGAAGAAATTTCAAGTTCTATTCAGGAAGTTTCGAATGGAGCTGAGAGTCAGGTAGAGCAGGCGGCAGAGAATGAAGAAACTGTTTCTCAGATTTCACAGAGTGTCTCAGCAATAACCAGCAGCGTATCTGCCGTAAATAAAGCAAGCGGCGCTTCTTCCGAAAAAGCAGCACATGGAAGAGATGTTATCGGAAAAACAGCAGCACAGATGGAAAAAATAAACGATGTCACAAACCAAATTGACGTTTCAGTTAACCGTTTATCAGAAAGGTCAGGCAGAATAGGCTCGATTGTTTCTTTGATTAATGATGTAGCCGATCAAACCAACCTGCTGGCATTGAATGCAGCTATTGAAGCAGCCAGAGCAGGGGAGCATGGGAAAGGGTTTGCAGTAGTTGCAGATGAAGTACGAAAACTTGCAGAGCAGACAACAAATGCAACAAGTGAAATCGGTGTGCTGATTGAACAAATTCAAGAAGACGTAAAACTGTCAGTTACAAGGACGAAAGAAGGGAAAGAAGCTGTTGACCAAGGTTCATCCTACGTTCTGGAAGCAGGATTATCTTTTTCAGATTTAACGGAAGCAATCCAGAATGTTGCTTTACAGATGAAAGAAGTTACCTGCGCAGTGGAAGAGGTGGAGAGCGGGGTAGAGCAGATTGCCAGCAGATCGAAAGAAACAACAACCGTTGCGGAACAGTCTGCAAGCTATACACAGAATGTGGCGGCCTCTGCAGAGGAACAACTTGCTTCTATGGAAGAAGTGAGTGCCTCTGCAAATCAGCTTGCGACAACGGCAGAAGAACTTCAGGGCATACTTAAAGAGTTCAAAACAAAATAAGCGGAACAAATGAAATCTGCTTTCCATTAACAATGGGAAGCAGTTTTTTTGAATGTAGAAAGCGAATCAGTTTACAAAATCTTAATAGAACTGATGGTTGATTATATAATCAAATGATTATATACTACGTAAGTACTTTCTAATTGTGGTCGAAAAGGAGCTTTCTTATGACAGAAATTATTTTAGCCTCATTAATTTTCTTATTAACTCTTGTGCTGGTTATCTGGCAGCCCCGCGGACTTTCAATAGGCTGGTCTGCTTCTATTGGTGCTGTGCTTGCACTGTTAGCTGGAATAGTAAGTTTTCAGGATGTGGGGGAAGTAACAGGAATCGTCTGGAATGCAACACTCACGTTTATTGCAATTATTATAATTTCTCTTATTTTGGACGAAATTGGTTTTTTCGAATGGGCAGCATTACATATGGCTCGAATTGCAAAAGGCAACGGATTGAAAATGTTCATATATGTTTCCCTGCTTGGTTCTGTCGTAGCAGCTTTCTTCGCTAATGATGGGGCAGCATTAATACTTACACCTATCGTTCTCGCAATGGTAAGAGCCCTTCACTTTAAAGAGACGATGATTCTGCCATTCATTATTGCCAGCGGATTTATTGCAGATTCAACCTCGCTTCCGCTGATTGTAAGTAACCTCGTGAATATTGTGTCCGCAGATTTTTTCGGTATCGGCTTTGTGGAGTATGCGAGTTATATGATTGTACCTAACTTTTTCTCTTTAGGTGCAAGCATTCTTGTACTGTATCTTTATTTTCGGAAGGATATTCCGCAGAATTATGATATGAGCATGTTAAAAGTACCTGCAGATGCTATTAAAGACCATAAGATGTTCCGCTTATCCTGGTTAGTTCTGGCACTGTTGTTAGTTGGTTATTTTGCAAGTGAGTTCATTTATATTGGAAATCCTTTTGCAGAAGGTGAAATGAATTTTCCAGTTTCTTTTGTAGCAGGAGTTATAGCTGTTTTCTTTCTGCTCATGGCAAGAAGAAGTCCCGCCGTGGAAACAATGCGAGTAATGAAAGGGGCGCCATGGGCGATTGTAGTATTTTCGATAGGGATGTATGTAGTAGTCTTCGGCCTGAGGAATGTGGGCCTGACAGATGTACTTGCAGTAGTCCTTCAGCAAGCAGCAGCACAGGGAATGTTTATCGGCACCCTTTCGATGGGTTTTATTGCAGCAATTCTTTCTTCAGGCATGAACAATATGCCTACAGTAATGATAAACGCACTTGCAATTGAAGATGCGAATCTTACCGGACCTATTAAAGATGCATTTATTTACGCGAATGTTATCGGTTCTGACCTGGGACCGAAAATTACTCCCATCGGCTCTTTAGCAACACTGCTCTGGCTGTATGTGCTGCAGCAGAAAGGAATTAAAATTTCCTGGGGATACTACTTCAAAGTAGGTATTATTCTTACGATTCCCACGTTATTCATCACATTAACAGGACTTTATTTATGGATGTTAATTATCGCATAAGCGCAGCTTGTTATTTCAAGTCTGCTGAGAGAATAACCTCCGGAAGCGTATTTTCACAGGCGTCAGCATAGAAACAAATATTTATACAAAGAACTTTTTCAACAGCCTGAGAAGATCCGGGGGAATGACTCCGGATCTTTTTTAGCTTGTTTTTAGACAGGGATTTTTTAGGTGGGTATTCTGTCAATAATGGAGATTATCTGATCACTGTCAAAGGTGATCTGATTTTAGGAGCGGGTTTTTTGTTTTTAACAGCACTTTCTGTCAGCAGGGAGCACTTATCTGATTTTAAAGAAGCTGTTTTATCATTAATTTATTCTAAATAGAGACTTATCTGTTAGTAATGATTTCTACAGAATTATTCCATATATTTTTGTCACGTCTGTCGATTATCTATTAATCAGAACAAATTTGAGTATAGGATGCGGCACCTGCGATTTCTATTACTACACCTGACGCGGAGAAATTCTTCAGCTATCCCTCTCTTTCGTCCGGGATAATCAACACATCTGACTTTACAGATTCTTTTTTATGCATATTTAAAAACTATATATCAGCAACATATTTTCAACAATTTCATAACTTTTTCAAAGACAGCGGTTACAGCCATTGTGCTAAAAAGAAGCCTCCTGTAATATTAATTCTTATGAATTGAAATCGATTTATTTAGAAAGGAAAGAATATAATGACTGAACCACTATCTAGTTTAGCTTTTTTAAATCAGTTCTGGATTATCCTGTTATTTTTAATCCCTATCGTTCTAATTTCCAGAACTGTTGTAGCCGGCACCCGCTACTCTGCTATATTAATCGTAGTAATTTTCGGACTGGCTATGGGATATATCCTTGAAGTAAGTGAGGTATCCAACCCAGGGTTGAATGACTTTCCGCTTGTTGGTTTTATGGCCCAGACCACAATCATCGCCCTTGTAGCTTCGTTTTTTGTAGGGGGACAGGAGCTGCGGAAAATTCTCGGGAAGAAAGATCTGGAAGGCTCTGATATGGTTACTCCGTCTGATGAGGAGATACTGCTCGGCACCAGCCGCACGCAATTTTTCTTTATTGTTCGTGCCTTTTTTATATTGCTCGGGGTGCAGGGATTAATCAGCCTGCTGCTTGGAACCAATCAGGGAGAGCTGAGTTCTTACTATCCGATTATTGCCTATATTGGCTTTATTGGGGCAGTAATTCTGATTGATAATAAAGCAGTTATTACGAATAAGCACCTCTATTTGCGGAAAGGGCTGCTTGAACTGGTTTTAATTGTAGGAGTACTGCTTTTATCGTATTTTATTGCACAATTGATTGCGCCAATGATTGCACTGCCGCAGATTTTCTTTGCCATGATGATATCTGCTGGTATCGGTGCTGTATTTTACCGGTGGGAATTTGGTCCAACGATGCGCTCGCTTCTTTTTGCGGGAATTCCTATCGTATTGGCTGCTAATTTTCTTGTCGGTGGTTCCCGGATTGGAGAAGCTTTTGAGATCCCAGGGGTTAACGCTGTGCTTGTTTACGGATTCTTTGGCCAGCTTCTCTGGATGTTCGGGGGAATCGCGCTTCTCATGTTTTTTGCTCGGACTACGAATGCGCGAAACCTTGCTCCGGGCATGGCAGGAGCCTTGTCTCATTCAGGACTGACCGGAGCATGTACAGCAGGTGATTTTGGGAAAATCGCTGCAAAAAGAGCGCCGATTATGATCAATGTTCCATTTTTTGGCCACATTTTTGTTTTTTCTGTGTTAGCAGTAAGCGCAGATCAGGGAAGTTTATGGATATGGCCGGCCCTGCTTATTGTTGCGGTAGGAGTTGGCCTCACTATTTTGGCCTTAACAAATTTACGTAAGTCGAAGGGAGAAGATCGAAAAGAAGTGACTGCTTTAATGCAGTTTTCCTTTGGCTGGCAGCTATGTGCAGTGTTTGGAGGTTTAGCTTTTCTGAGTATGAGTTCTCTTGCCATTGACTATGCTGCGATGGCCCAGGCTTCCGCTATCTCGCACTTCGGGTTATTTGCTGCAATTCAGGAAGGAATGTTTGGTTCAGATGCAGCGCTGCTTATTCCGTTTGTTTTTTCTATGCCATTTCTGGTGCATCCGCTTGTGTTTTTCATGTTTGGAAGAGCAATGGAAAACAATGGAGACATGCCGGTGATTCCGGTTTATATTATGGCAGGAGCGGGTCTGTTAGGGATCTTAGCTGCACTGTTTATTTAAATAATTATGAAAGGAATGCTGATTGTTCATGTAAATCAGCATTCCTTTTTTACATTCTGCAAGTATGAAACTTTAATAATCAAAAAGTACTGATGTTTTCTTTAGAGTTGAAAGTGAGTTACAGGAGAGAGCTCTTCCTGCAGCGAAAAGCATCTTCCGAACTCGAAATTTCAAATTAATATGACAGCCTTGTAATTTTAAAATACAACAAAATAAAAACGCTTACGAAACCTCCATCCGTGGTATTAGGTAGGGAAAGCAATTTTAGTGAAAAGGAGAGGAGAGACTATGGCTTATATGAAGCAAATGTGGCAGAAAGCCTGGGAAAGCCATGATCGTGTCAAGGAGCTGCTTCTGTTCCAAAGCAGAGTCGGCGGTGGAAAAGATGACAGCGAAAGTGAGCGAAGAATGGCAACTACTTCAGGAAAAATGACAGGAACCTACCGTCAGCCCTCTCCAGATGGAAGAGATTTCACACGAAAGCAGCTGGTCGGATTAATCTTAGGACCGTTATTATTCTTCGTTATTTATTTCTTTTTTCAGCCGGAAGGACTTCCTGTTGAAGCCAGAGGGGTGCTTGCCGGCACAGCCTGGATCGCTACATGGTGGATTACAGAAGCAATACCTATTCCCGCAACATCACTGCTTCCAGTGATTTTATTTCCACTGGCGGCGAATCTGGGGACGGGGGACGTCACTTCAAATTACGGAGATGGAATTGTATTCTTATTTCTTGGTGGGTTTATCATTGCACTTGCATTGGAGCGGTGGAATTTACATAAACGGATCGCTCTGAATATCATCTACTTTGTCGGAACAAGCACAAATCGAATAATGCTCGGATTTATGCTTGCCACAGGTTTTCTTTCCATGTGGATATCCAATACTGCAACAGCCATGATGATGGTGCCGATTGGAACAGCAATTATTTATCAGCTTTCCGCCCTGGTAAATGATGACACGATAAAAGATGCGGAAGAACAAAAAGATAAATTCGCGAAGAGTTTAATGATCGCTATTGCCTTCTCCGCTTCTATTGGGGGTCTTGGCACTATTATCGGAACGCCGCCGAATACTATTCTTGCTGGACAGCTGCGGGAGATATTTGATATTGACCTGGCTTTTGCCCAATGGATGATGTTTGGAGTTCCACTGGCAGTATTATTAATTTTTATTGCCTGGATTTACTTGATTAAATTTGCATTTCCGTTAAAAATGAAAGAAATACCAGGAGGAAGAGAAGTAATTTTTAACGAAAGAAAAGCACTGGGAAAGATGACAGGAGATGAAAAGTTAGTATCTCTTGTTTTCGGCCTTACTGCTTTAGCCTGGATTTTGCGAGTGTATGTACTGCAGGAATATATTAACCCAAATATTGATGATACATTAATTGCTATCACAGGCGCAGTGGTATTGTTTTTAATTCCGTCTACACAATACCAGGGAGCAAAACTGATGAACTGGGATACTGCGAAAAATGTTCCCTGGGGGATATTGATTCTCTTCGGCGGCGGTCTTGCTATCGCGGGTGGGTTTTCAGAAACAGGTCTGGATACCTGGCTTGGGGAGCAGTTATCTGTGCTTGCAGGCGTACATTTTATTATTTTAGTGCTGAGCGTTACGCTGATGGTAACATTTCTAACAGAAATTACCTCTAATACGGCTTCCGCCACGATGCTTATGCCGATCATGGCCTCACTTGCCTACGCTATAGATGTACATCCGTTAACGATGATGGTACCGGCAGCAGTTGCTGCTTCCTGTGCCTTTATGCTTCCGGTAGCTACTCCGCCGAATGCGGTAGTATTCGGTTCAGGGTATTTAAAAATGATTGATATGATCAAGGCAGGATTCTGGATGAATTTGATTTCGATAGCAATGATAACCTTATTCGTAGTACTCCTGCTGCCGGTCGTTTTTGGAATTGATTTAACAAGTTTCCCATCTGGGTTGGAATAAAAGAATATTAAAATGAATGCAGCATTATGAATGAAAGGGGACTGCGTATGGGCTCGGCTTCACCGGAAATCACGGGAGTTATTCTTGCCGGCGGAAAATCAAGCCGTATGGGAGAAAATAAAGCGCTTCTGCCTTTGGGAAATAAGAGTGCAGTAGAACATGTTGTAGATAAAATAAGGCCACAGGCTGAGGAGCTCCTTCTCATTTCAAATGAGCCGGAAGTCTTTTCCTATCTGGAAATAAACACAGCCGCTGATCTGCGTCCTTTTGAAGGACCGCTGGCGGGGATAGAAGCAGCAATGACAGCAGTAGATTCCGAATGGTATCTTATTGCTGCCTGTGATATGCCTTTAATACAGAAAAGCGTTATCGAATATTTATGCAATGTATCCAATAAGACTCAAAGCAATGCTGTTATCCCTGAAATTCAGGGAAAACAGCATCCGCTCCTCGCGCTGTACCACCGGGATTGTCTGCCTGCTATTTCAGCCGTTCTGGATGCACAGAAACGCGCGATTAAATCGATGCTCGACAGCGTAACTTTTGACACTGTGACTGAGCACGATATGATAGAGGCAGGAATTTCAGAATCGGAGATTGTTTCCTCTTTTTATAATATGAACCGTCCTGCGGAATATCAGGAAATAATGAAACGGTTTTCTTAAAAGGAGGAAGATCGGAAGTACACGGAGGTATTGGCGATGAAAGAACAGGTTTTTCAGGATTATTATCACAATCAGGTTCGTTTTTCAGCAGCAGACCATCCCTATTCCCGGGAGCCAAAACATGTGTGGGTTGTGTGCAGGTATAAAAAAGATTGGCTGTTAACGAAACACCCGTCCCGGGGAATTGAATTTCCAGGAGGCAAGGTGGAAATCGGGGAAACTGCGCAGGAAGCGGCGGAGCGCGAAGTCTATGAAGAAACTGGCGGGGTAGCGGAGCGCCTTCATTATATCGGTCAGTATAAGGTAGCAGGTAAATCGGAGACAGTAATAAAAAATGTTTATTTTGCTGAGATACGAAAGATTGAAGACAAGAATTCTTATCACGAAACACTGGGTCCTGTATTAATGCGGAACCTTCCTTCAAAGTTAAAATCCAGCAGCGAGTACAGTTTTATTATGAAGGATGAAGTACTGCCCCTCAGTTTGAAAGAAATAGATCGGCGTTTTTTTAACATTACTCCGTATTGATGCATGGGTGCGGCGCATCAGCTGTTATTTAGATATTTTTAATATTGCAGGGAGATTGAGTTGACATACAGGAGTAAGTTGGGTATCATTCTCAAAAGCGGATACTCTTATCCCGAGCTGGCGGAGGGACAGGCCCGACGAAGCCCGGCAACCATCATCTGTAATAAAAAGATGAACGGTGCCAACCTGCAAGGTCACAATTGTACCTTGACTGATAAGAGGTGAAAGGAAACGTTTGAAACCTTCTCCTCTCGCGGAGAAGGTTTTTTGTTGTTTTATCAGTAAAAATGTTTTTACCGTTAGGACAACATCACCACCATCTTAAGAAATAACGATGGGAGAATGAGTGCCGTAATTTGTAAGAGGAGGATTCCTATCATGGCAAGTATTACTCGATTGTTTACATCCGAGTCAGTAACAGAAGGACACCCGGATAAAATTTGTGATCAGATTTCTGATTCTATTCTAGATGAAATAATGAAACAGGACCCAAATGCCCGAGTGGCTTGTGAAACATCTGTAAACACTGGTCTTGTACTCGTAGCTGGAGAAATATCAACATCCACCTATGTAGATATTCCGAAAGTGGTACGGGAAACACTGAAGGAAATAGGGTACGTTCGTGCAAAATATGGTTTTGATTATGAAACCTGTGCTGTTCTTACTTCTATAGATGAACAGTCTGCCGATATTGCGCAGGGTGTTGATAAAGCGTTAGAAGCAAGAGAAGGAAACATGTCTGATGAAGAAATTGATGAAATTGGTGCTGGAGACCAGGGGCTTATGTTTGGCTATGCAGATAACCAGACGCCTGAATTAATGCCGCTGCCAATTTCTTTATCTCATAAGCTCGCCCGCCGTCTTTCTGAAGTAAGAAAGAATGGGACGATTGAATATCTTCGTCCGGACGGAAAAGTACAGGTCACCGTGGAATATGATGAAAATCAAAATCCTCTCAGAGTGGACACGATCGTGATTTCAGCGCAGCACCACGCAGAAATTGAACTGGAGCAGATTAAAAAAGATCTTCATGAACACGTAATTAATCCAGTAGTTCCTGCCGAACTTTTAGATGATAAAACGAAATATTTCATTAACCCTACCGGCCGTTTTGTTATTGGAGGACCGCAGGGAGATGCTGGACTTACAGGACGTAAAATTATTGTAGACACTTACGGCGGATACGCTCGTCACGGCGGCGGTGCTTTCTCCGGCAAGGATGCGACAAAAGTAGACCGTTCTGCGGCTTATGCAGCCCGTTACGTTGCTAAAAATATCGTTGCTTCAGGTCTCGCTGACCGCTGTGAAGTACAGCTTGCCTATGCAATCGGTGTAGCACAGCCTGTGTCGATCGCAGTAGATACGTTTGATACCGGAAAAGTTTCGGAAGAAGTTCTCGTACAAGTAGTACGGAATAACTTCGATCTCCGACCAGCAGGAATCATTAAAATGCTTGATCTGCGCCGGCCGATTTATAAACAAACCGCAGCATATGGTCACTTCGGCCGTACAGATATTCAGCTGCCATGGGAAAAGACAGATAAAGCAGAAACATTGGAAGCAGAAGCAATGCAGCTCAGCGGTAAATAAATTCGAAAGCCTCCTGGAATTCACTCCAGGAGGCTTTTCTATTATTGTTCTCCTTTTTCTTTTGTGCCAAGCGCTTCCTGCCGGTAACCTTCCTTCAGCGACATATGAATCGCCGCAAGCATGATTAGTATGAGAATGGTGAAAGGAAGTGCAATTGTTATCGCCAGTGACTGCAGACCTTCAATTCCGCCGCTTAACAGCAATGCAGCAGCAATAGAGGATATCAACAGGCCCCAGACAATTAGATATACTTTTGGAGGATCCAGGTCACCCCTTGAAGAAAATACACCAAGCACATAAGTTGCTGAATTTGCGGAAGTGATAAAAAATACTGTAATTAAAAGCAGTCCCAAAATACTTAAAAGAAAGCCGAACGGAAAGGTTTCCAAGATAAGAAACAGTCCTACTTCCGGGGAACTGCTCACTACTTCTGCCAATCCTGCTTCTTCTGTCATATCCAGATAAATACCCGTGCCTCCAAAAGCCACAAACCAAAGAGCGGAAACCACGGTAGGGACAAGGAGCACACCGAATATAAACTCCTGCACCGTTCTTCCTTTTGAGACACGGGCAATGAAAGTACCTACAAAGGGACTCCATGAAATTAACCAGGCCCAATAAAAAAATGTCCATTCTCCCACCCAATCGTTATCAGTGTAGGGAGTAGTATAAAAAGACAGGGAAACAAAGCTGCTGATATAAGCGCCGACCGTTTTCGTAAAGTGTTCCATAATAAATAAAGTTGGACCAAGTATGAAAGCGGCAGCTAACAGAACACCCGCCAAAGCCAGGTTCCCAATACTTAAATATTTCATGCCTCTGTTTATGCCTGTTAATACAGAGGTAATAAAAACAATGGTAACGAGAAGTATTATAGTCATCTGCAGAAAGTTTGTATTTTCCCAGTTCATTACTTCTGAGAGACCTCCGCCGACCTGCATCGTGCTCAGACCGAGAGAAGTCGCAATACCAACCACTGTGCTTATTACTGCAATAACATCTATCCACTTTCCTGTGGAACCATATATCTTGTCGCCGATAATTGGATAAAAAATAGAGCTGATTAATCCAGGAAGATTTTTGCGGAATTTCGCAATTGCCAGGCCGAGAGCAATGATGGCGTAAATGGCCCACGGATGGATGCCCCAATGGAAGACACCATAAAGAAGGCCAGTTTCAGCAGCCTCCTGAGTGCCCGGCTCAATACCGTTTGGAGGATTTACAAAGTGAGACATCGGTTCTGCGACACCCCAGAAGACCAGGCCGACACCCATTCCCGCTGCAAAAAGCATTCCAATCCAGGCAAAATATGAATATTCGGGTTTATCATTCTTATCTCCAAGTTTTACGAAGCGGTAGGGACCGAGACCTAAATAAAAACAGAATGCCACAAATACGGCAGTAGACATAACATAAAACCAGCCAAATGTATCTATCACTGTTTCTAGCGCAGCATTCATTATTTGTTCCATATTAGCTGGAAATACAAAGCCCCAGAAAGCGATTATCAGTGAAATTAATCCCGATACGGCAAACACTAATCCGATACCGGCATTTTGTAATTTAGTCTTCACACAGGCTGCCTCCTCTATTACGATATCTGCTGAAACAATGATGATGTGTAAGATCGTGGTATTTATAAAAATGGAAGTGTTTTATTAAATATGTCCAATGTAAAAAAAGGGGGAATCCCCTTCTCAATTTTACCCATGTTTATAGGAGGCGAAACTTAGAAGATACAAAGCTCATATGCAAAGAAAACTTTTTCTGGGCTGCAGTCAGTAATTTGGCTGCGTGAAGCTATGCGCCTCCTTGAAGGAGGCGCATAGCTGAGAGACTTCCCTCCGGAAAGCGCCCTTTTGGAGACAATAGCATAGAAGCATATACCTATGCTGATAAAGTACTTTTTCAACAGGAAGTTTATAATCCCTGCTGCATTCGCTTGTAATACTGCCCTTTCTTAACATAACTGTTTCGGATTCTTTTCATTTCAGCAAAATCTTCTTCAGTGAGATCTCTTACCACCCGGGCTGGTCTGCCTAGAGCAAGGACTCTGGGAGGGATGGAAGTACCTGGAGTTACTAAGCTGCCTGCACCAATAAATGCTTCTTCGCCTATTTTGGCACCATCTAAAATTGTCGAGCCCATACCTATCAGCGCGTCTTTTTCAATAATGCAGCTGTGGAGCATACACTGATGGCCTACAGTGACTCCTTCCTGGATATGTAAAGGTAGATTAGGACTTTGATGCAGCAGGCTTTGGTCCTGAATGTTAACATCCTTCTCGATAATTGTAGGTGCTACATCTCCACGGATGACTGTGTGATACCAGATACTCACATTTTCGTAGATTGTTACATCTCCTGTAATTACCGCATTTTCGGATACATAAGCGGTAGCATCAATATTTGGTTCTTTTCCTTCATATGGATAGCTCAGCATTGAGAGAACCTCCTTCTATTTCCTTCTATTTTACAATAGGAGTCTGTCAGATGTGAATATATTCTCCTTAAAAGTTGACGGAGAGGAACAACTCACGAGATGATAATAAAAAATGGGAGAGGTGATATTATGTGGAAATGGCAGGCAGAAGGGGAAACAAAGGCAACAGTCGTAATTGTGCACGGTGCAGGAGAGTATCATGCGAGGTACGAATGGACTGTTGCGCAATTTCGAAAGCTGGGATTCCAAGTAATTATGGGAGATCTTCCCGGGCAGGGGACTACTGAAGGTCCAAGAGGGCATGTGAATTCCTTTCAGGAATATGTACATACCGTTAAAAAATGGATAACAGAAGCGAAAAAAACGAAAGAGCCGGTGATCTTATTTGGGCACAGCATGGGAGGGTTAATTGCAGCCACCACGCTGCAGGAATTAAAAGAAAATGAATTGCCTGATATGGCTGTACTTTCTTCTCCTTGTTTCGGGCTCATAAAAAAGCAGCCTTGGGCGAAACAGGCTGCCGTAAATGTATTAAACCGGGTAGCACCCCGTACCATGTTTCCGAATGGATTGGAGCCTGGGAGCGGCACCAGGGATCCAGTAATGAGAGCGCGGGATTTAAAAGATGACCTTTTGATTAAACGGGTAAGTGCCCGCTGGTATAAACAACTGTTACTGGCTATTGCAAAGGCGCATAATTTTGTTCAGGATATACCGAATATCCCTGTATATATTGCGCAGGGGGGAGACGACCGGATTGTGGATAAAAACGCCGTGAAAGAATGGTTTAATAAACTGGATGTTGATGAAAAGTATTATAAAGAATGGCCGGATCTTTTTCATGAAGTACTGAACGAACCTGAGCGGGAAGAAGTAGTGGCTCATATGGCCGGATTTATTACTACGCAGCTTACGCTGAAAAAATAGTTATCTTTTTTCTACTGCCAGTACAAAGGGCGGGCTGTTCCGCTGATTAATAAATTCATATCGCAGCACCTTCACTTCTTCCTGAGGCAGGGAAGCAGCAAAAGGCAGCAGTGCATCTTTTTCCTGCATGCCCTCCGGGTGTCCGTAATATACAACAATAACAATTCTGCCTCCAGGCCTGAGTTTTTCCAGGAGAGATTTTATTGCTTGAATCGTACTGCTCGAAGTAGTAGTTATCGTTTTGTCACTGCCGGGCAGATACCCAAGGTTAAAAACAGCAGCATCAATGGCCGCTTCTTTTATATAAGAAGCGGCATTTTCATGACTGTCCTGAATCAGCTCTGCAGCTGCACCAGCCTCTTTTAACCGTGCAGCTGTGTTATGAAGCGCCTGTTCCTGAATATCAAAGCTGTACACTTTCCCGGCAGGCCCAGTACAGGAAGTAAGAAATAGTGTATCGTGGCCGTTACCAGCTGTAGCATCTATTGCAGTGCCGCCGGCAGGAATGGCTTCTGCTAAAAGTTCTCTTGCAAAATCCAGAATACGGGAAAGCATGGTGTTCACAGCCTTTCATAAATAGATATAAGTTAAGTTAATACATTGATGGAAGTAAATGGCGTGCTGTTTTATTTTATGGAGGAAGAAGAATAATATTTTCCCTGCCAGCTGTTCCTGCGCTGTAATTCTTCATCGATTCCGTTCAGAGCAGTCCATTTATGAGAGCTCCACATTGGGCCGATCAGCAGCTCTGCAGGACCGTCTCCTGTAAGGCGGTGGATCGTCATGGCGGGTGGAAGAATCTCCAGCTGATCGCAGACTATTTGAATATAATCATCCACGTCCATCAGATCTACCAACCCTTTTTCATACTGCTTTACCATTGCAGTTTTTTTCAATAGGTGAAGTAGGTGAATTTTTATTCCCTGTACATCCAGTGCCGCTACTTCCTTCGCTGTATCCAGCATCATTTGATGATCTTCCTGCGGGAGGCCGTTAATGATATGGGAGCAGACCCGGATATTGTGCTGCCGCAGCTTTTGTACTCCTTCCTTATAGCAGGAGAAGTCATGTGCTCTGTTAATCAGCTCCCCTGTTTTATCGTGCGCTGACTGCAGCCCCAGTTCCACCCACAGATACGTCCGTTTATTTAATTCAGCAAGGTAGGCAACTACCTCGGGAGGAAGGCAGTCCGGCCGTGTAGCAATGGAGAGGCCGACGACTCCTTCCTGTTCCAGTATTATCTCAAATTTTTCACGTAGCTCTTCGACGGGAGCATAGGTGTTTGTGTAGGCCTGAAAATAGCCAATATATTTTGCGTTTTTCCATTTGCGGTGCATACGGCTTTTCACCTCATGGAACTGGGTGACCAGATCATCTGCACGCTTTCCTGCAAAGTCACCGGAACCCCGTACGCTGCAAAAAGTGCAGCCGCCATGTGCCACTGTCCCATCGCGGTTAGGACAATCGAATCCGCCGTCCAGCGGGATCTTCATTATTTTTTCGCCAAAATGTTCTTTTAATTGCTTGTTCCAGGAATAGTATCTTTTTTCTCCGAACGTCTCCGGCGGTTTTACGATCTCTTGTTTCATCAAGAAAGCTCCTGGAGCACTTTAATTACGCGGTCAATATCCTGGCTGCTTACGTCAATATTTGTCGTAAACCTTAAAGCCTCCGCTTTATATTGAATAATTCCTATCCCGTTTTCTTCTAACAAGCGTACCCACTCCGCAGCGGTTCTTGCGGATTGATCAGTATCTGCGACAAGGATATTTGTCTGCACAGTGTGGCGGACTTTTAAATCTGTGTAAGTATTAATAGCCTCTGCCAGTTTCTCTGCATGATCGTGGTCTTCCTGCAGACGATCAATTCTGTTCTTCAGGGCATAAAGTCCAGGGGCGGCGATAACTCCTGCCTGGCGCATCCCTCCTCCAAGCATTTTACGTTTCTTTCTCGCAGCATGAATAAACGATTTTGTCCCAACTAACATAGAACCGACCGGCGCACCCAGCCCTTTAGATAAGCAAAACTGGAGACTGTCTGTTTCTGCAGCAATTTCCTTAACATCCACACCGAGCGCGACAGCTGCGTTAAAAACCCTCGCTCCGTCCATGTGTACCGGAATATTGAATTCATCTGCGATCGCCCGGACATTTTTTAAGTACTCTAGAGAAAGGACCGAACCGCCGCCGCGGTTGTGGGTGTTTTCCAGCCATATAAGTCCGGTTTCCGGATAATGTACATCTTCCGGACGAACTGCAGCACGGAGGGTATTCAGGTCAATGCATCCTTCTATATGGGGAAGTGTATGGCTCTGCAGTCCTGCAAACGCAGAGATGGCGCCACCTTCATATAAAAATACGTGCGCTTCTTCATCCATGATCACTTCCTGCCCCGGCCGCGTATGTACAAGGAGTGCAGCTTGATTTCCCTGGGTTCCGCTCGTTGTAAAAAGAGCAGCTTCCTTTCCTAGAAGATCAGCAGCATAAGTTTCAAGCGCATTTACAGTCGGATCTTCTCCGAATACATCGTCTCCCACTTCTGCATCTCTCATTAAATCTCTCATCACTTGATCAGGTTTCGTAACAGTATCACTTCTAAGATCTATCATCTATTGTTCGTTCCTTTCTATAGTGAGATTAATAACCTTATCCTACCACGGGTTAAATAAAAGAGGAAAGGTTGCCGGAACGAGGGAAATCATTTACTATTTTCCTGGGGACACGAAATGTTTAGAGGAGGGCTTTTATGCCCAGAGCGATTTGGATATTAATTATTGGAATGTCTATTAATATTACTGCGGCATCTTTTATCTGGCCGCTGAATACTATCTATATTTCTCAGGAACTGGGAAGATCTCTTACAGTTGCTGGAAGTGTGTTAACAATTAATGCAATGGCAGGAGTGATAGGGAATCTAATTGGAGGAAAGCTGTATGACTGGATCGGGGGTTTTAAAACAATTCTAATAGGCCTTTGTACAGCGATGGTGGCTGCTTTCACCCTGGCGGCGCTGTATACTTCTTTTACGGCCTATGTGCTTTGTTTGATAGCGCTTGGTTTTGGCTCCGGAATTATGATTCCCTGTATGTATGCTTTAGCGGGAGCTGTCTGGCCGGAAGGTGGGAGGAGGCCGTTTAATGCAATGTATGTTTCCCAGAATGTCGGTGTGGCAGTCGGTGCAGCGATCGGCGGGCTTCTTGCAAGTATGCGGTTTGATTTTATTTTCTTTGGAAATGGCTTTCTATATATAATTTTTTTAGTGCTGGTGCTTGTATACATAAGAAAATTTGATGGCGCAGGAAGGGGACAGCAGACAGCAAATGTTTTTAACCAGGCAGAGAAAATAGAGCATAAAAAAAGATTCAAAGCGCTTGCTTTGCTGTGCGCGGGATTTTTAATCTGCTGGATTGCTTACGCACAGTGGGCATCTACCATTGCAGCCTATACACAGGATATTGGAATTCCTATTACGTATTACAGTCTGCTCTGGACGATAAACGGGGCAATGATTATTTTCTGTCAGCCGTTCATAAAAATTATAATTCAAAAATTTGTCCACTCATTAAAAGCACAGATCTACGTGGGCTTGGTTATTTTCACCGTGGCTTTCGGGGTGCTCTCTCAGACAGAGATGTACACCGGTTTTGTGGCAGCGATGATTATTTTAACAATTGGAGAAATGTTTGTCTGGCCGGCCGTGCCGACAATTGCGCATCAGCTCGCACCGGAAGGAAAAGCAGGATTTTACCAGGGAATCGTAAACAGCATTGCTACGGGTGGAAGAATGCTTGGTCCGCTGTTTGGCGGCTTTATGGCAGACGTTTTTGGGATGCAGGTGCTTTTTTATACGATTGCTGTATTATTTCTGATTCCGTTTATCATGACGAAGATTTTTGACAGAGGGGTCCCGCACCTTCAATTCACCCGCGACAACGCTTGACAGTTTAGTTTCTCATGCATACAATAATAACGACACACGTCTATAATAAGAAATGACATAGAAGAGGAGCAGTAGTAGCTGAAGTGTCCTACCAGAGAGTTAACGGCCGCTGAGAGTTAACGTCACAATGCTATGAACTTACCTCGGAGTTGCGTATATACGCCGTAAATCGACGTTACCGATGTTAAGCGGGTGCTGTATAAACAGTGCTAATCGTGGGTGGTACCGCGGGAAGGATAGAAACCTCTCGTCCCAATGTCTAGTTGGGGTGCGGGGTTTTTTTGTATTATCAGTTTACATATTTGACAGGAGGTAATTGTTTTGGCTTTTAACCATGAAAGTATTGAAAAGAAATGGCAGAAATTCTGGGAAGAAAATAAAACATTTAAAACGACAGAAGACCCGGGGAAAGAGAAATTTTATGCATTGGATATGTTTCCTTATCCCTCAGGAGCAGGACTGCACGTAGGCCACCCGGAAGGATACACGGCAACGGATATTCTCTCACGCATGAAGCGGATGCAGGGATACAACGTGCTTCACCCGATGGGCTGGGATGCATTCGGTCTTCCTGCAGAGCAGTATGCGCTGGACACAGGCAAGCACCCGAGAGAATTCACGGAAATTAACGTCAATACATTCCGCCGCCAGATTAAAGCGCTCGGCTTTTCCTATGACTGGGACCGGGAAATTAATACTACAGATGAAAAATATTATAAATGGACGCAGTGGATTTTTATCCAGCTGTATAACCAGGGGCTTGCCTATGTGGATGAGGTCGCTGTGAACTGGTGCCCGGCGCTCGGTACGGTGCTTGCAAATGAAGAAGTAATCGATGGTCTCAGTGAGCGCGGCGGACATCCAGTGGAGCGCCGTCCAATGAAGCAGTGGATGCTGAAAATCACTGCCTATGCTGACAGACTTCTCGAAGATCTCGAAGAGCTTGACTGGCCTGAATCCATAAAAGATATGCAGCGGAACTGGATCGGTCGCTCGGAAGGGGCAGATGTAGTTTTTGAATTAAAAAATACCGGTAAAGAAATCACGGTGTTTACGACGCGTCCGGATACGCTATACGGTGCGACGTATCTGGTACTTGCCCCGGAGCACAGCCTGGTGGAAGAAGTAACGTCTGCCGAACAGAAAGATGCGGTAAAAGCGTACCAGCAGAAAGTAGCTACAAAGAGTGATCTGGAGCGGACCGAGCTGTCCAAGGAGAAAACCGGTGTGTTCACGGGAGGGTATGCAATTCACCCAGTTTCCGGAGAAGAAGTTCCTGTATGGATTGCAGATTATGTACTTGCCTCTTATGGTACAGGAGCGATTATGGCTGTGCCTGCGCATGATGAGCGGGACTATGAATTTGCGACTAAATATGAACTCCCGATTGTGGAAGTAGTAGCGGGTGGAGATATTGCAAAAGAAGCTTACAGCGGTGACGGCGAGCATGTAAACTCCGATTTCCTTAACGGCTTAAACAACGATGAAGCAATCAAAGCGATGATTGAATGGCTGGAAGGAAATAATAAAGGGAAGCAGCAGATTACCTACCGCCTGCGGGACTGGCTCTTCAGCCGGCAGCGGTACTGGGGAGAGCCGATTCCTGTAATTCACTGGGAAGACGGCACGATGGAAACAGTTCCCGAAGAAGAGCTTCCGCTCACACTGCCGGACATGGATGAGTTCAAGCCATCCGGCACCGGGGAATCTCCGCTTGCGAATAATGAAGAATGGCTGCATGTCACTGATCCGAAAACTGGCATGAAAGGCCGCAGAGAAACAAATACGATGCCACAGTGGGCAGGAAGCTGCTGGTATTACCTGCGCTTTATCGATCCGGATAATGAGGAGCAGCTCGCTGATCCGCAGAAGCTCAAAGAATGGCTCCCGGTGGATATTTATATCGGCGGCGCGGAACATGCAGTGCTGCACCTGCTCTACGCACGTTTTTGGCATAAAGTGCTTTATGATATCGGAGTAGTGCACACAAAGGAACCGTTCCAAAAGCTGTATAACCAGGGAATGATCCTGGGAGAAAACAATGAGAAAATGAGTAAATCAAAAGGAAATGTAGTAAATCCCGATGATATTATGACGACACACGGAGCAGACACCTTGCGTCTGTATGAAATGTTTATGGGGCCGCTGGATGCTTCCATTGCCTGGAGTGAAAATGGCCTTGACGGCGCGCGCCGTTTCCTCGACCGCGTGTGGAGATTATTTGCAGACCAGGAAGGCAGCCTGCGTAATACGATTGAAGACAGCCAGGGTTCTGACGAAATGACGCGTGTCTATCATCAGACTGTCAAAAAAGTAACCGAAGATTTTCAAGGTCTTCGTTTCAATACGGGTATCTCACAGCTGATGGTATTCATCAACGAAGGCTACAAGCAGGAGAAGCTGTCCAAAAGTCATTTAGAAGGCTTTTTAAAGCTCCTCTCTCCAATAGCGCCGCACGTGGCAGAAGAACTGTGGAGCAAGCTTGGCCATGCGGATACTATTTCCTATGCAACATGGCCGGTGCATGATGAAACGTGGCTAACAGAAGACGAAGTGGAAATTGCCGTGCAGGTAAACGGAAAAGTGAGAGTAAAACTGAATGTCGCAAAAGATGCTTCAAAAGACGATATGGAGAAGCAGGCGATGGCGGATGAGCGCATTCAATCAGATATTGAAGGGAAAACGATCCGTAAAGTAATTGCAGTTCCAGGAAAGCTTGTAAACATCGTAGCGAACTAAGAACTTACAATTTTATGAAATGAAAAAGAAGCGGTCTCTTTAAACAAAGAGGCCGCTTCAAGTATAAACAAATAAAAAATACAAAGAAAAGAAGTTCTGCTTTGTATGGATTTCTCCTGCGCTTACCGGCGGAAGCTTGCCGTGGGGCTCGTCTTCAGCTATTTGGAATACCTCATGGCATTCCAAAGGATCTTCAGACTTCGCTTTAATCCCACCGGCGTCACCGCCGGACGCTGCGGAGAAACGGCAGTTTATTTCAAGAGATCAGTATTTTTGTACTTTCTTTTCATAAATCTTTTTTGATGCAGAAAATACACTGAAAAAGTTTTAAATGTCCAAATATCACGTCAAGGCAGAATTAATTGGTAGTTATGAAAATAAACGGTTATGCGGAGCAATTTCTTTAAAGGCAGATGACGATGAAGTTAACTTATACAGACAAATCGTACCTCTAAACATTTTAGAAGAGGAATTGTACAGTTACTATTAAATTTCATTGAAATGGCTCGTGAATTTAAATTTAGTGCTTAAACATTTAAGAAAGGTTCAATTATTCTTTTTTATATTCCTCAATATCCCAGGTATGTTCAAACGTGACGCAGCCCTTTAAGGTCTGGGCTACAGGACAGTTTTTTTCAAAAACGTTCAGGACCCTTTCTGCAGCTTTCCGCTTGCCTTCAGGAATTTTTAAATCGTAGTGGCACGCAATCTTTGTAATTTTTAGAATGCCTTCAGGTGCTTCAATTGTCCCCTGGACACTTGTTTTAATTTTATCTGGATACGATGGTATTTGACGCGCTTCCAGCGCGCCGGACAACGTCCCGGATAGTCAGCCGCCTGCTGCGGCAACGATGTGATCCAAAGTAGAGGGATATTCCACTTCCGGTTCAACGCCATAAAACTCTTTTACGCCGCCGTGCACGCCGAAATGAAATGGATCTGAAAAACCTTCTACAAAAGCAAGACGGTGGGGCGGCTTATCCTGTTCAATGGTAATTTTCGTTAACGCGATAGGTTCTGCCAAAAAAATCACTCCTTTCAAGAATTAATAATATTGTAACCGCTGTCATTTAAAGAAACAAATAAAGACCGCTGTGTTTTTATAACGGTCTTTGCAGGCTGTTGAAAAAGCACTTTTTTTGTATAAGCATACGATTTTATACTTTTGTCTCCGAAGGGTCGCTTTCCGGAGGGAACTCTCTCAGCTAACCTGCCTTCTTAAAAGAGGAGCATGGCTTCACGCAGCCAAATCACTGGAAAGCAAAGAGCTCTTTCCAGTGATTTCAAGATCATTGGCTGGTTTCGCACATGCTTTCTATATCTTCCCAGTAAAACACTTGGGAAGATATAAGAATCGTTCTTCATCCTCCAGGAGTCGACTCTTCTGCGACTGCAGCATCATTAAGGGAGGCAATGGTTTTTATACGAAACCGCAGAGATGTGAACACTTTTTCTTCGGAAATAACTCCTCTCCATAGCGCCCGGCGGGGACCCTGTGGGATTTAAGCGCAGTCTGAAGATCCTTTGTAATGCCGGCAGGCATTGCAAATAGCTGAAGACTAGCCCCACGGCAAGCTTCCGCCGGAAAGCGGAGGAGAACCTTATACTTAGCAAATCATAAATATAAAAAATTTCTTGCTTTATAAACACGCTGTAAAGACCGCTATGTTTTTACAGCGGTCTTTACTCAAGTAAGTTCTGCTTCATTTACCCTTTCTGCAGCAGCACTTCCTGCAGTATATCCAGTAGAGAAAGCGACAGTGATGTTATAACCGCCTGTATATCCGTGCAGATCCATTACTTCTCCACAGAAAAACAAGCCCGGCATTTTTTTAGATTCCATCCGCTTGGGATAAACTTCTTTAACGCTTACGCCGCCACCGGTAACAAAAGCTTTATCAATCGCCAGTGTTCCGTCTGCCGTTAAAGGAAACTCCTTCATCATTTTCGCGAGATTCCGGAGTTTTTCATGCGATATTTCCGGGCCAAGACTTGTTTCTTCTATTTCAGCAAATCTTAAACATACTGGAAGCATTCGCTCAGGCATGATGCCTGATAAAGCATTCTTTACAGCTTTTTTCGACTCTTTTTCCAGCTGTGATTTCAGGCGCTGAAACAAAACTTCCGTATTTTCTTCAGGAAATACGTCTATTTCCATCGGCACTTCGCGAACATTATGCTTTTTCTTCGCTTTTACTACGTACTGGCTGCATCGGAGGCCGATGGGACCGGAAACACCGAAATGGGTAAAAATCATATCTCCGGTATGCGCCTTTATTAATTTCCCTTTTTTCGGGTCAAGCACTGAGAGTGTAACATTGCGAAGTGACAGCCCCTGCAGTTCTGTAGACTTTATATGAGGGTCTGTCATCGTGATCGGCACTTCGGTAGGATAGAGGTCGGTAATGGTATGGCCTGCTTTTTCTGCCCACGGATAGCCATCTCCCGTTGAACCTGTATGAGGCACAGACATCCCGCCTACCGCTACAATAATATTTTTTGCTTTAATTACTTCTCCGTCAGCCAGCTCTACCTTATGTCCCTCTATCTCATTAAAATGAAGGTCTTTTACTTCGGTCTTTTTACGGATTTCCACTTTCAGCTGCTGAATCCTGTTCAGCAGAGCTCTTACTACTTCAATTGCTTTATCGTTTACCGGGAACATCCGGCCGTTGTCTTCTTCTTTCAGTTCTATGCCGAGCCCTTCAAAAAAAGCAATAATGTCTTCATTATTAAAGACGGAAAACGGGCTGTACATAAACCGTCCATTTCCGGGGATATGCTTAATAATTTCTGCGGCATCCACTCTGTTGGTGACATTACAGCGCCCTCCGCCGGAAATTGCGAGCTTACGTCCCAGCTTGCTGCCTTTATCCAAAAGGAGGACATCCGCACCGTTTTCTGCTGCAGCAACACTGGCCATTAAACCGGAAGGGCCTCCGCCGATTACTACTACGTCTTTCATATGATTACTTCCTTTCACGCCAAAGAGTCTTTTCTGATTGTAAGCAATGTATGAAAGAAATACAAGCTGGGCTTATTCTTCAACATAATGAAAATTAACAGGAGTCTCTGCATCCTCAGCAGCAACTTTTGTTCCTTCGGGTACTTTTAAATAAAATACCTGGGAAGAGAGGGTTATGTTCTCCGGCATCATTTCAGCGCGCAGTACGTTTTCTCTGGATATAATACTGGATACAGCCCGTAACTCCTGTTCTTCCAGTTCATAAAGCTGAATGTAAGTGTAGGAATCTGTATTCTGCACAGCAGGCAGTTTTGGTTCAATAAAAGCGGAAAAATCGTTGAATTCTACAATGGAAGGAGCAGTATAAAAACGGACGCTTTCCTGTTCGGTTTCTTCCACAATAATATTCACATCAGCGGTATAGGGAGCACCGATTTTCCATTCTTCGGAAGGATTTTCCTCTTCAAATAAAAACGTAAATGAAGAACCCGATGTATCCGGGTCTTCCATCAGCATAGAAGAAATATAATCTTCTGCTTGTGCATTTCTTTCAGAAGATTCGTCAATGAATATATAAGCTGCAGGAACGGCCAAAATTAAAATAATCGTATAACAGGCAAGGAGGAACATCGGAGCTTTTGAATGCAACGGCCTTTTTGCATAAAACCTCCACCCGAAGGCTGCAAGTATAATCAGTCCAATGATAACAGCCAATAAGATAAAATTCATATCACAATTCCTCCATTCTTCCTTTTAATAAAAATGCTGCTGAAGAACAAAAGGGAAGCCCCTAAAACAGACAGCGTAATTAAATATATGTCAGAAGAGAAAAGCATTTGGAAACCTTCGCTAATTGGCATAAAGTCGAAATAAAAAACACCGAAAATGAGCCCTCCGATTACGATCTTCCACAAAAGAGTGAGCTGATAAATCATACTGAGAAAATAACCTGCGGCGGCTGTAAGCAGCAGGCAGCTGAACCACCATATAAAAGAATGCAGAAGATCCATCCATCCGGGCAGAAGGATAAATACTTCTGGACTGTGGATCATAGGAACAAGCAGTATAATTAAATAATGCGAAAGTACTGACAGGAGGGAAGCAGCTGAAACAATAAGAAGTAAAAAGATAATATTTGTGATATGGCTGATTTTTCTAGTAGATATAAAAGTGAAATCTATTTTGCGGTTTGCTTTAGCAGGTGCAGCCAGGCTGGAGATAAATATCCAGAGAATCATTAGGAAAAACAAGTTATTCTGAGAATGTGCCCTAATATAAGTAGAGTTAAAAGAAGCTTGGTGATATGCATTCATTACGCTGAGAAAAATACCAAACGCTTGTATAATAACGAAAGCAAAAATGATACTGGCAAAATACCGCTGCTTCCAGCGGAGCTGTTTAAGAATAATTTCTCTGGCTGGAGGTGCTGTGATAGACATCTCTGATTCCACCCTTCTTTTTCACTAGATAAGTATAAATATCGCTGATAGATGACCAAGTGCAGTGGAAAGAAGAAAATTTATCTTTTGAGCCGCTGTAATAAAAAACAGCTTTCAGAATTCCTGGAGAAATTTCTTCCTCAAAAATTATTTCTCTGCCGGTAAGCAGCTGCTGCAATTCAGCAATAGGGCCTGTAATTTCCAGAACAGAATGACGCAGGTCCTCAATGCTGGAAAATAAGATGTTATGTCCGTTTTCAATAATAAGTAAGTATTCAAGCAGATTTTCAATTTCCTTTAAGTGATGGGAGGAAATTAAAATTGTTCTCGGTTTTTGAATATAATCTTTTAATAAAGCTTCCATAAAATCTTTTCTGATGGTCTCATCCATTCCTTCTAAAGGCTCATCCATCAAAGTAAGCGGAGCACGTGTGCATAAACCAAATAAAGCCTGGAACAGACGTTTCTGACCTTTTGACAGCTGCTCGATTTTTGCAGACATTTTAAATTCGAAATATTGAAAGAGAGGAAGTGCCACAGCATTCTCCCAGAAAGTATACTGTTCTGCACCTGCAGCGAGAATCTCTCCCAGTGTGAAGTGGGCAGGAAAAGCCATATTTTCTTCCACGAAAATTGAATTCGACTGAACTTCAAGAGATGTCACTGGAAACCCATAAACGGCTGCCCTTCCACTACTTGGTGTCTGCAGGCCAGAAATAATTTCCAGCATCGTTGTTTTACCTGCCCCGTTTCTTCCGGCAACACCTACAATTGTGTTTTCAGGGATTTGTAAATTAAAATCTATTAAAGCAGACTGTCTGTGAAATGATTTATTTACATTTTCAAATGATATGGCATTCATTTTTTATCTCCCTTCTGATTTTCCCACTCTTGTTCTACTAATTTTTGAAATTCCTCTTTCGTAATTCCTAAATATCCCGCTTCTTTAACTGAAGAAGAAAGTAAGGTTTTCAGAGTGGTAGCTTTTCTTTTTGCCAAAAGATTTTTCTGTGCACCCGGTGAAACAAAACAGCCGAGTCCCCGTTTTTTAAAAAGTGTACCTTCTTCTACCAGGATCGCTAATCCTTTGGAAGCTGTAGCAGGATTAATCGTATATATTTCTGCCAGCTGATACTGAGAATAGACTTTGGCGTTTTCCTGCAGACGCTCAGCAAGTATTTCTTCTTCCAGCCATTCTGCAATTTGTTTATAAATTGGTTTTTCGCTCTGGTCATGCAGCAAAAGCTTCCCTCCTTCCCAAATATCACTTAGTGCATTAGTGGAGTAATGCACTAAGTATATATCCAGCTTTATAGATTTGCAAGAATTATTAAATTAATTTTAGACAGGCTTGATATAAAAGAGGAAATACAACCGTAATAACTAAAAAGTTGACTTAAATGAAAGCGTAAGCATATACATTGTAAATAATACATATAATCACTATAATTAGGGATATAGAGAGTTGATTAGTACTGAGACAGGATGAGAGGGCATTATCCTTTAAAATAGTTTATATTATTTAATAAAACTCTATTTTCTTTCTGATTTGAATGTGCTACACTGCTCTGTGGAGATCAAACTAACTTATACAATGGCATCTGAAAGGAGGATTTACACATGTTTGCAGGACTTAAGACAAGAATTGAAGAAAAACGTGCGCTCTGGTCCAAAGAGACACAGGAGCGTATTGAACGATTCGCAGCATTTGAGCGCCGACGCTCTCTGGAAGACATGGAACGTGAGCAGTCACAGCATTTTATTTTAAATCAGGAGGTTGGGAAGTATCTAAAGACGGTCAACCCGACATTTCTTATTAAGCCGGAAGTTAATCGTGCACTATTGAACATGTTATATGCCCGATCAGAAGGAACTTTCAGCATAAATATGTCCATGACAAAAGAAATGCGCAAAGCATATTCTTTTTATCATAATGAATTAAAAGTTTTCATCGAATTAATTGAACGCAAAGGCTTTCGTATGGAAGGGCAGGAAAAGTTCTTTATGGAGAACTTTTTAACAAAACTCCGTGAAAATAATTTCCGTTATCTAACAGAAGTTTATGGAGACTTTGTGCCGGCAGAAGCATCTATTACAGAAGCTTTCGAGCTGTATTTAGAAACAGTAGATTTTGAAAATAAGTACGAAAGCGGCCATTTGGACTATTTCGCAACTTACCTGAACCAGAAAGGTATTGCAGATTTCACTTGGACAAAAGGGCGTATGAAGCGTAAACTCAAGCAGTTTGAAAAAGCAACAAAGCAGGAGTTTAAACTGAAGCAATTGGAGCGCCGCCTGCAGAAAATCAGTTAATCGATTCTCTCAGCTGCCTATAATAAATAAAGTAAGCCATCTGTTCTTTTCATGGGATAGATGGCTTTTTATTATGTGTGTTTTTGCCTGGCAAAATTCAGCGTACTGTTTTTCCGGCAGGCATAATAGACAGAAAAACTGCACCATTGTGAATGGATGCTTGGAGGAGAAAGACCAGTGCACGAATTCGTTTGCATAATGCAGCATTACATTTAAAATATCTGTGGATTCTGCTTAACTATGGAGCATTAATTTAAAATCATTTTCACAAATAACGTAAATCTGCTTTGGTACCACGGGGGAAAAAATGGTAAAGTAAGAAGCGAGAGGAGTGATTTTGTGATGAAGAAAGCGAATATCTTATTTATAGGCGCAGGTAGAATGGCAGAAGCTATGGTCTCCGGAATAGTAAAGTCAGAACACTCCGCATTTGGTACAGTAACTATGGCAAATCGCTCAAATAAAGAAAAATTAATACAGCTGCAGCGTACATACGGGGTTAAAAGTACCTCAGACTGGCTGAGAGCTGTGCAGCAAAACGATATAATATTATTAGCTACTCCACCACATACCCATGAAGAATTATTAAAACTGCTGACACCGCAGCTGAACGGCCAGCTGGTAGTTACAGTAGCAGCTGGTATTGACCCAGCATATTTGGAAAAGAGGCTTCCGCAAGAAACTCCAGTCTGCTGGATTATGCCGAATACTGCTGCACAGGTTGGAATGTCTATGTCTACTTACGCCTGTGGTACCTTTGTTAAAGATCATCACAGACCTTATATAGAATCTTTGCTTGCGGCGATAGGTCCAGCCGAGGAGCTGAGCGCGGAGCAGGTGCACGATTTAACAGCAATCACTGGAAGCTCACCTGCTTTTATTTATTATGTCGTAAAGGCATTGGAGGAAGCAGCAGCAGCCTATGATATTTCTGATGCCCAGGCGCGCCGGCTTGTAATCCAGATGCTGAAAGGCTCGGTAGCAATGCTCGAAGCAGGGAATGAACCTGATGACTTAATAGCGCAAGTTGCTTCCCCCGGTGGTTCAACAGCTGAAGGTCTCCGTGTCCTTGAAACTTATGGTGTGGACCGGATGTTAAAGCAGGCGGTAGAAGCAACGAATTCGCATGCGAAAAATAATGGAGAGGGGTAATTTCAATGGTACACAAACTTTCTGTTCGAACAAATGCCAGAGATGAAATGATTGATATTTCACTGCAGGTGAAAAAAACGGTAAAGGAGAGCGGTGTAAAAAATGGAGTTGTTTACATTTTTTGTGCGCATACCACTGCAGGGATTACAATTAATGAAAATGCCGATCCGGATGTGAAATCAGATATGCTGATGAAATTCGATGAAGTGTATCCATGGAACCATCCGAAATATCAGCATATGGAAGGTAATACAGCTTCACATTTAAAAGCAAGCACTGTAGGAGCTTCACAGGTCGTTTTAATCGAGGACGGCAAGATGATTTTAGGAACCTGGCAGGGAATTTATTTTTGTGAATTTGACGGTCCGCGTTCACGTAATGTCTACGTTAAAATTATTGAAGGTTAATAGAGAAAAGAGCAGGAGATACTAACTATGTCTGATCAACAATTATTACGGGGAACGATGGTACTGACAGCCGGGATATTTATTACGAAAATGCTTGGCTTAATATACATTTTTCCTTTTACAGCAATCGTAGGGCACCAGGGGCTTGCATTATATCAGTATGGATATACTCCTTATACTGTGCTGCTGAGCCTGGCGACACTCGGTGTCCCGCTTGCTGTATCTAAATTCGTTTCAAAATATAATGCTCTTGGAGATTACCATACAGGGCAGAGGCTGTTAAAATCAGGTCTGATAATCATGACAATTACTGGTTTTATCGCTTTTCTCGTGCTGTTCTTTTCTGCAGAGATGATAGCAAACCGAGTGTTGGAACCGGATAGTCTTGAAGGAAACAGAGTAGAAGACGCAGTCTTTACGATACGCATGGTAAGCGTGGCGCTGCTGGTAGTTCCTGTTATGGCAATTATCCGTGGTTTCTTCCAGGGAAATCAGTCGATGGGCCCTACAGCAGTATCGCAGGTGATTGAGCAGGTCATCCGTATTGCATTTATTCTGGCGGTAACATATATGATTATGTATATATTTGATGGAGAACTGGGAACGGCAGTCGGCTTTGCGACATTTGGAGCTTTCGCAGGTGCCTTAGGCGGCCTGGCAGTACTGCTGTGGTATTGGAAAAAACGCCTGGCTGGAATTAAGGAGCAGGTGAGACTAAGTACAGTCGACCATAAAATTCCTCTTCCGGCGATGTATAAAGAATTGTTTCGGTATGCTCTGCCTCTATCTTTTGTAGGTCTTGCAATTCCTTTATATCAAACAGTTGATTTATGGACGTTCAACCCTTCGATGAGAGAAGCAGGCTACATAACTTCCGTAGCAGAAACGTACTATGCTTCCTTTACACAGTCGACGCACAAGCTGATATTGATTCCAGTTTCTATCGCTACTGCCATGTCACTAACCATTTTACCGACAATTACAGAAGCTTTTACCAACAAGGAAAATGATAAGCTGCAGCGTACGATCACGCAGACCTATCAAATTATTTTATTTCTTACTATTCCAGCAGCAGCCGGGCTGATCGCAGTGGCAGGTCCTGTGTACGGGACACTGTTCGGCCTGGAGGAAATCGAAATAGGAAGAGAAATATTACGCACCTATGCACCAGTTGCTGTCTTGTTTTCAATATTTGCCGTAACCGCATCTCTTCTGCAGGGAATCGATAAGCAGAAATATGCTGTTCTGGCACTGATTGCAGGAGTCACGTTTAAAGTAGTAACAAATTCTGTATTTATTCAATGGTTTGGTCCGCAGGGAGGAGTATTCGCTACTACTGGAGGATATATTCTTTCTGTAGCTGTAAATGTATGGGCAATTGGCAGGTTTGCCGAGTTTGATTACCGGCTGATTCGCAAAAGGCTGATGCAGGTACTTGTGTTTACAGCGATTATGGCTGCAGTAGTGGTTTATGTGGCGTTTGGGCTGGAAAGAATGTTCCCGCTTGATTCTCGTATGAATGCAGCGATTGTACTTACAACGTCAGTGGGAGCGGGAGTAATCGTTTATATGAATATCGCAATCAGATCTGGATTAGCAGGAAAAGTTCTGGGACATCGCTTTTCAATGCTGAAGAAAGAATGATACACGCTGTGTAAAAATGTCCTGAAAGTTCCACATGGTTACTTTTTAGCAGGATACGCTGTATTACTTTACACGGAGCTGTTACGGATGCGAAATTCCGTGTACTATCCAGAGCCACAGTCTTTAACAAAGCCCTGATAAATAATAAAAAGCTGGTTCACAAATGTGAACCAGCTTTTTAAAAAAAATCACAGACCGCAGGCTATTTAGTAACCGCTTCCTGCGGCGTGTCTCCTTCTACCCATGCTTCAGCCCACGCCTGAATTTCATCCAGAGCGGGTTCAAGCGCACGACCTTTATCAGAAAGCTGGTATTCAATACGCACCGGTGTCTCAGGATATACATTTCTTTCTACAACACCGATTTCTTCGAGTTGTTTCAATCGATCGACAAGCATTTTATCACTCATATTAGGAATGTTTGTTGAAATATCCCGAAAACGAGCAGGGCCGTGAAGCAAAACACGGATAATTAATCCATTCCAACGCTTTCCAAGCAGTTGAAAAGCTGATTCGAATTTTGGGCACATAGCAAGTTCTTCCATGGTGGTCACCTCATTTCTAAAGATTAAACAAATTATATTTGTCCTGTATATCAGATATATTTCTGAATAGATATCTGCCGCTGTGCAGCTGAAACTTGTTCATAACAAGATATAAAGCATTCATAAAAAATAAATGAAAAAGTGCCGGCTGCAGTATAAATCAACAGGAAATATTGGAGAAATACAACAAAAACAGCCTGCAGAACTTAGTCAATTACCTATTACTATTATAACACAAATACCCGATTCAAAAGAATATAACCTTATTAATGAACTTTTTTTAAGTAAGATACAAAAAATAAATTACAAAGTTTTTATGTTTAGATTTTGAAATAAAAGGAATACTAGTCATGGAGCACATAATTAATTTTAAAGGAGCGGATTATTACATGACAAAAATTCTTATCCCTTATTACAGTTCTTATGGACACATTTATACGATGGTAAAAGCTGCAGCTGAGGGAGCTGAATCAGTGGAAGGCGTTGAAGTGAAAATTGTTCGTGTTGAAGAGTTTGATGCAGTAAAACAGGCAATGTCTTCTCAGGATGCTTATGTTCAGGCACAGGAAGCACAAAAAGACGTACCTGTGGCAACACACGATGACCTTCGCTGGGCAGATGGATTTGTCTGGGGTATTCCGACACGCTATGGTTCGATGCCTGCACAGCTGAAGCAGTATATTGATTCTGCAGGCGGGCTCTGGATGAATGGAGAACTGGAAGGGAAAGCAACTGGAATTGTAACGAGTACCGGTTCTATTCACGGGGGACAGGAAACAACGGCAATTACTTCCCTTATTCCTATGCTTCATTTTGGAATGATCTATGTTGGACTGCCTTATGGAGAGAACACAGAACAGATGACAGCAGACGGCATTGGTGGTTCTCCTTATTCTGCTTCGACAGTCGCAGGCCCGGATGGAAGCAAACAGCCGGATGAACGTGATCTTATCATGGCGCGCAGCCTCGGTAAGAGAGTGGCAACAGTATCTAAAAAATTAAAAGCGTAACAAAACTATTAATTTATCGTCTAAAGAGAAGTACTCCGTCTGGAGACTTCTCTTTTTTTGTGGGATCGTGTCTTTCACCTCCAAAGTCTCTTTATGAGGAGGAAGCCATCTGATATAATATAAAGATTAGCATGAGCAAAGCTCATCTAGGAGGTGGGCATCTTTGGAAGACAATAAAAGAAAGCTTTACATAGACTGGTACTTAATTATAGGAATTATCCTGATGACTTCTTTTGGACTTCTGATGGTTTACAGTGCAAGTTTCGTACAGGGCTATCAGACATATAATGAAGCGACATTTTTCTTTGACCGTCATTTATTATGGATATTTATCGGCATGAGTGCCTTTATATTTTTTATGTTTTTTCCATATAGACATTTTAAAAGGTTTATACCATTGATTCTGCTGTTCTGCTTTACTGCTCTGATATTAGTAATGATACCTGGAATTAATCATACAGTGAATGGAGCAACCCGCTGGATAGCGATAGGGGGATTTACAATACAGCCTTCTGAATTCGTTAAGCTCGGGATGATTATTTATGTAGCATATATTTATTCCCGTAAGCAGGCGTATATCCATAATTTCAAAAGTGGCCTTTTCCCGCCGCTGATTATTGTGGGCATTATATTTCTTTTAATAATGACGCAGCCTGACCTTGGAACTGGTACTGCAATTGTTCTGGTGGCAGGATTTATTGCTTATTTTTCAGGAGCGCGCTACTGGCATTTATTGTCGTTAAGTGTTTTTGCAGGAGCAGGCTTGTATTACTACGCTAATTCTGAAGAGTACAGAATGAACAGGATCACGGGGTTCTGGAATGCTTTTGAACTGGAGCAGACAGAAGGGTTTCAACTCGTGCAGTCGTATATTGCCATTGCACATGGTGGTATCACTGGAGCAGGATTTGGACAGAGTGTACAGAAATTGTTTTATCTTCCGGAAGCACATACAGACTTTATTCTTGCAATTGTAAGTGAAGAATTGGGACTCCTGGGAATTTTATTCGTGTTAGGATGTATGGGATTTATCATCTGCAGAGGTTTTATTATTGGAGCCCGGTGCAAGGATACCTTTGGAAGTCTGCTTGCTTTTGGAATAGTAACACAGCTTTCCATTCAAATTATATTTAATGGAGGAGCAGTCAGCGGATTTCTGCCTATTACAGGAATTCCATTTCCGTTTTTGAGTTACGGAGGCTCTTCTTTACTAATCACACTTGCCTCGCTAGGCATATTAGCAAATATATCCAGAAAAACTGAGCGTGATCGTCAGGCGCACAGATCTGATCAAAAGGAAGCGCATGCGCCCGATGAAAGTAAAATACCTTTGTCGCGGCATGTGTAAGTAGGTGAAAAGATGCAAGAAAGAAAAAGTCCATTTCAACAATTAGATTTTACTTTGCTGTTCTTTTTATTTGTTTTGATGTGTATCAGCCTTGTTGCTATTTACAGTGCTGCCACCTCTGAACAATATAATGTACCAGCAAGTTATTTTGTGCAGCGGCAGATTTTATGGTTTGCTGTAGGAACTGTTTTACTGATATCAGCAATGGTAATTGACTATGAAGCCTTTAAAAAGCTTTCTATTCCTTTATATGCAGTAAGTATGATGCTCCTGATTGCCACACATTTATTTGGTATAGAAGTAAACGGAGCGCAGCGCTGGATTGGCGTACCTGGTTTATTCACATTTCAGCCTTCAGAGTTCGTAAAGATTTTTATCATTATTTCAATGGCGCATTTACTTTTTGTAATCACTCGTCATCCCCGCCCCAAAACGTTTACATCGGATGTTATTGTGGTGGGGAAAATACTAGGTGTAGGGATGCCGCCTTTTGCTTTTATTTTAATTCAGCCTGATTTAGGTACCGCTCTGGTTATTCTTTCAATAATATTTATAATGATTCTTATGGCTGGAGTAACTTTTCGGATGATAGGGCTGCTTATCACAATAGGGTTGACAGGTATTGCTTCCCTTGTATGGCTTCATAACAACGCTTTTGCAATTTTTACCCAGATTATCAGGCCTCACCAGCTGAGTCGTATATACGCCTGGCTTGATCCTTCCGCGAACGTAGGGGCAGAAGGTTATCAGCTTTACCATGCAATCCAGGGAATCGGTGCAGGACAGCTTTATGGAAGCGGCTTTGGTCAAGGGGTGAAATCACAAAGCGGTGTTATTCCTGAACTCCATACAGACTTTATATTTACAGTAATTGCAGAAGAATTTGGTTTTATCGGTGCTACAATTTTAATGGTTGTGTATTTTCTTCTTCTTTACCGAATGGTGTTAATTGCTTTTACCTGTAATAACACTTTTGGAACCTATATTGTAGCGGGTGTAGTTGGCCTTCTTGTATTTCAGGTGTTTCAAAATGTTGGAATGACCATTGGGGTAGTGCCGATTACAGGGTTAGCTCTTCCATTTATCAGCTATGGAGGAAGTGCCTTAGTAACAAATATGCTGGCAATCGGGCTCGTATTGAACGTGAATATACGAACGAAACATTATATGTTTGGAGAAGAAGAATAAATTTCCTGAAAAACCCGGAGGCATACGTACTCCGGGCTTTTTTTGAGTTGTAATTCGACAGCACTTGCATTAATAAATCTGCTGGTTCAGAATAATAGTGAGGAACAAACGAGGAGGAACGACGATGAGAGCTGATAAATTATTGTCGCATTTAGGACATGGGTCGCGGCGGGAAGTAAAACGTTTTTTAAGGCAGGGCGCTTTAGTTGTGAATGGAGAAACAGTGAAAGATCCTAAAACACATGTAGATACAGAAAATCAGGAGATAGAACTCTTTGGGGAGAAAGTGACTTATAGAGAATATATATACCTATTGATGAATAAACCTTCGGGAGTAATTTCTGCTACCGAAGATGCTGAAGAAGATACGATAATAGATATTTTGGAACCGGAAGATGTAATTTTCGCTCCATTTCCAGTTGGCAGGCTTGATAAAGATACTACGGGACTTCTCCTGTTAACAAATGATGGAAAGCTGGCACATCAGTTAACATCTCCGAAACGGAAAGTAGATAAGGAATACCGGGTAACGCTGAGTGAGCCGATTACAGAAGAGGCGTTGAGGAAACTAAGAGAAGGTGTATTATTGGAAGATGGTTATAAAACAAAGCCTGCAAAAGCTGTAAGCACCGAATCAAATAACATTATTTTTCTAACTATTCAGGAAGGGAAATATCATCAGGTGAAACGAATGATGGCAGCATGCGGAAACCATGTGGAAGAGCTGGAACGGGTGCGGATGGGGACATTATATCTTGACGATGATCTTTCTCCGGGAGAATACAGGGAACTGACAGAAAAAGAAGTGCAGCGGTTAAGCGAAAATTAAAAAAGATGGGTGAAACTGCTGGAATTTCCAATAGCAGTACACCCATCTTTTTTTACGATACTTTTACTTTTTTACCGGTAGTTGTCCAAACGCCCCGTTCCTGGCTGGTAACAAGTCCGTTGTAATCGAGAACATTCAGGTCACGCTGAATTGTTCGTTCAGTAATGCCAAACTCTTCAACGAGATCTTGAGTAGTGACGCTTCCTTTCTGATCAATATAGAGGTACACAGATTTAATACGAGTTAACATACGGTCAGTTGACGGCTTCAAAAAAACCACTCCTTCAAGTTTGTCACCCAGAAAAACCGAGGCACATCATGTGCAGAAAGGGCGTAACGATAATGACTAAGCTATAGACGGATATTGATCGTTGTGCCGAATGCAGAATGTTAAAATGATAATAATGGCTTTTTCATCTGCTTTCCTTCCTGAATTCCAGCAATGAAATAACTAATTAATCAGCGCTGGGAAGGCTGGGCACTTCTAATCATACTCAAGTGCAAAATGTCCTCCTTCTTTATTTAACATTTTACCTCATTCAACAGCTTTTCGTAAAGCAATAAATATGTAAATTTCGTAAAAACTACGTAAATAATGTATCAAACGTTCGGATTTTGACTCATTGCACTTTTAAAAATGGAGCGTATACTTAACGGTGTAAAGAAAAAATGAAGAAAGCCAGGGATATTTATATGAAGCAACGTTCGTTTTTTAGTATGAAAGGATATTTTTTCTTATTGTATTTTGGACTAGGAGGGTTATTTCCACTTCTTACTGTTTACCTGCAAAGTGATGTCGGATTATCAGGAGCGCAGATTGGTGTCATCACCTCTATTGGTCCGGTAATTATGATAATGGTGCAGCCGCTGTGGGGAATGCTGAGCGACTACACGAGAAAACCTAAAATTATTTTAGTAATTGCTTCCATCGGAGCAGGGTGCAGCGGGTTTACATATCTTTTTGCGGCAGAGCATTTCACTTTTGTAATAATTGCTTCTTTAGTAGCCGTGTTCCAAAGTGCAATGATTCCCTTGTCTGATAGTATTGCTATGAATTATGTGAAACGCAATGGAGGAGACTATGGAAAAATCCGTATGTGGGGAGCGGTAGGCTTTGCGGTGGCAGTATGGATTATGGGGAATCTTTCAGATTTATTAGGGTTGGAAGTTATTTTTTACGGCTTCGCCATCGTATTATTGATGAGTTCTTTTTTTGCGGCAAACATGCCGAATGAGCCGGCTGCACCGAGGGTTGACGTGAAAGAAGGTATGAGGCAGCTTGTAAAAGTGGATGGGTTCATTTTGTTTTTAATCATTACTTTTCTTGTCTACGGTCCAATTATGGCGAATAACTTTTACTTTGGCGTACTTATTCAATCTGTCGGCGGTACGCTGGCTGGAGTAGGGTTTGCATTTCTCCTTGCAGCCGGAAGTGAGGTGCCTTTCATGAGGTGGGCAGGTGCCTGGATTCAAAAAAGAGGGATTCTGATCATTTTGTTCAGTGCATCATTTGTTTCAGGGGCACGCTGGATATTTTATGCAACAGGTCCGGACCCTTCCTGGATATATATTACAACAGTAATGCAGGGTTTCAGTATTGGTTTATTTGTGCCGGCAGCATTGCAGTATGTTACTGATATTGCTCCGAAAGATGTCAAGGCTACGGCAGTATCGATATATGCAGCAGTAGGGAATGGAATCGGGGCATTTTTCTTCAGCATGACAGCTGGCTTGTTAATTGATTTTCATTCCATCCTCGCAGTGTATTTATTCTACGGTATTATGACGCTTACCGGTACTGTATTGCTGTTCATACTCGCCAGGAAACAGCCGCATATCGTAAAATAAGGCCGCTCCCGGTAATAGGAACAGCCTGGTTAAATATTAAGCGCCTTGAAAATAAAAGTTTTGCTAAAAAGAAGTAATCATACTGCTTCACTTTTTGAGAGTCTTACCTTTCCTGTATCCGCACCAAACTTTAGCAGAGCTGAATATTAATGGTTTATATAATCACTGAATATATAAACTGATAAAAAGAAGCTTTAAAATGATTTATTCAAATTGAAATAAATCAGTAGTTAAATAGCGTTCCCCGGTATCACAGGCAATTGCGATCACAACTTCATCAGGGCTGTATCTTTTTGCCACCTGTAAAGCTGCATAACATGCTGCACCGGAAGATGGACCTACAAGAATTCCTTCTTCTCTGGATAATCTTCGTGCCGCATCATAGGCATCTTCATCTGAAATTTGATGAATTTCTCCGTATACTTCTTCGTTTAAAATAGGGGGCACAAATCCTGGTGAGGTGCCTACAAGCTTATGCGGCCCTGGCTTTCCGCCAGAAAGTACAGGAGAACCTTTTGGTTCCACAACATGAATAGAAGCATCAGGGAATTCTTTTTTTAATTCTTCTCCAGTACCGGTGATAGTGCCGCCTGTACCTGAGGTGGCAACAAAAGCTGCCAGCGGCAGGCCAATTTCCTGCACTGCTTCTGAAATTTCTTTTGCGGTTGTAAAGCGGTGTGCATCTGGATTTGCTCCGTTTTCAAACTGCATCGGCATAAATGCATTTTCTGTTTCATTCACAAGCTGCTTTGCTTTCGATATTGCTCCTGGCATTTTCTCTTCTCCAGGAGTTAGTACTACTTCAGCACCGTAGGCTTTCAGCAGATTGATCCGTTCCTGTGACATCGTATCGGGCATCGTCAGGATTGCTCTGTAGCCTTTTGCAGCGGCATTCATAGCAATACCTATACCAGTGTTGCCGGATGTTGGTTCAATAATCACAGTATTTTTGTTGATAATTCCATCTTTTTCAGCTTGTTCAATCATATTTGCAGCAGCTCTGTCTTTAACACTGCCGCTCGGATTCATAAATTCGAGTTTTAAGTATACCTGCGCACCTTCTGGATCAGGAAGATGCCGTAATTTCACTACCGGAGTATCTCCGATTAGTTCGTCCATATGGTTTACTACTTTCGCCAAGGTTGACACCCTTTCATAAAAAAATGTTATATATTCTGATATGATTACTATATCATATTCGCTGTTGAAGCAAAAAGGAGGCTGACTTTATGGAACATCATTTTATCGGCATAAAAGCAGGTGTACAGGTAAAAAAGGAAGCAGTCGAACTGCAGACCGGCCTGGACCTGAAACGTTACTATAAAGCTTTGCCCTCGGAAGAAGATTTTCATTTAACTCTATTATTTCTGGGAGGATGGGAATGGGGAAAAAAGGTACAGCTTTGGGAGCGGCTGCAGCACTACCGGCTGCCGAAATTCAGCTTAACTTTTTCAAGCTATGCTTATTTTGGAAATCCTGATAAGCCAAGAGTTCTTTTTTTGCAGCCGGAGGATAATGAACTCCTGCAGCAATTGTATGATATTATTTTAGAAGAAGCTTTGCAGTTAGGTTACCCAGCTCCCAAAAACGGTTTCAGACCTCATATAACGATTGCTAAAAAATTCGGCAATACTAATAATTTTCCTTATGCTTCCTACGGCACAATCGAAAAAATAGATCAATCCGTCCATGAAGTAAACTTATTTCAAGTAAAACCCCAGGATCATCCAAGATATCAGACAATAAGAACACTGGAATTAACAGAAACGTTTCCCGGAACTAAAGAGTGAACTTAAAGATAGTATCAAAACCATCAGTTTCAGGATTGCCTGATAAAAAAGTTTCAGTATAAAGGAGAGAAGCCTCTTGGCGCAGTTACTAAAGTTAGCGGATTACGTCTCCCGCTATGAAATAGATATTTATCGTTATCCAAGCCGATACGTTAGGCTGAAAAAAGAAAGGTGGCTTCGCCTGAAGCAGGATTGGGAAGCAACAAGAAGCAGTCACGGAAATTTTCCACTCTTTCAGCATTACGAAGAGGAGACATCGCTATCGCTGTGGAAACGTACAAGAAGCATGTTCAGCCGTAAAGATAAAAATGAAACGAAGGAAGAAGTAGACCTTCCTACAGACTGGCAGCTGCGTCATCGTTCGCTGGAGGAAATTAAAACAAATTTCCTGCAGGAATTACTCGAGTTTCAGCTGAACTGGGCGAGTTCGACAGTTTCAGAAATTTCTCATTTGAATCGTGAATACTATAATGACAAGCTCCTGCAATATCTGCTGCAGGAGCTGCCGGATACCTTTTTTATCTTTTATCATCCAGTGCTGTTTGCCCGGAAAGCGCCGGTAGATTGCGATATTATTATTTTATCCCCAAATGATTTGTGGATTATTACGCCGCTGCACGGAAATAAAGAAACGATTTTCTCCGCGCTGGAGGGAAGATATTGGCAGAGGAGAGATGAAGACCAGCAGGAAAGTTTTCTGCATCCGAATATTTCTTTGAAAAGGACGAAGACTGTCATCCAGTCCATTTTAGAAAAAGAGGGTTTAAGTATTCCAGTCAGAACAGCGATCCTATCTAAAGACAGCTATATAGATGTAGGCCAGGGCACGCAGCTGGCAAAACTAATAGACCGCCGGAATCTTTTTGAATTCCGGGACAGTTTTTTGAAAATGCAGGCACCTATCAAACACACACAGCTGAAAATAGCGGATGCAATTCTTCAATCGAGCTTAACAATATCTGAAAGCAGGTTAAATGCGGATATAGAAGAAGATAGTCTTGAAAATGAGAAGTAATTCCGTTAAGATGTACAAGGCGGTTAACATCACAAAGGAGCGGAACAACTTTGAATAACGATTGTAATTTATTAACAATCTATCTGCGCCGTGCCTTTGACTGGCACGGAGGTAAAGGAATAGAAATGTTTGCGGAAAATCCTGAGGTTTTTATTTTTGCAGATACATTTCATCAGGCACAAGCAGAACTGCTTCCGCTGATTAATGAGAATGCAGAAGTGATCTTTCAGATAGAACCCTCTATGAGCAGAGATGAATTTACACAATTAAATGAAGCGCTGCTCGAATGGCATGCGGAAGCAGAATAGAAAACCCCTTATGGAAATTAATCCATAAGGGGTTTTTTGATTGATTATCTAATAGTTAACATTACTATGGTCGAATCTCTTTTTATCCATGTGTTAAAAATTTTGTCTGGTGTTGCCTGCCTGAATTGCAAAATCGCAGTGGAATAAAAAGTTTAAACGCCTAATTCAGATCTCAGGTTTCATCGAATTTGTTTCAGCTTCCAAATGTCGGCTGCATATTCATGAATGGTACGGTCACTTGAAAATTTGCCGGAATAGGCAATATTCGCTACGCTCATTTTCTGCCATGTTTTCTGGTCGCGGTAATTTCGTTCAATTACTTCATGCGTATCAATGTAGGAATCAAAATCTTTAAGTACATAATAAGGATCGTTATGATAAAGGATATGATAAAAAATATCCTTAAATTCAATTTCCTGTGATCCAAATTCTCCTCCATTAATCTGATCCAATATTTTCTTTACTCTATCATCTGTATGATAAATGGCATTCGCGTTATAATCTCCTAATTCGTTATGGTGGTGAACCTGGTCACTGTTTAAGCCGAAAATAAAAATATTTTCCTTTCCAACCAGATCAAATATCTCAATATTTGCACCATCCATTGTACCTACTGTCATCGCACCATTCATCATCATTTTCATATTTCCTGTACCAGAAGCTTCTTTTCCTGCAGTGGAGATCTGTTCACTGAGCTCTGCTGCGGGGATAATTTTTTCAGCAAGGCTTACATTGTAATTTTCCAGGAAAATGACCTTCAGCTTATCTCCAATAGTCCGATCATTATTAACTACAGATGCTACGTGGTGAATCAGTTTAATAATTTCCTTTGCCATATGATACCCGGGAGCTGCTTTTGCAGCAAAGATAAAAGTTCGCGGTGTAAGGTCAAGCTTCGGATTTTCTTTCATTTCATTATATAAATAAATTACATGAAAGATATTCAACAACTGACGCTTATATTCGTGGAGACGTTTAATTTGTACATCGAATATAGAATATTCATTCACCGTAATTCCTGTACGTTCTTTTATGAGCTGCGCAAGAATTTTTTTGTTGTGCTGTTTTACATCCGAGATTTTTTCCAGAAAAGGGGCATCATTGGAGTAGCGCATTAAGCCGTTGAGTTTCAGCGGCTGAGCTATCCATTGAGAACCGATGGCGTCCGTAATCACTTCTGAAAGTTTAGGATTTACCTGCAGCAGCCAGCGTCGGTGGGTGATTCCATTCGTTTTGTTATTGAATTTTTTCGGATATAGCTCATAAAAAGGCTTCATTTCCCTCTTTTTCAATATTTCAGTGTGCAGCTTCGCTACGCCGTTCACACTAAAGCTTCCTACGATTGCCAGCCGGGCCATGTGAACCTGGTCATCTGCAATTACGGCTACCTCCGGTATAAGGTCGCGCATTTCCGGCCGGTCGTAATAAATACCGAGACAGAACCGTTCATTGATCTCGTTAATAATCATAAAAATACGGGGCAGCAGGGATTCCATCATTCCTACCGGCCATTTTTCCAGCGCTTCGCTTAAGGTAGTGTGATTTGTATAAGCAATAGTTTTTGTAGTAATTTCCCATGCCTCATCCCATGAAAAGCCTTCTGTATCCATAAGCAGCCGCATTAACTCCGGGACTGCGAGAGAAGGATGCGTATCATTTATTTGAATGGCGATTTTCTCATGAAGTTTCTTAAGAGAAGATTTGCCCCTGCGCTTGAAATCCCGGATGATGTTTTGAATGGTAGCGGAGACAAGGAAGTACTGCTGCTTCAGTCTCAACTCTTTTCCTTCATAATTAGAATCATCAGGATAAAGAAAGCCGGAGATCTGCTCTATGGAATGCATATGATCCAAATGATGATAATATTTGCTCTCAGATTCTGCCAATATCTCTGCAGTTTCGGCCGGCAGTTCCGCACTCCATAAACGAAGTGTATTGACTACTTGATTATTATAGCCGACAACGGGAACATCATAAGGTACAGCATGTACTTCATCCGCCTCTTTATGAGTGACTTCCAGACTTCCGTCCACACGCTTATGCATATGAATTTCCCCACCGAAGTGGATGGACAGGGCCTCTTCTGCATTACGGGTTTCCCATGGATATTCTTCTTTCAGCCAGTAATCCGGAAGCTCGACTTGATTTCCATGGATAATTCTCTGCTCAAAAAGACCATAACGGTAGCGAATGCCGCTGCCGTGACCTGCGAATTGAAGAGAAGCTATGGAGTCAAGAAAACAAGCAGCGAGACGTCCCAAACCACCGTTGCCAAGTCCGGCATCCGCTTCCTGCTGATAAACGTTTTCCGGATCCCGTCCTAATTCACGGAGTGTTTCTGAACATATATCGAGAAGCCCGCAGTTCAGCAGGTTGCTCTCCATTAATCGTCCGATCAGAAATTCCATCGAAATATAATACATTTGTCTTTCGTTTTTTTCATCATATCTGCGTCGGGTACTCAACCAGTTTTCATTAATTTCTTCCTGCGTAATGGAAGCTATTGCATAATATAAATCTTTATCGGTTGCCTCTTCAATATTTTTTCCGAGATTGCGGGTCAGTTTATCTGTAAGCAGATCTTTAAAAGTTTCAGTGGTGTGCATAAGTGTGCCTCCCTTAAATTGTTAATTCTTATAAAAACAGACGGCGGTGGTTTGTTCATCCAGTATAAAAATTCAGCAGGATGAAATGAATAGTTATGTGAAACGTCAAGGAGGCGTTGCGGGCACGGAATTATACAGTTATCAAATCAGCTGCATGTTTATAAAAGGCACAATTTCATTTCGTTCTTTCCTTTTTTGAAGCAAAAGAAAGGGATGATTTCTATCCACTAAATGAAGACAAGGCGGTATAGCGGCCTGCAGAATGAGAAAGCGTATAGATCATCACGGATCTGATAACAGAGCCAGAAAATAAAACGTGTTTCTAATATGATTTACCTGCTTACAAGCTCTTTGTAGACTCCGGTATAAAGTTTTGCCGAGTCTTTCCAGCTGAACTGACTTTTATTCACATTTTTTATAAGCGGCTTATAAATATCCGGCCGTGAATAGGTGAGAAGAGAATAGCGGAGCGTATACAATAACTCGTGTGCATTATAATTGGCAAAACTAAAGCCATTCCCTTCTCCTGTAATTTCATTGAAAGGCTGTACCGTATCTCTTAGTCCGCCGGTTTCCCGGACAATTGGAATAGATTTATACTGCAGTGCGATCAGCTGTGATAAACCACACGGCTCAAACTTCGAAGGCATAATAAAGAAATCAGAAGCTGCATACAGCTGTCTTGCTGTAGCTTCACTGAACTTTAGAAGCGTAGCCATTTTTTTCGGGTATCTGCTTGCAAAGTAGGCGAAAGACTGTTCAAAAGAATAATCGCCTGTACCGAGAATAACTACCTGCACATTTTCCTGCAGGAAATCTTCTAAAATTCTTTCCAGAAGATGAAAACCTTTTTGTTCTACGAGCCTTGATACTGCTACATACATCGGAATATCAGGATCTTCTGTTAAGCAAAGTTCCCGCTGCAGAAACAGTTTATTTTCTTTCTTTTTTAATCTGGAAGTTTTGTACTGTGAAAAAATATAAGGGTCTGTTACCGGGTTATATTCATCTGCGTTAATACCGTTTATTATTCCGATTAAATCACCGGATCGCTCGTTAAGTATAGAGTCCAGCCCTTCACTGTAATACGGCTGTTTAATTTCCTCGGCATACGTGGGACTCACGGTTGTTATTTTATCTGCATGAAATAAAGCGGCCTTCATACAGTTGATCATTCCCTGCCATTCCAGTCCTGCAAAATGCTCGGGACCAATATTCATCAAATCACCAAACGCCTCATGGGTCATCCAGCCCTGATGCTGAATATTGTGGATCGTAAATACGGTTCTGATATCAGGTCTCATAATATTAGCGAAAGCTACAGCCATTCCGGTCTGCCAATCATGTGCGTGAAGAATATCCACGTCCATATCAATCAGCGGGAGCGCTTCTATCACTGCCCGGCTGAAAAACACAAAACGTTCTCCATCATCAAAGTAACCATAGGTTCCATAGCGGCCGAAGTAAAAATCATTCTGGACAAAATAAAAAGTGATCCCTTCATGCTGTAAGGAAAGAAGGGAAGCCTGCTGTGAGCGCCAGCCGACTGGCACCGTGATATCTGAAACAAAAGTTAAAGAATCTTTAAATGAATCATCCATTCCTTCATACAAAGGCAGTATTACCCTCACTTCATTTGTCCTGTCAGTATTGAGTGCCTGAGGAAGAGAACCAATCACATCCGCAAGTCCACCCGTTTTAATGAAGGGAGTACATTCTGATGCTGCAAATAATATATTTTTCAAAGTGTCTCCTCCTTGTTTAAATGATGGAAGGCAGAAGGGCTTTCTCAATAGTTATCATGAGAAAACCCCCGGCCGGTTTTTAAATTACCTGTCTTTTTGCAACAACGTACGGCTTTTCGGAAGAGCCGATAAAAGTCTGCCCACTGCTGATATGCACATCTTTATCAAGAATTACATTTTCCAGATGGACGTCTTCTTCAATAATACAGCGCTGCATAATAATTGAATTTTTTACTACAGCACCTTTACCTACTTTTACACCACGGAACAGAAGGCTGTTGTGCACATCACCGTCAATTACGCAGCCGTTCGCGAGCAGGGAATCTGTTACTTCGGCGGTAGTCCGGTATTTGACAGGAGGTTCATTACTTACCTTTGTCTGGACAAATTCATTGGTAAAAAAGAGTTCTTTATACGCTTTTGGATTAAGCAGATTCATATTGTTGCGGAAAAAGCTTTCGACAGAATTAACAAAAGCAAAATAGCCGTCGTACTGATAAGCTTCTACCTTTAATTCTTCAATGTTTTCTTTAACTCCGTGAAAGAAGAAATTATCTTTGTGAAAAGCAATACACTGATCTACAAGATTCATTAACACTTCTTTTTTAATAATATAAACACTTGTAAATACGTTGTGATTATTCTGGTCGTTCGTCAGATTAGTGACTCGGCCTTCCTCGTCCTGTTCCACACGCAGCTGCGACATATGTTCAGGCTTATTTTCATCAATCTGCACTTTAATTAACGTTACATCCGCATCAGTATCAAGGTGATGCTTAAATGCACTGTCATAACTTGTGTTGGAGATATACTGGCTTCCGCAGATCAATACATGGTCTGATTTGGAACGGTGAAAATAATCCCGGTTATTATGAAAATGCCGGAGGTCTCCTCTGGAGATATCTGTAGGATCATTCCAGTCCGGTGGAAGGATAAACAATCCGCCCCTGCGTCTTGCTAACTCCCAGGCGCCGCCGGAACGGACGTGGTCCATGAGAGAGCGGTATTTATGGTTGGTGAAAATCCCGACTTCTTCTACCCCGGATTTCACCATGTTAGATAAGGAGAAATCAATGAGGCGGTATCTGCCTGCAAAAGGAGTTGCAGCGCCGCATCTGAAATACGTTAATTCTTCCAGGAAATCATGTTCATGCTCGATATTAATTAACCCCATTAATGTGTTCATAAAATTCCCCTCCTAATTTAGCTGAGCTACATATTCATTATTAATTACTACCGGCTCTTCTTCTTTTGATCCGTCAATTTCTGTACCATCGGGAATAGAAACATTTTCCATAATAATGGCGTGATCAATTGTACAGTTTTTCCCGATTTTAACATTTGGATGAAGTATTGATTTATTCACCAGTGCTCCTGAATTCACTTCAATTCCTTCAAATAGGATAGAGTGCTTTACTGTGCCGCTTATCCAGGAGCCGGAATTAATAAGAGAATTTTCAACCACAGCGTTACTGTCAATGAATTGAGGAGGGAAGTTGGTGTCCTGCGAATAAGTACGCCACTCTCTGTTATTCAGTGACATGGAAAGGTCTTCTTCCAGCAGGTCCATGTTGGCCTCCCAGTAGCTTTGTATCGTTCCTACATCTTTCCAGTAGCCGTCGAATCGGTATGCGTACATTCTTTTCCCATCATTCAGCATAGCAGGGATAATGTCTTTTCCGAAGTCATGATCTGACTCTTCCAGCTTTGCATCAGCGATTAAATAACTTCTCAGCGCCTTCCAGTTAAATATATAAATTCCCATGGAAGCCAGGTTGCTTTTCGGATTTGCCGGTTTTTCATCAAACTCGTAAATTTCGAGGTTTTCATGCGTATTTAAAATACCGAATCTGGAGGCTTCCTCCCAGGGAACTTCCAGCACTGAAATGGTGGCATCTGACTGCTTTTCCTCATGATGCTGGATAAGCTGGTCATAATTCATCTGGTAAATATGATCTCCGGAAATAACTAGAACGTAATCAGGATCATGTTCATCAATGTAATGGATATTCTGGTAAATGGCATCAGCTGTGCCTTTATACCAGCTGCCGCCCTGCTTTGCTGTATAAGGAGAAAGGATGGTAAGTCCTGCTTCCTGTCTGTCAAGGTCCCAAGGTTTTCCAATACCAATATGCGTATTTAGTACGAGAGGAGAATACTGAGTGAGTACTCCTACTGTATGAATACCAGAATTGGAGCAGTTGGATAATGTGAAATCGATAATACGGTATTTCCCTCCAAATGGGACTGCAGGTTTGGCGAGGGATTTAGTTAATAGTCCAAGACGCTTACCCTCTCCGCCTGCTAAAAGCATACCTACAACATTTTTTTTCATGATGACTCCTCCTCTTTTCTGCGGTCAGATTTAGTTTGCTTAAACACGCACACCGCAAACGGAGGTACCTTGATGCGGATGTGCTGCGGTCTGCTGTGCCACTGTTCAGGGAAACTAAAGTGTTCTTTTCCGTTAAGTTGATCAGATCCTCCATACGCGGCAGCGTCTGAATTGAAAATTTCTTCGTAAGTTCCTGGTTGAGATACGCCTATTTTATAGTCATAATGCACAGCAGGGGTGAAATTACATACAATAATGAGCTGATCTTTCTGCGTTTTGCTGTTTCTTTGAAACACAATAATACTCTGCTCACTGTTATGGGGGTCCACCCATTCAAATCCTTTTTCATCGTGATCGAGTTCATGCAGCGCTGATTCATTCTTATACAAGTGATTTAAAGATGATACATACTTTTTCATTGCGGCGTGTAGTGGGTAATCGAGCAGCAGCCAATCCAGACCTTCCTGGTCTTTCCATTCTGCATACTGACCAAACTCACCTCCCATAAATAAAAGCTTTTTTCCAGGATGCGCCATTTTATAACCGTAAAGCAGCCGGAGCTGAGCAAACTGCTGCCACTGATCCCCGGGCATTTTATTTACTAACGCTTTTTTCCCATGCACTACTTCATCGTGTGAAAGGGGGAGCACGAAGTTTTCACTGAAGGTATACATAAAGGAAAAGGTCAGTAAATTATGGTGCCATTTCCGGTAATAGGAATCATATTCCATGTACTTCAGCATGTCATTCATCCAGCCCATGTTCCATTTGTAATTAAATCCTAACCCGCCTGTATAGGTGGGAGAAGTTACAAGCGGCACATCGGAGCTGTCTTCCGCCATCATTAACACATGTTCATCATAAGCAAATACTGCTTCATTCAACTTGCGGAGAAAAGCGAGCGCTTCAAGGTTCTCCTCGCCGCCATAGGAGTTGTAAAGCTTGTCGGGGGCATCCTTTCTATCAAAATTCAAATACAGCATGCTCGCTACAGCATCTACACGTATGCCGTCAACGTGGCAATCCTTCAGCCAAAAGATTGCATTGGATACTAAAAAAGATTGAATTTCAGGTCTCCCGAAGTCAAAAGTAAGCGTACCCCAGGAAGGCTTTTCTGCTTTCTGTTCATCAGCGTATTCAAACAAGGGCTGTCCATCGAACATCCGCAGACCATGATCATCTTTACAGAAGTGACCAGGAACCCAATCCATTATTACCCCTATACCCGCTTGATGGCATTGATCAACAAAAAATTTAAATTGATTTGGAGTGCCGAAACGGCTGGTAACAGAAAAATAACCAGTAATCTGATATCCCCATGATAAATCGAAAGGGTGCTCAGCAAGAGGCATTAATTCAATGTGGGTATAGCCCATTTCTTTTACATAGGGTATTAATAAGTCTGCCATTTCTTCATAAGTATAGTGAGATCCATCTTCTTTTTGTTTCCAGGTACCAAAATGGACCTCGTAAATATTAATTGGCGTTTCATAAGAAGGTTTTAATTTTTTCTTCTTTTGCCAATCCTGGTCCTTCCAGTTATATTCTTCACTGTCAAAAGGAGTGATCGAAGCTGTAGCAGGTTTTAACTCAGACTGCCGGGCAAAAGGGTCTGCTTTTAATCCGCTCCAGCCGTTCTCATTTTTAATCGCATATTTATATGCAGCACCGGAAGGGACGTCTTTAAAAAAATTCCCCCATAATCCAGTGTCATTGAGCCGGCTTAATGAATGGGATTCCCAGTCCCAGTCGTTAAAATCTCCCGCTACAGAAACAGCCGAGGCGTGGGGAGCCCACACAACAAATCGATATCCTTCTTCCTGTTTGTATTTAATTCGATGACATCCCAGCATACTGTGGGATTCATAATTCGTTCCTTGATGGAATAAAAATATATCTTCTTCAGATAATTTCAATGACATTTATGCAAACCTCCTTCACCAGCTTTATACAAGCAAAAATGCTCTATATTATTAGTTCTTCATTATGCAGTAAAAGTCCTGTTTAAAAAAGCATGAATTTGTGATATTTATTGAATAAGTATTCATTTTGAGCTTAAACTTGAAAGAGAATAAAAAAGAGCATAGGCTAGAATATAGCTAACTTAGAGAAGAGGGAAGCCCAAATGAACAAAGTGTGGATGGATGAGCGGCATGTGATTGTCGTAGAAACGGATAAATTCAGTGAGGAACTTATTTTAACTACAGCTGAAAAAGAAGAATATGTACTCTATTATGAAAAAAATCTGGGAGAACACGCTGCCAGCTACAGGTCTGAAAAAATGCTGCCGGTGGAAAAAGGAATGAAGGTAGTAATCGAAGAAGAAACACTGCCCGTATATTTAAGAGGAATTGTAAGAGATATTGTTTTTGATGATATTTTTCCTGCAGCAGAAGAAGTACTTGGTGCATCTGTACAGGAATCGCACACAACCTTCAGCGTGTGGAGTCCTGTTGCTGAGAAGATGAGTCTTGTTTTAGAGAATGAAGAATTTGAGATGAATGAGAAGACGAACGGTACATGGGAAATAAAACTGGAAGAAAATTTAACGGGAAAAGAATATATTTATAAAGCCGTAATCCACGGGGAAACACAATATGTTGTAGACCCTTATGCAAAAGCACTTACTCCAAATTCCACCAAAGCTGTGGTATATGACCAGCCGGCACGTGCTGCAGCTGCACGTCCTCAGCTTGCACATACGCAGGACAGCATAATTTATGAACTGCATATACGTGATGCTTCGATACATAAAGAAAGTGGGATGAAAGCAAAAGGAAAATATCTCGGCCTGACAGAATTAAACACGAAAACCTCCCGGGGTTATTCTACAGGGTTATCTTATATTAAAGAATTAGGTGTAACGCATGTAGAGCTGCTTCCAGTAAATGATTTTGGAAGAGTAGATGATCTGGCACCAGATAAACAATATAATTGGGGATACGATCCGCTTTTCTTTATGGCACCGGAGGGAAGCTATGCACAGGATGTAACAGATCCTTTTGCAAGGATAAAAGAATTACAGCAGATGATCGATGCTTTTCACAAAGAAGACTTGGGAATAATTCTCGATGTTGTCTATAATCACGTATTTGTTATGGAAGAGTCCCCATTTGAGCAGCTGGTGCCCGGTTACTATTTCAGGTATCAGCTGGACGGGAGAATCAGTAATGGCACAGGTGTCGGTAATGATTTTGCTTCTGAGCGGCATATGGGAAGAAAATTCATCCTGGATGCAGTAGATTACTGGTTGAATCATTTTAAAGCAGATGGATTCCGGTTCGATTTAATGGGTACCATCGATAAGAAAACGATGCAGCTTATTTCTGAAAGATGCCAGGAGGAAGAAACGCCTATTCTCCTTCTTGGAGAAGGATGGAATCTTCCTACCGCGCTTGCTGAAGACCAGAAAACGGTGCATACACAGGCGGGAGATATACCTTATATTCGATTCTTCAATGATTTTTTCAGGGACACAGTAAAGGGAAGCACCTTTGATTTTAATGATTATGGATTTGTGAATGGGAAAGGAAGATTTGTTGAGCGGATGGCGCAGCTGGTAAAAGGATCTGCTGATGATCAGGAAAATGTCCCTCCTTATGTAGCGGAGGCAGTGCAGACGGTGAATTATGTGGAATCTCATGATAACCACACTTTATGGGACCGGCTGGAAAAAGCAAATGGCAGTGAAGAGGAAGCAGACCGACGGGCAATGCAGCAGCTGGCAACCGGCTTGGTTCTTATGAGCCAGGGGGTCCCTTTTATTCATGCAGGCCAGGAGTTCTACCGTACGAAAAAGGGTGAAGGGAACAGTTATATTTCCGGGGATGATATCAACGCGCTGGACTGGGAGCGGCGGGAAATTTTTGAAGAAGATATTCAGTTCGTGCGGGATCTCATCAGTATCCGCCGCCGTCTGCAGGTGTTCCGTCTTCGCTCCACCGACACGATTCGAGACCGGCTGCATATATTGACTACCCCTGCGCCGGTGTTTGGTTACACCTTGCTGGAAGACGGAAGAGATATTGTGATTTATGTGAACCCGACAAAAAGAAGATACGAAATTCAACTTCCTTCTTCAGGCACATGGCTGAGACTTGCGTCAAATCAAAAACCGGGGGAAGAGCCGTTACAGGGCGAATTCCTGCATTTAGAACCTTATGAATTTCTTGTGCTAAAAAAGTTCCGCCGATAGTTGAACAATATAGAAAACTTATTTACAATGAGAAAAGGCTTTTCTGTCGAAAGAAGATGCATCGAAAGTAAATGAACGAGGGGTAAGGGTGAAACAATTGGAACATTTCACAGGCAAAGACTTTATAGGTGATGGATGGCATTTGCGTCCTGCCGGTGGAGCAACCGGTGAGGCTTATGTAGCTGAACAAGGAAAACAGAAAATATTTGTTAAGCGTAATTCTTCGCCATTTTTAGCTGTTTTGTCTGCGGAAGGGATTGTTCCTAAACTGCTTTGGACGAAACGTCTGGAAAACGGTGATGTGATTACCGCACAACAGTGGGTAAATGGGAGAGAATTAAAAGTCCAGGAAATGAATAATAAGCGGGTGAGTAAACTTCTTGCGAAGATTCATCAGTCGGAAGAACTGCTCGATATGTTTAAAAGGATGGGTAACAAGCCGTTAATTCCCCAAAATATCTACAGGGCACTGGAAACACATGTAAAACATAAGCAATTAGCAGAGGATGCTGTTGATAAAGCACTTACTCTTTTGGAAAAAGAATTTCCAGGATTGACAGAAAGTTCTTTTGTAGTATGTCATGCAGATGTTCATCATAATAATTGGATTGAAGATGAACGCAGGAATTTATTTTTAATCGACTGGGACGGAGCGCAGGTAGCAGATCCTGCGCTCGATTTAGCCCCGCTTCTTTATGAATATGTACCCGGAGAAGACTGGGGAAGCTGGATAGAAGCTTATGGAGCTGTATTGACTAATGAACTGAAATACCGTCTTTGGTGGTATCGTACGATACAGTGTATTGAGAATGTGCTCTGGTTCCGGGACCGGGAAGACCCGGAAGCAGAAAGATGGCTTGCTGCTTTAGAAGAACTAATACGCTATAAATAATTATAATAAACTTTATTTGAGATTTTCTGTATTTTTGTTAATAATATTCTAATTATGCCGGAACAGATCAATAAAGCTGGATGAAGCCGGAAATAAGTGAATGCTGAAAATGAAAGGCAAGACCGGCAGAAATCTGCTGTCATTTCTGCAAAGGGGCGGCATTGATTCAATCATTAAAGTTGATTTAATATATAAGCAACAGGGTTGTCCTGAATCGATTTACAGGACAGCCCTTCCTTTATGTTTTTGCTCTGTTATAGTCTGGTGTGGTTATAAAGAAGGTGCAACTGCGGCTCTTTATTTCTTTGTGGCAAGCCGGGGGAAAGCGGAGTACTCACTTACTATCAACAGGGAACTTTAACAGAGACACTCATACAAAATTTTTGCACCATGAAGTACGAAAATTAATACTGCTGTGTAACGAAGAAGAGAACATGCCCTTGGGTATGCCTCTCCGAAAGTGAAACATCAGTATTACTTCTTTTAGCGGAAATTTTATATTCAAAGTAGCTATGTTTTTTCTTATCTGACCTGAAGATAAATTTCACTATTTGAGCTGAACACAAGAATCTGTGAGTTTTTTCAGCAACTATAAATAATTTTTAAAGGAGAATATTTAAAATATGAGACTGCGTAATAAACCTTGGGCGAAAGATTTTATAAAGGAACATCATCAAATTGTTGAGGCGGACCCGAAGTCCTGGAAAGGAAAATGGAGCGAAAGATTCGGTAACGACAACCCTATTTTTGTAGAAGTAGGTTCCGGCAAGGGTAGATTTGTAAATGAAATGGCCAGGCTTTATCCGAAAGTAAATGTAATCGGAATCGAATTATACGAAAGTGTCATTGTGACTGGAGTCGAGCAGGCAGTTGAAGAGCCTAAACCCAATTTAATTTTTTTACAGCAGAACGTGAATGAACTGCAGGACTTTTTCGCTGCAGACGAGCTGGACCGGCTGTATATCAACTTTACTGATCCGTGGCCGAAAAATCGGCACGCAAAACGAAGGTTAACCCATGAAGGATTTTTAGAGAAATATGAAGAAGTACTTAAAGAGAACGCTGAAATACATTTTAAAACAGATAACCAGGGATTGTTTGAGTATTCTCTGGAATCGATGACGCACTATGGATGCAGTCTCCAAAACGTAAGCCTTGATTTACACAACAGCGGGAAAAAAGATAATATTATGACGGAATATGAAGAGAAATTCTCGAAAAAAGGTATGCGTATTTATCGATTGGAGGCAAAGCTTCATAAAAAAAGCATAAGGTGGGGATCTAATGGCATTAGAAAAGTTTCACGTCAGTGAAGACACTACTTTAACTTGGTTGAACGGCGGAGTTACTCATATGGATGGAGGAGCGATGTTTGGCGTAGTGCCGAGACCGCTCTGGACAAAAAAATACCCTGTAAATGAAAAAAATCAAATTGAACTCAGAACAGATCCTATCCTGATTCAAATGCCGGATCGGAATATTCTGCTGGAGTCAGGGATCGGGAATGGAAGGTTATCAGAGAAAGCAATGCGAAATTATGGAGTCACGGAAGAAGCTCAGCTGGATAAGAATCTGAAGGAACTTGGCCTTACCAGAAATGATATAGATACAGTGATGATGACACATATGCATTTTGATCATGCCTGCGGTCTGGTGCTGGAAACTGAGGATGGGCCCGCACCAGCTTTTCCAAATGCTGAAATATGGACATCTCAAATTGAGTGGGAAGAAATGCAGCATCCTAACATTCGTTCCCGTAATACATATTTCAGGGAAAACTGGGAACCGGTGAAACATCTTGTTAAAACCTTCTCGGACAGTAGGGAAATAGCACCGGGCATTGAAATGGTTCATACAGGAGGCCACAGTGCCGGGCACAGCATCATTCACATATCCAGAGGAGACCGAGATATCTGGCATATGGCTGATATTATGCCTACACACGCGCATCAAAATGTCCTGTGGGTACTTGCTTATGATGATTATCCAATGGATTCTATTGAGAAAAAACAGAAGTATATTACGCCTGCACTGGAACGTGAGGACTGGTTCTTATTTTATCATGACTATAAATACCGGATGCTCCGCTGGGATAAAAGCGGTAAAGAAATTGCAGAGTCTTTAAATAGAGATACAACTTCTGAATAAGCTGCTTATGCATAACTAAGCCGAACAGAATTCATAGCCTCTTCAGGAAATATAGGTACTAATAATAAGCAGCCTATAAGAAGAGCATGGGTCCGCGCAGCCACATCCATCTCGGGAAAAGCTTACGAGATGGATGCAAAACCCTGGCTGGCTTCCTGCAGTCCCCGCCGGGCACTATGGAGAAAAGTTATTCCCGAAGAAAAATTGTTCACATCTCTTCGGTTTCGTATAAAAACCATTGCTTTTCTTAATTATGCTGCAGTCGCAGAAGGTCGACTCCTGGAGGATGAAGAACGATTCTTATATCTTCCCAAGTGTTTTACTGGGAAGATATAGTAAGCATGTGCGAAACCAGCCAATGATCTTGAAATCACTGGAAAGAGCTCTTTGCTTTCCAGTGATTTGGCTGTGTGAAGCCATGCTCCTCTTTTTAAGAAGGCAGGTTCGCTGAGAGAGTTCCCTCCGGAAAGCGTACCTTCGAAGGCAAAGCATAAAAGCGTATACTTATACAGGTAAATCACTTTTTTCAACAGCGAAAAATCCCTTCAATATCTGAAGGGATTTTTTGATGTTGAATAAGAAAGTTTATATTAACGCTTACATTTTCAGTGAAGATTAATCCTGCTTTTTAAGGTCAATAATAGTCCCGGAAACTGCATCTACATAAAATTCATAGGCTTCTACGGTACCATTTTCTTCAGCAATAGTGATACCGCCGCGGTACACATCATAAGCAAGCTGTTCCTTTTCATACTGTTCTGTAATCATATGGACCCAGGAACCTTCGATTGTGCCCAGCTCAGAAGCTTTTTTCTTTACCAGCTTTAAGGCTTTCTCAGGCGCCAGCAGGGATTCTTTCTGGTCAAGCGTATTTTTTGCAATCATAGTTACAGCAACACCGGCACCTACGCCAGCGGCAAAACGTTTCCAACTCATAACAAACACTCCTTCTTATCTCTGCATATCTTTCTTACAGTATATCGAAAGAAATAATAATTGCCAATAATGAAGGGGCGGTTTAAAGAGAAAACTTCATAGTTTCTATCAATTACTTCCGTTGAACGTGCTTTTCCTGCGGCACTGAATTTTCTGCCCGGCTCCTTTATCTAAGCTGAGGCGCATATATAAATTCACATGTCTGCCGGAGAAGCTGCTGAAAATATTTCGCATTTCGAAAAATACTGGAAACCCTTTAATTGTTTCTGTAAAATAAAAATTATGAGAAACAAAATAAGGAAGGGTGAAAAGATGCATAAGGATACATATCAAATGTTTGAAACACTGACGCAGCTGCCAGGAGCTCCAGGATTCGAACATCAAGTCCGTAAGTATGTGAAAGAGGAACTTCAGAAGTACAGTGATGAAATTATACAGGATAGACTCGGAAGTGTGTTCGGCGTTAAACAGGGAACTGCTGAAGCTCCTAAAGTTATGGTAGCCGGGCATATGGATGAAGTAGGGTTTATGGTTACTTCCATTAATGAAAAAGGGCTTATCCGTTTTCAGCCTCTTGGGGGATGGTGGAGTCAGGTACTTCTTGCTCAGAGACTTGAAATCATTACTGATAATGGTCCGGTAACTGGAGTGATTGGCTCCATCCCGCCGCATCTGCTTGATGAAGCAAAACGCAATAAGCCGATGGCTGTTAAAAATATGTATATCGATATTGGGGCAGATGATAAAGCAGATGCAGAGAGAATTGGAATTAAACCTGGACAGCAGGTAGTGCCTGTCTGTCCATTAGAAAAGCTGGCGAACGAAAAGAAACTTATGGCAAAAGCATGGGATAACCGGTACGGCGTAGGTCTCTCTATCGAATTAATGAAGGAACTGCAGGGTACAGAACTGCCTAATACTCTTTATTCCGGGGCTACTGTTCAGGAAGAAGTCGGATTAAGAGGGGCGCAGACAGCTGCCAACATGATCAACCCTGATATTTTTTATGCGTTGGATGCAAGCCCGGCAAATGATGCTTCAGGAGAAAAAGATGCATTTGGGCATTTAGGAAAAGGAGCACTTCTTCGTATTTTTGACAGAACGATGGTTACGCATAGAGGAATGAGAGAGTTTATTCTTGATACAGCAGAGTCGAACGGTATTCCCTATCAATTCTTTGTATCTCAGGGAGGCACTGATGCAGGAAGAGTCCACATATCTAATAATGGTGTACCATCTGCGGTGATCGGAATTTGTTCCCGTTATATCCATACAGCAGCATCTATCATGCACGTAGATGATTATGCAGCCGCAAAAGAATTACTTATCAAACTCGTGAAAAAAACCGATGCCACTACGATGCAGAAAATTCGGGATAATGTATAGGTGTGCTGTATTTTTAAGAAGGCAGGTTAGCTGAGAAAGTTCCCTCCGGAACGCGCACCTTCGACGACAAAGCATAAAAGCGTAAACTTATACAGAAGAAATATTTTTTCAACAGCCTGAAAAGCAGCCTGGCTCAACCAGGCTGCTTTTACTTAGAAACTTTATTTGAGTGATGCAAGGATTGATTGAAACTTTACTTAGGGGAACTTTTAGTTTTCCTGGAAAATATAAGCAAGTGCCTGTAAAGCTTGTTCGGCTGTTTCTACGGTAACCTGTGCTTTCTGCGAAAGCTCTTTTAACGGATGATGCAGAGACTCAGGACGAACGAGGATCAGCGGCTTATTTGTTGCGATTGCTGCTCCTGCATCCATGGCACTGTTCCACTGTTTGTATTTTTCACCAAATAAAGCCACGACTGCATCTGACTTTTCCATTAACACTCTCGTACGCAGATTGTTCATCTGGGAAGCAGTTTCGTCCTTTATTATATTATTTGGCTGTTCGCCTAAAATTTCTTCCCCGATATTATCTGAACGTTCATGATTTTCCATAGGACCTACAAAATCAATCGGCAGGTTTTTTTCTTCTGCTTTCTGCTTTAATTGTTCACGCCAGTCATCATGAATCTGACCAGCAAGGTAAACTGTAAGACGCATAGGGAAATCTCTCCTTTATAATAATGATAGTTTTACTATGATTGGTTCGCAGGAAAAAAGTCAACTGATTCGAATGAATCTTTTAGAAGGCATATGAGAAATTCCCTAATTTTCGACATGAACTGACTTGTTTATGATATTATATCTATTAGTGGAAGAAACAGATTGGAGTGATTCCCTTTGTGGTGGATGGGAAAAACTGTGGCAGCTGTCTCAATTATCACTGTACTTTCAGCATGTGGGGCGAACGAAGGAAAATTTATAACACAGGCAGAAGAGATACTCAGTGAAAAAATGGAACAGGAACCGCAGGAAGTTACCTCGAAAAAATTTGGATTAAATTTATATCTGCCGGAAGAGGCAGTGCTGGAACAATTGTCTGAAGATGAATTTAAAGTAGACTATATGGGTCAAGTCTATGTGATTATGCTGGGCGAAGAAGATCGTGAGGAAAGTAAGGAAGAGATTAAAGTCAAAGAGGAAGAGCCTCTGCTTGCAGAAGTTCATCATGGATCGGAAGAAGAAGCTTTTTTACTTATTGGTCTTTTTGATGGTGATACTTATGAAGTACAGATAGGTTTATCCGGAGTGACAATGACTACCGTATTGAAAGCTTCAGAAATTGTTGACCAGTCAAAACTGATGTTTGATATTATTCAATCAGTGGAAGCAAACAATCAAATAGCAGTTAATTAGAAGCCATTTCGCCATCCATTGCGTTTGGCTTCTTTTACATTTAATGATTTCATTCAATAGTCAGGAGGGAGCAGCGTGAAAAACTTTTTAGCCCGGAAAGGTATTCAGCCAAGCATCCATACATATTTTATAAAAGCACTAAGTTATATGGCGCTGGGACTTTTTTCATCATTAATTATTGGTCTTATTATGCAGACTTTGGGAGATGCAGGCACACAAGCTGGTCTGCCGATGGAATGGATGACAAACATAGGAACGATCGCTATGGGCTTAGCGGGTCCGGCTATCGGCGTAGCGGTTGCCTACGGACTGGGAGCACCGGGGCTCGTTTTATTTGCTGCTGTATTCAGCGGTGCGCTTGGCTACGATCTCGCAGGTCCGGCCGGAAGCTTTTTAGCTGCCGTATTTTCTACAGAAATAGGTAAAATGGTTTCGCAGGAAACGAAGGTAGATATTATTGTTACCCCCTTTGTTACCATTCTTGCAGGAGCACTTGCAGCAAATACTGCTGGGCCTCCTATCAGCGCCCTGCTGACTCAGCTTGGCACTTTTATTATGTGGGCGACAGACCAGCAGCCTTTTATTATGGGGATAATTATTGCGGTGACAATGGGACTGGCGCTGACAGCTCCTATTTCAAGTGCAGCGATAGCAATTATCCTGCAGCTTGAAGGATTGGCGGCCGGCGCTGCTACGGTTGGCTGTGCTGCACAGATGATAGGATTTGCTGTGAGCAGCTACCGCGAAAATAAAGGTGCAGGCCTGGTCGCACTCGGGGTTGGAACATCAATGCTGCAGATAGGAAATGTTGTAAGGAATCCTCTTATATTAATTCCTCCTACCGTCGCAGCGGCTATTCTCGGACCTTTCGCCACAATGGTATTTTTTATGGAGAACAATCCTGAAGGAGCAGGTATGGGAACGAGCGGCTTTGTGGGGCAGATTATGACAATCAATACGATGGGGACAGGAGCCGGTGTCTGGGTAAGTATTTTTATCCTGCACTTTGCAGCTCCTGCCGTAATCAGCCTGGTTCTGTCCGAATGGATGAGGAAGAAAAACTGGATTAAAGAAGGAGATTTACTTATCAATAGGACGTAGTGTTTCTTCAGCGGGGCTGTCTTCAAGCTTTGTGTAAAAATAAAGTACTTGGCTGCAAGCACCTTGTTCGTCTGAAATATAACAGCATGATACACTAGGGAAAGGTAAAGGAGAGAGATATTTTATGAAATCAATTGAAATCAAAAAAGAGCTGGAAAAACAGCTGCAGAACAAACATTGGGTGACCTCATATGACCGCGAAAAAGATACCTTCCGGATCGTGGATGATCGTGTAGATAAAGGAATTACGATTCGCTTAGGCAATGTAAGTGACAATATTGAAAAGCAGCCTGAAACTGCTTTAAATGATACGATTGCAAAAATCAAAGAAGGAATGCGGCTCCTCGTAGAAAAAGTGGATTTAAACGGGAAAGAAAACAGGATTTATCCAGTACTGCGGAATCCTTCCTTTGCTGAGGGAAAAAATTTATTGTTTGATGAGCATACAGCAGAGACAATGATTTTTTATGCAGTGGATGAGAAATCTTCTTACTCTTTAATTGATATGAATATGCTGGAGCAGTCAGGAAAAACTGCAGATGAAATCAGGGAAGCTGCAAAATTTAATGTGAGATCACTTCCTTCAGACTTTAAAGAAGATACAGTTGCAGGAAATAAATTTTATTTTCTTCATGCCGGAGACGGTTTTGAAGCAAGCCGGATTTTAGATGATCAGCTGATCCAGAAAATGCAGGAAAAGATTCATGGAGACTTAGCTGTAGCTGTTCCGCACCATGACGTGCTTATTTTTGCTGATATTAGAAATGAAACAGGGTATGATGTGCTTGGACAGATGACTTTTCAATTTTTCTCAGAAGGTCATATGCCACTGACTGCACTGCCTTTTCTTTACGATGATAATAATGAACTGGAACCAATCTTTATTCTTGCACAGAAAAAACCAAAGAGCACGAAAAAAGATGGATGATTTCCTCCCAAATTATAATGTATGATAGGGAATGAAGCAGGTGACGCGAAGCTGGATTTTTTGGAAGCTTTGGCGTCACCTTTTGCATAAGTAAAAATTAAAAAGACAGGTGAGAACAGTTGAAGTACAAGCAAAATTATTTAACAAAATTAAAGCAGTGGCTTTTTGCAGGCGAAGATTCCAAAGAAACGCCTGGAGAAAGTTCCCGGCGGATGAATAATATAAGCAAGAAGGAAATGCCAGCAATGGAACCTGTGAGAATGGTGCATCAGTATCCAAAAGAAGGTCCTTTCCGCTTTCCTTTAATCGAGGATGAAAAGAAAAAACAGAAAAATCAGCATCCTGACAGAAGCAAGCCTAAAGCAGTGCAGACGAACAATCCGCGTCCTAAAGTGGAAGCAGCGAAAAAGAACCCGAACCAGGAAGCCAGGAAAGTTAAAAGCGGAAACAAAAAAGAAAGACCGGAAGTATATTCGAATGGTCCTTTTAAAGCGCAGGAAATTCCTTCTCCTATTTACGGGCTGAAACTGCAGCGGGAAAGAGTCAAATATTTCACACAGAAAAATCATGAAACAATAGAAAATACACCATCTGAAGAACCCGTGGAACCTGCCATTACATATGAAAGTTTTTCCGCCGGTAAACGTGAATATTTTGTGGAGAAGCCTGTAGCAGAGGAACCTGGCGAAGAAACCGAAGCAAAGGAAGAGAAGTTAATTACAGCAGAAGAGAACGATGTCACAGGTACAGCAGAGACCAATTCTTTGCACCGGACAGAGGAAATCTTTCCTCCAGATCACGAATTGGCACAAAACAATTCTGATAATGAGTGGGAGAAGACAGCTGAGAGCCGTGTGCAGGAGGAGAATCTTGATAAAGCAGAAGAGAAACCCGACAAAGTGATCATGGATAAGAGCAGCAGCTCTTCAACAGATGCCGCAGCTTTATCACCGCTCGAAGAAGCACAGAGGCAGGAAGCTGTGAAAGCTTCTTCCGCAGCTCAAGAAAAACTTCGCAGAAAAGAAGGACCGCCTTCTCAAATTCACTCTGTTTCGAGAAGTGAAAGAAAAAATAAAATGAGACATAAAAGTCAGGCCGTTTTAAAGCAGGAGCCGAAAAGTATAAAAAAAGAACCTTTTAATGTAATCATGAAGCCTTCAGATCGTTCGCGGTTGGAAAAAAGAAAAAAAGAAGAAAAAAACGAGTATATCCATCCAGGCCTTCACCTGCTGGACATCCCACCGAGAATAGATAACGAACAGGATGCCTGGGCGAAAGACATGTCCAGAAAACTGGATGAAACGATGTCTTACTTCCGGGTGCAGGCGCAGGTGGTCCAGTATACTTCAGGACCTTCTGTTACAAGATTTGAGCTGCAGCCGGAACCGGGGGTGAAGATAAACAAAATTGTTCAGCTTACAGATGATTTGAAGCGCAGCCTGGCTGCTACAGAAATTCGCATAGAAGCACCAATACCCGGTAAAACAACGGTAGGAATAGAAGTCCCTAACCCCACTCCGACGCCGGTCGTGCTGAGATCTGTATTAAGAGACCGCAACTTCAGGGAAGCTGCTTCTCCTTTAACTGTCGCATTAGGTGTGGATATCAGTGGAGAAGCAATTGTAACAGATATCGCATCCATGCCTCATGGTCTTATCGCCGGAACTACGGGCTCAGGTAAAAGTGTTTGTGTAAACTCGATGCTGACAAGTATTCTTTACAAATCTTCTCCTGAAGAAGTAAGACTTTTACTTATAGACCCCAAAATGGTGGAATTAGCTCCATTTAATCGGGTGCCCCACCTTGCAGCACCTGTTATTACAGATACGAAAGAAGCAACTGCCGCGTTAAAGTGGGCGGTCGAAGAAATGGAACGCCGTTATCAGCTGTTTGCTGAAGCTGGCGCAAGGGATCTTCAGCGTTATAATAATAAAGCCGAGACAAAGCTTCCCCAGCTTGTCATTGTCGTAGATGAACTTGCTGACTTGATGATGGTAGCTCCACATGAAGTAGAAGAGGCTATCTGCAGAATTGCGCAGAAAGCAAGGGCATGCGGTATTCATCTGCTTGTGGCAACGCAGCGTCCCTCTGTAGATGTAATTACCGGTTTAATTAAGGCAAATATTCCTTCGCGCATTGCTTTTTCTGTATCCTCTATGGCGGACTCCAGAACAATTCTCGACAGCGGGGGCGCAGAAAGGCTTCTGGGGAAAGGCGACATGCTGTTTCATCCGAACAGCAGCCCAAAACCAGTGCGGATACAAGGGACATTTGTGACAGATGATGAAATAGACAGAGTAATTGATCACGTTGCCAACATGAAAAAACCAGCCGCACTATTTGACCCTGCAGCTTTAAAAGAGGCAGCAGAGACTGCTTCTTCTGAAGATGATTTATTTCAGGAAGCTTATAATTTTGTAGTAGAAAAGCAGGCAGCTTCCACTTCTCTGCTGCAGCGGCAGTTTCAAATAGGATATAACCGTGCAGCGAGATTAATTGATGATATGGAAGCACAGGGAATTGTATCCCCTGCAAAGGGAAGCAAACCAAGAGATGTGTATTCTTCCAGTCCGGATATCTAAGGTTAAATCACTGGATTATTCAGACTGTTTCAGGGTATAGTTAGAAAAAGGCTGTAAAGTCTCATTTTTTCAGCTACAATAGAGACTGAAACAGCTTTTTTTATTAACATTGAACAACAGGGAACCGTGATCGCAAGTTGCAATAGGAAGCGCCGTTTTTCTTTCCAATAGATTTGAAAAAATCGAGGGAGGGGAAGTACGATGCATCAAATAACATTAGGTCATCTCGTTCAACACGTATCTCCGGATTGGTTGTTGCTGCTTACTGACAACGAACGGACGAAGGATATCGTGCTTCGCAATGGTGTTGAGAATGTGAAAGAAGAAGATGTAATGGAGATCATGGAAGCAGTCATCTCAGAGCATGCAAGTGAAACCCTGTACCACTAAAATTTATTTAAATTCTAAGAGATACGAGGAGATTATGATTCATGAAGGAAATTGGATTAAAGCTGCGAGGAGAAATTAGTCGTCTGACAAACAAAACGTTCAAGTTTGATGAGCGTGTTGGTGAAGGGTGGTTTTCAGCGGTTTACTTTTTGAAAACAAAAAGCATTGCTGAGAAAGTCGTTCCGGATAATATCGTTACGATGCAATTTTTCCAGAAGGAACACGCAGTTCTATGCGGCACAGACGAAGTAATTGCGTTATTACAGGAATTTGCAGTCCAGCCTCAAGATCTAGAAGTTCACTCGTTGGAAGACGGCGATAAGATTGAGCCTTTTGAAACTGTCCTGACGATCACGGGACCCTATCAGCACTTTGGCTTTTTAGAAGGCGTCATCGACGGGATTTTAGCCCGGAGAACGTCGGTTTCTACAAATGTATACGAAGTCGTAAAAGCAGCAAAAACCTCTGGAAAAGAAAAGCCTGTAATTTTTATGGGCGACCGTGATGATCACTTTACCATGCAGGCGGGGGATGGATATGCTGCTTTTATCGGCGGATCGAAAGCACAGGCAACGCATGCCATGAATGAATGGTGGGGAAAAACGGGAATTGGAACAATGCCCCACGCATTGATTCAATTGTTTAAAGGAGATCTGGTAGCAGCCACGCAGGCATACAAGGATACTTTTCCGGAAGATGAATTACTGGCGCTTGTAGATTATAATAATGATGTAATCACTGATTCTTTAAAAGTGGCAAGAGAATTCGGTGCAGAGCTGAGCGGTGTCCGTCTGGATACCTCCAATCATATGGTAGATCGATACTTCACCAGGAATCCGGATGTTCTAGGAAGCTTTGACCCCCGTGGAGTAAATCCGAAACTTATATTTGCTTTACGTGCAGCTTTGGATGCGGAAGGCTTTGACCATGTAAAAATCGTAGTTTCCGGCGGATTTGATGCACCCAGAATCACCCGCTACGAAGAGTACGGCGTACCTGTCGACATGTACGGGGTGGGCAGCAGTCTCTTAAAAGTACATATCGGCTTTACTGGTGATAACGTTCTTCTCAATGGAAAACCTGAAGCTAAAGAAGGCCGGAAATACAGAGAGAATCCACGCTTAACAAAAATTGAATTGAATGAAAAAAGTTAAATTGGCTCAGCTGGAAGGATGACTGGAAGTGCTTTTATGCATTCAGTCATCCTTTTCCCTGTGAGAAAGGAGGAGCGGTCATGGATCGTCGGAAAACGTCGTTTTTAATTAATTTCAGCAAAGTGAAACGGGAAAAACAGAAAATTTATATACAGGATGCCGAAGATTTATATGAATGGCTGTTTCAATATTTGGAAACAGAAATGAATTTAAGAGAAATTGTAAGAGCAAAGTCAATGTTTCGTGAGCTTTGCGGCTTTCCGAAAGATAAAAAGCTTACAAAGGAAGAAGAACTGCATTTTGAGCACTGGCTGTTATTCGATTACATTACTGTGATCGGCTCTCGTCCTTTCGACTTATTTGTTCGTTCCCGACAGTCAGAGATGTCAAAATATATGGTGGAGACAGCGGGGCTGTTTATGCTGATGCATCTTTCCCCATATCGCGTCCTTCAGTCAAATGACCGGGAGCATCTATTGGCTCCATTTCAGGAAGAGAGAGAAAATGCAGTACGCTCCCTTGGCCCGGCGCAACGGCTGGAAAGCGGCTCGCTCATTATGGCGAGAATAGCTACTGTAGGATTTGAAAAAATGATGGTCGGACCATGTATTACCATCTCTTCCCAAAGAGAACAGGAAGCCCTGGAGGAGCTGAGAACGCATGAAAAAATGGGGACCAAGTCGTATCACCGTTTCCTCAAAGAAATGGGAATTTCTTTTTTAAAATACCGCGCTGAAAACGAAACGTAGCAGGGGGCGCCCTATTTTGCTATAATGGGAAAGATAATCGTCAAAAGACGGTATATAACTTTACAAACATTCGGAGGCACATAGAAATGACAAATTATCATTTCATAGGTATAAAAGGATCAGGCATGAGCGCCCTTGCACAGATATTAAGCGATATGAATCATACGGTGCAGGGTTCAGACGTGGAAAAGCAGTTTTTTACTCAAAAGCCATTGGAGGAAAAAGGCATACCTCTTCTTCCATTTCAGGCTGTAAACGTCCAGGAAGGGCAGACGCTCATTGCTTCACCTGCCTATAATGAAACTAATGAAGAAGTGAAAGCAGCAAAAGAAAAAAAGATGAAAGTTCATTCCTATCCAGATTTTTTAGGGAAGTTTATTAAGCAGTTTACGAGTATCGCGGTAACGGGTTCCCATGGGAAAACTACGACTACCGGGCTTCTTTCTCACGTACTCACTGCGGCACGTCCGACATCTTATCTTATCGGGGACGGGACAGGCCGAGGAGAGGAGAACAGCCAGTATTTTGCATTTGAAGCTTGCGAATACCGGAGGCACTTCCTTAATTACTATCCGGATTATGCGATTATGACGAATATTGACTTTGACCATCCTGACTACTTTAAAAATGTGGAAGATGTATTTAATGCCTTTCAGGAAATGGCAATGCAGGTGCAGAAGGCAATCGTTGCGTGTGGAGATGATGATCATTTACAGCATCTCAAAGCGAATGTTCCGGTTATTTATTACGGGCTCTCAGACACAAATGATTTTCAGGCAGCAAATATTGAAACAGATGAAGAGGGAACCCATTTCGACTGTTATGTAAGAAGTGAAAGCTACGGAAGATTCACCATCCCTGGATATGGTACGCACCATGTGCTGAATGCTCTTTCAATTATTGCATTGACACACTACGAAAATATTGAACGGGAAACTGTGGAAGCGCAGTTGAAAACATTTGAAGGTGTGAAAAGAAGATTCACTGAGAAAAATATTAAATCCCAAATTCTTGTGGACGATTATGCCCATCATCCTACAGAGATTCGCGCTACTATTGAATCGGCAAAAAAGAAATATAAGGAGCGGGAAGTAGTAGCTATTTTTCAGCCGCATACATTTTCCCGCACAGAAGCATTTTTGGATGAATTTGCTGATACCTTAAAAGAAGCAGACACAGTATATCTGTGTGATATTTTTTCTTCCGCCCGAGAGAAAAAAGCAGCGCTGACGATTGAAGATCTGCAGAAGAAAATTCCAAACGCACTGCTAATAACAGAAGACAGTGTGTCTGCCCTGCAGGAGCATGAAAACGGAGTGCTTCTATTTATGGGCGCCGGGGATGTTCAGAAATTCCAGAAAGCTTATGAAACGGTGTTACAAGAGGAAGCATAAATAGAAAAACCTGTCCAATTTTTTGGACAGGTTTTTTTCAGATTGGTTATAAAGTAAGAGTTATTGTATATTTATGACTTTCTATGTATTAGATTCTCCTCCGCTTTCCGGCGGAAGCTTGGGTAGTGCACCCCAGAAGTTAGAGTTCAAAATCTAACTTCTGGGGTGTTTTTGTATGACAATGTATAGTGAGGAATTTAAATTAATGATTGTGAAGGAGTATATGCAAGGAGAGCTGGGATACCGGTTATTGGCGAAGAAATACTTGATCCCTAGTGTCACTCCCATCAAACGGTGGGTTCGTGCCTATCAACATTACGGAGTAAAAGGAGTACAGAAACCACGTTCCAAACCAGTTTATTCTGTCCAATTCAAACTGCATGTATTACACTTTAGGAACCAGACAGGTGCTTCTCTGCAGGA
>NZ_FNIL01000002.1:0-268474 GCF_900103955.1 Alkalicoccus daliensis
CACTCGGATCAAGGCTGGCACTACCAACACAAAAAGTGGGTAAAAACCTTAAAGAAACATCGAATCTTTCAAAGTATGTCCAGAAAAGCAACCTGCGCAGATAATGCCATGATGGAGAATTTTTTCGGGATTCTCAAACAGGAGATGTATCACGGAGAAGACCTGGTTTCGTATGAAGAACTGAAACGAAAACTGGAGAGCTACATGGAGTACTATAATCATGAACGTGTAAAAGCAAAATTGGACGGATTGAGCCCCATCCAATATCGGAATCAAACCATCCAATCAGCTTCATAAGAAAACTCTAACTTTTAGGGGTCACTACCTTGCCGTGGGGCTTGCCTTCAGCTATTTGCAATGCCTGCCGGCATTACAAAGGATCTTCAGACTTCGCTTGAATCCCGCTGTCCCCGCCGAGCGCTATGCAGAAAAGTTATTTTCGAAGAAAAAATGTTCGTATTTATGTGGTTTCGTATAAAAGCCTTTGTCTTCTTTAACTATGCTGCAGGCGCAGAAGAGTCGACTCCTGGAGGATTTGAACGATTCGAAGATCCACTGCCGACGGCAGGTTAGCTGAGAGAGTTCCCTCCGGAAAGCGACTCTTCGGAGACAAAAGCATAAAATCGTATACTTATACAGAAAAATCACTTTTTCAACAGCCTGGAAAAAAACCTGTCCAACTTTTTGGACAGGTTTTTTTTATGTTTTTTTATTCGTCAGCGGGATTTTCCTTCAGAGATAAATATTATACGAGATTCTCCGGATTCAATCCTTTTAAATCTTCCACTACAAAGCGGCCGTTTTCCCGGATCACTTCGCCGTCAAAAGAAATGGTTCCGCCGCCGTATTCAGGGCGCTGAATATTTACTATATCCCAGTGAATAGCAGAATCGTTCCCATTATAGGCGTTGTCATAAGCCTGGCCTGGAGTAAAGTGAAAACTGCCGTCAATTTTTTCATCAAATAGAATATCCTGCATTGGATTCTTAATAAAAGGATTTACACCGATAGCGAACTCTCCGATATACCGTGCCCCGTCATCTGTATCCAGGATTTCATTGATTTTCTTGTTATCATTTGAGGAAGCCGCAATAATTTTTCCATTTTTAAAGGTAAATTGTATCTTTTCAAAGGTTGTTCCCTGGTAGGGAGAAGCTGTATTATAGGTAATGGTACCATTAACAGAGTCACGCACAGGAGCTGTATACACTTCCCCATCAGGAATATTTAATCTGCCGGCACATTTTATAGCTGGAATATCTTTTATGGAAAAAGTAAGATCTGTATTTTCTCCCTGAATGTGGACAGTTTCGGTTCTGTTCATTCGATCTACAAGTGCATCCATTGCTTTGTCCATGTTCGCGTAATCCAGGTTACATACATCAAAATAAAAATCTTCAAAAGCTTCTGTGCTCATATTTGCCAGCTGTGCCATGGACGGAGTCGGATACCGCAGCACCACCCACTTGGTATCAGGGACGCGGATTTTTCGATGTACTTCGGTTCCTACTGTCTTTTGATGCAGACTCATTTTGTCAGAAGGAACATCAGAAAGTTCACTGATATTGTCACCGGCGCGCAGGCCGATATAGGCATCCATTTCTTTCATCACATCTGCTTCAAACTTTGCCGTCAGCTGCTGCTGAGATTCAGTAGCACCCTGAAGTAACGAACGGTTTACATCGTGCTCTTTAAGGGAAACAAAAGGTATACCGCCTACATCATATGCTTCTTCAACAAGGCTTTTTACGAGTTCTTTCTGCAGGCCGAAATTTTCTATCAGTATTTTTTCACCTGGCTGCAGATCGGTTGAGTAGCGTATTAAATTACGAGCTAAAGTACGGATACGGGGGTCTCTCATACACAAAACACTCCTTCGAAAAAATATGTAAGTTATCCGCTCCCAATTTTACCTGTACTAAAATAGAATTGCCAGTAATGAGTAGGAGGAAGCAGGATTTTGACAATTCATCCAGAATCCTGTTCAATAAAGAAAGAGTTTCTATGATAATCAATGATCTTAAAAGGAGGAATAGAAAATGGAATGGCTATTATACGTAAGTGCAGCAATTGTAGCAGTAGCATTTGCTCTGCTGGTAGTTTTTATTATTACAACTTTAAAAGCACTGAAGCAGACAATGGAAAGTGTATCGAAAACGGTGGAAGATCTTCAGGGGCAGGTAGACGGCATTACCAAGGAGTCCAATTCGTTATTACATAAAACGAATGCACTTGCTGACGATCTGCAGCGGAAATCTGATTCTTTAAATTCAGTATTTTCAGCAGCGCAGGATCTGGGTTTAACGTTTCAGACATTAAACCATTCTGTGAAGAGAGTATCAGACTCTGTATCACAGCAGGCGGATGAACGTTCTGAGCAGGTGGCAAAAGCAGTCCAGTGGGGAAATGCAGCGTTGACACTATGGACAAAATATAAAGTCAGAAAAGATACGAAAACTGCACAAACTGGCTATAGACAAGCTAAATAAAGGAGGAATATACGATGAGTGAAGAAAGCGTTATGAATACAAAAGACTTTTTTATTGGGGCCCTCATCGGTGGTCTGGTTGGAGCTTCCACTGCTTTTCTGGTGACGCCGAAATCAGGCAGGGAAATTCGAGAAGGTATTAATGAACAAGCAAGAGAGAGTACTACGAGCCTGGTGGATAAAATGAAAGATTTGTCACGTTCCATGCGTAAGGACATGAAAGAGTTAACGGATTCAGCGGATTATCTGATCGAAGATTTCGACGATCTGTCTGAAGATATTGCAGCTTCCGTAAGACAGGAAGTAGAAGATCTGCAGCGCTCTGTGGAACAATTAATCCGGGAAGTAGAGGAACGTGAGAAAGCAAAGAAAAATGGAGAGGGCAGAGTCTGATGAAAAAAGTTGAAACAGTAGATGCGCTGAAGCAGGTTTACCAAAAAGAAAGTTATGTGCTGCTGAAGCATAGTATTACTTGTCCTATCAGTGCAGAGGCCTACAGTGAAACAGAAGCTTTTTCAAAAGACTCAGATATTCCAGTATATTATCTGAATGTGCAGGAATTAAGAGAAGGTGCAAATGACGCAGCAGATCATTTTGGAATAAAGCATGAATCACCGCAGGCATTTCTCGTGCACAATCAACAGCTTATATGGAATGACTCTCATTGGAGAGTGACGAAAAAAAATTTACAGGAGCAGGTTTCTCAACTCTCGTAAAAATTATTCGTTTCAATAAAAATAGTGAATAAAAAAGAAGCTGCTCCCACGAGGGACAGCTTCTTTTTCTTTTAATGCCAGGTAAGTGTCAGCTCATCCCCATGGCGTATTTCTGATGAAAAATCTGCAGGTTTGTTATTGATAAGAGTAACAAGCTTTTTATTACTTTCTTTCGGCTGTTCAATAGTTACCTTCGTAAAAACATCCTGATAAATAAATGGAGCTGAATGCTTTTTCACTGCTTCCAGCCGGCTGCCGGTGCTTAATTTATTCTCCAGACTGATCTGTTGGTCCTGAATAAAACAATCATACTTCTCCTTCAATAAATAAACCGGCTCCCCATTAAAAGTTACTTTTATTTCATGAATTGCATCTTGGTCATACATCAGCAGAAAATCTTTTGCAGATGGGCTGACTTTAGATTTTGGATGTATAGTAAGTGCATCTTTTGGGTTTACAGCATCAGTTAACGTCGCTGCAAGTGTATTCTTTTGTATGGATACAGAGGCAGTCTCTATAGCAAGCGGTTTATTATTGATAAATACCTTCACTGAATGATGCTCTAAGGGATACTGCAGAAGTTCTAAAGCTTCCTGAATTGTTTTTGGAAAGTCCACACTAACAATATCGTGATCTTGCAAGGAGTATTCCAGGGAAGCTTCTACCTTATTTACATAGATAGCAGCCGGTATTTCTCTAAGTTTATTATTTATATACACTGGCATCCTGCTGGATTCTTCCAATATGTCTTGCAAGGCTGCTTTTCCTTCTCTGCCATTTTCCCCCTTCGTCACAGTAAGAGCGTCCTTATGAGAAATAGGTGTATCAAGGGAGGCAGGGGCTCCATTTAACTGGATTAGGGGAGATGTTCCCATAGTGCCGGGAATAGAAATGTAAGACCCGTTCAGCTTTATCATTTTGGCAGGACCTGGTTTTCCATAGAGATCAGCTATCTCCATACCGCTTGCAAGTAAAGCATCTGCAATAGTAAGCTGTTTTGCATCAAAGAGTCTGGTTAACTGCTGGTTCACTTCTACACTTACATACTCTATCGGGCTTTCTCTGGCTGTAACAGCGATACCTACAGGTGTTACTAATTCAGGAGTCATTGCAATATGGTCTGCAAAAGAAACGGACTTAATTGCGTCCAGCCCTCTGATAGCTACTCTATTTTCCGGGAGCTCCAGCTTTTGTGCGATTTTCGCAGGAAGCAGGGGAGTCAGCGAGCCGCCTCCTACCAGCATCACTGCTTTAGGAAGGCGTCCATTCAGCCGGAGGATCTCAAGCGTTATTTCTTCCGCAAGTGATTCAATCTGCTGCTCCACAGCATTAATGATGTCTTCTGCTGAAATAATGGATTCCATCCCGAGAATATCTGTCACAGCAATTTCGCTTTCGTTATGAAGCTTCTTCTTAACTTCTTCAGCTTCAGGGAAATCAAGCAGGAAATGATCGCTCAATGCTTCCGTAATTTCGTCACCTGCACTCGGCACCATGCCGTAGGCTGTTACGGTGCCTTCCTCAGTAAGTGCAATGTCAGAAGTACCTGCCCCAATATCTACAAGCGCTACATTTAATCTGCGCATGGAAGAGGGAATAAGGATGTTGATGGCGGCAATTGGTTCGAGAGTCAGCGCTTCAAGCTCCAGTCCGCTTCTCTGGAGCGCCGTCAGTAAAGATTCCACTACTACTTTCGGCAGGAAGGTGGCGATCACTTCTACAGATGCAGTTTCGCCCTGCTGGTCAATGAGACTCCCAATCGGTTCTCCATCTAACTCATAATGCATCACAGAGTAGCCGACACAATAATCTTTTACTTTTCTTTTTTCAGTGACTCTCTCTTTAGCAAGTTCGTGCTGCGCTTTTTGCACTGCTGTTAATTCAAGGTGAAGAAGTGCGCTTCGATCAACAATCGTGTTATCACTAATTGGAATTTCAATTTTCGCTTTTTTTGTCTGCAGGGATCTTCCGGCTGCTGCTACGCAAACGCTGCTGAGCTCCCCGTATTTTTCTTCGAGTGTTTCTTTTACGGCGCAGATGGTTTTTGCAACTTCCTGAACGTTATGTATCTGTCCATCCAGCATTGAGCGTTCACTGTGCTCAATACTCAGCACATCTGCTACATGATAGGAATTCCCGCTTTCTTTCAGAAGCAGACCTACTACGGAACGAGTTCCAATATCCAGACCAAATATATATTTTTGCGTTGTCATTAACGGCCCACCTTATCAAAATAATCTAATACAAGCATGTGAAATTTATAAAAATAATATAATATTTTATTATACACGATTTAAAAACCCTTGTCAGACAAGGGTCAGAAGTAAATTTTATCGCTTTAATGCTTAAAAGCGTTTAATTATTAAAGAAAAAGGGCTGACAGGAGCAGCATTATCATATATAATGGTCATTAAATCGATTGCTAGCGAGGGCTGGACAGAATAAGAGAGGAGTTTTTTATAATGAGTAACGAACAATTAGAAGAGTTGAGAGCACAATTAGATGAGGTGAACGACCAGCTTTTTGATTTAATTACAAAGCGGGCAGAGTTAGCACAGGAAGTTGGAAGAGTAAAAGCAGCACAGGGGATTAATCGCTTTGATCCGGTCAGAGAGCGAAAAATGCTGAATGATTTAGCTGCGAAAAATCAGGGACCATTTCAAACTTCTACGGTGCAGCATATATTTAAAGAAATTTTCAAAGCAAGCCTGGAACTTCAGGAAGACGATCACAGTAAACTAATGCTTGTTTCCCGTAAGAAGAAGCAGGAAGATACAATTGTAGATGTTAAGGGTGAGAAAATAGGAGACGGTGAACAGCGGATTATTGCAGGTCCTTGCTCAGTAGAAAGTGAAGAGCAGGTTGATCAGGTAGCAGAAGTATTAAAGAAACAGGGTATTAAGCTTATGCGTGGAGGTGCGTTCAAGCCACGGACTTCTCCTTACGACTTCCAGGGGCTGGGAGAAGAAGGCTTAAGAATTCTAAAAAAAGCATCTGAAAAACACGGACTTGCTGTTATAAGTGAAATTGTAACACCACATGATATTGAAAAAGCAGTAGAATACCTTGATGTTATTCAAATTGGTGCGCGTAATATGCAGAACTTCGAATTGCTTAAAGCAGCAGGCAGAGTAAATAAACCAATTCTGTTAAAACGCGGACTTTCCGCAACGCTTGCTGAATTTATCAATGCAGCTGAATACATTGCTTCACAAGGAAACGATAATATCATTCTATGTGAGCGTGGAATCCGTACCTACGAAACAGCGACACGAAACACGCTTGATATTTCTGCAGTACCGATTCTTAAACAGGAAACACATCTCCCGGTACTGGTGGATGTTACTCATTCTACGGGCAGACGTGACCTGCTTCTTCCGGCGGCGAAAGCAGCACTCGCAATTGGAGCAGATGGGGTAATGACGGAAGTACACCCGGATCCGGCGGTAGCTTTATCAGATTCTGCGCAGCAGATGGACTTCCCGCAGTTTGATGAGTTTCTTACAAAACTTACTGAATCCGGTCTTTATAAAAAAGGCCAGGTTACAGCAAAGTAATACACTGAAGCAGACAAAATAAAGCAGGAAGAAAGGGACAGCCTGGAACTCAGGCGTCCCTTTCTTTATGGAAATGCTGCCGATAATCATTTCCTTACAGATGACATTAATTCCTTATGTTAACTGCACGCCGCAGGAAGAACAAAAAATTTCAATAATGTCTGCAAATCAATAAAACAGCAGCAGAAGATATTTAATTAATATACATGGTTCATTAGGCACAATAAACATGATGTGCAGTAGGACTTTTCTGGAATTTTAAAAAGAATTTTCATTATTTCCTTTAGGACTAAAGGTGTGCAGACGATATAATTAATAGTTTGCGTGCCTCCTGAAAGTGTCGTATGATTAATGTATATTATGAAAAAATGAAAGTAATAATTTGGATATATACGTTAAGGAGGAGCAATAGAATGAATGTAACAATTTACGATGTAGCAAGAGAAGCAGGAGTGTCAATGGCAACTGTATCAAGAGTTGTAAATGGCAACCCAAATGTGAAACCGACAACAAGAAAGCGTGTGATGGAAGCAATTGACCGGCTTGGTTACCGGCCGAATGCAGTAGCCAGAGGACTTGCCAGCAAACGTACTACTACAGTAGGAGTGATAATTCCTGATATTTCCAGCATCTTCTTTTCTGAACTGGCGAGAGGGATTGAGGATATAGCTACAATGTATAAATATAATATTATTCTCAGTAATTCAGACCAGAATAAAGATAAAGAAATTCATCTTATAAATACCATGCTGGAGAAGCAGGTCGATGGTATTGTATTTATGGGTGGAGAAATTACAAAAGACCATGAAGAAACGTTTAAGAAGTCACCAGTGCCTGTAGTATTGTCGGCTACCATTGATGAAAAGAAAGAGTTCCCTTCAGTGAACATTGACTACATCCAGGCTGCATACGATGCAGTAAGTGCTCTTATCAAACAAGGACATAAGCGGGTAGCAATGCTTTCAGGTACACTTGAAGATCCTATTAACGGGTATCAAAAATATTCAGGATATAAAAAAGCACTTCAGGAAGCAGACATAGAGCTGGATGACAGCCTGATTGTCATTGGTGATTACACTTACCAATCAGGACTTGAAGCAATGAATCAGCTGCTTGAAATGAAGGAGAAGCCTTCTGCAGTTTTTGCTTCTACCGATGAAATGGCACTGGGGTTAATTCACGGTGCGCAGGATGCAGGCTACAAAATTCCTGAAGATTTTGAAATTATCGGCTTTGATAATACAAGACTGGCTACTATGGTGCGGCCGACGTTAACTACCGTAGTACAGCCCATGTACGATATTGGCGCTGTATCCATGCGTCTGCTGACAAAATTAATGAACAAAGAAGAAGTGACAGAAAATGCTGTCGTTTTACCTCACCGCATTGAATACCGCCAGTCAACTTCTTTTAGTGAAGAGGATTAATTAATGCAGAGGTGAAATGAAGACAGCCTGGGGAGAGTACTATGAAAAAAACAGATTTATTAACACCGATAGGGATTTTTATCGGTATGACAGCTATGTTTCTCGCGATCTTTTCCAACTCGGCAGGTACTGGTAACCTGACTGACTTTCTTCAAATTGCCTCTATATTAATTGTTCTTGGCGGAATGTCCGCTGCAATAATGATTAACTTTTCACTTGCTGATTTAAAGCTGCTTCCTAAAGTGATGAAGGAAACATTTCAGACAAGGGAACATAATCTGCAGGGACTGATTGACACATTTGTAGATTTATCAACAAAAGCTAGACGGGAAGGCCTGCTGGCGTTGGAAGCAGCGCTCGATGAGGTGGATGACCCTTTTATTGAAAAAGGTGTACTCCTTGCTGTAGACGGTATTGAGCCAGATATCATAAAAGACATTATGATGGCAGAGGTCGTGGCCATGGAAGAGCGCCATAGAAAAGGAAGAGTAATATTGGAAAAAGCTGCAGAATATGCTCCGGCATGGGGAATGATAGGGACGCTTGTAGGACTTGTTCTTATGCTGCAGAATCTAAATGATCCTTCAACGCTTGGTCCTAATATGGCAGTAGCTCTTCTTACAACTTTGTATGGAACATTACTTGCAAACCTTGTTTTCAGTCCTATGTCACACAAATTAATGCTGAGCACGGAAGACGAAGTTTTTGTGAAACAAATTATTATTGAAGGAGTTATCGGAGTACAGTCCGGACAGAATCCTAAAGTGCTGCAGGAAAAACTAAGTGCTTTTCTTCCGAATCATTCTAAGAAAGAAGAAGAAGAAATAGTGCAGGAGCCTGTTACAAATGAATAGGCGCAGACAGAATGATACGGATAAAGGGGCTCCGAAATGGATGGTTACTTTTTCCGACATGATGACGCTGATCCTTGTATTTTTTATACTGCTGTTCTCGATGTCGGTCGTGGATGCGAATAAATTCAGAGCAATAGCTGACTCTTTTCAGGACCGGGCAGTATTTGATTCGTTTCCTTCGATCATTCCTTTTGAAAATCCTTCAGATGAGCGTGAAGTGCTCGATATTGATGATTCACCGAATGAAGAAACGGAGACGTACGACAGCTTGGAAGACATGGAAGAAGAAGAAGTGAATCGGCAGCTTGATGATCTTTTGGAAGATGTAAATGAATATCTGGAAGAAAATGAATTTACAGAAGAAATAACAGCTTCCCGGGACGACCGTGGAGTAGTTCTCGTATTGCAGGAACAAGCACTTTTCGAATCGGCGAGCGCTGACTTGATCAATGAAGCGCAGCCATTTTTAGATAAAGTCGGAGAATTATTAAATACGATTCCAAATATGGTAAAGGTAGAAGGACATACAGACAGCCGTCCGATCAGTACGCCTCAGTTTCCCTCCAACTGGGAACTTTCAGGTGCAAGAGCGAGCAGCGTCATTCGTTATTTATCCTCTACTGAGGATTTAGAGCCACAGCGCTTTATGGCTGCTGGATATGGAGATACGAGACCCATTGCGCCAAACACTACAGAAGAAAATTTGCAGCAGAACCGCCGGGTAGTGATAGTTATCTCTGATCCTTCCTATGAAATAGATGACTTGTATTAGTTTCATTCATAGACAGAAGCTGTCCTTTTTATAATGAGGGACAGCTTTTTTAAAGGAGTGGATAGAAATGAAAATTGGTATAATCGGGGCAATGGAAGAGGAGATTGCCCACTTTACACATTTATTTACTATAGAGGAAAAGTTTACTCTTGGTAAAAATAAATATGGAGAAGGAAAATATGGCTTCTGTGAGGTGGTTTTAACAAAAGCCGGCGTGGGAAAAATTAATGCTGCTGCAGCTGCACAAAAAATGATTGATGTTTTTCACGTTGATCTTATTTTATTTACTGGGGTTGCAGGAGCTGCAAATCCAGGCTATGAAATTGGTGATGTTGTCATCAGTACAGTGTGTCAGCAGCATGATATAGATGCAAGTCCTTTAGGCTTTCCAAGAGGTACAATTCCTATGTTTGAAGGACCGTCTGAATTTGCAGCGGATCCAGCCTGGAAATCTATTTTAAAGGAAGCAGCAGAAGAAGCAGGAGATGTGAATGTACATGAGGGGAAAGTCGTGAGCGGGGATCAATTTGTGGCAGATAAAAAGGCCGTACAATATATCCGTGATACATTCGACGCGGATTGTGTTGAAATGGAAGGAGCAGCAGTAGCACAAATTGCATGGATGCACGACGTGCCCTATGTAGTTTTACGGACAATTTCTGATAAAGCCAATGGAGAAGCACCGCAAATGTTCCAGCAGTGGCTTTATGAAGCAGCGGAACGGTCTGCAGATATTGTAACGCGTGCCATTCAAAAGTTTATGCAGGATGAAAAAAAGGATCAATAAAATATTCATGGGGTTCCACTCATTTCTGAAGGAAATATATCATTAGCATCTGGAAAGGCCTGAACTAATAAAAGTTCAGGCCTTTCCGCGGCTTATTTTTTACTTAACAGCTTCAACGACTGTTTTACAGTTCTTGCATTTTTTTGGTTAATTTCTTCTCTGCGGGGGATTTGAGGATAGAGCCCTTTTGGATCATTCCATTCCGGCGGCAGCTTTACCGGCGCTTCTTCCTGCCAGCGGTTCAGCCATTCTGCCGGAAGCGGCTCTTCTCTAAGGTGAGTCTGACCGCTCATTTCAAGCCAGATACTGGCCCAGGCTCGGGGAACAACCCGCCAAATATCATACCCGCCTCCTCCAACTGCGATCCATTTCCCATTACAATATTCGTGCGCGAGTTCATGTGCGAGCTTAGGGACGTTATGAAAGAAGTCCAAGGTGCCGCATAGATGGGTCAGTGGATCATAATAGTGTGAATCAGCACCATTCTGCGTTAATATAACGTCCGGCCGGAAATCTTCAATTACTGCACGGAGTACTCTTTCATAAGCCTCGAGCATTGTATCATCCTCAGAAAAAGCTTCAAAGGGAACATTGTAGGTGCTGCCATATCCTTTTCCGTGGCCGCGCTCAGACACATGACCTGTTCCAGGAAACAAAAATCTTCCGCTTTCGTGAAAAGACACTGTGCATACATCAGGATCATCATAAAAAGCCCACTGCACTCCATCTCCGTGATGGGCATCGGTATCCACATATAGTACACGTGCTCCGTATTTTCGCCGAATGTATTCTATTGCGATAGAACTGTCATTATATATGCAGAATCCTGATGCTTTTCCGCGAAAACCATGATGAAGACCGCCGCCTAAGTTAAGAGCATGCTTATACCCTTTATCGAAAACAAGATCGGCTGCTTGTAATGTTCCTCCAACAAGCCAGGAAGCTGCATCGTGCATCATGGGAAAAACAGGAGTATCATCTGTTCCGATACCGTATTTAGTACGGAACGAAGATTTTTGCTGTCCGTCCGTCGCACTGATTACGGCAGAAACAAAATCTTCATCATGAACAAGCAGCAGTTCATCGACTGATGCCATGCGTGCAGGGTGAATATCAGCTTCTTTCAAAGCACCGCATTTGAAGAGAAGATCGTTCGTCATACTTAAGCGACGTTGGTTAAAAGGATGTTCTTCATTAAATTTGTAATCCAGTTGTTCTTTTGAAAATATAAAAGCTGCTTCCTGTTTCATGATTCCATCTCCGGTTCTTCCGGCCAAACAATATCATATCTCTTTACTTTCAAAGCCTGTACGAAGATATGAGGATTGATAGTTTGCAGCCTCATTACAATTCTCATTCTTTCTTCCTCAGCAGGTATTGCAAAAATACTTTGAATATTCTGTTTGGTTTCTTTTGCCACCATCATTAAATCTGCCAGCTGGCCACTCTCATCAGGAACCTCAACTTCTACGCGGGAAGAAGGGCGATCGGCACCGGTAAGCTTTACAAGAGTCGTCAGCAGGTCGGTGTCGGTCAGCATACCGATTACTTTTTCATGCCAGTCTACTACAGGCAGGCAGTGAATTCTGTTCTCCAGCATCATATAAGCTGCTTCTTCAACAAAATCACCTGGGAATGCTGTATGTACAGAAGTAATCATTATGTCTTTCATTGAATTCATTTCTGTTTTTTGTAAATCCCGGTCAGAAACAATTCCTTCCAGTTCTTTCGTTTCCGGGTGAAGGACTGGAAGATGACGAACGCTTTTCTCTTTCATTATCTGTCTCGCTTCTGTCAAACTGGTGGCAGGAGAGACTGAGATTATATTTTTCTGCATTACTTCTTCTACGCGCATAGGGAATACACCTCCAAGAAAAATTAAATCATATATCTGTTTTGAAAACGCACCCGGTCGAACTCGTGTACAGAGTCGGTGGAAACACGGCTGCCTACTCTGGCCATTAAACAATTGGCAGGGTGGGAGGTAATTTCAGGGTCATCTGTGGCATACCAGATTAATCCACCGGATTTCATAACTTTTTCCATGATGTCGCGGTATTCCCAAATAGAAAGACCGGTACCGCGAAGATCCCAGTGCCAGTAATATTCAGTTGTAATAATAATATAATCTTCCACTGCATCATCCATCATAGAAACTTTAAGGATCTGCTTCGCCAGTGAATGACCGCGGTATTTCAGCGAAACCTCAATTGCACCGAGCTCTATCAGGTTTTCCAGCTGATACTGCGACCATCTTTCCATCTCATCCGGATATAAATAAACTGCGTATCCAACAATCTTATTGCCGTCCATTGCAGCAATAATCCGGTTTTCTTCCAACTTTGATACATCGATAAGTGCTTTTTTCTGCTGTTCAGGCTTGCGAAAGGCTTTTAATCCATCGTCAAACTCTGCCTGTTCAATCATTTCAGTTGTAAGGGGCCCGGAAATTACAAATTTCCGGTTGTCTTTACCAGTATGTTCAATCGAATGGAACGTTTTCCGGTGCTTCAAAGCCATCCCCACTTTCCACATTGATATTCTTAATATATCATAATTCTTTCTTGCCTCCTATGCTTCAATGAAAACGGTTTAAAAAGAACTGTTCCTGGAGAAGTACCGCAGCAGCTATGAAGAAAAACTTTATCGCAGTTAGACTCTATGTTTTCTGCTTCGAAGGATAAGGGTGTAGACGCCTGCGGAAAAAATAGCGGGATCATCACAGATTCGTTCGGGTCTTTGAACGAATCTCCAGCAGGAAAGAAGGCAGCCGCGGACCTGCCATCCAGGTATGACGGTTTTTGGCTTACTTGGCTGGTGTGTACGGCCCCCTGCAACCTTAAAAGAGGGGACAGCGGAAGGATTTTTCCACCATGAAGTATGAAAATTAATACTGCTGTGTAACGAAGAAGAGGGCGCACCAGCGCAGTTTGAGAATTTATGTTGAAGGATGTTCTTTCCGTCAAAATTAGTGGAGAACAAGTCCTTGGGTAAGGCGCTCCGAAAGTGAAGCAGTATGATTACTTCTTTTTAGCAAAACTTTTATTTTCAAGGTAGCCAATAAAAAAAGAACCAGCCACTTTGGCCAGTTCTCTGTACATCGTTCAATTTTCGTTTGAATTCCCGGTGTTGTTATTTGAACCATCAGTGTTATTGCTGCTATTATTTCCAGAATCAGCTGTTTCATTGGGTTCGGTAGAGTTTGCTTCTAAATTCTCTGAGGAATTCTCCTCCTGATTGTTGTTCTCGTCATTGGATTCACCCGCACTATTGTTTTCGCCGGTGTCCGCTTCGTTTTCATTATTTTGTTCGTTTTCCGCATTATTTTCGTTCTCGGGGCTGCTATTATTTCCGGCATTGCTGCTTTCAGTGCTGCTGTTCCCGGAGTTATTATTTCCACTACTGGAATTATTGCTGCCGCCGCTGGAATTACTGCTCCCAGAATTATTACTGTTTCCTGAATTCCCACTGCTACTGGAATTATTACTGCTTCCTGCGTTACTGCTGTTACCAGTATTGTCATGTTGATTATCGGCATTATTATCACTTGCTGCAGCAGAACCTCCGGAGTCATCGTCTCCGAAGGTATTATAAGCTGCTATTTCACTATCTTCATCTTCTGTGCTGCCGGTATCAGCATTATTTCCTAAATCAGCTGAGTTATTTTCATTGCTGTCGTTATCTCCGTTGTCTTCGTCATCATCATCATCATCGTTTCCGGAAGTAGTGCCGATAGAAACTTCATTACTGCTGCCTGATTCTCTGCCGGCTACATCTACTGCCGTAATGTAATAAGTTCCACCGCTTCCCGCATACTCATAATCTTCATCCCAGCGCACGCTGTCTACTTCTGAACCAGAACTGGAATAAACCCTGTAGCCTACTACATCACCATCAGAACTCTCATTCCAGGTAATCGTATCAGAACTTGTTGAAATGGAGGGACTCGAAGGAGTCTGGCCGTTGTCAGGAGCTTCTTCATCCGCTGAAACAAGATTTTCCCAATCTTCAGGGAGGTATTCAGAAATATCTTCATCCCCAAGATCGAAATACTCATCACTTACACTTGCTCCCGTTTTTGTAAACTCAGACGGTGTACTGTCCAGTGCAAGATAATGTTCTCCATTTACACGTACATAACGAACTTCTTCCAGGCTGTCATCTACTTCTGTAGGAGCAAAATCCGCATTGAAAAGGTCCGTCGTGACAAAACCGGCATCACGGCATAGATCAGATGGGAGTTTTCCTGAGATTCCACATATCGTTTCTTCTACAATACCGGAGGGACGTTCGAAATCTTCTTCCGGAGCCATCAGATCAGGTTCTGCTTCATAGGCTGCGTTTGCTAATTCAGCCCATAACATCTGTGTTCTCGGTCCGTATCGAATTCCGTTAAGTTCCTCGACTACTCTAAATTCATTCGTATCATAGCCTATCCAGATTCCCTGTGTCACATTTGGGTTTAATCCCACAAACCATGAATCGCTTATTTCCTGTGTAGTACCGGTTTTACCTGCAAGGTCTGTTTCAAAGTCCAGGTAGCCTGGTAAACTCGGTGCTGTACCAATTCCAGATTCCATTACATCACGCATTACGTCAATCATTAAATAGCTTGTCTGAGGAGACAAGATCTCTGTTTCTGCTTCAGAATCCTGTTCAAAAACCATTTCGCCATCTGCCGTTTCTATTTTCTGAATCATGTAAGGCTCTTTTCTGGTACCGCCGTTACCAAATGCAGAATAAGCACTTGTATTTGCTTCAACTGTAACATCGAAAGTTCCTAATGGGCTGCTTTCATGTGGAAGGTTTTCTCCATTAAAAAATGGCTCAAAACCGAAATCTATCATTTTATCCTGCACATACTCATGGTCAAGGCGGTTTAATTCACGAACAGCCGGAACGTTTCTTGAACGTGAGAGTGCTTCTCTTGCTGTAATAAGTCCGGAGTGCTCTCCATCGAAGTTAGTTACTTCCTGGTCCTCTCCTTCTGCATTGGGCGTATCATAGTAGTAAGGAGTATCCGGAGTAATAAATCCGGGCTGCAGCACTCCTTCTTCAAAGCCAAGTGCATAAGTAAGAAGAGGTTTCATTGTAGAGCCGGATTGACGTCCGCCGGACATGGCACGGTTGTATTCACTCTGCTCAAAATCTCTTCCGCCTACAAAACTGAGGATAGCGCCGGTCTTGTTATCAAGGAGTACTGAACCTACTTCCTCCGGATAATCCACTTCGATAGTTTCGCCTTCTTCATTTTCATCAGTAGCAGTCCGGGTAGGGCCGAAATGTTCAAACTCCTGTACTGCTTCCTGCTGCCCGTCATAAATATCTTTATTAATGGTAGTATGGATGCGGTACCCATCCCGCTGCAGACTTTCCTGCGCAGCTTCAGAATACCGGTTGATCATCAGCTGGCGGTATTCTTCATCTTCAATTTCAGAGAGATCAATGCCATCCTGTTCAAGAAGGTGCTCCAAAATAATGGTTTCAGCACGGTCACGAACGCTGTTTACGATAAGCGGATAATCTTCATAACTGGAAGGGGTAGGCTCTGTAAATGCTTCTCTGATATCATAATCGAGTGCTTCCTGCTTCTCTTCTTCCGTTATATATTCACTGCGCGCCATTCTGTCCAGCACGGTATTCATTCGGTTCATCGCTGCATCGATAGACTCTTTCTGTTCTCCTCCAGATAAGAAGGGAGTGTAGGCAAAAGGACTCTGTGGAAGCCCAGCAATAAAGGCTGCCTGGGGAATATTCAGCTCTGCAGCCGAAACTCCAAATATGCCCTGCGCTGCTGCTTCTGCGCCTGCGATCTGGCGCCCGGATGCATTTCTGCCAAATGGCACAATGTTTAAGTAAGCTTCTAAAATTTCATCTTTCTCCATAAACTGCTCTAACCGCATAGCAAGAAGAATTTCACTGGCTTTGCGATCATGTGTTACTTCATTTGTCAGCACCTGATTTTTAACAAGCTGCTGTGTTAATGTACTTCCGCCGGTTTGGGTTGCTGCATTTGAAAAATCCTGAAATACAGCACGGAACAAGGCTTTTGGTACAATTCCTTCATGCTCATAAAAGTATTCGTCTTCCGTCGCTATCACCGCATTTATTAAATGGTCGGAAACATCTTCCAAAGCGACTTCCCTGCGCTCCAGAGTAGTGGGTAAGGCACCCAAATACTCCTCGTCAGCAAAATAAACTTCTGTGGTTTCTTCATAATTATAAATTTCCGTTTCAAGTTCATCCACCTGGCGTACAGTTTCGTCCTGTACAAGAGAAGCAAAATATCCTGCACCTGCTCCTCCGGCAAAGGCGAGTCCTACGAGTCCTATAATAAAAAATATAAGTAATAAATTCCAAAATACTGCTGTTGTTACACGGACTCCTTTGACCACTGTAAGTGTCCCTTTACTTTGGAAAAGGTTTTTCCATGAAGACCGGTCTTCACTCACCGCAAAACCCCCTCTAATAAAATATCATTCACCATTATACCATAGCTTGTATTAGGAGATATAGGATTCAGGACTTAATTATCTCCTGCGCTTCTTGACATCTTTTCAAGTTTCGTGATAAAAATGAAAAGGATTAATAAACTAAAAGCGATGAAGAGAATGAGTAGCAAAATGGATCCCTGTTGCAGAGAGCTGATGGTAGGTGAGAATCAGTATAAATTCATTTGTGAATTACGATCTCGGAGTATTTCTGCAGAAATGCAGAACGTGAGGCGTGCGTTAAACGTTAGAGTGAAGAAGGAATCCTTCTTAACATGGGTGGTACCGCGGTAATTATCGTCCCTTGTCTAAATGACAGGGGACGTTTTTTGTGCGAAATTTCATTTTTTACCACTAGAAAGGTAATTTATAAATATTAAAGGAGATGGAACAAATGACATTATTGGAAGATCTGCAGTTTAGAGGATTAACCAACCAGGTGACAGATGAACAAGGATTAGCTGAATTATTGAAAGAGGAATCTGTAAAGCTGTACTGCGGGTTTGATCCTACTGGTGACAGCCTGCATATTGGTCATCTTATTACCATTATTACACTGCGTCGTTTTCAGCTTGCCGGACATAAGCCGTATCCTTTAGTCGGCGGTGCCACAGGACTGATTGGGGATCCAAGTGGGAAAAGCGCAGAACGTACGCTGAATGAACAAAATGTCGTAGAGCATTTCAGTGATAAAATAAAGGCACAATTAGAGAGGTTTCTTGATTTTGAAGGAGAGCATGGAGCTACGTTAGTGAACAACTACGACTGGATTGGCCAGATGACAGTTATTGATTTTCTGCGTGATACAGGAAAGCATTTCGGAGTGAATTACATGCTGGCAAAAGAATCCGTTGAATCCAGAATTCAAAGTGGAATATCTTTTACCGAGTTCAGTTACCAGATACTGCAGTCCTTGGATTTTTACTACCTTCACAAAAATCATGGAGTGAAGCTGCAGATAGGCGGAAGTGACCAGTGGGGAAATATTACAGCTGGATTAGAATTGATCCGCCGGATGTATGGAACTGAAGAAGGATCCCGTGAACCAGCTTTCGGATTTACAATCCCGCTTGTAACAAAAGCTGATGGGCAGAAGTTTGGTAAAACAGAAGGTGGAGCTATCTGGCTGGATCCTGAAAAAACTTCCCCATACGAATTTTATCAATTTTTATTGAATACAGATGATACAGACGTAGTGAAATTTCTGAAGTTTTTTACTTTCCTTTCTCAGGAAGATATCAACCAGCTGGAAACAGAAGTTGCAGAACGGCCTCATGAAAGAGCAGCCCAGCGGAGGCTGGCGGAAGAATTGACAGCATTTGTACATGGAGATACAGCATTGCAGCAGGCAGTAAATATAACAAATGCACTTTTTGGAAAAGGAGATTTAAAAGAACTCAGTGCAGAAGAAGTTCTCCAGGGATTTAAGGATGTACCTTCCTTTCATGTGGAGGCAGAAGAGATAGAATTAATTGATCTCCTCCTGGATAGTGGAATTGCTCCATCAAAGCGCCAGGCAAGAGAAGATATTAAAAATGGAGCAATTTATATTAATGGAGAACGATGTCAGGATCTTGACAAAGCCGTAGGGAAGAACGAGAAGCTTGATAACGCGTTTACGATTCTTCGCCGGGGCAAAAAGAAATTCTTTCTTATTAAGTGGTAAAAAAAGGAATACTAAATAATGAAGACATTCTTATATACGATACATCAGAAACAAAATACTTTTCTCCACAGCCTCCGGCATGAGACAGCGGGATTGAAGCGCAGTCTTCCGCTGGAGAGCGGAGGAGAACAGTGATAAATACAAGAAACATCTTACTTTATAAACAATCTGAAAAAACCCCGCAGAGAAAATTTCTCTGCGGGGTTTTACTATACATATTAACGAGAATACCACTCAACGATAAGCTGTTCGTTGATTTCAGCTGGAAGCTCAGAACGTTCTGGGTAGCGAGTGAATGTACCTTCGAACTTTTCAGCATCAAATTCAACGTAAGATGGTGTGAAGTCATTAACTTCTACTGCTTCTTTTACTACGTCAAGGTTCAAAGATTTTTCGCGAAGAGAAATCTTCTGCCCTGGAGTAACGCGGTAAGAAGGAATGTCCACGCGCTTGCCATCTACAGTGATGTGACCGTGGTTTACAAGCTGACGGGAAGCACGGCGTGTGCGTGCAAGACCGAGACGGTAAACGAGGTTATCAAGACGTGATTCCAGGATAATCATGAAGTTTTCACCATGAATGCCATCCTGCTTGCCGGCAATTTCAAACATTTTGTAGAACTGACGCTCGTTCATGCCGTACATGTAACGGAGCTTCTGCTTTTCCTGAAGCTGAAGACCATATTCCGTAGTCTTTCTTCTTGAGTTGGGACCGTGCTGACCTGGTCCGTAAGGGCGCTTCTGTAATTCTTTACCTGTACCGCTTAGAGAAATTCCAAGACGACGGGAAAGTTTCCAGCTTGGTCCTGTGTATCGAGCCATAATTGACTCCTCCTTCATATTTAAAAGTATTAGTGAAATAAACAGGTCGTAATCCCGATCTCGCAGACATTTCATTTTAGGTATCTTCGCCTCGACAGCTAGAGGTTACACAATACCCCTCGAACACATGCGGGAATGAAATGAACTGTAAGCTGTTTACGCAGGCTGTCTTATTTGCACAACGTATAGTGTATCTTTTTAAAGAAGGTATGTCAAGAGAGCATTTCGACATTCAGCGAAAGCTCTTTTTTTTCATTAGCTGCCTTGAAAATAAAAGTTCCGCTAAAAAGAAGTAATACTGCTGCTTCACTTTCTGAGAGGCTTACCCAAGGGCTTGTTCTCGACTTATTTCTCTCCCAGGGCACGGCTTTCATCGATCCACAGACAGCAGAACAGAGACCGCCATGCTGTCATAAAAAACCAGGATCGATTCCGCTCGTGCTTCAGTTTTATAAAGAGAGTAACGAAGCGGAAGCCGGCGGAAGCTTGAGAGTGTTGTTCCGCTCGCCCAATACGTCCGGCTGAGATAGGTCACTCAGCCTCTGGAAGAACGAGCTGACAATCCCTTTTGAAGAGTGTATCTTCACAGACTAAAGCCCGGAAGCATAAAGCTATGCTGGTAAAAATTTTAAACAGTATATTCTTTTCGTTTTTGCACCTGCCTGAGGAGATTTTCCAAGGGAAGATGGAAAAATTTCTTCTATTAAAAAAGAATCCTTTCCAAAAAGTATTTCTTTTATGAGAAATGTCTATATAATGAATAGAAGATTCAGAATTCATCAGGAATAGAAAGGCGGCTATGAATGAAGAATGTGGCAGGTCAGAGATTATCCGAATCTCTTAATATAGCTGTAAAATTTACAATGGAACACAGTCTGCAGTGGAAGATAGAAGCTTATACCGATGATAAAACAAGAACAGCCATTTTCGACACTTTGATCGAATCGTCTTCAGTGCTAGAAGAAAAGCATGTGAAATGTAAAGAAGGACATTTAATAATTTACGTTACTGAAGAAACCCGTTCACAAGTTACGGCACTTGAAATAGAACTGCAGCAGGAGAAATACAAGGAATCTCCTTATGTAATCCGTCTGCTGGAAGGGTGGAAGAATCTGCAGAACTTTTCTTCTTTTACGGAAAGTATATGTTCCTGTATAGAAAAGGATTTATTTATCACCTGTGGTTTTTACATAAAAAATAAATGCACAGATAATTACCAGTTGAACAGACCAGAAAAAAGCAGCATCCAGGAACTGAACATATCTCCAGCGCATGCCTTATACTTAACACACCTTTTCAGCTCAGAAGAATATGAAATGCTGGTTCAGTACAGTCAAAAATTATTTAACAAATTATTGATACCCCTCGCAGAAAATGAAGAAGTTACTGGATTTTTTGTATTGGAAATAAACAAAGGTGAGAAGCCGCTTTATTGGATGGATGTTATAAAAACGCTCACTCCTATTTTAATAAAGCTTGATCAGGATACTATTATGAAAAATGAAATTATCCGCAGCAGGCTTCTGCTAAATGTGAATAAGAAGCTTCACAGCTATATGAACACCAGTGATATATTTTATGAAGTGCAAAAAGCTGTAAAAGACGCCTATCCGAAATTTAAAGTAAAACTTCTTCTCGTCAATGACTGGATGGAGAAGAAAGGCCTGGCTGCAGAACACCTGGATATTCAAAGCAATCCTGACAGCCCCGCAGTGAAAGCATATTTAAATGCTGAGTTTTTAAGCGTCAATGTGAATGGAGAAAAAAAGTTGTTCATTCCGATTAATGGGAAACAAGGGGTATATGGGGTGGGAGAAATCACCTTACCATCAGATAATCTGATGCTTCAGCATCACGATGAAGTGTTTTTAGCAATGCTTGCTGACACAGCAGGAATTGCAATTGAAAATGCCGATTTATACCGTCAGTCGAGGCAGTATGTAGAAGATTTACAGGTGATTAATTCCACTTCCCGAAAGCTGAATACAAACCGCAGTACGAAAGAAGTGATTAAACTGATGGAGCAGGAGTTGAAATCTGCTTCAGATGCGGATGAAGCTGGGGTAATTCTAATTGATAAGAGATGGAGAAGCAGCTGTGAAATGGATGATTCGTCAGCTGAATGGCAGGATTCTCCAGTAAGTACCTATCTTCCATCTTTAATTGAAAGCGTTTGTGACAAAAGAGAAGATTTGTTTATTGGACGCTGGGAAGAAACGGAGGACGGAGCACCTTATCAATCTATTATGGGAATTCCAATGTTTCACGGTAAAGATATTATCGGTGCAGCATTAATCTTTGGTGCAGCTCCTTATTCTTTCAGTTTTGATACATTTAAACTCAGCCAGTCCCTGGTGCAGCATTCAGCATTAGCACTTGTGAATGCTGTGCTGCATGAAGAATTGAAGTCACTGATTATTACAGATTATTTAACAAAACTTTTCACGAGAGAACATATGGATGAGCAAGTGAACTTTTCAATCAAGACGGATGAAGAAGGTTCTTTCTTTCTGTTTGATATCGACCATTTTAAGCTGGTAAATGATCAATATGGACATCAGACAGGAGATGAAGTGCTTATACAGACCGCACAAATCATTAAAGAAGAAGCGTTAAAGCATGAAGGCATGGGTGTACGCTGGGGTGGGGAGGAACTGGCACTTTATGTTCCTCTCATGGACGAAGAGAAAGCAGCAGAGACAGCAGAAACAGTACGAAGCAGAGTTGAAAAGGAAACCTCTCCGAAAGTAACAATTTCCTGTGGGATCTCTCACTGGAGAGCTCAGGAAGAAAGACCGTCCTTAACGCAGTTATTTGCAAAAGCAGATGAAGCTATGTATAGAGCAAAAAGCGAGGGAAGAAATAAAGTAGTTTTAGAGAGATAAAAGAGAGAAAAAAGTGCAGATCTATGCCTCCGCATAAATCTGCACTTTTGCACATCCTTATAAGTGTTTTTCGAGCGTTGCAGCAAACTGCTCGATACCCTGCTGATCCACTTCGCTAAAGCGTTCTTTGGAAGGACTGTCAATATCAAGTACTCCAAAAATTTCACCATCTTTAAACAGGGGCACTACAATTTCCGAGTTGGAATTGGCATCACATGCAATATGACCCGGAAAAGCATGAACATCAGCGATCCGCTGAGTTTTCCGTTCGCTGACGGCAGTACCGCACACACCTTTTCCATAAGCAATATGCACACATGCAGGCAGTCCCTGAAAAGGGCCAAGGAGAAGTTCATCATTTTTCCATAAATAAAAGCCCACCCAGTTTACGTCATCCAGAAATTGGTTCAGTAAAGCAGAAGCATTGCTTAAGTTAGCGGTTTGATCAGTCTCCCCTTCGAGAAGAGCATCCAGCTGTTTGGAAAGCATATTATATTGTGACGCAAGTGATCCTTTTTTGGCAGTAGTTTCAAACATTGAGCATCCATCCTTTTGTAATCTGTTTTCAAGGAGTATATCATAATCGCTTTAGCAGAGAAAAGAATTGAATTTAAAAATAATCAGCCACTTTCTCTCTTTCTCCTCCTACTCCGCTGCTGGCATGTGCATCGGAACCGTAAACAAAGGGGATGTGCAGCGCCTGTGCTTTCTTTAAAGTACCTGCAGGCGGATAATGCTCCCGGCAATGTTTTTTCAGCAGTCCGGCTGTATTGACATCGAGAGACATGTTATTTTTCTGTACTTCCTGCAGTACCTCATCAATGAAATATGAATCGTTAAAATCAGCCGGAAACAGCTTTTGGAATTTATGAACCAGTGTCATATGACCCACCCTTTCAGGCTTAAAACGTCCCAGATCTGCTTGCACAGATTGAATAACTGTTTCATAATACAGTTGATAGACTTTTTTAAGAGAACCTGCGGAGGATATTAATTTATGAAAGGTGTCTTCATGATAATCGAGACACCAGTAGCCATCCTTTGTCTTTAAAAAATGTACCGACAGAATAGCATCGTCTATTTGAGGGCCGATGGCGTTTAAGAATTCTTTGGTTTCTTTTTCATAGCCTTCTATAAAGTCAACTTCGAGTCCAATGCGGATGCGGATCTGGTCTTCGTAGTGTGATTGCAGAGAACGGACTGCCTCAATATAAGGAAGTAAGTCTTCCGCACGCATGGCACTGTCTTTTTCCGGCACCGGATCAATAAATCCTCCGGGAAGCGGGGCGTGTTCTGTGAAAGTAATATCTGTTAAGCCAGTATTTAAAGCCTGCTGCACGTATGCATCGAGTGAATCAGCACTGCCATGCGGGCAATAAGGGGTATGAATATGTCCATCTCGTTTAATCACCATATAAGAACGTCCTTTCTAAAAATGAAAATCTTTGAAAAACAGTATAGAAATTCAATAAATTATCTAATATATTATTCCATTTACGGTTTGGCATGATAAGATAAGAAAAGGTACTTATAATAAATCAATATAGTATTAGGATCATTTTAAAATTTCAACAAACATTTTACGAAACTGTACCAGGAAAAATCTACTGTAGAGGAAGGCGGAAAGGTGAGCCTATCTCTGCTGTTGGAAGATAATAGAGTAATGGTTTATAAAATTGATATTTATAAATAAATTATGAACTTATACATAGAGTACGTCAATGAGGGCATACAGAGATAAGGGAATAATCTGTATGCAGCTGAAGGAGGGTCCCGATGAGCTACGTTATATACTCGATAATCGCCTTGCTCATTATCGGTATTATTTACGGAACGTGGGCAAGAAAACAAATATACCGTGATGTGGATAGATTAGGCATTCGAAAAGTGGAATTAATGAATCGACCTGTTACTGAAGAATTATCCCGAATGAAAAGTCTGAAATTATCTGGTGAAACAGAAGAACGATTTGAAGAATGGCGTACCGAGTGGGACCAGCTTGTAACAGTACAGCTTCCGGATATTGAAGAAAAGCTGTTTGATATTGAAGAACTTGCAAACCGTTATAGATTTCCGAGAGCTAAACAGGAAATAACAAATGCGGGTCAAGCTTTAGATGAGATTGAAGCACATATTGATCATTTGATTAAAGAAGTGCACGAGCTGGTACATAGTGAGGAACAGAATCGTCACGACATAGATCGCCTTCAGGAATTTTATGAAGAAACCAAGAAAAAACTCTGGGTGCAGAAAGGCACGCTCGGAACAGCCGCTGGGGAAATCGATGCCTCTCTGAAAGAAACGGTAAAGAGTTTTGAAGATTTTCATGAGCTTACAGAAGAAGGGAATTATTTTCAGGCGAGGGAAGCACTCATACAAGTCAGAGAATCACTCGAAAAAATCAATCATTGGATTGATGAAATTCCATCTAAACTTCTTCAAGTATCCCGGGACCTGCCGGCACAGGTGAGGGAGCTTGAAAATGGTATTCTGGAAATGAAGCGCACTGGATTTGCTATGGATTTGTTTAATTTCGAAGAGGTAATTCAGGAGCTTCGTAATGAGCTGGAAACTGCGCTGAAAGACCTTAGAGAACTTCGGGTGGAAGAGGCGAAAGAAAAAACCTTGAAAGTAGAAGAGACACTTGCCGCGGTTTATGAGGAACTGGAGCAGGAAGCATTATCCAAAAATGAAGTGGAGAAAGCTTTAGATGTAGATGGGAAACGGCTGCATATTATTGCAGATCGTCTGCAGCTCCTTCAGGAAGAACTGGACGCTGTGAAAGCAAGCTACAGATTATCAGAAGAAAATGAAAAAGAAGTAGAAGCTTATCTGGATCACTGGAAGGAACTGAGTGCTTCTTTTGCTGTAATGGAAACTGCAGCGAGGGAGGGTGGCCAGACCTACACCATTACATCTGTTCAATTAAAAGAATGGGAAGAACAGGTGGAGGGTCTGGAGCAGGCGATGGAAGAAACGAAAGGGAATTTTGACCACCTGCGGCAGGATGAAAGAAGTGCAGCAGATAAAGTAATAGAAAGACGACGGTTCCTTAGAAACTTAAAAAGAAAGCTGAAACTTTCGACTCTTCCTAAAGTACCGCAGCTTACGAAAGAATTAATTATAGAAGCTGAAAAGAAATTATCGCATGCGGAGAAAGTGCTCGAGGAAGTTCCTCTTGTTATGGAAGATGTTAGGTCAGCAGTATCTGAAGCAGAAGAAGAAGTAGATAAAGCTGAAAATGCGGTGGAGAAAATTTTAGCAGATGGAAAACTGGCTGAAAAAGTAATTCAATACGGAAACCGTTATCGTTCCAGAAATGATCATGTGAATATTCTTCTTCTTCAGGCGGAAGACAAATTCCGTCAGGGCTATTATGAAGAAGCCCTGGAACAATCGGTAGAAGCAGTGGAAAAAGTAGACAAGAATGTATTAGAAAGAATGCAGCAGGAAGTTGACAAGTAATCGTTCATGTTAAATAAGATGCTAACTTTATCAACACTTTGAAAAAAGCTGTGCAGCCTTGCACAGCTTTTTCCAGTATGTTTATAGAGTAAGGAATTTCTTATAATTATTATATACGATGTATAAGGTTCTCCTTCGCTTACCGGCGGAAGCTTGCCGTGGGGCTGGTCTTCAGCTATTTCTCCTGCCCCGAGGGCAGGAGAAAGGATCTTCAGACTGCGCTTGGATCCCACTGGCGTCACCGCCGGACACTCCGGTGAAATCACAGTTTCTTCGCAGAAAGATCAGTCTCTCAGTACTTTTCTTCCGGTAACATTTCTTCTCCATTTTAGTGAATATAGATAAATTCATTCGTCAATTACACTTCGTGGTGAGGAACCTATTTTTAGATTAATTGGAAAATAAAGCTTATTCTCACCTAGTGTGCGCAAGAGCTAAGGCTGGCGGGAAGATTTGTGAAGGGCTAAAAGAAGCTGCAGTATTGCCTGGCTTTAATGAAACTTTTACGTTTAAATCTATCTTATGTAAAAGAAAAATAGGTACAAAGTTCTTGTTAAAGAGAATTAATTTTAAAAAATTGTTTCTATTAGTGAACAAAAGGGGTATAATATCCACAATAGGGAACGACAGGGAGGTCTTTGGGCTGATGAAAAAAGAGTGGTGGATAGTAGGGGGAACGGGATTGGCCTGTGCGGGGATATGGCTGACTTTATTGTTTACTATCTTTGTAGACGATGAAACGGCAGAAAGCTCCATGAGTGCTGAGGCAGACAGTGAGCTTACAGCATTTTTCACTGAAGAATTTAAAGAGGAAACTGATATGGAGCAGCAGGAGCCCCCTTTAACTGAAGAGAAAGATATTAATGAGCCGGAAGAGTTTGCAGAAGAAAATGCGGAAGATGCCTACACAGTAGAAGCCCCAGTTGAAATCGAAAATCTGAACTTGGAAAGAATCCAGGAAGATGGCTTAGCTGTGAATGACGTGAAACTTATCTCTCCAGATCAGACAATGTCCATTGATGAGATATTGGAAGTACTCGTAGAACTTGAAGATCAAATAGAAGAAGTAAACGAATAGTACTAAGTAAAAAGTGCCTTAAATCAGGGCGCTTTTTATTTTGCTGATAGATCCTGAAAAATCAGTACTATTTTTACAGTGCAGTTTAAGAAAAAAATCACCCGTTCAGGTATACCTTTCCAGCAAATATAATGAAACACTAAACTGTATGTGACGAGGATGAGGACGCAGAGAGAAGCCAGCACAGTATGAGAAGCCATTAAGTAAAAGCCGGACAGCGCCTAAATTAGAGGGAACCACCCTCCTCCGAAAGTACAACAGCGATTTAAACTCAATTATTTGCAAGAGGATAAATAAAAGTCTGACGGAAATAAAATCCCTAAGACCCAGAGGCAGAAGTTTCCGGTTAATAGTGCTTAACTGACAGGATTTATAAATAATAGTGCTGCTATAAGAAAAGCAGGTCTGCAACTCTTTCCCTGCAGCGGAGGACCTCGTCCAGGAAAGCTCGGTTTCGAGGGAAGTTTCTTTTTATCAATAATGAATATTAAGAGAGTTGAAAAATTTTTCAGCAGTGTTCCACCTGTTCAAAAGCAAAGGTATGTGGTACTATCAATCGTTGAATCAGCGTTAATAAAGGAGCAGTCTAAATGATTTACTTAGATAACAGCGCTACTACTAAACCTTGGAAATCTGTGCTGGAAACTTATACGCAGGTTTCAGAAAAATACTTTGCGAATCCTTCTTCACTTCATCCACTGGGGGCAGAAGCAGAAAGACTGCTGATGCAGGCAAGAAAACAGACTGCAGAACTGCTGAAAGTGGCTCCTGAAGAAGTGATTTTTACCTCTGGAGCGACAGAAGGAAATAATATAGCAATTCAAGGAGCGGTCAATGCTAATAAAGGACGAGGACGCCATATTATTACTACCGCTATAGAACATCCTTCTGTTTTAAGGACGATGAATCACCTGGAAGAAAGAGGGTTCGAGGTCACCTATCTCTTTCCGGATAAAGAGGGAAGAGTGAAGGCTTCCCAAGTGGCAGAGAAAGTGAGAAAAGATACTATTCTCGTATCTGTAATGCATGTTAATAATGAAACAGGCAGCATTCAGCCGATCAAAGAAATTGGAAAGGTTCTTACAAATCATTCTAAAGTGCTTTTTCACGTAGATAATGTGCAAGGCATAGGTAAGGTTCCGTTAAATATAAAAAATGCAGGAATTGACCTTCTTACTATTTCCGGCCACAAGTTTCATGGAGTAAAAGGGAGCGGAGTTCTTTTCGCAAAACGGAATATCAATCTTGTTCCACTTTATTTTGGAGGCACACAGGAAAGAGCGCTGCGGGCAGGGACTGAAAGCACTGCAGGAGCAGCAGCATTAGCGAAAGCGCTGCGAATGACGCTTGATAGAGAACCTGAAAATAGAAATATGAAAAACAGACTGGAAAAGTTAGCATCTGAACTATCGAAATACAACGAAATTATAATTAATTCACCAGTTTTGCGGGCGCCGCACATACTAAACTTTTCGGTCATTGGGAGAAAGCCGGAATCAATTGTATCCGCCCTTGCAGAGAAAAATATTTATGTGTCGACAACTTCAGCCTGCAGTTCCAAAGATTCGGAAGAAAGCATTGTATTAAAAGCAATGGGGTTACCTGAGGAAAGAACAACTTCTTCTTTAAGAATTTCCCTCAGCCTCGATACGACAGATAAAGAAATATCAGATTTTTTAAAGAGCTGGAAAGAAATTTATTACGAGGTTTTAAAAGTGGGAGGATAATAATGAAATATGAAATGATTCTGGTACGCTATGCTGAGATGGCAATCAAAGGGAAAAATCGGAAACACTTTGAAAAGCAGCTCGAGCAGAATATCCGCAGGCAGTTAAAGGATTACGCTGACGTGAAAATTAAGCGTACCTTTGGAAGGATGTATATTGAATTAAACGAAGAACCGCTGAAAGAAGTATGCGAACTTTTGAAAGATATTTTTGGCATTTCTTCGTTCAGTCCAGTAGTAAAGACAGAATTAAACGAAGCTGCGATTGCAGAAGCGGCTCTTATGGTGACAAGAGACAGTTTAAATGAAAAAGAAGGATCATTCAAAGTTGCTGTAAGGAGAATAAATAAGAAATTCCCTACAGGTTCACAGGAGATGAATCAGCGGATCAGTAAAGCCGTATTGATCCAGATGGAAAACCTGTCAGTGGACCTTCATCAGCCGGATGTGGAGCTGAAGGTAGAGATTCGGGAGGAAGCTGCTTATATTTCCGGCGGGGTGATCCGCGGAGCGGGCGGGCTTCCCGTAGGGACAGGAGGACGCGCTCTGCTGCTCCTTTCAGGTGGTATCGACAGTCCAGTAGCCGGCTACCTCGCGATGAAGCGGGGAGTTACTTTGGAGGCGATTCATTTTCACAGCCCGCCTTATACGAATGAACGGGCGCTGCAGAAAGTTGAGGACCTCACGAATATTCTTACACGGTACGGAGGAAAGATTAAGCTGCATATTGTGCCTTTTACAGAGTCACAGCTCGCGATTCATCAGCAGATCCCGGATAATTGCGAGATTACAGTTATGCGCAGGTTTATGCTTCGAATCGCAGCGGAAATGGCAGAACAAAATAACCAGAAAGCTTTGATTACCGGAGAAAGCCTCGGACAGGTAGCGAGCCAGACGCTGGACAGCATGTATACGATTAACAGTGTCACTGCTATGCCGGTACTGCGTCCACTTATTACAATGGATAAAATGGAAGTAATTGAAATTGCCGAAAAAATTAATACTTATCAAACTTCAATTCTTCCCTATGAAGACTGCTGTACTATTTTTCTTCCTGCGGATCCAAAAACGAAACCAAACGAGAAAAAAGTTTCGTATTATGAAAGTTTTATGGACGTAGACGAGTATGTTAATAAAGCAGTAGAAGGCATCAGAACGATTGAATTAACTGGAAAAAGAGAGCAGGATATAGAAATGGAAAATCTGCTTTAGCATTAACATTGAAGAAACCGTCCAGCTTTCCTCTGAGACGGTTTCTTTGTCGTTTTGCTTGCGAAAGATATAGTGTAAAAGCATAATATAGGAAGAGAGGAGAGAGAATGGATGGGCACAATTTGGTATGGAGGATTCGTACGTCCGCTGACCGATAAAGAAGCAGCAGCAAATGCAGTTTTCACGGAAAACGGAACGATTATTGCAGTAGGAGAAGAGAAAAAAATAAGAGAACTTCATAAGGACAAGATTGAAAAAGAAGTAGACTTAAATGGACATACAATGTATCCAGGCTTTACAGATAGTCATTTACATATGATCGGACATGGAGAAAAACTGCTGAAATTAGATGTGTCGGAAATAACGAGCCTGAAAGATCTGAAAAAAATCTTAAAGGAAAAAGCCGCTGCAACGCCTGCAGGGGAATGGGTAATGGCAGAGGGATTCAATGAAAACCTTTATGAAAATCATACGGTACCTGACAGGGAATTCCTTGATACAGTGACATCAGAGCATCCGGTAATGCTTACTCGTGTCTGCAGGCATGCCATGGTTACGAATTCAAAAGGACTTTCACTGGCTGGAATTACAAAAGCCGCTTCCGATCCGGACGGAGGAAGAATTGAACGCTTTTCAAATGGAGAGCCCACAGGCTATCTGCATGATCAGGCACAGGAATTCCTGAAGAAAGTACTCCCTCCGATTGATAAGAGCTATGTAAAACGGGCACTCGAGGTAAGTCTGGAGGATTTGTACAGGAGCGGTTTCACAGGCGGCCATACAGAAGACTTGTTTTATTATAACGAACCGCAGGAAACACTCGATGTATTCAACGAAGTGATTTCCGGTTCAAAGAAATTCAGGGCAAACCTGCTTGTCCATCACGAAGCTGCCGACACAGTTTTAACACAAAAACACACAAATCCATTCGTTGAACCAGGATCGGTAAAAATATTTCTGGATGGAGCGCTTGGAGGAAGAACAGCCCTGCTGAGTGAGCCATATAATGATGATCCGTCTACCAAGGGCGTAGCGATTCATTCGCAGGAGGAACTTTCTGCTATCGTTTCTGCAGCAAGAAAGTTTGATATGCCCGTAGCAATCCATACGATTGGAGATGCAGCTCTTGAAAGAGCTGTAACTGCTTTGGAAGCACATCCTGTGCCAGACGGAAAGAGGGACAGACTTATTCATCTCCAGGTAACAAGGCCGGAACTCAGGGCCAGACTGCAGAAGCTGCCAGTAGTTCTGGATATTCAGCCGAGGTTTGTAGCTTCTGATTTTCCCTGGGTAGTAGAGCGGCTTGGAAAAGAAAGATTAAGGGACTGCTTTGCATGGAAAACGCTATTGAAAGAAGGACTGATGTGTGCAGGAGGATCTGATGCACCGATAGAGCCAATTCATCCGCTGCTTGGGATTCATGCGGCGGTGACGAGAAGAAAGCCGGAAGAAGCACATGAAGGCTATCAGCCGGAAGAAAAACTCAGTTTATTTGAAGCACTTCAGCTCTTTACTGCGGGAAGCGCAAAAGCAGTCAGCCGTGAACATGATCTTGGTCTGATAGCGCCAGGATATAAAGCAGATTTTACCATTTTGGAAAAAGATTTATTCGCGCTGGCACCTGATGAGTGGCTGAATGTAAAAGTTACAAAAACGGTGGTAGATGAAACAGTAATGTATGAGCTGAAGTAATTCAGGTGAACTGCTGGAGTCTTAAAAAAGTCAACTGCAAAGAAAAGCAGCAGCTTTATTTATATAAAGCTGCTGCTTACAGGATTAAAGAAAACTTCTTTTTACTTTATGATAAAACAGGTTGTCCTTCATGCGGAGAGTCTTTACCACTCTGTCTGAAACTTTTACTTTCATATCATAATTATGGCGGACTCCCATTGCTTCGTTATCAATCCCGACAATAGGATGATCATTTCCATCCTGAACAATTTTCAGGTGAAGTTCTCTTTCTTTCCCGAGTACCAGCGGAGATCCGAGCGTTCTATACTGGTTATTATTCACAGAAGCCATTTCCGTCAGCTGCATGGAAGGAAGTTTAGGATCCACTATTGCGCCGCCGAGGGATTTGTTATAAGCAGTGCTTCCAGTCGGGGTTGCTACAAGAAGTCCATCTCCCCGGAAAGTTTCAAAGTACAGATTATCAATATATACATCTATAACGAAAGTTTTAATAATATTGGAGCGCAGAGACAATTCATTAATACAATGGAAACTATTTAAGCCGTCAATCGTAACTTCAAGAGTAGGATACTTGAGTACTTCCACATTATCTGACTGCATCGCCAGTTCCATACGCTCTAAATCATCAATCGAAAAGTCTGTATAAAAACCCATACCTCCATTATTAACGCCGATGTAGAGTGCATCTTCACGGAAATGTGTTTTTTGAAGTGCCTGGAGGAAAGTGCCATCATTTCCAAAGCTTATAATTATATTTGCATCCTCAGGGCGTTCTACTTGCTGATAGCCATATTTGCGGCCGAGTTCACGGACTTTTTGTACTTTCTTTTCAAGTTCTTCATCTTTTTTGTAAAACAGATATACCTTTTTTCGATCAGTCATATATTGCAGCATCCTTTCTGTCTCAGTTTTCTCGGAAGTACAATATTATCATATCAAACTGAGGCATGATTCGCAGTAAAAGAGAGTTTAGATATTATGAAGGAGGAATTACACATGGATTTAAAAAGATGGATAGCTCTGATAGCAGTATTCGCTATCATTGCAGTCTCAGCTGTTATTGGCTTCACTACTGCCGGTACCCAGACGGAAGAAGAGGGGGGAGGATTTTTTGGAATGGCAGATGAACCTGTCCAGGAACGGACAATTGATGCAGGTACCGAAAGCGGCAAAATCGCTGTCATCCGGATCGAAGGAGTGCTCCAGGATGGAGCCGGCGGTGGGATTTTCAGCCCTGGCTACAATCATCAGCTCCTGCTGGACCAGCTTGAATATGCAGCGCAGGATGGCAGTGTAGACGGTGTTATACTTAGAGTCAATACTCCTGGTGGAGGAGTAGTGGAAAGTGATGAAATTCATAATAGAATTGTGGAGCTGCGGGATGATTATTCTAAGGACGTATATGTATCCATGGGTTCACAGGCGGCAAGCGGCGGCTACTATGTAGCTGCTCCGGCGGATCAGATTTTTGCAAATGGCCAGACAATCACAGGATCACTAGGTGTGATTATGCAGTCAATCAATTTTGCAGAATTAGCAGAAGAATGGGGAATTGAAGATAATACGATTAAAAGTGGAGAATTCAAGGACATTATGTCAGCTACCCGTGAAATGACAGAAGCAGATGAAGAAATTCTTCAGTCGATTGTAGATGATGCGTATGAGCAGTTTGTTGATGTGATTGAAGCAGGACGTGATCTCAGCCGAGAGGAAGTATTGGAATTAGCGGACGGCCGCATTTATACAGGTTCTCAGGCAATGGAAAACGGACTCGTAGACCAGCTTGGTAATTTGGATGAGACAATCGATGCGATGCGGGAAAACTTAGGTAGAGATGCAGATGTAGTTGAATATGAACAGGGATTTGGCATAGGCTCTTTTCTTAATATGACTGCAGATAATATTTTTGAACAGCGGCAGGTGAATCAACTCACTGACTGGTTGAATAAAAATCAGGGCAGCAGACTATTATATCTTTATACAGACTGAGGTGAAGCAGGATGACAGAAGAACATGAACAGTTCGAAGAGAGAGAGTTAAATGAGCAAGCGCAAATAGAAGAATACGCACGAGCTGGATTCTGGATGAGATTCTGGGCTTACTCGGTGGATATTTTAGCCACATTTTCCATAAGTGCAGCTGTACTTAGTATATTTTTCTTGACCACAGGCGGTGCTGATCCTAACCTGCTTACATTTTCTCTGAGTGGGATGCTGAGCGGTGCGGTTACCTTCTTATACTTTATTTTACTTACGAAATTTTTTGGGCAGACGCTTGGGAAAATGCTTTTTGGTCTGCGGGTAATAAGTAAAAGCAAAACAGAAGTAACATGGGGAGATATTTTATTCAGAGAATTAGTGGGGCGATTTTTACACCGCTTCCTGTTTGTGACGAATATTCTCTACCTGATTGTAGCTTTTCACCCGGAAAAGCGCGGAATTCACGATTATTTGGGGGGTACCGTAGTAATTCTGGAAAAAAGAGGGATAGTGAAAGTTTATCGGGAGCATCCTCCTGTGGAATCCGCCGCGCACGTATGATAGGGTAATAATATAAAGGAGGACGAACTTATGACACAAATAACATTTAAACAAAATCCAGTTACACTAACAGGAGAGCAGAAGCAGCCAGGTGATAAGGCACCGTCCTTTACCGTGCTCGGGACAGACTTGTCAGAAGTGAACTTTGAGCCGGGGAACGGGAAAAAAATCCTGCTGAGTGTGGTGCCGTCTATCGACACAGGCACTTGTGATAAACAAACAAGAAAATTCAACGAAGAAGTATCTCAGGTGGAAGGAGCAGAAATCTGGACGATCAGTGCAGACCTTCCGTTTGCCCAGCGGCGCTGGTGCGCAGCAGCAGACCTTGAAAATGCGAAAGTTTTCTCAGACCACCGCGACCTTGATTTCGGAAAGAAATTTGGTGTGGTGATTGATGAAATGAGATTATTATCCCGCTCTGTGTTTGTTATTGACGAGCAGGGAACGATCACTTACGTTGAATATGTAGAAGAAGTAAGCGAACATGTAAATTATGAAAAAGCATTGGAAGCGTTAAAAGCATAACCTGGAAGACCGGTGTAGTTCCTTACATCGGTTTTTTCATTTGTAATCGCTTTACAATCAGGCGGTTTGCAGCGCAGAAAGAATATATAGGGGAGAAGGGAACGACGTGAAAAAGGTTTTTTCGAAATTATACATTCTTTACGCGGGTGTATTAATTGTTTACATAATGAATATATTTATGGATAACAGTTATTTACACAGCTTTTTAAATATAGCGGCAGTTATATTACTGGTTGTTTCATTTCCGGGTGCTCCCCGTCTGTTTAAAATTCTCGGTACTGGTTTTATGGCTGCAGGATTGTATTTTCACTTTTCGACCGGCGGAGATTTCATTCAAATTCCTGCTTTATTAACGGACAATTATCCGCTGCTGGCACTGCTTTTAATGCTCCCCTGGATGAAAAGCGTAGTGGAAAGCGGGAAGTTTGATAAACAGCTTTCCCGTATACTGGAAATGAACACCAAGGATTTAGGCAGGCTTTATCAAAGAAGCTTGTTTACTTCAGTGCTGCTTACAGCTTTTTTAAATTTATCAGCAGCGCCTGTGGCACAGGGTGTTTTACGTAAGAATCTGAAAAACATGGAGCAGCGTCAGCGTAACGCTTTTATTAGTAAAGCTACGCTGAGAGGGAATTCTCTGGCGCTGGTCTGGAGTCCTCTGGAAGTGCTGATAGCATTGACTATCTTCATTACAGGTGTAGCATATGTAGAACTTCTTCCATGGCTGCTGCTTGTAGCTGTAATAATGTTTACCCTCGATGCTTTGTGGAATGGTTACAGCCTGCGCAAACATGAATTCCAGCCTGTAGAAACAAAAGTGCTTTCGAAAGGGCAGTTAAGAACACTAGCAGTGAAAATGATTCAGATGTTTGCTGCGTTAAGCGCATTTTTAACGGCTGTTATTATAACGGGCAACGCCACCGGCCTCGATTTTATTCTTACAGTTACATTAATCATCTTCCCATTTGCTTTCCTGTGGGCCCTCTTTATGAAACGTGTGAGAAGGTTCTTATATTTAGGCTGGCATAACTGGAAAGACAGAACAAATAAGATGCAGAATTTCTTTGTATTATTTATATCGCTATCCTTTTTTGCGAATGCCCTCGGGGAAACAGAGCTGCTTGAACTGCTGCGAATGCCAATTCAGGATTTTGCAGATTATCCTCTTGTGATTTTCGCTATTATCCAGGGGAGCTTTATTGCAATGAGCTTGTTTGGGGTACATCCCATTGCAACCATAGGGATTTTAAGCGGTGTGGCTCCTGTTATTCTGGAAACGATCAGCCCTATGAGTTTTTCTATTTTGCTGATTACAAGCTCGATTGCTACGCTCACAGTAAATACTTACGGTTTATTTGTACAGATGACTGCGGTGAATATAGGAGAAAACCCCTATCGAATTACGATGCATAATTTATTTTTTGCATTTTTATACTGCGTTACAGGAATGTTTGTTGCTTATTTGCTGTTGTAAGAAAATGGATCTTCACTAAACTATGAAGTTGAAATAGAACGGACAACATTCTATTCTCGACCAGCAGTCATCTGCACAGAGACCGTGAAGATGACTTTAAGATCATTTGGTCGGCTGCCCTCCGAAAGTGAAGCAGCAGTATTACTTCTTTTTAGCGGAACTTTTGTTTTCAAGATAGCTTTCAAAAAAGAGAGGCGTGCAGCAGGCGCCCATGGAGGACGATTAAAAGATCCGGCTGGACTAGCGGAGAGAGTCCTCCTCCGGAAAGCGTCCGGAGGGAACAGAGCATCCTGCCGGATTTTAAAGAAGAAGCTTCTTCTTTCCGCTGTGCTGAAATCATGTTATCCTTTATCGTTGGAGCATAGATCTAGAAAGTAGGGATGAAAAATGTCGGAAACAACCAATACAGAGCAATATTTCTTAGCGCTGGATGAAGGTGCAGAAACCATTCAGAAAGCGGAGGACATTTTATATTTGGAAGCACTCGGAATCATGGGAGAAACTTTATTTCTGCAGGAAGCACCAGCACACCTGGCCGGGGAAATAAAAACTTCCTTAAATAAATCAATGAAAAAACTTCCGGCTGAAGTTCATAGAGAAGAAGTCCGGCGGGCTATGCAGCTGGCAATATTAAAAGGTATGAAAGAAGCGACGCAGCCTCATCATACGCTCACTCCGGATGCAGTATCGCTGTTCATTGGATATTTAGTAGAAAAAATGCTTTCTAAAGAAACAGAAGAACCACTTGTGCTTCTTGATCCGGCAACCGGTGCAGGAAACTTAATGACTGCTGTACTAAACCAGGTTTCAAAAGAAGCACATTTTATCGGTGCGGAGCCGGATGAAACACTGTTAAAGCTAGCTTATGTAAACGCAAATCTGCAGGAACACAAAGTGGATCTTTTTCATCAGGACAGTGTAGCGGCGAAGGCGGTAGATAACGTGCATGCAGTCATATCAGATCTGCCTGTCGGTTATTATCCGGATGATAATACGGCAAAAGAGTTTAAAACAGGAGCAGAATCAGGTCACACCTACGTACACCATTTATTAATAGAGCAGAGTATCCGGCACGTCCGGGAAGGCGGTTTCCTGGTGTTTCTCGTTCCGAATACTTTATTTCAAACGGAACAGGCAGATAAGCTGCAGCCGCTGCTGAAAGAAGATGCTGATATTTATGCATTGCTGCAGCTGCCGCAGACGATGTTTAAATCAAAGGAAGCTGGAAAAAGTATTCTAGTGCTGCGCCGTAAAAAGCAGGGAATTATTCCGCCGAAGCAGGCACTTCTTGCTGAACTCCCTTCCTTTACTAGAGAAGCCTCGCTGGCCGATATGATGAAACGGATATCCCAGTGGTTTGACGATCATCTATAAAGGCTATGTTATGCATAGAACCATTTGTGCAGATTTTTGAGAATAGAACAATGGCTGCAAAATATACTGCAGCCATATTCTTTTAATCATGAAAAGAAAGAGTGAACGCAGTTCATTTAAAGCTGAATATAATATTTATCTGTACCATTATAAGAATGAATACGATTACAATAGTTTTTTAGTAGAGATAAAAACCTTTGTATTATAAGGTTTTATTAAATTTATGTGTTATATATGTATTTATTATAAGCAGTAGCACAGAGGTTGCATTCTGCTTCTCGCAGTGGTTTAATAATGAATGACGAGTTAACGTATATCTTATGAAGGAGCGATGACGATATGTCTAAAATAATGGCAATTAATGCTGGAAGTTCATCATTAAAATTTCAGCTGTTGGAAATGCCGGAAGAAAAAATAGTAACAAAAGGTCTTGTGGAAAGAATCGGAATGGACGATGCCGTTTTTACCGTGGAAGTAAAGGGCGAAAAAAGAAAAGAGACAACAGAAATTAAAGACCACGCGAAAGCGGTGGAAATTCTTTTAGATAAACTGACGAAGTATCATATCATTTCTTCTCTGGATGAGATTGAAGGAATCGGTCACCGTGTCGTTCACGGGGGAGAGAAGTTCAATGATTCGGTACTGATTACGGAGGAAGTGGAAAAAGGGATTGAGGACGTCTCTGAACTTGCTCCTCTTCATAACCCTGCAAACTTAACAGGAATCCGGGCATTTAAGGAAGTACTGCCGAACGTTCCTTCTGTAGCTGTGTTCGATACAGCTTTTCATCAGACGATGCCGGAAGAATCTTATTTATACAGTCTCCCTTATGAGTATTATGAGAAATATGGCATACGGAAGTATGGCTTTCATGGTACTTCCCACAAATATGTGTCCGAGCGGGCTGCAGACATGCTGGGACGTCCAGTAGAGAACCTGCGCCTCATTTCCTGCCATTTAGGTAACGGGGCCTCTATTGCAGCAATAGACGGCGGTAAGTCGATTGACACTTCTATGGGCTTTACCCCGCTTGCAGGTGTGACGATGGGAACAAGGTCAGGGAATATTGATCCTGCTTTAATTCCGTATATCATGGAAAAGGCTGATCTTACTGCAGAAGAAGTAATGGACGTATTGAATAAAAAAAGTGGAATGCTTGCACTGTCCGGATTTTCAAGTGATTTAAGAGACATTGAAATAGAAGCTTCTGACGGCAGTGAACGAGCGAAGCTGGCACTCGAAGTATTTACTTCAAGAATTCACAAGTATATTGGTTCCTACGCTGCCAGAATGCATGGACTTGATGCGGTAGTATTTACAGCTGGAATCGGGGAAAATAGTGATGTGATTCGTGCGCAGGTACTGAAAGGACTTGAATTTATGGGGATTTACTGGGATCCTGCACTGAACAAAATCCGTGGACAGGAAGCATTTATCAACTATCCTCACTCTCCGGTAAAAGTTATTGTTATCCCTACGAATGAAGAAGTAATGATCGCCCGCGATACAATGCGTCTTGCATAAATAAAACGGTGCTCCTGAAAAAAAGGGAGCACCGTTTTCAGGATGTTGAAAAGGTGATTTTTCTGTATAAGTATACGATTTTGTGCTTTTGTCTCCGAAGGGTCGCTTTCCGGAGGGAACTCTCTCCGCTAACCTGCCTTCTTAAAAGAGGAGCATGGCTTCACGCAGCCAAATTACTGGAAAGCAAAGAGCTCTTTCCAGTGATTTCAAGATCATTGGCTGGTTTCGCACATGCTTACTATATCTTCCCAGTAAGAACGCCTGGGAAGATATAAGAATCGTTCAAATCCTCCAGGTATCGACTCTTCTGCGACTGCAGCATAATTAAGGGAGGCAATGGTTTTATACGAAACCGCAGAGCTACGAACACTTTTTCTTCGGAAATAAATTTTCTCCATAGCGCCCGGCGGTGACGCCAGTGGGATTAAAGCGCAGTCTGAAGATCCTTTGTAATGCCGGCAGGCATTGCAAATAGCTGAAGACTAGCCCCACGGCAAGCTTCCGCCGGAAAGCGGAGGAGAACCTATACACAGCAAATCATAAATATATAAAATTTCTTACTTTATAAACAGTCTGAAAACGGTGCTCCTGAAAAAAAGGAGCACCGTTTTTTTAGATTGCACTATTCTTTCGGATCTGTACGGACGATCAATACATCACAGGCGGCATGCCGGGTGATATGCTCAGAAACACTGCCAATCAAAAATCTCTCTACAGCATTCAGGCCGGTAGCCCCGGTGACGATTAAATCAACCTCGTGCTTTTTTGCCACATCTTTTGCGATTTTTACTTTTGGAGAACCGTAATCAAGGATAAGTGTCACATCTGTCAACCCCTGATCTTCAGCAAGCTTCTTATAATCGTTCAGCATATCTTTGGCGTACTGCTCTGCCTCTGAAAATATGGTGCGGTCATAATGCTCTACTGAAGCAAAAGTTCGTGTATCCACGATATGAGTGAGTAACAGCTTTGCTCCCTGATCTTTTGACAACAGCACGGCTTTTCGAAATGCTCTTTTAGCCTCGTCTGACCCATCGACTGCCACAAGAATAGTGTTATAGCGGACTGTCATGTCAATCTCCTCCCCATCGTACATATTGATACTCCTAATGAAATTAAGAGGACCTTTATACTTATTATATTCCCTTAGACCGGTTAATGGAAACGTTTTTTCAAGAGGAATCGCTTCAGAGGCAGCGGGAAACTAAAGCATAAGACCTAAAATAATTGATGAAGGAAATATTTTTTGAGAAATAAGAATCAGGAATAATTTTTTCCTGTTCGAGTTTGCATCAGCAGTATTTTGTGCCTGAAAAATTTTGCCTGTACTTTATCCATTCCATGCAGTCACCTATGTAAAACTCGCCTAAAATATTTTCGCTTCCGGGAAAAGTGGGGTAGAAAACCTTCAAATAATCTTTAAAACAAACTTCCGCAGAAACAGAACTGCATAAAGAATTTCACCTGTTTAGGAAGGACATCTACTTCACGAGGAAGTTATTAAAATATGATTGAACCAACAGAGATTGAAAATACAAAAATCAGCTTAACTCACTTTACAAAAATTTATCATAATTAAAAGACGTGAGAGTTGAGAAATAAGATAGGTTTATATAACAATAGGATATAGGACATAGAAGTGAAGGTGGTTTATGAGCATGAGACATGTACTTATTACTGCAGGGACAAAGGGTCTGGGGAAAAAGATGACAGAAGAACTGCTGCAGGCAGGGTATTCAGTATCAGTAAATTATCGCTCTGATGAACAAGCGATGCTTGCCCGTAAAGAAGAGTGGAAACAATATGCGGATCGTCTTCAATTCGTACAGGGTGATGTACAGCGTAAAGAAGATTTAGTGAATTTTGTAGAACAGGCTGTGGTGAAATTTGGCAGAGTTGATGCGTTACTATTAAATGCAGGGCCATATATTTTCGAACGGAAAGCAGTAGCAGATTACGAGGATGAAGAGTGGCATGAAATGATTAATGGAAATCTGAATGCTGCATTTTATTTACTCAAAGAAATAGTTCCCTTGATGCGCAATCAGCAGTTTGGTCGGATTATTACCTATGGTTTTCAGGGAGCCGATCATTCGCCAGGGTGGCTTTGCCGCGCTGCTTTTGCTGCTTCCAAAGCCGGGCTGGCTTCTCTAACCAAGTCGGTTGCGATCGAAGAAGCGTCGAACGGAATAACAGCAAATATGGTCTGCCCGGGGGAGATTCTTGGAGACATGAAAGAAAGTTCGATTGAGGAAGCAAGAAAAACGGGAGATGAAAAAACTCCAGTGGGCCGGTCGGGAACAGGAGAGGATATTGCCAGAACCGTGCTGTTTCTGCTGGATGAAAAAGCAGATATGGTGACTGGAAGTGTAATAGAAGTAACCGGAGGACTGGATGTGCTGCACAAACACCGGTCTTGAAATTCTCAAACTCAATAATTTTATTCAGTAAAAATCCGCCTGTTACAAAAGAGTACAGGGCGGATTTTTTACAGTTTATTATGAGAGCATCTTTTTTAAGAAGAGGATGCTGCTACCGGAAGAATTATTTTTCAGCAGGTATTATTGTGAGTTCTTTCGGATAACTTGTAAGACTGCGAGCGCCATCTTCAGTAACCAGGATATCGTCCTCAATTCGAACACCGCTTTTATCAGGTACGTATATACCAGGTTCAATTGTAAAAGTCATTCCTGCTTGCAGAAGGTCAGTATTTTCAGCATTCATGGAAGGAAATTCATGGACTTCAATTCCGAGTCCGTGGCCGATGCGGTGTGGGAAAAATTCACCGTAGCCTGCTTCGGTTATCGTCTCTCTCGCCGCAGTATCAAGCGTGCCTATTTTTTGGCCGGGTTTCACTAAATCCAGTGCATTATGCAAAGCCGCAAGGACTGTGTCGTAAATTTGCTGCTGTTCCTCATTTACATGATCAAAAAATACGGTTCTTGTAATATCCGAAGCGTATCCTTTCCACATAACCCCCAGGTCAAAAAGAACGCCATCGCCTTTCTTAAGTTTGCGGGCACCGGGATTCCCGTGTGGATCTCCGGCTTTTTCACCGAAAAGGACCATAGGACTGAAGGACATTTCCCGTACTCCCTTTCGTTTTAACGCATATTCTATCGCTGCGATAACTTCCATTTCTGTAATTCCCTCTTTTAAGCTGTCAATGCCGGTCTGGATTCCCTCGTCAGCCAAAGCTGCAGCTTCCTCCAGATAAGTAATTTCTTCGGGGGATTTAATTACTCGCTGTTTTAACAATAGAGAGTCGGCTTCACTGAAATGAGCATCCGGAGCAATTTTTTTCCACTCCTCCAGCCTGCTCCAGGAAATGGAAGATTCGAGCGCTATGTTATTCGTGGAAAGGTTATTATCATCTATGTAGGATTCCACTTTAGCCCAAGGGTTTTCGGAATCGGTATAACCTATAATCATGCCCTGTGTGAAAATTTCTTTTATCTGGTTTACTTCCATATTCGGACATATAAGCATAGGTGCAGCATCCTTGAAGATCACCATCCCCAACAGACGTTCATGTGGATCTGCGTTAAAGCCGCTTAAATAAAATACGTTAGGCTGTGTCTGCACCATTAATACATCCCAGTTATTTTTCATCATTTCTTCTTGAAGCACTTCAATTCTTGTCATATTAAAAACCCCTTTCAGCTGAACTTATCAATTATCTTACCATATGGAACAATAAATCAGATGCATAGGTGTCGAAAGGAACGGGTAGAGACTAGATGATAAATATTTTAGGAGGAGTTAACGATGAAAATTTCTTACCATGGACATTCAGTAGTAAAAATTGAAACGAACGGCACAAATATTTTTATTGATCCATTCATTACAGGAAATGAAACTACTGACCTTGAAGCAGATAATACGATGGCTGATGTCATCCTGCTTACACATGGGCATAATGACCATGTAGGGGACACAGTGGAAATGGCAAAGCGTAATGACGCCCTGGTAGTTGCTCCATTTGAACTGGCTACTTATTTAAGTTTTCAGGGAGTAAACACGCATCCTATGCATATTGGAGGGAAACATGAATTTGCTTTTGGAACAGTAAAGCTGACTCAGGCTTTTCATGGATCTGCCTACACTGAAGAAGAAAACCAGCGGATAGTTTATACAGGAATGCCTGCTGGAATATTATTCAGTGCAGAGGGTAAAACAATTTATCACGCTGGCGATACTGGCTTATTCTCAGATCTGCGGCTGATCGGGGAAATGAATGAAATAGATCTGGCATTCCTGCCGATCGGAGATAATTTTACGATGGGGCCGGAAGATGCTGCAATTGCTGCAGACTGGCTGAAAGCTAAGAAAGTGGTGCCGGTGCATTATGATACTTTCCCTGTCATAAAGCAGGATCCGCAGGCATTTGTGGATACCTTAAAGCAGGAAGGGATTGCAATGAAAGCAGGAGATGAGCTTGATTTATAAAACCGCGAAGATGACTTTAAGGTCATTAAGGCGGCTGTGAAAGTTCCCATATCCTTCGGAAGAACGAGTTACGGAGCACCTCAACGGCAAAGCCTGTCGGAGCGAAGTTTCTTCTTAAATAACTTCAGAGGGTTTTACAAGAGTTCATTAAAAAAAGAACCGTCGCAGCTGCGATGGTTCTTTTGCTATTCTGCAAAGGGTATAGAATGAAAATCAGGACCGTTGCTTTGTATCGAATGAATAACCTCTTCACTGTATCTGCGCGCAACAGAAACTGTGTCTTTGTTTTCTTCATCAGCATACTCCTGCTGCAGTATTGGAAAAAGCTGTTCCCAAATTACTGTTCTCTCCACATGGTCTTTGTCAAACTCCTTAAAAAATTCCTCGATCGTAAGATTAAGGCCGTCCGCCATTCCCTGCACAGAAGCAGGCGTACTGGACTCATATAACTCAATATTATATTCTGCCTGCGCCTCAATAGCTTCCTCTGATGCTGTTATTTCATATCGTGCCTCTGCATAATTTCTCCACTGTGTTTCGTATTTGCTTCTTTCAGAAGCGAGCAGAATCATTTCATCTGTGGACCAGCTTTCGTTATATTCATGCTTCTGAATATAATAACGTATAAACCAACGTTCGAGCTGTTCCTGATCATCTCTATATACGGGCAGTTCTTCATGAAATAAATTTAAGGCTTCCTGTGTCATAGTCGCGTAGTGTTCCGCCGTGAAACTGACTTCCTGTTCTCCGAAGATGAGCTCTACAGTGTTGTCTTCTTCGCTGATAAGTGCTTCCGGGTCTGAATTGCTGCAGCCGTTTAGGAACAGAAGCGATGCTGTTATAGCTATCAGCTTTTTATACCCTTGCATCATCTTCACTCCTCTTTAATAAACATACTAAAACTATTTTCCCTCTTGCACTATACCCATAACAAGTAAAAAAATATCGTAAAAAATAAAATTTATTGTAAAAATCTATAAAAACTTTACCCTGGTCAAAACCTTATTCCAGAAAGGATTAAATTTTCTGGCAGTTTGACTTGAAGAACATCGATAATCCGATTATACTTGTGTTAGTACAGAGGGATAAAATTAATTAAACAGGTCATCAAAAAAGGAAGTGCGCCTTACTATGACAAAGCATGAACAAATACTACAGTTTATTAGAAGCTTAGAAGTAGGCAGCAAGATTTCTGTTCGGCATATTGCAAAAGAACTTCATGTCAGTGAAGGTACAGCATATCGGGCAATTAAAGATGCTGAAAATCAAGGTCTTGTAAGCACAATTGAACGTGTAGGGACAATCCGGATTGAAAAAAAGCAAAAGGAAAATATAGAAAAGCTTACTTATGCAGAGGTAGTAAACATCGTTGAAGGTACGGTGCTCGGCGGGCGAACCGGCCTGCATAAAACATTAAATAAGTTTGTAATTGGTGCAATGAAATCAGAAGCAATGATGCGCTATGTAGAAGCTGGAAATCTGTTGATCGTCGGTAACCGGGACAAAGTGCATAAGATGGCATTAGAGGAAGAATCTGCAGTTCTTATTACCGGAGGTTTTGATACAACCGAAGATGTAAAACAGCTGGCAGATGAGCTGGAACTGCCTATCATTTCCACTTCCTACGACACCTTTACGGTAGCCACAATGATCAACCGGGCTATTTATGATCAGCTTATTAAAAAAGAAATTATTTCTGTAGAAGACATTCTTATTCCGCTCGAATCTACCGACCACCTGACATTAAACCATACCGTGGAAAGATATCAGGCGTTAAATCAAAGAACAGGCCACAGCCGTTATCCTGTGGTGGATGATAATTTAAGGCTGCACGGGATCGTGACTGCGAAAGATATAATTGGAGCGAGTCCTTTCACAGAGATTGAAAAGGTAATGACAAAGCAGCCTATTACAGTGACGCAAAAAACCTCCGTAGCGTCCGCAGCGCATATTATGGTCTGGGAAGGCATCGAGCTCCTGCCTGTGATCAGTTCAGCGAAGAGGCTTCTGGGGGTTATCAGCAGGCAGGATGTACTAAAAGCGCTGCAGATGATTCAGAGACAGCCTCATGTAGGAGATACAATTGAAGATTTAGTTACGAGACATCTCGAAGATATCTCGGAAGGAAGAGATACCGTTTATCAGCTGGAAGTAACACCGCAGATGACAAATCATCTTGGTACAATTTCCCACGGAGTAATTACTACTCTTGTCACAGAATCGGCCAGCCGGGTATTGAGAAAGTACAAAAAAGGAGACTTGGTTGTTGAAAATATGACTATCTTCTTTATGAAGCCGGTGCAGATAGACGCTAAGATTCAAATCAGGCCCCGAGTACTTGAAGTGGGGCGGAAATTCGGCAAGGTGGATGTAGAGTTATTTTATAACGAACAGATGGTAGGGAAAGCAATGCTGATGGCACAGCTCATCGACCGATAAAAAACTGCATCGGAGGAAAGTTCCCCCGGTGCAGTTTTGTACTTTATTGTCTCTGCGGCTGTCAAAAAACCTTCTTATTTTGCTGATTTTTTTTCTTTCGCTGCGATTGGTTTATAATGCTTGTAGCGTTGAAGACCGAAATAAAGATTTGCTATTCCGAGTGCAGCGAAAATTAATGCAATGATTGCAGCCGTAGTCGTCTGTAAAGTAACATAGCTGTTAATTCCAAAGGCGAGGATAAATACGCCGAGGGAAATATTTGCTTTGGCATTATTTAACTGACTGTCGCCTGGCCCCTTTCCACGGGACTGGGCCACTTTAAAATAAACAAATAGAAATAAGGCTACTACAATAATTATGGGAAAAATAATCATTCTTCATTTACTCCTTTGTGTCAGAAGAGAAGACCTATTTCAGCAGATGAACGCTGTGAAGAAATACGGATCATTTTACTGAAAGGATGCTTCAAACTGCAAATATTAAATGGACATACTCTCACAATTGTAGCGGAGCATAACGTGGGAAGCAACTATTCAAATGGTGGAGGAATAAATTATGACAAGAGAAACCTTATTTAATATCTGGGAAACAATTGGCCGGTATCAAAAGGTGATAATACATCGTCATGTCCGTCCTGATCCGGATGCAGTAGGATCTCAGGCAGGGTTAAAAGAAATTATTTTATGTGCATATCCTGAAAAGGAAGTTAAACTGGCTGGGGAAACAGAAAACGGCCTGGCATTTTTAACAGAAATGGATGAAGTAACTGCAGAAGATTATCAAGGGGCGCTTGCCGTTGTCTGTGATACAGCAAATACAGCGCGAATTGATGGAGAAGGCGTGGAACAAGCCGATACAGTTATTAAAATTGATCATCATCCAGAAGTGGAGATGTACGGGGATCTGCAGTGGGTGGATACAGAAGCGAGCTCCACCTGCGAAATGGTATATCGTCTTGCGGAAGCAAACGGGCTTGAAATACCGGCGGCAGCAGCCAGGTTTCTATACGCGGGAATTGTAGCAGATACTGGCCGCTTCCGTTTTTCCAACACGACTAAATCAACTTTTTCTTCTGCGGGGTCGCTGCTGGAATACGAATTTGACAGAGATGCGCTTTACAATGATCTGGACGTCACTACAGAAGAATTGCTGCGGCTCCAGGGATATGTACTGTCACACGTGCAAATTACAGAGAACGGGGCAGCCCAGGTTACGCTGACGAAAGAAACACTGGATAAGTTTAAGGTAACATCAAAAGAAGCATCTGCAATCGTAAATTGCTTCTCGAATTTAAAAGGATTAAAAGCATGGGTGTTTTTTGTAGAAGAGGATGACATTATCAGAGTGAGAATGCGTTCAAAAAAACCTGAGATTCATCATCTTGCTGCAGAACATCAAGGCGGCGGCCATCCGATGGCTTCAGGAGCCCAGGCGCAGAACTGGGAGGAAACAAAAGAAATTTTTAAAAAGCTGGATGATCTCTGCAAAGATGCCTAGCTTACCGGCAGGAAGTTTCTCTACTATGAGCTTCTCCGGAGAAATCACATTTATAGAATTATTTAAAGAAACCTCCATTTCAACCAATGGAGGTTTTACTTATACGTATTCAGGGACGGCAGGCTATTTTTGACGAACAAAAGGGAAAGTTTAAATTAAATATGATTGTGCCTGCTTGCAATCGAATCGCAGGAGAAGGAAAATAAAAGAAAGTCATACTGTAATAAGAATATACGTTCGTGTTATGATCAATATAAAAAGAAGAAAGGAGGAGAAACTATGGCATTTGTACATCTGCATATTCACAGTGAATACAGTCTGCTGGAAAGTGGAGCAAAAATTGAAGACTTAGTACAGAAAGCCAAAAAAGAAGGTTTTACCTCCCTGGCTTTAACAGACCGCAGTGTAATGCATGGAGCTGTTCCTTTTTATCAAGCATGCATACGTGAAGGCATTAAACCCATCATAGGAGTCGAACTGCCTTTTCGTTTTTCTGAAGAAGGGCCGGCGTATCAATTGCTGCTGTTAGCCCTTAGTACCACAGGATATCAGTGTCTTTTAAAGTTAACTACAAAAGTAAAAACCACTGAAAAAAAAGAACCATTTATGGACCTGAAGGATCTTCAGCAGACAGAAGATATCATTGTCATTCAGCCCATGGAAAAGGGACCTGTGCAGACGCTCCTGCAGGAAAAGGATTTATTCGGGGCAGAGGAAGTACAGGATCTGCTGAAACAGGCTGCTCCCAATGATGTTTACATAGAAGTACAGCAGCACTATCATCAGGAAGAGCGAGAGAAGTTACTTGCATTAAGGAATTGGCTTTCAGACAGGAAGGAAAAAGCAGTAGCATCTAATCACCTTCATGCGGTGGAAGCAGAAGATACAGATATTTTCCAGCTGCTTTCTTCCATCAGAACTGGAACACCGCTTTCCCAATTTGACAATGAGGAGCACACCGCACATTACTACATGAAATCTGAAGCAGAAATGAGAGAAGCACTTCGCGGCTGGGAAGGTGCTTTGGAAGAAACAAATGCCATTGCAGAAAGATGTGAGTGGGAGCTTCCGCTTGGTCAGATGGTGCTCCCTGAATACCCTGATACAGAAAATGCTTCTCTTTTGCTGCGTAAATGGTGTGAAAAAGGAATGTACAATCGGTACAAAACACCATCTGAAGAAAGCTGGAGCAGACTGGAACATGAACTGTCCGTCATTGAGTCGATGCAGTTTGCAGACTATTTTTTGATTGTTGCTGATTTTATGAACTTCGCCCATCGTGAAGGAATAACTACGGGTCCCGGAAGAGGTTCTGCAGCGGGCTCTCTCGTCGCTTATGTACTGAAGATTACGAACGTGGACCCGATAAAATACCAGCTGTTATTCGAAAGGTTTTTAAATCCCGAAAGAATTTCCATGCCGGATATTGATATTGATTTTGCTGATACGAAAAGAGACAAAGTCATTCATTACGTGGCAGAAAAGTATGGGAAAGAGCATGTTGCACAGATTGTAACGTTTGGTACATTTGCAGCGAAAGCAGCAGTCAGGGACGCAGGCCGCTCGCTGGGTACAGATCCCTATGAAGTAGACAGAGTAGCAAAAGCGATCCCTGCTAAACCCAATATAAAAATTGCAGATGCGGAGAAGCGTTCTTCATTTATCCAGGCCGTTTCCGGAAGTGAATCAGCTGAAAAGCTAGTCTACTATGCAAAGAAACTGGAAGGACTTCCAAGGCACAGTTCCGTGCATGCCGCCGGCATTGTAATGAGCAGAGATCCGCTGACAAATATTGTTCCATTGCAGACTGGAAACGAAGGCATGATGCTCACACAGTATCCTATGGGAGATCTCGAGAAGCTCGGACTGCTGAAAATGGATTTTCTGGGACTGCGCAATCTGACTTTGATAGACAGAATTCAGGAACTGTCCGGAATAGACGCTGAAGAGCTTCCACTTGATGAACCCAAAGTTTTTAAGCTTCTCAGCCAGGGGGATACCTCCGGAATTTTTCAGCTCGAATCGCAGGGGATGCAAAAAGTACTGAAACAGTTAAAACCTACTAATTTTGAAGATATTGTAGCCGTCAATGCTTTATACCGTCCGGGTCCGATGGAATTTATATCAGTTTACGTGGCTAGAAAGCATGGGCAGGAAGAGACACATTATATTCATCAGGATCTTAAACCGATTTTGGAGAAAACGCATGGAGTATTAATTTATCAGGAACAGATTATGCAGATCGCTGCGAAAATGGCAGGGTTTAAGCTGGGAGAAGCTGATCTGCTGAGGAGAGCTGTAAGCAAGAAAAAAAGGGAGGAACTTGAAGAAGGAAGAAGAAAATTTGTCGAAGGAGCTGCTGAAAAAGGATATAGGACGGAAGAGGCGGAAGAGGTATACGACCTAATTGTCCGCTTTGCTGATTATGGATTTAACAGAAGCCATGCGGTTGCTTACAGTATGATTTCCTATCAGCTTGCTTATTTGAAAACGATGGCACCGGAAGCGTTTTATACAGGCTTAATGGAGGGAGCAGTTCATGATCAGGAAAAACTCGCCGGAATCATCCATGAAGCAAAATTAAGAGGTATTAACATCCTTTCTCCATCGGTACAGACTGGAGATGCCTCTTTTACCCTGAAAGAAGGCAGTATCCAGATTGGTCTCGCTTCCATAAAATATATGAATTATAGAACGGCAGAGGAAATTGTCAGGTGGAGAAGCGCAGGAGGTTATGAGGGACTGTTTGAGCTTTGTGCAAAACTGCCGAAGCACCTGCGCGCCCGCAGAATGTTCGAATCTCTTATTTTGAGCGGTGCATTGGATGAATTTGGTGAAAATCGTGCTACGCTGCTTGCTACAATTGATTCAGCTCTTGAATATGCAATCCAGGAAGACAAAAAAGAAGAGTTAGGAGAAGTGCTTTTTCCTGATGAAGAAATTAATATTTTTTATGAGAAAATGAAGCCATTAAAACGGGAAGAAGAATTAAAAATGGAGAAAGAAGTCCTTGGCTTTTACGTGAGCGGTCATCCTTTGGAAGAAGCTGCAGAGCTGCTGGTTAAATACAAACGTGTGCCGATTATGGAAGCGCTGAAGCAAAAAGATAAATCCACCGTGCGCCTTGCAGGCCTGCTGACTGATATCCGTTCAATTCAAACAAAAAAGAAGGAACAGATGGCATTTCTGCATATAGAGGACGAAAGCGGTGAAACTTCAGTAACGGTCTTTCCCAAAGCCTATAAACAATATCAGCTTCTTTTCGGAAAAAACGAAAAAGTGTTTATTGAAGGGACAATAGAGGAATATGAAGGGGAACGGAAAGTAATATTAAATAAATGTACAACAATTCAGCATCTTCTCGAAAAAGAAGAGCAGCAGCAGGAAGAAACTTTATACTTATATATTACGGTAATAAATGAAAGAGAAAGACTTGCTGAGCTGAAAAATTTATTGGAAAATACGCCGGGAACGGTGCCGGTAGTGCTGAAATATGAATCTTCTGATAAAATTGTCCGCTTATCAGAAATGTGGAACGTTGCAGTCACAGAAGGCTTTTTAAACAAACTGCAGGCCATCTTAGGGAAAAATCATGTCTATTTAAAAAAACCGAGGGTGTAACAAGTCCTGCTTTTTGTTATAATAATGATTGGCGAAGGGGTGGTCAGACCACCTCTACTACGTATAACATACGAGGAGAGTGGCGACAGTGGCGACATTAAGAGAAGAAGCATTGCATATGCACCGTGTGAAAAAGGGGAAAATTGAAACAAAACCAAAAGTACCAGTTCGGAATGCTGATGACTTGTCGTTAGCTTACTCGCCGGGAGTTGCAGAACCATGCAAAGCGATTTTCGAAGATCCGCAGACTGTATATGACTATACGGTAAAAGGGAACATGGTAGCAGTAGTTTCTGATGGTACAGCTGTGCTTGGTCTTGGTAACATCGGGCCGGAAGCAGCAATGCCGGTAATGGAAGGAAAAGCTGTACTGTTTAAATCTTTTGCCGGAGTGGATGCTTTCCCGATATGCCTGAACACAACAGATGTAGATGAAATCGTAAATACGGTAAAACTCATGGAACCGACCTTTGGCGGTGTGAATCTTGAAGATATTGCAGCACCGCGTTGTTTTGAAATTGAAGAACGCTTAAAAAGAGAAATGAATATTCCTGTATTTCATGATGATCAGCATGGAACAGCGATCGTCACCGCAGCAGGATTAGTGAATGCACTGAAGCTCAGCGGCAAGCAGATGAAGGATATAAGCGTAGTAATTAATGGCGCAGGGGCAGCAGGTATTGCAATTATGAAGCTGCTTAAAAGTTTGGGATGTAAAAGCATTATTCTCTGTGATTCTAAAGGCGCTATTTTCGAAGGGCGTACTTACGGCATGAATAATCTCAAACATGAAATCGCCCAGGTGACGAACTCTGAAAAACTGGAAGGAAAGCTGAGTGAAGTCATTCAGGACAGCGACGTGTTTATCGGTGTATCTGTAGAAGGGGCCCTCACTCCTGAAATGGTAGAATCAATGAACGAAGCTCCCATCATCTTTGCAATGGCAAATCCGGTACCGGAGATTATGCCTGATATTGCTAAAAAAGCAGGAGCAAGCGTGATTGGAACAGGCCGGTCTGATTTTCCGAACCAGGTAAATAACGTACTTGCATTTCCCGGTATTTTCCGAGGTGCCCTGGACGTAAATGCAACACATATAAACGAGGAAATGAAGGTTGCAGCTGTGGAAGCTATTGCAGATCTTGTAGCGGAAAAAGATCTTACAGCTGATTACGTAATTCCAGCACCTTTTGATAAAAGAGTAGCACCAGCAGTAGCAAAAGCAGTTGCGAAAACAGCGATGGAAACTGGAGTAGCACGGAGAAAAGTAGATGCAGAAGAAGTCGCTGAAAAGACCCGTCAGCTTACAATGATTGAAGATGACGCATAAAGCGCAGATGACCGCAAAAGCTGTCCTGGCTCTGCAAAGGGCAGCTTTTTGCTATGGAGAGGGGACGCGAAAACAATGAGTCAGCCATCCAAAGTTTACGTGCGTATTCTGCAGCACATTGAAAGCTTAATGATCGAAGGATATATCGAAGCAGGCGACAAACTTCCTTCTGAAAGAGAGTTAGCTGAAAAGCTGGGAGTAGGAAGGTCCTCTGTAAGAGAAGCACTGCGGGCACTGGAATTATTAGATTTAATTGAAACACGTAAAGGGGAAGGCACCTTCCTGCGGCAGGCAGGAAGCCACCGCCTGGCCGAAGTGCTTGCCGGTTTCTTTTTGAAAGATGCCAAAGCACGGCAGGACCTTGCAGAAACGAGAAGGATTTTAGAAGTAGAAGCAGTGAAAATAGGCTGTGAAAGAGTGTCAGAGGAGCAGCTTCAATATTTAAAAGAATTATTAGATCAATCTAAAGAAAAATGGAATAATGGATACATTCCTGTAGAGGAAGATATTCAATTTCATAAAACAATTGTCTCTCTCAGCCAGAATAACCTGATATTAAATATATGGAGGCCGCTGGTGGAATACAGCAGGGCAGCCCTGAAAGAATCGCTGTCAAGAGAAGGCCGGATGCCTTACACCTGGAGTGAACATGAAGAAATATATAATGCCATTGCAGCAAGAGACAGTGCGGGTGCAGGGGAATTGTTATCAAAACATTTATATAACAGCAGTTTTTAGCCGCTGAAAGAATGGAGGAAGTACACGATGATTCGAGATCTTTTTTCAAAAAAGAAAAAATACGCAAAAATCCCTTCAGAAGGTGCAAAGCAGGAAGTTCCGGAAGGATTGATGGCAAAGTGTCCGGAATGTAAGGCCATATGCTACATAAAGGAACTGCGTAAAAATGATATGGTATGCGAACAGTGCGGCTACCATCACAGGCTTACAGCTGGAGAAAGACTGCACTGTACCATTGATGAAGAAAGTTTCGAAGAATTTAATGCAGGCATGATTGCCATGGATCCATTGAATTTTCCGGAATATAAGGAAAAGTCTGCAGTGGACCGTGAAAAAACAGGTCTCAGCGAAGCGATCGTAACAGGCTATGCGAAAATTGACGATCAGCCGGTAGTCATCGGTGTAATGGATGCGCGTTTTCGAATGGGCAGCATGGGCTCAGTAGTAGGTGAAAAAATTGTGCGGGCTGTGGAAAAAGCGATAGAAAAACGTGTTCCGTTGATTTTATTTGCAGCTTCCGGAGGGGCACGTATGCAGGAAGGGGTAGTCAGCTTGATGCAGATGGCAAAAACGAGCACCGCTCTCCGCCGCCTGCATGAAGAAAAGCTTTTGTTTATCAGCGTAATGACGCACCCTACAACGGGAGGCGTTTCGGCAAGCTTTGCCTCTCTTGGTGATATTAATCTGGCAGAACCAGGTGCGTTAATCGGTTTTGCAGGAAGAAGAATTATAGAACAGACGATCAGGCAGAAGCTTCCGGATGACTTTCAGACTGCAGAATTTTTAATGGAACATGGACAGCTGGATCAGGTAGTACACCGGCATGATATGAGGCAGACACTTTCTGCTGTTATCGCAATACACACTCCACAGGGAAAGGAGGCATAACAAAGTGGCAGAACAATTACCATTCGAAAAGCCAATTGTAGAACTTCGGAATAAAATAGCTGAATTAAGAATTTTTACAGAAGAAAAAGAAATCGACTTATCAGGAGAAATTGAAAAACTTGAAAAACGCCTGGAGCAATTGGAAGAAGAAATTTACGGCAACATGAAACCTTGGGACCGTGTGCAGCTGGCCAGACACTCTCAGCGGCCGACTACTAAAGATTACATTAATCATCTTTTCTCCAATTTTCTGGAGTTTCATGGAGATCGTCTTCATGGCGATGATGCGGCAATCATTGGCGGTATCGCTACATTTGATGGCAGTCCGGTAACAGTTATCGGGCATCAGCGCGGAAAAGATACAAAAGAGAATATCCACAGAAATTTTGGTATGCCTCACCCGGAAGGCTACCGTAAAGCACTGCGTCTCATGAAACAGGCGGAAAAATTTTCCCGTCCAATTATCTGTTTCATTGATACGAAAGGAGCTTTTCCCGGGCAGGCAGCTGAAGAGCGGGGCCAGAGCGAGGCTATTGCACGGAATTTGATTGAAATGGCAGGTCTGCGAACGCCGATTATCTGTGTTGTCATAGGAGAAGGAGGAAGCGGTGGAGCGCTTGCTTTAGGAGTAGGTGACCGGATGTATATGCTGGAAAATGCTACATATTCCGTAATTTCTCCTGAAGGTGCAGCTGCGCTTCTATGGAAAGATGCTTCCCAGGCACGGAGAGCGGCTGAAACAATGAAAATTACTGCACCGGATTTATTTGAACTCGGAATAATTGATCATATGATTGCAGAAGTCCGCGGCGGAGCTCACCGGGATGTAGTAAGCCAGGCAGAGGAAATCCGCGCCGTATTGAAAGAAGGGCTGAAGTCTCTTGCCGGTTTAGACAAAGAAACGCTTGTGAAACAAAGGCATGAAAAATTTAATCAAATAGGAGAGTATTCCGATGTAAACGATAACAACGTTGAAGGATAGGGATATTTGTCGAATGCAAATTGTTGCGCAGATTTTGGAAGAGTCTGCTCTCTATTGTTTTTAAAAATTGAAAGTGTTATTTTAAAAACATGCAAAGAAAATCGACGCAATACTATGGGGTGACTATATCTTATGAAACGTATCGGAGTACTAACCAGTGGTGGAGACTCACCAGGAATGAATGCAGCTATCCGTGCTGTAGTAAGAAAAGCGATTTATCATAATTTAGAAGTTTACGGTATTTATTACGGATATCAGGGACTTATTAATGGCGATATTGAAAAAATGGAAATTGGCTCAGTCGGTGACATTATTCACCGTGGCGGGACAAAACTTTATACAGCGAGATGCGAAGAGTTTAAAACGAAGGAAGGCCAGCTGAAGGGAATTGAACAGCTGAATAAATTCGGGATTGAAGCACTCGTAGTAATTGGGGGAGACGGGTCTTTCCGAGGTGCGGAAAAGCTTACTGAGCATGGTTTCCCAACGATTGGTGTACCTGGGACGATTGATAATGATATTCCGGGGACAGATTTCACTATCGGATTCGATACAGCATTGAATACTGTTATTGATGCTGTGGATAAAATTCGTGACACTGCAACGTCTCATGAACGCACGTATGTGATTGAGGTCATGGGCAGGGATGCCGGCGATCTGGCACTCTGGGCAGGTCTTGCCGACGGGGCAGAAACGATTATGATTCCGGAAGTTAATGAAGATATGGAAGAGATTATTAAACGTTTAAAACGGGGGCATGACCGGGGAAAGAAACATAGTATCATTCTTGTTGCTGAAGGAGTGGGCTCCGGTGTTGAAATCGGCCAGCAGATCCAGGACAAAACTGATTTGGAAACCCGTGTCACGGTTCTTGGACATATACAGCGCGGAGGAACTCCGACTGCAGCAGACCGCGTTCTTGCGAGCAGGCTTGCTGCTAAAGCAGTAGAACTCCTTCTTGTCGGAGAAAAAGGACAGATGGTAGGAATTGAAAACAATAAGCTTGTGTACCATCCAATAAATCAGGCACTAAAGAAAAAGAAGTCCCTGGATCAGGAAATGTATCAATTATCCAAAGAACTTTCTATCTAACTGGTGCTGAAGCACGGCAGCTGGGACGTCGCATTTGACGGTCCTGGCTTTTGTGCGGAAATGCACACAGTGAATACCAAGGAGGAAATTAAACGATGAGAAAAACGAAAATTGTTTGTACGATAGGACCGGCAAGTGAGTCGAAAGAAAAGCTTACGCAGCTGATTGATGCAGGAATGAACGTAGCACGCTTGAATTTTTCCCACGGTGATTTTGAAGAGCATGGAGCACGTATCAAAAATATCCGTGAAGCATCTGAGAAGGCAGGCAAGGATACAGCGATTCTTCTGGATACAAAAGGTCCTGAAATACGCACGCAGACCCTTGAAGGTGGAGCAGTAGAACTTGAAAAAGGACAGACGCTCCGCGTGTCGATGGAAGAAGTAGTAGGAAATAAAGATGTGATTTCCGTTACTTATCCAGGATTGGTAAATGACGTGCAGGCTGGTTCGAAGCTGCTTTTGGATGACGGGCTTTTAGAGCTTCTTGTTACGGAAGTGAAGGAAAAAGAACTCGTGACGGAAGTGCTGAACAGCGGTACCCTCAAAAATAAAAAGGGTGTCAACGTGCCGAACGTAAGTGTAAGTCTTCCTGGGATCACCGAGAAAGATGCAGCAGATATTATATTCGGTATTGAACAGGATGTTGATTTTATTGCTGCTTCGTTTGTACGTCGTGCATCTGATGTACTTGAAATCAGGGAACTTCTTGAAAAGCATAATGCTGCACACATCCACATTATTCCTAAAATCGAAAATCAGGAAGGTGTAGACAATATTGAGGAGATTCTGGAAGTTTCAGACGGCCTCATGGTAGCACGTGGAGATCTTGGAGTGGAAATTCCACCGGAAGAAGTACCACTTGTACAAAAAGATCTTATTAAACGCTGCAACCGTCTTGGCAAGCCTGTTATTACAGCTACACAAATGCTCGATTCCATGCAGCGCAACCCGCGCCCAACCCGCGCAGAAGCTTCCGACGTTGCGAATGCTATTTTAGATGGCACAGACGCCATCATGCTTTCCGGTGAAACGGCTGCGGGAATTTATCCTGTAGAATCTGTCCAGACGATGCAGAATATAGCACTGCGTGCAGAAACTGCGATGCAGCATGAAAGTGTACTCAAAAGAATTACGGAGGAAAGTGACCGTACAATCACAGAAGCAATCAGCCAGTCTGTTGCACATACTGCAATGAACCTGAAAGCTACTGCGATTTTAACAGCAACACAAAGTGGCCATACTGCAAGAATGATCTCTAAGTATCGTCCGGAGTCACTGATTATTGCTGTAACGAGCAGTCCAAGAGTGAGCCGTACGCTTTCACTTGTGTGGGGCGTACATGCGCAGCTCGGCAGTACAGTAAGTTCTACTGATGAAATGCTGCAGCTCTCTGTAAATGAATCACTTAAGTCCGGTTACGTGAAAAACGGGGACCTGGTAGTAATTACTGCCGGCGTACCAGTTGGAGAGCAGGGAACTACGAACCTGCTGAAAGTTCATGTAATTGGTGAAGTAATCGCGAAAGGTCAGGGAATCGGCCGCAAAGTGAAAAAAGGATCTGTGGTAATTGCAAACAGTTCTGAAGAAGCAATTGCAAAAACAAAACAGGGAGATATCCTGGTAACGAATAATACAGACCGTGACATGATGGAAGCTTTTGAAAAAGCGGGTGCTGTTATTACGGAGCAGGGCGGACTTACTTCCCACGCAGCTGTCGTAGGATTGAACCTGGGAATTCCAGTAGTCGTCGGCGTTGAAAATGCACGCAGCAAATTTAATGACGGTGACCGTGTTACTGTAGATGGAACGCAGGGGAAGATTTACAAAGGATCAGCAAGTATCTTATAATAAACCGAAAGAGATTTACCGACGTGAGAAAGAGTCCGCTCTTTTTCACGTCTTTTTATTGAACCTTTGAACGAAAGAACTTTTCAAATATTAGTTAAATACCTGAATTCGAAAAAAGGTCTTCACCAACTCAATAAATGAAACTCTTTTAAAGATCATCACGTAAAGAGATTACGCTCATTAAAATGGAGGCGCCGTTTTACGATTTCAGCGCAAAAATATATACAATTAAATTTCGGATTTTACCAGCATGAATAAAAAAGTGAGGTGTGAAAAATTGAAAAAAATACTATTGCTACTGCTTATCGTAGTACCAGCACTTGAAATAGCTGTGATCTTTTTATCATGGAACACTTTCGGTCTGCTGCTGACAGTATTGTTTATTATAATTACAGGTGTACTCGGCGCTGCTTTAGCTCGTAAAGAAGGACTGCAGGCAATTCGAAAAGCACAGCTGAGAACCTCCCAGGGCCAGGTCCCGGGAAATGAACTGCTTGATGGTATATGCATTCTGGTCGGTGGAGTTGTATTGTTAACACCGGGATTTATCAGTGATGCTTTAGGATTTCTCCTGCTTATTCCCGCAACACGGGAGATGTTCAAAAAGCTGATGCAGAAAATGTATGAGAAAATGATCCGATCAGGGAATGTGTATGTGATCAGTGATCAGAACGGCCGTAAATTCTAAAAATACATCCGCCCATCAGACCTTTTCTGATGGGCACTGCTTTGTTTATCGAAGCTTTTAATCGGCAAATCGGTTTAATATATAAATGCTTTCAAAGACTTTAAATGAGGGAAGGAAATTTGAAATATGAACCAACCGTTAATTTTTATGCTGCTGCTTCTTGCTGTCGGTTTTTTTGCTAAAAATCAGACATTAATGATAGCTGTAGCTGTACTGCTCGTAATTCATTACTCAGGGTTTGGGAACAGTGTACTTCCTTATATTCAATCAAAAGGAATTCAAATAGGGGTAACGATTATTACGATTGCTGTTCTTGTTCCTATTATGACCGGTGATATTGGATTAAGAGACCTGCAGGAAGCAATGGGTTCCTCGTACGCCTGGATCGCACTTGTATCAGGGATTTTTGTAGCAGTAATAGCTGCAAATGGAATTGATCTTCTGCAAAGTGATCCTCATATCACAGTAGCATTGGTTTTTGGTACAATTTTAGCAGTTGCAGTTTTTGGAGGAGTAGCTGTAGGACCGGTAATTGGAGCTGGAATTGCATACCTTGCTATGCGTATAGTGGAATTCTTCAGTACATTAGGTGGATAAAGTGCGCTCCCGGCGCACTATTTTCCAAAAAGATTGAATCTTCTTACGTATTTCAAAACTTTTGCGTTCACAAAAAAGTGAAAAATGGTATAATAGGTAACGTGACATTACCAAATACATAGGAAATGATGGTTTGGTCCCTGCGGTTAAGCACTTTGGTAACCGCTTTCTAATTTTCAGGAACTGCCGCAGCCAATCTCTACAAGAAGTCCCTTTGCGGAATCCTTCATTTACCAACGGGCACGTCCCGCATATTTGTTTGTAAAGGAGAGATAGCATGAGTCATACAAAAGGTTTAGAAGGTATTGTTGCTACAACCTCACAGGTCAGTTCAATCGTAGATGGTGTGTTAACATATCACGGTTATAACATCGATGATTTAGCTGATAATGCAACATTTGAAGAAGTAGTTTATCTGTTATGGAACTACCGCCTTCCAAATAAGGAAGAGCTTTCATCTTTCTCCAAAGAGCTTTCCCAGGCAGCAACGGTGCCGGATGAAGTGATTGATCAGATGAGATCCTTCCCGATCGACAAGGTGCATCCGATGGCTGCCCTTCGCACCGCAGTTTCGAACCTGGCGCTGTTTGATGAAGAAGCAGATGAAATGGATGAAGAAGCAAACCGCCGGAAAGCAGTAAAACTTCAAGCGAAAATTCCAACAATTGTTACGGCGTTTGCCCGTATCCGTCAGGGAAAAGACCCTGTAGCACCCAAAGAAGGATTAAGCTTTGCAGCTAATTTCCTCTATATGCTGAACGGTGAAGAACCAGATGAAACCTCTGAAAAAGCATTTAATAAAGCCTTGGTAATCCATGCGGATCATGAATTGAATGCTTCTACATTTACTGCCCGCGTTTGTGTAGCAACTCTTTCTGATGTGTACTCCGGAATCACTTCTGCGATCGGCGCACTTAAAGGCCCTCTTCACGGAGGAGCAAATGAGCGTGTTATGTCTATGCTGAATGAAATTGGCGACAGTGAAAAGGCAGAGGAATATATTAAAAAAGCACTTGAAAATAAAGTGAAAATTATGGGCTTCGGTCACCGTGTTTATAAAGATGGGGACCCTCGTGCAAAGCACCTGAAAGAAATGTCACGACAGCTCACAGAAGTTACCGGAGAATCAAAGTGGTATGACATGAGCGTGAAAATTGATGAAATCGTTACAAATGAAAAAGGGCTGCTTCCAAACGTAGACTTTTATTCCGCATCGGTTTATCACAGCCTGGGTATTGAACACGATATTTTCACTCCGATCTTTGCAGTGAGCCGTGTTTCCGGCTGGCTTGCTCATATTCTTGAGCAGTATGCAGATAACCGGTTGATCCGTCCGCGGGCTGAATACACAGGTCCTGAAAAACAGGAATGGGTACCGCTTGAAAAAAGATAAGATTTTGTGATAAAGGTTAAATAGGAGCTGTGTTTATTGCAGTTCCTGCCTTTACTATATTTATGTGAAGAGTCGAACTATTCGAATTATTTCTAGGAGGTTTTTGTTTTATGTCAGGAGAAAAAATTACCGTAACTAATGGAGAATTACACGTACCAAATACACCAATCATCCCGTTTATCGAAGGTGACGGCATTGGACCGGATATCTGGAAGGCAGCTTCTAAAGTAATCGAAGCAGCTGTAGATAAAGCTTACAACGGTGAGAAAGCAATCGAGTGGAAAGAAGTACTTGCCGGGCAGAAAGCACACGACACTACTGGTGAGTGGCTTCCAAATGAAACTTTGGATACGATCCGTGAATATATGATTGCTATTAAAGGTCCGCTTACAACACCAATCGGCGGCGGTTTCCGTTCTTTGAACGTGGCACTGCGCCAGGAGCTTGATTTGTTTGCCTGCGTGCGTCCAGTACGTTGGTATGAAGGAGTACCTTCTCCAGTTAAGCGTCCTGAAGATACGGACATGGTTATTTTCCGTGAAAACTCAGAAGATATCTACGCTGGAATTGAGTTTCAGGAAGGTACACCTGAGGCAAAGAAATTAATTGATTTTCTTCAAAATGATATGGGAGCTGACAAAATCCGTTTCCCTGAAACTTCCGGGATCGGTATTAAGCCGATTTCTAAAGAAGGTACAGAGCGTCTTGTACGTTCCGCACTTGAATATACACTGGAGCAGGGAAGAAAGAGTCTTACTCTCGTGCACAAAGGGAATATCATGAAATTCACTGAAGGAGCGTTTAAAAACTGGGGCTATGAGCTTGCAGAGCGTGAATTCGGAGATAAAGTATTTACTTGGAGAGAGTACGATGAAATCGTAGAGCAAAAAGGAAAAGATGCGGCGAATGCTGCGCAGGATGAAGCGGAAAAAGCCGGCAAGATCATCGTAAAAGATGCAATTGCGGATATCTTCCTGCAGCAGATCCTTACTCGTCCAAAAGAGTTTGATGTAGTAGCTACAATGAACCTGAACGGGGACTATGTATCTGATGCACTTGCAGCACAAGTAGGCGGAATCGGTATTGCACCTGGAGCGAACATTAACTATGATTCAGGACACGCAATTTTCGAAGCTACTCACGGAACTGCGCCTAAATATGCTGGAGAAGATAAAGTAAACCCATCTTCTGTTCTTCTGTCTGGTGTATTAATGCTTCGTCACCTCGGCTGGGGAGAAGCAGCAGATATGATCGAAAACGCAATGGATAAAACGATTGCGGAAAAAACAGTAACATACGACTTTGCCCGTTTAATGGACGGCGCAACAGAAGTGAAATGTTCTGAATTCGGAGATGCTCTAATTAAAAACCTGGGTTAATAAATTGTTCCGCAGGAATGTTTAAGCAGAGGGAGCGTGTATAAATATGGCTTCAATCAAACGCAGAAAAATCACTGTGGTAGGAAGCGGCTTCACTGGTGCCACTACTGCGCTTATGACAGCGCAGAAGGAACTTGGTGATGTAGTGCTTGTAGATATTCCAAACAACGAAGATCCCACAAAAGGTAAGGCACTGGATATACTTGAGGCAGGTCCGGTACAGGGTTTCGATGCAAGGATTACCGGGACTTCCAACTATGCGGATACGGCAGATTCCGATGTAGTAGTGATTACTGCCGGTATTCCCCGTAAGCCTGGAATGAGCAGGGATGATCTCATCAGTACGAACGCTGGCATTATGCGCAGTGTTACGAAAGAGATCGTAAAGTATTCTCCGGAATGCTTTATCATCGTGCTTACCAACCCGGTGGATGCAATGACTTATGCTGTATTTCAGGAAGCAGGATTTCCTAAAAGCCGGGTAATCGGCCAGTCAGGAGTTCTGGACACTGCCCGGTTTAACACATTTGTAGCGGAAGAATTAAATGTATCAGTGGAAGACGTGCAGGGATTTGTGCTGGGCGGCCATGGGGATGATATGGTGCCGATGCTGCGCTATAGTTCCGTAGGCGGAATTCCAGTCAGCAAGCTGATCCCGGAAAAGCGTCTTCAGGAAATTGTGGAACGAACTAGAAAGGGCGGAGGAGAAATTGTAGGCCTTCTTGGTAACGGAAGCGCCTACTATGCTCCTGCTGCCTCTATCGTCCAGATGGTAGAAGCAATTGTGAAGGATAAAAAACGTATCCTGCCCGCGATTGCCTATTTGGAAGGGGAATATGGCTACTCTGATATTTATCTGGGAGTCCCTACCATTATAGGTGGAGCTGGGTTAGAGAAAATTTTTGAGCTGGAGCTTACAGATGAGGAAAAAGCAGATCTGGATAAGTCTGCAGATTCTGTTAAAACTGTAATGAAAGCTTTATAATAGTAAGAAGTGGACGGCTGGGGCTTACCCGGCTTTCCCTTGCATCAATATTGTAAGCGCTTTCTTAGAGAGGGGAGGATATGTATGTTTTCGAAAAGAAAACGTTTGGGAAAACTGATTGAAGAAGTAAAATCCGGGGATACATTTATTGCAGAATACAAAATTAAAGACAAAGATATTCTGCTGTATTTAGGATTCAGTGATGATTCAAACCCGGCTTATATTCAGCATGACTATGCCGCAAGAACTCCGTATAAACGCCCCATTGTGCCGCAGCTGATGCTTACCGGCTATATTACATCCGCAGTATCGATGCATTTACCGGGGCCGGGCAGCGTGATGAAAGAGCAGAATATCCGGTTTTTAAAACCGATGTACCATTATGGCCTATTTAAATTAAAGCTTGTTGTAACTGAAGTGAATAAAGAGCTGAACGAAGTTACATTGGATGCAGAAGGTCTGGATGAGTATGATGATTTAGTATTAACAGCAAAATTAATAGTAACTCCACCGTATCCCTGGAAACCAATGACAGAGGAAACAGGTACATTCGAGAACTTCTAGCTTGCTCTGCTGTAAATCACGAAACGACTGCAGTGAAGTTTTACCATATCCATTATGGAACTGAACAGAGACACTCATGCAAAATTTTTGCACCATGAAGTATGAAAATTAATACTGCTGTGTAACGAAGGAGAGGGCGCACCAGCGCCGTTCAAGAATTTATTTTGGCGGACGTTCTTTCCGTCAAAATTAGTCGAGAACAAGCCCTTGGGTAAGCCGCTCCGAAAGTGAAGCAGCAGTATTACTTCTTTTTAGCGGAACTTTTATTTTCAAGGTAGTAAAACAATAAAAGCTCTTCACTACAGAAAGAGGTGGATTGCTGAATGGAAGCAGAAAAATTTTTGAAATGATCTTCACTCCGGACGGGGGTTGTCTGCCACTCATTATTCCCCCGTTAAACGCGACCGCATTTTCAGATTTTGCTTAACCCGTACGATTTGAAGATCAACCCAGGCAGATTAGCTGAAAGAATATCTTCCGGAACTCGTACATTCGAAGACAGAGAATAAAAGCGTATATTCTCTCAGAAAATTACTGTTTTAACGCCTGAAAAGATCCTTTCCACTTTCTGGAGAGGATTTTTTAATGGAATCTTGTCATAAGAAAAAAGTATAGTAAGATAAAAGGACGGGGAAAGTTCGTATATTTCAGCTTAAAGAAGCCGGGGGGCTTTGAGCAGACGGGGAGGATTAACGTGGTGCAAAAACTACTAGTGGTAGATGACGAAGAATCAATACTTACATTACTGCAGTTCAATCTGGAACAGGGAGGGTTTGAAGTAGACCTTGCCATGGATGGACGGGCTGCGCTTAACAAAGCAACAGAAGAAAAATTCGACCTGATTGTTCTGGATCTTATGCTGCCTGAATTAAATGGGCTGGAAGTCTGTAAAGAATTAAGGCAGAATAAAATAACTACACCTATTCTGATGCTGACGGCAAGAGATGATGAATTCGACAAAGTGCTTGGACTGGAACTTGGAGCAGATGATTATTTAACAAAACCGTTCAGTCCCCGCGAAGTGGTAGCTAGAGTACGGGCAATTCTCCGGAGGTCACATTCCGCAGTGCCGCCAGTGGAAAAGCAGGAAGAAGATGCGAAGCTTACGATAGGAAAAGTAGAAATTTTTCCAGATAATTATGAAGTGTTTTTGGAAGGAGAAGCTTTAGAGCTTACGCCTAAGGAATTCGAGCTTCTACTGTACTTAGTAAATAATAAAGGCAGAGTGCTGACAAGAGACCAGCTGCTTAATTCGGTCTGGAATTATGATTTTGTCGGAGATACGAGAATCGTAGATGTTCATATCAGCCATCTTCGGGAGAAAATAGAACCAAATACAAAAAAACCTGTCTATATAAAAACAGTTCGTGGTCTTGGGTATAAGCTGGAGGATCCGGCAAAAGATGAATAGCTACAGATTTCGCCTGATTGTTCCTTTATCACTGATTATTTTAATTGTGCTGTCGAGTCTCGGAGCACTGCTTGGACCTTTTATTCAGGAATTTTATCAGGAGCGGATGAATGACCGTGTACAGAAAGAGGCATCTATTGTCTCTTTTGCATTGGCACAGGTTGATTACACAGATGAAGAAATTCTGCAGGAGACGACTATGGAGCTCTCGCAGAGGCTGGATGCAAGAATTACGATTATCGCAGCGGATGGGGAAGTACTTGCAGAAAGTGCTGTCGATCCGGCACAAATGGAAAATCATCTGGATCGTCCGGAAATTATTGGTGCGCAGGATGATACTAATCCTTTCGAAGTCCGTTACAGTGACACGATAAACAGAGAGCTTTTATTTTACGCAGAACCTCTCGTAATTGAAGAGGAAAACATAGGGTATCTGCGGCTTGGCCTGGAAATGCGGGAACTGAACGAGGTGTATCAGAATATCTGGACCCTGCTGATCATTTCTTTTTTTATTGCATTTATTGTCATTCTTTTATTTATTACGAAAGTTACTAATCAGCTGATCAAACCAATAGAAGATGCGCGGCGTGTGGCAAATGAACTGGCAAGAGGAAATTTCAGTGCGAGAACCTATGAGGGGCTGCATATTGAAACTGGGGAATTAAACCGGTCTATTAATGTCCTTGCAGAAAATCTTGATCAAATTACAAAAACTTATGAAAATCAGCAGGAGCGATTAGAAACACTCATTGAAAATATGGGGAGCGGCTTAATCCTTATCAATTCAAAAGGTGATATTACCTTAATGAACAGATCCTGTAAGGATATTTTTGAGGAAGATACGGACGAATGGAAAAACCAGCTCTATTACCACGCTATTCAGCAGAAAAAAGTCATCAAATTTATACAGGAATTATTTCTGATTGAGAAGCCAATCAGAAAGCAGATGAAATGGTCTGCGGGTATTTATATTCGACATTTTGATGTACATGGTGCTCCTATAGTTGGGAATGATGGACAGTTAAAAGGTATGGTACTTGTATTTCATGACATTACAGAGCTGAAAAAGCTGGAACAGGCACGGAAAGATTTTGTAGCAAATGTTTCCCATGAGCTGAAAACACCAGTTACCTCATTGAAAGGATTTACAGAAACACTGTTAGATGGGGCAATGCATGATGAAGCGCTCCGGGAAAAATTTCTCACAATTATTGCAAAAGAATCTGTGCGCCTGGAGGAGCTTATCGGTGATCTGCTGGAGCTTTCCCGAATTGAAGGAGAGCATTTTGAATTAAATTGGGAAGAAGTGAATCTGCAGGAATTAACTTCGGAAGTCTCGCTGATGCTGTCTGAAAAAGCACGCGCCAAAAAAATGGAAATTCACACAAAGTCTGAAGGGGATGTGACTATCCCTGCGGATGCTTCCAGACTGAAGCAGGTAATGATTAACTTAATCAATAACGCTATTGTGTATTCCCCGGAAGGCGGAGAAATTTTCGTTCGTCTAAAAGGGCAGGAAGAAAATGTTGTAATGGAAGTGACAGATACCGGAATTGGTATATCCAAAAAAGAGATTCCCCGTATTTTTGAAAGATTTTACCGGGTGGACAGGGCAAGGAGCAGGAATTCCGGGGGGACCGGACTGGGTCTTGCAATTGTAAAACACCTTGCAGAAGCCCATCATGCAAAGCTTTCAGTAGATTCAAAACCTGGGAGGGGCACTACTTTCCGTATGGTATTTTTAAGAAAACCGTTTGGAGATGAAAAGTAAATTTACATTTTCTTAACGCTGTCTTTATAATTACTTATTATTGGAAGTTTATAATAAAGGTGAACTAGATATCTGAAGGACACACATCCCCTCAGATACATCCCCTATAAAAAGAGAGAAGGCCATCCCCCCTGAGCCTTCTCTCTTTTTTGATTTGGCTGTATTGAAAATAAAAGTTTTGTTTTAAAGGAATAATAACGCTGCTACACTTTCGGAGAGGCTTATCCATAGGCTTGGTAGCGACTAATTTGGGAGGAAAGAAAGTTCGGCAATACAAATTTTCAAACAATGCGACTGAGGGTCCTTTTCTTCGCTTCCCGTGGAGGAATCTTTCAGCTGTCAATCACTTTCACCTGTAAACACTGCACATTAATAGAGCCGTTGTTTTACACCTGCAGAGAGAAGACATGCCATCTGAATTGTTTCATGATAAAATAGCAGAACAGAAAAGAATCTATGAATCGGGGTGTTCAGTTTGACGAATAAATTAGTACTGGTGGACGGGAACAGTATTGCATACCGTGCATTTTTTGCGCTTCCTTTGTTAAACAATGATAAAGGAGTTTATACAAATGCTGTTTACGGATTTACTACCATGCTGTTAAAAGTATTAGAAGATGAAAAACCGACACATATGCTTGTAGCTTTTGATGCCGGGAAAACTACTTTCCGTCATGATACTTATAAAGAATACAAAGGAACCCGGCAGAAAACGCCGCCGGAATTATCTGAACAGCTTCCCTTGATGCGGGATCTTCTGCAAGCTTTTAATATTGCCTTTGAGGAAGTTGAAAATTATGAGGCTGATGACATCATTGGGACCCTTGCAAAACGGGCAGCAGCTGACGGATGGGACACAAAAATATTCACCGGAGATAAAGACCTGCTTCAGCTGGTAGACAAAAATATTCTCGTCTCTCTTACTCGTAAAGGAATTACGAACGTAGATACATATGATCTGGCTGCTTTAAATGAAAAATATGGATTGAAGCCTGCACAGATTATAGATCTGAAAGGATTAATGGGGGACAGCTCAGATAATATTCCCGGCGTTCCGGGAGTAGGGGAAAAAACTGCCTTGAAACTCCTTGCTGCGCACGAAACAGTGGAAGGGGTATATGAAAATATTGAAGCAGTTTCCGGAAAAAAAATGAAAGAAAAGCTGATTGAAAATGAAGATCAGGCTTATATGAGTAAAAAGCTTGCTACTATTTTGACCGAAGTTCCCCTGAAAACAAAGCCGGAAGATCTTCCACTGGGAGAACGCAACATGGAGCAGCTGACAGAATTGTTCAAAGAACTTGGTTTTCAATCTCTTTTAACCCGCATCGGCGGCGAAGAAGCAGAGGAAACAATCGAGATGGAAGATCTGGAAGTGGAAAAAGTTACCGAGCTGACTTCCGGCATGTTTACCGAAGAGTCGGCCCTGGTTATTGAATCGCTCGAAGACAATTATCATCATGCGGAAATTATCGGCGGGGCTGTAGCAAATGATAAAGGAGTATTTTATCTAACGCCGGAATTAATAAAAGAAAACAGTACTTTTAAAGAGTGGGCAAAAGATCCTGATAAGAAAAAAATTGTATTTAACGCAAAACGTGCAGTAGTAAGCCTTGGATGGCAGGATATCCCACTTGCCGGCGCTGCTTTCGATGTGCAGATGGCTTCTTATTTACTGGATCCTGGTGCTTCCTCGCATGACATGGCAGATATTGCAATACGCAAAAACGGAATGCAGGTGCAGGCAGATGAGGCAGTGTACGGAAAAGGCAAGAAGCAGCAGGTGCCTGGAGAAGAAGTACTCTCACAGCATCTGGGTCGAAAAGCTGCCGCACTGCTGGACCTGAAAAAAGAACTGGAAAAAGAGCTCGAGGAAAATAAACAGCTGGAATTGTTAACGGAACTTGAAATGCCGCTTTCCCTGATTCTTGGAAGAATGGAAAAGCACGGGGTAGCTGTCGATAAAGAAGAGCTTCGAAAACTTGGAGACAGCTTGACAGAACGGCTGAACGAGATGGAAGCAAAAATTCATGACCTGGCAGGCACATCTTTTAACATTAACTCTCCAAAACAGTTAGGAGAAATATTGTTTGATAAACTGCAGCTGCCTGTAATCAAAAAAACAAAAACAGGATATTCTACTTCTGCAGATGTATTGGAAAAACTCGCAGATCAGCATGAAATCATCCAGGAGATTCTGTTATACCGCCAGTTGGGCAAGCTGAATTCAACTTATATTGAAGGCCTGTTAAAAGCAATTAATGATAAAACAGGTAAAATTCATACGATGTTTAACCAGGCACTCACGCAGACCGGACGCTTAAGTTCGACTGAGCCGAATCTGCAGAATATTCCAATCCGGCTGGAAGAGGGGCGGAAGATCCGTCATGCATTTGTTCCGTCAAAAGATAATTGCTTGATTCTTGCAGCGGATTATTCCCAGATAGAGCTGCGTGTACTCGCGCATATTTCCCAGGATAAAACGCTGATTGAAGCATTCCGGCATGACATGGATATTCATACGAAGACGGCGATGGATGTGTTTGAAGTAGAGAAAGAGGAAGTAACCTCTGAGATGAGACGGACTGCGAAAGCAGTTAACTTCGGCATTGTTTATGGAATTAGTGATTATGGCCTCTCCCAGAGCCTGGGTATTAATAGAAAACAGGCACAGCGGTTCATTGATAAATATTTGGAAAGCTATCCCGGGGTTCGAGATTATATGCAGAACAGTATAGATGAAGCCAGAGAAAACGGCTACGTAACGACAATGATGCAGCGCCGCAGGTATCTTCCTGATATGACAAGCCGTAATTTCAACTTGCGCAGCGCAGCAGAAAGAACAGCAATGAATACGCCGATCCAGGGCACCGCAGCAGACATTATTAAAAAAGCAATGGTGGACATGGATGAAGCACTGGAGAAATCAGGGATTGATGCAAAAATGCTTCTGCAGGTACACGATGAATTGATATTTGAAGTGCAGGAATCCCAGGTAGAGGAGCTCTCAAAGCTTGTAATCAAAGTAATGGAACAGACACTGGAACTCGATGTTCCCTTAAAAGTAGATGCTGATTACGGGAAGACCTGGTACGATGCGAAGTAAGAGTAAGGAGGAAAAAAGAAATGCCCGAGTTACCTGAAGTAGAAACGGTCAAGCGCACCCTTTCTGCACTGATCATTAATAAACAGATTGAAGATGTAGTAATAACACTGCCACGCATCATACAGCGTCCGGATGATGTGGAGGAATTCCGTTCGGAGCTGCAGGGGCAGACTTTTGAAAGCGTGGAGAGGAGGGGGAAGTTTCTCCGTTTTATCCTTTCAGACAGTGTAATGGTTTCGCACCTGCGAATGGAAGGAAGGTACGGTGTATTTGAAAAAGGAGAGCCGGTAGATAAACATACGCACGTAAGATTTGTGTTTACGGATGGATCTGAACTGCGCTATACAGATGTCCGTCAATTCGGCACCATGCATATTTTTGAAAAAGGTACGGAATTTGAGCATCTTCCTTTAAGCCAGCTTGGTCCCGAGCCTCTGGAAGAAAGTTTTACAGTAGAAGTATTACGTTCGAAGCTGGGTTCGACAAGAGCGATTAAAACTTTGCTTCTTGACCAGACAAAGCTAGTTGGACTTGGAAATATATATGTGGATGAAGCTCTTTTTCTCGCGGGGATTCATCCGGCTGTACCTGCACATGATTTAACTCAGGAAAACACAGAAGCTTTATACAAAGCAATTAAAACAACGCTTCAGGGAGCGGTAGATGCAGGGGGTTCTTCTGTAAAATCATACGTGAATGGCCAGGGTGAAATGGGAATGTTCCAGCAGCAGCTGAGAGTTTACGGCCGCAAAAACGAAGCGTGCCGGGAGTGTGAAGATGTGATAGAGCGGTTCGTTCTCGGCGGACGCGGCACCCACATTTGTCCAAGCTGCCAGCCTATGCAAAAGCAGGTGCGTGTATGAGATTAGGCCTTACAGGAAGCATCGCTACTGGTAAAAGCACAGTTGCAGAAATGCTGAAGCAGCGGGGATGTCCTATTATAGACGCAGATGTTATAGCCCGGGAGGTGGTAATGCCGGGAACCGGGACGCTGCAGAAAATCAAGGAACATTTCGGAGATGAAATTCTTCAGGAAGACGGGACGCTTAATAGAGAAAAACTCGGCAGTATTGTCTTTGAGAATCCTGAAGAAAGAACACATTTAAACGAGATAATTCATCCTGCAATTCGTGGTGAGATGAAAAGGCAGGCAGAAGCAGCTGAATCGCAGGGGGCAGAAATAATCGTTCTCGATATTCCGCTTCTTATGGAAAGCAAACTGGAGTATCTTGTAGATAAAGTATTAGTTGTATATCTACCGGAAGAGCTGCAGAAAAAGAGGCTGATAGAAAGAAATGGGTACTCTGAGAAGGAAGCAGTGCAGCGTATTTCTTCCCAGATGTCTATTGAAGAAAAGCGCCAGAAAGCGGATGAAATTATAGATAACAGCGGTTCGATCGAAGCAACTGAAAAGCAGGTAAAACAGCTGATAGAGAAATGGGAAGCGTCGTCTTAAACAGGACGGCGTTTTTTTGTGGTCTTTTCACAGCAGCAAATATCTCTATAGAAAAAAGGGCTCCTCACCACGAATTGTAGTTAACGAATGAATTTATTTATATTCACTAAAATGGAGAAGAAATGTTACGGGAAGAAAAGTACTGACAGACTGATCTTTCTGCGAAGAAACTAGGTTTTCACCGGAGTGTCCGGCGTGTACTCCGGGATTTAAGCGAAGTCTGATGCAGACAGGGAAATAGCTGAAGAGGAGCCCCACGGCAAGCTTCCGCCGGTAAGTGCAGGAGAAACCCCTGCCATAAAGATAAATAATAATACGCTGAAGGAAATCATTTTCGCTTCGGTTTTCTTTCTTTATTATTGTCATCTACATGTTATGGTAAATAACCGAAAAAAAGAAATAATTTCCTGGGAAAGGTATAGTCATATATAATATTAATGTGCTATACTAAATTCATGAAAACGCTTAATAGAATAACACATTAGCCTGGAGGGGTATTCTATGGTACGAGTAGCAATTAATGGATTTGGCAGAATTGGGCGGATGGTTTTTAGGAAAGCAATTCTTGACGAAAAGGTGGAAATCAAAGCTGTGAACGCAAGTTATCCTGCTGAAACACTTGCCCACCTTGTCAATTATGATACAATTCATGGTCCATTTTCAAAAAGAGTAGAAGCTGAGGGAGATCAGCTCCTGGTGGATGGAAAGGTTATACAGATCGTACATTCCAGAAATCCGGAAGAACTGCCTTGGAAAGAGCTTGATATTGATATCGTTCTGGAAGCTACAGGGAAATTCCGGGAAAAGAGTGAAGCGGAAAAACACCTGAAAGCAGGAGCAAAAAAGGTGATCATCACCGCACCTGGAAAGAATGAAGACGTCACTATTGTTTACGGAGTGAACGAGGGCGATTATGATCATGAGAAGCACCACATCTTATCAAACGCTTCCTGCACTACTAATTGTCTGGCACCGGTAGTAAAGGTGCTTGATAAAGAGTTTGGAATTATTTCCGGAATGATGACAACGATCCATTCCTATACCGGCGATCAGAGAAATATCGATAACCCTCACAAAGATCTGCGAAGAGCCCGTGCCTGCGGCCAGTCTATTATTCCGACTACAACGGGAGCTGCAAAAGCGATTTCTTCCGTGCTTCCTGAAATGGCAGGGAAACTTCACGGCTTGGCGTTGAGAGTGCCGACGCCGAACGTTTCGCTGGTGGACCTTGTCATTGATGTAGAAAGACATACAACCTCCCGGGAAGTGAATGAAGTCCTGAAGCTTTCCTCGGAGAATACCATGCAGGGAATTATAGGATACACTGACGATCCTCTCGTATCTGTAGATTTTAATGGAGATGCCCGATCCGCAATTATTGACGGCCAGTCTACAATGGTAATTAATGATAAACAGGTGAAGGTGCTTGCCTGGTACGACAACGAATGGGGTTATTCCTGCCGGCTGCTGGACCTTGTATATTACGTAGGAAGCTATCTGCATGTGGAACAGAACACATATGCTTCCTGAGCCTTTCCAATATCTTTGGAGACTGGAAACAGCGGGAGACCGGCCGGCATCAGTTTATCATGAAGGAGCTCGTCCACGGCAGGCCGGATTGCAGCGCAGTTTTCTCTTATTAACAATAAGCATTAACAGAGCTTTTTTCTAAGCTGCAGGTGAGAGAGTTCCCTTCGAAAACAAAGGACAGAAGTGTCTACTTATTAAGAAAAAGTGCTTTTTCAACAGCCTTACAAACTGCCTCTTGAGGGGGCAGTTTTTTTGTTGACGGAAAAGAAAATAAAAAACAAAATGATTGCATTCGACATAGAAAGACAGTATACTGATTTTCGTAAACTCCTCGCAGATGGCGTGATGATGTGAAAGGGTCAGGATCTCTTAGGACTAACTTTCCCCCGTGAATCATTACGATGTATAACAAAAGTGCTGAGGATGATTTATCGCTTAATATAAGGGGGAACCGGAATGGATACTATGGGCAGACATGTAATTGCTGAATTATGGCAGTGCAATATTGATAAATTAAATGATATAAATTTTATTGAACGAGTATTTGTAGATGCTGCGCTCGAAGCAGGAGCAGAAGTACGTGAAGTAGCTTTTCACAAATTTGCTCCACAGGGGGTAAGCGGTGTTGTAATTATCAGTGAATCACACCTGACAATTCACAGCTTTCCTGAGCATGGTTATGCAAGCATTGATGTGTATACGTGCGGTGACCGCATTGATCCAAATGTGGCTTCTGATTTTATCGCAAACGCGCTCGGTGCAGGTAAATCTGAAGTGGTGGAAGTACCAAGAGGCATCGGGCCTATTGAAGTAACTCCACGAAAAACAGAAAAAACCTATACGAAATAATTTTAAAATAAAATAACACAAAGCTTTCTCCCATATCCGCCGGCTGAATCCGGCGGGTATTTTTTATATTCAATTGCCAAAGACACTGATTGAAGTATCTTAGTTTTCTTGCTATGATTTAAAGAGGTGAGGTGGAGACTAATGGGATTAAAACAAACACTACAAAAAATCGGGAAGAAAACAGAAACAGCAGAAGATCATTTTGATAAAACGCTTCAAACTCATTATTATAAAGCGATGAAAGATAATGTTATTAAGGAACTGCAGACAATGTTCGGACAGCGTCAGGGCTTTGAGGTAGCTTCAGTCTCTGATGAGCATGGCGAAGTAATTGTAAATGTAAGAAAAGGTAAAAAGGCATTTATGGTGATTACAGTAATTATGGTTCGTCCTTACCGTACTGCGGTGGATTTTTCCGTGAATACGGATACTGTATTATTTACTGATTTTGGCTACAGTGCAAAGCTCGTCCGTGAACTTTATAAGGAACTGAACGGAAGACTCACGTTTGTCGGGACCGCTCTTGGCAGTGAGCTGAGCCGTTAAAGAGAGGGGAACCCGCCATGAAGTGTCCGCACTGTGATCATAACGGCACGAAAGTACTTGATTCACGGCCAAGCGATGAAGGCCGGGCGATACGCCGGAGGAGAGAATGTGAAAGCTGCGGCTATCGGTATACTACATTTGAACGTGTGGAAAAAACACCTCTCATTGTAGTGAAAAAAGACGGTAATCGGGAAGAGTTCAGCCGGGAGAAATTGTTGCGCGGCCTTGTAAGAGCCTGCGAAAAACGGCCGATTCCGCTTGAACGCCTGGAAAAACTGACGACAGAAGTAGAGAAAGAAATGCGTAACCGCAGTGTTTCCGAAGTCAGCAGCAATGACATTGGTGAATACGTAATGCAGCACCTTGCAGATATTGATGATGTTGCATATGTAAGGTTTGCATCTGTGTATAGACAGTTTAAAGATATTAATGTATTTGTAGATGAATTAAAGGATTTAATCAATCGTGAAAATAAATAAAGTTTAGCCAAAACCGGGGCTGTCCCAAATGTGTTTCGGGACAGCTCCTTTCCGCGTGGAGGGATGAATATGCAGTGGCAGGAAATTGTTCCGGCGACTCCATTTACTGCGTTTGCAACAGGGACTTTTTCAGAAGAACGGATGCAGTCAATGACTATGCTTTACCAGCCTCTCATTGGTCCCGTAGCTTTCAGCTTGTACGTCACGCTGATGACCGAAATAGAAATGACGCCGAAACATTGTATTAAAGGAATTCACAAGCAGTGGATGACGCAGACCGGGCAGCACCTTTCCATGCTGTTTGAAGAACGAAAAAAGCTGGAAGCAATCGGGCTTCTGGAAAGCTATAAAGATGATGCGGAAGAGCCGGCAATGGTATATGAACTTCTGATGCCGCTCCTACCCAAAGAATTTTTTCTGGATGAAATGCTGAGTGTATACTTATATAACAGGATAGGAAGTAAAGAAAGATACAGGAAACTGCGCGGGTTTTTCACCCGGGAGCAGGTAGAACTGGAAAAGTATCAAAGGGTTACCAAAGGATTCAGCGACGTATTTACGTCTGTGCACCCTTCCGAAATGAAAAGCACGTCCAGTGAAATGCAGGGGATTATTTCTCCTTCAGCGAATATCAGCGGTACAGATAAGACAGCCTCCTATGATTTTCAATCAGAGTCTGTTCCTATGCAGGATATTGCAGCGTTCCTCCCTTCTTTTGTGAACAGGGACGAATTATTTAAACCAGCGAATGAAAAATGCATACAGCAGATAGCATTTTTATATAAATTTACCGCAGAAGAACTTGCCTACATGATTCAGGACACGATGCTCCATACAGATTACCTGGATATTAAAAAACTCAGGGAATCTGCAAAACGGAAATACCGGCTGCAGGAAAGCGATAAACCTCCGATGCTTGGACTTCGTACACAGCCGCCGGGGCTTCACAGTCTGAAAGGCGAACCGAAGACAGAAGAAGAAGCGCAGATGCATTATTTTGATACGACTTCGCCTATTGAATATCTGCACGCATTAAGTGACGGAGCAAAAGTATTTCCCGGGGATATCGATATTATTGAAGAATTAATGCACGACTATGCGCTGCCTGCGGGTGTGGTGAATGTACTGATAGATTACATTTACATGGTCAATAACGGAAACCTTGCAAAAGCCTATGCTTTTAAAATAGCAACCCAGTGGAAAAGGAAAAAGATAAATACAGTAGCAGAAGCTATGACCCTTGCAAAGCAGGAGCATGAAGAGCGAAAAAACTTTAAACAGAAGCAGACTTCAAAGACAAAAACGCAGGAGCCGCTGCCAAAGTGGATGAAATCGAAAGAAGAAACTACTCTGGAAAAGCAGGCACCTGAAGAAGATCTGACGAAATCAAAAGCAGAAGCTGCAAAATACCGCGAGCTTTTAAAACGTAAGAAAGAGAAGAAAGGGTGATCCAGCATGGATCCAATTAATGCAGCTCTCCACCGGTTCGGAGGCGGGAAGTTTCAGGAACAATTCCAGGCGTTGAAAAATGAAGTGACTGCAGATCCGCGGGTGAAAGCTTTTTTAAAGGAGCACCCGGAGCTTGGGCAAAATGAGCTGGAAACCGGGCTGAATGATCTTTATCAATATAAAGAACAATGGCAGAATTGTGATAACTGTCCGGGACTGGACAAATGTCCGAATTTAATGCAGGGTTATCAGCCGATAGTGAACGTGAGCCGCGGGAAAATAAACCTCACTTATCAATCCTGTCCTTTAAAGCGCAGAGATGATGAAAGAAAAAGGCATCAGTCGTTTATGAAAAGCCTGTATATCCCGAAAGATATGCTCACAGTAACATTTGATGATTTTGAGGAAGATAATAAGTCCAGAACGGAAGCTTGTGTAAGAGCTCTTGCTTTCTGTTCAGAAGCAAAGCCCGGGGAAAAAGGCGAAGGATTGTATATTCACGGGCCTTTCGGGGTTGGGAAAACCTTTTTGGTAAGTGCGATTGCCAATGAGTTTGCCGACCAGGAAGTTGAAACGATGCTCGTCTATACCCCGGATTTTCTGCGGGAATTAAAATCGGGAATTTCCGATGGGTCCTACCAGGACAAACTGGACAACGTGAAGCGGGCAAAAGTATTGATCCTTGATGATATCGGTGCGGAAACAATGACTCCCTGGGTCAGGGATGAGGTGCTTGGTGCACTGCTGCAGTTCCGTATGATGGAAAAACTTCCGACGGTTTTCACCTCGAATTTTGATCTGGAAGAGCTGGAACTCCATCTGGCTTCTACACAGAAGGGCGGAGCTGAAAAGGTGGATCAGCTGAAAGCAAAAAGGATCATGGAGCGGATTCGTCATTTAACGGAAGAAATTCCTATGCAAGGTTCCAATAAAAGGTTGACATAATTTGGATGTTTTTTCGATGAATGAAGCTCTTTATTTTTATTGAAGTCTTTATTTATGATAGGATAGTGGCAGAGATCGTTAGAAATGGTGAATGGGGGATACGAATATGAGTATAGATGATATTCTTACGCGAGCCAGAAATGGAGAGCGGATTACAACTGAAGATGCTATTCGCTTATATGAAAGTGATGAAGTAGAAAAGATGGGTGAGGTGGCAAATGAAAAGATGCTGCAGTGGCACCCGAAGCCGGAGACAACATTTGTGATCGGCCGAAATGTAAACTACACAAACTTCTGTGATACTTACTGCCGGTTCTGTGCATTTTACCGTCCGCCTACAGCGGATGACGGCTACGTGCTGGATAATGAAGTGATTTTTGAAAAGATTCAGGAAACAAAAGATTTTAACGGTACCGAAATACTTATGCAGGGCGGAACAAACCCAAATCTGTCTTTTGACTATTACACGAATTTACTGCGTGAAATTAAAAAGCGCTTTGATATTACAATGCATGCATTTTCTCCAGCGGAAATTTATAAAATGGTGGACGTTTCCGGTCTGCCGCTGGATGAAGTACTCGCACAGCTCAAAGAAGCCGGGCTTGATTCTGTTCCGGGCGGCGGCGCGGAAATTCTTGATAACCGTACACGCCGGCGTATCAGCCGTTTGAAAGGCACTTGGGAAGAATGGATTGACTGCATGAAAGCTGTTAAGCGTGCGGGAATGCATGGCACAGCCACAATGGTGATCGGTTTTGGAGAGACAATGGAAGAACGTGCGCTGCATTTACAGCGTGTCCGTGATGCGCAGGATGAGTCTGATTGCTTCCTTGCATTCATTTCCTGGACATTCCAGCCGGAAAATACAAATATGAAAGGTGTAAAAATTACGCCGCGTGAATATTTGAAAAACCTGGCGATTTCCCGTATTTTCCTTGATAATGTACCAAACTTCCAGTCCTCCTGGGTAACGATGGGCCCTGAAGTTGGAAAGCAGTCTCTTTCCTACGGCTGTAATGACTTCGGCAGCACCATGATTGAAGAGAATGTTGTATCTGCTGCAGGGGCAACCTACAAAGTTGATACAAACCTGATTCTTCGTCTTATCCGGGAAGCAGGAAAAACTCCTATTCAGCGGAATACGAAGTATGAGCACCTTAAGGTGTATGAAGAAGGAGAAATTGTAGAAAACGACTTTACGATGCAGAACTAAATCATCTTGATTTTCATATTAAGTAGAGCTATACTGTTGCAAAGAGATGTTAACAGCACGGAAGAGGACATGAGTATAAACTAGCGGATCCGCCAGAGAGGGAAGCAGCCTGCTGAGAGCTTCCTGGATTTCCTTTTATACTTACCACCTTTGAGCTTTGTTTCTGAACAGATGAGTAGGAAGCAACGGATCCGCCGTTACCGGAAGAATGAAGCGGGCACCCAGGTGTCCGGAACAAGGGTGGAACCACGGTTACACACTCGTCCCTTACGATTGTTAAGGGACGAGTGTTTTTTTATGTAAATTTTGAGGAGGATGAACTGATGGCACAGGTAACATTAACTTTCCCGGATGGAGCAAAAAAAGAATTTGAGGCTGGAGTAACTACGGAAGAAATTGCGCAGTCCATTTCCCCGGGACTGAAAAAAAATGCGTTAGCAGGCAAGTGGAATGGAGAAGATATCGATCTTCGTATGCCGATTCAGGAAGACGGCGATATTGAGATTATTACTTATAATTCTCCGGAAGGACTGCATATTCTGCGGCACAGCACTGCACACCTGCTTGCACAGGCGGTGAAGCGTCTTTACGGACAGGAAAACGTACAGCTGGGAGTAGGTCCGGTAATAGAAGAGGGATTTTATTACGATATTGATGTAGACGAAACAATTACAAGTGAGGATCTCCCAAAGATTGAAAAAGAAATGAAAAAAATCATTGATGAAAATCTGGAGATCAGACGGGTGGAAGTAACAAGAGAAGAAGCAGTGGAGCGCTATAAAGAAATCGGAGATGAGCTGAAGCTCGAACTGCTCGAGGATATTCCGGAGGGAGATAAGATCTCCATATATGAGCAGGGGGAATTTTTCGATCTCTGCCGCGGGGTACACGTGCCGCAGACGAGCAAATTAAAGAAATTTAAGCTGATGGCAATCAACGGTGCTTATTGGCGCGGGAACAGCGACAACAAGATGCTGCAGCGAATTTACGGAACTGCTTTTGTAAAACAGCAGGAGCTGGATGATCATCTGCAGCTGCTCGAAGAAAGAAAGGAGCGGGACCACCGGAAATTAGGAAAAGAGCTCGGCATTTTTGCTTTAAATCAAAAAGTAGGGCAGGGTCTGCCTCTTTGGCTTCCAAACGGTGCTACAATCCGCCGTATTGTAGAACGCTATATTGTAGATATTGAAGAGCGCCTCGGCTATAACCACGTGTATACACCGGTGCTCGGCAGTGTCGACCTTTATAAAACTTCCGGTCACTGGGACCACTACCAGGATGATATGTTCCCGGTAATGGAAATGGATAACGAAGATTTAGTGCTCCGCCCGATGAACTGTCCGCACCATATGATGGTGTATAAAAATGAGAAACACAGCTACCGAAATCTTCCGCTGCGAATTGCAGAGCTTGGTACCATGCACCGGCACGAAATGTCCGGAGCGCTTGCTGGACTGCAGAGAGTACGCGCAATGACACTGAATGATGCCCATATTTTCTGCCGTCCGGACCAGCTGAAGCAGGAATTTATCCGCGTAGTAGAGCTGATCCAGGCAGTTTACAAAGATTTCGGTATCGACGATTACTACTTCCGTTTATCCTACCGTGATAAGGAAAACAAAGAAAAATACGTGGATAATGATGAAATGTGGATCAAGGCCCAGGACATGCTCAAGGAAGCAGTAGATGAGATGGGTGTTGAATATGTTGAAGCAGATGGAGAAGCTGCTTTCTACGGTCCGAAGCTGGATGTACAGGTGAAAACAGCACTCGGAAAAGACGAAACGCTTTCCACAGTGCAGCTTGATTTCCACCTGCCAAACCGCTTTGACCTGACATATACAGGAGAAGACGGCAAGGACCACCGTCCGGTAGTAATTCACCGCGGTGTAGTTTCCACAATGGAACGTTTTATCGCTTTCTTAATCGAAGAATATAAAGGTGCCTTTCCAACCTGGCTTGCCCCTGTGCAGGTAAAAGCAATTCCTGTAAGTGAAGTCCACATGGATTATGTGCGGAAAGTGGAAGACAGACTGCGTGCAGCAGGAATCCGCATTCAGCTGGATACGAGAGATGAAAAGCTCGGCTATAAAATCCGCGAAGCGCAGATGCAGAAAATTCCTTACCTGCTTGTATTGGGAGATAAGGAAATAGAAGCAGAGGGTGTAAATGTAAGGCGCTACGGAAGCCAGGACACGGAAGAGCAGAGCCTGGACGCATTTGTAGAACATCTGAAGCAGGTAATCGATTCAAAAGCTTAACTCTTTTCTTCATGCTCTAACGGCGCAGCTTGTGGACATAGTAAGTAGTGTGTATAGGTGTGATTTTCTCTGTATAGGTTCTCCGTCGCTTCCCGGCGGAAGCTTGGGTGGGGCTTGTCTTCAGCTATTTGAAATGCCTGCTGGATAGAACAAAATAAGAAGAGCATGGGTCCGCGCAGCCACCTCCATCTCGGAAAAAGCATACGAGATGGAGGCAAATCCCTGGCTGGCTTCCCTCATGCTGTGAGAAAATGTCCCAAAAAATCGTTTGGACATTCTCTCACAGACTGCGTTTAAATCCCACAGGCGTCCCCGCCGGGCGCTATGGAGAAAAGTTATTTCCGAAGAAAAAGTGTTCGTATCTCTGCGGTTTCGTATAAAACCATTCTCTCCCTTAATTATGCTGCAGTCGCAGACGGCCGACTCCGAGAGGGATTAGAACGATTCGAAGATCCATCTGCCAACGGCAGATTAGCTGAGAGAGTTCCCTCCGGAAAGCGTGCCTTCGGAGACAAAAGCATAGAACCGTATACTTATACATAAAAATTACTCTTTCAAAATCTGAAGTTGACATGCCATCTTAGAGTTGATATACTAATTTGGTGAACATTATACGGAAACCAAAGCAAGAAGAAGCGCCCGCTTCTCACCTGTATCGTCAGCATACGTTCAGGTTACTGAATTAATACATCGATGTGATGAAGTGTGGGCGATTTTTCTCCCGCGCTTTTTTTATGCTGTTTAAAATAAACAGCAGCAGAACATCTTGCTTTGCTCCGCAAAATCATGGAGGTGGCTCAATATTAGTAAGGATACGTTCGTTAACGAAAACATTCGTGCTCGAGAAGTCCGTTTGATTGGTGCCAATGGAGATCAAATCGGCGTAAAGTCGAAGCAGGAAGCATTGGAAATGGCCCGCACTGCTGACCTGGACCTCGTCATGGTTGCACCAAACGCGAAGCCGCCCGTATGCCGTATCATGGACTACGGAAAGCATCGTTTTGAACAACAAAAGAAAGAAAAGGAACAGCGTAAAAAGCAGAAGATTATTCATCTCAAAGAAGTTCGTCTCAGCCCGAACATCGAAGAGCATGACTTTAATACAAAGCTTCGAAATGCACGCAAGTTTCTTACAAAAGGAGATAAAGTAAAAGCTGCGATCCGTTTCCGCGGACGTGCGATTACTCACTCCGAACTCGGACGCGACGTGCTTATGCGCCTTGCAAAAGAGTGTGAAGATGTAGCGGTCATCGAATCAAAACCGAAAATGGAAGGCCGCAGTATGTTCCTGATACTTGCGCCTAACGCAGAAAACGAAAAATAAGACGACCGTGATTCAGCCCGCGGCCTGATTTTATTTCACCAGACAACGACAACAATAACCTTGTATAGGAAGGATGTTCAACATGCCAAAGATGAAGACGCACAGCGGTGCATCAAAACGTTTTAAGAGAACTGGTACAGGCAAGCTTAAGCGTGGCCACGGCTACACAAGCCACCTTGCAGCAAACAAATCGCAGAAGCAGAAGCGTAAGCTTCGTAAAGCAGGACTTGTATCCAAAGGTGATCAGAAGCGCATCAACGACATGGTTCAGTAAAACCGTTCGGGTAAAAATAAATTAAACAATAAGAGGAGGGATTACGATGGCTCGAGTTAAAGGCGGATATGTTTCCCGTCGTCGTCGTAAAAGAGTATTAAAATTAGCAAAAGGTTACGTGGGTTCCAAACACCGTTTATTCCGTACAGCACAGGATCAGGTAATGAAGTCCCACCTGTACGCATACCGTGACCGCCGTCAGAAAAAGCGTGATTTCCGTAAGCTTTGGATCACACGTATTAACGCGGCAGCTCGTATTAATGGTCTTTCTTACAACCGTCTAATGCACGGTTTAAAGACGGCAGGAATTGATATGAACCGTAAGATGCTTGCAGATCTTGCAGTAAATGACGAAAAAGCATTTGCAGATCTTGCTTCAAAAGCAAAAGAAAACTTAAAGTAATAACACAGAGGGGGCTGCTTTCAGTAAAGTAATTTACTGAAGGAAGCCCCTTTTAAAATTTCACTTTTTTATGGCAGCCTGCGTTTTTAAAGAGTGAATTAATACATAGGTGGCATACGAAAAGATTAATTTGCAGAGGAGACAGCGCTCATGGGGTGGATAATATTATGGGCTGCGCTGAATATTTATGGCGGAATTCTTTTTGTATTTGATAAAAGGCGTGCGGTTAAAGGTGGAAGAAGAGTATCCGAAAAATCACTGCTCACATGGGCAGCTTTCGGAGCTGCTCCCGCTATGTGGTTTGCTTCAAAAGCAGTAAGGCACAAAACAAGAGTAAAGAAATTCGTAATTATGCTTCCCTTATTTATATGTATGCAGGCAGCAGCCGTTTTGATTATTTTATGGCAGCTTGGTTTATTAGCAGTATAAACATTTATCCAAAGTATATAAATATTTGAGGGAGAAGGAGGGGCGTATGGAAGATATACAGGAAACTATTTTTAATCTTATAGATCAGACAGGGTGGCTGGCTCCCGTTATTTTTATCCTGCTTCATCTGCTGCGCCCGCTTCTTTTCCTGCCTGTAGTGCTCGTATGCATGGCAGGAGGCTATTTCTTTGGGCTGGTGCAGGGAAGCATTTATTCTATTGCAGGACTGAGCCTGATGAGCGCCGTATTTTATCTGATCGTGAACCATTTTCCGAGATTCAGGGACCGGATTGCACGCTTAAAAAAGAAAGTGTTTCAGGACAGGGAGATAACAATTGGGCAGGTAATGGTCTTACGAATGCTTCCGTTTGTGCATTTTCATCTCCTGTCTCTGTATTTAATGGAAATGACGAGAAATTTCCGTGAATACATGATTTTTTCCATTTTAGGAATTGTAATTCCGGCAGTTTTATTTACTGGATTCGGACATCTGCTGCTGGAACTTACCTGGGGGATGACAGTTCTTCTGGTAGGACTGCTTGCAGTCATTTTCTTTTATCTCGGAAAACGCGCAGAACGCCCGGAAAAAAGAATACCAAAAAAGAGTCTTTCCTCATAAAAGGAGAGACTCTTATTAATTACTTATGCTCTTTTTCAAGTTTGCGGAGAATGTCAGCAATGGGCTGCCGCCACTCTATTTCCGCTTTTGGATAGCGAACTGTTAATTCCTTTTCTATCGAATGAAAATCCTGGCTTGTCATACCGCGGAGTTTGTCTAAATCTTCTGTCTGCATAGTAATAGAAGTGACTTCAACAGACTGCTCTGTTGTTCCAAGAAATTTTTCTCCTTCAAACATGGCGCCGCGAACAGTAAGAAAAATATTTTTACGCACATTGTCGGAATCATCAAGAACATAAAAGTCTTCATTACGGTGGGCACGTTCTAATTTCCGGCGCGGATCAGTCAGATACCGCATCACGCTGTACAATATAATGCCGACAGCAATCAATAGGAACAGGCGGAATATTAACACCGTAAACATAGTCATCTCCCCTTCTCTGGCTCCTGCTATATAACCTCTGGATATAATCGTACACCTTAAAGATTTCACGCGTAAAGAAATCGCTCTTATATGTTACGATGGAGTCTGTAGAAAGTTTCAGAAACAGAGAAATAAATTTAAGGAGATGTGGATTATGCAGTTACAGGAATTATTTGAAAAACAGCAGCAGCTGGATACATATATTGAAAATAAGCGGGGAATCGAGAACAATGAGGTGTTTGAAGAAAAGCTGCTCGCCTTTATGGTAGAAGCAGGAGAACTTGCAAATGAAGTGCGCAGCTTTAAGTTCTGGAGCAGCAAAGCCCCTTCAGAGAAAGAAATCATACTGGAAGAGTATGTAGACGGCCTGCATTTTCTTGCTTCCATTGGAAATACGCTTGAAGTGCAGCCGCAGTCAGATTCGGTGGATACGGAGGTCCAGGAAGCTTCTAAAAAAGAAATTACCAGCGCGTTTCTGGAGATTTTTGGTACGGTTTCCTTACTTAGAATAGAACCTTCTCCGGCAGTATTCGGCTCTCTTTTCAGCGCCTACATTGAACTTGCCGGCCTTCTTGGATATTCATGGGAAGAAGTCACTGCTGCTTATCAGGAGAAAAACAAAGAAAATTATTCGCGCCAGGAAAACGGCTATTAATTCGAATCCCGAAGGAATTGTTTCTGAAAATTAAAACCGTTATACTAAAAGAGTACATATAAAAGATGCAGGAGGTAATAAGATGAATGAAATGCTGAATATGCTGAAAGATTTAACTGATGCAAACGGTATCCCCGGAAATGAAAGAGAGCCGAGGGAAGTAATGAAACGCTATATTGAGCCTTTTGCTGATGAAGTAGAAACAGATCAGCTGGGAAGCCTGATTGCTAAAAAACATGGTTCTGTAAACGATGGACCAAAGATAATGGTAGCCGGACATTTAGATGAAATTGGATTTATGGTGACAAATATTGACGATCAGGGGTTTATTAAATTTCAGGCTGTCGGCGGCTGGTGGGAGCAGGTAATGCTTGCACAGCGCGTAACAATCATGACGAAAAATGGAAATATTCCCGGCGTTATCGGCTCCAAGCCGCCACATATTCTTGCGCCGGAAGCACGGAAAAAATCAGTGGATAAAAAGGAAATGTTTATCGATATCGGGGCCGCAAGCAAAGAAGAAGCGAAAGAGTTCGGTGTGCGTCCCGGAGATTCCATTGTACCGGTCTGTGAATTTACCGTAATGAAAAATGAAAAGCTGCTGATGGCTAAAGCATGGGATAATCGCATCGGCTGCGCCATCGCAATTGAAGTCCTGCGCAGACTGAAGGATGAAGATCACCCAAACACAGTGTATGGGGTAGGTACGGTACAGGAAGAAGTTGGACTGCGGGGGGCAAGAACTTCTGCCCATCAAATCAAGCCGGATATCGGCTTTGGAGTAGACGTTGGTATTGCAGGCGACACGCCGGGAGTATCTGATAAAGACGCTTTGGCAAAAATGGGAGAAGGGCCACAGATCATCGTTTATGATGCTTCCATGGTATCTCATAAAGGACTGCGTGATTTTGTTACTGATACAGCGGATGAAAAAAATATTCCGTACCAGTTCGACTCTGTACCAGGCGGAGGAACTGATTCAGGAGCAATTCACTTAACTGCCAATGGTGTACCTGCACTTTCCATCACGATCGCTACAAGGTACATTCATACACATGCAGGAATTTTACACCGTGATGATTTTGAAAATGCGGTAAAACTGATTGTAGAAGTAATTAAAAAGATGGACCGGGACACAGTGAATAAAATTACTTTTGATTGAGCAGTTTACCCCAGAAAACAATTGGAATAAATTTTATATGTCTCGCTTGCAGCACTGCTGCATCTCAGAAATAATGTTTCTGCAGACGTAATTTTTGCGTGGAGGATTCGACTAATTCTGCCGGAGAGATTGATTTTCAGGCTCCGTCGAACTCCTGCTTCATTCGATTGTTCGTAATGTAACTGACCACACTTCAAAAATAATTTGTTTTCCATGATGATCGCGAAAAATTTTTGTGTAGTTTAATTTCCAATGCCCTTTGATGAATTTTGTCAGAGGGCATTTTTATGTGTGCGGAAATAATGAAACAACTCAGCAGAAGGAGTGGCGGAGACTGCTCGATGGCCTGCAGAAGATATTGTTTCTTCCCGCGGGGCTTCCGGGTAGAAATTTATGTCAGGTGCGCAAAATCTAAAAATGCGAAAACCTTTAAGTATTGACGAACTCTTCCTACTTGCCTATAATGCAAGAGTTGTCTACTAACAGAAGAAACGAGGTGCCCCCATGAACTATTTTGGTAAACTATCCATTATCGTCGCAGCATCTATTTTACTCGGAGTTGCCTTTAACGTATTTTTACTTCCACATGAAGTTTTAACAGGCGGAGTAACCGGTATTGCCATGATTTTTGGTCTTTTAACACCAGTGAACTCAGGAATTTGGATTATTGTTTTAAATATACCGATCATTATTCTTGGGTGGATGAAACTCGGCAAAGAATTTATTATGAACAGCATAATTTCAGTTGCAGTTACTGCTGTTTCCATGCTTTATATTCCTATTGTCAGCCTGACAGAGGATGCGCTGCTGTCTTCCGTATTCGGTGGTGTGATTACAGGGGTCGGTATCGGACTGATTATTAGAAATTACAGTTCGACAGGCGGATTTGATGTTGTCAGTCTTATATTAATTAAGAAGTGGGATATGCCGCTCGGCGGTCTGATTTTTGTATTAAATTCCATCGTAGTTGTTATTTCAGGTTTTTTCTTCGGATGGGAATTAGCGATGTATACGATGTTATCTATTTATATTACAGGAATAGTAATTGACAGAATTCATACTCGTCATGTAAAACTTAATTTAATGGTAGTTACAAATAAAGGTGAGGAAGTGCGTCAGGCATTTTTAGATAACCTGGTCCGTGGAGTTACAATTATTGATGGACAGGGTGCTTTTTCCAGAGAAGAGAAAAAAGTTTTGTTTTCTGTAATAACACGATATGAGCTCGCCGTAATCCGAGCAGTGTTAGCTGATAAAGATCCGGATGCTTTCGTAAGTATCAGTCAGAGTATGCAGGTGATGGGGAACTTCCGAAAAGACGATTAAAGCAGGACGGAGGAAGGAGAGTTAAGAAGATGGAGCCAATTTCATCGATTCAAAATGCTCGCATAAAAGCCTGGAGGAAACTGTTTAAGAAAAGAGAGCGGGACCGGTCCGGGCTCTTCCTCGTGGAAGGGGTGCATCTTGTAGAAGAAGCACTGAAAGCACCTGTGAATGTAAAAGTGATTGTGCTGGTGGAAGGTAAAGATATACCGGAACAATGGAAAGTGAAGAATACAGAAATTGTTTACGTGACAGAAAGAGTACTGCAGGAACTTTCAGAAACCGAAACGCCGCAGGGAATGATTGCGGTGTGCGAGCAGCCAGAGCTGAAAAACATTGTATTTGATCAGGGGAAATATGTGCTGCTGGATAATATACAGGATCCAGGCAACTTAGGAAGTATTCTCCGTACTGCAGAGGCTGCAGGAATACAGGGAGTTATCTTCGGAGAAGGCTGTGCAGACCCTTACAACGGCAAAGTGGTGCGTGCTACACAGGGAGCGCTGTTTCATATTAGTGTGCAGCGTATGGACCTTTCTGAAGCAGTGGACCTGTGCAAAGAAAATAATATCCCGGTGTTTGGCACCAGCCTGTCCGGAAGTACGTATTCAGCCATTGCTCCGCAGGATTCCTTTGCACTGATATTAGGAAATGAAGGCGCCGGGGTACATCACGATTTATTGCACAAAGCAGATCAAAATTTATACATTCCTATATACGGGCAGTCAGAATCCCTGAATGTAAGTGTGGCAGCCGGGATTCTCATATACCATCTCCGGGGAGATTAATAAAAAATTCATTTGAAATAACTTGATAAACCTTATATAATTAGCGACATACGAATGAAAGACGTTGAAAGAGACAAGTAGGCGAATTATTTTTTTGACAGGGAGACTGTGCCATTGATTGAAAGCACAGTTCAAAAAAACCGCTGAATTCACTCTGGAGTTGGTGCTGTAATGGTACCCCGGCAAAAGGCCGTTATCCTTTCTTGACCAAATGAAGCGAATGGAGGAAAGATCTCCATTAATAAGGGTGGTACCGCGAAGTCTTTCGTCCCTTGATAAGAGGGAAGAAAGGCTTTTTTTCGTGTTCATAAAGTATAATTTGCAGCAGAAGCTGCAGAATAGGGGAGGCAGAAGCGATGATAGAACGATTACAGGAACTGCATGATGAAGCAATGATAAAAGTAGCAGAAGCAGAAGATCTCAATTCGCTGCAGCAGGTGCGTATCGCTTACTTAGGTAAAAAAGGACCAATCACAGAAGTAATGAAAGGGATGGGAAAACTTTCAAACGAAGAACGCCCATTAGTCGGAGCGAAAGCGAATGAAGTGAGACAATCCCTGCAGAGAATGATCGAAGAAAAAGAAAAAGCATTCGAAGAAGCAAAAGTGTTAAAACAGCTGGAAGAAGAAAGTATTGATGTAACGCTTCCAGGCAGGCCGGTGACAAAAGGAAGCCGTCATCCGCTGACGTCTGTAGTGGAAACGATTGAAGATGTATTTATCGGTATGGGGTTCCAGGTGGCAGAAGGCCCGGAAGTAGAAACGGATTATTATAATTTTGAATCTCTCAACCTGCCAAAGCATCATCCGGCAAGAGATATGCAGGACACTTTCTTTGTTTCCTCTGATCTATTGATGAGGACCCAGACTTCTCCTGTGCAGACAAGAACCATGGAGAAGCACCAGGGCAAAGGGCCAGTTAAAATTATCTGTCCCGGGAAGGTATACCGCCGTGATGAAGATGATGCGACGCACTCTCATCAGTTCATGCAGATTGAGGGGCTTCTTGTGGACGAGGGAATCCGCATGAGTGATTTAAAAGGAATTTTTGAAGCATTTGTAAAAAGCTATTTTGGAGAAGACAGAGAGATTCGTCTCCGCCCGAGTTATTTCCCGTTTACAGAGCCTTCAGCTGAGCTGGATATCTCCTGCGCTATCTGCGGAGGAAGCGGATGCAGAACCTGCAAAGGCACCGGCTGGATAGAAGTATTAGGTTCCGGAATGGTGCACCCGAACGTGCTTCGAATGGGTGGATTTGATCCGGAAAAATATTCAGGTTTTGCTTTTGGAATGGGAGTGGAGCGGTTTGCTATGCTGAAATACGGCATCGATGATATCCGTCACTTCTACACAAATGACACCAGATTTTTAGACCAGTTTAAACACGAATAAACATACAGGGAGGAAACAGTTTTGCTAATTTCTTATGAATGGCTGAAAGAATATATAGATCTATCGGACGTTTCGCCGGAAGAGCTGGCAGACAAACTTACACTGCATGGTGTAGAAGTGGATGCTGTCACACATCTTGATGCAGAAATTTCGAACCTGGTAGTAGGAGAAGTCATCTCATGTGAGCCGCACCCGGATGCAGATAAGCTGAAAATATGTGAAGTAAATATTGGCGAAGAAGAGAATGTGCAGATTGTCTGCGGAGCAGCAAACGTTGCCCAGGGACAGTTTGTACCTGTAGCAAAAGTGGGCGGCAGACTGCCTGGAGGCGTAAAAATAAAGCGGGCAAAACTCCGCGGCCAGGTGTCTGAAGGAATGATCTGCTCGCTGCAGGAATTAGGTTTTGAAGGAAAGGTAGTTCCGAAAAAATACAGCGAGGGTATTTATGCTTTTCCAGAAGAAGTAATTCCAGGCATGGACGCGGTGGAAGTGCTTGGACTGCGCGACACAGTACTGGAACTTGATTTAACACCGAATCGTTCTGACTGCTTAAGCTTGCTGGGTGTAGCATATGAAGCTGGGGCAATTCTGGACCGCGAAGTACATGTGCCGGAACCTAAAATTGTGCCGGCAAAGGAAGCAGCGGAAGATTATGTGAAAGTTACAGTAGAAGCGAAAGATGCAAATCCTTATTATGGAGCAACAATGATCCGTGATATTCATATCAGCGAATCGCCACTTTGGCTGCAGACTGCTTTAATGGCAGCGGGGGTGCGTCCGTTAAACAACGTAGTGGACATTACGAATTATGTGCTGCTTGAATACGGACAGCCGCTCCACGCATTTGATTTTGATCGTTTCGGCTCAAATGAAGTTGTTGTAAGACGCGCACGGGAAGAGGAAAGCATGACTACCCTGGACGGAGAAGAGCGGACGCTGTCAAGCAGCCATCTTGTCATCACGAACGGCCAGGCACCAACTGCACTGGCAGGAGTGATGGGGGGCGCCACTTCAGAGGTAGAAGATGACAGTGTAAATATTTTACTGGAGGCTGCATACTTCGATCCTGCAGTTGTTCGCCAGGCGCAGCGGGATCTTGGTATCCGAAGCGACTCCAGCATCCGTTTTGAAAAGGGAGTCGATCCGAACCGTGTAGTAAAAGCGGGGGAGCGTGCTGCATCACTGATTCAGCAGCTTGCCGGGGGAAGCGTACTTTCGCAGCCGGTGGAATATGATGAATTAAACAGAGAAGAAAAAGAACTGGATATTACGTTAGACCGCATTAATCATTCGCTGGGCACATCGCTCTCAGAGGAAGACACGATGAACATACTGGAGCGGCTGAAGTTTGATGCAACTGTTAAAAATGGAACGTTCAGCATTAACGTTCCTACAAGACGCCAGGATATAAGCATTGAACCGGACATCGTGGAAGAAGTAGCCCGTCTGTTCGGTTACGACAATATTCCTGTGACACTGCCTAATACACCATCAACTAAAGGAGGCCTGACTGCTGCGCAGAAACAAAAGCGCAGTGTAAGACGCTATCTTGAATCCTGCGGTCTGCATGAAGCGGTCAGCTATTCGTTAACTACGCCGCAGAAAGAAGCAGCATTCGAAGCATTGTCAGCTCCCCGCGTGCATGTAGCACTGCCGATGAGCGAGGAAAGAAGCAGCCTGCGAACAACATTACTTCCGCACCTTCTTGATGCTCTCAGTCATAACAGAAACCGGAATTTATATAATGTTTCTCTTTATGAGATCGGCTCTGTATTCCATACGGATGCAGATATTGTGACGGAACAGCCGGAGGAAAAAACGTATCTGGCCGGAGCTTTTACGGGACTGTGGGAAGAACATGCCTGGCAGGGAGAAAAGAAACAGGTAGATTTCTTTGTCGTAAAAGGTATTTTGGAAGGATTGCTTGCTGAGCTTAAAGCAGACGTTGCTTTTGAAAAAGCAGAACAGCAGGGAATGCATCCAGGCAGAACGGCAAACGTTCTAGTAAATGGTGAAGTTGCAGGTATTATCGGACAGCTTCATCCAGTGACTGCAAAAGAATGGTCGCTTCCGGAAGTGTACGTATTTGAATTGAATTTAGCTGGGCTTCTTGGAAAGCAGGAGGATGTGATGCGCTATCAGGCAATTCCCCGTTATCCTGCAATTGAACGGGATATAGCACTGGTAGTTGATAAATCAGTGAGTGCAGGGACGCTCGAAAGGGTTATCCGCGAAAACGGTGGAAATCTTCTTGCAGATGTCCGCTTGTTTGACCTTTATGAAGGGGAACATGTTGCCTCTGATAAAAAATCAGTCGCATTTTCACTGCGCTACCTTGACCGGGAAAAGACACTGACTGATGAGGACGTAGCAGCAGTCCACGAACAAGTACTGGAAGGACTAAGAGAAGAAACCGGCGCAGTACTGCGTGCTTAGCAAATAAAATAGATACTTTCATTATTGCAGTTTGACAGAAAAAGAGAGCTGGCCTTTATAAGGTCAGCTCTTTATCTTTATAACACCCGCTGTGTATTGGAAAAGTGCCATTTGACAGATTTATAAAGGGCGTCTTTCCCATGGGAAAGATAAATTTCTTTTGCGATTTTATCTACATGGGCGCCTGCTCCTTTGGGAATAGGTACACCGAGCGAAGCAGCAAGCTTGTCCATTTCCTGCAGAAATGCATAACGTGCCAGAATAGAACCGGCGGCAACAGAAGGATGCAGCCCTTCTGCTTTTGTGGCAAAATAAATTGGTATTTCTCCAGGCCACTTTTTACCGCTTTTTCTGAGATAATTAAAATATCCTTCGGGCTTTACAAACTGATCAATCAGCACACCGCTGAAAGGGGCATTCTCATTCCTGAGCTTCGTTACTACATTTTTAATCGCTTCGTGGTGAAGAAGTGCTTTCATCTGTCCCTGATTCATTCCCTCGGCCTGTAACTTATTGTACTTTTCATTTCTAAGTACAGTTAAGCTGTAGGTACACAATTTTAAAAGTTTCGGCGCAATTTGCTTGATTTCAGGATCTGTAATTGTTTTGGAGTCACGCAGTCCCAGTGATTCTGTTTCTTTCAGCTGTGTTTCGTTTAAATGTGCAGCTACTACTGTCATCGGGCCAAAATAATCTCCGGTACCTGTTTCGTCGCTTCCGATTAAAAGGGAATTTTGAATATCTTTCGGTGGAGCATACTGATGCTGGTCAACTCCCGGCTTTTTCACAGCAGCCCCTGCCTTCTTCCCTGCAGCCGTGTTCCATTTAGCAGCTTCATGTGTGCTAGCAGGACCTTGAAAAAGCACTTTGCCGGATTTATATGCCGTAATGTGACAGCCATCAGTTTTTGCTGCGAAGACGGCTCCCGGAGGGAGATTGCGGACGGACCCCTTTTTATAGAAATCACTGATTTTTTTTATGTCTGCTGGTGAAGCTTTAATAACCTGCTGGCTCATTTATAACCCTCCTGCAAAATTTCTATGTACCCTGATAGATTGTATCAGAAAAACGAAAATATGCCATCTGCTGCTTTTATAGTGAATTTATTTTATTCCTGCGCATGTCATGTTATGATAAAAAGTAGAATTTCTACGCATTGTCAGGGGGGAACGCGGTGGAGCAGAAAGACGGAAGAATTCGTACAGTTGTCAAAATCGGCAATCAGACGTATACGGTGGTAGGAAAAGAACCATCTGATCACGTTCTTGAAGCGTCCGGGCTCGTTGATGATAAGATAAAAGAATTAAAAAATAAAAATCCGTATCTTACTACAACACAGCTTGCTGTTCTGGCTGCGTTAAATATTAGTAACGAATATGTTGCACTGATGCATCGTATCGAGGAAGAAAAGAAAGAAGAGGATTAACGACTATGTTGAGTTTATTTTTGCTTATTTGGCTTGTGATCAGTTTTTTCGTTGGATACCGCCGTGGTTTCGTGCTGCAGGCTGTACATATTGCCGGACTCGTATTGGCGTTTATAGCTGCCTGGCTTTATTATGAAGAATTAGCGAATATTATACAATTGTGGATTCCTTTTCCGCAGCTGCCGGATGAATCATCATGGTCTTTGCTAAATGAAGCGTTTGGCAGAGAAATGGTCTATTATAACGGCATTGCTTTCGTATTGATTTTTATCGTGGTAAAAATTATTGCACAGATTATAGGGTCAATGTTTGATTTTATCGCGAACCTTCCAATTCTGCACTTTTTTAATAATTGGCTCGGCGCAGTATTAGGTTTTATCGAAGGGCTGATTATTTTATCCATTCTGCTTCATCTTGCTGCTTTGATCCAGGTGGATCTTGTGCAGGAAATACTGCAGACTTCATCAATAGCACAGTGGATTTATTATTATACTCCGATCGTTTCCGAAGAAATCCGGGATCTTTGGATTGAAGGAACAAGGAATTAAAGCTAGTTAAAGCCTGTTTTACTGTCTGTGCCCAGTGCACGTAGGAAAACAGGACTTTTTTTCGTCTGTGGAAATCTTCGTTAGGAGAGTCTTGGTTTCTGCCTGGGAGACGCCGGCATTAAATAGATGAAGCTTTAAATTAGTGAAAAGCCTCTAAATCGAAAAAATAATTTTTGCTGGCGCAGCGGAAGGGAATAAGAATGAGAATGCATTTATATAAATCCAATTTATTTTTATTACAAGCTTTTCTATCAACAAAATGAAGACAAGGCGATTTGACAGCTGAAGAATTTCTCTGCGGCAAGCGCAGAAAAAGGAGCCGCAGTATTACTTCTTTTTAGCGGAACTTTTATTTTCAATGTAGCCTTATTAAAAAATGCAGGAAATGTGAAGGAGGAAGCTATGAATAAAAAACAGGTTTTACAAAAACTTGAACTGATTGCGGTGCACCTGGAAATACAGGGGGAGAATGCCTTTAGAGTTTCAGCTTACAGAAAAGCTGCGCAGGCATTGGAACGGGATGAAAGAAGTCTGGAAGAAATAGATGACTTAACGAAAATCAGCGGTATTGGAAAAGGTACTGCAGGTATTATTGAGGACCTGAAAGCAACGGGAACTACCGAACTGCTGGATGAGCTGCAGGAAGCAGTGCCGGAAGGGTTGATTCCGCTTCTGAAGCTTCCTGGACTCGGTGGAAAGAAAATTGGAAAGCTGTATCAGCAGTTAGGAATCACGAGTGCAGAGGAACTGAAAAAAGCCTGTGAAGCTCATGATGTGCAGGGGCTTGCAGGATTCGGCAAGAAAACGGAAGAAAAAATTCTTGCTGCAGTAAATGATATGGGAACGCGTCCAGAACGCCTGCCTATTTTTGACGTGATGCCTGCTGTGGAAGATATCAGTGCGCAGCTGAATAAAACAGAGAAGGTGCAACGGTGGGAGTTGGCAGGAAGCTTCCGCAGAGGAAGGGAAACTGTGAAGGATCTTGATTTTATTATCTCCACGAAAGATCCTGCCAAGGTGAAAGAAGCACTGCTGGCGTTTGAAAATATAGAAGAAATTATCGGCCAGGGAGATACAAAAATTTCTTTGGAGCTCCGATATGACGATATTATTGTACCTGTAGATTTCCGTTTAATAGAAGATGAATCATTTGCTACGACCCTTCACCATTTTACCGGTTCAAAAGATCATAACGTTATGCTCCGTCAGCTTGCAAAAGAACGCGGAGAAAAGATCAGTGAATATGGAGTGGAGAAGGAAGAAACCGGGGAAGTACTCCACTTTGAAACGGAAGAAGAATTTTTTGCCCACTTTAACCTTCCTTTTATTCCTCCGGAAGTACGGGAAGGAATGTACGAGCTGGAAGAAAATCACGATAACTTAGCGGTTCTGGAAGATATTCAGGGAGATCTGCATATGCATACGACCTGGAGTGACGGGGCGCAGTCACTGGAAGAAATGATCGATCAGTGTGCTTCCAAAGGTTATAATTTCATGGCAATTACGGACCACTCCCAGTATTTAAAAGTTGCCAATGGCCTTACAGTAGAACGCCTGGAGCGGCAGCATAAAGAAATTAAAGAACTTCAGAAGAAAAAAGAGATCCGGGTATTCACAGGAATTGAAATGGATATTCTGCCGGATGGGTCGCTCGATTATGAAGATGAGGTATTGGAAAAAGTGGATTTTGTTATTGCTTCGATCCATTCTTCCTTTCAGCAGAGCGAAGAAGAGATCATGGCAAGGCTGGAAAATGCCTGCAGAAATCCTAATGTAAATATGATTGCCCATCCTACCGGACGCCTGATTGGCAAAAGGGAAGGATATGCTGTAAATATAGAACGCCTGTTAAAAATAGCGGCAGAAACAAATACTGTCCTGGAGCTTAACGCGAACCCGCACCGGCTTGATTTATCTGCAGAAGTATTAAAGAAAACGATAGATGCAGGTGTAAAAGTCGCAATTAATACGGATGCGCACCATTACGATATGCTGGAAGATATGGCTGTAGGAGTAAAAACTGCACGCCGGGCAGGGCTGCCGAAAGAAAATATCATTAATACCTGGTCCGTGGAAAAGCTGGAAAAATTATTTAAGATATAAAATGCGAAACGGATCGTAACTATTTGAGAGAAGGGAAGATTTTCATGTTAGAAAGAGTCAGTCGTGTGCTAGAATACGACAAAATGAAGGAGCAGCTGCTTCCCTTCGCCAGTTCGTCGCTGGGAAAACAAAAAGTAAAGCAGTTACAGCCTTCTTTTGATTATGAAGAAGTAAAAGAAAATCATGCAAGAACCTGGGAAGCTGCAAAAGTGCTCCGTTTAAAGGGAAATATACCGTTAGGCGGACTTCGTGATATTAGAGCTTCCATCAAACGAGCAGAAATTGGCGGGCAGCTGAACGCCGGAGAACTGCTCGAAGTATCTTCCACAATTTACGCAAGCAGAAGGTTTAAATCTTTTATCGCTAATATGGTGGAGGATGGGGTGGAACTGAACATCTTTCCAGCACTTACAGAAGAGATTGCTGACCTTAAAGAACTGCAGCAGGAGATCAATGCGGCAATTGATGAAAACGGCGGAGTGCTCGACTCTGCGAGTACAGAGCTGAGGTCGATCAGGCAGCAGATCCGCTCGCATGAGTCTGCAGTACGCTCCCGCCTGGACAATATTACCCGTTCTTCTTCGGGAAGGAAAATGCTTTCTGACGCTATCGTGACCATCCGTAACGACCGGTATGTCATCCCGGTAAAAGCAGAATACCGCGGACATTTCGGCGGTATTGTTCATGACCAGTCTGCTTCCGGCGCTACGCTGTTTGTGGAACCGGAAAGTGTTGTACAGACAAATAACCAGCTGAGAGAAGCAAGAACGAAGGAAAAATATGAAATTGAACGGATTCTGCAGGTGCTTTCCGGCAGCGTAATGGAATATACAAGTGAACTGAATTTCATTGTACAGACGATGACCGAAGTAGATTTTATGTTTGCGAAAGCCTTGTATGCACATTCAATTAATGCGACAGCACCTAAATTAAACGAGACCGGATTTTTAGAAATGAAAGGGGCGCGGCACCCTCTTATTCCTGACGAAGAAATAGTGCCTATAGACATTGAGCTTGGCGGAGATTTTTCCTCTTTAGTCATTACCGGACCCAACACGGGTGGTAAGACAGTTACCTTAAAAACGGTGGGACTGCTGACGCTGATGGTGCAGTCAGGACTGCATATTCCTTGTAAGGAAGGTTCTACTGCAGCCGTTTTTCAGCAGATTTTTGCTGATATCGGAGATGAGCAGTCTATTGAGCAGAGTTTGAGTACGTTCTCCTCTCATATGACGAATATCGTTCAGATTATGGAGAAGGTCGATTTTCAGTCCCTGGTGCTGTTTGATGAACTCGGGGCCGGCACAGATCCTACAGAAGGGGCGGCCCTTGCAATTTCCATTCTGGACCACGTTTATAATGTAGGTGCAAAAGTAATTGCTACAACACACTATAGCGAATTAAAAGGGTATGCCTACAACCGGGAGGGCGTAGTCAATGCAAGTGTGGAATTTAACGTGGAAACTCTTCGTCCTACTTACCGCCTGCTTATTGGAGTACCCGGAAGAAGTAATGCATTTGCAATCAGCAGCCGGCTTGGACTGAGCGAAAAAATTATAGAAGCAGCAAAAGGACAGATTTCGACCGAAACAAATAAAGTGGAAAATATGATCTCTTCTTTGGAAGACAGCAGAAAAGAAGCAGAACAGGAACTGGAACATGCTGCAGAATTAAGAGAAGAAGCTGCCCGGCTGCATCGGGAACTGGAAAATAAACTGCTGCAGTGGGAAGAAGAAAAGGACCGGCTGCTGCAATCTGCAGAAGATCAGGCCGCCGGGTATGTGTCGAAAGCGAAAAAAGAGGCTGAAGAAATTATCAGTAATTTAAGAAATATGCAGAAGAATAATCCGGCAATAAAGGAGCATCAACTGATTGATGCAAAAAAACAGCTGGAAGAAGCGGAACCTGACTTTGCTTCCAAACGTAAAAAGCCTAAGCCGAAAAAAGAAAAGCCGACAGTGCACACATTAATTGCCGGAGATGAAGTAAAAGTCGAAAGCATTCAACAAAAAGGAACGATTGTAGAAAAGGTAAATGAAAAAGAATATACGGTGCAGCTTGGCATGATGAAAATGAAAGTAAATAAAAACGACCTTGTTTATCTCAGCAGGCCGAAACCTGTAGAGACGCGCCCGATGGCAATGGTACAGGGAAGAAACGCAGCAGTAAAAACGGAGCTCGATTTGCGTGGGGAGCGTTATGAAAGTGCAATGATGGACGTAGAAAAATATATTGATGAAGCGACACTTGCGGGTTATCATCAAGTTTCGATCATTCACGGGAAAGGTACAGGAGCGCTTCGTAAAGGAGTGGAAGAGCTGTTGAGAAGCCACCCGAACGTGGCAGAAATGAGAATGGGGTCACAGGGAGAAGGCGGCTCAGGAGTCACTATCGCTAAGTTGAAGTAAGGGGTTCTCAGAATGAAAACAATATTTGAACACGAGTATCTCTATACCGCAGGAATTTACAGCATTGTTGTTGTCTCAATAATATTGGCGCTTGCTGTGTTTGAATGGATTACTTCTTATAATACGTGGGAAGAATTTCAAAAAGGAAATGTTGCGGTCGCATTAGCTACTTCCGGAAAAGTATTTGGATTAGCCAACATTTTCCGATATTCTGTAGAAGCTAATGATGCAGTGCTTGAGATGCTCGGCTGGGGAGCATTTGGATTTTTACTGCTGCTTTTTGTATATTTTATTTTCGAGTTTATGACTCCCAGCTTTAAAGTGGATAAAGAATTATCTGCAGATAACAGAGCGGTAGGGCTCCTCTCTTTTATTCTGTCCGTGTCACTCTCCTATGTGATAGGAGCGAGTATTTAAGTTAATTGGGGGATTAGTATATGGAAAGGCTTGCTAAGATACTCATGGTTCTCTGCGCCGGATTCCTCATCGGTGGAATAATTTACTGGGTATGGTTTATTTAAATCGGAAGCATAAATACTGGTACAACGCAGAAAGGCATAAAGCTTCCGGCTTTATGCCTTTCTACGTGTTTGTAAAGCAAGAAATTTTTTATATTTATGATTTGCTGTGTATGGGTTCTCCTCCGCTTTCCGGCGGAAGCTTGCCGTGGGCTGGCCTTCAGCTATTTGCAATGCCTGCCGGATAGAACAAAATAAGAAGAGCATGGGTCCGCGCAGCCACATCCATCTCGGAAAAAGCATACGAGATGGATGCAAAACCCTGGCTGGCTTCCCTCATGCTTGGATCCCGCTGTCACCGCCGGGCGCTATGGAGAAAAGTTATTTCCGAAGAAGAGAGGAACGATAAATAGAAGAATCAGTTTCTAGCAAAGTTATTATCATTTCAGCAATACAATTTTAAAAATATAAGAATAATTCATATTAAAGAATGAACATTCATTCAGAAATTTCAAGAAAATGAAAGATTCCTATTTCTTTTTGAATGCGTTTTCATTACAATGACTATAAGAGGGAATGTTTGACTATTTTGTGACGAATAAGAAACTTTACTGCATTCTCAGAGAATAGTCTCGAGGCATCTAGAGCTGTCAGAGGGAGTGATAGGAAAAACAGGGAGGGTATTGTCATGACAACACTGATGCAAAAGCCGTGGCTGGAATCTTATCCACAAGAAATACCGGAAACGATTGATTACGATAAACAGACACTCCAAAGTTATCTTAAACGTGCCGCAGAACAGTTTCCTGATAAAGGTGCATTTCATTTCATGGGGAAAGAAATGACATACAGCGCTGTTTATGAGGAAGCTTTGAAGCTGGCGAATCAGCTGAGAAAATACGGTATCACACAGGGAGACAGGGTTGCTGTTATGCTTGCAAATACACCGCAGGCAGTAATCAGTTATTACGGAGCACTTCTCGCAGGAGCAGTGGTAGTGCAGACAAATCCTCTATATGTAGAGAGGGAAATTGAGCATCAAATGAATGATTCCGGTGCCAAGATCATGATTTGTCTGGATCTCGTGTATCCGCGTGTAGCGAAAGTAAGAGAGAAAACTTCACTGACGCATATTATTGTTACAGGAATTAAAGACTATCTGCCTTTTCCAAAAAATAAAATTTATCCATTCATTCAAAAGAAGAATACAGGGATTAAAGTAGACCTGACTTATTCAGATACTCTTTTATCTTTCAGCAAAGTGATCGAAAGCGGAGCAGCTAAAGAAATCGAGCTTGATATTGACCCGGTGAACGACCTTGCGCTCCTCCAGTACACAGGGGGGACCACAGGGCCGGCAAAAGGAGTAATGTTAACGCATTATAATCTTGTGGTCAACACGCAGCAGTGTGAAGAATGGATGTATAAACTGGAACCTGGAAAAGAAGTTGTAATGGCAGCACTTCCATTTTTCCATGTGTACGGCATGACCACGGTGATGAATCTCGCGGTCCGGATGGCGTTTAAAATGATTATTATGCCAAAATTCGATCCGAAGGGAATACTGAAGGCAATTGAAAAACATAAAGCGACTCTTTATCCTGGAGCGCCTACTATGTACATCGGGCTGCTGAATCATCCTGATATTAAAAAGCATGATCTATCTTCGATTAAAGCTTGTATCAGCGGTTCTGCACCGCTGCCTCTGGAAGTCCAGACGGGATTTGAGGATACTACACATGGGCGGCTGGTAGAAGGCTACGGTTTAACAGAAACTTCCCCAGTTGCTATTGCAAATCTGCTCTGGGGAAAACGAAAGCCGGGATCGGTTGGAATGCCCTGGCCGGATACAGATGTGAAAATACTTTCTGCTGAAACCGGGGAAGATGCAGCACCAAACGAAGTTGGAGAAATTATGATTAAGGGCCCTCAGGTAATGAAAGGCTACTGGAAGCAGCCCGAAGCAACACAGGCAAGCTTCCGCGGAGAGTGGTTTTTATCGGGGGACATGGGTTATATGGATGAAGAAGGTTTCTTTTATATCGTTGACAGAAAAAAAGACATGATAATTGCAGGCGGATTTAATATTTATCCGCGGGAAGTGGAAGAAGTATTATATGAGCATGAAGCTGTTCAGGAAGTCTGTGTAATCGGAGTGCCTGATCCTTACCGTGGGGAGACGGTAAAAGCATTTGTTGTGCTGAAAGAAGGAGCATCGGCAACTGAGGATCAGCTGGATGAGCACTGCAGGAATGAACTTGCTTCCTTCAAGGTGCCAAAATACTACGAATTCCGTGAGGAGCTGCCGAAAACAATGGTCGGTAAAATACTGCGGCGGGTTCTGGTAGAAGAAGAAAAAGAGAAAAGAAAATAAATTGCCGGAAGCACTGCCTGTTTACAGGGGAGGGCAGTGCTTCCTTTAGTAACAAAAGAGGCACTTCCATCACAATGTGCAGTTGACAGGTATAGAAAGAATAGTAACGAAGTAAAGGTCCAGTTAATTTAAAAAATACTTTTTCTGCAGCCGACGTGGAAATGGAGCGGCTCCAAGGCGGGTAAGGCCGAATCAAAGATTTGTTCCTCCCGACGAGCCGGGGGAGCGGAATGAGCAGAGATCGATCCGCCGGGAAAGCTTCCCCATGGATACAAAGGCTTTGTGAGAAAGGAAAGTTCTTCGTTGTATTTCAATTGCATATTATGGAGAAGACCATATAAAAAAGAGAGAGTTCTTTCAACTATTGGTAAGGAATTTCAGGAGGAATACACATGCCATCAATATCATCTGCAAGACCATGGTTAAAACAGTATCCGGAAGAAATTCCCGAATCAATACAATATGAAAAGAAAACACTGCCCGAATATTTGAAAGAAGGGGCGGAGGAAGAACCTAATAAAGAATTGCTTCATTTTATGGGGAAAACTATGACATTTGGGGAAGTTTATAAAGCTGCCTGCGCATTCGCTGCAGGTCTGCAGAAACTGGGAGTACATAAGGGTGACCGGGTTGCGATCATGCTTGCGAATACGCCGCAGTCAGTAATCAGCTATTATGGCACACTGCTTGCGGGAGGAGTGGTTGTACAGACGAATCCGCTGTATGTAGAGCGGGAGCTGGAGCACCAGCTGATAGATTCTGAAGCAAAAGTAATGATCTGCCTGGACCTTGTGTATCCAAAAGTACAGGCAGTGCAGAAAAAATCGAAGCTTGAACATGTAGTGGTGACAAAAATTAAAGACTATCTTCCTTTCGTAAAAGGACTTATTTATCCTTTTATCCAGAAGAAAAATACTGGCATCGATCCGGATATTTCTTATGGCAATACGACACATAATTTTCAGTCGTTTCTGCGTAATGCTCCCAAAATGCCAACCCCGGTGGAGGTAGCACCGGATAAAGATTTAGCATTGCTGCAATACACTGGCGGCACGACCGGGGCCGCAAAAGGCGTGATGCTGACGCATCTGAATCTGGTGGCCAATACCACCCAGTGCAGCCAATGGATGTATAACATGAAACAGGGAGAAGAAGTAATTCTCTGTGCACTGCCATTCTTTCACGTTTACGGCATGACAGTCGGTATGAATTATTCAGTAATGGAACGGTCGAAAATGGTTATTCTGCCGAAATTCGATACCACGCAGACTTTAAAAGCCATTCAATCTCAGAAGGTAACAATTTTTCCTGGTGCTCCAACGATGTATGTTGGCCTGATCCATGATGAGAATGTGAATAAATATGATCTGTCTTCCATTAAAGTATGTATCAGCGGTTCTGCGCCCCTGCCATTAGAAGTGCAGCAGCGATTTGAACAATTGACGGGTGGAAAGCTTTCTGAAGGCTTTGGGTTAACAGAAGCTTCACCGGTAACGCATTTTAATCTCATGTGGGGGAAAAGACCTCCGGGCAGTATCGGCCTGCCATGGCCCGATACAGATGTAGTCGTATGGAATGCAGAAGCGGAAGAAGAAGCTGATCCGGGAGAAGTGGGAGAGTTATTAATACGCGGCCCTCAGGTGATGCAGGGCTACTGGAAACGTCCGGAAGAAACTGCTTCTGCGCTTCAGAATGGCTGGCTGTACACAGGAGATATGGGCTATATGGACGAAGAAGGCTATTTTTACATTGTGGATCGAAAAAAGGATATGATTATTGCCGGAGGATTTAATATTTATCCACGGGAAATTGAAGAAGTTCTCTACGAGCATGAAGCTGTAAAAGAAGCAGTCGCAATGGGCATTCCCGACCCTTACCGGGGAGAAACCGTAAAAGCCTATATTGTCGTAAAAGAAGGGCAGAAAGTAACTGAGAAAGAATTAGATCAATACTGCCGTTCACAGCTGGCTTCCTACAAAATTCCGAGAAAGTATGAGTTCCGTGAAGAGCTGCCAAAAACAATGGTGGGGAAAGTTCTCAGACGGGCGCTCCAGGAAGAAGAAAAGGAAAAAGAAAAGGAACGCCAAAAATCTGGCTAAACTGCAGATAATAACGTATGATAAAAAAAGATGATTATTTTCCACTCCGGTAATTGACACACGGGGTGGAATTCGATATGATCATTATATGAATGAATGGTCATTCATTTTCAACTGAGGCTGAATGGGAGTCGGTAAAGATGGGGAAAAAAAGAGGACCTAAATACGATAAAATTATTGATGCCGCTGTAAAAGTAATTGCGGAAAACGGCTATCACCATTCGCAGGTATCAAAAATTGCAAAAGAGGCCGGTGTGGCTGATGGAACAATATATCTCTACTTTAAAAATAAAGAAGATATATTAATCTCGCTTTTTGAAGAAAAAATGGGAATATTTGTAGAGTTTATTGAAGAAGAAATAAAAAATGCGACTTCTCATGAAGAAAAGCTGTTCATATTAATCAATATGCATTTGGCACAGCTTGAAAAAGATCACGATCTTGCACTGGTAACCCAGTTGGAATTGAGACAGTCCAATATTTCCATCAGGATTAAAGTGAATGAAGTTTTAAAGAACTATCTTGGCTTGATCGATTCAATAATTGAGCAGGGAAAAGAAGAAGGAAAATTTGATACTGACATTGATACGAGAATGATGCGTCAGGTTATATTCGGAGCGATTGATGAAGTAGTAACGAACTGGGTAATGAAGGAACATCGGTATGATCTGACCCCATTAGCTGACTCTCTTCATAAATTTTTGCTTAAAGGTTTGCAATCTCCCCAGAGAATGGAGGAAACGACATGACCAGCTGGCAGCATATTTCTACAAAAGTCGAAGACAGAATCGCAGTAATTACATTGGATAAACCACCTGCAAATGCGTTATCCCGCAATATGATTGTGGAAATTGGAGAAGCAGTGGAAGGATTTATGGAAGATAATGAAGTAAAAGTAATTGTAATGCACGGAGAAGGCAGATTTTTTGCAGCCGGGGCTGATATTAAAGAATTTACTGATATTAAACACGGAAGCGAGTTCGCTGACTTAGCGAGAGACGGCCAGCGGATCTTCCGGCAGATTGAAACTGCGCCGAAACCAGTAATCGCCGCTTTACATGGAGCTGTACTAGGCGGAGGCCTGGAGCTTGCAATGTCCTGTCATATGAGAATTGCCTGCGAAAATACAAAGCTGGGTCTTCCGGAATTATCGCTGGGATTAATTCCGGGTTTTGCCGGAACCCAGCGGCTGCCTAAATTTGTCGGAAAAGCAGTAGCAATGGAAATGCTGCTATCTTCAGATCCTATCACTGCTGAAGAGGCCGCAAAGCATGGGCTGGTAAATCGTGCAGTAGCGGAAGGCACTCACTTAGAGGAAGCTATGAAGCTGGCGGGTATTATCCGCCGTAAAGGATCGAAAACGATTCAGGCAGTGGTGGAACTGCTCCAGCATGCAGAGACTGATCCGATAGAAAGAGGACAGGAGAAAGAAGCTGTAAGATTTGGAGATGTGTTTGAATCCAGCGATGCGAAAGAAGGAATAAATGCATTTTTGGAAAAGAGAAAACCACAGTTCAAAGATAATTAAGCTGTTCAGGCAGCTTTATTATAAACAAGTAAATAAACGTATTTACTTTTGGAAGCGTTATCTTAAAACATCAGCTCGATTTCAATATGAAACGAGTTTTTCCAGATGTTATTTGTAAACGCTTAAATAAAATGAATAACTATTAGGAGGGTAATATTATGAATATTTTTGTAATCATGAAAAGAACTTTTGATACAGAGGAGAAAATTCAAATTGAAAATGGAGAAGTTGTAGAAGATGGAGCGGAATTTATCATTAACCCATATGATGAATACGCTGTTGAAGAAGCCATCCAGCTGAAAGAGGAACACGGCGGAGAGGTAACTGTAGTATCTGTAGGTGATGAAGAAACTGAAAAGCAGATCAGAACTGCACTTGCGATGGGAGCGGACAAAGGCGTATTGATTGAAGATGAGGAAATTGACGGTGCAGATACATTCACGGTCCAGGAACTGCTGAAAGCTTACTTCAAGGAGCAGGAAGTAGATATCATTCTTGGAGGAAATATCGCAGTGGACGGTGGATCAGGACAAATTGGTCCACGGTTGGCTGATCAGCTTGGCATCAATTATGTAACTTCTGTAACAGACCTGAAAATCGAAGATGGAACTGCAAAAATTGAAAAAGATGCGGAAGGCGATCAAATCATGATTGAAGTACCGCTTCCAGTTCTAATAACTGCACAGCAGGGGTTAAATGAGCCGCGCTATCCTTCTTTACCAGGAATTATGAAGGCGAAGAAAAAGCCGCTGGAAACTTTGGACCTGGATGACCTTGATCTCGATGAGGAAGACGTGGAGCCAAAAACAAAAACAGTGGACCGCTATCTGCCGCCAGAGAAACAGGCAGGGAGAAAGCTGGAAGGCGAATTGGACGAGCAGGTTGCTGAACTCGTATCTCTTCTTAAAAACGAAGCAAAAGTAATTTAATCGCACATTACTAATAGATGAAAGGGTGACTTTATATGTCGAAGCAATTAGTTATCGGAGAAGTAAGTGATGGAGGATTTCGTAACGTTTCCTTTGAAGCAATTGCAGCAGCAAAGCAGCTGGATGAAAGTGCGGAGGTTGTAGGAGTAGTAATTGGAGAGTCTGTAGCTTCTATTGCTGAAGAAATGGTAAAGTACGGTGCAGACAGAGTTATTACTGTGGAGTCTGATAAATTAAAAGAATATACGCCGGAGGCCTATTCTCAAGTGTTAATGGAAGTTATTGAAAAAGAATCTCCGGAAGGCATCGTAATGGGCCACACCTATATTGGACGTGACATCGCGCCTAAGCTTGCAAGCAAACTCGGCTCCGGTCTTGTGTCTGATGTTACAGCGATTGAGGGAAGCTCACAGTTTATCCGTCCGATCTATTCTGGTAAGGCTTTCGAAAAAGTGGAAATTGAAGAAGGACTGCAGTTCATAACGATTCGTCCAAACAATATTCCTGCATTGGAAAAAGATGAGGGCAGAAATGGAAACGTCGAGGCGCTGGACGTAGAAGTAAAAGATCTGCAGATGATCATTAAGGATGTAGTAAAGAATACAACTTCGGGTGTTGATCTATCGGAAGCTTCCATTATTGTTTCCGGAGGAAGAGGTTTGAAGAGTATGGAGAATTTCAAGATTCTCGATGAGCTCGCTGAGGTACTGGGAGCTGCAGTAGGAGCATCCCGCGGCGCCTGTGACGCAGAATACTGTGACTACGCCCTTCAGATCGGACAGACGGGGAAAGTAGTAACACCGGACCTTTATATTGCAGTCGGACTCAGCGGAGCAATCCAGCACGTAGCAGGGATGTCTAATTCCAAAGTGATCGTGGCAATCAATAAAGATCCGGAAGCAGAAATCTTCCAGATTGCTGATTACGGAATTGTTGGCGACTTGTTTGATATCGTGCCGAAACTGACGGAAGAGTTTAGAAAAGCAGTTGTTTCATAACACAGGGGGTTCAATATAAACACGGCGGGCTTTCCCGCCGTGTTTTCAGGGTGTTTATAAAGTAAGAAATTTTGTATGTTTATTATTTGCTGTGTATAGGTTTTCCTCCGCTTTCCGGCGGAAGCTTGCCGTGGGGATAGTCTTCAGCTATTTGCAATGCCTGCCGGCATTACAAAGGATCTTCAGACTGCGCTTAAATCCCACAGGCGTCCCCACCGGGCGCTATGGAGAAAAGTTATTTCCGAAGAAAAAGTGTTCGTAGCTCTCCGGTTTCGTATAAAAGCGATTGCCTCCCTTAATTATGCTGCAGTCGCAGTAGAGTCGACTCCTGGAGGATGAAGAACGAATCTTATATCTTCCCAGGCGTTCTTACTCGGAAGATATAGTAAGCATGTGCGAAACCAGCCAGTGATTTGGCTGCGTGAAGCCATGCTCCTCTTTTAAGAAGGCAGGTTCGCTGAGAGAGTTCCCTCCGGAAAGCGACACTTCGGAGACAAAAGCATAAAATCGTATACTCATACAAAAAGTACTTTTTCTACAGCCTGTACACACGGCGGAAAATCCCGCCGTGTGTTTGTTATTTCTTTCTATGATTGTAATGTTTAAAAGTGTTCCTTAGTGAAAGAAGGCTGCTTTTAATAGATGAATTTACAGATAATAAGCGCAACATTAAAAAATCAGCCTTAGGTGAGGCTTTCCGGTTGGTTTATTCTCCTCGAATTAGAAAAAACGCAGGAAATTGATTATGTTTTGTTTTTAATATGACTGGGAAAATAAAATTGAAAGTTCATTTAAACAATATTTTTATTCGCAATCCCAAATACAGGCAGTTTTTTTGCAAGATCAATTCTGTTGCGATAAAATAAACTCAGCGCTGAAAAAAAGCTTTGAGCAGGGTGTTTTCAACACTGCGGCGTTCAAGTTATACTGTATTTAACAGCTGAGGCTGATATATGAAGGAGGAATTTTAAATGGCAATTACAAATGTAACTGATCAAAATTTTGGAACTGAGACAAGTGAAGGCGTAGTACTCGCAGACTTCTGGGCACCTTGGTGCGGACCTTGTAAAATGATTGCACCAGTTCTTGAAGAGCTGGATGGAGATATGGGTGACCAGGTGAAAATCGTAAAACTCGATGTTGATGAAAACCAGGAAACAGCGAGTAAATATGGTGTAATGAGCATTCCTACACTTCTTGTAATGAAAGATGGAGAAGTGGTTGACCAGGTAGTAGGATTTAAGCCGAAAGAAGAGCTTGCAAATACACTTAATAAGCACCTTTAATTTACTGAGGATCTGTATCTGTTTTTAGGGACTTTACAATTGTTTCGAAAAAGCAGTATTTATCCAAAGCCAATAAGAAAATACACCGGAACTCCGGTAATTGGAGAGGCTGTCCCCTGCTTTGACGGGCAGCCTCTTTCTGTACTTTCACGCAGGAGGAATTGTGATGGAATCATTGAAAGATAAACTGCAACTGCTGCCGGCACAGCCGGGATGCTACCTGATGAAAAATAAGCAGGGCATAATCATTTATATCGGAAAAGCAAAAGTACTGAGAAATCGTGTGCGCTCTTATTTTACCGGTTCTCATGACAGGAAGACCCAGCATCTTGTCAGCGAAATTCACGACTTTGAATATATCGTTACTTCGTCCGATCTGGAAGCACTGGTGCTGGAGCAGAATCTCATAAAAAAATATGAGCCGCGCTATAATATTTTATTAAAGGATGATAAATCCTATCCATTTATTAAAATAACGAAGGAGAAACATCCTAGGCTGATTACTACCCGCAAGGTGAAAAAAGACGGGGCGAAATACTTCGGGCCTTATCCGAATGCACAGGCAGCTAATGAGACGAAAAAGCTACTGGACAGGCTTTATCCGCTTCGAAAATGCAGAACGATGCCCGACCGGGTCTGTTTGTACTATCATATAGGCCAGTGTCTCGCGCCGTGTGAGTTCACCGTGACGCAGGACCAGAACCAGCAGATGATCAAAGAAATGGCGCAGTTTTTAAACGGCGGACACAAAGAAATCAAAAAGAATATTACACAAAAAATGTACGATGCATCTGAAGCGATGGATTTTGAAAGAGCGAAAGAATATCGTGACCAGGTGAAGCATATTGAATCAGTGATGGAAAAGCAGAAAATGACGATGACGGAGCAGACGGACAGAGACGTATTTGGGTACTATGTAGACCGTGGCTGGATGTGTATTCAAGTATTTTTTGTCCGGCAGGGAAAACTTATTGAGCGAGATGTTTCGATGTTTCCAACCTACCAGGATCCTGTCGATGATTTTTACACTTTTCTCGGTCAGTTTTACCTGGAAGAGCAGCACAAAAAGCCTTCTGAAATTTTTGTGCCGAACGAAGCGGATGCAGACATGATCAGTGAGTTTCTCCAGATAAAAACATTGCAGCCGAAGCGGGGACAGAAAAAAGAACTTGTTGAACTTGCAGTGAAAAACGCAAAAATGGCGCTTTCTGAGAAATTCCAGCTGATTGAACGAGATGAAAAGAAAACAATTCATGCAATAGATAAGTTAGGGAAAGCAATGCAAATTGATACACCTCATCGAATAGAAGCATTCGATAATTCTAATATTATGGGAGTGGATCCGGTCTCTGCGATGGTATCTTTTCTTGATGGAAAGCCGGATAAGAAAAATTATCGTAAATACAAAGTGAAAACAGTACAGGGGCCGGATGATTATGAATCGATGCGGGAAGTCGTCCGAAGAAGATATTCCCGGCTTTTGAAAGAGGAGCAGCCGCTGCCGGATTTAATTGTCATTGACGGCGGGAGCGGACAGATTTCTTCTGCACAGGAAGTATTGGAACATGAACTGGGATTGGATATACCTGTCTGCGGCCTGGCAAAGGATGACCGCCATAAAACATCGCAGCTTATGATGGGAGATCCGCCGACACCAGTGGAATTATCCAAGACAAGTGAAGAATTTTATCTGCTGCAGCGGATTCAGGATGAAGTGCACCGCTTTGCCATAAGTTTTCACAGAAATGTTCGAAAGCAGTCTATGTTTACCTCCGTCCTTGATAATATCGAAGGAATAGGAGAAAAAAGAAAGCGTATGCTTTTAAAAGAGTTCGGCTCACTGAAACGATTAAAAGAGGCGTCTGCGGAAGAAATCGAGAGAGTTGGAATCCCTAAGCAAGTTGCCCGGTCCTTAGCGAAGGCTATACAGGAAGAAACCGATAAATAGACGATTAAGCGATTTGTCAATAAACCTTCCCTTTGTTACGCTTTTATAGGTGTTGTTTTTACCAGAAAAAAAGAAATATTCAGGTTTTCTTTTGCGCGTAAGCAGGTAATTAATAATTGAAGCGCAGCTGTGTAAATATGTGAAGGAGGGCGTACAAATTGGCTACAATTGTTCAAAAATTCGGTGGTACTTCCGTCGGAGATACCGACAAGATCAAACGGGTTGCTCAAGGAATTAAGCAACGTATGGATGAGGGGCACAAAGTTGTCACCGTCGTATCTGCGATGGGAAAATCAACGGACAAGCTAGTTGAATTAGCAGATGAAATTACGGAAGATCCAGATCCTCGTGAAATGGATATGCTGCTGACAACAGGGGAACAAGTAACAATTTCACTTGTCGTAATGGCGTTAAAAGAAATTGGCGTTGATGCAGTTTCTCTGACAGGCTGGCAGGCTGGAATTGTCACGGAAGAAGTTTATCAGGACGCACGTATCACAGATATTCAGACAGAAACTCTGGATCAACATTTGAATGAGGGAAAAGCGGTGCTAGTAGCTGGATTCCAGGGGGTAAGTGAAGAAGGCAATATTACCACCCTTGGGCGTGGAGGCTCTGACACGACAGCGGTAGCACTTGCTGCTGCACTGGATGCAGAATCTTGCTCTATCTATACTGACGTAACAGGAGTTTATACTTCTGATCCAAGGTATGTAAAAAATGCGCGGCAGCTCAGCAGTATTTCTTATGATGAGATGCTGGAACTCGCTTATCTTGGAGCAGGTGTCCTTCATCCGCGTGCAGTGGAATTTGCGAAGAATTACAATGTGAAGTTAGTGGTGCGTTCCAGTATGGAAAATGTGGAAGGCACAATTGTTGAGGAGGAAGCTTCAATGGAACAAAATCTTACGGTGCGGGGACTTGCTTTTGATGATAACATTACAAAGGTTACAGTAGAGCGTCTTCCAAACCATTATGATACGATGTCAAATCTGTTTAAACTTTTGTCTGAAGAAGGTATCAATATAGACATTATCATTCAGCAGATGACTTCTGACCATGGAATTAATGTGTCATTTACCATTGATTCCTCTAAACTGGGGAAAACAATGGACTTAATTCATGCAAACAGAGAGACACTCTGTTACAGTGAAGTGCATCACGAGAGTTCTTTATCGAAAGTTTCTATCGTTGGCTCCGGGATGATTTCCAACCCGGGCGTAGCTGCAGATATGTTTAAAGTACTTGCAGAAGAAGAAGTAGCTATTAAAATGGTAAGTACTTCAGAAATTGCAGTATCTTCTGTAGTACCTGAAAAGGATATGATACGTGCTTCGGAAGCACTGCATTCCTTCTTCGGACTGGATGCACAGGAACAAGAAAAAATTGAGCTTGCAAAACAAGCATAATAAAACGCCCGTCTTCTGCTGTAAAAGCAGGAAACGGGCTTTTTTTTGCTATGTTGAGGATTGGTCTGGGGAGGCAGTATAAGTCGCTGATGAAAGGAAATATTCCTCCTCTGAGGCACGTGCTTAAGATTCTTTCCAAGGACTTAAACTGCTGAAAACAAGAGATATAGGAGCTGGCAGTCTGCCGAAGGAAAACAGAGGCGGCCCCATACATAAATATACAAACTTCCATACTTCATAAATAATTTGAAAAGCACTGCTTCAGGAATGAGAAGCAGTGCTTGTTATTACTGAGTTTCTTTATTTTCTTCCAGGCGCTTTGAATGGCAGCCAGTTATTTTCCCCAAACAGGCGAACCATTAGAGGGATGAATAATGGCAGCATTACAAACGCATAGAGCAGCAGTCCAGTAAGCACCAGCGTACCTATTTGCACGAGTGAAAGTACGCCGGATGGCATCATTGCACCGAACGTTCCCGCTAGTATAATCGCTGCGGAAAGAATGACTGTCCCTATTTTCGTCATGGCACCGAGCAAGGCATCATGCACAGAGTGGTCTTTCATATTTTCTGCAAAACGGCCCATTAAGAAGATAGAGTAATCGACCCCGAGAGCCATCAGCATGACAAATCCAAAGAATGGTACGGCCCAGCTGATGCCGGGATATCCCAGGATTGTCACAAAGATAAGTTCAGTGACAGCCATTGAAATTATATATGTTCCGATAAGAGAAGCTAATATATAAACGGGCATAATCAATGAACGGAGCATAACAACAAGTACGAGAAAAATACCACTCAGCATTATTGCCGCTGTACGATAAAAATCCTGATCAGATATTTCTGCAAGGTCTGCATTTGTGGCAGGAAGACCTCCCAGGGAATATCTAAACTCATCCGGCCATTCAGACAATGCACGAGCAATTTGTTCATCTATTTCGTTTACCGTATCCATCGCAGCATTGCTGTAGGGATCAATTGCCAGTACTACGTCAAGCGTCGTGACAAGTTCATTTGGTGTAGTGAATGCAGAAGTAAGCTCATCCATCTCATCATCCTCGAATGCTTCCGCAGGTACATAGAAGCCTTCGAGCGGATGCGCAGGCTGGGAGGCAATTTCATCTAGCAGTTCATTAACCTCTTCCATTCCTTCAAGAATTTCTTCTGTTCCTTCAGCGATTTCATCTACTGCATCAGCAATTTCAACAAATGCTTCGCCAATATCAGAGAAACCTTCAGCGAGATCTGTCTGGCCATCGCTGATTTCTGTCTGTCCTGCAGCGGCTTCAGAAATGCCGTTTTGAATTTCTTCCTGCCCCTCTGCAAGTTCATTAGTACCGCCGGCCGTTTCCTGGAGTCCTGTTTCCAGTTCATTTAAGCCGCCGCTTAATTCTTCCAATGTTCCGGCAGTCTGGGGATCAAGTGCTGGATTTTGAGCAATTTCAGCAATAGCACCCTGAATACCTGCCATTTCCTCTGCGATATTTCCCTGCGCAGCAGCAAGTTCCCTTGCCCCCGCTGCTGATTCTTCCAACCCATCGGCAGACTCGTTCAGACCTTCCTGGAGTTCTGCAGAGCCTTCCGCAAGATCTGCGGCACCATCTGCGGCTTCATCTGTCGCGTCCTGTTCTTCCCGCAGATTTTCACTGAGTTCATTTAAGCCGTCTATAATTTCTTCCAGGCCTTCTTCCATCTCTTCCGTGCCATCCGCAGCTTCTCCCATTAAATAAGGGATGCTGAACTCTTCAACCGTTTCTCCATCCGGGCGGGAAAAACTTCTCACTTCTTCAACTTCTTCAATCATCGATACCTGTTGAGAAACTTGTTCGATGACCGGCAGCATTTCAGATTGATTCCACGGTTCTTCCGACTCCATGACTACCTTGACCGGGAAAGAGTGCCCGACACCAAAACGGTCGGAAACAATTTCTATCGCTTCCACAGATTCAAAATCGCTTCCTATTTCATCAAGTGAGTGGAAAGAAAGCCGCTGTTCATAAAATAAAAATGAAGGGACCAGGAGGGCAATCAGGATCAGAGAGGTCCATCCTGGACGGACGAAAGAAAATTTTCCTAACCCTTTCCAGATTCTGCTGTCCGTATCTTCCAGCGCACGTTTCGAAGGCCAGAAAATTTTCTCTCCAAGAAGCAGCATTGCTACAGGGACCCAGACGACTAAAGCTAAAACGAGCAGTACAATTCCCACTGCCACACCTGCGGCAGACTGGTACAGATCAAAATCTGCCAGGCCAATTGCAGCAAAGCCGATAAATCCTGTTAATGCACTTGAAAATACAGTAGGTCCCACAGCGCGATAGGTTTCTTTTACAGCCGTGACACGATTATCCTGTTTCGCAAGCTCTTCTTTAAATCGATTTAAAAGAAGAATACAGTAATCAGTCCCTATACCGAATAAAATTGCTACGATAAAAATCTGCGTAAAGTTGGATACAGGGAAGTCCCAGCCGTCTATCATAAAAGAAACGACCGGAATGGTAATAAAATAAGCAGCTCCCACAGTAACTAATGGTACTAATGGAGCTACCACAGAACGGAATACAAACAACAGGATAGTGATTACAAATACAACTGTAATAATTTCCGTGGTTGCAAGGCCTTCTTCCGAACTGATAATTACGTCATCTTCTATAATTGCTTCCCCGCTGACGAAGGTTTCCACCTCTTCGTTTAATGCAGCAGCTTCTACATCAGGCCGGACAGTCGGGACATCGTTCAGTGTCATATCAAGTGTAATGACTGCCATCAAGGTAGTTTCATCATCACTGATCAGCGCACTGCTTTCTTCGTTTTCAAAGGGGGAGGTAATATCCACTACCGGGAATCCCTGAATTTCTTCCGGGAAATCATTCAGCGTATCTTCTACGGAGTTAAGCTGATCCTCGGTAAAGCCGTCATCTTCCACATAAACCAGCAGGATTTCTTCTCCGGAAGCTCCTTCATTCTCGGCAAGAATATCTGCTGTGACAGCAGTCTGGTAATTATCAGGTATATCAAATTGTCCTCTTTCCCTGACTAGCTGATCGAGATCCGGGCTCGCGAGAAACAGCCAGATTCCAAGGCCGATCCAGAGAAAAGGAAATATATAAATCAGGCGGCGCATTAAAATTCCTCCTCGTGCAGCATTTGATTCAGTTTATGATAAACACTTAAAAAAACTTCCAGTTCTTCTTCATCCAGTCTGGAAAAGTAGGGTTCAATAAAATCAGTCATTGCTTTTTTTCCTTCTTCCAGAGCAGCTTCTCCAGCAGCAGTAAGTTCGATTAAAATACTTCGTCTGTCTGCATGGCCGGAAGTGCGCTGCACAAATCCTCTTTCTTCCAAACGCGCCACTTTACTTGTCACGGCACTTTTATGTACATCCGTTTCCTGCGCTACTCTCTTCGCAGAAATGGCACCTTCTTTTTTCAGCACTCTTAATATTCCGAACTGTTCCAGTGAAATAGGCATTGCCTGATCTACGAGCACCCGGTCTATTTTTTTGGTGGCAAACAAGTATACATTTGCATACTGATCGATCAGTTCCTGTAATCTTTCTTTATCCATTCTAATCACTCCTGAAAAATATCAACTGCAAATTAGTTTACCCCATAAACTAAAAATGTTCAAAATAAACACCTGAAAAATAAATTTTCAGGTGTCAAGTCTGTTAAAAAATTTTTCTATATTAAGTATGCGCTTTTATGCTTTGCCTTCGAAGGTACGCTTTCCGGAGGGAACTCTCTCAGCTAACCTGCCTCTGGCAGGTGGATCTTCGAATCGTTCTAAATCCTCCCGGAGTCGACCTTCTGCGACTGCAGCTGAGAAAAAAGAGGACTAGATTTTATATAGTGTCTCCAGTACAAGCGCAGTCTTCAGCTATTTCTTCTGCCCCAGGGGACAGTAGAAATAGCTGAAGACGAGCAGGCAAGGTTCCGCAAGAGAGCGGAGGAAAACCCATACATAGCAAATCATAAATATACAAAATTCCTAACTTTATAAACACTCTGAACACCTGAAAAAATAAAATTTTCAGGACTCAGGTTTTATTAAGTTTCAATTCAAGGGCTCATATTGGATACTTTGCGCTGCAACCCTTAATTAATTTAGTTAGCCTCAAAAAATTCACCGCAGTTCATATGTCTCCGGGCTTAGGTAAGGGGAGCATTCGGTGCTGTCGGGTCTTTCTTATCCCAGCGGACAGTGATTTGAAAAACTACTGGCTTTTTCTTTTTGACTTCGTAGGAAGCTTCAGCGAGCAGCTCTTTTTCCAGCTCCACCATCTGGGCGATAAAGCCTGTTTCCAATGAATATGGACGGTCCGCCTCATAGCTTGAGGTCGTCACTTCATATGTTCGTTCATTCTTTTTATCTTTAATAAGCTCCAGCCGCCCCCAGTTTGCTTCCTGAAACCAGTTTTGCAGGGCTTCTGTTTCCATCAGCTTATGCTTTCTTGCGAGAGATTTCCCTCCCCAGTATAAAATGATATTTTCTTCTTCTCCGAGCAGAATTGGAAGCAGCTCATGTCTCAGTACATCATAACTGTAAGGGGAAATTAGATTTTGCGTTTCGTCTGGCATGCATCTCATCCTTCACTGATTAATTATCTTCATATTTTAACATACTATTGGATTTTACAAAGTCCTCAGAAAAGAAACTGAGAAATAACGTGGAAGAAGCAGGAAGAACATGATATACTAAAGCGCGAATTCACTGGAAAGATAGGTGTTACATATGCGCCTTGGGCTCAATAAATTTTTAACGCCGTTTCGTATTATTGTAATTTCCTACGTAGTGGCGATGTTTTTTTTCAGTCTGTTATTATATTTACCTTTTGCCTCTCAAGCTGGCGTAACTGTGTCATATTGGGATGCACTTTTTACCTCAGTCAGTGCAGTGAGTGTCACAGGGCTTAGTGTAGTAAACGTATCAGAAACTTATAATTGGCTCGGAGTAATTTTTCTTGCACTGGGAATTCAATTGGGTGGAATTGGAGTTATGACGCTCGGTACATTTGTGTGGATGGTACTGGGGCGGAAAATTGCCCTCTCCCAGCGAATGCTTATCATGGTGGACCAGAACCAGATTTCTTTTTCCGGCCTGGTAAGGCTCATGCGGGGGATTCTCGGGGTTGCAATAGGAATTGAACTTATTGGCGCAATGATTCTCGGTACTTATTACCTCAACTATTTTGATACTGCTTTTGAAGCTTATTATCAGGGGGCGTTCAGCGCACTAAGTGCTTTTACGAATGCAGGATTTGATATTACCGGTCAGTCTCTCATTCCTTTTGCGGATGACTATTTCGTGCAGCTTGTTCATATTCTGCTTATTTTTTCGGGAGCTATCGGATTTCCTGTACTGATGGAGCTGAGGGAATATTTTTCACCGAAAAATCCAAATTTCCGCTTCAGCTTATTTACCAAAATTGCTACTTCCACTTATTTTATCGTTTTCTTTTTTGGAGTAATTATTTTATGGCTGATTGAAAGAACAGAATTTTATGACGGCATGCCTTGGCATCAGCAGCTGTTTTTTTCGATGTTTAACTCAGCAACAGCACGCAGCGGCGGGCTGGCAACCATGGATATGAATGAACTTACCCTTGCAAGTCTTCTGCTGCTTTCAGCATTGATGATCATCGGTGCAAGTCCCTCCAGTGTGGGCGGGGGGATTCGTACGACGACGCTCGCAGTCATGTTTCTGACAATCCGAAGCTTTGCTATGGGACGCGGCGATGTAAAAGTATTCGGAAGGGAAATTCATCCGGAAGATCAGCAGAAAGCCTTTATTGTCCTATCGGTTTTTGCGGTGGGATTGGTTGGAGCGATCATATTGATTGCAGGCTTTGAGGGCACCGGGCAGTTTCAGCTGATGGCAATCATCTTTGAAGCAAGCTCTGCTTTTGGAACATGCGGACTGTCGATGGGGATCACCCCGGACTTGTCCAAACCGAGCCAGGTAGTTCTCATGATTCTGATGCTTATCGGCCGGGTGGGTCTGGTGGCATTTATGTTCTCGATCCGGGCAGAAGAAAAGAAAACTCATTACAAATATCCAACAGAAAGAATCATTATCGGTTAATGCAGAGACGGGGACTTCTCCTCGTCTTTTATTTTTGTAAAAATTTAGATCTAAAAAGAATGGGTTTTCAGGAAATTCATAGGACCATAATAAAACGAAAGTAAAAAACTCATATTTGTGAGGATAAAAGCACTTTATATAGAATCTTTTAATTAGAAATATTCTCTTTTAAGAAATTATCTTTTATTTCCGGAAAAGTCTTAAATTTTACTATATTTATGGTACAATTTTAATCGGAAAACGCGTTCGCTGAATTATGGTAAATATTTACATATGAAAGGTACTCTGAATCCGCTTTCTTGACGAAGAAGTGGTCGAGGAGTAAAATTAAGTTTGTTAAGTGTCATTGGATTAAAGGTTTATTTTCAGCTTTCAGGCCGCTTAACAAACACTGTATTTATTGTAATTCATCGATCGTAATCATCGTTTAGGGGGAAGAAAGATGTCATCAAATCGTGAGTTTTTGTACCGCAGGCTTCATTCACTTTTGGGAGTAATTCCAATTGGAGTATTTTTGATCGTTCACCTGACTGTTAACTGGTTTGCCACTCGTGGGCCGGAAGCTTATAATCAGGCCACCACTTTTATGGAGGGACTTCCTTTCCGCTACGTCATGGAAGCATTCATCATTTTCATTCCTATAATTCTCCACGCAGTTTATGGTTTATACATTGCTTTCCAAGCGAGAAACAACACATCTAAATATGGATACTTCCGCAACTGGATGTTCCGTTTACAGCGTGTTACTGGAGTCCTGGTGCTGATTTTTATTACCTGGCACGTCTGGGAAACACGTGTAGCTGCTGCATTCGGCGCAGAAGTAAATTTCCAGATGATGGAAGATATCGTTTCCAACCCTGTAGCGCTTATTGCTTACATTATTGGTATTACCGCAACAACTTTCCATTTCGCAAACGGCCTCTGGTCCTTTGGGGTAACATGGGGTATTACTATTACGCCAAAATCTCAGCGTATTTCCAGTTTCGTAAGCTTAGCAGTATTTTTAGCGCTGACGTTTATCGGTATCCGTTCCATCCTCGTATTCGCAGGTATCTAGCATAATAGAAGGAGTGTCGTATCATGAGTAAAGGTGATGTGATTGTTGTCGGCGGCGGACTGGCCGGATTAATGGCAACAATTAAAGCAGCAGAAAAAGGTAAGCACGTGAAATTATTTTCAATCGTTCCTGTAAAACGTTCTCACTCTGTATGTGCACAGGGAGGAATTAATGGAGCGTTAAATACAATGGGGGAAGGCGATTCCACCTGGGAACATTTTGATGACTCTATATACGGAGGAGACTTTCTTGCGAATCAGCCGCCGGTAAAGGCGATGGCAGATGCAGCGCCTGGAATTATTCATCTTCTGGACCGCATGGGAGTTATGTTTAACCGGACACCGGAAGGGCTTTTATCACTTCGGCGTTTCGGAGGAACTCAGCATCACCGTACAGCTTATGCCGGTGCGACTACCGGCCAGCAGCTTTTATATGCCCTTGACGAGCAGGTGCGCCGTCATGAAGCCAACGGTCTTGTAACAAAATATGAGGGCTGGGAATTTCTTCACGCAGTACTTGATGATGATGGTGCCTGCCGCGGTATTACAGCGCAGAACCTGAATTCTTCCGAGATTGAATCTTTCCGGTCCGATGCTGTAATTATGGCAACCGGCGGTCCTGGAATTGTGTTCGGTAAGTCAACGAATTCCATGATCAATACAGGGTACGCTGCTGCGGCTGTGTACGAGCAGGGTGTATATTACGCGAATGGGGAATTTATTCAAATTCACCCAACTGCGATCCCGGGAGACGATAAACTTCGTCTGATGAGTGAATCTGCCCGAGGAGAAGGCGGCCGTGTATGGACATATGATGAAAACGGTAAGCCGTGGTACTTCCTGGAAGAAAAATATCCAGCTTACGGAAACCTTGTCCCGCGTGATATTGCAACACGTGAAATTTTCCACGTATGTGTGGATCTAAAGCGTGGTATTAATGGAGAAAACATGGTATACCTGGATCTTTCCCATAAGGATCCAAAGGAACTCGACATAAAGCTTGGCGGTATTATGGAAATTTACGAAAAGTTCATGGGCGACGATCCGCGTAAAGTTCCGATGAAAATTTTCCCTGCGGTTCACTATTCAATGGGCGGCCTTTGGGTGGATTACGATCAAATGACAAATATCCCTGGTCTTTTTGCTGCCGGCGAAGTGGATTATTCTATCCACGGTGCAAACCGCCTCGGCGCAAACTCGCTTCTTTCTTCTATATATGGAGGAATGGTTGCCGGGCCGAATGCGGTGAATTATATTAATGATCTGGAGCATTCTGCTGAGGACCTTCCAAGCGAAATTTATGATCGTCAAGTGAAAGAAGACCAGAATCTTTTCGATAAAGTTCTCAATATGAAAGGGAACGAAAATGCGTTCCAGATTCATCAGGAGCTTGGGCAGCTGATGACGGAGAATGTTACTGTTGTCCGTGATAATAAGAAGCTTAAAGAAACAGATGAAAAAATCAAGGAACTGCTGGAACGCTTTGAAAATATTAATTTGGCTGATACAGCAAAATGGACGAATCAGAGTGCGATGTTTGTCCGTCAGCTGAAATCTATGCTGAACTTAGCGCGCGTAATTACCATTGGCGCCTACAACCGTAATGAAAGCCGGGGGGCACACTATAAGCCGGAGTTCCCTGAGCGTAATGACGAAGAATGGCTCAAGACTACGAAGGCGAAGTATAACCCTGTCACTAAAGATCCTGAGTTCGAGTACGAAGAGGTTGATACTACATTAATTAAACCTCGTAAGCGTGACTATAGTGCGAAGAAAAAGGCGGGTGAGAAAGCATGACTACAGAAACACAAAATAAAATGATTGAAATGATCATCGTCAGGCAGGCTGATCCAGAAAGTGAACCTTTTGAAGAAAAGTTTTCCATTCCTTACCGCTCGAATATGAACGTGATTTCAGCTCTCATGGAAATTCGCCGTAACCCTGTAAATGCTGCCGGTGAAGATACTACCCCGGTAGCATGGGATGCAAGCTGTTTGGAAGAAGTCTGCGGCGCCTGCTCTATGATCATAAACGGAAAACCCCGTCAGTCATGTACTGCATTGATTGATAAATTGGAGCAGCCGATCCGGCTGGAGCCGATGAATACTTTTCCAATCATGCGGGACTTAACGGTAGACAGAAGCCGAATGTTCGATTCGCTGAAAAGGGTAAAGGCCTGGGTACCAATCGATGGCACGTATGATCTTGGACCGGGACCGCGTATGCCGGAAGCAAAACGCCAGTGGGCGTATGAACTTTCCAAATGTATGAGCTGCGGTGTATGTCTTCAGGCATGCCCGAATGTGAATGATAAAACTGAATTTATCGGTCCAGCAGCACTTTCACAGGTGCGTCTGTTCAATGCACACCCAACAGGTGCAATGCATAAGGCAGAGCGTCTCCAGACAATTATGGATGGTGACGGAGGACTTGCGCAGTGCGGTAACTCACAGAACTGTGTAGAATCCTGCCCGAAAGAAATTCCATTGACAACTTCTATTGCAGCCTTGAATAGAGAAACTACGCTGCAGTCGTTTAAAAACTTCTTTGGTTCTGACAATACTGTGTGATCTGCATCATAATCTCCGGCCGTTCTTTTAAAGGACGGCCGGTATTTAACAATTATTATGAATGAACAATCATTCAATAAAGGGAGTGAATATAATGGCAACACCTGTATACATAGAAAATTTTGAAAGCTGGCAGGAAGACTTTAGTTATTTTGATTCTATTTCTGTGCGTTTTTCTGAAACAGATGCTTTCGGGCACGTAAACAATACAGTGGCTTTTATTTATTTTGAACAGGCGAGAATTAATTATTTTTATTCCCTCGGCTTAATGGATGAGTGGGTGAAAGGGCCTTATATGATAGTAACCGGAGATCTGCAGTGTGATTACCGGCGCCAAGTAGCGTTTGGAGATAAACTACAGGTAGGAGTGAAAATTGCTTCCATTGGCAGAACTTCCATTGATGTACATTACCTTGTGAAGAACCAAAAGAATCAAATATGTATGACAGGCAGGGGGAGGATTGTGCAGGTGGAAAAAAAGACAGGCGCTTCCACTCCGTGGCAGAACGAATTATTAGGAATGCTGGAAAAAGCATAACTACTTGCACCGTCTTTTCGAACTCGATATGATAAAGAGATAAGACAGCAGGAGGCGGGCAGTATGGATGGAACTTTCTCAGTGACGAAAGCGCTTAATAATAACGTGGTTATATGCGAAGCGTCTTCCGGCAGTGAGGCGATTTTTATTGGGAAAGGCATCGGCTTCGGAAAAAAGCGGGGAGATACGTTTGATGAGACTACGTACGACAAAGTCTATTCCCTCGTCAGTGAACAGGAAAGAGAGCAGTATTCAAAGCTGGTCACCCGGGAAACAGAAGAAACAATGCTGTTAATTCATGAAGCCATCTCAAGAATTCATGACGCAATAGGGAGGCAGCTGAACGAAAGAACTTTATTTGCGCTGACACAGCATATTGTGCTTGCACTGCAGCGGACCAGGGATCAAACAGAAATTCAAAATCCCTTCCTGATTGAAACGAAATGGCTGTATCATGAGACATATGGTATCGCAGAGGAAGTAGTTGCATTTATAGAGGCGGAGACAAAAGTGAAGCTCCCCGAAGCAGAAATCGGCTTTATTACGCTTCATATTCAAAGTGCGATAGATCCGCCGGACAGGCATGCACCCGATCTAATTACAAGGTGCATCCACTATGCAGAGGAAAAATTGGAAAAGGCTTTTATAAGAGATTCAGAAGCGTTCCGGCGTCTCGTGCAACATCTGCGCCAATCGGCAGAGCTTCCTCTTACCAGCCCGGAAACAAATATTGATCATCAGATATATTTATTGTTGAAAAAAGAACATCCGCTGTGCTACAATATTTCTCGGAACGTTATCCGCATGATTGAGAAATCTACAGGTGTTCCCGCGGCAGAAAGAGATATTGTACAGACAATGTTTTATCTGCTTACAGCGGCTTCCTATTCATATGAAAATGCGTAATTTACGTGTTACTGATACGATCAGGCATAAGTAAATGAGCAGGATTATCAGTGTACTGGCAGTATTCCGATAAATTCCTCCGTTTACTTATGTCTTTTTTTATGTGCAGAAACTTGCGAATGAAAGCGTTCATTTGTATGATAAGAAGCAGGTACATGATGATTTCCTTTTCATCGGAAATAAAAATAAATTTCAACTAATTTGAAGGAGTGTTTTAACATGGCAGAACAAACTTACAAAATCACAGCAGAAACAGGGATTCACGCTCGACCAGCTACACAGCTCGTTAACAAAGCAGGACAGTATGAGTCTGAAATTACACTTGAATACAAAGGGAAATCTGTAAATCTTAAATCTATCATGGGCGTAATGTCTCTTGGTGTCGGCCAGGGTGCGGAAGTAACAATCAAAGCGGAAGGCCCAGATGAAAAAGAAGCACTCAGCGCGCTTGATGAAGTAATCAAGAAAGATCTGGCTGAATAATGAGTAAAACGCTGACGGGAATTGCAGCTTCTGCTGGAATCGCCATCGCAAAAGCTTTCCGCTATGAAGAGCCGGACCTTACGGTAGAAAAGAAAACAGACGTAGATGTTAAATCTGAAATCCAGACTTTTGACGCTGCACTTGAAAAATCAAGAGCAGAGCTGGAGGACATTAAGACAAAAACAATGGAAAGCATGGGCGAAGAGCATGCGGAGATTTTTTCTGCGCACCTGCTTGTCCTGCGTGATCCGGAATTTGTTGATGCGATCCGCCAAAAAGTACAGGACGATGCTGTCAATGCTTCGTTCGCACTTGATGAACTTACTACACAGTTCGTTACTATGTTTGAGAGTATGGACAATGAATATATGCGCGAAAGAGCTGCAGATATCCGTGACGTTTCCAAGCGTCTGCTTTCTCACCTTCTCGGTAAGCCAATTGTCTCTCTGGCAGAGCTGAATGAAGAAGTAATTATTGTGGGAGAAGATTTAACACCATCTGACACTGCGCAGCTGAACAAAGAATTTGTAAAAGGATTTGTCACAAATATCGGCGGACGTACTTCACACTCTGCGATTATGGCAAGATCCCTGGAAATTCCTGCGGTCGTAGGGACGAAAACAGTCACTTCTGATACAGCACAGCATGCCACAGTAATTATAGATGGCATTTCAGGAACGGTGATTATCGATCCTTCCCCGGAAGAATTGAAAGAATACGAAGAAAAGCATAAGCAGTATGAAGAACAGAAAAAAGAATGGGCGAAGCTGAAAAATGAACCTTCTGTTTCTAAAGACGGCACCCATGTAGAACTTGTTGCAAATATTGGTACACCGGAAGATCTTGTAGGTGTTCATGATAATGGCGCTGAAGGTGTCGGTCTTTACCGGACGGAGTTCCTGTATATGGGAAGAGATGATTTCCCTACAGAAGAAGAGCAGTACGAGGCTTATAAGAAAGTCGTGGAATCTCTTGATGGGAAACCGGTAGTGATTCGAACGCTTGATATCGGTGGAGATAAGGAACTTTCCTACCTTGATCTTCCGGAGGAAATGAATCCGTTTCTTGGGTTCCGTGCGATTCGGCTCTGTCTGGAAATGACGGATATGTTCCGCACACAGCTCCGTGCTTTATTAAGAGCAAGTGCCTTCGGCAACCTGAAAATCATGTTCCCGATGATTGCAACTCTGCAGGAATTCCGTGAAGCAAAAGCTTTGCTTGAGGAAGAAAAGCAGAAGTTAATTTCTGAAGGGGTCGAAGTGAGCGAGGAGCTGGAAGTGGGTATAATGGTAGAAATACCATCTACCGCAGTGATGGCTCCGCAGTTTGCGAAAGAAGTTGATTTCTTCAGTATCGGTACGAATGATTTGATTCAGTACACGATGGCTGCCGATCGTATGAATGAAAGAGTATCTTACCTGTATCAGCCATACAGCCCGGCTATTTTAAATCTTGTGAAGATGGTAATTGATGCCTCTCATAAAGAAGGAAAATGGACTGGAATGTGCGGCGAAATGGCAGGAGACGAGGTAGCAATTCCTTTACTCTTCGGTCTCGGCCTGGATGAATTCAGCATGAGTGCTACTTCCGTGCTTCCTGCACGAAGCCAGCTGCTGCAGCTGACGAAAGAGGAAGCTGCGCAGGTGGCGGAACAAGCACTGACGCTGCAGACGGCAGAAGAAGTTCAGGACCTGGTAGAAAAGAAATTCTTATAAATATGTTTATCCGCTCTCTGATCTTTCAGGGGGCGGTTTTTTAAAAGAACGAAAGCATCAAGCCCATGCGCATATGCGTGAAAAAATGTGTGAAGATTACCCGGTATTCAGTCGGTGCTTTTTCCGCGGCAAGGGGAGAAATTGAAGCTGTATGAAGTTTTTTTTAGTAAATGGATGATCTACTGTCGTGCTATTAGGCAGTACATAAAATAAACATAAAGGATTATTCGCTGACCTGGAAAGTCCAATGAGAAATTAGAGATATTCACAAAAATGATAAAAAATATTTATAAAATATTCATTAAATTATCCAATTTAGGAAGAGACCCTGTTAAAATGAAGAAGATCAAAGATGAGAAAGTGCAAATTTTCTCTGGGGACTTTGGGTAATTATTTAAAAAGGACAACATAAAAAGATAATATTCGCTTTTCAACGAAAGGGAGAGGGAAATGACAAATAAGCAGGAAGCTTTAAAAACAGATCTGGAGCAGGTAGCGGTAATCGAAAAATCATTACGAATGGTTTCAGATATAATCAAGCAGAAGGGGCGGGAAATTTTAAATGAATTCCCTATTACGCCGCCGCAGTTTATTGCGCTCCAATGGCTTCATGAGTTTGGAGATATGACAATTGGGGAACTTTCTTCAAAAATGTACCTTGCCTGCAGCACGACCACAGATTTAATCGATCGTATGGAAAAAAATGAACTGGTCGAACGTGTCAAAGATACAAATGACCGAAGAGTTGTGCGAATTCACCTGCTGGATAAAGGAAAGAAAATTATTCGTGAAGTGATCCAGCAGCGCCAGGTGTATTTACAGAATGTGCTTGAAGATTTTTCGCAGGATAACGTAGACTTTTTAGAGCAAAGCTTAAATGTTCTTCTTGAAGAAATGAAAAAAGATGCAGAAACATGGAAATCATTTTAAAGATGGAAAGAGGAAGTTGATGTGAAAGCAGAAGATTTGCAGACGCGGCCGATTGGTGTGATCGACTCCGGTGTCGGCGGTTTAACAGTGGCTTCCGAACTGATGCGGCAGCTGCCGAAGGAAGAGATTATTTATGTAGGGGATACATCCCGCTGTCCTTATGGACCGAGGCCTGAGGAAGAAGTAAGGTCTTATACATGGGAAATGATAGATTATTTACGTACGAAAAATATTAAATTACTTGTCATTGCCTGCAACACTGCTACGGCAGTCGTACTGGAAGAAGCCAAGCGCCTGCTTCCCTTTCCTGTGCTCGGAGTAATTCATCCAGGTGCAGTCGCAGCATTGAAAGTCACTAAGCAGGAGCATATTGGGGTAATAGGAACAGAAGGAACAATTTACAGCGGTGCCTATCATAAAGAACTTACAAGTATTAACAACCGGGTCCGCGTGGTAAGCCTGGCCTGCCCGACACTTGTACCTCTCGTGGAATCAGGTGATTTCAAAGGTGAAGCTGCAGAAAACATCGTAAAAGATGCACTTGCGCCGATGCTTTCGTATGAAATTGACAGCTTAATTCTCGGATGTACGCATTATCCGCTGCTTGCGCCGCTGGTGAAAAAAGTAGTAGGCGCTGAGGTGGAAGTGATTTCTTCCGGTGACGAGACAGCGCGTGAAGTAAGTTCACTTTTATATTTTAAAGATCTCCAATATAACGGAGATCGCGTGCCGGAACATCAGTTTTACACAACAGGCGGACTGAGGGCATTTGCACAGATTGCCGAAAGCTGGCTGCTGAAAAAGCAGCCGATATATGAGCTGGATCTGCAGTCTGTAAGTCAGTACACAACGTAAGGAGTGTGCTGGCTTTTTTGCTGTCCAGGAAATGAAAAAGTTACTTTTCTGCAGTCAAAAAGCTTGGCGTATGAGTGGAATGGGAAGGAACCATGCTCCACCACCATAGATGAGTCGCATAAAATGCAGGCGCTTTTGTTTTTTTCGGCAGTGGGCAGGCGGCAAAAATGAATTAATGGAATTTCGGCGTTTTAAAAATGAGAAAAACATGCCAGTGCGGGAATAAACGGCTTACGCGGGAGTAAAGTCTGTTCAAAAGGAGTAATTCACCATAAGGCGGGAGTTATGCGCTGCATCATGAGAGTAAATCAGCAAATAAACATTAAGCAGGCAAAAATTAACCTTGTAATGAGAACTTTTATGTTTTTGGTGCTGTTACCGTACATCGTTACCAGAAACGGGTGCGTCACTCTAGACTGCCTGTCGAAAAAGCATCAGCTGTCAGAGTAAACAAATTCGAATTCAAAATATTTTTTCTCTGCGCAGAAACATATTTTTTTCAGGTTTCTGTATCATTTAAAATTTTCAAATGGTGTTGATTTACGCAGTAATAAACACTGAATTTCTATGAAGAGCCTTTATATCGAAGCTGTCGAGAGTTTGAAAATTTGCAGAGGAACACGTATGATAATGGAGAAAGAAAATCGATCTTAATAAATGTATTTTTTGAAGGAGAGTGACAATATGCGCGCAAATGACCGGCAGCCGCATGAGAAACGTGAAATTGAAATTGTGCCACATTACATTAAACATCCGGAAGGATCTGTATTAATTTCATTTGGTGATACAAAAGTTATCTGTTCTGCAAGTGTGGAGGACAGAGTGCCTCCATTCCTCCGAGGAAAAGGGCAGGGATGGATTACAGCAGAATATGCCATGCTTCCCCGGGCGACTTCACAGCGGAATATAAGAGAATCTTCTAAAGGAAAAGTGGCCGGCAGAACGATGGAAATTCAGCGGCTGATCGGAAGAGCGCTGCGGTCTGTAGTTGACTTGGAAAAACTGGGTGAAAAAACAATCTGGGTGGACTGCGATGTCATTCAGGCAGACGGCGGGACAAGAACTGCTGCTATTACAGGGGCATTCACCGCAGTAGGTCTTGCTGTAGAAGAAATGCTGAAAAAAGAAAAGATTAAAGAAAATCCACTGACTGGTTTTCTTGCTGCTGTATCTGTCGGCATGACGAACGAAGGCAAGGCAATTCTTGATTTGGATTACCAGGAAGATTCTACCGCAGATGTTGATATGAACGTAGTAATGAAAAGCGGAGGAAGACTTGTAGAAGTGCAGGGAACTGGAGAAGAAGCAACATTTTCCCGTGCAGAACTGAATCAGATGCTGGATATGGCAGAAACAGGCATCAATGAATTATTTGCTGCGCAGAAAGAAGTGCTTGGGAACTTCGGTGAAAGCCTCGCAGAAAGTGAAAGAAAAGAGGAAACGACAAATGCTACATGAAATTTTTATCGCTTCGAATAATAAAGGGAAAATAGCCGAATTCAAACAGTTTTTTCAGAAAAAGGGGATTGAAGTAAAGTCTCTGCAGGATCTGCCTGAATCAATAGATGTAGTGGAAGATGGAGAGACCTTTGAAGCAAATGCCCAAAAAAAAGCAGAAGAAATCGGCAAGAAGTTTAATATCGCTGTCCTCGCTGATGACTCAGGCCTGGAAGTAGATGCGTTGAACGGAGCGCCGGGGGTATATTCTGCCCGGTATGCCGGAGAAGAAAAAGATGATGCAGCTAACAATCAGAAGCTGTTAAAAGAATTATCGGAGGAAAATAATCGTACTGCCAGGTTTGTCTGCGCATTGGCAATCTATCGTCCCGGGAACGAAACAAAAATTGTCAGAGGCACAATTGAAGGAGAAATCGGTAAAGAAATGCACGGCAGCCACGGGTTTGGTTATGATCCTTTATTTTATGTCACTTCTGAATCACGTTTTATGGCGGAGCTGACCAGGGAAGAGAAAAATATGCTTAGTCATCGGGCAAATGCACTCCACAAATTAGACAATGAATGGAATTTACTTTAAACAAAACAGGAGGGTTCATGTTGAAGGTACTAATCATGAGCGACAGTCATGGGTGGAGGGAAGAAGTAGCAGAAGTTATCCACCGTCATGCTGACGAAGCAGCAGGGATTATTCACTGCGGAGATTCTGAATTGCAAGCAGACGCCGAAGTATTTGAAGAAACGCAGGTAGTTCGTGGAAACTGTGATATGGATGGAGCGCTTCCGGAAGAAATAAAGAAAAAATTCGGGTCCCTGACTTTTTTTGTCGCCCACGGCCACTTATTGAATGTGAAAACTACAGCGATGAATTTGTTGTATAAGGCCGAGGAAACAGAAGCGGATATTGTATGCTTCGGACATACGCATGTGCCTGCAGCTGTGCAGGAGAAGGGGAAAATTTTAATTAACCCCGGCAGCATGCGCCTTCCAAGGGAATATCCTGAGGGAACTTATGTATTGCTGGAGCATTCTGAAAACGTGGTCCGTGTGAATTTTTATGATATGAAAGGCAACCAGGTAGAAGAACTTTCAAAAACTTTTTCAGTATAAGGTTGACACATTCGAAGGAATTGTTTATATTAAGTATTGTCGCTGAAACAAAAACATGGTGACAGCAATTCCTTCTTTTACATAATGAAATATGTCTCAGTAGCTCAGCTGGATAGAGCAACGCCCTTCTAAGGCGTCGGTCGCAGGTTCGAATCCTGCCTGGGACGCCATTTACTCAAGTAACGCCTTCTTTTATTCTTCCTTTATATACAGGGAGAAAAAAGAAGGCTTTTTTTGTGTTTGCCCTGCTAATGTTCAGCATGATAGGAAGGGACAGCCCAATGAATCCCGAACGGTCTTTCTCCTGACCCTTGGGCAGAGAAAAGGATCTTCAGTCTCCGCCGGACGCTTTGCAGAGGGAATTTTTCAAGGGAAATGGTGGATAAATACCAATCGGATTCTGTATGCAAGCTGCCGTTGCAGAAGATCGAATTCTGAAGGATTATGAAAAATCTGAAGAACCTTCCGGACAGATCAGCTGTGAGGCTCTCTTCCGGAACGAGCCCATTAGAGACAAAAGCTTAAAACCGTATGCTTATATAGAAGTAGTCTTTTTTCAACGGACTGAAAAAACGACCTGCATCAGCAGGCCGTTTATTTTATCCTTCATTATTTTCCATATCTGTTTCGATACCATCTTCTCCATCATCGAAGTTATTGTTTACACCGTTCTCTTCTTCGATTTCAGTGGTATTTACACCATTTTCTCCATTATCAAAATCATCATTTACATCATTTCCGCCGCATGCAGCAAGTGAACCTAGTACAAACATGCTGGAAAGTGCAGAAATCATCATTTTCTTTTTCATTATTATACCTCCTCCTTAATATTAGCTCCAACAGCTTTTTATTAAGCTGCAGGCTGTCTTTATTACTATCTTTAACACAAGTTTGCTGTAGTTAAACGTAAAATTTATTTAGAGATGTGAATGTTCCTATGTATTCCTACGCAGTAAAGGCGCAATGGAAGACTTTCCAGGAAATTCTGGCAGGCGAGAAATTTCCTTCACGTATATTGGGACAGAAATATAGAAAAGTGGAAGCATCATAGAAAAATAAAAAGGAGTTCCTGCCTAAAGAAAAGAATACTTATTTACGAAGACTGTCGATAAGAGAAACGTCACTGCTGCGGGACGCAGAGAAGTACGTACACAGTCTGAGAACACGTTTTGCGAAGAACGGCAGGATAGTTCTTAAAAGAAAAGCTTCCGGGCAGGCATTTGTCCAGAGTGGAATGCAGCAGGAATTCTTCAAATTCATAAAGAGTTTTGTTTTTATAGTATCTGGCTTTGGTTTTATACAGCCTCAAACAGGGTAAAAAGTATTTAATCTTTAATGGCGTAAATCTAAGTAATGATTGTAAGATTGTCTTTCATACCGGCAATTGGTACACTGTAAGGATAATGATCATTACAACTACATAAAGGAGGTGAAATGATGGGAAATCAGAAGCGCGAAGATAATGTAGTGCTGTTTCCTGGACTAATACCGAGGCTTGTGGAAAGAGGAATGACTGCGCTCAAGGAAAAAAGATATTATGATGCCTTATCCTGTTTTCAGCAGACGACAGATCTGGAAGAGGGACATCCCCAGGCAAGGTATGGACTGGTGATAACCAACATAGAACTGAACCGGCTTTCGCAGGCGAAGGAACACTGCAAGTCAATGCTGGAAGAAGGTATTGGGGAGTATTATGAAATACTTCAGGTGTATATATCTATTCTTGTGCAGCTCGGACACTACGAAGAAGTCGTCACCATGCTTGAAGGAGTAATTGAAGAAGAAAAAATGCCGGCAGATAAAGCAGAATCTTTTTATCAGCTGCTGCAGTTTGCAAGGCAGATGTCGGGAGATTCGGGCGAAGTTGAAGAAGAACTTGAAGAACCGGTGTTTGCGCCTCCTGCCGAGGAACTTTTACATCAGCTGGAAAAAGGGGATGTCGATCAGCAGCTTGGTGCAATTCAGCAGCTGAGCAAGTATGATATAAACAACGTAAAAGAGACATACCGGAAGTTTTTGGCGGATGAAGAGCAGAATCCTGTATTAAAAAGTTATATATTGCAGCTGTTAAAAGAATTAGGCTGTGAGGATACATTTGAAGTACATAAATTTAACGAGAAGTATGAAGTACATATTGCCAGCCTGGAAGAAGTATTCCATGAAAGGTTCGGCCGTGCAGTTTTTGAAAGACTGGAAGATGAACTGGCACAGGAGAATCCAACAATGCTAAGTATGATCGGGCAGATGTGGTGGCATTTTCTTTTCGCCATTTATCCAAAGTCCCCACAGCCGAGAGATGTAAACGTCTGGGCATGCGCGCTCCACCGCACCGGAAGACATATGCTTGGGGAAACAGCGGAAGATGTTACAAAGTTGTACGAGGTGGAACTGCAGGAAGTTGAAGAAGCAGAAAAATTGCTTCAGGAAATGGAAGCGATCGTTCTTCCCACTGAAAACTAACATACATAACTTGCACTGCTGTGAAAGAATCAAATAGAAATCGTTGAAATGATATAGCGCTATGTTATAATAGAATGGTTGTCAACAAAGGTAAACGATAAAATTGAACATGAATGTTGGAGGGAATATATCCTATGTCAGTAAATTGGGAAAAGCAAGAAGGTAATACAGGCGTTTTAACTGTGGAAGTTGACAGTAAGCGTGTAAACAAAGCACTTGATGAAGCGTTTAAAAAAGTTGTTAAATCGGTAAACGTACCAGGTTTCCGTAAAGGAAAGGTACCTCGTCCGATTTTTGAACAGCGCTTCGGTGTAGAAGCACTTTATCAGGATGCACTGGATATTCTTCTTCCGGAAGCTTATGGAGAAGCTGTGGAAGAAGCAGGAATTGATCCAGTAGATCAGCCGGAAATCGATCTCGATGATATGGCGAAAAACGAACCGCTTACGTTCCGTGCTACTGTAACAGTAAAGCCGGAAGTAGAACTTGGTGAGTATAAAGGCCTGGAAGTAGAAGAAGAAACTATAGAAGTTACAGACGAAGAAGTGGATGAAGAAATCACCCGCCTGCAGAACGAACATGCGGAACTGTCTGTTGTTGAAGACGGGGAAGTACAGGAAGGCGACACTGTCGTAATGGACTTCGAAGGTTTTGTGGATGGAGAAGCGTTTGAAGGCGGTCAGGCGGAGAACTATTCTCTTGAAATCGGCTCCGGTCAATTTATTCCCGGCTTTGAAGAAAAGCTTGTAGGAGCGAAAGCGGGAGAAGAAACGTCTGTAGACGTGGAATTCCCGGAAGAGTATCACTCTGAGGATCTTGCTGGCAAGCCGGCAACGTTTAAAGTAACAGTACACGACATTAAACGAAAAGAACTGCCTGAGCTTGATGATGAGTTTGCAAAAGATGTAGATGAGTCCTACGAGACATTTGAAGACATGAAAAAAGCTATCCGCGAGCGTCTTGAAAATGAGAAAAAGCAGCAGGCAGAAATGGCTGTAAAAGATAAGCTTGTAGAAAAAGCTACAGAAAATGCAACAATCGATATTCCGGAAGCTATGATCAACACAGAGATTGACCGCATGCTTCAGGAATTTGGACAAAGACTTCAGTCTCAGGGAATGTCCCTTGACATGTACTACCAGTTCGCACAGACAGATGAAGAAGGAATGAAAGAGCAGTTTAAGGAAGATGCAGAAAAGCGTGTACGCATGAACATGACGCTTGAAGCTATTTCTAAAGCTGAAAATCTGGAAGCTTCTGAAGAAGATGTGGAACAGGAACTTGAAAAAATGGCTGAAATGTATCAGCGTCCAGTGGACGAGATCAAGCAGCTTCTTGCTATGCAGGGCGGCACAGACGTCCTGAAGGGTGATCTTCAGATCCGTAAAGCAATTGAATTTCTTGAAGAACAAAGCAAAAAAGTTCCAGCAACAGAATAATAATTTATAAAAGAGCAAGGCACGGGAATTTCGTGCCTTGCTCTGTCCATACATAATGATGATTTGACAATTGCGAACTGCCTCCATTACGCTGGGCAAACCTGAAACTAAGGCGAGAGGCTATTAATAGGAAGCAGCCGTAAATTATGATACAATTTACATGTTGAATAACTCGTTCAGGCCTATCCTGTATTATGCGCTTTTAATCTGCTGCATTTTCCGGCTAAGTCTTCTTTATAAAGAGATATGTTTTGAGTATTCGCCAATCGTATGTTTCAATACTTACTAAGAGGGGTGAAAGTTGATGTTTAAATTTAATGAAGAAAAGGGACAACTTAAATGTTCTTTCTGCGGCAAAACACAGGATCAGGTACGTAAACTTGTTGCTGGCCCAGGTGTATATATATGTGATGAGTGTATTGAACTCTGCACGGAGATTGTGGAAGAGGAACTTGGCTCTGAAGAGGAAGTGGAGCTGGAGGATATTCCGAAGCCGCAGGAGATCCGTGATATCCTGAATGAATATGTTATCGGGCAGGATAAGGCGAAAAAGACTCTTTCTGTAGCCGTCTATAATCATTATAAGCGTATTAACGCAAGCAGTAAAAATGACGAAGTAGAACTTGCGAAAAGTAATATTTGTCTGATTGGTCCGACTGGAAGCGGGAAAACACTTCTTGCGCAGACGCTCGCACGTATCCTGAATGTTCCGTTTGCAATTGCAGATGCGACTTCTCTCACAGAGGCAGGCTATGTAGGGGAAGATGTAGAAAATATCCTGCTGAAACTGATTCAGGCCGCAGATTATGATGTGGAAAAAGCAGAACGCGGCATCATTTATATCGATGAAATTGATAAAGTTGCCCGTAAATCTGAAAACCCATCCATCACCCGTGATGTTTCCGGGGAAGGTGTTCAGCAGGCGCTGCTGAAAATTCTTGAAGGTACTACTGCAAGTGTACCTCCGCAGGGAGGACGCAAGCATCCTCATCAGGAATTTATCCAGATTGATACTACCAATGTGCTGTTTATTATCGGCGGTGCGTTTGATGGCATCGATGCTATTATTAAACGCCGTCTCGGTAAGAAAATCATTGGTTTCGGCTCTGAGACAGAAACGTCCCAGCTGGAAGAGCACCAGTATCTATCGAAAATTCTTCCGGAAGATCTGCTGCGCTACGGCCTGATCCCTGAATTTATCGGACGTATGCCTGTAATCGCAAGTCTGGAATATCTGGACGAAGAGGCACTCGTAGAAATTCTGACCGGTCCGAAAAACGCACTGGTAAAGCAGTACAAAAAACTGCTTGAATTAGATGATGTGGAGCTTGAATTCACAGAAGAAGCTTTGAAAGAAGTAGCACATCTGGCAATTGAACGTAAAACAGGAGCCCGGGGTCTGCGCTCGATTATTGAATCTCTTATGCTCGATGTAATGTATGATCTGCCTTCCCGTGAGGATATTGTAAAATGTATCATTACCGGAGAAACTGTGGCAGATAACAAAGCACCGACGCTGATTGATGAAGATGGCAGCGAGATCCAGATTGAACCGAAAGAAAGCGCGTAAACAACCATAGTGTAAGGTGTGCAAAACCGGCGTTGGAGAACAAATCCGGAGGGCGTCCTGCGCCTTTCCGGATGACGCCCGGTATGCATGCCTTTTTTTGTTTCCTGCGTGTATAAAAAGTGGCTGCCATTTAAAAACAAAGCGCAGCACTTTTGCTGTGACGATAAAATATAATATTTCAAATTCATGTGTCAGAATTTGATTTTATGGAGGTGCAATCTATGTCAAATGAAATGAAAACAATCCCACTTCTGCCTCTCCGCGGACTGCTTGTGTATCCGACGATGGTGCTGCATCTGGATGTTGGACGCAAAAAATCTGTCAGCGCACTGGAGCAGGCGATGGTGGAAGATAACTTTATCTTTCTTCTTACGCAGAAAGAAGTAGCGACAGAAGAGCCGAATGATAAAGATTTATATACGGTAGGTACCGTGGCGAAAGTAAAACAGATGCTCAAGCTTCCGAACGGAACCATCCGTGTCCTGGTGGAAGGAATTGAACGGGGGCGTGTAAAATCCATCAATCATGGAGAAGATTTCGCTTCAGCCGAAATTGAAACGATCGATGAGCGGCAGGAAGCTACTGTAGAAGAGCAGGCTTTAATGCGTAATGTGCTGGAGCAGTTCGAGCAGTATACCCAGATCTCCAAGAAAATTTCCCAGGAAACATTCGCTTCCGTAGCAGATATTGTAGAGCCCGGCCGGCTGGCAGATATTGTTTCCTCCCATCTGCCATTAAAAATAGTCCAGAAGCAGGAAGTGCTGGAGACATTGTCCCTGGATGAAAGGCTGAAGCTGATGCTGCGGATTCTTTCCAATGAGCGGGAAGTGCTCGGCCTGGAAAAGAAAATTGGCCAGCGAGTAAAGAAGTCAATGGAACGTACGCAGAAAGAATACTACCTGCGGGAGCAGATGAAAGCGATTCAGAAAGAACTGGGAGACGGCGCAGGCAAAGAAAGCGAAGCAGAAGAACTGCGGGAGAAAATTTACGACGCCGAAATGCCGGAGGCCGTGGAAGAAAAAGCATTGAAAGAACTGCAGCGCTATGAAAAAATGCCTGCCAATGCTGCCGAAAGCTCTGTGATCCGTAATTACATTGAATGGCTCGCGCAGATTCCATGGAGTGAAGAAACAGAAGATCTGCTTGATATTCACCGCTCTGAAGACATTTTAAATGAAGACCATTACGGTTTGGAGAAAGTAAAGGAACGAGTGCTGGAATACCTTGCAGTTCAGCAGCTGACCCGTGAATTAAAAGGGCCGATTCTTTGTCTGTCCGGGCCTCCCGGCGTAGGGAAAACTTCGCTTGCCCGTTCGATTGCACGGTCCCTCGACCGTAAGTTTGTGCGTATGTCTCTCGGCGGTGTCAGAGATGAAGCGGAAATCCGCGGTCACCGAAGAACATATGTCGGAGCGATGCCGGGAAGAATTATTCAGGGTATGAAAAAAGCAGGCACAGTCAATCCTGTTTTCCTGCTGGATGAAATTGATAAAATGGCGAATGATTTCCGGGGAGACCCATCTTCTGCACTGCTGGAAGTACTCGATCCGGAACAGAATAATACGTTCAGTGATCACTTCATTGAAGAGCCGTATGATTTATCTAAAGTAATGTTTGTAACGACAGCGAATAATATCGGCGCCATTCCAGCTCCGCTGCGTGACAGAATGGAAATTATTCATATTGCCGGCTATACAGAAGTAGAAAAGCTGGAAATAGCAAAAGCCTACCTGCTTCCAAAGCAGATCAGAGAACATGGTCTTTCCAAAGGAAGCATGCAGGTGCGCGACGAAGCACTGCTGAGCATTATCCGTTATTACACAAGAGAAGCAGGGGTGCGGAATTTGGAGCGCCAGCTTGCTACTGTCTGCCGGAAAGCGGCAAAACAAATCGTTTCCAAAGAAAAGAAGCGTGTCGTAGTTACGGAAAAAAATATTGAAGACCTGCTCGGAAAGAAAACATTCCGCTATGGAAAAGCGGAGCTCGAGAATCAGGTGGGCGCAGCGACCGGCCTTGCATACACTACTGCCGGTGGAGATACGCTCACAATTGAAGTGGCGTTAACGCCTGGTTCCGGAAAACTGACGCTTACCGGAAAGCTTGGGGATGTAATGAAGGAATCAGCACAGGCTGCATTCAGCTATATCCGTACAAGAGCAGAAGAGTTAAATATTGATCCGGAATTCAATAAGAAAAACGATGTCCATGTGCACGTTCCTGAAGGAGCCGTACCAAAGGATGGTCCTTCTGCAGGTATTACAATGGCAACTGCACTGATCTCTGCTTTAACAGAAGTCCCTGTGAAAAAGGAAGTTGGGATGACAGGAGAGATCACCCTCCGCGGCCGGGTACTCCCGATTGGCGGTTTAAAAGAAAAATCAATGAGCGCACATCGAGCGGGACTGACGCATATTATTATGCCGAAGGAAAACGAAAAAGATTTGGATGACATTCCGGAAAGTGTCCGGAAAGACTTAACTTTTATCCCGGTGTCTCATTTGGACGAAGTACTAAAACATGCATTAGTGGGGAAAAAATAATGAAAATAAAAACTGCAGAATTAACAATCAGCGCAGCCAGAGTGGATCAGTTTCCGAGCAATCCTGCACCGGAGATTGCACTCTCCGGGCGTTCCAATGTAGGAAAGTCTTCTTTTATTAATACACTGCTTGCCCGGAAAGGACTTGCGAGAACTTCGCAGCGTCCTGGAAAAACGCAGACACTGAATTACTACTGGCTGAATGAACGATTTCACTTTGTGGATGTTCCTGGTTACGGTTATGCGAAGGTGTCAAAAAGCGAGCGGGAATCCTGGGGCAAGGTAATGGAAACATATTTTCAGTCGCGTGAACAGCTGAAAGCAGTAGTACAGCTGATAGATGCCCGTCATAAACCTTCTGAAGATGACATGATGATGTATGACTGGCTCAAGTATCACGAACTGCCGGTAATCGTTGTAGCGACGAAAGTGGATAAAGTTCCTAAAAATAAATGGGGCTCCCACACCAAGCGGATTAAAGAAGATTTACAGATGGAGGAAAGTGATCCCTTGATTCTGTTTTCTTCAGAAACTGCCCAGGGAAAAGATAAAGCATGGAGTGCAATTCAAAGTGCACTTTTCGAAAAGTAGAAAGGACGTAAGCGGATGATCCGAGTGGAGGATTTATATAAATCGTTCAATGGCACACCAGTGCTGAAAGGGATAGACCTTACTGTACAGGAAGGTGAAGTAGTCTGCCTGATCGGTTCGAGTGGTTCCGGGAAAAGCACTTTGCTTCGCTGCCTTAACTTTCTTGAAGAAAAAGACAGCGGCGTGATCGAGATTGGCGGAGAGCGTTTTGAAGCCGGCGGAAAAAATATTAACAAACTTCGGCAGCGGGTCGGTATGGTCTTTCAGCACTTTCACCTTTTTCCGCATAAAACCGTCCTGGAAAATGTGATGGAAGCCCCGGTTCATGTAATGAGTATCCCGAAAAAAGAAGCGGTGCAAGAAGCAGAGGCACTGCTGCAGAAAGTAGGACTTCAGGATAAGCGGGATGTTTATCCTGCAAGTCTCTCCGGCGGCCAGCAGCAGCGGGTAGCGATTGCAAGGGCACTTGCGATGAAGCCGGAAGTGATGCTTTTTGACGAACCTACTTCTGCTTTGGATCCGGAGCTTGTCGGTGAAGTACTCGATACGATGAAGCAGCTTGCAAAAGAAGGAATGACCATGATCATTGTCACGCATGAAATGAATTTTGCGAGAGAAGTGGCCGATTATACCATGCTGATTCACGAAGGGCGAATTGTAGAAAGCGCCCCTTCCAAAGAGTTGTTTGCAAATCCGAAAGAGGAGCCGACCAAGGCGTTTTTAAGTAAAATTCTTTCGTAATGATCTCTTCCTGAACACTGTGCGGTTGTACAGAAATCAGGAGGGGGTTATTTTTTTATGTGAACAGCACAAAAAAACAGCTGAAGGTTTCTCCACCGTTAAAAAAATAAACAGCCGCAGACAATTACAGCACTTACAGAGATTGCAGTCATAAAAAAACTTCTTGTACTGTTATTACTTTTTACAAGTAACAGTACAAGAAGGAAGAAAGCTGAATATTAATTTATCTGGATTATTTCCCGTCAGCGAGGACTTCTAATGCCTGTTTTACCGTAGAATAGAAGTTCCCACGGCTTACATTAATTCCACTCTGTACTACTTTTAATACAGTTTCCGGGCGCATCCCAGTCGTAACTACTGAAATGCCCATTAATTTTAGAATTCTGCCTATCTGGTCAAAGGTATAAATGACCTCGGGAGTTACTTCAGAAATTCCCGAATAATCAGCAATTACTACTTCCGCTCTCATTTTAACAATAGCGGGCACAGTTTCTTCCATCATATATCTTGTTCGTTCCGGAGTAATGTTCCCTATAATGGGAACAATTACAATACCCTGCTGTACAGGAACAATAGGTGCCGAAAGCTGTAAAAGCTCTGCTTCCTGTTTTTGTCTGTATTCTTCGGAAAGCTGCTCATAGCTGTGGAATGTTTCCATCAAGCTGGCATCCAGCAGCTGGTTAATTTTCTTTAACAGCATACTGTGCTGCTGCAGCGTGAGGGTAAAGGAGATGCTGAGTGCAGTAAGCAGGTCTGAGAACACATCGCGTGTAGGAGGATAGCGTCTCACGATTTTGGAGATGCTCTCTGCAGAGGTAACTTGTCTTTCTGCATTTTGCTTGCTCCATGCAAGCATTGATTCAGGCACCGCTTCTTCACTTTGATTCAAAATTGAAAAGCTGAAAAACTCAAAAAAATCAGTATACATAATTACAGCTTCTTCCCGTTCCCGAGAGGAAATAGAAAGCTTCATTTTTTGAAGTACCTGTGAAACGACTTGTTTCGCAAGCGTTGCTTTATTATCACGCAGATAAATGGAAATTTCCTCATTATAAGACATTCGCAGCACACCTTTGGGGTTGGTCTTCCTCTAAATGTAAGGGAAGCCTCGTTCGGATGCAAGGGCAAATGAAAAGAAATAAAAAAACAGGGAATTTTCCCACCTTTACAGCAGGCATTATGAATGAAACTGTAGAAGAGAATCACACAGAGATACCTTTATCCTCTGCATATATAAAAGCTCCCTCTGTTTCAGAGGGAGCTTTTAAAAATTTGGGTCTGGTGTTGATAGAAGAAAGGTACGCCTGCGCGGAGAAAACCTTCCGCTTGCCCTCTGAATAAGCAGGGTTCCGAGCAGCCAATCCAAGCATGACAAAGACCGTTTTGCTTGGATGCAAGATATCGGCTGGCTTCCCACCTGCTTTTTGAGAATAATAACTACAGGGAATTAATAACCATAAAAATAAACTGATTTTAATCATACAGGGGCCTCAACATGAACATAGCTGAAAACTTTAATATCTGCGTCCTTTTCTGCTTCTTCCAAAAAAGATTAAATATACTCCTGCGATAATAAATAAAAGCGGCCAGAAGGGAAGGACAGCTTCAGGAATAAACTGAAGCAGCTGCAGAAGATGAGCAGAAAACAAAGCGGCTGCTGTAATTGCCAGGAGAATCAATCCAGTGCCGAGCCCATCACGTTTATTTACGAAATATTTAAGCAGAAAGGCGATGCCGATCACGAGAGTAAAATAAGGCCAGTCGTGCTGCCACAACTGGAACGTGTAGGAACCGTGGAACAACACACCGAGTCCCGTAAGCACAGCTCCGGAAAACATATGCTGGGCGTCTTTATTGGAGAACCCGAGCCACATTAATACTGCGCCGATTCCAAGCAGTATCGTCGGCCAGCGGAGAAGTTCTTCAGTAAACGGAATAGCCACTTCCCACTGCCCTGCAAGAAAATACAAACCTGTTACAAGGAGAATGATACCTGGAAGAATATTATTGGATTTCATAAAAGTGCCCCTTTAAAGAAGATTTGCTGTTAAAATAACAGGAGAAATAATTAGTAAGTCTGAAGGCGCAGGAGATTACTTTTTTTCTTTGCCAGTAAGTAATAGCAGTGGACGGATACGTTAGTAAATACATACAACAAGCGACACAAATCCTTCATAAAAAGAAAAGCTTAATCTCTAACGGAGCCAGATTAAAAATGTTATAATGTAAAAAGAATAATAAATAGCGAAAAACAGATGCGAATCTTGTAAGACATATTAAAATCGTGTAGAATTAATATCGGTTAAAATCAGGGGGTGTACCCGCAGTTATGCATATATTAGTAACCAGTTTGAATTATAAATCAACTCCAGTGGAAATACGAGAGAAATTTACATTCACTAATGATACGGAGGCAGCTTTAAAAACACTGCGGCAGTCCAAAAGTATTCTTGAATGTGTCATTGTTTCTACTTGTAACCGCACGGAGTTGTATATTGTAGCTGACCAGCTGCATACCGGGCGTTATTATACGAAATTATTTCTTCAGGAATGGTTTAATATTGATAAAGAAGAATTCAGCCACTATCTTCAGGTTCGTGAAGATGAACATGCGATTGAACACTTATTCCGTGTGACAGCAGGACTGGATTCAATGGTTCTCGGCGAAACGCAGATTCTTGGGCAGGTAAGACAGAGTTTTGATCTCGCCAGAAGCACCGGTACGACCGGAACAGTATTCAACCATCTATTTAAACAGGCGGTCACCGTTGCAAAACGGGGGCATTCTGAAACAACAATCAATGCGAACGCAGTCTCTGTCAGCTACGCAGCTGTAGAACTCGGGAAAAAAATCTTTGGTGATTTCAAAGATAAGCAGGTTCTTGTAATGGGTGCCGGCAAAATGAGTGAACTGACAGCACAGCATCTTACTTCCAGCGGAGTTTCCAACATTACGGTAATGAACCGTACGAAAGCCAAGGCGGAAGAGCTTGCTGCAAAATTTTTCGGGAAAGCGGAAAGCATGGATACGCTGCAGGATTCATTGACGCAGACAGACATTCTTATCAGCTCTACCGGTTCTAAAGATTATGTGATCCGCAAAGAAGAAGTAAAGAACCTGCTGAAGAAACGAAAAGGCCGTCCGCTGTTTCTCGTGGATATTGCAGTGCCGCGTGATCTGGATCCGGAACTTGCGGAGCTGGAGAATGTATATTTATATGATATTGATGACCTGCAGGGAATTGTAAATGCGAACCTGGAGGAACGGAAGCAGGAAGCAGAAAAAATTGAGCTGATGATTGAAGAGGAGCTTGTAGCGTTCAGCCACTGGCTGGATACGCTGGGAGTCGTCCCTGTAATCAGTGCACTGCGTTCCAAAGCTGCCACAGTACAGGAACAGACGATGGAAAGCCTGGAGCGGAAGCTATCCAGTTTATCTGACCGGGAGAAAAAACTGATCCGCAAGCATATGAAGAGCATCGTGAATCAGCTGCTCCGCGATCCAATTACTGCACTGAAGGAAATTCCGGAAGAAGAAAGCCCGGAATTAATGCTTGATTATATGACAAAAGCGTTTGGCCTGGAGGAACACGTTCAGGAAGGTGAATCTCCGCTGACGCACGATATAAGAATCAATAAAGCAGAACGGGAATGGAGCATTGAGCAGCGCCGCATGCGCATTGCCGCGCAGGAGAAAGATTTAGTTCGGACGTTTCTCCGATGAATCTGATTTATCTGCTTATCCTGGTATGTTATTCTGCCAGCGTTCTCGGATACTTTATTGATTTCATGCAAAACAACCAGAAGGTCAATCGATTGGCTTTCTGGTTGCTTTCGATTGTCTGGATATTACAGCTGGCGATCTTTTTATGGCGCATCTTTACCTTAGAGCGTGTCCCGCTGATGACTTCCCTGGAGGGCATGTTTATTTATGCATGGATTCTGGTAACAATTTCTCTTATATTAAATAAAATGCTGAAGATGAACGTTTTCATGCTTCTCGTAAACTCGATTGGTTTTACGCTGCTTTCCATCAGCATGATCGCACCGCGCAATGACATTTCCGAAGAGCTGGCACAGGTATTGATTACGGAGTTTCTCGTAGTCCATGTCGGTTTACTGATGTTCTCCTATGGTGCATTTACGATCGCGTTTGCTTTTTCCCTGCTGTATATTGTGCAGCACAAACTTCTTAAGAAAAAGAAGTGGGGCGAGTGGATGGAGAAATTCGGCAGCTTGTCCCGCCTGGAAAGAAACTCTTATTATGCTTCGCTCATAGGGGTGCCGCTTTTATTTACGGGGCTGATTTTAGGAATTGTGTGGGCCTCCGTAACCGTGGGTGCAGTTCCGTGGTTCGATCCGAAAATTATTTCTTCTTTTTTCGTAATGATCGTGTATGGGGTTTACCTGGTACAGTACCAATTTATGAAAAGAAGAGGTTACAGTGTGGCGCTGCTGAACGCTGCGGCGTTTCTGATTTTATTAATTAATTACTTTTTGTCCAGTGCCTTTTCAGAATTTCATATCTGGTAAGAGGCGCGGAATCTTTTATTCATGATACAATAGATGCGGAAAAAGAAGCATACAGCTTTAAGGAGGCAGTCAAAACTATGCGTACAATCGTGATCGGCTCACGCCGAAGCAATCTGGCGATGACCCAGACAAGATGGGTGATTGATCAATTTAAAAAACTGAATGTTCCTTATGAATTCGAAATCAAGGAAATAGTAACAAAAGGGGATAAAATTCTGGACGTTACACTTTCGAAAGTCGGAGGAAAAGGACTTTTCGTAAAGGAAATAGAGCAGGCAATGTATGATAAGGAAATTGATATGGCTGTCCACAGCATGAAAGACCTTCCATCTGAAATTGCAGAAGGCTTAACTGTAGGAGCAGTTCCGGAGAGAGAAGATCCGCGGGATGCGTTTATTTCCAACAGCGGGGCAAAACTTCTGGATCTGCCGGAAGGCGCAGTGGTCGGTACGAGCAGTCTCCGGCGCGGTGCCATGGTATTAATGCAGCGTCCAGATATTAAAATTCAGTGGATCCGTGGAAATATTGAAACCCGCCTGCGTAAGTGCCGGGAAGAAGATTTTGACGCGATCATTCTCGCAGCTGCCGGGCTTAAGCGTGTCGGCTGGGATCCTTCGATCGTGTCCGAATTTCTTCCTCCGGAAACATGTCTTCCGGCAGTTGGACAGGGGGCACTTGGAATTGAGTGCCGTGCAGATGATACCGAGCTTCTGGAACTGCTGAAGAAAATTGATGATCCTGATACAGCGAGAACGACTGCGGCAGAGCGGTCCTTCCTGCATACAGTAGAAGGCGGCTGCCAGGTGCCGATTGCAGGCTACGCAACACTGACAGAGGATAATCAGGTGAGTCTTACCGCGCTCGTAGCTTCACCGGACGGCAAGCAGGTATTTAAGGAACAGATCACGGGCCATGATCCTGTAGCTATCGGAAAACAGGCAGCTGAAAAAATGCTTGCAGAAGGCGCAAAAGAGGTACTCGATAAGGTGAAAGCAGACCTCGAAGAGTAGAGGAGAGATGGCAGTGAGACCGCTGACCTTGTTAAATACGAGAGCGGAGCATCAGCTTGCCTCTCTTACGAAAAAAATTGAAGCAGCAGGTGCCCGGAGTTTAGAGGTGCCGCTGATTCGGATTGAAGCAGTTACTCCTCCAGCTGTTCCCACGCTGCGAAAGGAAGACTGGCTTGTGTTTACGAGTGTGAACAGCGTGCATTTCTGGGAAGCACTCGTGCCGGATAAACAGGTGCATACTGCCTGTGTCGGTGAAAAAACAGCTGCAGCTGCTAGAGCAAAAGGATATACTGTGTCGCTTATACCTTCGCAGTATGACGCGGAATCTCTCGCAGAAGCGCTTATTCAGCGTACCGATGAGGAAACAAGAATTGTTTACCCGAGAAGTGCAAAGTCACGTATGGTGCTGAAAGAGCAATTAACAGCTGCAGGCAGACATTTTGCAGATCCTGTTGTCTATGACACAGTTCCAAATGAAGCTTCGCAGGAAAATTTGAAGAAAGCCGTGCACGAAGTAGACGGGGTGTTGTTTTTAAGCCCTTCTGCAGTTCACGCTTTTTTTCATTTCTGCGGCACTCATGAAATACCGCCGTTGTTTTACGGATGTATCGGAGGGGTAACGGAAGAGGTGTGCAGAAGCTATACAGACAGGCGTATTATCGTTCCGGATACATATACGATAGAAGCGCTGCTGACTAAGATAATGAAGGAGAAGGTGAAAAAATGACACAATCATTTGACCGCCACCGCAGACTGCGCAGATCCGCAGGTATGCGTGATATTGTTCGGGAAACACATGTACACACAGAAGATTTAATCTACCCTTTATTCGTAAAGGATGGGAAAGATATTAAAAATCCAATTCCTTCCATGCCGGAGGTTTATCAGTGGTCACTGGACCTGGTGGATGCAGAAGTGCAGGAAGCGGTGGATAAAGGAATCCGCGCGATTATATTGTTCGGCCTCCCGGCGGAAAAGGATCCGATTGGCACAAGCGCTTACGATACAGAAGGCATCGTACAGAGAGCAGTGCGGCAGATTAAAGCAAACCACCCCGATCTGACTGTCATCGCGGATACCTGCCTGTGCCAGTTTACAGATCACGGTCACTGCGGCGTTGTGCATGAGGGGGAGATTCTGAATGATGAATCCCTGGATTTATTAGTGAAAACAGCTGTGTCCCAGGCAGAAGCGGGAGCAGACATTATCGCTCCTTCCAACATGATGGATGGATTTGTCGCAGCAATCCGGGAAGGCTTGGATGAAGCAGGATATAAAAATATTTCTGTAATGAGTTATGCAGTGAAATATGCTTCTGCTTTCTACGGCCCATTCCGTGATGCCGCAAATTCCTCCCCGCAGTCCGGGGACCGCAAAACGTATCAGATGGACCCTGCAAACCGCAGAGAAGCATTCCGCGAAGCACGTTCCGACGTGGAGGAAGGCGCCGATTTTCTCATCGTAAAGCCTGCTTTGTCCTACCTGGATATTATCAGGGACGTGCGGGAAAGAGAAGATCTGCCGATTGTCGCATATAACGTCAGCGGAGAATATTCCATGGTAAAAGCAGCGGCGCAGAACGGCTGGATTGATGAAAAAGCTGTCGTAATGGAAAAAGTAACGAGCATGAAACGGGCCGGTGCAGACTTGATCTTAACGTATCATGCAAAAAATATCGCAGACTGGCTGAAACACTAAACTGATGAAGAGGTGATAGATATGAATTGGAATCGATCTTCTCAAGCATTTGAAAAAGCAAAACCGCTCATGCCGGGCGGGGTAAATTCTCCTGTACGTGCGTTTAACTCTGTCGGCAGAGACCCGGTCTATTTTGAAAAAGGAAAAGGCTCCCGTCTCTGGGACCTGGACGGCAATGAATATATCGATTACGTCCTTTCGTGGGGCCCGTTAATTCACGGGCATGCCGATGATAAAGTCATCAAGGCAGTAACATCAACTGCAGAAAAAGGGACAAGCTTCGGGGCGCCGCATGAGCTTGAAACAAAGCTTGCAGAACTTGTAATTGAACGCGTGCCGTCGGTGGAAGTAGTCAGAATGGTAAGCTCCGGTACGGAAGCTACGATGAGTGCGCTTCGTCTCGCAAGAGGATATACAGGGCGCAATAAGATTTTGAAATTCGAAGGCTGCTACCACGGCCATGGAGACTCCCTGCTGATTAAAGCAGGCTCAGGGGTGGCAACACTCGGTCTTCCCGACAGCCCGGGCGTGCCTGAATCTGTTGCATCCAATACGCTGACGGTACCTTACAACGACTTAGAGAGCCTGAAGCTCGCATTTGAAAATTACGGGGATGATATTGCCGGAGTAATTCTGGAGCCGGTCACAGGCAACATGGGAGTTGTCCGGCCGGAAGAAGGATACCTGGAAGGAATCCGTGAAATTACGGAAGAATACGGCTCCCTGCTTATTTTTGATGAAGTAATGACAGGGTTCCGCGTGGGCTATCACTGCGCACAGGGAGAACTCGGCGTTACTCCTGACCTGACGTGTCTTGGAAAAGTGATCGGTGGCGGACTGCCGGCGGGAGCATTCGGTGGAAAGCGGGAGATTATGGAACAGATCGCACCTGCAGGTAACATTTATCAGGCAGGAACGCTCTCTGGAAATCCGCTTGCGATGGCAGCAGGGTATGAAACAATCAGCCAGCTGACGCCGGAAAGCTATGATTACTTCGATAAAATCGGAGACAAGCTGGAAAAAGGGATGGCTGCCGCTGCGGAAAAGTACGGTATTCCGCACTGGACGACGCGCGCAGGCTCAATGGTCGGCTTCTTCTTTACGAATGAAAAAGTAGTGAACTTTGAAACTGCAAAAAGTTCCGATCTTGATATGTTCAGCCGCTATTTCAACCTGATGCTGGAGCAGGGTGTATCTGTGCCGCCATCTCAGTTTGAAGGCTTGTTCCTCTCCACGAAGCATACAGAAGCGGATATTGATGAAACGCTTGCTGCTGCAGAAAAAGCATTTGCACAAATTCAGAAGGAACAGCAGTAATTTGATTTAAATTTCAAGCCACCGCGGCAAAAATACGCGGTGGCTTTTTTCAACGGGATGAAAGCTATTAATCCCTATTTTCATACACGTTAATTTGCTGGGGATGGTCTTTATAATACCCAAAAGGAGGTTCTGCGATGTTTGAAATACTTATTATTATCATCAGTTTCCTTGTAATTTTCACTGGGTTTTACAGTATAAATAATGAACCGAATACCATCTCGGCTGTGAGCCTTGGTATTTTCCAGAGCTTGTTGTTCGCTGTGATAGGAAGGAGAGAATGGATGCGTAATCACCGCATCGCAGGTGTTATTCTTTTTGCTGGAACGCTTTTTATCGTTTTACAGATGATCAGGTACAACGTTGCATTGTCTTAATCACTCTCCAATGAATCTATTTTCCTCGGCTGGATAGTAATAGATTCTTCCATGGGGAATCGTTCGCTGTAACCATAGTAACTTAATTTGAGGTCTGTTAAGTCACTGCTTCCAATTTCGAAAATGACTTCATTCTCATGCTGCAGCGGCGCTTCCAGCTCTTCATATACATGGTGGGTCAATTCTTCCAGGGGATAAACTTCGTGATGTTTGTCAGAGAGAAAGCTTTCCTGATGATCTGTTGCACGGTCCAGGCTTTCTTCCCGTTTTGTAATATCCAGATGAAGGCTCCCTGTATCCAGATTCTCTTTGTCGGGGGAGAAGGCGGTGAGCTGTGTTTCAGCGGTTTGTTCAATTATTGCTTCCCCGAGAGCGGTATCGACAGTAACTGTATCTCGATCATTGAAATCCAGCTCAGTTTCATAGAAATTCAAATCAGTCACCAGAAAATCATCAAACTGAAATTCGATTGCAGACATTTCTCCGTAAAATAATGACTCATATGTAACCATATATTCATTTCTGTACTGGCTGATCATTTCGCCTGTAAAACCGCCGGATTGAACCGCTGCGGGATGATGATAGCTCAGATCATTTTCCCACGTCTCTGAGCTGAGCCGGTAAACTAAAGTGGTGGCAGCAGGGCCGACTTTCATCTGTTCGAAAATATAAGAAATATCGTCATGAAGGAGTAACTCTGTATCATGCAGATCATAGCGTGTGCTCTCTTTTCTTTCGAAAGGCACTTCCAGTGATATGTCGGCGGGCAGCGGCTCTTCCTGGGAAAATAACTCATAAGAAACAAAAGTATCTATGTGCAGCTGCAGCACGCCGTTTTCCACATCTGGTGCAGGAAAAGCAAAGCGTCCACGCGTCACTCCTTCCTCAGTTTCTTCGAGTATTGTGTGGTTTTCAATATGAATAAACCTTTCATGGTCATTTTCCGGTGAAACATCCCAAATATCTTCCTTGTTTGTAATGTTAAATCCTTCGATATGTGAGACGGGGACGTAGTGATTTTCTTCAGTTACATGTTCTGACTCATAGTACACATGCAGCTGGCTTTCATCCGCTACAACTTCCGTTATCTCAAAGCGGATCTCTTCTGTTGTTTCCTCTGCATTCACCTGCAGGGCATAACCATCGCTTACGAGTCTTTCCAGTGGATCGTAGCTTAGCGGGGTGCGGTCTCCGACCCAGTAGTAAAAGGAGTCGGAAGCGAATAAGGCAGCAGTGAAACCTGCAGGCAGAAGTACCGCTGCAGCTGCAATTTTTTTCCACAGATAAAAAGGTTTTTTCTCCGGCTTCTGTAGCTCTTCATTCTGCATCAGTTCCTTCACTTTTATGGAAGGAGGTGGAACAGACTGTGCCTCTTTTTGAAACGACTGCAGCTGTGTTTTCACTTCTTCCAGTGTTTCCCTGCAGGAAGGACAGCTATTAAGGTGTCCTGTAATGTCGGATGCAGAGTCAGGACCAGTAAGATAAGTAAGTATTTTTTTCTGGCAGACAGAACAGTCCATGCGATCCCTCCCTTAGTTATAACAAGCCTGTATGTATCGGATCGAGCGTATCAATTCTTCCTCCAGCAATTCTTCTGTTTTATTGCTGATGCGGGCGGCCAGATTCATAGACAGCTCTCCATAGCTGTAAGCAATTAAATCTGCTTTCTTTTCAGCATCCAGGACCTGCAGCTTCTCTCTTTCCCCTGCATTCGGGATGCTGTCATGGATGGCACACTCCTGGAGAAACGTTTTCCATAAATAAGCTTCTGTATCTTCTGGAAGCTTATTTTTATTGGCAAGACAATGCTCCAGCCACATTTTCAGCCTGGTTTCCAGTTCGTTTTCGAGGCCATAGGCGAATGCAATCCCAGTAAGTGCAGCTTTATTTTCTTCTGTCCATGCTGTAAGAGTTTCCAGCGTACTTTCTATTAAATCTGTACAGAGTAATTCATTTACCGGCATTTGTAATTCCTCCCTTTTAATTACCATATCATAACTTTAAATTAGTTTCAGGTGCATTTTTCTTACACATGAAACCTATACTCTGCCAGCATCGTATTTTTAACAGGAAGAAACTAGGAGGGTTGATATGCTGAAACGTTTGAAAGAAGCAGATGCAAATTCACTTCTGCCTTACGTGCTCACTGCCGGGCCGCTGTTAATGATCATGGCATTTTTCGTGCCGTTCATTGCGGTAATGATGATCCAGGATCTGCTTTTCTTTTCCCGCAGCCACTGGTCCTTTATCCGTCCGCGGGAAGCCTATCTCGGATTTGGAGCAGGCATGATCTGGCTTGCGGTCTGTCTTTTTTCACTTTTTGCAGCGAAAGTTATTTTTGAACGAAAGAAGCGGGAAGACTGGTTGTCGGGACTGCATATCATTTTAATGCTCCTGGCACTGCCGATATTCGTGCTATCTATCTATCATTATGCGTATCTTGACGAACACGGGGTGCAGGTAAATTCTTTCTGGAGTATGTCGGAAGAGAGCCTGGCGTGGGATAATGTCGTGTATGTATCCAGAGTCGAAAGAGAAGGATCACGGGAGGTATTATCCTATACTTTCTCAGATGGCGAGAAGTCACTTACCATTCCTTATACGACAGATGATTACCAGACGAGACAGGCGGTCAACGAGGTAATAAATGTTTACGCATGGGAAGTGGAGACCGTTATTGAAGGTGAAACATAAGAACGCGCTTATAAAAATTCAAAGGAAGTTTTTTATTCTCATGCTCGTTGAAGGCCTGTGCAAGCTAGAGGTTTTCTCCCTGCCGAGTGCAGCAAAGTTTTCTCATATTATCAATAAGGAACATTATCAACCCTTAAACATCAACCATTAAGGAAGCATGAAATGCATTTTCTATAAATTTTCTCCATTCTCCGCTACAATATTTACAGGAGGTGTATGTATGAGTTATTTTGAAAATATGCGGAAACACGTAGGAAAAGAGCCGCTGCTTTTACCGGGGGCGGCGGTTATTATACATACGGCGGAAAACGATATTCTGCTGCAAAAAAGAAACGATGGACATTGGGGACTGCCGGGAGGACTAATGGAACTCGGGGAAAGTTATCTGGAAACGGCGCTGAGAGAAACAGAAGAAGAAACTGGGGTAAAGCTGCCGGAGGAAGAGATGCATTTATTCGGGGTGTTTTCCGGAAAGGATTACTATGTGGAAGCGCCGAATGGAGATCCTTATTATGCAGTAACCGGACTGTATACGTGTAAGGACCCGGGACAGCCGTTAAACGATGCAGACGAAGAAACGCTGGAACTCCGCTATTTTCCAATCACTGCGCTTCCACAGGAGCTGCGGCCGTCACATAAGCATTTTCTCGCTTTGTTTGATAAACACGGAGAGCAGAGAGGACTGCTGGATAAATAATTTAACTTTCTGCAAAATGATTATTCGCCAAAAGTGGAGCAGCAATACGAAGCTGCTATATTAAAAAAGAGTTTTATTTTCCTCGCAGTTGATTCTTTCAAGCCAGCGTTGTAAACTAGAAGCAGAATAAATGCTTGGATGGGGAAGAGTAGGAAGGGAATTCTGACAGAGAGGACGATCGGCTTGCATGCCGCTGAAAGATTGTCCCGGAAGGAAATTCTGAAGGTCGCCCCGGAGCAGCCGCAGTGAATGCAGTAGCTGTGGACGAGTCAGCCACGTTACGGCCGGGAGTGTACTGAAGACGGGAGGATTCCCGTTTCAGTAAACAAAGGTGGTACCGCGAGGATTCTAACCCTCTTCGTCCTTTGACGCAGAGGGTTTTTTGTTGTGTTTAAAATCAAATTATTTAAAAAGCATATTGGGAGGTCAACAGCATGGCAGAGCTGAATCAGGAAATTTCAATGCCGCCGAAATATGATCCGCAGGCGACAGAAGCAAAATGGTATCCGTACTGGGTGGACGGAAAATTCTTTGAAGCTACAGGAGACAAGGAGAAAGAACCTTACACGGTGGTAATTCCGCCGCCGAACGTAACAGGACGGCTGCATCTCGGGCACGCCTGGGACACGACGCTCCAGGATATTTTAATCCGCACGAAGCGGATGCAGGGGTATGACGCACTCTGGCTTCCAGGGATGGACCACGCGGGTATTGCCACGCAGGCGAAGGTAGAAGGAAAACTCAAGGAACAGGGAATTTCCCGCTATGACCTGGGACGGGAAAAGTTCCTTGAAAAAAGCTGGGAGTGGAAAGAGGAGTATGCTTCTTTTATCCGGGAGCAGTGGGCGAAAATGGGACTTTCCCTCGACTACTCCAGAGAGCGTTTTACACTGGATGAAGGGCTTTCGGATGCGGTGCGCGAAGTTTTCGTGCGTCTGTATGAAGAAGGACTGATTTACCGCGGTGAGTACATCATTAACTGGGACCCGTCCACAAAAACGGCCCTCTCTGATATTGAAGTTATTTACCAGGACGTAAAAGGCGCATTTTATCATATGCGATATCCCTTAAAAGACGGCTCCGGCCATATTGAAGTAGCGACCACACGTCCGGAAACGATGCTCGGAGATACGGCAGTGGCAGTGCATCCGAAAGATGAGCGGTACAAGCACCTAATCGGCAAGACAGTAGTCCTTCCAGTAGTCGGAAGAGAAATTCCGATCGTTGCCGATGATTATGTAGATATGGATTTTGGTTCCGGTGCTGTAAAGATCACGCCGGCGCACGATCCGAATGACTTTGAAATCGGCAACCGCCATGATCTGGAGCGGATTCTCGTGATGGATGAAGGCGGCGTTATGAACGAGCTTGCTGGAAAGTACGAAGGAATGGACCGCTTTGCATGCCGGAAAGCGATCGTAAAGGATCTGCAGGAGGAAGGCATTCTTTTCGATATTGAAGAGCACGATCACAGTGTCGGCCATTCTGAACGAAGCGGTGCCGTAGTGGAGCCTTACCTTTCCACGCAGTGGTTTGTAAAGATGGGGCCGCTTGCCGAGCAGGCGATTGAGCTGCAAAAGCAGGAGAAAAAAGTAAACTTTGTGCCGGACCGTTTTGAAAAGACGTACATGCACTGGATTGAAAACATCCGGGACTGGTGTATTTCCCGCCAGCTCTGGTGGGGACACCGTATCCCGGCATGGCACCATAAAGAAACAGGCGAAATATTTGTAGGAAAAGAAGCTCCTGCAGATATGGAAAACTGGGAGCAGGATGAGGACGTACTGGATACGTGGTTCTCTTCCGCACTCTGGCCGTTTTCTACGATGGGCTGGCCGGACGAAAATGCCGAGGACTTTCAGCGCTATTATCCGACAGATGCGCTGGTAACAGGCTACGATATTATTTATTTCTGGGTGGCGCGCATGATTTTCCAGGGAAAGCAGTTCACTGATGAACGTCCGTTTAAAGACGTGCTGATTCACGGACTCGTGCGGGATGCAGAAGGACGAAAAATGAGTAAATCCCTCGGCAACGGTGTTGATCCGATGGACGTGATCGACAAGTACGGTGCAGATGCGCTTCGTTTCTTCCTGTCGACCGGAAGCTCGCCGGGACAGGATCTGCGTTTCTACTGGGAAAAGGTAGAAGCTAACTGGAACTTCGGCAATAAAATCTGGAACGCTTCCCGTTTTGCTTTGATGAACATGAACGGCCTGAAACATGAGGAAATTGATCTTTCCGGGAAAAAGTCAATTGCGGATGAATGGATTTTAACCCGTCTGAATGAAACGATTGCGCACGTAACAAAATATATTGATGCCTATGAATTTGGGGAAGTCGGGCGTGCCCTGTATAACTTTATCTGGGACGATTTCTGCGACTGGTATATTGAAATGGCCAAGCTGCCGCTGAACGGGGAAGACGAGGAAGCAAAGCATACGACCCGCTCCGTGCTAGCGTACGTGCTCGATCAGACGATGCGTCTCCTGCACCCGTTTATGCCGTTTATTACCGAAGAAGTGTGGCAGCACCTGCCGCATGAAGGCGAGTCGATTACCGTTGCTTCCTGGCCGAAGGAAAATGAACATTCGAACGGACAGGCAGTCAAGGATATGCAGCTGCTGCAGGAAATTATCCGGTCGGTAAGAAATACCCGGTCAGAACTGAACGTTCCGATGTCCCGTGAAATTACGCTGCAGGTAAAAGCCGATTCCACACAGGTACTGGATCAGCTGGAGCGCGGCAGAGCGTATATTGAAAAGTTCTGTAATCCATCGGAGCTTGTTCTCGGCACAGATTTAAAAGCGCCTGAAAAATCGATGAGCTCGGTACTTTCCGGCGTGGAGCTTTACATGCCGCTCGAAGGCCTGCTGGATCTGGACGCGGAAGTGAAGCGTCTGGAAGCAGAAGTAAAACGTCTGGACGGGGAAGTAACCCGCGTACAGAAAAAGCTCGGCAATGAAGGCTTTGTCGCGAAAGCACCGCAGAAAGTAGTCGATGAAGAGCGTGCGAAAGAAAAAGATTATGCAGAACAGCGGGAGAAAGTACTTGCCCGTTTAGAAGAACTGAAAAATTAGGGAGGCAGTATCATGCCTGAAATTGCATTTTATCAGGATCGTTTCGTCGACGTAGACGAAGCGGTCATCCCCATTCAGGAACGGGGGCACCAGTTTGGAGACGGGATCTATGAAGTCATTCGTATTTATGACGGAAAGCCATTTACGATGCCGGAGCACATGGCAAGACTCGAAAAAAGCTTAGCAGCAATAAAGATGCCGCTCCCTTATCCAATCGAGGAAATAGAGCGGATCGCACTGGAAGCGCTGGACAAATCAGGCTTGAAGGAAGCGGAAATTTATATGCAGATTACACGCGGCATTTTTTTGCGCCAGCATCAATTTCCGGAACCGAGTTCCCCTGTGATTTCCATCGTTGTGAAAAACGCCCGTACAGTAAGCGAGGAGAAGCGGGCTGCAGGAGTGCCTGTCATCACGACGGAAGACGTGCGCTGGAAACTCTGCCATATTAAGTCGCTGAACCTGCTGCCAAACGTGATGGCAAAACAGGAGGCTTATGAAGCAGGAGCGCATGAAGCTGTGTTTGTGGAAAAAGGAATCGTCAAGGAAGGTTCCAGTACAAATATCTTCTGTGTAAAAGACGGCGTAGTGCAGACACATCCTGCCACAAACGGGATTCTGCACGGCATCACCAGACAGGTAGTGCTCGATTTAGCCGATGAGTTGGGAATCCCGGTGGAAGAGCGGACATTTTCTCTCGCAGAGCTGAAAAATGCAGAAGAAGTGTTTTTAACTTCTACCACAATGGAAGTACTGAAAGTATCTTCTGTCGATGGAGAAAAACTTTCTGAAGAGCGCACAGTGATCGATCAGCTGTATACGGCATTTCAGGAGAGAAAACAAATGGCGAAGAAAGCTTTATAAAAGAAAGACCCGCACAGCCGCTTATCTCAGTGGCTGTGCGGGTCTTTTCGTATGGAAAAAATACAGCGTGCTGTACTAAAGCTGTAATTTACTCCCGCGTCACGGGGGTTTGCTCATTTTTAAGAGGATTTACTCATTTTTCATCAGGTTTACTCCCGTGCAGCCACTTTACTCACGCGCTGAAGAAGTTTACTCATTTTTAAAAGGAGGAAATCCCGGGAATTCATTTTTTCAGCTGCATTTACTCTTATTTTAAATTTTCCTGTAGGAGTGGCGGATTGTGTTTATTTATTAAAAGTATGTGGAGAAAAAAACCCCAATGTAGATAATTGAATTACTCTTCTTCCGGAAGCACAAATCCATAAGCTTCCATCACGTCCTGCCCCTCTTCAGAAAACAAATACTCTATAAACAGCGCTGCTTCCTCCGGATGCTCACTTCGTACAGGTACCGCCAGCGCCTGCAGCAGCGGCTCGTGGGCAGATGAATCTATCGGCGTATAGGAAAGCTCCGACTGCATCGAGAGCGCAGTTGCGACGATCCCCACGTCCACATTGCCGGTTTCTACAAACTGCAGGGCTTCCCGGATATTGTTTGCATAGACGAGTTTTTCTTCAATTTCTCCCCACATGTCCCATGTTTCCAGTGCTTCCTGCGCGGCTTTTCCATACGGCGCGTGCCCAGGGTTTGCGATCGCTATCTGCTGCACGTCCTCGGAAAGAAGGTCTTTCGGGCTGAAAGAATCGTACATTTCTTCGTCATATAAAAATCCAAGAGAACCTTCTGCATACAGCTGCCTAGAGTCTTCCAGCACATCTTCTGACTCGATCAGGCGGTCTATGTAGGATTCATGCGCTGCGGCAAAAATATCAAAGTCTGCACCCTGTTCTATCTGCTGGGTGAGCTGCCCCGTGGAACCGAAAGAAAAAACGATTTCTATATTATATTCCGCTTCAAAATTCTCCCCCAGTTCTGAAAAGGCATGGTACAAATCAGACGCTGCCGCTATGTGCAGTTCCACCGCTTCTTCTGCGTTTCCGCAGCCGGTGAGCAGCAATCCCGGCACCCCGAACAAAAACAATTTCTTCACGATGTTCCCTCCAATAAGTATATCTTTGTCTATTTTAGCGTACGAAAATTAATTTGGCTAACACCTTCTAAGACTCCGGGCTTAGAAACAAATACGGCGAAGGCTCGTTACCTGAAATTGCGGGAGAAAGTAAGATAAAGACAGAAAGAAACAAAGGAGGAAATGATGATGAAATTCTTACTGTTTTTAGCCGCAATTGTTCTGGTGATTGTCGCACTGGCAAACCTTGGCCCGATGATTTTGTTCGCAGTGGGGGCGTGGCTTCTCTATCTTATCTACAAACAGTTCATGAAGGCGGAGTCCACCGCGGGGAAAGTTGTCTGGATCATTATCGGCGTGATGGTGCTCAGCATGACACTCAGCAATATCACCGCACTTGTCGGCGTACTGGCAATTTATTTCTTGTATGTACTTTACCGCAGCTGGGATGACAATAATAAAAAAGGAGCACGAGTATATGAGTAACGTATGGGAAAGATTCACAAAGACGATTAGAGAAGATATGGAAAAGTTAAGCGGCACTTCCGTTAAAGAAGCAGTGAAAGCCCAGTCGAATGAACAGGAAAAAAAAGCTGGCAAAATTGACAGACAGCTGCGGGAGCAGAAGCAGCTGATCCGCCAGTTTGAAAAAGAAAAAGACGAAGTGGATGTCATGATTGCTTCACGCAAAAGACAGCTGCACCTTGCAAAAGAAGAGGGAGAAGAAAAGCTCGCTGAATTTGCGGAAAAGGATCTTGCGGCCTATGAGAAGCAGGGAGAAAGACTGGAGCGGATGATCCACGCAGCCAAAGAGCAGCAAATGGAACTGGAGCATATGTTTCAGGAAATGACTCATCAGCTGAAGGAGCGGAAGCTGGAGCAGCTGGAAATCCAGGGGAAAGAAAAAGCGGCTTCGCTCCGTCAGGAAATGCGCGCTATGAATGCGGGAAAAGAAGCTCCTGCAGCGCCGGAGGCAGAATCGCCAGGCGATATGCACGATCTGGAACGCCAGCTGCTGCTGCTGGAAAAAAGGCATGCACCGAAAGAAAACCCTGCCGATTATATGAAATAAGTGATAAAATGCAAATAGTGTAAAAAAAGTAGAGGAGGGGGCAGCCATGGTACGAGATATTCCAACGAGAAGATTGAATCTGATTATCCTGCTCTCCCTTCTTTTTTTAGTAATAGAATTATTAGGAAGCGGCTCCGGCAGAATCATCGGAGTCGCCATTCTTATATTTATGATGTACATTGGCTGGAAGCAGTATGAAACTTCTGTCGGCAAGCTCATCTGCTGGATTGGAATTATCGGTTTTGTGATCCAGGTGCTGAGCTTGTTTGCAGTCCAGTTTTTTGTCATAGCCTTCCTTGTACTGCTCGTTCTTGAATATAAAAAGCAGAAAAAGGAGCCGCAGGTCATTGCACCGCAGATGAGCGATTCCCTTGCCCAAAAGAAAAGTGTGATCCAGTCCTCCACGCTGCTGCCGCACCGGCTGATTGGAACACAGACGACACAGGAAGAGCCGTATCAGTGGCGGGATATCAATATACAGACGGGAATCGGCAGCAAAGTGATTGACTTAAGCAATACGGTCATCCGGGACACTGCTGTGGTTTCCATCCGCCATCTGATTGGCCCTGTAACAATTCTTGTGCCGTATGATCTTGATCTGCAGATCGTGCACAGCGCGATGTACGGGAGGCTGCAGATTTTTTCGGAGCCGGAGCATAAACTGTTGAATGAAACAGTCATGTATGAAACGCAAGACTATGCAGCGGCGAAAATGCGGGTGAAAATAATCACTACCGTCATCTCCGGCGATGTGGAGGTGAAGCGGGTATGATGACTCCCACAAAGCTGGTAATGCTGCTCAGTATGCTTTTTACCGCTGCATTTTTGGTCGTGGCAGGGATAACGCTGCTGCTGTTTCCGCCGCCGGTCTGGAGTATATTATGGATGACCTCCGTCTACGGCCTCCCGTATCCGGCGTTTCTGGCAGCAGTGCTCATCATGGTCACTTTGTTTACCGGGTTGATTGTCCAGGCCCAGTGGAAAAAAACCGCCGAGCAGGTGGGCAGGCGGCTGGATGACGCAATGAAAGGCACGATGCCGGAAATAACATCAAAAGACACTCTGCTGCAGAAAATTGACCAGCTGCAGGAAAAGCTGGCGAAACAGACCCAGCGCTCCCAGCAGATTGCTTCTGAAAAAGCGTCGGAAAGAGAAAAAAGCCTGCAGGAAGTAGTGGTGCAGGAAAGAACGCGGCTGGCCAGGGAGCTGCATGACTCAGTCAGCCAGCAGTTGTTTGCTGCGTCTATGCTTGCCGCAGCGATTAACGAAACAAACGAGCTGAATGGAGAAACGAAAAAGCAGTTTGCGCTGGTAGAGAAAATGATTAATCAGAGCCAGCTGGAAATGAGAGCTTTACTGCTGCATTTACGGCCGGCGGCCCTCAAAGGAAAGTCCCTGCAGGAAGGAATGCAGGAGCTGCTAAGCGAATTAAAGCAGAAGGTGCCTCTGTCGGTGGAAACAACGATTGAAGAAGTGGTACTGGATAAAGGGGTGGAAGATCACTTATTCCGTATTCTGCAGGAAGCAGTTTCCAACAGCCTGCGCCATGCAGATGCAGGGGAAATGAAAGTGACACTGCTGCAGCGAGATAAAAAAGCGATCCTTCAGGTTATAGACAACGGAAAGGGCTTTAAGGTTGAGGGATCTGCCTACGGATCCTATGGACTATCGACCATGAAAGAGCGGGCAGAGGAAGTAGGCGGGACCCTGCGCATCGTAAGCGTCCCGGGGGAAGGGACACGAATAGATGTGCAGATACCAATACTGGTAGAGGGGGAAGAACTATGATTCGAGTCGTTTTTGCAGATGACCATGAGATGGTGCGGATTGGTGTAGCAGCGTATTTGAAGGCCCAGGCGGATATAGATGTAGTTGCTGAAGCAAGCGACGGAGCCGAGGCAGTCAGGCTGGTGGAAGAGCATCAGCCGGATGTTGTGCTGATGGACCTTGTTATGGAGCCAATGGATGGGATCGAAGCAACTAAGCTGATTGTAGAAGCAAATCCGGAAGCGAAAGTGCTGATTATGACGAGTTTTTTAGATGATGAAAAAGTGTATCCTGCACTCGAAGCGGGTGCATTCAGCTACATGCTGAAAACTTCGCGCGCTGCAGATATAGCCAAAGCGATCCGGGATACATATGAAGGGCAGTCTGTGCTGGAACCGGCTGTAGCGACGAAAGTGATGACAAAGATGCGGAAGCCGAAAGAGCAGAAGCACGATGCGCTTACGGAGCGGGAAAGAGAAGTACTGAAGCTGATGGCGGATGGAAAATCCAATCAGGAAATTGCAGATGAATTATTTATTGCCGTAAAAACTGCAAAAGTACATGTGAGCAATATTTTAATGAAGCTGGATGTGCACGACCGCACGCAGGCAGTTATTTATGCACTGAAACAGAAAATGTTTTAAAAGGCTGTTTGGAAAGTAAAAGATATTGTATATTTATGACTTTTATTTATTGGGTTCTCCTTCGCTTCAATCCCGCTGTCACCGCCGAGCGCGATGGAGAAAAGTTATTTATGAAGAAAAAGTGTTCATATCTCTGTGGTTTTGTATAAAAACCATTGTCTCCCTTAATTATGCTGCAGGCGCAGAAGAGTCGACTCCTGGAGGATGAAGAACGATTCTTATATCTTCTCAGGCGTTCTTACTGGGAAGATATAGTAAGCATGTGCGAAACCAGCCAATGATCTTGAAATTACTGGAAAGAGCTCTTTGCTTTCCAGTAATTTGGCTGCGTGAAGCCATGCTCCTCTTTTAAGGAGGCAGGTTAGCTGAGAGAGTTCCCTCCTGAAAGCTACTCTTCGGAGACAAAAGCATAAAATCATATACTTCTTTAGAAAAATCACTTTTTCAACAGCCTTAAATGTTTCTCAAGGATTATCTCATTTCCTCCGCTACATAAGTTAAAAATACTTCTGCAATATTTATATCACTGTTCATGTATAAACTGCGGCAGCCGACAGCGTCTTCCATTTCGTTAAACAGCAGGCTTCCATCTTCTGCGAGGAGAAAATCAATGCCTGCAAAGTCGATCGGAAGTGCTTGGGTGATTTTTTGGACGATCGTGATATCCTGCTCTTTCAAGTGAAACAGCGAAGCAGCGGCCCCGCCTGAAATATTCGCTTTAAAATTTGTTTCCGATTCGCGCAGCACTGCTGCAACAATTTCTCCTCCCACAATATACACGCGCACGTCTTTTCCGCGCTGGCCGCCGACAGGCTGCATCAGCAGATCATTTTTTCTGCGGCTCATATACAGCTGCTGGGGGCGTGATATCCATTCTACGCCGGTCCCGCCGCGCCCGAGCGGGTCTTTTAATATGTATGGGTAGGAAGGGCTTATTCTTGTCAGGGCATCCCGGTGTGCTGCCGTAGAAGAAAGCATCGGCACTCCGAGAGTGTTTACAAACGCATGGCTGAGCCGTTTGTCATTTGCAATTCTGCTTACATTGGCACGGTTGAAGACCCGGATCCCGCGGATTTCTGCAGCTTCATTCAGCCAGGGGGTGCATGTGCGGATAATGAGAAAATCAGGTATTCTCCTGCTGTGGAAAAGAGGAGCATTTCCGGAAAGTGTCATGACGAGCGTTTCATACGTGACAACATCCAGCTCAATGTTCTCCTGCTCTGCAGCCTCCTGCATCCACTGAATAAATCTTCCGTTTCTCCTGCGGTCTTCTTCCTTGTAAACAAGCCATCCGATCATTTTCTGTCTCCCCCTCGCTGCATATGTTTGATCATCGCATCTTCCACATGAATTCCTGTACATTCAATAATGCTCCGCACGTGCGGATTCGAGTTAATCTCACAGACGAGCGGCGGCCCATCATTTAAAAATAAGTCGACGCCTGCCATATCTGCCCCTACCGCCTGCGCTGCAGCTATGGCCGTATAAATCTGCTCCGGTGAAGGCGTATAAGGAACTGTCTTGCCGCCAGCGGTGACGTTTGCCCGGAAATCATCTGCGGAAACACGCTTCATTGCTGCAACCACCTGGTTTCCTACGACGTTCAGACGCACATCTTTCCCAAAACTGCTTGTCACCGCCTGCTGATAAATATGCGGGGTTCCCTGCAGTTTATGGGCCATGTCAGTTAAATCTTCCATTGATTCTATCCAGTATACCTGTTCACCAAACGAGCCGAATGCTTCTTTCACAATTAAAGGAAGCCCCAGCTGCTTCGTTACTTCATTTAAATAACCAAAATCCTTACGTCCGATATTCGCATATGCCATCGGCGCGAGAATTGTTTTCGGCTGCGGCACCCCTGACGCCTGAAACGTCTGGTGCATGAGCCGCTTATCGTCACACAAAGCGATGGTCCGGGAAGAATTATAGAGGCGGTGTCCTTCTTGTTCCAGCGCTTCTGCCAGAAAAAGATCTTTATCCGCAAAATGTACAAACTCCGGTACCGGCAGTTTTTCTTTGAGGGAAATAACTCCTTCAGAGGAAACGAGCAGTGAATCATTCGCCAGTGCGCACAGCTCTAGGCCGTTTCTTTCCGCCGCCTCCCGCATCAGCGCTTCGTAGTCCTGAAATTTTTTAGTATAAAGCCCGCCATTATAGACGAGCCAGCACGAACGTGTCGTCATAACCAGACTCCCTTATGTATAATAGATGTACTTAGATTTTTTCATTAATCCGTACAAAAAGCAATGTTGGAAAAGGAGCTTTGCAGTATGACTGAAGCAGATAAAGTATTTACAGCGCGTGAAGACGCAGGAATCGCTTATACGCTGGATAGAATCACAAAAGTAATGAAGGAGCTGGGAGAGCCGCAGAATACGCTTCCTGTCATTCACGTAGCAGGAACAAACGGAAAAGGCTCCACCGTCGTTTATATGGAAACAATGCTGCGAAAAGCAGGAAAAACAACTGCTGCCTTTATGACGCCTTCGCTTGGGGAAAGACATGAGCAGGTGCTGGTGAATGGGGAACCGGTCACAGAAGCAGTTTTTGCAGAAGCAGTTGCACGGATCATGCCTGCCGTGGAAAAAGTGGAAAACGAAAGAAAGGAAATGGTCAGCCCGTTTGAACTGCTGACTGCTGCCGCATTCGTAATAGCAGCGGAGATCGCGGAAGCAGATGTATTCCTTGTCGAAGCTGGCATGGGAGGAAAACGGGACGCTACGAATATTGTTCATGCGCCGCGCGCTGTGGTGCTGACATCGATCGGTACAGATCATGCAGAATTTCTCGGCGGGACGAGAGAAGCAGCAGCAAGAGAAAAAGCAGGAATTATGCGAAAAGGAGTCCCCTGTATTTCTGCGTGTGATAAAGAAGCAGAATCCTGGCTTTCGGAAGAGGCAGAAAAAATCGGTGCGTTATGGGAGCCGATTTCTCAGGACTGTGATTGGAAAGCGCCGAACATACTGCTGACATCAGGAAAAACAATCCATCTTCCTGCACCGGGAGCTCATCAGGCGCGTAACGCAATCGCTGCGATTGCTGCAGCCTCCTATATTACAAAGGTATATGAAGAAGATCTGGAACAAGCTTCTCTGCCGGGGCGCTGGGAGCCGTTTGCGGAGAATGTGTATCTGGATACTGCACACAACAAAGAAGCAGTAGAAGCAATGATGCAAAGTCTTCCGAAGGGGAAGAAGATTACTTTTTTAACTGCTGTGATGCGGGATAAGCCAGTTGCTGACATGATCCGCCAGTGGGAAAAGCAGGGGACCGTATTTGTCAGTGAAATGCCGGACCCGCGGGGAATGACAAAAGAGGAATGGAAGAAAAAATTTCCTCATTTACATGTAGTAACATCGCCGGCTGACTGGATCGAAAACTGGATAAACAGCAGCACTGCCGGAGAACTGCTTGTGATCACAGGTTCCCACGATTTTATCCGATTTATTAAAAGTATTCGGTAAATGCCGGGAAAGGAAAGATGTGACTGCTGCTCTATCTTTTTCATGAGCTGCGGGAAAATCTTTCCGCTGACGTTCGGTTAGTTCTGTGAAGCCACTTGATACAAGCCGAAGAGCGGTATTCCTGGATGCAGGAGCCTTCTTGGTTCACCCTGTTTTTTTACAGGAAAGAGATTTTTCTGGGAGTTTTCTTAAGGAAAAATCTATCTTTACCTTGTTTACTGCGCTAAAATAGGAATAACTATGCAAGTATATGACAGCTCAGGAGGCTTGTTTGCTTTGATGTATATCTTTATTACTATCGCTTTTGTATTATTACTAGGAATTATGCTGCTGATCCCTTCCGTATTTACGAGAAAAATGACAACGCTGTTAGTAAGTGTCGCTTTTTTATTCTCTCTCGGGGGATACTGGGCACTGGAAAACTTTTATTGGCCTTTTGTACTCGGAAGTCTTGCACTCGTAATACTCGTTACTGCTTTTGCAGTCTCCAGATATATTCCTGAAGGAGATCCGGATGCGCTTGAGGAACCGGATGAAGTTGAAAATGAAGTGCAGGCGGAGAAAACAGCAGCGCCGCAGGAAGAGAATCAGGGAAATGATACAGCAGAAAATCCTGAAGAAGAAAACGCTGCGCTGGAGGAAGAAAATTATTATTATGACGCTTCCAGAAAGCCATTGCAGGGAGAAGACATAGACGAACAAAGCGAAGAGGAAGATACAGAAGATCTGCCGGAACGAACGGACCGCGGAGAACATACAGAGGAGCGTGAAGGATCCCCGGAGGCTGAGGAGGAAGCACTTTCACGCAGAGAGCGTTTATTCAAACAGCTGGAAGACGAACGATAGGAGGAGCAGGAATGACAACAAGACAATGGTTTGCAGCGTCCTTCCTTGTAATTGCAGGAAGTGTAACTTTTATACTTATTTTTGCTTATACTGGTCTGCTTATGTACCAGGTAGCGTTTCAGGAGCCCCGCTTTCCGGAAGAGACGAGTGTTGCCGGCGTGGACATTTCCAATATGGACCGGGAAGAAGCAATCGATGCTGTCAATATATCGATGGAAGAAAGGGAAACGGATTCTTATTATGCAGTAACCTGGTTTGATATGGAAGTGCCTGTTCCCCCGGAAGCGGTAAATTTTTCAGTGGAATCCACCATTGATGAGGTAATGGAAAGCGGCCGCACGGAAACAGATCTTGCCGTTACAGTAAATCACGGCAGATTAGAGGAAGCACTCAGTGAATTCTTTTATAATAATAATGCCGAAGGAGCAGTGAGAACAGAGGAGCTGGCTGCGGCGCTGGAAGAGGAAGCGGGAACGCTGCCTGAGGATGGCATCAGCTTAATGCTTCATCCGTATCTGATAGAAACGGAGCGCCCGCAGGAAGTTTATATTCATGGGGCTTCCCGCAGCGGGATTGTGACTCCGGGAGTAGAAGAAATTTTGGGAAGTTTAAGCAGTGTAACCATTGAAAGCAAATCTAATTTTTCTTTGCTGGAGGAGCTGGATTTATCTGCCGGTGATCTGGTGGAGGAAGAAGTACTGGCTGCAATCAGTTCTGCTGTGTTTGAAACGGTTGCTTCTACTAATTTTGCAATTGAGGAGCGCCATCAGCGTCACGCGCTGCTGGACATTGTGCCTGCCGGGTTCGATGCTCATATCGCAGTGGATGCAAAGGATTTTCAGTTTTATAATCCCAATGATTACAATTATGAATTAGAAGTAAGTACGAATGGCAGTGATTTGGAAGTCAGTTTGTACGGCTACGAATTTCCTTATAATATTGAAGTAGCTGTAGAAGAAACAGATCGTTTAGGTACGGAAAGGCGAATTATTTATACGAAAGAAGGGGAAACAGCTTCTTCTGATATGTCTTCCTTCTCAAACACAGAAACTGAGGAAGAAATTTCCGGAGACACCGTAGAAGCCGGTGAAGAAGGGTTCAGAGTAGAAACTGTCCGCACCATCTCTTATGCCGGCGATCTGGAAGAGTCTGCGGTCCAGCTACTGGCAGAGGATTATTATGCTCCTTTCCACGTGCTGGAAGAACGGGATATTAACGTCCGTGAACCGGAAGAAGAGGAGCCCGCAGATGAATTTCCATGGCAGGAAGATCAGTGGAATGGCAACGGCGGGATGGACCAGGAAGACTATGAAAACTGGATGAATAATGGCGGCGGAGACGACTTTGAAGACTGGCTGGATGAAGGAAGCCCCGGCAATTATGATCAATGGCTGGAAGAAAACGGCCGGGAGGAAAGCAGCGGCTTTGAGTTTGACAGAAACAACGGCTTCGACTTTGGCAGCGGTACAGGTAACGGCTACCCAGGGTATGACGGAGGCCCCGGTGGCGGTTTCCCCGGGTATGATGGAGGGAACGGCCCCGGCGGAGGATTTCCAGGGTATGGCGGCAGCAATGGACCAGGAAACGGTTATCCTGGCTACGACGGAGGCGCCGGACCGGGATTTCCGGGATATGACGGCAGCAATGGAACAGGCAGCGGTTTTCCTGGTTACGACGGAGGCAGCGGTACGCAGCCTGGCGGTTTCCCCGGGTATGATGACAGTGGAAACGGCAGCGGTTTCCCAGGATATGACGGCGGAACGGGAGAAGGATTCCCGGGCTATGATGGCGCTGGACCGGGGAGCGGCTTTCCCGGGTACGGCGGCAGTAACGGATCTGGGGGAGAATTCCCTGGGTACAACGGAGATACGGGAGAAAGCATTCCGGGCTATCATGATGGAGCCGGAACAGGAAATGGTGTGCCAGGGTACGGCGGAAGCAATGGTACCGGAGACGGCTTTCCAGGCGGTGACAGCACTGTGCCAGGAGGCTACCCAGGATATAATGGCGACGGCATCCCGGGCTATCCTGGAGGACCAGGAACTGGAATACCGGGATATAACGGAAACGGCGAAGCTCCTCCTGTCAAAGGAGAGTAAAAACTGCTGAATAAGGAGAGCATCCGATGAAAGAAAACCGCAGGCGTCTTGGAGATATACTGGTAGAAGCGAATGTGCTGACGAAAGACCAGGTGGAAGAAACGGTAAAGAATAAAGGAAATAAAAAGCTTGGGGATGCGCTGAAAGAGGCAGGGCTTATTTCAGAAGAACAGCTGCTGGAAGTGCTGGAATTTCAGCTGAACATTCCACGTGTTAAGCTGAAAAGCTACCCGATTGATTCGCAGCTGACAAAACTCACGGCACTCGAATTCGCAGAACGCAACAGCGTATTTCCCATCGATAAAAAAGATGGACGTCTGATAGTGGCCATGGCAGATCCGATGGATTATTTCACGCTGGACGATCTTCGGATGGCCACTGGTTTTGAAATAGAGCCGGTGATTGCCAGCTATAAAGAAATCCAGGAAGCGATTAAAACGTATTATGGAAACAAACAGGAAGTAAGCGATCTGGAAGTGGAAGACCCGGAAGAATTAAATGTAAACACGCAGATAGCCGATGATGAAACGGATGCGCCGGTGATCAGAATGGTCAACCAGGCACTCGTGACAGGGCTGGAGAAAAAAGCGAGTGATATTCATATCGATCCGCAGGAGACGAAAATCGTCATTCGTTACCGGATTGACGGCATTCTGTTTACGGAACGTGCAATTGCCAAACAGCACCACAATGCAATGGTAGCAAGGGTAAAGATTATGGCTAACCTGAATATTACAGAAACGCGGCTGCCGCAGGATGGTCGGGTGAAAGTGACCCTGCAGGGAACGCGTGCAGATTTACGTGTTTCTTCCATGCCAACGGTTTTCGGAGAAAAGATTGTTATCCGGATCCTTGATATGAATCAGGCGCAGATTAACCTGGAGGACCTGGATTTTAATGCGATTAATCAAACGGTGTTCCAGGAATTAATTCACCGCCCGGGCGGCATGGTGCTGATTACCGGCCCGACCGGATCAGGGAAAACAACTACGCTTTACGCGGCGCTGAATAAAAGAAACAACGAAGAAATGAATGTAATTACTGTGGAAGATCCGGTGGAATACCAAATCGAAGGAATCAACCAGGTGCAGGTAAATCCAAAAATCGGTTTAACTTTTGCACACGGGCTTCGGGCGATTCTCCGCCAGGATCCCGATTTAGTAATGGTAGGAGAAATAAGAGACAGTGAAACTGCAGAAATTGCTGTCCGTGCTTCTCTCACGGGTCACCTTGTACTGAGCACGATCCATACTAACAGTGCCATCGCGACAATCCCCCGGCTGATAGATATGGGCGTGGAACCGTATTTGGTCATGTCTTCCTTAAGCGGTATTGTCAGCCAGCGCCTGGTGAGAAAGATCTGCACTCATTGTAAAACCTCATATGAACCAACGAAAACAGAGCTGCAGGCGCTCGAAGAAAGAGGAATAAAAGCGGAAGTGCTCTACCGCGGGCCAGGATGCGAAAACTGTAACGAGACAGGCTACGAAGGAAGAATGGCGATACATGAGCTTCTTTCCATCGATGACGAAGTACGCCGGCTCGTATTAAATCAGGAAGCAGTTTCGGTGATTAAAGCATATTTGCTGGAAAAAGATATGCTTTTTTTAAAGGATGATGGGTTCTTTAAAGTGAAACAAGGCTTTACCACAATGGAGGAAGTATTCCGGGTGGCAAGTGATGATTAATGGAGGGATACAGATGGGGCAGGAAGTAGATAATATGCTTACAGAAGCTTTTCATATGGGAGCTTCTGATATTCATTTAACTGTGGGGACTCCGCCCGCACTGCGTCTGAACGGCGAACTGACGAGAAGAGAAAAGGCTGCTTTAAAACCTGCTGACACTGAAGCGGTCGCGAAAGAAATGATTCCAAAAGCAATGTGGAGTACATTTGAAAAACGGGGAGAACTTGATTTTTCCTACGCAGTCCGGGGACTGTCCCGATTCCGGGTAAACGCTTACTACCAGCGTTCGTGCATAAGCCTTGCGATCCGGGTCGTTCCTACGCACATCCCTTCTATCGAAGATTTAAAAATGCCGGAGATATTGAAGTTAATCGCAGGAAAGCCGCAGGGACTCGTGCTAGTGACCGGTCCGACCGGCTCAGGCAAGTCGACAACGCTTGCGGCAATGATCCGCTATATGAACGAGGAAATGAACAGACATATTATTACGCTGGAAGATCCGATCGAATATTTACATACGCATAATAAATCTTTAATTGATCAGCGGGAAATCGGGTTTGATACCCAAAGCTTTGCCAACGGGCTCCGCGCAGCGCTGCGGCAGGATCCGGACGTGATACTTGTCGGGGAAATGAGAGATCTGGAAACGATCAGTACAGCGATTACCGCAGCAGAAACCGGCCATCTCGTGCTGGGAACGCTGCACACCTCTGACGCGCCTTCTACGATTGACCGGGTTATCGATGTATTTCCGCCGGAACAGCAGGACCAGATTCGTATCCAGCTCTCTGCGGTTCTGAACGCCGTGATTTCCCAGCGCCTCCTGCGAACACCGGATGGAAGCGGGAGAAGGGCGGCAACCGAAATTTTAATTAATAACAGCGCCGTAAAAAACCTAATCAGAAACGAAAAAATCCATCAGATTCCAAGTGTGATCCAGACGGGAAAAGCACAGGGAATGCACACGATGGAAATGTCTATAAAACAGCTGCTGCAGCAGGGAGCAGTAAATCAGGAAGCTGCTGCTTATTTTCTTACAGATTAACAGGAGGGGAACCGCATGCCATTTTATCAGTACTACGGAAGGGACGGCGGCGGAGTGCCTGTCCAGGGAAAAATAAAAGGAGCCACAGAAACAGACATCCGCGCAAAACTCGAACGAAAACAGATTTATCCGAAAGAAATAAATCTGCTGGAAGGCTGGCTGTATCAGGATATTAAGCTGTTTCAGAAAGCCAGGCCGAAAGACCTCGTGCTTTTTTTACGGCAGATGGCAACGCTGCTGCAGGCAGGAATTTCTTTAGTTGAAAGTATCCAGCTGCTGGCAGACCAAATGCAGAATAAAATATGGAAGGACACGCTGCGAACAATGGAGGAAGATATTCGCGGAGGCACTCCCTTTTCTGCCGCAGCTGAAAAACACCGCCACATGTTTCCTGCTCTAATGACGAACATGATTAAAGCGGGAGAAGCAGCGGGAGACCTGGATGAAGTCATGGACCGGCTTGCTTTTTATTACGAGAAGCAGTACCGGCTCCGTCAGAAAGTGATTTCCTCTGTTTCCTATCCGATTATTTTAAGTGTTGTCGCCTTTGCCGTTGTCATCTTTCTTCTGGCGGTGGTAGTACCGACGTTTGTCGACATGTTCGCAAGCTTTGGCTCGGACCTTCCCTGGATTACCAACCTGGTGCTGCAGACAGGAATGATCGTCACAGAACTTTACTGGCTGGTGTTTCCTCTGATTATATTGATCGCAGCAGCAGCTGGTGCGGTGAAGAAAAACCCGCAGGCAAAATATTATCTGGATTATGCCCTGCTCCGCCTTCCGGTACTCGGCAGCGTGCTTCAAAAGGCAGCACTTGCAAGAATGAGCCGCACGTGGAGCTCTCTTTTTGCCAGTTCCGTGCCCGTGCTGCACGCAACCTCCATCGTAGAGCGGGTCGTAGGAAACGAGGTATTGGCAAGAGTGATCCGCGACTCCCGGCAGTCACTGGAAAGAGGAGAGTCATTAACCACCCCGATGAAAAGCCACTGGATTTTTCCCCCGCTTGTCACACAGATGGTGAACGTGGGAGAAAAAACAGGAACGCTGGATCAGATGTTTGGAAAAATAGCTGATTTTTACGAGCAGGAAGTGGACCAGGCGACAGATCAAATGAAAAGCTTGCTGGAACCTGCACTTATAGTACTTATGTCAGTGGTTGTTGGGATAATCGTCGCAGCTATTGCCATTCCAATGTTCGAAGTTTTTGAAGTTATACAGTAAAATAGTTTCAAGGGTGAAAGTTGTGGGTATATAGTATGTATAAGTTGATAAGAGAGTAATATTCATGATAGAATAGTAAGAAATCATGATGAAATAGGTAGTTTGTACCTGTCGTTCAGCTCTAATTACTTATACACTTTAGAGAACATAGTATGATAAGAGCGATGAAATTCCTATTGTATCTGGGCACTTGATAGGAGAGGAGCGAGTAGTGCAACCGGCTTATTCCATGATGATGGGGGAAGTCGGTTTTTTTGTACTTATTTTTATATTGTTCACTATTTTGAAAAAAGAGGAGAGATGGAAAATGAGAAACATGAAACAGAAAATGCAGAAGCTGTTAAAACAGCAAAAGGGTTTCACGCTCGTTGAGTTACTCGCAGTAATCGTCATCTTAGGAATCATCGCAGCAATTGCAATCCCGGCGATTGGTGGGATTATTGACAACTCGAAGAAAGATGCACACATTGCCAATGCAGAGGCACTAGTTAGTGCAGCGAGGCTTGCCGTGGTGAGTGATGAAAGTATTTTTGACGGGGATGGAACTGTAACTGATGCGGTGTTAGTAAGTAATGGATATTTAGAGTCAGAATTAGAGGATCCAGATGGTGGCAGTTATAGTCCTGCAGAAGTGACATATGTAGATGGAAATTATGAAGTTAATCTAAATAATGGAACAAGAAAAGCTTTAACAGGTAATATAGAAAATATTCGTAGTGCTGGTAGAAGTTACTTTGATGCAACTCCAGCCTCCGGAGATGGGAATTAATTTAAACTATTAATTAATTTTCACATGATAAGTTTAGGTTATAAGATATAAGTATCAGAGTATCCTACGTTATAGACGGATGCTTTCCCGAGGGCTTGTCTTCAGCTAAATAGGCCGAGAAAAACCCTCAGCCTATTGGATCTTCAGACTGCGCTGATCCTCCGGGAGTCACCGTCTTTCACTTCGGATATCTTCTTTCTAAACTTTGGTTCGTTAATACTTAACTTAATAAACAATTATGAAATTGATTCACTTAGATTTAGCAGTCCAGTAGAAATTGGGCTGCTTTTTATTATTTGAATTTAGTTATAGTAACCTTAAATACAAATAAAGAAAGATGGATGATTTGTTGCAAGAAACTTTCGATCTTATAGAAGCAAATCAATGTTGGTTTTTCTTTAATTCCAAAATCATTTTCTAGGAGATTTTTTAAGAAAGCTAATTTCTTAAACCGGCTTCTTCATAAAAACTATCTTCATAATTTAGTGTACTGCTGCTTTGTAATCCTTCTTTATAGTATCTTTCAAGTTCTGATTACCAAAGTAAAATGATTGAAACGAAAGACGGCGACTCCAGCGGTGATGAAGCGAAGTCTGAAAATCCATTCTGACAGCGCAGAGCGCTGGAGGAATTAGTTGAAGACAAGCACCGCGGAAAGCGTCCGTCTGAAGTGCAATCATTCACCTTAACCAAACGCACTATTTATACAATCCTAATCAACTTGAGTCAATTATTTTTTAAAGATAAAATTGCTCAAAGTATTAAAAAAACAAAAGGTCATTCTGTATAATCACCTGTTATTGTCATAAGAAACTGATCTGGAAGGATTCAGCTAATTTCTATCAACGGCCTCCGGAATGAAATAAATATTCCACTTCTATTTCTGTTATAAAAGTAGATTATTTTAAGTGAAGTTGCTTTTATTAATTTATACCCCGTTGTTTGTACTGATCATTCCTTTGAAACTCTACATTCTGATTACCAAAGTAAAATGATTGAAACGAAAGACGGCGACTCCTACGGTGATGAAGCGAAGTCTGAAAATCCATTCTGACAGCGCAGAGCGCAGGAAGAATTAGTTGAAGACAAGCACCGCGGAAAGCGTCCGTCTGAAGTGAAATCATTCACCTTAACCAAACTTACAATACAAGCAGTCCCAATCATCTTAAATCAATTAAATTCTTAATTACTAGGTTGAAAAACCCCTTCAGAAAAATTAATAACAGAAGTGCAGCATCCTCCCTAAAAAACCATTCCTTTCTACCTGCACAAAACCGCGTTTCTTCCTGTCAATTTTTAGAGAAAATGGTTTCTTCCCTCCGGCAAAAAGACTATAATAAAACATAAGTGTAAAAGAATACAGAATGTTCGGTTTGGAGCTGGCGGGGATGGACATCTTTTGGTACATATATTTTTTTCTTGCCGGGCTGGTGCTCGGATCTTTTTATAACGTCGTCGGTCTGCGGCTGCCGCAGAAAGAATCACTCGTTCATCCGCGCTCGCACTGCACCGCTTGCGGCCACACACTTTCACCCTGGGAACTGATCCCGGTAGTATCCTACATACTGCTGCGAGGGAAATGCAGATCCTGCGGGGAACAAGTCTCCCTTATTTATCCGATGTTCGAACTTGCCTCTGGAGTTCTATTTGTGTGGAGCTTTCACGTGTTCGGGTTTTCTGCAGAAACAATCGTCGCAGTGTTATTTGCTTCACTATTGATAATAATCAGCGTAAGCGATCTTTCCTACCGCCTCATCCTGGATAAAGTGCTGCTCTTTTTTCTCCTGCCGCTGCTTCTGCTTCGCTTAACTGCCGCGCCGCTAGATCCTTGGTGGGATGCTTTTGCAGGCGGGGCAGGGGGCTTTTTATTACTGCTGCTGGTGGCAGTTGTTTCCAAGGGAGGCATGGGCGGAGGCGATATTAAGCTTTACGGGGTTATAGGTCTGGTGCTGGGCTTATCGAATATGTTCCTCTCTTTATTTCTGGCTGCAGCCATCGGTCTGCTTGCTGGAGTGATCGGTATGATCTGGAAAGGCTGGGGACGAAAAACGGAGGTGCCGTTCGGTCCGTTTATTGCCATAGGGGCCCTTGCTGCCTATTTTATTGGAGAAGACCTTATTCATTTTTATCTGGGCATACTTACAGGACTGATAAACTTATTTTAAGAAAAGGAAGCGGATATACATGGCAATTCAACTAGGAAATAAAACGCAGCATGCGCTTCTTCTTTCAGACCACGTAATTCGCTACGCGCGGGTAAAAGGCCGGAAGCTGGACGGCGTGGAGATAATAGAGGAGCGTTATCTGCCGCAGGGGGTTTTTGCGCAGGGAGAGGTAAAAGAGGTGGAAACTTTGCTTACGATTCTTTCTGAATGTGTGGAAAAATGGAAGCTGCGCAATCAAAAAGTGGTATTTTCCATCCCGGATTCACTCTCACTTGTACGCCGGCACGAAGTTCCTTTAAATATTGCGGAAGCAAGCATTACCGGCCATTTATATATGGAGCTGGGAGAATCCCTTCATCTGCCGCTCGAGCAGCCGGTGTTTGACTGGCATGAAATCGGCCGTACGGCAGAATACCGGGATCTGCTTATTTTTGCGGCTCCGGAACCGGCTGTCACCACGCTCGCCCGTTTAATGCGCGAGGTGCGCTTAAAGCCGGTCGCAGCTGATATTTCTCCATTAAGTCTGTATCGTCTTTACGATAAAATGTACAATACGGAAGAAAAAATACATACGATGTTTCTGCAGATGGCGCCTTCTTATATGCAGGTGAGTATTTTTGAAGAAGAGCTTCCGTTAGTGATCCGGACGATGAATTTTCAGCTGGATGCTTCTCAGTGGCAGGTGACTGAGGATGCATCGGAGCCGCTTGTCTGGCAGGGGGCCGAGGAAGATATCCGTTCCTCCTGGCAGGATACGCTGGAGGAGCTCAGCAAGCTGCTCAATTTTTATCAGTACAATTACCAGCAGGGGAAAGCAAGGGTGGATAAAATCGTCGTTACCGGGGATCATCCTTATGCAGGCCATTTCGTAAAAGATGTAAAACAGCGGCTTGAGCTGCCGGTAAGCACGTTTGCGGAAAGCGACTGGGTTACCAAAGATAACGAAGAGATACCTTCAAAATATTATGCAGTCATCGGGCTCGCGCTGAAAAAAGAGGTGTAAGGATGCCGATAGAAATAAATTTACTTCCTGGAAAAAAACGAAGAACGAGAACGCTTCCGATGCTGCTTTTACTCATTGGTGTCCTTGGTTTAATCGGGCTTCTTGCCATTATCTCCATTGGTTCTTCCATGGAAAACGAACGGCGAATGGCGGAAGAGGAACTGGCGGAAGCCCGGATTGCATCCGCTGAGCTTGAAAATGAGCTGGAGGAGCTGCAGGAAAGCGATATTCTGCTCCTGAATACCGTAATCGGGGAGCTGGAGGAGAAGGTAGTCCCGGCATCTTCTGTACTAATGGATATTGTTTCAAGGATGCCGGCGGACAGCGGGCTGACGATGTTTGAGTATGAATATCCTGATCACATCACGCTCGAAATACTTTTAATGAGCATGCCGGATCTTGCTCGATTTCAGCATGAACTCGAGGACTCTCCGTTAATTCAGCAGGCAGAAATTGATATCGTGATGGGAGAAGCAATTCTCGAAGAGCTGGATGAAAATATCTTCTGGTATGAAGAATATCTTCCGCAGTATTTTGCTACGATCGTGTTGGTGCTGCATCCTGACGCCATCCGTGCATACGAACAGGAAGAAACAGAATTATCTATTCCAAGAGAGCTGGAGGAGCAGGAAGGTTCATTTGATTTCCCGGAGGAAAATGAGGAAACAGAAGAGCTGGAAGAACCGGCCGGATCACCATTTGATAATGAGAATGCTGAAAACAATGAAGAAGAAAGTTTCCAGCAGGCACCTGGGGATAATGTGGAAGAAGACACGCCGGTAAACCGAGAAGACGATGCAAATGATCAAGAGGGCTTTTCAGATAATAATGACTGGGCAGAGGAAGAGATAGAAGAGGAAGACTTCGACTTCAATTGGGAAGATAATGAAGAAAATGAGGTGGAGCTGCCGTGACAGAAAAACAGAAGCAAATATCTATTATCGGAGGCACTTCTTTTCTGATCATTCTTGCGCTGGTCCTCTTATTTTTCACCATGGTAAATCCACATATACAGGCAGCGAATCAGGCGGGGCAGCAGCTGGAGGAAGAGGAAGAGCATCAGGTGCGCCTGGAACAGCAGCTTCAGGAAAAAGCAGCGGAAAATGCGGAGCAGCCGGAAAGCACAACAGATCAGCAGCGCCGGCTTCCCGTCGTAAGGCTGACAGATCAGTTTATCCTTGATTTAAGCATGGCGGAGGAGCTTGCAGACATTCGGATTATGGATCTGCAGATGAGTTATGATCATCCGGTATATCAATACGAAACTGTAGAAGTAACGCCTTCAGAGGATATTCCGGACAGTGGGACAACCGTTAATGAAGTGCGTGAAGAAGACGAGGACGAACCGAATGATCCGGACGAAATGAATGAAGAAGATATGAACGAGCAGGATGTCTCGGAAACGGACGAAGAGATAGAGCTCGAGGAAACAGAAGCTGCGAGTGATCTCGAGGAACGACAGGCAGAAAGTGACGAAGAACGGACACGGGGTGCGCTGCAGCAGGAGCAGATGGAAGGTTTGAGCAAACAGACCGCAACGATTGAATTGAAAGTAAACAATTTCAGTTCTCTCGGACGCTTTTTAATAGAACTGGATTCTCTGCAGCGGTTTGTGAATATTGAGTCGATTCTTTTTCTCGGAGAAGAGGAAGACCGTATTTTTGACGGCCAGACAGATATTTTTTATGAAGTCCAGGTATCTTCTTTCTATTATCCGGAACTGGAGCATCTGGAATTCGAAGCTCCGGTCGTGGACTACCCGGATGACGGGGAAAACACTTCACCATTTCTTAATTAAGCGAACAGGCTTTCGCATCAGGCAATTTTGTGGTATGTTAATTCATACCACTTCTTTTTTATTTACAGAGCAGAAACAAAGCGCTCTCAATATTTCTAAAAAGGAACTGTCAGCATGAAAACAGTCGTACTGGCTTCGCAGTCACCGAGAAGGAAAGAGCTGCTTACACAGGCGGGGATAGAATTTACTGTTCAGCCGAGTGTAAAAGAAGAAATTTATGATCCGGCAGAGACCCCGGATAACATCGTTGCCTCATTGGCGCTGCAGAAAGCAGAAGAGGTGTTTGCACAGCATCCCGAAGCGGTCGTGATCGGTTCCGATACGATGGTGGCCATAGATGGGAAAATGCTTGGAAAACCAAAAGATGAGGAAGAGGCAGCGAGGATGCTGAAGCAATTATCCGGACGTACGCATCAAGTGCATACCGGGGCTGCGATTCTGTCCAAAGAAGACCGTACTGTGTTTACTGAAACAGTGCAGGTGACGTTTTATCCATTAACGGAAAGTGAAATTAACACATACATACAATCAAAGGAGCCGGCAGATAAAGCCGGTGCCTACGGGATACAAGGTCTCGGCGCTGTATTGGTGGAACGGATCGAGGGAGATTATTTTTCGATCGTCGGCCTGCCGGTGGCGAAAGTTGTTCGTGCGCTAAAAAAGCACGGAATTCAGCTTTAGCTGAAGTTCGAAAGGGGACCTTGTATGTCAAAAGCGATGATGATCCGGGATGTGCCGAAAAGTGAACGGCCAAGGGAGCGGCTGATCCGTGACGGGGCGGAAGCGTTATCCAACCAGGAGCTGGTAGCGCTGCTCCTCGGCTCCGGAACGAGACAGGAGTCTGTACTTGACCTTGCTGGCAGAGTCGTGCAGCATTTTGACGGGCTGAAGCTGCTGAAAGAAGCAACGGTGGCAGAATTCATGTCAATCCGCGGTATTGGAGAAGCAAAAGCAGTGCAGCTGCGCGCAGCCATTGAAATCGGAAAGCGCATCAAGCAGTTTCCCGTAGAGGAAACGCACGTGGTCAGATCTCCCCAGGATGTTGCGGATTATATGATGGAGGAAATGCGACATTTAAAGCAGGAACACTTCGTTGCCTTGTATTTAAATACGAAAAATGCCGTTTTACACAAAAAAACACTTTTTATCGGCAGTCTGAACGCAAGTCTCGTTCATCCGAGAGAGGTATTCAAGGAAGCACTGCGCTATTCCAGCGCTTCCATTGTCTGTCTGCATAATCATCCTTCCGGCAACCCGGAGCCGAGCCAGGAGGACATTGATGTCACGAAACGGCTCGTCTCTACCGGAAAAATGCTTGGTGTGGAGCTGTTGGACCACGTGATTATCGGCGACCGGAAATTTTATTCGATGAAAGAAAAAGGCTATATTTAAAAGGAACTTCTGCCGCCGGGTCACTGCACCCGGCGGTTTTTCTGCAGCAAAAAAATGGGAAGCGGAAGCTTATTTTCTTTAAAGAATACTCTCACTCTATGCTTATCTATTCACTTCGGTTTTCTCGTCTTTCCCAAGGTTTTCATAAATAGAAGCATCTTTGGCTATATGTACATAAAAACAGGGGTGTGTTAGGATAAAGTGAGGATTTTTGAACAGAGAGCGGAAAATGCTACTCTTTGGAAGTTACTTTGAGTATAATAAAACGTATCGGTCAAAAATACGATAATAATTAATATAAAAAATGAACTTGAGGTCGAAGGGAGATTACATAGATGTTTTCAGGATTTTCAAAAGATTTAGGAATTGATTTAGGAACAGCAAACACGCTTGTATATGTGAAAGGAAAGGGAGTTATTCTGCGGGAGCCGTCCGTTGTGGCGATCCGGTCGGATACAGGCTCTATTGAAGCTGTCGGAAGCGACGCGCGGAATATGATCGGCCGAACGCCGGGAAATATTGTGGCGATTCGTCCAATGAAAGACGGCGTGATTGCAGATTTTGATACAACTGCAACGATGATGAAGCATTTCATTCAGCAGGCGCTGAAGCAGCGGTCATTTATGATGAAAAAACCGAACGTAATGGTTTGTGTTCCGTCCGGCATTACTGCCGTGGAAAAAAGAGCGGTGGAAGATGCAACGAAGCAGGCTGGAGCAAGAGAAGCGTATACGATTGAAGAGCCTTTTGCGGCGGCAATCGGCGCAAATCTTCCTGTCTGGGAGCCGACAGGCAGCATGATCGTGGATATCGGCGGAGGTACTACAGAAGTAGCAATTATTTCTCTCGGCGGGATTGTGACAAGCCAGTCAGTACGGGTTGCCGGTGATGAAATGGATGAGTCCATTATTCAGTACGTGAAGAAGAATTACAGCCTGATGATCGGGGAAAGAACAGCTGAAGCGATTAAATTTGAAGTCGGTGCAGCTGGAGAAGTCAGCAGTGACGAATCCATGGAAATCCGCGGACGGGACCTTGTAACCGGACTTCCGAAAACAATTACCATCACAGGAAAAGAAATTTCCGGCGCACTGGTAGATACGGTTACTTCTATTATTGAAGCGGTGAAAAACACGCTGGAGCAGTCACCACCGGAGCTTGCAGCAGATATTATGGACCGCGGAATTGTCCTTACAGGGGGCGGCGCGCTTCTGCGTAACCTGGATAAAGTATTAAGTGATGAAACAAATATGCCAGTTCTTGTATCTGATGATCCGCTTGACAGTGTGGCAGTCGGTACAGGGAAAGCACTGGAAAATCTGCATTTATTTCGTTCCAAAGCAGGAATTACTGCCCGCTCGAATCGAAAAGGGTAAGTGGGTGTTGTAAATGTCCCCATTTTTCTCTAATCGGCGGCTGATTGTGCTGCTCGTGTGCCTGATATTTCTTGTAGGGCTGATTGGATATTCTTTAAGTGATCAGCGGAATTTATCCTGGCCGGAGCAGTTCGTGCAGGATTCTGTCGGCACTGTGCAGTCTATATTTTCACGACCTGCCTATTTACTGTCTAACTCAATTGATGCGGTGAATGATCTGCGAAATGTGTACCAGGAAAACCAGGTGTTGAAATCACATCTGGATGAATATGCTTCTCTACAGGTGGAATTAGGGGAGCTCCAGCGGCGGAACCAGGAGCTTGAAGATATGACGGATATGGAAGAGGATCTGCTGGATTACTCTGTCCGCAACGCCATGGTAATTCACCGCTCTCCGGACCGCTGGAATGAATTGATCGGAATTAATCAGGGAGCCCAGCACGGCATTGAGGAAGATATGGCTGTGATGACTTCCGAAGGGCTGATCGGTAAAATTCGTGAAGTATCCCAGTTTTCCTCCTCCGTGCAGCTGTTAAGTGATCAGGATGCAGGAAACCGTATTTCAGCTATGGTGGATGCTGATGAAACCGTATATGGTTTTATGGAAGGTATTGATGACGAAAGCGGCCATCTCCGCTTTACAAAAGTGGATATTGATATTGAAATTGAAGAAGGACAGATCGTTTCTACTTCAGGTCTCGGCGGGGTTTTTCCGGATGGTCTTGTGATAGGCGAGATTGTAAATGTAGAAACGGATGAATTCGGTCTCAGCCAGACAGCTTTAGTAGAGCCTTCTGCAAACTTTTATCACCTCGATTACGTCATGATTATTGAACGCAGTGCTTCTGCCATGGAAGATTTTGACGCTGTGGAAGAAAATGAGGAAGATGCAGCGCTGGAAGAATTACTGGAAAATGAACAGGATTCAGAAGAGGAGGGTGAATGATGCGGTTTGCTCTCCCCGCTGTCATGTTCCTTCTTTTCATATTGGAAGGTACGGCGTTTCAAATATTTGCCCCGGATTACCGGGGATCAGAGCTGCAGTTTATTCCCAGATTTATGTTCCTGCTTATTTTAATGACAGGTATCTTCCGTGGGAGAAGTCATGGACTTTTTTACGCCGTTATTTTTGGAATTCTTTATGATATCGTATATTCCCCGGTTCTCGGGGTGTACACTTTTGGAATTGGTTTACTTACTTATTTATTTTCCATGTCGACCTCTTATATTAAAAGAAGACTCGGTCTCGTTCTTCTGCTGGTGCTGATGGCCGTGATCGGATTTGAATATTACGTGTACGGCATGATGTCTCTGCTTGGTATCACTTCATTGGCGCACGAAGCTATTTTCACAACCCGGTTACTCCCTTCATTTATAATGAATGGGCTGGTCGCAGCTCTTATGGTGTACCCGGTTCGCTCGTGGTTTTATTCAGTAGATGGATTGGATGACAGATAACTATGCTCGCGATCGGAGGTAGAGGCCTGTGACAAAGCAACTTCAACAGCACGTCACGTTAAAAGGAACGAAAGAAGGACTGCAGCTGCAGCTGGATGATCAGTGTACATTTGAAGTCCTGCTGAAGGAAGTCGAAGACAAGCTTTCAGAACAGAAAGAGCAGCTCACGTCGCCGAAGGGAGAACGTCTTCAGGTGAAAGTGGATGCAGGGTACCGCTATCTGAAAGAAGGCCAGCAGGAAGCCCTGACAGCGATGCTCCAGGACACCTTTCATATTGATGTAGCAGAAGTAAGGTCGAACGTCATCTCCAGAACACAGGCCGAAGCCGCACGAAAAGAAGATCATGTTATTCGAATGGCAAGAGTAATACGATCCGGCCAGGTGCTTGAGCTCGAAGGAGATGTACTGATCGTCGGGGATATAAATCCGGGGGCGGTAGTGAAGACAACAGGAAGCATCTTCGTACTCGGGAGTTTAAAAGGGGTGGCGCATGCCGGCTGCAACGGAAATGTCCGGGCAGTGATTTGTGCTTCTTTTATGGATCCGGCACAGCTGCGCATCGCACACATTGTCCGTCATCCACCGGAAGAAGAAGAGTGGCGTGGGATGTTTGAATCTGCTTTTGTAAATGACGAAGGCACCCTCGTGCTCGAACGCGGGCAGAAGCTTGGGTTCTTCCGGCCGGAGCTGGCAGAGGATGATGACTAGTTTTTCTGATCGTTTATGATAAAATGGAACGTAGAATAGGTTTGTCTGAAAGGGGAGAATGTTGTGGGAGAAGCCATTGTAGTCACATCAGGGAAAGGCGGCGTCGGAAAAACAACGACGACAGCGAATTTAGGTACCGCACTCGCGCTGAATGGACATAAAGTATGTCTCGTTGATACCGATATCGGACTCCGGAATTTAGACGTAGTAATGGGGCTGGAAAACCGGATTATCTACGATCTTGTTGATGTGGCGGAAGGTAACTGCCGACTGCAGCAGGCACTCATCAAGGATAAGCGGTTCGAATCGCTGTACCTCCTGCCCGCGGCGCAGACAAAAGATAAAGACGCCGTTGCTCCGGAACAGATTAAAGAATTGATCACCGAACTGAAAGAATCCTTCGATTACATATTGATCGACTGTCCGGCAGGAATTGAACAGGGATATAAAAATGCGGTGGCAGGAGCTGACCGGGCGATTGTCGTGACAACTCCTGAAATTTCCTCCGTACGTGATGCGGACCGTATTATCGGTCTGCTGGAGAAGGAAACCCATGTGCAGACGCCGGCGCTCGTTATTAACCGTATTCGTAATCATATGATGAAATCCGGAGAATCCATGGACGTAGACGAAATTGTCTCGATCCTTGCCGTGGATCTTCTGGGAATCGTTGTAGATGATGATTCAGTTATTAAATCCTCCAACTCCGGAGAACCGGTGGCACTCAGCCCGAAAAGTAAAGCTTCTATTGCCTACCGCAATATCGGCCGCAGACTGACGGGCGAAAATGTTCCTTTAATGAATTTAGAAGAAGATACCAGCGTGCTGACGCGAGTAAAAAAGTTTCTCGGTATGCGCAGCTGATATGAAGAACCCCTGCAGACGGCAGGGGTTCTTTTTTTAGCAGAGTTAGAAAATAATATAAAGCCAGCGGGTGCAAAAGGAGCCACATAAAGAAGTAAATGAACTTCTCTCCATAAAGAAGAAAAGGACTAAATCATGGAACTACCCGTTTTTGTGTCTTTTAAAATCACAATATCAGCACGAGTAACTTCAAAAGTTGTATGGTTTCTGTAAAGTTCAATATATTTCCCGGCAAAATTCAAGAAAAAATCTTCTTTAGTTACGAAAGAATTATTATAAAAAAATCCGCATTATTATTCTTTTGTAATTCGAAAGAAGGTGCTGAAAAATACATCTGGAATTCTAATGAAAGTGCTATTTTTAACTAACTAAAGTGGAATTAAGCAGTATATTTTAAAAATATTTTAACTGTAAAACGTTGGGGCTCTAAGAGGAAATTGAATATGCGAAAAAAAGTAACGAATTTTTAAAAAATTTACTTGAAATCGTTTTCATATGAGAATATACTAGGTCTATGAAAACGGTATCAGTTGCCCATACAAGTGAAGGATGATGATTATACAGCGAAGTTTGTGTAAGCACATCTCTCTTTTTTACAGGTATCTGAAATCGTTATCACACATTTCAATTCTTTTAAGGGGGATTTACAAAATGCAGATTAAAAAGAAAGTGTTGACGAGCGTATTGGCTTTTTCAATGGTAGGTGTACTGGCAGCGTGCGGAGATAACGGTGATACCGACAATAATGGAACTGATACAAACGCCGGCGGCAATGAAAATGTGAATACAGAGAATGATGGTGCTGATAACGCAGACCCGGAAGCAGAGAATACTGGGGATGACGAAGAAAATATGAATGACGATGCGGAAGCTGAAAATGACGGGGAAGCAGCGGGGGACGGAGAAGAAGTTACGCTGACTTACGCGAGAGGCCAGGATGCTACAGGTGCTACAGATGTACTCGTGGAAGCATTTATGGAAGAAAATCCGAACATTACAGTGGAATTCCGGGAAATGCCATCAGATACCGGGCAGTCGCATGACCAGTATGTGACAGAGTTCAGCGCAGGAGATACGACAATTGACGTTTTTGATGCAGACGTCATCTGGCCGGCAGAATTTGCGCAGGCAGGCTATGTACTTGAACTGGATCGTTTTATTGAGCGGGACGGCATCGATATGGAGGATTACTTTGAAGGGACAGTGGAATCAGGTACGTTTGACGGCCGTATGTGGGCGATGCCTAAGTTTACCGATGCAGGATTGCTTTACTATCGTTCTGATATCGTTGATGAAGCACCGGCAACATGGGATGAACTGATTGAGATGTCCCAGGAATACCAGGGAGAAGAAGGAACAGATTTCGGGTATTTAATGCAGGCGAACCAATATGAAGGATTAGTAGTTAATGCGATTGAATTCTTTGGGGCATATGGGGCACAGGTAATTGACGAAGATCAAAATGTTACCATCAATTCTCCTGAAGCTGTAACAGCGCTTGAAAAAATGATGGAAATTGCGCAGTCCGACTTTGTTCCGGGTGACATTCTTAACTTCGATGAGCCGGCTACACATACTGCTTTCCTTGAAGGACAGGCTGTGTTTGCCCGCAACTGGCCATACATGCAGGCGATGACGGAAGATGAGGACGTTTCTCAGGTGCAGGGCAATGTTGACTTTGCGCTTCTGCCAGCGGGCGATGATGGCAGTGCGGCTGGTCTTGGCGGCTGGATGTCAATGATTAACCGAAACTCTGAACACCCGGAAGAAGCCTGGGAACTGCTGAAATTTATGACAGGTCCGGAAGGGCAGAAAATCACTGCGATCGAAGGTGGATCTGCACCGACACTGCGTGAACTGTATGAAGATGAAGAAGTGCAGAATGCTGCTCCGTTATTTGCAAATGATGAATTTGTAGAAACGCTGGAAAATGCAGTACCGCGTCCAATTACACCAATTTATCCACAGATTTCCGATATTATGCAGATTGAGCTTTCCCGAGCACTTTCCGGTGATATTTCTGCAGAGGAAGCAATTGAAAACATGGAAGAAAATATTGAATCAGCATTAGCTGAATAAAAGAATTATGAGGGAGTGGACACTCTGTTCACTCCCTCTTTCTTTAAAAGTCCAGCGGTGCAGTGAAAGGCAGGTGAGATTAATTTGGCAACGATAAAAGAAGTAGCTGCAAAAACAGGTTTGTCCCCGACTACTGTTTCCCGTGTTATTAATAACCACCCATACGTCGATGCGAACAAAAGACAAATTGTGCTGGAAGCAATGGAAGAGCTGGGGTATGTTCCAAACTCTTCTGCCAGAAGACTGCGGGGGCAGCGGACCGATACAATTGCTGTCATCATTTCACGTATCGTCAATCCTTTCTTCAGTCATCTGATCGATGCAATGGAACATGTTGCGGCAAAGGAAGGATATCAGTTAATTCTTTGTGATTCGCGGCTCGATAAAAAAAGAGAGCTGCAGCAGCTGGATCTGCTGAAAACGAAGCAGGTAGATGGAATAATACTCGCCTCCCTGCAGAATAAATGGTCGGTGATCGAGCCGTTTACGAAGTTTGGTCCGATCATTTGCTGCAATGAATATGATTCAAATGCAAAGCTGCCTATGGTTATCTGTGACCAGGAGCATGGAGGGTATCTCGGTACACGCCATTTAATTGAACAGGGACATAAAAGAATTGCTTATGCCGGAGGAACGGACAGAATTGAACTGACAAGAGACCGTTACCGGGGATTTGAAAGAGCGATGAAAGAGGCGGACCTTGCAATTGACAGGGCACTGCTGTTTCCAAGCTTTTACGGGATTGAAGATGGGAAAAACATTTTCCAGCAGATTATTTCCATGAAACAGCCTCCCACAGCTATCTTTGCCGGGGGGGACGAGGTAGCTGCAGGTATCATCCGGGAAGCAAAACAGTTTCAGTACAGAGTACCGGAGGATCTGGCGGTTTTAGGATTCGATAATCAGCCATTAGCCGAATTAATCGATCCTGGGATTACAACAATTGATCAGCCCATTAAGCAGATGGGCACAAGAGCAGTAGAGCTGATGGTGGAGATGATTAAAGAGAATCATGAAGTGACTTACTCGAAGGAAACGCTGCCGCTGCAGCTGATCAAAAGAGAATCAACCTAATTTCCATCTACAAATGTAAAGTATGGTAATACAGGCATCATGTAAAGGAGGATAAAAGATGGGGGATAAGAAAAAACGCTTTCAGCTTAATGAATCACAATTAGGCTATGTGATGGTAATGCCGGCGCTTATCTTAATTTTTGCAATAACTCTCTGGCCGGTAGGGCAGTCATTCTGGAACAGTATGTTTGATTATCGCCTGAACGATCCTACACGTAATCAGACGACCCTCAGTTATACAATTGACCTTGAACGTTATGCTGATAATTATTTTTATTATGAGCGTGACATTGAAACGTTAATTGATTCCGTGGAAGGGACGGAAATGGAGCCGACTGTACGTGAGATTGAGGCGACAATTGAGGAGTTTCATGAACAAATTGTCACTTCTGATAACCTGGCGGAACAATATGCAGTCGTTGATGAAATGGTAATGAATTTTCAGCCGGTAAATGATGATGATTTAAAATATGGCTCGATCAGTAATGAGTTTTCTGAGAATTATATTGATGCAATTGAGGCAGCCGATGCAGAGCTGACAAACTACTTTGAGCAGACAGAAGATGAAGAACTTGCTACTGCGATTGCTGATGCAAATGCCCAGCTCGGACAGCTGGACCGGAGTTTGATCAGGCCGAACTTTATCGGGCTTGCCAACTATGGTAAATACTTAACAGAAGCAAGAACATGGTCCGCCATGTGGAATACGGTTTTCTTTACCGTGGTTTCGGTATTTTTCGAACTTGTCATAGGTCTCGCGGTCGCGCTTGTCATCAACCGGGCATTTATCGGGCGAGGGGCAGTGCGCGCTGCGGTGCTTATTCCCTGGGCGATTCCTACTGCAGTAAGTGCAATGATGTGGAGTTATTTATACGATGGACAGTCTGGAATCGTGGCTCATTATTTCGAACAGCTTGGATTTATTTCAGATGCTTCCGTACTATTAAGTACAGGATCTGGAGCAATGTTTTCGATTATTTTAGCAGATGTCTGGAAAACTATGCCTTATATGGCGCTTCTTCTGCTCGCAGGGCTGCAGACAATATCAGAATCACTGTATGAAGCAGCAGAAGTAGACGGCGCCGGTAAGTTTCAGCAGTTTTTATATATTACGCTTCCCATGCTGAAATCAGCCATTCTTGTCGCACTTCTTTTCCGTACGCTGGATGCATTCCGGGTATTTGACTTAATTTACGTATTAACCGGCGGTGGGCCGGCAAACAGCACAGAATCTGTTTCTGTTTATGCCTACCAGGTGCTTTTTGCACAGCAGAATTTTGGAGAAGGCTCCGTACTGTCTGTGATTATGTTCCTTTCCGTCGCGTTGATCAGCATTATCTTTATTAAATTAATCGGGTCAGATCTTTTTGAAGACAAAAAAGGAAGCAAATAAAAAGGAGGCAGCTGATATGAGAAAAAAAGCAGGAATCTGGTTTTATATTTTTCTAAGCATTTTTATCTTCGTCACGATGTTTCCCTTCCTTTGGGTCTTCCTGACGTCGATTAAACCACCGGCAGAAATTTTTAATAACTTTAACTGGTTCACTACCAACCCGACAGGTCAGTCTTATTTAAACGCAATCCAGACGAGGCCGCTGTTTCTTTATATGTGGAACAGTATTGCCGTCTCCACTTTAACTACTGTGCTTGCGATTTCGGTGGCATCTCTTGCAGCATATGCTGTAACCAGGCTGCCGATTAAATTCAAAGGGACGATTCTTGGCATTGTGCTCGCTGCTGCCATGTTCCCGCAGATTGCAATTATTTCGCCGATCTTCAATCTGATCTCTGGACTTGGTCTGCGTAACAGCTATATGGGGCTGGTTATTCCTTATATTACAATCAGTCTTCCGCTTGCAATCTGGATTCTGGCTACTTTCTTTAAGAAAATACCTTATGAGCTGGAGGAGTCTGCGAAACTGGACGGAGCAACGCCGTTTCAGACGTTCCGAAAAATTATTTTTCCGCTGGCTGCACCAGGTGTTTTTACGACCGCAATTCTCGTATTTATCGCTGCGTGGAATGAATTTTTGTTCGCGCTGACGATTAACTCTGATGATAACTGGCGCACGGTGCCGGTCGGACTTTCCCTTTACCAGTCGCAGTACACCATTCCCTGGGGGGATATAACTGCAGCGACGGTACTCGTGACAATACCGATTGTGATTATCGTGTTAATTTTCCAGCGTCGTATTGTAGCTGGACTAACATCAGGTTCCGTAAAAGAATAACAGTTATAGAGGAAGAGCGTCTGTGTAAACAGCAGGCGTTCTTTTTTTTATGAAAAATTCGTATCATTTTCCCTCTCCAAGCTCAGGAAAACTGCCGTTTCTTTTCATTTGAAGGCTGGAAAGATATAATAAGTACAGTTTACCGGAGACTGCGCGGAGATTTGCGGAGCAGTGCCGGGGAAAGGACGTTGTTGCTAATGAATCGACAGGTAGTAATTGAAAAGATACGGGAAGGCCACCGCGGCGCAGTACTTGAAAATGAAAAAGTACAGGAATGGATGCTGGATGATCCTGGGGCCCCACTGCAGGATGGGATGATCCTCAGCGGAAAAGTAAGCAATGTGATCGGCAATATGGAAGCAGCTTTTATTGATATCGGAGCGGCAAAGCATGGATATTTACATAAGAAAGAACATCCCGCGCACCAGCAGTGGAAAATCTCGCAGGAGGGCAGGGAACCGAATATAAGTTCACTGCTCCAGCCTGGGGATAAGGTGCTTGTGCAGGTGAAAAAAGAAGCTGCCGGTACAAAAGGCGCTACGCTTACGATGCTGCTTAATTTCCCGGGGAATTATGTGGTGTTTATGCCTTACGGCGGCTATGCTGCAATTTCCAAAAAACTCGATGATGAGAAGCGTTCGGAGTTGCGGACGGCAGCGAAAACCTGGCTCCGCGGAGATGAAGGTCTGATTGTTAGGACGAATGCTGGAGAGCAGCCGGCAGAGGTGCTGGAAAAAGAATTCTACGCATTGAAAGAAGATTTTGAAGCACTTGCGGAGCAGGGACCGGGGGCACCGGGCACGATTCATCTGGATCAGTCGTCTGTCGTGTCGCGCACAGAAAGAGATTTTTTAACAGATGGAGAAACGGAAATTTTAACAAATGATGCTTCACTAGTGGCAAGGTGGAAGCGGCAGCATCCGGAAACAGCTTCCCGGATTCACTGGAGATCAGAAGTGAGCCTGTTTATCACGATGGGACTGGACCGGGAACTCGAAAAAGCACTCCGCCCATTTGCCTGGATGAAAAACGGGGCCTCGCTGATGATAGAGCAGACAGAGGCAATGACAATTATCGATGTGAATTCTGCAAAGTATACCGGTAAAGGAGCAGGAGAGCTCAGTGGCACAGCAAAAGAAGTAAATCTGGCTGCGGCGCTGGAAATCGCAAGACAGCTCCGTCTTCGGAACATTGGCGGCATTATCATTATTGATTTTATCGACATGAAAACAGACGAGGAAAGAGAAGAAGTGCTGAGCGCCCTAAAGCGGGCTGTCAAACTGGACAGGACGATTACGAATGTGATCGGGTTTACCGGGCTCGGGTATGTGGAGATGACGAGAAAGCAGTCCCGCCGCACGCTGGAATATATGCTGACAGATACTTGTGACACATGCGGGGGTGCGGGCAGAATCGTAAGAAATTCCGCGTTGGGTGAAGATCTGCACCGGACGCTCCTCGCACTCGACAGCGTGGAAGCCGCACTTATCGACGTTTCCCCGCGGTTCTACCGCTGGCTTTTGAGGGAAGGAAAAGAGAGAGTATTGGAAGGGGTAAAAACAGAAGTGGTGCTCCGCGAAAATCCTGCTGCAGGACACTTTCAGCTGGCACGTACAGGTACAATGGAAACGCTTCGCACGAAAGGGGATTTAATTCAGGAAAACAATTGACTCGCTTGAAATAAATGTGATATGATTTCCTTTGTTAGTTATTTGGCTGCGCCCAAATGACTGTAACCGCACGGAGCAGGTTTAAAGCGTTTTACGCACCTGCAATGGCGAGTCTGAGTCCAAGAGGAGGTGCGCAACGTGTACGCAATTATTGAAACTGGTGGAAAACAAGTGAAAGTAGAAGAAGGCCAGGAGGTCTACGTAGAGAAATTGGACGTAGAAGCTGGGGAGACTGTAACTTTTGACCGTGTACTGCTTGTAGGTGGTGACGAAACAAAAGTAGGAGCTCCATTACTTGAAGGTGCTACAGTAACAGGTAAGGTTGAAAAGAATGGCCGTGCGAAAAAGATTACTGTATTCAAGTATAAGGCGAAGAAGAACTATCGCCGTAAGAAAGGTCACCGTCAGCCTTACACAAAGGTAACGATTGATTCAATCAGCCTGTAAGGGGACGTTCCATGATACAAATTCGATTTGATCGAAATAACCGTGGAAAAATTACATCGTTTACGATGAGCGGCCATGCAGAATCAGGTCCTTACGGATATGATCTGGTCTGTGCCGGTGCATCCGCTGTTTCCTTCGGAGCTGTCAATGCGATTTACGCACTGACAGAAACGGAGCTGGAACTGCAGATGGAAGGCGGAGGCGGCTACTTATCAGGAAAAGTTCCGGAAGGACTTTCCGAAACGGTGTATGAGAAAATTCAATTATTGCTCGAAGGAATGCTCGTTTCTTTCTTAACGATGGAAGAGCAGTACGGAGAGTTTATTTCAGTAAAATCCTAGAATCCAGGAGGTGAAGACTATGTTATTGAAGTTGGATCTTCAGTTTTTCGCACAGAAAAAAGGTGTAGGTAGTACGAAAAACGGTCGTGACTCTATCTCGAAGCGCCTTGGTGCCAAGCGCGCAGACGGACAGTCTGTCACTGGCGGTTCGATCCTCGTGCGTCAGCGCGGGACTCGTATTTACCCAGGTGTGAACGTTGGTAAAGGCGGAGACGATACTCTTTTTGCGAAAGTGGACGGCGTGGTTAAGTTTGAGCGCGTTGGACGTGACCGTAAGCGAGTGAGCGTATACCCAGTACCAGCTGCAGAAGCAGTAGAAGCTTAAATAATAAATCCCGGTATTTCCTTTCGAGGAAGTACCGGGATTTTTTTGTGGCCTGTATTTACTGGGAAAAGAAAGTTAGGAAATCTGTTAAATGAATGTTATTAAATTGTAAATGGGAGGTATGGAAAAAGTAAGGAGGGGTTATAGATGAAAAAAATCCGTGGAAGCGCAGGATTTATTGCAGCCTCGCTGCTTATCGTCGGATGCCAGAATGCAGAGGAAACAGAAGAAGGGAATGCTGCACCGGCAGAGGGGAGTGTTGCAGAGGACCGGGAACTGAATGAAAATGAAGATGTTGAGAGAAAAGATGAAAGCAATGAAAATATTGAAGCGGATGCTGCTGCAGAAGATAACAAAGGAGCAGAGAACAGCGGGAATGAAGAAAACGTATCTTCAAATACAGAGGACGACGGTGATGAAAATACAGAAGAAGCGTCTGGAAACAATGACAGCGGTAATAATGGGGAAGCTGCTGCTGAAATTCAGGAAACTTCTGGTTACTTTATTGATACAAACACTTTAGAAGAGGAAGTCGACGGTATTGTGCAATTTTATACAGCAATTTCTTTTGCGCGAGCAGAAGAAGAGCAGCTGCCGCTGGAAGAACAAATAGAGCAGTCACTGACCGATGGAGACCCAACAGAACAGGAGATTCTCCGTTCCTACGCAGATATTTCCACAGATGGGCCTGCGCTTGATCTGCAGTTTCAGGAAGATGGAAATCAGCTTTCCACCACTACTGCACAATCGGGTTTGTTTTATACATCGCTTTTTACAATAAGTGATTTATACGGAATGGAAGAAATATCTTTTTTTAATCCGGAGGAAGAGTTGGATATCATTGTAGCAGAACGCGGGATTCAGGAGCCCTTAAACGTGCAGGAGGAAAGAGACATGACGCGCGGTTATTACACGGTCTATGACGAAGAATTAGAGGAAACCCTGTTTCTGGCCGGCGGAGAAGTAGAGGAACAAATAACAAACGAAGCGGAAGATCCGTTGAATTTTCCGGAAACGATTGAAACAATGACAGCGGTCGAACGTGAAGATGCATTTTACTCCTCAGCGATGGCAGAAGGAATCGAGGTCACGCAAGTAATGCTTGAGGACGGGAATGCTGCCGTAAACTACACGATGGAGGAAGAAAGTGTTTCGGAAGCAGACCGAATCGTATTCGAAAAAGCCGTGCAGCTTGCAGCACTTGATTTTCACGCGGAGGAAATAATTCTGATCAATGAGACGAAGGAAGAACGAATCATATACCCATTAATAGAACAGTAATACACATAGAGGAAGCTGCTGAAGGCTGTGCTTCAGCTGGCGCAGTAGATGTGGATGCTGATAATTCTCTAAAAAAAGCACCTGGAAAAGGATGTGTTTAAATGAAATTGACAGTTGCAGGATACTGGGGAGGCTATCCGGAAAAAGGCAGTGCAACGAGCTGTTACGTGGTGGAATCCGGGAGCGAGACGTTTTTGCTCGACTGTGGCAGCGGTGCGCTCGCTGCGCTGCCGTATATTACTGAGTTAACAAATATCAATTCTATGGTGATCAGCCACCGCCATCACGACCATGTGGCGGATATCGGCTCCTTTGTCTACAGCAGGCTGGTCGCACTGGCACTGAAAAAAACCTCAAGCCAGCTGCAGCTGTATGCGCCGGCAGAGGAAGAAGAATTTTTCCGGTCCTTTGAGAAAAAACAGACGTGTAATATTTACACCTACGAGCAGCCGGATACCGTACAGATCGGGGACACAGAAATTACGTTTCTGCCGACAGGGCACCCGGTTCCCTGCTACGCCATGCGTTTAATTGAAAATAACACGAAAATCGTTTACACAGCGGACGCGGTATTTGATGAAGGGCTGATTCCATTCTGTAAAGATGCGGATCTGCTGATTGCCGAATGCAGCTTCTACGGGGATCAGGATGCAAAAGAGTATGGCCACATGAACAGCCGGGAAGCTGCAGAAATCGCAGAGCGTGCCGGAGTGAAGGAACTCTGGCTTACACATCTTCCTCATTTCGGAGAGCATACGGATCTGCTGAAAGAAGCGGCCGAGATCTTCAGCGGGACGATTCAGCTCGCACACCGGGAGCTTTCCTGGGAAAATTATTAATTATAAACTGGCCTGTCTCTCCTGCAAGGGCAGACAGGTGTTCGGAGTGTTTATAAAAGAAGTTAAGTCCATATTTTTATAAATTTCTATAGATGGATGCGCCTTCGCTTACCAACGAAAATTTGCCTGCTCGAAAAGCATTCCCAGTGGAATAAAGGCTGCAAGTAAAACGTGAAATTATATATGATAAGTTCCGCCACGTCTGTTGATTATCCATTTATTTGAAAAAAGGCCGTTAGGTTACGATAATGCAGTATCTGCGGTTTCTATTTCTTCGCTTGCCGTGGAGAAAGCTTTCAGCTTCCCCGGGAGTACACCGGGGTGATCTTCAAACTTTCTTTTTCCACAGGCGTCTCGAAATAACACCTTGCCACTGCGAAATGTCTTTTATTACGAGTAAAATATAATGGCAACTCCTCCCTTCATAAAACTACAGCATCACTTTTCTAAAAGTAATTAAAAAAAGCAATACGGTCAAAAAAGAGCGGCGCGCAGCTGGCTGCTCCGGGAGGAAATAGGACGATTCGAAGATCCGGCTGCCGAAGGCAGACTAGCTGAGAAAGTCCCCTCCGGAAAGCGTCCAGCGGAAGCAGAGCGTCTTACCGTATTCCAGATAAGAAGCTCTTTCGTTCGTTTTTAGATAGGAAACACGAGATATTATTTGGATAATATTGGCTAATCAACAGACGTGAAGTTCCGCATATATATTGAAAAATTATTTTTAAAGCCCGTACCTGTTACTCCCCCAAGGGAGCAGACAGGTTTTTTTGAATTGTGAAGCAAATCTTTACATATCATTTACAATCCTTTACATGAAATTCATGCTGGATTAACAAACGGAGACTATACTCGGACTTGTGAGAGAGATTATTAAACAGCTTTTTAAAACCAAGGAGGAATTGTACTGTGAAAAAGTTTGGTCTGAGTTTAGTTGCAATGAGTTCGATTGTATTTATGGCAGCATGCGGAGGAAATGAAGGAAATACAGGCGGTAACACGGATAACGCCAACGCTGCTTCTAATAATGAAGCGAACGCAGAAGAAAACAATGAAGCGAATGCAAATGCAGAAGCAAACGAAAATGCTGATAACGCGGAAGCTGCAGAAGACATTTCAGGTTCTGTCAGCATCGACGGTTCCGGTACAGTGTATCCTTTGATGTCCCGAATTGCAGAAGATTATATGACAAATGTGAATAGCGAAGTAAGTGTAGAAGTAAGCCGTGCAGGTACAAGTGCCGGTATGCAGCGTTACGTGCAGGGAGAAACAGATTTCTCCAATGCGTCCCGTGAAGTAAAGGACGAAGAGCTGGAAGAAATGGAAGCAAACGGAATTGATTCAATGGAATTTCCGGTAGCACTGGACGGTATGACTATCGTAATTCACCCGGAAAATGACTGGGCGACAGAAATGACAGTGGAAGAAGTTGAATCTATCTTTATCTCAGGTGCTGTCAATGACGATGATGTAGTAATGTGGTCTGATATCAATGCTGACTGGCCGGAAGAAGAAATTAATACTTACGGGCCGAACGAAAACCACGGCACGTACGAGTTTTTCGTTGATGAACTACTTGATGAGCAGCCGCTGAAGGAAGGTACAAACCTGCAGCAGGAGTATCCGACACTCGTGGAACTCGTAAATGATGACGAAAACGGAATCGGCTTCTTCGGCTTCGGATACTATGAAGCGAATACAGATAACCTCGGCGTTGTTTCTATCGATTTCGGTGAAGGCAATATTACTCCTGCACTGGATAACATCGACTTAGAAGGTGACTATGCACCGTATACACGCCAGGTATTTACAAACTTGAATCTTGATTCCGCCCGTGAAAATCCTGCGGTAAAAGACTTTGCGACGCACGTTTTCGATGTAGCTGATGAACTTGCTGCAGACGCTGGATTTGCACCGCTGCCGGAAGATGAACTGGAAGAATACAAAGCGGAAGTTGAAGCAATCAATTAAGGGAATACGGGCAGGTGCCGGCGATTCAGCTTGCTCCTGCTTTCTTTTTCATCCACAGGGGATATTTAGAGAGGAGATTTAGGGGATGGCTCAATCAGTAAGTGAAATGATCAGAGAGAAAAGAAAATCAAGTAAGAGGCAGAAGCTGGAGAAGCTTGTACCAGGGCTTTTATTTGCAGCAGCATCTGTATCAGTATTAACAACGGTAGGAATATTGCTCACCTTAGTCGTTGAAACGTTTATGTTTTTTACAGAAGTTCCGTTCAGTCAATTTTTCTTCTCCACAGAAATGCAGCCGCTCAACCGTTCAGAACCGACGTTCAGTATTCTGCCACTGCTTTCGGCAACCCTGCTTTCTACAGTAATTGCGATGCTTGTGGCAATACCAATTGGTCTGACAACTGCTGTATATCTTAGTGAATATGCAACAGACAGAGCGAGAAGAGTGTTAAAACCGATTGTCGAAGTTTTAGCAGGAATCCCAACAATTGTATATGGATTCTTTGCATTTACATTTGTCACACCGGTGCTTCAGAATATTATACCGATTCTGGACCGGACGAACATTCTCAGTCCCGGAATAGTGATGGGAATCATGATTATTCCAATGGTTGCTTCCTTATCGGAAGATGCGCTCAGCTCTGTACCGCTTTCGATGCGGGAGGGTGCGATGGCGTTCGGGGCTACGAAGTTTGAAACGACAGTCCGTGTTGTGATTCCTGCTGCAATTTCAGGAATTATTGCTTCCTTCGTTCTCGGAATTTCCAGGGCGATTGGTGAAACGATGATCGTGACAATTGCGAGCGGAAGTAACAAAAACCTGACGTTTGATATTACCCAGTCCATGCAGACAATGACTGCCTACATTGTAGAAGTAACAAGCGGAGATGCAGGAGCTGGAACCACAGCTTATTACAGTCTGTATGCAGTGGCTATCACACTTTTTGTCTTTACATTAGCGATGAATATGCTTGCGAAATATATTTCAAAACGTTACCGGGAGGAGTATTAAATGGAACAGAACTACATTAATCAGGAAGAAGTGTCACGCCGCATTCCCGGAAGACTTGCGGTCAATAAAGTGGTCCGAGGATTATTTCTTACCTCGACGCTGTTCGGCCTGGTAGTACTGGCAATACTGCTGTACGACGTAATCACCGACAGCTGGGGCTGGATTGACTGGCAGTTTTTAACGAGCGTGATGTCCTTCAATGAAGAAGCAGCAGGAATTATCGGTGCAATCAGCGGCACCCTCTGGCTGATGCTGATTGTTGGGCCGGTTACGATGATCATCGGCGTTGCAACAGCAATTTACCTGGAAGAGTATGTGAAAGAAGGAAGAGTACGGACCTTTTTTGAAACGAACGTAGCCAACCTTGCAGGAGTTCCTTCTATTGTTTTCGGCCTGCTGGGACTTACCGTTTTTGTACGCTTAATGAATATGGGTTCTGTTGTGCTTGCCGGGGGGCTCACAATGTCACTGCTCGTGCTGCCGATTGTAATCGTGTCGGCGCAGGAATCCCTTCGTGCCGTACCTTCTTATTTAAGGGAAGCTTCTTTCGGAATGGGGGCGACACGCTGGCAGACGATCCGCAGTGTGGTTCTTCCAGCAGCACTGCCGAGTATTTTAACAGGGATGATCCTTGCTATGTCGCGCGCGATTGGGGAAACTGCTCCATTGATTGCACTTGGCATTCCGGCACTGCTGATTCCACTGCCATCCGGCCTGTTTGACAGCTTTACCGTACTGCCGGTGCAGGTGTACTACTGGACGATTGACGCCGCGTTAAATCAGAACTATGCATCACTTGCTGCCGCAACGATCGTTGTACTGCTCGTACTGATGTTTATCTTAAACTCTGCTGCTATCTTAATCCGAAATAAATTCCAGCAGCGGTTTTAAATAGTGCACAGCATAAATTTCTATCAAAGGGGATGAAGAAAGATGAGTATAAATTCACTGCAGGAACGTCCATCAAGAGAAGAAGCAACAGTAACACAGGAGGAAGCAAGGGAAGCTGTCTTTCGCACAGAAGGGCTGAACCTGTGGTACGGGAATACACAGGCACTTCATAATATTGAACTCGATCAGCGCGCCAATGAAGTAACGGCAATTATCGGTCCATCCGGCTGCGGAAAGTCCACTTATATTAAAACGCTGAACCGCATGGTGCAGATGAATCCGATCGTAAAAGTAACCGGCAAGGTATACTACCGGGATCAAAACATTTTTGACCGGAAATTCCCGGTGGAAGAACTGCGTACCCGTGTAGGAATGGTATTCCAAAAGCCGAATCCGTTTCCAAAAACAATTTTTGAAAATGTTGCCTATGGGCCGAAAATTCACGGGATCCGCAATAAAAAGCTGCTTGCAGAAATTGTGGAAGAAAGCCTGAAAGGTGCTGCAATCTGGGAGGAAGTAAAAGACCGCCTCCAGGAAAATGCATTCGGGCTTTCCGGCGGGCAGCAGCAGCGTCTCTGTATTGCACGCTGCCTTGCGATTGAGCCGGATGTAATTTTGATGGATGAGCCGACTTCGGCGCTTGATCCGAAATCCACCTTAAAAGTGGAAGAGCTTGTGCAGCAGCTGAAAAGTAAATACTCCATTATGATTGTGACGCATAATATGCAGCAGGCAGCGCGGATTTCTGACAGAACTGCATTTTTCTTAAATGGAGAAGTAATTGAATTTGACGAAACTGATAAAATTTTCTCCAACCCTTCTGACAAGCGGACAGAAGATTATATTACAGGAAGATTCGGTTAAGGAGGGACAGCAGGAATGAGCAGAGAAATTTTTATTACAGAGCTGGATGAGCTGCAGCAGGAAATTTATGCGCTTGGCAGACATATTGAATCAACGTTTAAAAAAGTAGTGCAGGCAATGAACAAAGGAGAAAAAGCGGTGCTGCAGGATTTAATTGAAGCAGATGAAGAAGTAAATGAAGTAGAGCTGAAAATTAATGAACAGGCGACGCTGATGATTACAAAACAGCAGCCGGTGGCAAGTGATCTGCGGCATATTATCGTCTGCCTGAAAATCAGCAGTGATTTAGAAAGAATGGGAGATCTGAGCGTGGATATGGCAAAAGCATATCTGCATATGCCTTCCAATCAGGCGTACCAGGCATATCGCCCGGAGCTTGATGCGATGGTAAGCAAAGTGGAAATCATGGTCCGCCAGGTGATGGAGGCATATGATTCCAAGGATATGCTGAAAGCCCAGCAGCTTGCGGCTATGGATGATGATATTGATCAGGCTTACGGAAAGCTCGTAAAAGATTTATTCCGTTCGGAATACAGCGTAGACCAGACAGCCCAGCTTGCTTTTATTGCCCGCTATATGGAGCGAATCGGCGATTACTGCACGAATATTTCCGAGTGGATTATTTATGAGGTGAATGGCAAACGTTTTGACCTGAACTAAGGTGACAGGTGGTGGAGCAATGAGTGAACAGACCATTTTAATCGTGGAAAAAGAAGCATCACTGCAAAAGGAAATTGAACATGCGTTTCAGCAGGCTGGTTTCCGAAGCTGGAAAACGAGCCTGCAGGAAGAAGCAATGAATATGATCCAGCAGATGAAACCGGCAGGTGTTGTCATTGGTTCGGAATTAAAGGATGGAAGCGGTCTGGATCTCTGCCGCGCCATACGTCAGGCGAAAAATTGGACCCCGCTGGTGATGGTGACGGAAGCAGCCAATGAAATAGACTGTGTCCTCAGTCTGGAACTTGGTGCGGATGACTATGTAACAAAACCGCTCCGCTTAAAGGAGCTGGTCGCCCGTATGAAAGCAGTTCTCCGGCGGGGAAGTCTCTGCTGCGGTACGGAAGTGGAACGCACTGAGCCAGGTATTTTAAGAAATGGTGAACTGAAAATAAACAGTGAGCAGTTTGCGGTATCTTTTCGAGGAGAATGGATTGATGTCACCAGAAAGGAATTTGAACTGCTTGTGTTTTTTGCGAATCATCTGGACCAGTCTTTTTCAAGAGAAGAGCTGCTTGAAGCCATCTCCACAGAAGAACAGGGAATGGATAAACGGATTATTGATGTATTTGTCAGCAGAATTCGGCAGAAGATTGAACCGAATAAGCAGCATCCGAATTATATTAAGACAGTCAGAGGCGTAGGTTATATGATGCGTTCCCAGACCTCTTCCATCGCCAGGTAATAATTTTCATAAACTTTATGTGATCTTTACACAACCCTAATATCTGCTTCATAAACAGGGTGTAAAATAAAATTATGTAATGGGACCCCCCTTCTTTCATTGCATATCCCCTTATTCCAGGTCATTGCGGCCTGGTTTTTTTATTGGTTTTAATAAGAATCTTTAACTGAGAGAGCAGAAAGATTAAGCTTGATAGGGCTTTCTTTTCAGCAGCAAAAACCCCTGCGGACTTTCGCCTGTTCTCTGGGGTTTTTGCTGCGTTTTAAATTTATGGTATGCTGAAAGATAAACGTTCAGGGGAAGTCCGGCAGGCAGCTTGTGCTTAGCATAAATTCAGTGTAAAACGGGTAGTGGAATTAGTATTCTGAGCATTTTATAATATACGGAACAAATTTATAGGAGTCGGTAGAAGATGACAGCAGGAACAGAAATAATACACAAGAAAATAATAATAGATCAGGTGGAGATCCATTGTGAAGCAGCGGTAAATGAGAAACCGGCTTTATTACTCGTGCACGGTTTTATGTCCTCCACCTTTACCTTTCGCAAAGTTATTCCGATGCTGGCAGAACATTTTTCCGTCGTGGCAATTGATCTTCCTGGATTCGGGCAGAGTGAAAAATCTGTTTCCTTCATTTATTCTTATGAGAACTACGCACGGATCGTTTTAAAAGCCATGGATTATTTTCAATTTGATAAAGTGTCTCTTATTGGTCATTCCATGGGAGGACAGATTGCCTTGAACGCAGCCAGACTTGCGCCTGACAGAATAGAAAAGCTGGTGCTGCTTGGAAGCTCGGGTTATTTAAACAAAGCGAAAAAATATATGGTATTAAGCACGTATCTGCCGTTTTTTGATAAATATATATACTATTACATTCAAAAAAGAGGCGTGAAAAGTGCCCTGGAAAACGTTTTGTTCGACTCGTCCAACGTCACTACGGACTTAATTCATCAATTCGGCGAGCCGCTGAAAGACAGGAACATGTATAAAGCGCTTGTCAGATTACTGCGCTACCGCGAAGGGGATCTGTCTTCCGAACAGCTGCAGCAAATTCATACGCCCTCCTTATTGATATGGGGAGAAGAAGATAAAGTAGTGCGTCCGCAGGTGGGAAGAAGGCTTGCAAAGGATCTGCCGGGTGCAGAATTTATTACTTTTCAGCAGGCAGGACACCTGATCACAGAAGAACGTCCAAAAGAAGTATTTGAAAAAATTCTGCAGTTTCTTGGAGAGGGGAAGGAGCTGGAGCATGCTTTCGGACAGGTGTAATATGAAAATTAGAAAAAACCTGCTGCCAGTACGGCGATAATACAGGAGCTGGCACTGCCGATAACCGCACCGATCAGGCAGTCTGTCGGATAATGCAGACCGAGATACATTCGGGAAAAGGCAACGGTTGCTGCTGCCGGAAGAAGCAGGAAAGCCAGTAGAGGAAGGTAGATGGAAAACATCACTGCCAGGGAGAAGGCTGCTGTAGAATGTCCGGAAGGAAAAGAAAAATCCTTGAGTGCTTTGGAAGACAGCGTCACGTTTTGCAGACGCTCATAGGGTCTTGGTCTTGAGAATCTTTTTTTAATTACATGCACAATCAGGTGGCTGAAAACCAGAGAAAACAGCGCACTTAATATCCACCGTGCTTCTAAGCTGTTTGGATACAGAAATAAAAAACCGAGCATGGAAATAGTAAAGACAGCACCGCCTAAATGAGTGATTTTCGGTAACGCATGATCGAACAGCCTGCATCTGAACTGCTGGTGGCACGTATGAAATATCTGCAGATCGTATTTCACTACCCAGTCAACAAAGCGTTCCATCGTTCCGCCTCCTTTATCTTTCCTGGATTCATAATTTCATTATAACCGGCAGATATTAAGGGAACGTTAAGGGGATGTTTAGTTTCTCCTGTAATTTTTACATGAAATCCATTTTCCTTTTACATTCATCTGCTACATTGGTAGTGAAAGCAGTAGCGATGATATGTGAGGAGGAAAAAGAATGCGGATAGCGATTTTCTCAGATACTTATGATCCCGATGTGAACGGTGTGGCGAAAACCTTGAAAAGATATACAGATTATTTAAAAAATCAAGATGTCGAGTATCGGATTTACGTGCCTGCGAATCAGCAGGGAACGTCAGACTTTCCCAATGTAGAACGATTTACAAGTATTCCATTTCTGTTGTATCCTGAATGCAGAATTGCCCTTCCAAACCTGCTTCATATGAAACACTCCCTCGATAAATTCCAGCCGGATCTTATCCACGTGGCCACTCCTTTTAATCTTGGACTTTACGGAATGTATTATGGTAAAAAACACGAGATTCCGATGGTTGCTTCCTACCACACCCATTTTGACCAATATTTAAAATACTATCATGTTCCTTTCTTAAAGCAGCTGTTATGGCGGTATATGAAGTGGTTTCACTTTCCTTTCGACCGTGTGTTTGTGCCCTCCCCCAGCACAAAAGCTGCATTGGAGGAAGAGGAGCTGCATCAGGATATAGGCATTTGGGGAAGGGGCGTGGAGCACCAGTTTTATGCCCCGTGGAAACGCTCGGAAGCAGTGAGAAATCGTTACAATATTCAGGAGAAATCGATTCTGCTGTATGCAGGAAGGCTGGCTCCTGAAAAAGATATTGATACGCTGCTGAAGACGTTTCAATCCCTGCCGGAAAACTTGAAGAAGGATACACATCTCTTAATAGTAGGAGACGGACCGATGTATGACCGAATTTTCAAGGAAAAGCTAGCGAATGTGACACTCACCGGGTTTTTAAAAGGAGAAGCCCTGGCAGAGGCTTACGCTTCGAGTGATGCCTTTCTCTTTCCCTCTTCGACAGAAACTTTTGGAAACGTTGTGTTGGAGGCACTTTCTTCCGGACTCCCGGTTCTCGGTGCCGATGCAGGAGGCGTCAAACATTTGGTCGATCATGGGAAAAACGGTTTTCTGTCAGCACCGGGAGATGTTACCGGCTTCGTTTCCAATACTTGCAGGCTGCTTGAAAATAAACAGTTAAGAGCGCAGATGGGCGATGAAGCGAGACAATCGGCTCTGAGTCAATCCTGGGAGGAAATTTTTTCTCAGCTGCTCGTAAGTTTTGAACAGGTAAGGAAATGGAGAATAAAACGGCCAGCCTGACAAGAAAAGCGCTGCTGGAGACTTTTCAGCCTGCATCACCTATACACGAACACTATTCTGGAATGTTACTTTTCCCCAGTCTTTCTTTACTGTTTATGCGGCAGAGGCACACAATCCTCTGCTTATTTTTATTGCTTCAGAAAAAAACGATCAGCAGTCTTAGGGTTTTCAGTATTAGACAACAGGAAAAAATTTAGAAAACTTTTACAAAAGATTTATAAAAGGTTTATAAATTTCTTATAAAATAGATGTACATAGTTTTTTTACAGGAGAAATTCATAAATATACTTGCTGAGCCAATTCATCATGCAATTTTATGGCTGTTTTAAAGAAACAATAAAGACGTTCGTATAAAAGGCAGAGATCGAAACGTAAGACGGCGACTCGGATGGAGAAAAGTGAAGCCTGAAAATTCATTTTGGCAGCGCATAGCGGTGGAAAAATTAGTGGAAGCTGAGCCCGATGGAAAGAATCCGTCTGAAGAGGAAGCCGTTTTCAGTGTTCGAAAATAATACTGCGACATCAACTGATGAAATTGATTTTACTGTAAGTATTAATAAAAGGAGGAAAATCTATGACACATCCATCACTGGATCACCCAAAACTATACAATAACCGTGAACTCAGCTGGCTCGCTTTTAACCAGAGGGTATTGGAAGAGGCCATGGATGAAAGAAACCTGCATCTGGAGAGGTGTAAATTTCTGGCGATTTTCAGTGCCAATCTGGATGAATTTTTTATGGTGCGCGTTGCCGGACTGAAAGAGCAGGTGAAGGCAGGATTTACAGAGCCGGATAATAAATCAGGATTAACACCAAAGCAGCAGCTGGGAAGAATCTCAGAAAAAACAAACACGCTGATCCAGCAGCAGTACAATACATACACGAATCAACTTCTGCCTGCATTGAAAAACAAACAGATTCACATAACGAAAATGAAAGATTTAAAAAGCACGCAGCGGAACAGGCTGGAAACGTATTTTACGGAAGAAATATATCCTGTGCTGACGCCCCGTGCAATTGACAGCTATCACCCATTCCCCCAGCTGTTAAGCAAAAGTTTAAATTTAGCGGTGATTTTAAAGGGGCGGCGCAGTTCCAGTGAAACCCTCAGCCAGCTGGGAGGGAAATTTGCCATTCTGCAGGTGCCTGGGGTGCTGGATCGTCTTGTAAAAGTACACGGGACAGAAAGAACTTTCGTACTGCTGGAAGATGTCATTGCTTATTTCTCCGCTGATTTATTTCCAGGGCATGAGCTTGTCAGCGTGACGCCATTCCGCATTACGAGAAATGCAGATTTAACGATAGAGGAAGACGGGGCATCGGATCTGCTCAATGTGATTGAAGAAGAAATTAAAAAGCGGCGCTGGGGTGCAGAAATCAGATTAGAAGTGGAAGGGCCGGATTACGATAAAAAGGTACTCCAATACCTGCAGCGGAGATTAAATATTCACGTACGGGATACGTTTATTCTCCAGGGGCCGCTGGATATGACCTTTCTCTTTTCTTTATACAGCTGGGCGGAAAAACAGGTGGAAACGCTCGTAGAAGCACCTCTTCCCGCGAGAATTCCCCCAGGTCTACAACATGGCAAAGAATTATTTGCGACAGCGCTGAAGAAAGATATTTTGCTGTACCATCCATACGATTCGTTTATTCCCGTTGTCGACTTTATTGCCGAAGCTGCAGCGGATCCTTCTGTGCTGGCAATTAAACAGACCTTATACCGGGTCAGTAAAAATTCCTCAATCATTCAGGCATTGAAGCAGGCAGCGATGAACGGGAAACAGGTAACGGTACTTGTGGAGCTGAAAGCAAGATTCGATGAAGAAAACAATGTCGGCTGGGCAAAGGAACTGGAAAAAGAAGGATGCCACGTGATTTATGGCGTGACGCATGTAAAAACGCACAGCAAAATTACGCTTGTGGTGCGTAAAAGACAGGGAAAAATAGAACGGTTTGTCCATCTCGGCACAGGAAATTACAATGACGCTACTGCGAAGCTGTACACAGATACGGCGATCATTACGACGAATAAAAAGATCGGCATTGACGCAACGAACTTCTTTAATTATTTAAGCGGCTACAGCTCCAAGCCCGATTATTATTATTTGTCAGTAGCGCCGCTGGATATCAGAAAAGATCTTATTCAGCTGATAGACAGGGAAATTGCTTATCATAAAGAGCACGGTGATGGCCATATTATCATTAAAATTAATTCGTTTTCTGATAACGTCCTCATAAAAAAATGTTATGAAGCTTCGATAGCCGGGGTGAAAATTGATTTAATTGTACGCGGTATCTGCTGCCTGCGTCCTGGAATTCCGGAAGTAAGTGAAAACATCCGGGTCATCAGCATTGTGGGCAGATTTTTGGAACACAGCCGTATTTTTTACTTTTATCATCATGGGCAGGAAAAAACATTTTTCTCTTCCGCAGATTTAATGACGCGGAATATGGAAATGAGGATTGAAATCTTATTTCCTATTTTAGAAGCACCGCTGAAAAAGCAGGTGAAGGAATGGCTGTTTTTATATTTAGCAGATAACGTAAAGGCAAGGGAGCAGGATGCGTCCGGAAATTATCATTATGTGCAGCAGGAAGAAGGCGCTCCATCCATTAACAGCCAGCTTGCGATAAAAGACCAGATCGATTCGGCAGTGGAACTTCCCGAAGAGATCAGAGAAATACAGGAAAAAAAGCAGCTCCGCATGTTTGACGGGCTGCTGCATTTATTACAAGGCTTCTCCCGCAACAAAAAGTCCTGGTAATGGAAACAGTGGTTTAGGAGCAAAATGTGGAGTTATTAGCAGCCGTGGGAATTAATTCTTTCCCTGCAGCTGTGAAATCTTAAAAGCAGCTCAGGTGCCGCTGAAAATGGAATATGAATTGTTATGTACAGAAAAATAGACAGGTCTGAACAAAGAAACCACCTTTCTAAAACAGTTTTGCACAGAAAACCTTTTTCCGATATAATGATGCGAGGTACGACTGTTTTTAGAAGGGAGGGACACATTTTGAACTATAGTGTATTTTTACATTCACATTCTCTATTTTGGCTTGTAGCGGTTATTTTATTCGTATTAATTACGACATTTTATCGTTCCGGGAAAGCAAAGCCAGCAAAAATCATGCATATGGTGCTGCGCTTATTTTATATACTGCTGCTTATTACAGGAGTCAGTATGGTGATTATGAATTTTTACTGGGCAACAGCGGTAAAAGGGGCACTGGCGATCTGGCTGATTTATACAATGGAGCTGATTGCAACACGTATGGGCAAAGGCACATTAACCGGCGCAGCAAAAACGAACTTCTGGATTCAATTTGCGCTTGCACTGCTTGCAGTGCTTGTATTTGGATTTGTACTGACTTAATAAAACAATCAGCGGCCTGGAAACAGAAATGTTTCCAGGCCGCTTTTAACGTGCTGAAAAACCTGAACGGGGGTACGCTCAGGTTTTTCAGAAATATATGTTGCATAATTCCGTCTATGGGATGCATTTTCCAGTAAAGAAAATAGGGTTCTTCCCTTTTTTAAGGAGATAAGTACGTATTTCTTGTTTAGAAATTCCCTGTTTCTTTGCTTGAATAATCAGCCCGCCCCAATCCAGGTACTCTGCCACTGTCCTTTCCCTCATTCAGATTCGCTCCTTCCCCAGTCTAGACTGCTAGGCAGCAGGACATCCATAGCAGAGACACACCGTAGGATCCTGCATTTGCGCAGCTTTCTTTCAAAAGCCTGGCCTTTTTCTAGAGTCGAATCGCCCAATAAATTTGATACTTTATACTTATAATATAGACGATATCTTTCGTTTTAAAACCTATATCGTGAATTTTTTCATATTTATAAGGGGATTTTACATAAAAAAATAAATAAAGAACTGGTGCTTTTGTATGTATTATTAGAGATAATCCATCTGGTTTATCCATAAAATCCAAAATTATCCTTTACATTATTTTCTTTTTCCCGTAAACTGGAAATATTCAAAATATTAAATGAAAGGAGCGTTGTCCCATGTTGGCATTAACTGCGGTATCTCAAAGTACAAGATTTCCATTCATGGGCGACGTTTCCTTGCTTCTGTAGCATTACAGAAGAATATAAAGGCCGGAGTCCATTCCCCGTGTCCAGTGTATTTGTCGATGAAACATCAGTCGCCCGGCTGATTGGAGACAAAGAGCTGCACGGGAAGGACTCCGGCTTTTTATTTTTGACTGCAGAAGGCAGGTCTTCGGCAGGCACATAGAAAGGAGGAACTAAAAAGAGAGCGAGCCTTCCGCGCAGAAGCACAGCGGGCGCAGGAGGGATATAAGATGCAGCTGAATTTATTTTTTTTCTCTATTATTATTCAAAAACGAAAACTCTCTGCAAAGGAATTGAAGCGCGAACAGCAATTGATGGAAAAGCAGAAAGCATTCAAACAAGCACAGGACCGCAGCATAGAGCACCGGCGTATGCTGTAAAATTAAAGGAGGAGATAGCTATGCTATTATATGAATGGACGAAAGTGGTAATGATAGGCGATATTCGGACGGGATTTATATAGCAGAAGCAGCGGTTGTAAAAGTTGCTGCATCTGGAAAGCACCGGCGGAGGACTGATCCTTTGCCGGTGTTTTTTCATTTCTTAAGGTGGAACGGTTGTGGAAAATTATGTTAGCATTTAAAGAAGAGAAGATACATAATAATCGGAGGAAAGCAGGGGAGGGGTGAATGATTATGGGAGTTGAGCCTGTATTCTGGGTGGAACTGATCCTGCTGCTGGCTGGAATGATCATGATGATAATGGCTTTTAATTCTGCCATGCGAAAATTTTTCAAAGTGGAAAAGCAGAAGCCGTTTACGAATGTACATATGAATGATGTGCATAAGAAGGCGGATTGGACCGTAAGAGGCTTCGTCATCCTTTATTTAATAGTAGGACATTTTGCGAATATTCATAGAGAGCCTGCAGAGCAGATCTGGTATTTTAATTTTATATTTATTCTGGTTGTTTCGATCGTCGCAACAGAAGGAGTCCAGGCAGTGATGGAGAAGAAGTATGCGGAAAACCCCAATGCCTATAAACTGACACTAAGCCGAATGATATTTGTAGTTTTGTTATTACTAGTGCTGATTATTACAGATTTTTTTGGTCTGATTTAGTGGTGGGTTATTTTAAGGCTTTGTGAAAAACAAAAAGGTGAGCCAGCGGCTTCTCTACCTGCCGCGGAGTTTCCTTAGGAAATAAGCAAGGTTCCATGTAGTGAACTCCAAGCGGAACAAACACCGTTTTCTGGGATGTAAAAATCGCAGCTGGCTTCGTACTGCAGCTGTCTTGGTTTTCTCGTTATTGTATTTCTATAGTAAATGTGTAGGAGTTAGTACCGTTTTCCCAATCCGCCACCACTTCATAAATATAAGTACCAAAACCAGGAGGAGCAGTAAATTGCGCATGCTGGTGTTCTACTTTTTCTTTTGTTCCGCTCTCGTCCCAAAGGTATAGAGTTATATCAGGATTTTCTTCCACCTGAATGTTGATAGTTTCATTTGGCTGAACAGCAATTGCTTCGAGCTCCACAGCGATCTGGAGGGGAGAGGCATGATCAGTCTGGACCACTTCTGTTTCCGTACCTTTCTGCCTTTCCCATTCCTACCCGCCAGGTTCCATTTCATATTCCGTATCATTAATCACAACTTCTCCAGTGAGCGATGGGGGGAACTCATTATCGAGCATGCCTGTTCCGTTCGCTGTGCAGCCGACTGTTACAAATAATCCGCACAGTATTATGTTAAATCGTTGAAATCTCATAATATTCCCCCTTAATTTTTTTGATGAAAGCTGAATAATATGGTTTTTTCAGGACTTTTACTTTCTGGCAGTGATGCAAAGAATACAATAGTGACTTTTAATATATGATTGAAATCAAAGCATTTTGCTTCGGATTTCTTCAGGTATCATGATTACTTCCGGTGTTAAATCTATCGGTGTAAAGGTTTCATCAATGCATTCTTTCCAGAACTCCAAATGCTTTTTATCAATCCAGTGGGTAGAGTCAGTTACCTCTTGTCCGCCGTGACCCTGCACAGAGTACCAGTACATAAATTCTTCCCCATGTAAATCCTCTCTGAAAATCGTCTCCACATACATTTTTTCATCATCTAATGTAAGAAGTACCTCTTCCATATGTTCGTTTAAAAACTTAATCCATTCATCTACGCGTTTTGTTTTATCTTTTTTTACTTTGAATCTGGTTAATTCTACAGTTAATTTCATTGAAAGCTCCTTCACTGATTATCTTATAGGTAGGACAGTATTAATTTAGTTAGTTTCTGTTTTATTTTGAGAAAAAACTTTTTCCTGCTTTATCGTTATTAATATATGCCAGGAAACTAGAAGAGTAACAGCAGGAAGAATTAAATTCCAGGAGGAATAATTTGTTGCAGCTCCAGAATAAAAGGTGTAATGATACATAATTTCGTAAAGCAGCGTCAGAAACAGCGTAACAATGGGACCAAAAATCAATTTTCTAAACACAAGCAACGCTGCAATACCTAAACCGACAGCAGTAAATGGAAGAACAATTAGCTGTTCCACGAATGGATCCAGACCGGGTATAAATGTCATAGTACAACTCCTTAAAGTGAATTAAAAAATACATTTTTTTCCTATTAAAGGTATAATACACTGCGAACAAAGAAATAGACAGCTTAAATAAAATATTTTAGGGGGTATAGTTTTTAATTTCGATCATCACCTGAAAATTTCTATAGTGAAAGAACTGCACGGAGAACAGGAATCGCCACGCAGATTATCTTTCGCATTAAAAAAAAATTGACAGATCACTTATAAGAAGGTATGTTATTTATTAAGTGATATTGATAATCATTCTCATTATCAATATCAGCAAATAGATAGTAATTATCATAAAGGGGATCTGAAGGAAGATGAAATTGAAAAATATGCTGTACGCAACATCTATGTTATTTTTATTTACTGCCTGCTCTGACGGAGAAGATGCCGAGACAAGTGCAGCGGAGGAAGATGGAACGATTACATATGAGTCAGAGGCCGGTCCGGTGGAAGTGCCAGCAAATCCTGAGCGAATTATTACGCTGACGAACGGACCGAATGTGCTGGCACTGGATGGAAATGTGGTAGGCGTGGACAGCTGGACAAAAGCGAATCCGTTGTTTACAGAAAAGCTGGAAGACGTAGAGGAAGTATCTGAAGAAAACCTGGAGAAAATTATTGAATTGGAGCCGGATCTTATTATCGGCGGTACGCATATGAATAATGTGGAGCAGCTGCAGGAAATTGCACCGACAGTACTTTTTACCTGGGGCGAGCTTGATTATCTTTCCCAGCAGGTGGAGATTGGGAAGCTGCTGAATAAAGAAGAGGAAGCACAGGACTGGGTGGAGGATTTTGAAGCGCGTGCAAAGGCAAGCGGCGAAGAGATTAAAGAAAAACATGGGGAAGATGTGACTGTGTCGGTGTTTGAAAACGGAGACAAGGAAGTGTATGTTTTCGGAAATAACTATGCCAGAGGCACAGAAATTCTTTATCAGGCGATGGAACTGGAGATGCCGGAAAAAGTAGAAGCAGATGCACTGGAGGCAGGCGTGCATACGATGTCTTCTGAAGTAGTTCCTGAATATGCAGGAGATTATATTGTGCTCAGCAGATCGCAGCAGGGAGATAATTCCTTTATGGAAACGGACACGTGGAACAACATTCCTGCTGTAGCCGATGGAAATGTGATTGAAATTGATACAGAGGCTTCCACCTACAGTGATCCGATTACGCTGGAGCATTTACTGGAAGTGTTTGAAGAAGGATTTTTAGAAGAATAAAAGCTGAATATGGTGCAACAAACAAAGAAAGACAGCAGATTTCTGCTGTCTTTCTGTTATTTTATCGACAATGCTTTTTCCGGAGGCAGATAGTCGAAGCCGAGATCGTTTGCGACCGCTTCGTAGGTTACATGCCCGGCAGCTGTGTTGACACCTTTCATGAGCGGTGGGGACGATTGCAGTGCTGGAAGTAATCCTTTATTGGCAATTTTCAGCGCATAGGAAACAGTTACATTTGTCAGGCCGGTCGTGGACGTTCTCGGCACGGCCCCCGGCATATTTGCTACAGCGTAATGCAGTACGCCATGCTTCGTATACGTGGGATCGTCGTGCGTCGTAATATGATCTATCGTTTCTACAATGCCCCCCTGATCAATTGCCACATCCACGATCACAGAGCCTGGGTGCATCGTTTTTACCATATCTTCTGTGACGAGCCTTGGCGCTTTCGCACCCGGAATCAGTACTGCGCCGATCAGCAGGTCAGATTCCTGCACAGATAAAGCGATATTGAGCGGATTGCTCATCAGGGTATTAATTTCCGCGCCGAACAAATCATCCAGCTGCCGCAGGCGGTCGGCATTCAGATCAATGATAGTAACGTCCGCACCGAGCCCAATGGCAATTTTTGCAGCGTTTGTGCCCACGACACCCCCACCGATAATTGTTACTTTCCCGCGTCTCACACCGGGAATTCCCGAAAGCAGGACGCCGCTGCCTCCGCGTGATTTTTCTAAAAACTGTGCTCCGATCTGTGCTGCCATCCGGCCGGCAACCTCGCTCATCGGCGTCAGCAACGGAAGTGTATGATCTACCTCCACCGTTTCATAAGCAATAGCCGTCACTTTATGTTTTGTCAGAGCTTCTGCAAGCTCGGGGACATTTGCTAAATGGAGATAGGTGAATAAAATCAGGTCTTCCCGAAAGAATTTATATTCTTTCTCGAGCGGTTCCTTCACCTTCATAATCATCTCTGCTTCCTTCCAGACGTTTTCTGCGTCTTCACGCAGGAAAGCACCTGCCTCTTCATATTCCCTGTTAGAAAAACCGCTTTCGATTCCGGCACCATTTTCTATGAGCACCTGGTGTCCTGCCTGAGTGAGTGTCATGACGCCTGCGGGGGTTAAAGCAACTCTGTTTTCGTTGTTTTTAATTTCTCTGGGCACACCGATAATCATTCATATTTCCTCCCTTGTAAAAAAATAAATTTTTATTTCAGGGTGTTTCGCTGGATATCTACGGTGAGGTCCTGTGACAGCTGGAGAAGAGGCATGGTACAGGAAAAGCCTATCTGACAATATGTCATGATAGGCGAAGGATCTCCGTATGAAAATGATCCTTATTTGGATTCTCCTTCTGTAAGATCCCGGTAAGGAAATTTCGGTTTAATTTCATTCTCGAAGTAAGCAGTCTTATCATCACTGGACAAAAGACCGACGTACTGTTGATCCTGCACTTCATAGTAAATCACATAAGCACCGGAGTTATAACGAATGTGTAACTGTTTCAACTCTTCATCAAAGCCGATTTCTTTCATATCTGCAGCAGCAATATTCGTCCATTCCATTATTGACTACCCCCTTTAGTATATATAATTCCATTCCCAGCCGGTTATTTTCATAAACCTGAAGTGAAACAGAAGGATGCAACGATTTAGAAAAACAAGGAGAAAATTTACATTAATTATGAAAATATTTCCTTCCGTAAGTCGAAAGATATGGTAGGATAGAAGGGTGTATAAAGAATGAGGGAACGGGGCGATCAAAGTGAGTGATTTACATAATGAAAGTCTCAGCCAGGAGGTTGAGAGAAATACACTAGCTGACCTCCTTCCTGTATTGAACGAAGCTGACTTACAGCGAATGCTTCAATTGCTGGATCAGGCTGCCTGTGCAGCGGTTGTAGATGATACCGGCATAATCGTCCATGCAAGCAGGGAATTTGCCGGTAAGTTAAAGGCAGACAGGCAGGATCTTGTTGGTAAACTTTACGGGGATATTATAAACACGCAGGGATCTTCTGCCCCTTTTGACGGGGAATACCAGCATTTTAATTTGCCGGACAAGGGAACTGCGAAAAGAAAAGATGGGTCGAGAATTTATTTCGAGATAAAAAGCACTCCGCTGGAATTTAAAGACAATCAGCGAAAAGGAAATCTTCTGCTTCACTTTGACGTAAGTGCATTAATTGCAGCGGAAGATAAATTTGAAAAGCTTGCAAAAATAGATCCGTTGACAAAGCTGAAAAACCGGAAGCAGTTTCAGCGGGAGGTAAACAACGCGGTTTTTGGCAGAGAAGCGATTACCCTTTTGTTTATTAATCTGGACAGATTTAAATATTATAATGATACACTTGGCCATTTTACGGGCGATGCATTGATTTTATCCATTTCCAAAGCGCTGCAGAAACTCGAAACAAAGCATTTCCGTGTGTACCGTTATGCGGGAGATGAATTTGCGGTGCTGCTTAGGGGTGTTCATCATGAAGAAGCGGCAGCAAATTTTGCGCAACGAGTAATGAAAGTATTTGCGAAGCCTTTTTCCATTCAAACTAAAGAGTTGAAAGTTTCTGCCAGTATCGGAATTTCCCGTTTTCCGGGAGGTGCTTCCACTGCCGCTGAGCTGATACAGCAGGCAACGACCGCAATGCAGTCGGCAAAGGAAATGGGGCGGGACAGCTACAAATCCTATGCGCCGCAGCTGACGACGAAATATGATCAAAAGCTATTGATTGAAAAGAAGCTTCGGCATGCACTGGAACTGCGTTCATTTGAGCTTTTTTACCAGCCACAGGTCGATTTGAAAAACCAGCAGGTGGTAGGTGCGGAGGCACTGCTGCGCTGGCATGATAAAGAGCTTGGAACGCTGCCGCCGGATGTGTTTATTCCTATCGCTGAAAAGTCAGGGCTGATTATTCAAATCGGGGACTGGGTGCTGGAGGAAGCGTGCAGGGAAGCAAAAACATGGGCAGATAACGGACAGGCGCTGCGCGTCGGTGTGAATATTTCACCACTCCAGTTCCAGCGGCCGGATTTTGTCAATAAAGTGAAAAAGGTGCTGCAGCGGACAGGGCTGGATCCGTCGCTGCTGGACCTGGAAATCACAGAAAATGATCTTTTATATCATCAGGAAGAAAGTCTGGATACGCTGCGCAGGCTGAAAGCCGAAGGAATCCGCATTTCCATTGATGATTTTGGAACGGGCTACAGTTCGTTAAGCTACCTGCGCCAGTTCCCAGTCGATACACTGAAAATCGATAAATCTTTTATTAAAGATGTGCTCATGAACAAAAAAGATCAGGCAATCGTCACTTCGATTATTCAGCTGGCACATAATATGAAAATGCGCGTCATTGCAGAAGGTGTGGAAACAAAAAACATGCTCCCATTTTTATTTGAGCAGCAGTGTGACGAAATGCAGGGGTTTCTTTACAGCAGGCCCGTCCCGGCGGCTTCGCTGGCAGAGTATATGGAAGCTTCCCGGTCTGCACAGCTGTTTGTCAATTAAATCAGCGGAGGCAGAAGGGAGAATACATTGCTGAGTTATTATAGTAAGCTTTCAGCGGAAGTTTATGATCTGGATAAATATGTAGGGAGATCTTTTGGAGATGTGGAGTACTACCAGGAACGGCTGGCCGACTGTAAAGGACCTGTATTGGAACCGGGTGCAGGAAACGGCCGGCTGTTAATTCCCTTGTTGGAAAAGGGTTTTGATGTAGATGGTCTTGACGTTTCCACCGACATGCTGGATATCTGCCGGCATCACTGTGAGAAGCGGGGGCTGGAAACAAATTTATTCACTGGCAGGATGGAATCTTTCTCCCTGGAAAAAAGGTATGAAGCAATTATTATTCCTACAGGATCTTTTCTGCTCCTGCATCAAAGAGAAGATGCCGTCCGGGCGCTGGAAAACTTCCAGAAGCACCTTAATAAGGACGGCAGGCTGCTCATAGATATATTTCTGCAGAAAGACGTTTCTCTTCATACAGTATCTACTCGGTCATGGGAGACAGCGAACGACGAATTGATTACACTGGAGACAAAACTGGTGGAAGTAGATTATGTTCATCAGTATTCCCTGTCTCATCACCGTTACGAAAAATGGAAAAAAGGAGCGCTTTTAGAAACGGAGCTTGAGCTGTTTCCGCTTCGCTGGTTTGGGGTAGAGGAATTCAGGCTGCTGCTTCTGCAGCATGGCTTTAAAGACATTACGATTTCAGCGGATTACCAGTATGGACAATATCCAACGAATACCAGCGAAATCATTACTTTTGAAGCCCGGGTGTAAAGTACGCAATAAAGCAGCTGTGCGGAAACAGCTGCTTTTTTCGTGAAAATAACCAGTGGAACTTTTGCTTCAATTACAATGTTTCGTCCACTGATAATGGACAAATTGACATAGCTCGCCGTTCATTTCAAAATGTTCTTTGTCTTGAGAGATCCATTCAAACCCGTTTTTCTCAAGCACTTTTTGAGAAGCAATATTGTTGGTGGTAGTTTTCGCAGCGATTTGCTGGATGGGCTCTTTCTGCATCAGCTGCAGAAGTATGGCGAGGGATTTCTTAGCAATTCCTTTCCCTGCAAAAGACTCACCGATACGATATCCGAGAAATCCTGATTGATGTGAAGCGTCCACATCACCGATATTCATCCGGCCGAGGATGGTGCCTTGTGGGTTCTTTACGAGATAATAATAGCCCTCTTTCTTTTCCTGCTCCAGCAGCAGTGCCTGATGTCTGAGAAGGAACTCATCGTACTGATAATAGCTTTCTCCGCGTCCCGGCACCATTTTTTCAAAAAAACTTCTGTTGTCCCCTTCAAATGCAAACAGCTTTTCAGCATCTCTCTCCGTTAATTGTTCCAGCAGTATGTTCATTTGTTTTTCCTCACTTTAAATTTTATGTATTGGATGAAATTGATTTTATAAAGGTTGCTTCCCCTTAGTAGGGCATCTTTCATTTTATCATTTTAAAAGTTACCTTGAAAATAAAAGTTCCGCTAAAAAGAAGTAAGACTGCTGCTTCACTTTCGGAGCGGCTTCCCCAAGGGCTTGTTCTCGACTAATTTTGACGGAAAAAACGTCCGCCCAAATGGATTCTCCAGCTGCGCTCGTGCGTCCTCTCCTTCGTTACACAGCAGTATTAATTTTCATACTTTTTTAAAGAATATAGAAGCCAAGGGGATTTTTCGAGACGCCTGCGGGAAAAGAAAGCGTGAAGATCAAAGGTTCGTCTCGAACTACAGACGAACTCGTAAAACAGGTGTGCAGCCAGCCGGGATCTTGAATCCAAGCAAGGCGGTTGGATTGGCTGCGCGGAACCCTGATTATTCCGAGGGGATAGCGGAAGGATTTCTCCGCGGCAAGCGAAGAAAAAAAGAGCCGCAGGCGTACCTTTCTTATATCAACACCTGCTTTAACAGAGCCATTTTAAAAGACATGGAAGGAACCGGAACTGCGCCTGCTGAAGCTAAAGAAAGCTAACATTTTTTCTGACACAGGACGTTTATCCTTTCCTTTACAAAAGAAAGTGAATTCGCTATAGTTTTACTAGAATAGGGGAGAGGTCAATGGAAAAACAATTGGAAGCTCTGCTTGCGGGAGCCTGGGCAGCAGCGCTCGCAGCGACACTGGGATCTTTATATTTCTCGGAAATTATGGGGTTTGTGCCCTGTGAACTCTGCTGGGTCCAACGGATATTTATGTATCCACTTGCGTTGACTTTGGCAATTGCCACTGTGAAAAAAGACGCGAAGCATGCGTATTATGCGCTGCCGCTTTCTATCATCGGCGCTGGTTTTTCAATGTATCATTATTTGATTCAGAAGGTGCCGGCACTGCAGGAAGCTGGAACGGCCTGCGGCATTGTCCCTTGTAATGCCCAGTACATAAATGTATTTGGGTTTATTACGATACCGTTTCTAGCGTTTACTGCTTTTACAATTATTTCTGTGCTGCTTATTTTTGTGATTATTGTGGATAAAAGGAGATAGAGGGATGAAAAAGATTTTAATCATTGGCGGGGCGATTATTGTTATATTTGCAGCGCTCATATTTGTAACAAACTATCAGAACCAGCAGCAGGCGGAGGGGAATCCGTTTGGACTGGACACACTTGAACAGGAAACGATTGATCAGCTGGATGATCCAAACTATGAAAATATCATTCTGCCTGATGAGCTGGAACGGCGTCTGGCAGCCGGTGAAGATGCGACTGTTTATTTTTACAGCGGCCAGTGCCAATACTGTAATGAAACTACGCCTGTTATCGTTCCTATGGCAGAGGAAATGGGTGTAGATCTGGAATTATACAATATTCTTGAATTTGAACAGGGATGGAACACTTTCGCAATTGAAGGCACCCCGACCGTGATTCATTTCGAAGACGGAGAAGAAGAAGCACGTGTGGAAGGTGGCCAGGAGCCTGCCGTGTATGAACAGTTTTTTGAGCAGGTGAATGATTAAAAGGCACGAAAATGTGGAAAAGAACCTATAGAAACTCTTTTCTTAATTACAAAGATAGAAAGGATAATTTTCATGAATCGATTAGTAATGTGGATCGGTATCACGATTTTTCTCGGCTGGACTGCGGCAATGATCGTAAATTACGGAATTTACAGTCAGGATCCCGGACCGGCAGTGATTACTCCATTTTTTGACGGTATTTTGTTTATGGCATTGATGCTCGGGATGTATTTTTTAATTTACTATATTTATCAGACGCGCCGGCGGCTGGCAACGATGATTCTCTCCATTACCGGAGCGGTGGTGCTCGTCTTTGCCGTGCTGATGTGGTAACATTTTTTATTAAAAAACGCCTTTTCCATTTCTGGAAAAGGCGTTTTTGCTACTTAGCTTTTAATACTATCTTCTCGTCTTCTACGAAAACTTCCATACTCGTCAGCTGGTCACTCGCCAGCATTTCATCAACAATTTTGTCTTCAATATGCTCCTGAATCGTTCTGCGCAGCGGACGGGCACCGTATTTCGGATCGTATCCGTTCTCTGCAAGCCATTCAACAGCTTCTTCGGTAAAAGTGATGGCTACATTTTGCGCTTCGCTGTGCTGCTTTACTTCTTCCAGCATCAGCGTAACGATTTTCTTCAAGTCTTCTTTCTCAAGTGCTTCAAATCCGACAACGCGGTCAAGGCGGTTGAGAAATTCCGGCTTAAAGTATGCGTCGAGCGGATTGGCGTTTGTTGTCATAACGATGATCGTATCCTTAAAGCTGACGGTGCGGCCGTGGCTGTCCGTCAACCTGCCGTCTTCAAGCACCTGCAGGAACATATGCTGCACGTCCGGATGCGCTTTTTCCATTTCATCAAGAAGAATAATGGAATACGGCCGGCGGCGGACCTGCTCGGTAAGCTGGCCGGCTTCTTCATGCCCGACGTAGCCCGGCGGAGAGCCGATCAGTTTGGAAACGGTGTGTTTCTCCATATACTCACTCATATCAAGCCGGAGCATGGCTTCCCGGCTGCCGAACATTTCTTCTGCAAGAATGCGGGTCAGCTCTGTTTTGCCGACACCCGTTTGTCCATGGAACATAAAGGAGGCAATTGGCCGGCCTTCCCGGCGGAATCCTGCACGCCCGCGGCGGACTGCTTTGGCAACTGCTTCGACAGCTGCTTTCTGGCCGATGACCCGGGATCCTAGCCGTTCTTCTAAATGCTGCAGCTTTTTTTGTTCCGAAGCTTCCAGCTTCTGCACCGGTATTCCTGTTTTCTTCTCGATAATCTGCTGGAGGTCGCTAATTTTCACTTCCGGTACAGTTTTATTTTCGCTGCTGTGCAGCTTATCCTGCAGCTGCAGTTCTTCCTGGCGCAGTCTCGCTGCTTCTTCATACTGCTCTGCTTCCGCTGCCTGCTGCTTTTCTTTTTCAATTTCTCTTAGCCGGCGCTCCAGTTCATCTTTACTGCTCGTGCCGTGCCGCAGATTCAGCTTCGCTCCGGAAACGTCCATTAAATCAATTGCTTTGTCCGGCATTCTTCTGTCCTGAATATAGCGGTCGGAAAGGCGGGCACATGCTTCCAGCACTTCCTCAGAATAATGGACGCCGTGATACGCCTCATATTTCGGCGCAAGTCCTTTCAGGATTGCAATCATGTCTTCCACTTTTGGCTCTTTCACGGTAATCGGTTCAAAACGGCGTTCCAGCGCTGCATCTTTTTCTACGGTGCGGTATTCCTGGAAGGTGGTCGCGCCGATCACCTGAATCTGGCCGGCTGCGAGTGCCGGCTTTAGAATGTTGCCCGCGTCGGTGGAGCCTTCTGTTTTTCCAGCGCCGACAAGCTGATGAATTTCATCGATAAACAGGATGATGGCCGGATCATCTTCCAGCTCCTTGACGATCTGCTTCATTTTTTCTTCAAACTGTCCGCGGTAGCTGGTGCCGGAGAGGATAGATGCGACGTCCAGAGAGATCAGCTTTTTGTTCTTCAGCTTTTCCGGCACATCTCCTTCATTGATTTTCAGCGCAAGGCCTTCTGCGATCGCTGTCTTGCCGACACCCGGCTCTCCGATGAGCACCGGGTTATTCTTGTTGCGGCGGTTTAATACTTCCGCTACCTGCTCCATTTCCTCGTCCCTGCCAATAACCGGGTCTATCAGGCCTTTTTTCGCCTGCGCAGTTAAATCTCTGCCGAATGTCTCCAGCATGCTTTCTTCTTTTTCCTGTGCAGGTGCTCCCTGAGAAAATGATCCTTGCTGCGGCTGGGAGAAAGACTGCCTGCCGTTCTGCTGTGCCTGCTTTGCCAAGCTTTCATAGCAGCTGCTGCAGAGCTGGGCTGCCTGCTCTTCTCCATTAACATTGACGCGATAATAAATCGTTGCTTCGCTTTGATGACAATGTTGACATTTCATTGAAATTCCTCCTTTTTTCTATCTTGGATGGCATCGTTTGACCATCTTTGACCTTTTATTAACTTTAGTATAATTCATTAGTCAAAGAAGGTCAATAATTATTTGACCAATTTTGACCTTTAAAATAAATTTGTTAGATGCTTTTGAAAAAAATTATAATAAAGAAAGAGAAAATGTTTTTTGAAGGAGGAAAAGTATGCTGACATTAATTAAAAACGCAGAGGTTTTTACACCAGAAGCGCTTGGGAAAAATGATGTGCTGCTCGGAGGCGGAAAAATTATTGCGGTAAAGCCGCAGATAGAAGCAACGGCAGAAATGGAAGTCATGGAAGGAAAGGGAAAGCTGCTCGTACCGGGGCTGATTGATGGACATGTACATATTTCCGGAGGCGGTGGAGAGGGAGGATTTTCCACAAGAACGCCCGAGCTGCAGCTTTCTGACTGTATCGCCGGAGGAGTTACTACAGTCATCGGCGTGATCGGAACAGACGGAATTTCGAGAACGATGGCGGAGCTTGTGGCAAAAGCAAAGGGACTTACAGAAGAAGGAATTACCTGCTGCTGCCTGAGCGGGAATTATTACGTGCCGGTCACCACACTGACAGGATCGCTTCAAAAAGACATAATGATGGTACAGGAAATTATCGGAGCAGGTGAAATTGCGGTCGCAGATCACCGGTCCTCTCAGCCGACAGTGCAGGAGCTTGCCAGACTTGCAAGCGAAGCGAGAATCGGGGGACTGCTGGCAGGAAAAGGAGGAGTGGTCAATATTCACACAGGGGACGGCAGTGATTTGCTTTCTTCGATAGAAGCAGTAGTGGATACAACTGACATTCCGATTTCCCAGTTCTGGCCGACGCATATCAATCGCAACGAAAAACTTCTCGAAGCAGGGATCGCTTTCGCAAAACGAGGAGGCACGGTGGATTTAACGACGAGTATTGCTTCCGGTGATCCGGTATTAAAGTGCAGCCGTGTGTTGAAAAAAATGCTGGAGGCGGGGGTGCCGGACAGCCAGATTACATTTACTTCAGATGGACAGGGAAGTCTGCCGCAGTTTGATGCGGACGGAAATTTCACAGGACTCGGTATTGGCAGAGTCTCTTCCTTACTGGAGGAGCTGCGCGATGCCATATTCACAGAAAAGCTGCCGCTCTCCCAAGTGTGGAAAACAGCAAGTGAGAATCCTGCGCGTCACTTAAAGCTGCGTAATAAAGGAACAATTGCTCCAGGGAAAGATGCAGACTTACTTTTATTGAAGAAAGAAGACTTGAAAATCACAGATATTCTTGCAAAAGGCGAGTGGCTGCAGCAGGGGACGGTAAAAAGAAAAGGAACCTTTGCACAGTAATATTTTTCTCGAAAAAGTTTAACTGCGGAGAAAAAGGTGAATCTATCCTTACAATCTGTTTCTTGAAAGGAGGTTTTTCCCATCGCAGCAGAGAGCAATGCTAAATACGTAAAGATAGGAAGTTTCTTACTCGGCTTCGGTTTTCTCGGAGCAATGGACGGTATTGTATTTCACCAGCTCCTCCAGTGGCACAGTGTGGTGATGGATACATCGAGAACGATGCAGATCGTAAGCGATGGCATCTTCCATTTTGCAGTAACCCTCACACTAATTGCAGGGGCAATACTTATCTGGCTTGGCGGTAATCCCGGAAGCTTTCGTTACGGTGCCCGCCTGATCGGCAGTTATTTTCTGATGGGAGGCGGGATTTTTAACTTTGCGGAGGGCATCATTAATCATCATCTGCTGCAGATTCACCGGGTGCATCCGGATGCAGCCAATCCGCTGTTTTACGACCTGGCGTTTTTAGCAAGCGGCCTGGTGCTGTTTGCTGCAGGTTTCCTCCTGAAAAAAGGATTGAAATAATATGGCTTACCGTATATTAAGTTTTATTGTATTGTTCCTGTTTGTCACTGTGACGCTTTATTTTTATACGATGAACAGCCACTTTGTGATGGAAGCGGCCGGCGGGCACGATCACGGCATGATCGAAGTGCCGGAAGAAACAGAACATCCGCCGCAGATTACTGCAGAAGTGAAAGAAAAAGAAGATGGTACAGCGGTGCTGCAGACGACAGTAAAACATTTTGTTTTTGTCAGAAACAGTGAGGGGGAAGCAACTTTCCGCGAAGGACATGCCCACGTGTATATTAATGGGGAAAAAGAAGGCCGGCTGTATGGAGCGGAGTATCCACTGGGCAGGGTGGAAGAAGATCTGGACATCCGTGTTGTACTAAGCACCCATGACCACCGGCTGCTTATGTGGAACGGTGCAGAAATTGAAGCAGAGCTTGTGTACAATGCAGGAAACGTGGAAAAATAAATTTTCATTTTTTGTAAACATTTTTCTGAAATAAAGGTAATATATAACTAACAGCTGTTAAAAATAAGGAGGGTTTGCCATGCAAGTGAAACAAGTGTCCGAGAACGTCTGGAAGCTGAGCGTCTGGATGGGAATTACGATCAGTGTGTGGCTGGTGAAGGAAGAAGATGGAGTGACACTGGTGGACTGTGGCATCCCCTCGATGGGTACAGGGATTTTAAAAGAAATAGAAGCACTGGAGCTCGGTCCGCTCCATCGGATTTTGCTTACCCACGGGCATTCAGATCACACAGGAGCGCTGGAGAAACTCCGGACAGAAGCTTCAGTGACAGTATTTGCGCATGAGAAAGAAATTCCTTATATGGAAGGAAAAAAGCCTTATCCAGGGCGAAGCAAAGCGACAGCTGTGGCGAAGCGGGGGACAGTGAAGCCGCTGAAAGAAGAAAGTGACACATTTACTGCGGTCGGCTCCCTGCAGCCTTACTATACTCCCGGCCATTCGCCGGGCCATATGGTGTATTATCATGAGCAGGATAATGTACTGATTGGAGGAGATTTATTTACCTCCTTTAAAAACGAAAAGCTGCGCCGTCCGATCCCGATGTTTACCGCAAACATGGGAGAAGCGATTAAGAGCGGGGCGATCGTAAAACAGCTGGAACCGGAAATTCTGAGTCTCTGCCACGGGACGGAAATACCTAAACCGCATACACAGTATGATGAATATAAGGAAAAATGGCTTTCTTAAATAGAGTGGAGTAGGGAGTACTGCTTCTTCAAAATATGATAGTGTTTTCCTTCGCTTTCCGGCGGAAGCTTGCCGTGGGGTTGTCTTCAGCTCTTTGGAACACCTCCTGGCATTCCAAAGGATCTTTAGACAGCGCTTTATCCCACAGGCGTCACCGCCGGACGCTTCGAAGAAACATTATTTATTTGTAGAGGAGATCTCCTGTCATATTTTTTCTTGAAATTACTTTTTAAGGGGACGCTGAAAGGATAAAAAACGATTCGAAGAGCACTCATGCAGTTCAGTTGAAAGAGTTTCTATCGGAAGCGTTATTTGAAAGCGAAAGTATACTTTTACATGAAAATCTATTTTTTACACTCTGAAATCAGCTCCATCAGCAGGGCTGATTTTTTTACATAGGAGGTATTCAAGATGATGAAATTATCTATCGCAGGGTTAATGATTTTTGGACTTCTTACTGCTGGATGCAGCTTTGGTTTATATGTAAATTCTTTCAGCGTGGATGAAATCAGGCTTTATGAAACAGACAGTTTTTACTCAGAAAATCTGGAATTATTTGAAGTATATGAAGAATCGAAAGATATCAAACGATTCCTCCGGGCGGTGAATAATACATCAAAGCTGGATGGGGCTGTGGATATGGCAGATCCTGATTTTGAAGTGGATCTGATAAAAGAGGGAGAACTGTTCAAAGGATATTATCTCTGGGTATCGGAGGACGGTGCTTCCCTTATGGATAGAGATGATACACATACTTTATACAGAGTTAAAGAGAAAGGACAAGAAATCTTTCGGGGGGTAACAGCAGTAGAGGAATAATTTTTACGCAGGAACATATTTTTTATGGAAGAGGCTTTTATTTATTCCTCATCCACATTCTTCAAAGACCTGCATTCATTTCGATTCTCCAACAGGCGGCATTATCCTGAAAAAGGCCAGTTTTCGTATGTATACAATTGAGGAAGGGTCTTTTAAAACGAATATTGTTAAACAGACTTGACCCTTCTTCTGTACCGCAGCACTCCTTCGCAGACAAATCCTGCTGCAAATCCTCCCACAATCGGCAGGAGGGAAACCTCCGTGTAATCAAGGGAAATGTGTAATTGTAAAACAGCTATATTAAAGAAATAACCCACGCCATATAACACGATCATTACACCAAAGGCTGCCAGCAGTGGCATCCAGAAAGGCCTCTTCATGTTTCTTCCCCCTCCAACAGGCAGGAATTCTCCTGCAGTTTTTTCTTTTCTTCCTATAGTAAATTTTACCATAGATAAGCACTTGGCTGACCGTTAGCTTTTTCTTTTTTCGTCCACAACTCTCATTCTGGGAAATATATTTCTCCTGAAATTTATTTGCTGATAAAATATATGCTACTCCAATGTGATCAAAATGAGCTGGTCTGTAGTATCTTGGCAGTTTTCGAGAATGTAATCAGCTCCTTCTCCAGTTTCGACTGTTTGAATGGAGTTGCAGGTCGCAGTAGTTATACTTCCTTCACCATATTCATCTCTTCTTGAATCCATTGTTAACTTTATCTCTCCTGCATCGTAAGCAAGGTCATAAAGTATTGGATCGCCTTCTGTTGTATATCTGACAAGTCTTAAATTATCTTTTTTCTCTTCTTCCACATGATTAAGAAACTGCTTAAACCTTTCCTCATTTTCAATTTCCCCGTGCATATCTACCACATCTTCAGCTGAAGGAGTGTAAGCAGAAACCGTATGTTCTTCCTGATTGCCGGCAGAGGAATACTCCGTATTTTGACAACCTGCAATAAAGAATATAAGTAATAAAACAATGGAAAATGTAATTTTTTTCACTATGTATACCCCCTTCTTGCAACACATAGACGTTTTTCTTTCAGGGAAGTTTCATGTCGCACTTTTTCCCGGCAAGAGAAAATAACTATGATTGTTTCGACTGAAAATTAACAAAAACAAGTTTAAAAGTGAGGAAAGTAAATGAATCAAGTGTGCGAAACGCAGCCGGCGACTCCCTGGAGGACTGTGGACGAATTGAACATCCAGCTGCTGAAGGCAGCTTAGCTGAGAGAGTCCCCTCCGGAAAGCGTCCGGCGAAAGTGGAGCACCCACCACATTTCATAAAAGAAAATCATGTCTTAATGTTCTTTATAAGAAGTGAAGTTGTTTTTTATTTTCCCCTTCACAAAACCGACATATTTTTCCGAGGTGTCGTCTTTGACTATGAAAAAAAGTTACTTTATAGTTTAGAAAGTTAACAGTTTAACAACTTAATAGTTTACGGGGTGTATAGATGAAAAAACTGGAGTATATTGATCAGATCGACCAATTTATTATTGATATCAGTCTGACGATGTCCCACGAATTCGGCGCGGATGTGGAGGTAGATCTTTCCTCCAACCAGCAGTTAATGATTTATTTAATTGCGAAAAAGAATATCGTGAGGGTGAAAGAACTCGCTTTTTATATGAATGTTTCTGCCAGTGCGATCAGCCAGATGGCAGGAAAGCTGGAACAGCTCGACCTGCTTGAGCGGTCCATTGATGAATGCAACCGGCGCCAGACGGTGCTGCGCCTGCTTCCCAAAGGAGAAAATTTTGTAAAAGAGATGGAAGAAAAACGCCACGCAATCATGCGGAAATACTTATCCAGACTGCCGGAAGATGAGCTGGAAACAATGCGGGATACATTCGCCAATTTGTCGCAGCTGATTCTGGAAAGCCAGAAAGAAGGAGAGGAATCATGAAAATAACAAACTTTTCTATTGCGCGCCCGGTTTTTACAATGGTTACGATGGCCTTGTTTCTGCTGCTCGGGTTCGTATCACTTACAAATATTCCATTAAAATTAATCCCGGACATTGATCCGCCGATTGCGGCAGTAGTAACATCATATGATGATGCAGGACCGGAAGAAGTAGTGGAGCAGATATCGCGGCCGATGGAGCAGAATTTATCTACCGTCGGCGGTTTGAATAATATCTCCACCATTTCCATGGAGGGGCAGTCCCTCACAATCCTGGAGTTTTCCTGGACGACTTCGATTGATGATGTGGAGAATGACATTATCACTTCGATGAACCAGGTGCCGCTGCCAAATGATGCGGGACAGCCGCAGTTTATTAAATTTGATCCGGCACAGTTCCCGATTATTCAGCTTTCCCTTTCTTCCGATAATGGCGGGGATATGCAGGCGCTCGTGGAAGACCTGGAAAGGGACCTGCTCCGTGTGGATGGAGTAGCAACGATTGATCTTATGGGAGACGCAGTGGAAGAAATTTCTGTCACCCTGGACCAGGAAGCCCTGGAAGAAAATAATCTCGTGCAGTCTGATATTGTGCAGGTGCTGCAGACACATAATATCACTGCACCGGGCGGCGTCGTGGAAGACGGTGGCGATGAGCTGACTACCCGGGTGCTGTTTGAACTCGGCAGTCTGGAAGACATAGAAAATATCGTCGTTACAGAAACGATTACGGAGGAAGAAGAAACGGAAACGGTCACGCTTTCGGAAGTAGCGGAAGTGGAAAGAGGACCGGAGCCGACAGATATTATTACCCGCACAAATCAGGAAGATGCCATTTTATTAAGCGTACAGCAGCAGGCAGATGCAAATACTGCCGGGGTCGCTTCAGAAGTAATGGCGGAGCTGGATGAACTGCTGGAAACAGGAGATTACGAGGACCTGCAGGCAGATGTCCTGTTTAATCAGGGCGAATTTATTGAAGATGCCATTTCCAACGTCGCACTTGCATTAATCGGCGGGGGAATTATTGCGATGGTCGTGCTGTTTTTCTTTTTGCGGAGCTTTAAAACACCATTACTCATCGGAATCGCTATTCCGTTTTCTGTAATTGTCACGTTCGTACTGCTGTACTTTACGAACTTCTCGTTAAACATCATGACACTCGGCGGACTTGCGCTCGGGATCGGGATGCTTGTTGATAACTCCATTGTGGTAATTGAAAACATTTACAGGCATTTATCGATGAAAAAGTCACCCCGGCAGGCGGCGGCAGACGGAACGAAAGAAGTCGCAACTGCGATTACCGCTAGTACACTGACGACGATTTCCGTATTTTTACCGGTCGTATTTATCAGTGGAATTGTCGGAAATTTATTCCGGGAATTTGCGCTTACCGTATCCTTCAGTCTGCTTGCTTCTCTGGCAGTGGCCCTTACGGTTGTGCCGATGATTGCAAGCCGCTGGCTGAAGGCGCCGAAGGAAGATGTAGAAGAAAAGCGCCAGAAATCACGATTTATCACCTTTTTTGATAAAACGGCCCGCTGGTCGCTGAAGAACAGAATGATTGTCTTTTTAGTCACGGTGGCGCTGCTTATAGCAGGCGGATTTGGCATCACGACTGTCGGCACACAGTTTTTGCCGGCCACTGATGAAAGCTTTCTGCAGATTGAAGTGGAAAATGAAACAGGTACACCGCTTGATACAACGTTTGAAGATGTCCAGGCAATTGAGGAAGTATTGGACGAGCACGGGGAGATTGAAGCGTATACTTCTGTCACAGGTTCCGGCGGAGACCAGGGACCAATGGCGGAAGGCACCCAGGGGAACCAGGCAGTCGTGTATGTAACGATGGTTCCGGTCGGGGAGCGCGACATCTCCACGATTGATTTCGGCGAAGAAATCCGCCGCGACGTGGAGAACGCAGCACCGGATGCAGAAGTAAATCTTGCAGTGGAAGCTTCCTTTGGCGGGGATCCGAATACGTTCAGCTTTGATTTAACTGATCAGGATCCCGTCCAGCTGCAGGAAGTGGCAGAGGATCTGCTGGCAGAATTTGAAGATATGCCAGAGTTTACAGAAGTAACGAACACGTATGAAGAAACAACACCGGAGCTGCAGGTGCTGATTGATGAAGAAGCAGCCCGGGAAGAAGGCCTTACGCCGGCCGAAATTGCTGAGGCAGTGGATACAAACACCCGCGGCGCCTTTGCGACTCAGATTGTCACAGAGCAAAATGACGTACTGGAAGTAAACGTCCGGCTCGCAGAAGAGTTCACGGAAGACGTGGAAGCGCTGGAAGACTTGCTGCTGCGTAACCAGGAAGGGGAGTTCGTCGCCCTGAATGAAGTGGCAGACATTGAACGCGGAGAAGGCCCGGAAACAATTAACCGGATCAACCAGGAAGAATCTGTGCAGTTCTCGCTCACGTATTCTACAGATTATAACTTAGGGGAAATTAATCAGCTCGTGGACGATACAGTAGAGGATTACGGTCTCCCATCCGGTACGACGCTTTCCTACACAGGGGATCAGCAGCTGCTGGACGATGCGATCAGTGATTTAACGCTCGCTTTAATCCTTGCCGTAGTATTCGTTTACTTCGTCATGGCAGCGCAGTTTGAATCATTGAAATATCCGCTTGTTGTCATGTTTACGGTGCCGCTCGTATTAATCGGCGTGACGCTCAGTCTCACGCTTACGAGAACGCCGATCAGCGTGACCGCCTTTATTGGGCTCATCGTCCTCGTCGGAATCGTCGTCAATAACTCGATTGTACTTGTCGACTACATTAACAGGCAGAAAGAGTACGGCTTAAAGAGTTATGATGCTATTGTAGAAGGAGTGAAGGATAGAGCACGTCCGATCCTTATGACAGCTTCTACGACAATTCTGGCGCTGATTCCGCTTGCGATGGGTCTCGGAGAAGGATCGGAAATTCAGCAGCCGCTTGCGATAACCGTGATCGGCGGCATGGTGAGTGCTACTTTCTTAACACTTGTACTGATTCCGGTCGTTTACAGCTTTTTTGATAAAGAGACACGGAATTTAAACAAAAAGTATATGACACCGGACGGGCAGATTGTTCCTGCCTACCTGCTGGAAGATTCATATAGGAAAGAAGATGGAGCCTCCCGTAAGCACTTTTCCATCGAATCAGAGGACCGGCCGCTCGATAAAGCAGAATTGAATGATTTTTATAAAGGCATGGACGACGAACTCGATCCAGCCTTTAAGGAAGCAACTTCTGCAGAAGAGGCCGGCGATGAAAGTGAATTTTTAACAGAACGCAGGGAAGACAAAGACACGTCGAAAATGTCGAAGGAAGAATTGCTGGAGGTACTGGAAGAATTAATCAAGCGTAATAAAAAAGAATAAGACATGCAGGCAGCGCAGACAAGAAAGTCTGCGCTGCCCGTTTGTTTATAAAGTTATAGGTATGATATATTTATAGCTTTCTATATATTGGGTTCTCCTTCGCTTTCCGGCGCAAGCGTTCGCCGAAAGTGAAGCAGCAAAGAAAGCTATTAATTTACAAAAAACAGTTTTGTTTTCAAAGAAGCTTTAAATAACAACCTGCTGATACCTTTCCGACAACGAACAGGAGAAAATTGTAAAGTTTTCCTAGGCAAATGGATTCTCTTTTTGTATGATGGATAGAGAGAATTGGCAAAGAAAAGAGGGCTGGACCGTGAAAATGAAACATTTACTATTGGCAGCTGCGCTGATCAGTCTTGCCGCCTGTGCAAATAATGAAGACGGGGAAGAGGCTGCCCAGCAGGACGAAGAAAGGGAGCTGGAATCACTGCGGGAAAGTGAAGCGGCGCTTGCGGAACAGCTGGAAGAGGAACGGGAACGCACCTCGGAACTGGAAGAAAGAGTCGAAGACCTTTATGAAGAAAACATGCAGTTAAAAGATGATTTACTGACGTATAAACAGGACTTAATCGACCGGCAGGCGGAACATGAGCAGGAGCTTGCGGAACGCCAGGAACTCGATGACACAGCGAGACAGCTTTTTCAGGCAATGCACGAAAGGGATACGGACCTGCTGGCTGAGCTTCTGGCAGAGGAAGTGCAGATTGACAGCGACGCAGAGCTGCTTACTTTTACAAGAGATGAGATGGAGCGGTCGTTTCATTTTCTGCAGCTGGAACGAGTGAATTTTGTCCGGCAGCGTTCCCTTGAGGTGAATGAGGGCGAAGCAGTGGCAGAATACGAATTTTACGACGCGGACGAAGAGGAACTTTATTTGGATGGCGCTGTGGAAGTCAGCTTTGAGCAGATCGAGGAAAATGACTGGTCAGTCGTCTATGTACAGTTTATCAACTAAATGAAGGGCCCTTCCTGGCAAGCAGGAAAGGCTCTTTTTCTAATTAATGCAGATGATTTTCCGCTGGGCCGGGAGGTTTTAATTCCGGGGGGAGCGGTCGTCCGGCAGCAAGGCTGAGGATGGAACGGTTAATCGTATCAAGCTTCTTTTCCATCCGGTAGAGCAGATAAAAAGTGATCGTGACCGGAAAGCCGAATTCCCCCAGTACCTGTATCCAGAACTCCATGGGCGCATCTCCTTTCTGCTGGGATCCGTGGCTGCACTGCTTGCAGATATCTTCTATGAAATACATCGGACAGCTTGTGTAATTGATCGGGAAAAGCCACTCATAAGCTGAAAAGAGTAAAAATCTCATAATAAAAAGCTCTCCCGTCACAAAGGCAACGGGAGCAGCTCGGAAAAACTTATATACCGATATCGATTGTGTCTACGTTTCGTTCCACGAGACGGGCACCGCGTTTTTCAACGAAGTTGCCGCTGGCACCGAAAAACACATCCGCAGCGAGGATCTCATCCATCGCCTGTGTGACTGCTGCTGCATCTACGGGTTCTTTCGGAGAATCCACTGCAATCGTAGCGCTGGTACCTGCTTCTGTAGTAAACAAAAGTTCTAAACGTTTTGTCATCTTTTATCCCTCCTTATTATTCAGATAGTTCGTACACGTTATTTCGTTCTACACTGTACACCAAGTGCTGCTGCAGGGAGGCAATTGCCATCCCGGCCTGGTAAAGTGCTGCATCTTCCGACTGAGATTTTACATTGCGGAAATTGCGTGTCTGAAACAGGATGTTGCCGTCTTCATCATAACCAGCATTGAAAGTAAGAATCAGGCGAGTCTGCGTTAAATGATTCATTGTGTCACCCCCTTTCACTCCATAAGTACATCGAAAGTAAAAAAAGGGAGGAAGGAAACTTGAAAAAAATTTGAAAACAGGAGAAAATAGACAAAGAGACAGGGGGGCCACTTCGTGAAGATACTGCTGACAGGGTTTGAGCCGTTTGGAGACATGGATATAAACCCATCGCATTTATTAATGGAATGGGCTGCGACACAGGAATTTGAGGGAGTGGAGATAAAAACGCTTTCTCTGCCGGTGGTGTATGCTCTCTGTGCGGAAAAAGCACTGGAGGAAATGAAACGCTGGGAGCCGGACGCAGTCGTTCATTTCGGGGTAGCCGCCGGACGGGAAGCGGTAAATGTGGAGAGAATTGCGGTGAATCTGGAAGATGCTGCATCGTTCCCCGATAACAGCGGGGATACGCCCCAGGACAGACCGGTCGTAAACAACGGGCCGGATGGGATATTTGCAACACTTCCTGTACGCAGATTGACAGCGCAGCTGCAAAGCAGGGGAGTGCCGGCAGTACTTTCCTACAGTGCCGGTACTTATATCTGCAATACGACGTTATACCGCACGCTGCACCTGATTACACAGGAGAACCTCCCCTGCCAGGCCGGATTTATACATCTGCCCGCGCTGCCGGAAATGGTAACTGGAACACGGCTTCCTTCCATGGCAATGGAAACGCAGCAGCAGGCGCTTCGTATTATAGTAGAAACAATAACGGAGGAGAAGAGCCATGATAAAAGATAAAATGAGCTATGAAGATGCAGCTGTATTATTTAAGCTACTTGGGGATAAAACCCGGTTGACGATGGTGTCACTGCTGTCCGCTGATGATGTATGTGTCTGTGAATTTGTAGAGATTTTTCAGACGAGCCAGCCTTCCGTGAGCCAGCATCTGAGAAAACTCCGTGATAAGGGACTTGTGAAAGAAAGAAAGCAGGGACAGTGGGTTTTTTATTCGCTGAATGAATCTTCCATTCATTATCCGATGGCGATGGCACTCGTGCAGGAGCTGCCGGATCCGAAAATTATGCTGAACCAGATTGAAGCAGATGGCCTGCGCGTTACCTGCTGCTGATTTTCTTCATACTTTCTTTACATTTTGATAAAAGAAATCATGTTATTATATAAGTGAATGATTATATGAAAAATACTGGAGGCTTTCGAATGTCAAAACGAACAATTTACTTTTTATGTACAGGGAATTCCTGCCGCAGCCAAATGGCAGAAGGCTGGGCGAAACACTATCTCGAGAATGGATGGGATGTGTACTCCGCAGGCATTGAAGCACACGGAGTCAACCCGGATGCGGTAAAAGCCATGGGGGAAGTGGATATTGATATTTCCAGTCAGTCTTCTGATAAAATTGATCCGGAGCTGCTGCAGCAGGCAGATCTCGTCGTTACGCTCTGTGACCACGCAGATGAAGTCTGCCCGGCAACGCCACCGAATAAAGAACGTGTACACTGGGGATTTGAAGATCCTGCGAAAGCCGGCGGCACCCCGGAGGAACGCTGGGCGGTATTTCAGCGTGTACGTGATGAAATCGGAGAACGCATCCGCTTATTTCAGGAAACAGGTCAATAATAAAATCCCCGGCCATTAATTGGTCGGGGATTTTTTTTGGTCCTTTTCTTTTTCCACATATACATAGTCAGCCAGAAAATTTTCCAGCCGCTGCTTTTCTTCATTCGGTACTGTCGTTTTGATCCGCTGTCCTTTTACAAGTTCCATAATCAGCTGCCGCCTGTGCCTGCGCTGCTTTCCCCATTTAATAATACGGATTTTTGACCACTTGGCGTGGTAGCCTGCGAAAATAACCGCATCCCCCTGAACCTGGAAAACTTTATCCAGCGTAAGCAGAATAAACATGCCAAGCAGAAATACGACGACAAATAACAGCGTCGCAGTAGTGAAATTGGTGAACAACTGCATAAACAGCAGGATCGACAGCAGGAACACTATATAGCAGGCATAAATAGAGCTTTTATAAATGATGGAAGAAGTCGATATTTTTTTCGGATCGTCTAATTCAAAAAGAACGGTATTGCCCGAAAGCTTCCGGAATCGGTCGGTAAAAAGATGATACACAGCAAGTATGGACATGACAACTGCTGTAATAAGATAAAGCCACTGCATACAACACTCTCCCTCGTACGAAACGTCCTGTCTATCATACCATTTCGCAGATGGAGAAAAAAGAAACTACGTATATTTCTGGAACAGCCGGTCGTAGGCGTGGGCAGATTCAAAATCTTTCTGGGTTAACCCTCCTTCATCAATCGTACTTAACTTCAGCGTCACCTGTTTATGATCAATAATTGTGTATGGATGGTGCTGCCGGTCCTCTGCAATCTGCGCGACAGACTGCACGAACTGAATTGCTTTCGGATAGGAAGAGAAAGTATATTTTTTGGCAATCCAGCTTTCCCCCTCCAGCTCCCAGCCGTCTGAATCTTCGATGTTCTGCGTTACTTCTTCTTTCGTTAACGTCATATGTTCATTCCTCCTTTATAGTGTGAACATTCTGTCAATTACCTGCATCATAGCATGTTCCGGGTTGATTGTATAGTTGTGTAAAAACAGGTTAGGACCATGCCCGGGAAGGGAATAACAGAGTAAAGAGAACGAAAGGGGCCGTGCATATGCTAGCTGCGGTAAAAGATAAATATTTTCAATTGCTGGCGAAAAGATCCATAAAAAAATTCGGGAGAGAAAAAATTCAGTCTCTTGTTATCCCGGAGAAGCCAATGAGCGAATGGCGTGTTTCTTTTTTAACGACGGCAGGTGTACATTTGGCGGAGGAAGACCCTTTTGACGTAGAAGCAGGGGACTGGAGTGTACGCTTTATTCCCGCAGACACTGAACCTGAAAAGCTTACCGTGTCCCACACGCATTACGATACGAAGGCAGTAAAGGAAGATGTAAATACAGTATTTCCGCTGCATGCACTGCGGGACCTGGAAGCGGAGAAAAAAATAGGGGCAGTCACGCCGACGCTGTTCGGGATGATGGGGTATATACCTAGGACAGACAAGCTGATGAAAAAAAGCGTGCCTATTATCCTGAAGCGTCTGCAGGAGGAAAACGCAGATATTCTGCTGTTATCCCCCGGCTGATATATCTGCCATCAATCGGTCGGATTGATACAGAAAGAAGTGGAAAAGGCAGGAATTGCTACAATGTCGATGACTCATTTTCCAGATTTAACAAAGCTTGTACATGCCCCGAGAGCGCTTCACATCAAGTTTCCGCTGGGAAGAACATTTGGCCAGCCGGAAAGAAAAGACCTGCAGAAGAAAATCACAGTCGATATGTTAGATAATCTCACAACAATGGAGAAAGAAGACTTGAAAGTTCTCTCCTATCGATGGAAGAGGGACTAAAGACTTATATTTCGTAAAAAGTATCAACTAATAGGTTTTTTGAACTACGAATTAGGGTATAATAAAGGAAATGTTATTAAAGGGGAAGATGGTGGAAATTATGGAAGCATGTCAGCTTTGTCAGGGGAAAATTCCATTAAATGAATCAGGACGAATGATGTTATTCAGTTCAGTGCCGGGCGTGATCCGGACGCTGCACCGTGCATTCCGCAGAGTACAGACGGAATTCACCGAGGAAAACCGTCTGTTTGTAAATTATACTGCATGGATGGAACTGCAGCAGCATATGGAGCAGATTGAAAAAGTGCTTCCGGAAGAAGAGCAGGAGAGTCTCCGGGGAAGTCTCATCTCTGCAGAAGGAAACACTTATCTTCCGGGGAATGAATTTCCCATCCAGCAGCTGCGCGAGCAGATTGCTAATCCGATGTTCGTAAAGGTTATTCAGGAAAAATTGTTTCAATCCTATATGCAGCCGGTAATCGACACAAAAACCGGCAAGCCGTTCGGCTACGAGTTCCTCCTGCGGCCGAACAGTAAGCTGTATCCGTTCAACCCTGGCGAGCTGTTTGCTTTCTCCCAGCGGTCGGGACTGCAGTCTATGCTCGACAGCCAGGCCCGCATCAATGCCATCCGGACTGGCGCACACATGCTTGAGCGCGGGACGAAGCGGTTTATTAATTTTCTGCCCTCTTCCATTTATGATCCGCGCCACTGCCTGCAGAGCACTTTTAAAGCGGTGCGTGAATATAAAGTGGACCCTGATGATCTTGTTTTTGAAGTGGTGGAAACAGAAAAAATTGAAGATATTTCTCATCTGCAGTTTATCTTTGATGAATATAAGAAAGCAGGGATCCGCGTAGCGCTTGATGATCTGGGCAGCGGATATTCCACGGTGGAAGTAATGGAAGCCCTGCAGCCGGATTACGCAAAAATTGACCGGAAACTCGTGCAGGACTGTCATCTGCGCCCGGAAAAAATTGAGCAAATTAAGCAGTTAAAAGAATCTGCCGGGAAAATCGGGACGCTTCTGCTTGCAGAAGGTATTGAAAAACCCGAGGAGTACGAAGCAGTTAAACCAATTGTCGATTACGTTCAGGGATATTTCTTCGGCAAACCGCTGATTAAACCCGCAAAAGATCAAAAATAATTTGAAATGCTTAAAAACCTATCAGGACGGCGGACGTCAGGATAGGTTTTTTATTGAAAAGAAAGGAGTTATCTTATGCGCATCATGTACATATACATGCATCCTGCTTACGACAGCTTTAACGGAGCCATCTTTCAGGCTATCCAGGAAAAGCTGCCGGAAGTAGATGTTTTTTCTCCAGGTACAGAAAGCTTCGAACCGAAACTTACGATAGAAGAATATCAGGCATCGATGGAAGGACACTACGCTCCGGATGTGAAAGAGGCGCAGGCAGCGCTGCAGAAGGCAGATCACGTAATTTTTCAGTTTCCACTTTGGTGGGGGTCTTTTCCCGCGCCTGGGAAGGGATTCATCGACCGGGTGTTTGCCTATGGCATCGCCTACGAGCTCGAAGGGGAAACGCCTGTCCCGCTGCTTAACGGCACAAAGGCATCTCTCGTTTTTACCACAGGATCCCCGCCGGACGAATTTCATACCGCGGGGCTGTATGAAAATGTTGTCACCGGGATTGATAAGCATTTGCTTCAGTTCTGCGGGCTAGAGCTTGCAGAAGTGCTGCATTTTGGGGACGTCATCCAGGAAAGCGATGAAGCGAGGCAGAAAATGCTGGAAAAAGCAGCGGCGTTCGCAGAAACGCTCCACGGCAAATAAAAATGTATACAAAAAAGCTGCAGATCAAAGTTACACGCTGCAGCTTTTTCGTATTTTATTCCTCCTGTCCTTTATCAAGCGGAACAGTCAGCGACAGCCGCCATTGCGGGAGGGAGGTGGTTGTACGCTGTATTTGCAGCGTGACAGGGAAGGAAAATTCCTGGCTGAACTGCAGATCCACTTCTGCGTAGGGACCATCCTGCTCAATATTTTTAAAAAGGGGATAAATTCGTTCTCCTTCTTTTTCCTGCATGAAGGAGTACTGAATTTCCCGCTGCCTGGCAGCACTGTGCTGGTCTTCCAGCGTAAAGCGGAGCCGCTGTTCCTGCGCAGTCACGTTCACCAGGGCAAGATCTCCCTGAAATACTGCCTCCATTTCTTCTTCTGTTATGACATACTCGTAACCGGAAGCATACAGCTGCGGTACAAGCAGGAAGGGGAGGTGGAGCTGTTTTCCCGCTGTATTGTTCGGCGGCGGTCCCGCTTCAATCGTTATTCCCAGCTGGTGGGAAGAAAGAGAGCTGCCCCGAAAATCATCCTCATGATAAGTAACGTCATACACTTCATAGGGAATCCCTTCTTCATCATACAGAAATGCAGGCAAATCAAACTCGTAGTCACCGCTGCTAATCTGTGTTTCATCCTCGTGGGCTGCAATAAAATAAAGATGCATCTTATTATCTTCTATCTCTGTCCCCTGATAAGCAAGCCAAAAAGGTTCCTGGGAAATAGATTCTGTAAGAGGAAGGGATGATTCGGATTCATTTTCTTCGGAGGCTGTATTGCTGCATCCTGCAAGAATTATTAAAGCAAGCCATAAAAGCCATTTCATCAAACTCATCCTTTGTTCACTCATTTGAACGATTTTGTTAAATCAATTTTACTACGAATTCCGTTTCCTATGGGAAAGATAGAGAAAATCTTCTGCACAAGACGAAATTTTCTATATTATTCTGGAAAAATAAGTTAATATATAGATATTATCGCTTTCTACCGATATTTAATAAAAACATCCACTTATACATTTTTAGTAAAGGAGGACTCGTATGAGTTTATTTAAAAGGTTATTACTTTCTGCACTCATTTTAGCTGTCTTTTCCAGCGGTTATCTACTAGGAAGTTTTCAAGGGACCGCGGTGTCGAAAGAACTGAGAATCGGGTATCAAAACAGTTCGCATTCCGGCCAGATTGATTATCCTTATATTTTCACAGATACGAAGGATGATACGGTTATTGATAATTTCTTAATGATTTATTTGTACCCAGATAAGGTGGAGGAAGCAGAGGTAAACTTAGAAAATCCGGATCTCTATGTACTCATGCTCAACCCGGATCGCGGGATAGGTATGATTGACTCCAGGATTTGGTTCCAGAAAGAAGAGGCAGTGATCGCAGAGCGAATCGGAGAAACCTGGGAGGAAGTTGAGTATTTTCAAGTCGATAAGAATACTGCTGATTATATAAAAGAAGTCATAGAAGAGGAAGCAGGAGAAGCTGAATAAGAAAGCAGCGTCTGAAGAAAGGGAAATAAGTGTCTTTACATAAGAAACCTGCCCGGAATTGGCGCCGGACAGGTTTCTTACATAATTATTTTGTTTCGAGTACTTCTTTTTCTTTCTGGCTGATTTTATCATTGGCTCCCTGGAAGTCGACCCACTTTTTCTGTGGTGCTCTCCAGTGCGCTTCATTGCCGGGAAGGTCATCAAACCATGCTGCATCGTCCGGACAGTCAAGCACCATGAATTTGCCGTACTCATTGTCTCTGGACTGATGATACTTCAGGTAAGCTTTTCCGTCTTCAATCGCAAGGATCTCAATTTTTCCGGAAGTGTGGCTCATAGAAAGGCGTACACGTTTTCCGAGACCGGAAGTTTTCGCTTTCGCCTGCTCTGTAATTTCATACGCTTCCTTCAGGGAAAGCACGAAATCGTTGTTTCCTGCAACCGGACGGTTGATAAAGAAGTAGTAAGGTGTAACCCCTGCCCAGGAAAGCTTATCAAGCAGTTCTGCAAGCACTTCCGGATCATCATTGATGCCGCGCAGCACCGGCGTCTGGTTTACGACAATTGCTCCGGCGTTATGCAGGAATTCAAAGCCTTTTTTCGCTTCTTCTGTAATTTCACGCGGATGGTTAATGTGCGCCATCACGTAGATTCGCTGCTCCGGAGTGGAAAATTCGCGGATCAGATCATGGAGGTCCTGGTCTTCATAAATGCGCATCGGGTTGAAAACCGGCATTTTTGAACCGAGACGGATAATCTTCACGTGCGGGATTTCCCGGAGCTGCTCGATAATTTTACGGAGCTTGCGCGTCGCAAGAATTAAGGAGTCACCGCCTGTAAGAAGCACGTTCGTAATTTCAGGATGTTCACGGATATATTCGATGCCGGGAGATACATCAGACATCGCTTCTTTGATATCATTACGGAAGAGCCGCTTACGGAAGCAGTACCGGCAGTAAGCACCGCACACTTCAGAGACGATAAGCAGGGCAGTCTGGTCATATTTATGCTGGCAGCCTGGAACAACATAGTTCGTATCTTCATCAGAGGAATCCCAGCGTCCGTACTCCTCGAGTTCTCCTTCGTTCGGGATAACGAGTTTTCGGATCGGGTCTTTCGGATCTCCCCAGTCGATGAGACCTAAATAATATTCATTCACACGGAAAACAAATTTCTCCGTTATTTGTTTGAGTTTTGCTTTTTCCTCATCTGATAAGTGCGGGACTTTTTCAATGTTCATAATATACTTTGGCTGTGCCATGATGTATCTCCCCTTTCGAAGTTCTTATCTTATTAAAACACAAGCTTCAAAATTGGTCAAAAATGGTTGAAAACTTTGAAAATTAGCACAAAAGTGAATGATATCTTTCATTTTTTAAAGCGCTTTCCTGATTGCTCCGGACTACAAATTTTTCTTCAGATCAAGTAAACTAAAGAGAGAGGAGAGTGGTTGGATGAGTGATATGGATGTGTTTGCAAAAATCAGCCGCGAGCAGGCCTCGCTGAGTAAATCCCATAAAAAAATTGCCCGATATTTAATAGAGCACCGGGAGGCAGCACCATTTCTTACTGCATCCCGCCTGGCGCAGAATGCAGAGGTGGGGGAGGCGACGGTGATCCGTTTTGCCACAGTGCTCGGATACCGCGGCTATCCGGATCTCCAGCGCCATCTGCAGGAAGCACTGCAGAAAAAGCTTACGTCCGCAGAAGTGCTGAAACGAACGACCCAGGGAACGGAAAAATCGAAAGAAACCATCCGCGAAGTACTGACGGATGATATTCATAATTTAAATACGACCATGGAGCAGATAAGTCCGGAAGAATTTGAAGCGATCGTGATGGATTTAATTCAGGCAAAAAGAATTTATATCGTTGCTTACCGGAGTGCGGCAAGCATTGGTTCCTATCTTGCTTTTTATCTGGATCTTGTACTGCAGAATACAGAATTAATTGAAGAAGCGGATGGGGTATCAGAGCATCTGCTTGATATTACGGAGGAAGATGTAGTGCTCGGTCTGGGATTTGCGCGTTACACGAAGAGGACGGTGGAAGTGATGAAGTACGTGAAAGCGCGCGGCGCAAACACGATCGTTATGACGGATCACCTCTTAAGCCCGCTGTATCCCTATGGAAACAAACATCTGATCACCGCAACGGAAATCAATTCGTTTATCGATTCCTTTGCAGCGCCGATGAGCGTCGCAAGTGCCCTGATTACCGCGCTCACTCGCTCCGAGCATAAAAAAGTAGCAAAACGGCTGGAGGAGCTGGAGACACTTTGGGAAACGTTTGACGTTTTTTATGATGGAAAATAATAATGATTTCAGTTCAATTAAATGAAGAAACGGTGAATTCGTCGTCTGTTAGTCATTATAATTAGATACTGTGTAAAAGAAATAAATAGAAAAATAACCCAACTGAATGGAAAAAGAGGATGCCCACGAAGGACATCCTCTTTCTTATGAATTAGCTCTGTTAATGCTCGTTATTGATAAGAGAAAACTTCACTAGCCTGCCGTGGACGAGCTCCTTCGCTGTGATCTGCCGAGTTCGTTCTTCCAGAGGCTGTGAGAACTTTCTCAGCCGAAAGCTTTTACGTAGCCGACCAAAGGATTTTAAAGTCATCTTCACGATCTCTATAAAGATGAATGCTGGTCGGGTGGAGCAATGCTCTCTCTAACACAGGCGTCCACCGGTTTTCGCTTCGTTCTTCCTTTTTAAAACAAAAGATAGGGACTGTTCCTTTCTACTTTCTTCTCCTAAATAAAACAAAGCCAAGGCGAGTTTTCAAGACGCCTGCGGAAAAAGAAAGCGTGAAGATCGAAAGTTTGTCCGGTCTCTGGACAAACTTACAAAGGAGGAGTGAAGCCAGCCAGGGTTTTGAATGTTCGTAAGACGGTCTTGGTCTTACGAACATTGGCTGCGCGAAACCCTACTCTCTTGTAAGGAGGGATAGCTGAAGGATTTCTCCGCGGCAAGCGAAGAAAAAAGAGCCACAGGCGTAGTTTCCTTATATCAACACCTGCTTTTAACAGAGACACTCATGTAAAATTTTTGCACCATGAAGTATGAAAATTAATACTGCTGTGTAACGAAGGAGAGGACGCCCAAAGGACTAGCGCAGTTGGAGAATCCATTTTGGCGGACGTTCTTTCCGCCAAAATTAGTCGAGAACAAGCCCTTGGGCAAGCCTCTCCGAAAGTGAAGCAGCAGTATTACTTCTTTTTAGCGGAACTTTTGTTTTCAAGGTAGCTTACAAATAAAAGAGGATGCCCTATAAGCGGGCATCCTCTTTCTTAGATTAAGCTTCCTGTTTCTTTTTGCGTGCTCTCTGTACAATAGCGATCAGCACTAAGAGTACGAGTCCGGTTCCTTCCACAATCAAATGCCCCGGCCAGATAAGCATAATACCGGCCGCAAGGAGCAGTGGTTTTTCGTACCACTTAAATGTATTGAAGAAATATCCCATCATCGTCGCACTTATCGCAGCCATCCCGATCAATGCGGTAATCACAAGATAAATGACCGTAAAGAACTCTGCATCGACTAAAAGCAGCTGCGGGTTGTACACAAAGACATATGGAATAATAAACCCTGCAATGGCGAGCTTGAAGGCGGTCACCCCGGCTTTCATCGGGTTCGCCTTGGCTATTCCGGCGCCGGCATAAGCAGCTAAACACACTGGAGGTGTAATGTCGGCAACAATACCGAAGTAGAACACGAAAAAGTGTGCTGCGACTTCCGGAACACCGAAGTTAATTAATGCAGGTGCCGCCATAGAAGCTGTAACTACATAGTTGGCAGTTGTCGGCAGACCCATTCCAAGCAGGATACAGGCGATCATCGTAAAGAACAGGAGCAGGAATAAGCTGTCGCCTGCCATCGCAAGCAGTCCGCCTGCGATCCGGCCGCCAAGTCCTGTGAATACTACTGTACCTACGATAATACCTGCGGTCGCACACGCTGCGATAACAGGGAGGGCGATTTTTGCACCGTCTTCAAACGCCTGAATAATATCTTTCGGCGTTAATCTCGTCTGTTTCTTTATATAACTTACGGCAAAGGCTGTACCAATACCAGTGAGCGCTGCGTAGGTCGGCGTAAAGCCGTTTACCAGCATCGTTACAATTAACACAAGCGGCAGCAGCAGATAGGAATCTTTTAACAGGCCTTTTTTCGAAGGAAGCTGGTCCTTCGGCAGTCCGTGAATCCCATGCCGTTTCGCTTCAAAGTGCGTACCCATGAATACCCCAGTGAAATATAAAATTGCCGGAATAATACCAATAATAATAATATCACTGTATGAAACAGTAGAAACATATTCTGCCATGATAAAAGCAGCAGCACCCATGATCGGCGGCATAATCTGCCCGCCGGTGGAAGCGGAAGCTTCAGCAGCAGCCGCAAATTCCGGACGGAACTTCGCCCGCTTCATCATTGGGATCGTAAACGAACCGGAGGCCACCGTGTTGGCAACGGAGCTTCCTGTAACCGTCCCCTGCATGGCAGACGCAGCAACAGCGGCTTTTGCGGTACCGCCGGTGAAGCGTCCGGTCAGCCCGAATGCCAGATCGTTAAAATACTGCCCGACACCGGTTTTTGTCAGCATGACGCCAAAGAATAAGAATAAGTATATATACGTGGAGGATATTTGAATAGGTGTACCGAATATCGCGTCGGAAGAGAAAAACAAACGCCTTGATAATCCAGTCCAGTCAAACCCGCCGTGGCCAAAATATGGTATATTCGTGCCGAATAACCCGTATAAGATTGCTAAAGAACCAATGACAACAATAGGTATCCCGACAGCCCGCCGCGTTGCTTCGAGAAGAAGCACAATCCCTATCGTCGCAACGATAATGTCGACCGTGGTGAAGCCCATAATTCTGGCTGCACCCGTAATCCAGTCATACCGGAAGAGAATATAATAACTGGCTGCCATGCCGAGAAATGCAAATACGACATCGTACCAGGGCACGCCGACTTTCTTTTCGCCGCCTCGTTTCAGGGGATAAAGAAGAAAAATAAGTCCCATTGCTGTACCGAGGTGGACGGCTCCCTGCATAAGAGAGACAAGTGGCCCATTCTGTGGAAAGGCTCTGTAAATATGAAAAGCCGTGAGGGAGACTGCAATAAATGTAATCGCCCAGGCCCATTTTCCGGTTTTTTGGCGAATAGAAGATTCTTTATCATACTTCGCCAGCATTTCATCTCTTTCTTCATCGGATAGTAAGTCGAGATCTTTCTCTTTTTCTCTGTCCATCCTGTAACCCACCTCACTTCATCAAGATCGTTTTATTCCGTACGAATCGATCGAAGAAAAGGTAGGAGCTGCTGCTCCTGCATTTTCTTCGATGTTCTGTCTCTTGTAACAGAGCAAAGGATCCGCAGGAAATAGGAAAGAAGGAGACCGGACGATAAAACGCTTGTCCGGCCTCATCTTTCAATATGCTATTCGTCCAGAATACCTGCTTCTTCAAAGTAACGCTCAGCACCTGGGTGCATTGGAAGTCCGTCCGAACCGTTAAGCGCGTCCTCTTCCGTAATTGCCTCTCCCTGAGGGTGGGCAATATCTCCAGTGTTTTCGAACATTGCTTTTGTGATTTCATAGCCTAGCTCTTCATCAATAGTATCTAAAGAACCAACGAGAATCGCGTAAGCAGTGATTGCCTGCACGTCCTCTTCCATGAAGTCATAGGAATCACCAGGAATATCAAATGCAGCGTAGCCGCTGTTTTCTTCTACATAAGCAATACCTTCATCTGTTAGAGATAAAAGCTCTACATCTGCAGAAACAGCAAGCTCTTCAATTCCGCCTGCCGGAAGTCCGAGAAGGCCGAAGGAAGCGTCAAGCTGTCCATCCTGAATACGGCCCTGTGCATCATCAAAGCCTTCTTCAAAAGCTTCGTAGTCGCCTTCTTCCAGGCCGTACGCCTCAAGAATCAGACGGGCCGCAGCCTGCGTTCCGCTTCCTGGAGGCCCGATTGCAATAGAAGCACCTTCAAGGTCCGCTACTGTTTCGAATCCGGAATCTGCAGGAACAACAATCTGCATTACTTCAGGATAAATGTGGCCCATAAAACCAAAGTTATTGATTTCCACGCCTTCAAAATCGCCGTCACCTGTAAGGGCATCAAGCGCTGGAAGGTGTACCGTCATACCAAGGTCCATTTCTCCCTGGTAAATACTTACGATGTTATCCACAGAAGCACCGGAAGATACCGCACTTAAGTCGAAGTCATCGAAGTTTTCAATGTTGTTATTGATCGTTGTTGCAATTTCCTGGCCAAGCGGGTAGTACGTACCGCCGGTAGAACCAGTACCAAGCTGCATGTTGCTGATGTCTCCAGCTTCGCCTTCTTCCCCAGCAGCTGGATCATTTGCGTTTTCGTTCTCATTCACGTCTTCCACAGCGTTGCCGTCTTCACTGTTGTCCACTTCACCGGACAGGTTGTTGTTGGTAGTTTCGTTGTTGACAGTGTCGTTTCCGGCATTGTCACCATCGTTACCGCAGGCAGCCATGAAAAGCGCAGATGAAATAAGTAAAGCTGATAAAGATGTTACTTTTTTCACTATGAATTCCCCCTTTTCCTTCGTAAGTATAGTAAATACCACAATCTGCGATATTCTCCTTTATTTAATCAGATAGGAGCAGGATTGTCAAAAGTTTACCTACAGGAAGAAGGGGGTATAGAAACTGTTCTACACTGCACGGAAGCTACACAAGACTGGAACACAGCTCTTTCAGCAGAGGTGTATCATTCGCTTCTGCTGAATAAAATAGTACAGCAGTCCAAACAGTATTTTTACATAAATGCCTCACTTTTTTTCTCGCTGTTGCTATCTTCTATTTCTTCACGTATATCTGTGGTAAAGGACATTTTTTTCCACTTCTTTGAATTCCAGCGCCGCAGCATTAGTATGCCCCGGAGCCATTCATCAAGTGTCATCGCAATCCAGATGCCGACAAGACCGAATCCGAGCCAGATACCTGCAGCGTAGGAGATGGTAACTGCGACCCCCCACATGGACATAATTCCAATATAGACGGGGAATTTCACATCTCCTGCCGCCCGGAGCGCATTAATGACGATCAGGTTAAAGGCGCGTCCAGGTTCGAGAAGAATTGTAAGCAATAGCAGCAGTGAGCCGAGCTGGATAATTTCCTGGTTGGAAGTGAAAATAGAGAAAAGCTGCTCACTGAATGTAAAGAACATAATTGAAACAAACGTGGAGACGGCAATGCCGATCCAAAGACTCCGGAGGCAGCGCTGATAAGCTTCTTCATACCGTTTTTCCCCGATCATATGCCCGATTAAAATCTGCGTGCCCTGGCCGATCGCAATCGAAAACAGCAGTGCGAACATAATGATATTTAGTGCATACACTCTTGTCGTCAGCGCCACGGTGCCCATCGAAGCAATAAAAATCGTGATCACCATCTGCGATCCGTTATACGCCAGATGCTCGCCGGCAGTTGGAACACCGATTTTCAGTAAATCGCGGACTTCTCTTTTCGGGAACGCAGCGATTAAATATTTCCACGGCAGAAAGTCAGGTGTCCGTTTTAATAGAAGATAAAATAATACAACGGTCCCTAAAGTGCGGCTGGCTGCCGTACTTGCGGCTACTCCCATAACCCCGAGTTCCGGCGCGCCGAAAGCGCCGAAGATCAGCACGTAATTTCCGAACACATTGAGTAAATTCATGCCGAAGGTGACGTACATTACATCTTTCGTGAAGCCGTGGCTTTTTAATACAGCACCGATCGTCATAATGACTGCCTGTACAAATGCAAAGCCGCCGACAATCTGCAGGTAAATTAAAGCAGGCTCCATCAGCTCCTGCGGCAGGTTCATTGCCGTAAGAATCGGACGACCGAAGCCAAACAGCAGCACGCTTAAGAGAAGGCCGGCAATAATATTCATGACAATGGAAACGACAGCTACCTGCCCGGCTCCCTGATGATTTTTTGCACCGAGGTACTGGGCGACGAGAATCGTAGTCCCGGTAGCCACAAAACCGAACATGACAATAATAACGCTCATAATCTGGTTGGACACTCCGACGGCAGCCACAGCTTCATCGCTGTACTGGCTCAGCATCAGCGTATCTGCATTTCCCATCAGCATATGCAGCATAATTTCAATAAAAATGGGCCATGTGAGGGCGAAGAGAGATAATTTTGCAACGTTTTTCTTAGTATGGCTCATGGCGCATCTCCTTTCAGCGGATGGTTCTATTGGAACAGTAAGCGTATGATTCAAGTGAGAAACGATGAATAAATGAAAATTCTCTTTATGAAAAACCAGTAAATCGGCTTTTATGTACAGTAAATGCCTTCAAAGGAGAATACACGTCCGTCCAGCTTTCTTCTATATAATAGGAAACCTGTATTTTTCAAGAATTTTGATAAAAATATGGTTCATCACCACGAAGTGCAGTTGACAAGAAAAAATCGAAAAAGATTTTACCCAAAATAACACTGCTTCTGCAGCCAAAGTGGAAATGGGGCGGCTCCGAGGCAAAATTGGCCGACTCGAAGATCCATTTTGCCCGACGAACCGGAGGAAGGAATTAGCTGAAGCCGGCCCGCCCGGAAAGCGTCCCTATGGACACAAAGGCTGCAATCATCAAAGGGAAAAAATAACTATCTGTATTTCACCTACATGTTATGGTGAAGAACTAAAAATATCCCAAAGTTTTCTCCTATAGGACAGATCCGCTCTTAATCTTTTCATAGCTTACTCGAAAAGATATACTGAACAAAGGAAGAAAAACGAAGCAACATGGACAAAACCGACCTGGAGGAAAAGAAAATGACGTATCTGCTTACAGAAGTACCGCCGATGCCTACCTTTATAAAAGCCGGTATTGGAAAGTTTCAGCCCGGCAAGCAGCATTTCTACCGCACCTTTCATTTATTTGATTTTATTTTTGTAAAGGAAGGAACGCTTTATATAGAAGAAAAAGGAATACAGTATACCTTGCATAGAGGTGATTATCTTATTTTAGTGCCGGGGCGGCTGCACGGGGGGCCAAAGCCGTGCCAGGTAAAAACGGAATTTTACTGGGCGCATTTTTCGTTTCCGCATGACTTTCATTTGTCTGACCGGCAGGAAGTCGACTGGTCGACGATTTTAAAGAAGCGCAACACCTTTTTAACGCCTGATGTATTCCAGCTGGCACTGCAGCAGCAGGGAAGCTTCCGCAGGCGGGATCAGGCGATGGCACTTTTTGAAACACTGCTGCAGCCGAACGCTTCCAACGATCCCGCAGAGCGGATGCGGCAGCAGCTGTATTTTTTCGACTTCCTGATTCACGTGCAGCAGGAATCACTCCAGGTTCCTTCGAGTGCCCAGCAAGTTGCGCATAAAACGATGAAGTATGTGCAGGAGCATGCACTCGATGAACCATTTCTCGTAAAGAATATGGCAGCGGAACTTCTTTATCACCCGGATTACATAACCAGATCGATGAAGCGCGTGACCGGGATGACGCCGAATCAGTATATGACGCACCACCGGCTGACACTCGCGAAGGAAATGCTCCAGCAGGGAGAATATCACCTGCAGGCAGTCGCGCAGGAATGCGGCTTTACCGATGTGAGCTATTTTTCCAGGGTGTTTAAACAGCGGGAAGGAGTTACACCGGGGGAGTACAGAAGACTGAGCGGGAAAAAATAATACGCAGGCAGAGCTTTTGTATAAAAATTTTATGCAGAAGCTTTTTTACGGTGAAAAATTTTCAGCCTCTATAAAATAAAGTTAGTGAAAGTTTCACAGAATGCGCAACTTTGTTCCTTCATTTGCACAAAGTTTTCCCAGGATAAATCTGATGAAATTTTATAGTGAAATTTCTTTCTGAAACGTTGTTATATCAGCACTTGTGAATGAACTATACTAAAAATGGCGAAAAAAAATTTTAAAAAAAGCTTGTGTTTATTTAGGGGAAGTAGTATATTGAATTCAGCAAGTAATGCAAACGATTTCACGGAAACTATCTTCGTGGAATTTTATTTGGAAGCATTATGCAAGCGGTTGTCTTTATTTGCAGAGAGAATGTTACATAACGCTATCGTAAGTACAGTGGTGCTATTATTATTTTTCCAGGCTGTGCAAACGGTTACGGTAAGCGTTGTCATTCGCATGCAGGAGGAGATAATCTGAAAATGAAATTATCTATCAAGGGGGAAATGAGAAGATGAAAAGAAGTAAATCGCTTATGTTTACACTGGCTATGGTACCTGCGCTGTCACTTGCACTTGTTGCATGCGGCGGAAATGATGCAGACGGCAACAACGACGCGGGTGGAAATGATAATGCTGCGAATAATGCAGCAGAGAATACAGATGACGCAGAAGGAAACAACGCAGAAGGCAATGGCGGAAATGAAGCAGCGGACGGCGAAGCGCCGGAAAAGCCGGAATCCTTGTCTATGTGGGTGAATGATGAAGAATCACAGCTCGATGCATATGAAGAAATTGCAGAGCGTTTTACAGAAGAAGAGGGTATTGAAGTAGAAATTATTCCTTATTCTATGCTTGACCAGACAGAAGGTATGTCACTGGATGGATCAGCAGGACAAGGCGCGGATCTTTTCTTCCAGCCGCATGACCGCTTGGGTGACATCCACCTGCAGGGGCTTGCAGCAGAGCTTGAATTAACAGATGACCAGCTGGAACGTCTGGAAGGCTATAACGAGGAAGCAGTTACTTCTTTCAGCTATGAAGGAATTCAATACGGTATTCCGGCAGTCGTGGAAACGTATGCACTTTTCTACAATACAGACCTCGTGCCGGAAGCACCGGAAACAATGGATGACCTGATGGATACAGCAAGAGACCTGACGGACGGTGATACTTACGGATTCCTGATGGAAGCAACGAACTTTTACTTTACCTACCCATTCCTGACTGCAGAGGGCGGTTACGTATTTGCGCAGGATGAAGATGGTGTTTATGATCCGGAGGATATCGGGTTAAATACAGAAGGTGCGGTTGCAGGAGCAGAAACAATTCAAACTTGGTTTGAAGAAGACCTCATTCCAACAGGAATTGACGGGGACATCATGAATGGACTGTTTACAGAAGGAAATGCGGGGATGGTAGTAACCGGCCCATGGTCTATTCCAGAATATGAATCTGCACTCGGCGACAGCCTGGCTGTAGCGCCGCTGCCGGAACAGGATGGCGAGCGTCTCAGCTCTTTCTCCGGAAATAAAGGCTGGCTCGTAAACTATTACACAGAGAATGAATACTGGGCAACAGAGCTTGCTTTATTCTTAACAAATGAAGAAAACTCCACAACGTACTTTGAAACTGCAGGAGAACTGCCTGCACACACTGCGGTGGAAATCGATGATGAGTTCATGGCACCGATCTTCGAGCAGACAGAATATGCGGAGCCAATGCCGAACATCCCTGAGATGACGCAGGTATGGGATCCAATCGGAGAAGCAATGGAGTTCATTTCCCAGGGAGATGACCCGCAGGAAGTATTGGACGAAGCAGTAGAACAGATTCGTGAGCAGATCGCGATCTCCGGCAACTAAATGAAGATGAAGACGAGGGGTTGGAAATGTTAATTTCCAATCCCGACTCTTTTAATGATCAGGAGGACACATTTATGGCAGCAAAAAAAGAACAAGACAATAGAGTCCTGGTAAACCCGAAACATAATCCGAAGACAGCGGCGCTGCTCTCGATTATCCCGGGGTTTGGACAAGCGTACAATAAACGATTTATCAAAGGTGCTGCCTTATTCATTCTCTTTGCTGCTTTTGTTATCGCTGCAATCGATTTTATTACTACTGGTCTGCAGGGCTTGGTAACACTGGGGGAAGTACCGCGGGAAGATGATTCACGGGTATTTTTAAGTAACGGGATACTGGCACTCATCCTGTCTACATTTTTCCTCGCTTTTTATACGCTGAATATTCAGGACGCGTTCAAAGACGCAAAGAGAATTCAATTAGGCTGGAAAGTACCAAATATTTCAGAAGGCTTTAAAAACGCATGGGATACAAGCTTTCCATACTTACTCGTAGGACCGGGATTAATACTGCTTATTTTCGTTGTCATTTTCCCGCTGCTTTTTATGGTATTTCTCGCATTCACAAACTACAATCTTTACAATGCACCGCCACGGAATATCCTGGAGTGGGTCGGCTTTGAGAATTTCGTAAATTTATTTGCCATCTCCGAATGGAGAAACACGTTTATTAACGTGCTTTCCTGGACGCTGATCTGGACATTTGTCGCAACGACACTGCAGATTGCGCTCGCATTATTTCTGGCAACAATCGTCAACGATCCGCGCATTAAATTTAAAAAACTTATTCGCACAGTGTTCATTTTACCTTGGGCAGTGCCTGCGTTTACAACGATCATTATCTTTTCTGCATTATTTAACGACAACTTCGGTGCGATCAATACGGCGATTCTGCAACCGATTTTCGGGATGAGCATTCCCTGGCTGACAGACGCGCTGTGGACGAGAATTGCGATTATTATGATTCAGGTGTGGCTCGGCTTCCCGTTTGTTTACGCCCTTTTCACCGGTGTGCTGCAGAGTATTTCTGCAGACTGGTATGAAGCGGCCGACATTGACGGCGCAAGCCGCTGGCAGAAGTTCCAGAACATAACATTCCCGCACGTGATGTTCGCAACGGCACCGCTGCTGATTATGCAGTATTCGTTTAACTTTAATAACTTTAATATCATTTACCTCTTTAACCAGGGGGGCCCTGCCGTCCGGGGACAGACCGCCGGCGGCTCGGACATATTAATATCATGGATCTATGGACTGACGTTCGAAAACCAGCAGTTTAACATGGCTGCGGCAATTTCGATTATTCTTGGACTATTGGTCGCAGGCTTTGCCTTCTTCCAGTTCCGTCGTTCACGTTCCTTTAAAGAGGAGGGGACATTCTAATGGCAGCTGCGAAAAGAAAACCAATGAGCAGAAAAGCAAAAACACGCCTGGAGCTGTTTGGCAGCTATACAGTAATTTTGATTATGTTTGTAATTATTCTGTACCCGCTTCTTTGGACGCTGGGAGTATCATTAAATACAGGAAGCGGCGTGTACGGCGCTTCCATCATCCCGGAAAACTTTACGCTGGAGCACTATGAGTGGCTGTTTTTTGACCCGCGCAGCAACTATCTGCTCTGGTATCAGAACACTTTAATCGTGGCAGTTTCGGTAACGGTGATCGCGACCTTTATGATCGCTTTAACCGCATATGCATTTTCACGCTATCGATTTAAAGGACGGAAAAACGGCTTGTATGCGTTTCTGCTGCTGCAGATGTTCCCGGTCTTAATGGCGATGGTGGCACTATACATCCTGTTAAATACAGTGAACCTGCTCGACAGCCTGATCGGCCTGATAATTATTTACATCGGCGGCGCGATCCCGATGAATGCGTTTCTTGTAAAAGGCTACTTTGACACAATTCCACGCGAGCTCGACGAATCAGCGAAAATCGATGGTGCCGGGCACTTCCGGATCTTCTTCCAGATCATGCTTCCGCTTGCGAAGCCGATTCTGGCAGTAGTTGCCTTGTTTAACTTTATGGCGCCGTTCATGGATTTCATCCTGCCGCGTATCGTGCTGCGGAGCCCGGAAAACTTCACGCTCGCGCTTGGACTGTTTAACTTCGTTAACGATCAGTTTGCAAACAACTTCACCCGGTTCGCAGCCGGCGCAATCCTGATCGCAGTTCCTATTGCTGCAGTATATCTCTTTTTACAGCGTTATCTTATTTCCGGCCTCACTTCCGGAGCAACAAAAGGATAAGGCAGCGAGAGCAAGAGAGGAGGCGCGCAGTCTCCTCTCTTTTTCATGAAAGAAATAAAGGCGTCGGGAAGAAAGCCTTTGCATACAGCTAGAAAACATTTACAATAATAAGATATAACTAACAGCGGCCGGTAAATGAGCGGTCAGAACGTGAAGAAGGGATGAAACGTCATGACGGTAACGATAAAAGATGTAGCGAAGGTCGCAAAAGTTGCCCCGTCTACTGTCTCCCGTGTAATTTCCAATAGTCCCCGCATCAGCGAACGGACGAAGGAAAAGGTACGGGAAGCGATGAAGGAGCTGGGCTATCATCCGAACTTTAATGCGCGCAGTCTGGCAAATCAATCGACGAAGACTATCGGGATTATTATGCCGAACTCCGCGAATAAAACTTTCCAGAATCCGTTTTTCCCGGAAGTAATCCGCGGCATCAGCACGAAAGCGCACCAGCTGGAATACGGATTGTATCTTTCCACCGGACAGTCGGATGAAGAAATAATTGAAGAAGTCCAGCACATGGTGCAGGGAAAGCGTGTGGACGGAATTATTCTGCTGTATTCCAAAGTGAATGATAAAGTGCTGAAATATCTGCACGAGCAGGATTTTCCTTTTACACTGATCGGCAGGCCCTATGATGAGTCTTTGTTCAATATTACTTATGTGAATAACGATAACTTCAAAGCTGCGAAAACAGTGACAGAATATTTACTGCTGCTGGGACATAAGCAGATTGCGTTTGTCGGGGGCAACCTGGATAACGTCGTCACTATCGACCATATGCAGGGATACAACCAGGCCCTGCGAAACGCAGGAATTGAGCCGCGGGATGAATACATTGTTTTTCATGAAGAACTTCAGGAAGGCGGACAGGAAGCGGTCATTGACTTGATGAGCCTTACAGAACGCCCGACGGCATTGATTGTCGCGGACGATATCATGACGTTCGGCGTCATGCGGATGCTGAGCGAAATGGAAGTGCGCGTGCCGGAAGACATCTCGATCATCAGCTTTAACAACGTGATGATTTCCGAGCTCTCCGCACCGCCGATGACGACGGTGGATATTAACATCTACAGCCTCGGCTACGAAGCGGCGAATCTGCTCATTGATAAAATTCTGCACCCGTCCGTGGAACCAAAGAAAATGATCGTACCGCATAAAATGATCAAGCGGGAAACCTGCAGGCGCCTCGTGGAAAAAGGCGGCGCAAAGCGAGAAAGTATGTGAAACGAGGCACTAATCCGAAACCGGGTTAGTGCTTTTTCACATATAAAGATCCGGCAAAACTTAAAACAATGGCTGCTTCTTCAGCAGGCAATTCTTCCATGATTTCAAGGAGCTTTTTTTGACAGTATGGATGTTATTTCTCCTCTCTCATGAATATTTTTTAAAAGTATATTGCCGAGGCAATTTCATAATACAAAATCAGAGAATTTAAAACGAACAATAGAGGGTTCCTTCGTTATAGACGGGTGCTTTCCCAAGGGCTTGTCTTCAGCTAAATAGGACGATAAAAAAACTTTGTCTTATTGGATCTTCAGACTGCGCTGATCCTCCGGGAGTCACCGCCTGTCACTCCGGAATACTTATGAAAAAAGAACATTATATGTTTAGTGTCAATGAACGTTCGTCAATTCTCCTTGAAAATGTAATTATGAAATTGGCTCTGTCAATAAATGTTTACAATTTAATGTTATAAAACGAGCTGAAAATATATACATTTGGTAAAATATGCTATAATTCTGTAGGGATTTACATTACTAAGGAGGGGAAATTTTGAAAAAGTTAATTATTCCAGGGATTTTAATTTGTACCACTTTATTTGCTGGGTGCAGTGGAGAAAACAACGAAGTAGAAGTGAAGGCGGAGGCTGTACAAGTAGAGGGAGAGGAAGAAGCGCAACACTTACTGTCTGTTTTAAAAAATAATATTTTGCAGTCTATAGCAGAAGAAACAGAGCTTGCAGCGGAAGATATAGATATAATGGTAAGCAGTGGTATAGACGAAGGGCAGATGGAACTTTCCTGTTCGCTTGGCCTGCCAGCGGAAGCAAATATGGAAAAAGACAAACTGGAACAAATTGTAGTAGATACTATGGAAAGTGTGGCTGAAGCTGAAAATGTTGCTGTCAGTGAAGAAAATATCACTGTGTTAATCGAAAAACATTAAATAGGAAGAAGACAATTCAATTGAATTTTGGATGAGCTTCACAAAAATGAACTGCCTCAACTCAGCAGTTCATTTTTGTGATATTTCTCCAGTATCAAGTGTCATTGAATCATGCATTAACCATCTTTTTTAATAAGTCTAACCATCAAAAAAATTACTATCACCACAAGCAGCAATGAGAACGCTAAAGCCAATGGATTATCTTCCCCGAATAAAGAAACTAACACCTCATTAAAGGATGGAACTCCTAATGCTTGAAGTATTGGCAAAATAAATAGGGCTGCTGCGATCCCTCCCAAAAACATTAGTATGTAATTTTTCTTATGATTGTCCATACAATCCTCCTCGGTTTCAAACGTTTATGAAAAAGGCTTTTTTTTACCTCAACACCTCAAATATCTGTTATTTCTATGACAGAATGCTTGATCTCTCCACCCTCACTTTCAGCTAAATATTTTTAAGCGGATATGCCGCTAGTAACGTCGCATTGGATCAGTTGCAGCAGAGAGAATCATTATGACAATAATGATAAGGAGCAGGCCGGCAGTACCAGCAATCAGCATTTTTTTGTGCGTACGTGCGGTTTCTCCCTCGAGATCTTCCGGACCGCCTGCCTGATCGATCCGGGAAAATCGTTTCCATATGGCAATGTTGCCAACAATAAAAGGAATAAGTATATAAAGCGCAAGAAACTCCGTATGCAGCGAAACAGCACCCGGACTATGTGAAAACAGTGCCAGGAGGAAAATCAGCCCGGCAGCGCCAAATCCCGAAACCGCCTTTGTTTTCTGTTCCTTCTCAAATTCCTCTCCCAGCTTCGCTTTTTCATATTCCGCTGCTTTATGGAATACCGGCAGCATGCGTTTCGTGGAGGAAGCACGCTCATACTGCACGATATGAAAAATAAACATCGAAATACTGAGCAGATATAAGAATGGCGTAAACGTCTGAGAATAGGCAGTGAGCGTATAAAAAATCAACGCGAGTGCACTCATATTAATACAGTTGATGGCAATCAGCTGACTGATCCGCAGGCGTTTAATTTCTGCAGCGGACCATGTGGAAATAGGTGTAATATTTTTCAATCTGCGCATCCCCCTTTTTACTGCGAATAGAGTGCAATTCCTAAAAACATGGCGGTAAAATAGATCCCGATTACCGCGGTCACCTGAAAGGCGATTTTATTTTCCGCGTACTTGGATCTATTTTGAATAAAGTCTTCCGGCCCTTCCGCTTTATCTACTTCGCGGAAGCTGAGCCAGTTGAAAAAAACGAGAATACTTGCAGCGAGAATCAATACTATCAACAAGAATCCAGGAGGGAGTGTCATCGGCTGGGGTCCCTGCCATATTGAGAGTCCCATATAAATAATGCCGAAGCCGATAAAGTAAAAAGCAGAGCTTTTATCATTTTTTCTCCATTCCGCTCCCAGCTTTTCTTTTTCATAGACATGCACTTCTTGAAGGATAGAAACCGGCGCCCAGGTGGATCTTTTTCGAATAAGCTTGTAGATTCCAATGCCGATACCGATCGCGGCGATGGAAATTTGCACCGCTTGAAACGATTGGCCAGAAGCCAGGTGAATCACGTAAAGCGCCCCTGCGGCAAGCAGAAGCAGAAATGTTTGGAGCAGCAGCTGCTTTCTGCGGAGGGAGGTTAGTTTTTCTTGGGTCATAAAAATATCCTCTTTTCGTTAACTTGTTTTATTGATTAGATTTCCAGGGTGAAAAAATCAGTTTCTTCCGGAAAATCCTTTCTGGATAACTTTTTTCCGGAAATAAGTTCTCGGTAAGAAGTGATAGTCCCGTCATGAGAAAGGAGATAGATTCTGGATTTTTCCAGCATCATGCACCAATGAAGAAATTGATCAGCAACCGTGAAAAACTCTTCTCTGCTGATAATGTTTATTCCTTCAACCCACAAGTTTTCTGGTATTTCTTCTTGAATTTTTACATCCGGGAATTCCTTCATTATATCGTTTCTACTCATTAATTTATCACACGAAAGGGTGCGGGTTTTAGAAGCCTGGGGAAATATTCTTGGCGCAATCATTGGATTGGCAATAAGGGAACATCCTGTATTATCGCTCCAGTACATTGCAGTTTCCAGGGTGCGTTTTAATGGGCTGATCACTACAATATCATTTGATGATAAGGGAAGGGTGGACCTAAGATCTTTCGCTTGCAAAATTCCCTTATCCGTCAGGTATGGATGCAGAATGTCCAGACTTTCAGGAGGATCGAGCGTGTGAATTGCTTCTCCATGTCTTACAAAAATTAGTTCCAAAAAAACCAACTTCCTTCCACAGCTGCAATAAAAAGATCCGAAGTTATATATCAGCAGCTGTTTTTTATGTATTTGACCGATCCTCCAGCAAAACACCTCTATTCACTTTATCATTCATAACTGGAAAATAAAAGGAACATACCAGGGGATCGATAGTTGAAATCAGCCCCATAGAAATTACTTCGTTGGATAGTTAACAAATGTTGACTTTCTTTTTGATTATTGATTATAATAAGCATCGTGCTTAAAACCGATAAAACTGATCGGGATACATATTACATCTATAGGGGGAAACTTAACATGAAGAAATATCTGGGACTGTTGGCGGGAACACTTATCCTTGCAGGCTGTGCGTCCGAGCCGAATAATAATGATGGAAACACGGAAGAGCCGGCGGAGAACGCGGGAGAAAACAACAGTGCGGCGCCGGAAGCAGATGGAGAGCGTGTTCAGGAAGACTACCTCCAGATGGGAGTAATGTCTGACCCGGTAGCGCTTGACCCGCACGGTGCAAATGAAAATGTCTCTAACTCCATTAATGCGACGATTTATGACCGGCTCGTCTATATGGATGAAGACCTGGAAATTCAGCCCGGCCTTGCGGAAAGCCTCGAGCAGGTGGAAGATACGGTATGGGAAGTGCAGGTACGGGAAGGCGTGACGTTTCATGACGGCGCGGAGCTGAATGCAGAAGTGATACAGATGAATTTTGAACGGATTGCCGACCCGGATATCAGCTCGCCGGTGGCATTTATTTTCGACATGATTGAGGAAGTGGAAGTCGTGGATGACTATACCCTGCGGCTGCACACAGAATTTCCTTTTGCACCGCTGCCTTCACACCTGGCACATCCGGGCGGGGGAATCGTGAGTCCGAACCAGATCGAAGCTTCCTATGAAGAAATGGAAAACGGCGGTTCTCCGTTTAACCTGCCGGAAGACGGACCTGCGGGAACAGGCTACTTCCAGTTTGAGGAGTATGTGCCGGGAGAATACGTGACGCTTGCGCGAAATGAAGAATACTGGCACGAAGAGCAGGCGAAAACGGAAGGTGTTTCCTTTCGCGTGATTCCGGAAAGCCTGACCCGCATCGGAGAGCTGGAAACGGGCGGCCTGGACGTTGTGTTTCCTATCAATCCAGGGGACGTGGAACGAATTGAAGAAGCAGAGGGCGTAGAATTGTACGAGCAGAACAGTACACGCATGGCGTATCTCGGCTTTAATACGGAAGTGGAGCCGTTTGATGATCCGCTGGTCCGTCAGGCAATTTCGAAAGTAATTAATAAAGAAGATCTGATTGAAGGCGTGCTGAACGGCACCGGAATCGTAGCAGAAGGACCGCTTGCGCCGGATGTGTTCGGATATTCTGAAAACATTGATACGCTGGAGCAGGACATCGACGAAGCGCAGGCACTGCTTGCAGAAGCGGGCTATGAGGATGGCTTTGAGGCTTCCCTGCTCACGAACGATGACCGGGAAAATGAAGACCTTTCCCAGCTGCTGCAGGCACAGCTTTCACAGATCGGGATTGATGTATCCATCGATATGTACGAGCACGGCACTTATCTGGAAATGGCAGGACAGGGAGAAACAGAAATGTTTATCGGCAGCTGGGGCACAGTGACGATGGACGCAGATTACGGATTGTATCCTGTGTTTCATTCCAGCAATCACGGTGCTCCCGGAAACCGTTCTTTCCTGGATAACCCGGAGATTGACGAGCTGCTGACAGCCGGACGGCAGGCGGCAGGAGAAGAGGAACGGCTGGAAATTTATGAAGAAGCACAAAACTTGCTTGCGGAAGAATCTCCGTATGCATACCTTTACTATCCAAATATCATTGCAGGAATTTCAGAAGACGTGTCCGGCTACTGGCAGTATCCGTCCAGCTTTTACTTCCTGCGGGATGTGGAGCTTGACCGTTGATCTCTTTACACTCGCCGAAGCGGACGGTATGATAGAAGTATCAGATTTTAGAAGAGGTGAACGCTCGCATGAGTCAGGAAAAAGACGGAGTAAAACAGTTTGATAAAGAAGAATTAAAAGAAATTCTCGCGAAAAAAGATCCGAAACAGGTCGTAGTGGATGTGCGGGAGCCGGAAGAGTATACCGACCGCCATATTCCCGGCGTGCCGCTTGCCCCGATGATGTCTATTCCGGAGCTTGCGGAAGGCTTTGATAAAGAGAAAGAGTATGTATTTGTCTGCCGCAGCGGCAACCGCTCGCAGAAAGTGTCCTTATTTCTGAAGCAGCACGGTTTTGACAATGTTGCGAACTTCGAAGGCGGCATGCTTTCCTGGGACGGGGAAGAAGCAGCCGGCGAGGAAGTGCACATTTCTTCCCCGGAAGAATTGAAAAACTGGAAGCAGCAATAGTTCGGTAAATATGGGTGTCTCCTGGAAACAGGAGGCACCCATTTCTTTATTTTCTCAGGAAATGTTTGAGTGCGTTTAATAATGGTAATAGTGTTTATAGTACAACTTTAATCAACCTAGAAATGCATCCAGAAATTATCCCACTACAAAACGAAGGAGTGAACGCAATGATTTGGACTATTATTGGTATTCTTATTTTATTCTGGCTGGTAGGCTTTATTGCTGACTTCGGCGGCGGATTGATTCATACGCTGCTTGTCATTGCGCTGATTGTCGCTGTCGTGAATATGATCATGGGCAGGCGGGCCTGACACAGGTTACAATAACATGGAAGACAAATAAAAAAAGGTGGTGAAAGTGAAGCATCTGAAAATGATGCTCACATGATTATGGCAAACAGATTTTTACTTTCTACGCTGGCAGCCTCTGCTGTAGCAGCTGCCTATTATCTCGGTAAAGACGAAAACCGGGAAAAGGTAGCACAGTACGTGAACAAAGAGAAAATGTCGGAGTACGTAAACAAGGAAAAGCTTTCTGAATACGTGAACAAGGACAAAATTTCTCAGTATGTGGATTATGCAAAAGCCCAGATCAAAGGGGAAACGAAGGAAGATGAAGACGAATACCTTCGTGAAAAGGTAGGTCACTCCGACCCTCAGGATCTGCAGGATAATCGTATGGTGGACGAAGGCGCTGCCACAGCGGTAAACTACTACAACGAGAATCTGAAAGAAGATGTAGAAGAAGATCCGGAAGAAGACAATAAGCAGTAATCTGAAGCCATCTCCTATTTCCGGAGGTGGCTTTTTTGCTGCGCAAGTTTGTTCTCTTTTCTTTCTGCGAGTTCTTTTTTCAGCCGCTGGGCTTCTGCTTTCGATGCATCAAAGGATTCCTTCTTGAGGGGCTGCACTTCTTCCTTCATCCATTTCGGCAGAGGCGCGGCAGTCGTTTTGGTGGGAGCCGGCTGCTTTACCTGCGCCAGCGTTACAAACCTTTTTTTCTGCCACGACTGCAGAATTCGCTCTACATAGGAATAGGAGTTTGCCTTGTATTTTTCCGCAAGTTCATAAGCATACAGAAGTATCTCTTCCGGCTCTGTAAACACATTGGTAAGCAGCCAGCAGTTAATCTTCTCGGCAGCGCCGGGTGTCACTGGTCCGAATAATTTTTCGTGCTCCGTAAATACAGGGATCTCAGAATCTCTTTCTTCTCTGAAGGAATTTATGGGAATAATCTTTGATACTGCTGGCAGATATTCTTCCTCCGAAAACAAATTTTCTTCATTCGATTCCGCTGTTTCTGTTGCCGGTGCTTCTTCTATTGGGAAGCCTGCATTAAGAACTGCTTGTTCTACTACTTCGGCTGCGACACGATACTGCTTCGTTTTATCCCACTTCATCAACGGATTATTTCTTTCCTCCAAAAACCCCGCTGCCACGAGTTTCTTTAAATGGGTACGCATCGAATATCCGGAAATGTTCATCATCATTTCTTCGGAAAGTTCTTCGCCGCTTTTGTAAATCCACTTATTCTTTTCCGTCGTCCGGGCACTCCAGTACATCATCTGATTCAATACGAGCGCAAGCTTATAATCTCCTGTAATTGCCACCAGTTCTTCTTTCAGTACAATTCTTTTCATCTCGATCTCTCCTTTTTTCGGTTCTATAAAACAAGTACGCGAAAAAGTAGGAATCGGAGGAGAAGGAGTACAAATTATTTTGCATCGAAGGAAAGATGCATGTTTGAGGATAAGGAGGGGGGATGGTTTAGTGTGTGGGGGTTTAGTATAGGGGAGTTTTAGTAAAGTATAGTGGGTTTGAATGAAAGTATAAGCGGATCGGAGTAAAGTAAAGTCGGTTCGAAGTAAAGCATAGAGGATTCGGAGTAAAATAGCGGGCGTGAAAGTAAAATAAGCGGGCACGGAAACATGTGAGCTGCTCCATTTTGCTTCTCTCGGAGGAAACGGGCGTAATAAAAGGAGGTAATATGCTCTTGAGGGGAAGCTGCAGCGAGGAAAGTGCAGCAAATCTGGAAGTTAGTAAAGTATAGGGGAGTTTTGGTAAAGTATAGCGGGTTTGAATGAAAGTATAAACGGATCGGAGTAAAGTAAAGCCGGTTCGAAGTAAAGCATAGCCGGTTTGGAGTAAAATAGCGGGTGCGACAGTAAAATAAGCGGGCACGGAAACATGTGAGCTGCTCCATTTTGCTTCTCTTGGAGGGAACGGGCTTAATAAAAGAAGGTAATATGCTTTTGAGGGGAAGCTGCAGCGAGGAAAGTGCAGCAAATCTGGAAGTTAGTTTAGTATAGGGGAATTTTGGTAAAGTATAGCGGGTTTGAATTAAAGAATAAGCGGATCGAAGTAAAGCATAGAGGATTCGGAGTAAAATAGCGGGTGCGACAGTAAAATAAGCGGGCACGGAAACATGTGAGCTGCTCCATTTTGCTTCTCTGGGAGGAAACGGGCTTAATAAAAGAAGGTAATATGCTCTTGAGGGGAAGCTGCAGCGAGGAAAGTGCAGCAAAGCGGGAAGTTAGTAAAGTATAGGGGAGTTCTGGTAAAGTATAGCCGGTTTGAATGAAAGTATAAGCGGATCGGAGTAAAGTATAGCCGGTTTGAAGTAAAATAGCGGGCGCGGCAGTAAATTAAGGAATCGATTGGGCTCACGGAGCCGGCTCAGCTGAAAATTAACTCTAAAATAATAAAACGGAGGAACGTATTGCTCCCTCCGCTTCAAGCTTATATATGTAAGATACTAACTTGCCTGTGCCGGCGAATGCCGGCGATTCCTCCAACTGTCCAGATACTTATTCACCCATATTCCCAGCAATAATCCCAATGCACCGCCGGCTGTATTTAATATAATATCATCCATGTTGAAATTCCTGCTCAAAAGAAAGCCGTAGAGACTCAGCATATGCTGCGTGACTTCTATACCGAGAGTAAATAGCATAATTATGCCAATTCGCTTAAAAAAACTGATTTCTTTAAACAACACTGATAAGAACACTCCAAAAGGAATCAAAAGCAGGAAATTAAAGAAATTTAACTTTAACGTATTCATGAAATAAAAGCTGTCGCCGGAATAGATGTAAAGCAATTCATAGATGAAAAAGAAAGGAAGTAACTGTGCATGTGCCGAAGATAAATTTTCCGGAGGCAGATGGATACTTCCCATCGTTAAATGAAAGACAACCAGCAGATAAGCAAAAAAACCAATTTTATAAAGCTGCCTCATCGAAAGAGACATTCTGTTTCGATATATATCTACTCCAAGATAAATAAGAAAACATACAGTTAAAGGCATTACCACAGGCAGTGTAAACATATTTCCCTCCAGGATATTTTATTTTGGAAAGTTTTCTCGTTTTCCTTTTCAAGCCCACTACCGAAAAAATTTGAAAACAAAGCTCCTTTCCTAGAATGCTATAAATTTACATATTTTACAAGTGGAAAACAACATATTTTGTAAATGTGTTACCATTTACTTGAACAGCTTCGAATTATACATAACGCAAAGAGGACCAGCATAAAGGAAGGGAGGGAAAACTTTCATGGCGAAATGTGACAAATGCGGCAATCAATTTTCCTGGAAAGAGATTTTCAAAAAGAACTTTAACTATGGCGAAGTGACTTGTGCAACCTGTGGTAATAACTCGGCCATCACCTTCCCATCCAGATTTATCTTGACCGGAGTTACCATTGTGCCTTTGCTTTTCTTCACCATTACGATGGAATTTTTTGCAGCTGGATGGACCAACATATTGTTCGGATTACCTGCGGCTGCCGCCGGAGTTTGTATCGCACCGTTCCTCGTCAATTACAAACTTGCTGACTAATAAAGCCAGTGAACCCGGAGCTTTAAATAAATACATAGGTACTAGGGGGGGAAAGAGTTGATGATAAATAATAAACTCACCTTATTCTACGCAGGGATTACCCTGCTTTCCTTCATCTTTTTATTTCTGGGCAGTTTCTGGCTCGTGCTGGGAATCGTACTGCTCGGAATGGGAGTGGAAGGATTTGCGGATTCGCATATAAGAACGAATTCCGAAAGCAGGAGAAAACTAGAGCATGAAGCCAGTGCCGTTACGATAAAATTCGTGCTGACACTGATAATCATTTTTGTAATTATTCATTTTCTATATTATCCGCTGTCGGCAGAATTTTTATTGCTGGCTATTTTACTGTTTACCTATGTTGCATCTGCCGCATCAAAGCTGCTGATGTACAGATCCGGCCGGAACGCTGGCGATCATGAAAGTCACCAGCGTCTCAAATAAAAAAACTGAGGTTACTGCCGGAGTCCCCGGGATCGGAGGAGAAGTGGGAGGAAATTCAATATCAGGGTAATTGAGAGCAGCACGGCAGAAACAAATGCGACGCCTCCCATCGTATCTTCCAGCGCAGCCCAGTCCTGAATCTCTACCAAGTGGAGGTTATAAAATATTTGCAGCAGTAACGCGACAGCACAGGCACTTAAGCTTAATAAGGCAGTCATGCCCCACTTGGATTGTCTCGTATGCGGGTCCCTTATCAAGTTAAGAAAGGGAAGAGCCCAGGCGAACAGACCCAGCAAAAAACTTGCAACGTTTAAATACCCCATCATTTAATTTCTCCTTTACGGTTTATAGAGCTATGTGTATGATTTCTCTGGCTCCTATTAAACTGCCATAAAATACATCAGCGGCATGTTTATTACCTCGGCCGCTCATTGTTTTTTAGGGCTGCCCGCCACTCCTCTTGTTTTTTGCACCTGGTGCATCACAAATCCAATTACAATTCCCGCAGTAACAAAACCTAAATAATTCGGCAGATAATACAGGACTTCCTCCGGCTGCCCCCGGAGATAATCAATCAACATAATCAAAAGCACTGTGACAAAAGGATACACAAGTATCCAGGCAAGCATTGTTTTCAGCATTCGTAAGCAGCACTCCCTTTCGTTTTACATATTGAAAATATTACCATAATATCCAGGCGATAAGAACCTTGGACAGAAGAAATAATTGGAATTTTACATAATTACTATACAGGAGAAGCCCGTTTCTTTGTCGAAATTTACAGGAAAGAACGAGAGAAATGAGGGGCTTACGATGCGGGATGAAAAAATTCAGGTGCACCGGAAACAGGGACTGCATATTCGGCTGGCGGCGGCACTGATTTCCACGCTGCAGCAGCACGTTTCTTCCTCGGAAGAGCTCAGGTCCATATGGATTGAATACAACGGCAGACGCGCGCAGATTGCGAATCTGCTTGCGATCGTTTCACTGAAAATACCGACCGGCGGGGAATTCCGGCTGTTTACCGATCAAGAGGAAGCGTCTCCCTTAATCGATGTAATTCAGGATTTTTTCAGCGGCAGGGAAGAAGAGGAGGACTTGGAAACAGACCAGCTGCTGATGGAGAGCTCCGTCAGTATGGAAGCAGCAATGGCTTCGATGCGGCACGGGGTGCTTGTCGTCAATAAAGAAAACCGGATCACCTATGTGAACAGCGCAGCTGAGGAATTAATCGGTAAAACCGCTGCCCAGCTGCATTTTACAAAGGCTTCAGAAACAGTACCCGGCTCCAAAATCCATCAGGTGCTCGCTGCAGGAACCGCAGAATGGAACGTCCGCCAGGAAATCGGAAAAAATACGATCATCACCAACCGGTCGCCGATTTTTTACGACGGGCAGATTATCGGCGCGGTGGCAACGTTTGAAGACATTTCCAGCATTGAAAGCACGTCGAAGGAGCTGGAATCGGTGAAGCTGCTGCAGGAACGGCTGCAGCTGCTGATTGCAACGATCCACGATGCCATTGCCTTTTTTGACGAAAGCGGAAAGCTGCTCGTGGAAAACCGTTCGTTTACATTATGGACGCGGCAGGAGCGGAAACAGCCGTCTGCACTGCTGAAAAAAGCAGAGTGGGACCAGTTGAAGAAAAATATTACGCTGAAAAAAACGTATGAGGGACGGGAAGGCGATTTTTACGTAATGAAGGCCCATCCGGTGTTTTTAGAAGGGATGTTTAAAGGCGCGGTCGTGAGCTTTATCGCGGAAAGAGAAATGAAAGACTTAATGCGGGAGCTCCCGGAAGTAACGGTAATGCCGGATAGACGGGAAGGCGATGCAGCCTTTCAGGAACTGCGCGGCAGAAGTGCCGTACTCCAGGAAACGATTGTGATGGCGCAAAAAGCCGCAGCAACGGATTCCACCATTTTTATTAACGGCGAGAGCGGGACGGGAAAAGAACTGCTTGCCCAGGGGATTCATCAGGCAAGTCCGCGAAGAATGAAGCCGTTTGTCGCGATTAACTGTGCCTCCATTCCGACAAACCTGCTGGAAAGCGAGCTGTTCGGCCACGAAAGAGGATCGTTTACGAATGCGCACCGGACCCATATCGGCGCCTTTGAACAAGCAGACTGCGGGACGCTGTTTCTCGATGAAATTTCCGAGCTCGCTCCGGAAGTGCAGAGCAAGCTGCTCCGGGTGCTGCAGCAGCGGGAAGTCGTCCGAGTCGGAGGGAAAGACCGGATTCCCATCAATATCCGCATTTTGTCCGCCACCAATCAGCCGGTGGAGAAACTGCTCCAGTCCGGAAAATTCCGGGAAGATCTGTTTTACCGGCTTTACGTGGTGCCTTTATTTTTACCGCCGCTCCGGGAAAGGAAAGAAGATATCCCGGAACTTGCGGAAACGTATCTGCGGTATTTCAGTGCCCTGTTCCAGCGGCCGCTCCAGCATATTTCGGAAGAATTTTTGGCAGGCATTCAAAACAGAAAATGGCCGGGAAATATCCGCGAGCTGAAAAACGTAATGGAGCGGGTGATAGCGCTCAACGAAACGGGATATATTACGGCGCAGGATCTGCCGGAGGAACTTATCCGGGAAGAAAAAACAATGCCGAAAACGCTGCAGGAAGTGGAAAAAGAAGCGATCCGGCAAGCGGCGCCCTATTATGCGAGCTACAATCAGCTCGGCAAAGCACTCGGCGTCACACATAAAACAATTGCGCGGAAACTGAAGGAATACGAGCTGGAACACCTGCTTGGTCAAAAAGAGCAGATCCATCGGGCAAAATGACCAGAAATATTACAAAATAAAAAGACAGCGCTTTCAGTTACTCAGCTTTTTAACTTGGCATCCATTTTGCATTAATAAAAAAGTGAGTTTTATATTTTTTAAGGAGGCTGGAGGGAAATGAAAAAATTAATCAATGATGTCGAACAAATTGTCGATGAGATGCTCAACGGAATGACAGCTGCCCATCCAAACGAATTAAGAAGACTGGAAGATACGACCGTACTTGTGAGAAAAGATGCGCCGGTACAAGGGAAAGTAGGAATTGTGAGCGGCGGCGGAAGCGGACACGAGCCGGCACACGCAGGGTTTGTCGGCCCAGGGATGCTTGACGCAGCGGTGGCAGGGGAAGTATTTACCTCGCCGACCCCGGACCAGGTATTTGAAGCAATCAAAGCAGTCGACGGGGGCAAAGGGGTGCTGCTCATCATTAAAAACTACACCGGCGACGTGATGAACTTTGAAATGGCGGGAGAAATGGCAGAAGCAGAAGGAATCAACGTTAAGCAGGTCGTCGTAAATGACGACGTAGCGGTAGAGGACAGCTCTTTCACAAGCGGACGCCGCGGCATTGCCGGGACTGTGCTCGTGCATAAAATCGCCGGAGCAAAAGCTGCAGAAGGCGCATCTCTGGAGGAAGTGCAGCAGACGGCAGAAGGAGTAATCAAAAACGTGAAATCGATGGGAATGTCGCTCCATCCTTGTACAGTGCCTGCTTCCGGAAAGCCCGGCTTTACGCTCGCGGAAAACGAAATGGAGATCGGCACCGGCATCCACGGAGAGCCTGGCGTGGAGAGAACAGAACTGAAGCCGGCGAAAGAAGTAGCGCAGATTTTATTTGATAAAATCCAGGAAGATATGCAGCTGCAAAAGGGAGAGGAAATTGCTGTGCTGATTAACGGGCTCGGTTCCACGCCGTTAATGGAGCTGTATGTGATGAACCATTCCGTCGCGAAAATTCTCCAGCAGCACGAACTGCAAGTAGAGGAAACGATCGTGGGGGAGTGGATGACGTCGCTGGAAATGGCGGGCGCATCGCTTACGATATTGAAACTCGACGAGGAAAGAAAAAAACTGCTCCACGCACCAGCAGATACGGTCGCATTTAAACGTTAACAGCAAAGGAGGGGATAGTGTATGAAAATAACAGTAAAAGAAATAGAAGCGTGGCTCGAAGCGTTCCGGGAAGAAATTACTGCCCATAAAGAAGAGCTTTCCGACCTGGACCAGGCAATCGGAGACGGGGACCACGGTATAAATATGGCACGCGGGGTAAAAGAAATGCACAATCTCCTTGAAACAAAATCGTTCCAGGTGCCGGGAGAAATTTTAAAAGCCGTCTCCATGGTGTTTATCGGAAAAATCGGCGGCGCAGCGGGTCCGTTATACGGCTCGGCCTTTATGAAAATGGCTGCAGAAGCAGGAACGAAGGAAGCGCTCTCTGCCGAAGAATTTCTCGGCGTGCTCCGTGCAGGAAAAAGCGCGATCGTACAGCGGGGAAAAGCAGAAACGGGCGAGAAAACGATGGTGGACGTATGGCTGCCGCTCCTGAAAAAGTTTGAAGGAAAGCAGGAGATTGACTGGGATGACTGGGAAAACTCCGCAGAAGAACTGAAAAACAACACGAAAGAGATGCACGCGAAGAAAGGAAGAGCCGCTTACCTCGGCGCGAGATCTGTAGGACATATTGATCCCGGCGCCACTTCTTCCTACTATTTATTTAAAGCGTTGGCAGATACACTTCGGGAAGGGAGTTAATCCACATGGATAAAGTCAGCTTAGTATTTGTTTCCCACAGTGCCGATATTGTAAAAGGAATTAAATCGCTCCTGTTTGAAATGCAGCCGGAAGTGAACATTGCCGTCGCAGGCGGAGAGGACGATGGCGGCATTGGTACAAACGCGCAGGCAATTGAAGAGGCGATTTCCTCTGTCTACTCTGACAAAGGCACGGTCGTCCTGTTTGATCTTGGCAGCGCCCTCTTAAACACGGAGCTTGCGATAGAACTGGGAGAGGAAGGGCGCAAGATCCGCATCGCGGACGCGCCGATTTTAGAAGGTGGATATTCAGCAGTGGTGGAGGCTGGTTTCGGCAGTGACATTGACAAAGTTGTGGAAGCAGCGGAAAAAGCACGGGAGATGCAGAAGATTCCACAGCGGTGACCCGTGAAAGAAGGGCAGGGAAATATCCATGGAACTCGCGTATCAAGGAATCATCCCCTCTGTTACGAGTGCCGCAGAATGTATGGAGGCCATGTCGCAGGGGGCAGAGCTGATCGTTCTTTCCCACTCCTCCGTTGAAGAGCTGATGAAGGTGCATAAAATCTGCAGACGTTCGCCGAAATTGCGCCTGCTTGTCCATATGGATGTGGTTAAAGGGCTTTCCCAGACGGCGGAAGCAGTCGGTTTCCTTGCCGCTTACATGAAGCCGTTTGGAATTATTTCTTCTCATCCGGTGGTCATACGTGCTGCGAAAGCAGAAGGGTTATTTGCAGTGCAGCGCTGTTTTATTTTCGATGAGCAGAGCGCGGAAGTGAGTCTGAAGCTGATTGAAAAAGGGTCCCCTGATTACGTGCAGGTCATGCCCGGCATTGTTCCGAAGACAATTCAATATATGAAAGCGCACTGCGACTACCCCCTGATGGCAGGAGGACTGATCCGGACGGAAGCAGAGGCTGCAGAAGCCTGCCGTGCCGGAGCGGAAGCAGTCACTTCTTCTGCCAGGCATTTATGGGAGCAGCGGGAGATTCCAGCAGTTCATCACAGCTTCCCGCTGTAACCTTTCCCTGCAAATTACGTCTGTACATAGTAAAAGGGGGCAGTCTTCATGAAATACACAGTTCTTGCTGCCATATTACTATTAAGTGCCTGTGGTACTTTGCAGGCGCCGGAAAATAGTAACAATGTACCGGAAGAAAATTTACAGGAGCCGGCAGAAAATAATGTGGAAGAAGCACAAGCAGAGAATCAACCAGAAGAAAACCAATCAGAAGAAAACACCGCCGGAAATGAGGGGGAAGCTTTGGAAGATACATCGTTTCAGCTTGAAGCAGAGAAAGACGGCAGTACTGTCCATGTAACAATGAAGCTGTTAAATGAGACAGAGGAAGCAAAAGAAATTACGTTCCGCTCGGGGCAGAAATATCATCTCGTCATCCGCACAGAAGCGGGAGAAGAAGTGTATGATTATGCTGCCGATATGATGTTCACGCAGGCGATCGAAACAATGACGCTTGAACCAGGTGGAGAAATGGTATTTGAGGAAACCTGGGAAGGCGAAGCCGAGGGTCCGCTTACGGTCGAAGCCGGAATTACGGCAGATGAAATTGATGGGGCAGCACCGGAAACATCTTCCCTTCAGGAAACAGTTACGGTAGATTAGTGCAATCCTTTCTTTTTAAAGGGCGCCCGTGCTAAAATAAACGTATATGCTGAAAAGGAGGATGTTTTTAATGGCAATTCAAGTACGAGGAGAAGCAACACCTAACCCAAACGCAATGAAATTTACAGCGAACCAGGTACTGTTCGAAGGTTCCGGCAGTGCCTCTTTTAAGAAAACTGATGACACGGACCACCCGCTCGCAAAAGAATTACTGGCACTTGAGGGCGTAGACAATATTTTTGGTTTCCAGGACTTTGTAACAGTAAACAAAGAGCCGGGCGCAGAGTGGGATGACCTTCTGCCGCAGGTGCAGGAAACGTTTGAAAAAGTATACGACTGATCCATCCAGGAAGCTGACTCTGATTAGAGCAGCTTCTTTTTTCATAAACATCATAAAATTTCTCTGAACCGGGTAAGGAATAAAAGAGTCGCAGAAAAGGAGGAAGGTCAAATGGATTCTAGAGAAGAATTGAAACAACGGGAAAAGAGTGGAAAGGCGGCTGCCTCGCTGATTTTAGGAATTGTATCCATGCTGACCTCCATTTTTATTATTGTCGGAATACTGCTCGGCCTCGCCGGGCTGCTGATCGGCAGCGTGGCACTCTTGCAGGCGAAGCGCTACGGACATGCGCGTAAAGGGATGGCAGTCGCAGGCATGGTGACCAGTATCGCGGGAATTGCCCTGACGATCTTTTTCATTTCAGTCTCGTTTGATTCGTTTTTCTGGTAGGGGAGGCTATTGCCTGAGGGATTGAATACGCAAAATAATTATTTGTTTGATGTTTATGCTGGAGAACAATTAGTAGGAATGATCTGGTTAGCAAGAAAAGATGATAAGAACGGATTTATTTATGATCTCCTTATTTTTGAAAAGTATAGAAATCTTGGCTATGGTAAAGCTGTTATGCAGTCAATTGAATGGATTGCGAAAGAGTTGGGAGTTCTTAAGCTCGGACTTCAAGTGTTCCCTCATAATGAGCATGCAGTTCATCTGTATCATAGCAGCGGTTTTCAGGTTACGAATATGAAAATGGAAAAAAGATTTTCTGATGATTTTCAAATTATCAGCGGTACTTGTAAAGTAAACAGAAATTGTTTTTCTTAAACTATGATTTAACTGACTTTGCAATATAAAAAACAATAAATACGAATGGTTAGTTCATTGTGCAGTAGGCAGGGAAGTTGTGACCAGATATATTTTGTGGAAGACTGCTGCAGCTTATAGACATGGTTATGTGACTGTACTAGTTACTGCTTCATATGTTCTTATTAGCAGCCGGAACAAAGATATTCTTGTTCCGGCTGCTTTTTGTTAGAGGGTTTACAAAAATACAAAAGGCTTGTTAACCATGCCTTAAGCGAGAAAGGTTGCTTTATTCAATCTTCCAGCTCTTCGCTTAGGTCAAACCGCTCAAATACTCCTCCATCGAGTTCGACTACAATCTCCGCCTCCCTCGCCTGTGCAAGCAGCTGTTCCAGTTCTTCAGAGGATGGCACAGTAGGAATCTCCGGATTTTCTACTTCTGCACCCAGTACAAAATCCAGGACATATTCAGCTCCGGAATTTTCTTCAATCATAGGTGCACCCATATATCCCGTCCCGAATCCTTCCACCTGCCAACCGTCTTCATTAATGGCGAAAATATTCTCATCAAGCATTATTTCTGCTGTTTCTGCCAATGTTTCCTTCGGTTCGATACGCACATACAGCTCTTCGTCACTTACAACAGTTTGATCTTCGCGGGCTTCATTCGTACCAAGGGAGTCATTACCAGTGTTTTGCAGAGTGAAAGTATAGCGAAGTACGATCGGCACAACCAACTCTCCTTCGTTTTCTCCTGACAGGATCGCGATTGCCCCGGTCTCTTCTTTTTCATCTTCCAGTGTTACGTTTACGTTTTCCAGTTGCAGCGCATCCTCCTGCGCACAGCCTGCAAGAAGAAAGCCCGCTGCCGCGATACTGAATAATAGACGCATTCTACTATCTCTCCTTCTATATTTTTCTCATCTCCTAATGTAGTGTTGCCTGCATCTAGTATATCAGTCTGCAGGTGCTATGTTACATCTTCTATACTTACCGGCTGACATGCTGGAAATACTGAATTTAAGTTAGAGTTTTACAAAGAAAAATTTAAACTCGTATGGGTCAAAAAATCTGCTGAAAAAGATTTTATAATAATAAGTAATTTAATTCCATTTCAGGAAACATAAGATATAATAAGACTATCTAAATAAGCGTTACAGTAGCGAAATAAAAACTTAAGTGAGATGTAAAAATGTGGATAATATTAGGGGTGATTGCTATAGCAGCAACTATTGCAAACCTCTGCATGTATGCAGCAGGTAAAGACTATAAAATTGCTATGGCAAT
>NZ_FNIL01000002.1:268484-369383 GCF_900103955.1 Alkalicoccus daliensis
CACTATGGATTTTGACGTTTATATCGATTTTATTAAACATATCCCCAATTCTTTTGGAGCTGAAAAATAAGAAATAATTATTTGTCGTGGGATCATTTTTATGAATAACAATAATCAGATACATAGAAAATCCAGAGTAAGATTGGATATTATAGTATGAATCAGTTTGGCGCGCTCAGTGGTTCCTTGTATAAAATTAATTCTGCGATTCAATGTAATGAAAAATAATTTAACTTTTTATTGTTTAACTGAACAGCCATCCCTCACCAGTGGAGATACCATCTCTTTAGGGGGAGAGAGAGTGTCCTATACAATCAGGCTGCAAGAAGATTTCCACTATGTTCCAGATGAACTCTATAACAATCCGTTGGAAATTTGGGAATTAAGTTTTGAAAAATAGTGGAAGTAACTTATTTGTGAGTTAAGTTACATTTAAAAGCTGGTAAACTTAAATGTTAATTTGAGGAAGGAGACTTTTATGGACTATTCTGAACTACTACAATACCAAGGCTATCTTTATTTAAATTCATTGTTCGAACCTGAAGACGGCACTTTAATTGTTGATATTGACCGCTGTATAATACCTGAAATTTCAAGTGGTGAAAATAATACTTTTTCTACTTATGACTCCGTCAATATGGATGAAACCCTCCCCGTTCTTCGGATTGAATTTGATACATATGTTGCTTATTCGGTTCGTAACGAGAGTTTTACTGCTTTGGACAAATACGAGGTTTATGAAGGGGGAGTTTTTTCGCTTTATTCAAAATCACGATATCTAGACTTTATTGAGCTCGGCACTATAGCTGATGATATACATCCTGGGAAATACAAACATTACGGAATAAATGCTCTAAATCACATAATTGATGTGATCTCGACGGAACCTCCAAGGATTTCATTCTTACAAAGAGATGGTCTACAAAATAACTTGTCTAAATTTATATAAGGATGTTGAATGTAGCTTAATACTAAGTTAAGTTACATTCAAATTTTCAGAAAATGAGTGTCCATGCGGTAATTAATCATTCTATTAAGAGGAGGGGACGTAGTGAAGTGGAATAAGATTAATAACTTTACCGACATTGAAAATTTTATGGATTTCTTCGGAGGATTTCACGATAGCTGTTTGAAAGAACTTTACATGTGGACGGAGGCTTTTGTTGATGAAGATCTCTCCATGAGTATGTCATCTGAATTGGATACCTGTGTACGTGTCTTGTTTCAAAGACAAGTTCTAGGACCTTCGGCAATCGAATTGCTCTTTAAAGGGGTTACTCACTTTCACATTCATCCACGTGCAGAAGACCAGGACTCAATCATTTATGGAGCTAAACTATTGCTGAAAGAAGGGCAATTCTACTGGGCAGAGAGTGAAGAATGGCAAATTGATCAACCGTTTCTTTATCCCATAAGCTGGATCTCCGCTAAAGAGCTTCATTGGCGTGAGGTCAGCTTATGGATGGGTAAAGAACAAAGATATGGTGTAATGAACAATGAAGAAAATCTTTGAATATTATAAGTTATAAATGTAACTTATTAGCTTACTTTTATGTACAAATAGAATTTTATCACTATTAATATTGACTGCAGGGTTACTATTTGTAACTGGCGGTAGTTTTTTAAAGTGCTGATATATTCAAGAAGCATGTTAAGCGATTTCTTAGGATATTACCAAATGTGAAAAGAGGTGTCATTCATGCCTAAAAAAAGAATGTCAGAAAAAACACAAAAGCAAGTAGAATTATTAAAAGTGAAAAATATACTAGTAGTATGCTTGGAAGCTGCGGAAGCTGAAGAACTGCGAAAAAATTGGGAAGGTGCATTTACGAAAAACATCACTCGGTTTGAGAAAAATCAAATTCATTTTAATGGGATGTTCTGGCATATATTTAGCTATAACAAAGTAAGCTCCTTAACGGGTAAAGAAGCGAGAGCTGCTTTTAACCAACAAAAGAAAAAGAAATGTTTTCTTTTTTACCAGGAAGAAAAGAGCGCTTTTTTTCTGGACAATGCTTCTGCTTTAGAAGATACAGATATTGTGAATAAACTTAACGGATTTATAGATGTATATATTGTAAGTGCTGATTTTAAGTGGACATATGTTATAACTCATGAGACAGAGTTTGGTCCCTACTTCTATAAAAATTAGATTGTTTTAATTTTCATGAATGTAGAGTTTCAATTTAGTATTTTTTATATAACGCTAAGTTTACATATTATTACTAATCGGGAGCTGTGTAACAGTCTAAGAAAAGAGGCTATCCAAAGCTGATCTTTCTCTTATAGAGGTACTTTTTTTATGCTTACAATCTCTTAGCATTCCAGGGTCTAAATTATAAAATTCGCTATAGCAACATGAATAATTTTTTAAAGCGGAGGAATTAAAATGCTGACTATAATGGAAAATGTAAAGAACAAACGATATAAAAAGCTAATTGACTTATTATACGTAAATTGCAATATATTTGCATTTGTTGAGGATAGACAACTGATGGAGATTGAAGATGAACGCCTTGCTTATATTGATTTTTTGATAGAACCAATCAAAGAACATTTCATTGAAAGAAAAATTCAACAAGAATGGGAAACGACATATCTACCTGAAGATACAGCTTATGTTTATTATTTCAATTTAAACAATGCTACAAGGCAATTCTTAAAAGAATGCAGCAATTCACTTTTTGATTGGAGAAGTCCAGAATTACCAGAGGACTTGATGTTCTACAAAAATGGAAAGTGCTTGTTGGCTGGCTGTTCACACGAAGAATTTTTCCTTGTTGATGAAAATATATGGGAGAGTTTTTTATTGAAAAACAGGCGTGGTTAGAAAAGCAAAACATTTGGGTTTTTAAAGATTTATGCGCGTGGATTGAATTGCAGCTTCTCTATGCTTGTCAGCTGCGGGTAGAGTGTCCTCTTTTACGTTTCCTCGATTATTTTCTTCTGCAGGGCCGGTTTCAATGATGATTTTTCGATTTTAAAGGTGTTTTTAATTCCAGATATTTTCTCTATGGCTTTCACTCCGCTTGCTTCCTCATTTATAGCAAAAGAATTTTCCTGCTGAGACTGCTCCGTATCTGCCTTCATAAATAGTATAATTTCACATTCGATTTATTGCTTCTCCAGTGAGAATGATCAGATGTTAAATTAAATCTTTATTATTACCGGTATATTCGTGTTAAAGCAAATACATAAGATTTAAGTCTGAAACAAAAAATACATCTTTCTCCGTTTGAATGTAGCTGCAAATAAAGATTCTAAAATGATCAGTAAGTTAATTCCATTTAAGGAAACATAAGATATAATAAGGTTATCTAAGTAAGCGGTACAGCATCGAAATAAAAACTTAAGGGAGATACCATCATGTGGATAATATTAGGGGTGATTGCTATAGCAGCAACTATTGCAAACCTCTGCATGTATGCAGCAGGTAAAGACTATAAAATTGCTATGGCAATGGGATTATCATTTACAGCGCTCACACTGACTGATGCATACAGCATGGTGTCGACCTGGGTAAAGGCGGAGGATTGGGGTGCTTTGTTTGATGTCGTGCCTACCATGGAAATAGCACTATGGATTTTGACGTTTATATCGATTTTATTAAACATATCCCCAATTCTTTTGGAGCTGAAAAATAAGAAATAATTATTTGTCGTGGGATCAACTTTAAAAATAATTTCTTTTCAAACTATCCAAATAATATAAAAGAAGAGGTGGCAACCTTGAAGATAATATTTAGATGGAGTATTCTAGTAATTTTTATTTTGTGCGGTTGTAATTCATCGAAATTGAGCTTTAGTGAAATTGATAATGTGCCTGATCATATGCAGGAAAATGTTGATTCGAATTTAAAGCTACAACAAATTACTGATGGAGAGAAAGGATATTATATTGTATTTCATTCAAGTGGAGAAGTAGAAACGGATTTAGATACACAAGGAGGCACTTTAACAATAAAATTGAATGAAACCAACCTGCAAGATGCTGCTGTCCAGCAAAATGTATACTATTTAACCACAGATGCAGAAACCGATACAATAGATGTTCATGTAAATGGTGAATCCACAGCTTTTGAGGAAATAGTTATTCAATAATCAGCGAAGAAATTCTTAATAACCTTTAATAATAAATGGCAGGTAGTGAAAAAATGACCTTTATTTGTTATATTGCAGCGGATGTTCCATTGACTGCAAGAAGTTATCAAGCACGTGATTTAGATGTACATTTCAATAAATATACAAAGGGTATAAAAGGGTTCAATCTTCCTTTACAAATTGAAATTGAATATGGCATTCTGACGAAAAAAGAGCTGGATATCTTGTTGGATTACCTTTATGAACACGCGGACCAATATAGAAAATGTACGTTCCAGGTGGCGAATTTTATCAATTCGACGAAACATTCAATGAAAGTCTTACAGAGGAAAAAGGTGTTACTGCATCAGATAAGGTCTCCCGAAGAATTGCTGTTAGAAGAAGGAGAGTTAATTACAATTAAGAAAATTCCGTTTATATATTAGGACATCTTATTAATAAAGAAATCAATTATTTAGGAAGAAGGAAGGCAACGAAATCGGTACGTATCACAAAACACGACCCTGAAAATAGAGATGCAAATGGGTATTACATCGTGGCAGAGGAATGGACCAGCATATCTGAGGTAGGAAACTCCTTCAGTGGAATAGTTTTTACGATGGAGGAATACCATCGTATGGAAGAAACATACATAAAAGCTGTGGAATTGTTCATGCAGAAAACTGGAACCACGCATTTGAAAATCAACTCATTGGAAAATTATAATCATGAAACAGAGAGGAATTTGAAAGACTGTAATTCGCGAAGCAGAATCTCAGCGCCTCTTGGGCTCAAACACGAGCACTTTTCGTAAGTGAATTCAACATTTTCATCTAAGACTTCTCCGGTAACGGCACAAGTGCGATCTGTCTCATATTTCCTAAGAAAAATCTTATCTTCTTCAAAAAAAATTCTGTCGGATCCCCTCCTGAAACACCCAAGGCACTTCTCCACCGATGGGGAGTGCCAATACGTCCTAACTGATCAACTTTTCTTACAATCCCAGTACTTTTCATTTTTACGACTCTTTTGAAAAATGAATATCATACATCGACTGTTATATACTAAATTTTTTTGACGTCATCCCAAGGAATGACTTGTTTCCATCCTAGCAAGAAAGCGGTCGAAATTTTCTCTATCCCATTCATCTTCAATATTTTCGATGATGATCTTTCGCATCAAGTCCGAGGCGGATATGTGTTTCAGTTTGGCGTAATCGCGGATGAGTTTGCTGTCCCGATCATCCACACGAAAGAAAATGTTGACCACAAAAAAACCTGGGAAATAGTTCAAACAGAAACAATTTGCTGTTCTTCGGCTACATGTGGCTGATTGCTCAAAATCTCTAATAGTCTCCGGGCAGCACCGCTCGGTTGGTTGGTACCGTGTTCCCACGATTCGATCGTTTTAACAGAAACACCGATTAAAGCTGCGAATGATTTTTGTGTTAAATTCATATGCAGGCGCAAATCCTTGATGTCTTGTGCAGAAAAAGTTGCTAGTTCCTTTATTACAACGGATTTGGTACGGGCTTTTGAGGGCTTACCTTCGGCATAGTCAATCGCTTGGCCTAAACTGGTTTTCAGTTCCTCAAAAAATTGTTTCTCTTTCATTTTTCATCCACCCTTTCGGAAGTATACAAGCTCTTCAGTTGGTCTACGAATTGTTTGAGCACCTTTTTTTGATCGGGTTTCAAGGTGGCTTGCTGATTTTTTGCGTAAATCAGCAGCAAAACGGTATGGGAAGCTGTCTGAATATCCAAATAGATAACTCGATAAGCACCACTTTTGCCCTGGTTCTCACTTTCGGGCGAAAAACGCATTTTTCGAAGGCCGCCTGTACCAGTGATGACAGCACCTTGACTCGGATCCATGAGTAATTGAAGTTCTAATTCACGCTGTTCAGCAGCACCGAGTCTAAGTTGTTTCCACTTTTGATCAAAATTTTCTACGTACACAAATGTCCGTTTCATAACTACCTCTTTGACTGATGACTTATATAAAGTATACCCTATTGAATAGGGTATTTCAATTTATGTTTTACTAAATTGTCCGATTTAACTTAAAAAGCCTATGAAGCGGAGCGAACATCACCTCTGCGCGCTGTACTGTTTCGTCTCATTCTAACTTGATTGGATTTGATCACAGTACAGGAGTTAGCATTCATCCAATTAATGAAGCGTGGGACACTCAAACAATAAACTGGGAGAATCAACCAGCAACAGGAAATTTAATTCCAACAAAAGGAACATATGATACAATAAAATCATCAATTTTTATTGGGTCTTAGGAGGTGGCAGTGATGAAACCTGTATTACCAACGTGTGAATCATGTGGTACGCAATGGACGTGGAAACAATCATTTAAAGCACTGCGAGGGTTTTACATGCACACCCAATGTCCGTATTGCGGGGAATCTCAGTTCGTCACCCCTTATAAACCTGGGCTGTTCCTAACATTTTTCCTTGCTGGCTCACCGCTTATAATGTTTTTATTCATCGATTTTACGGAATTAGGATTCTTAACCACATACGCAGTAATCCTGCCAATTTTGTTTATATCTAGTCCTTATATTTACAGATTGAAATCCAAAGAACCTCGACCGCCGATTGAAAACTGATTCTAAGGGACTGGCATTTCTGAAGGTTTTTTTGAACTTTATATTTTATTCTTTATTTCGGTATCTTAAATGATGATATTTTCAGCCTGAGAAATTCCATTTTGAAGGCTGATTTTTTTATTTTCATTCATCAACCATAGACTTTATCAGAGCCAAATTATTAAATATTACAAGGAATAGTCAAGATAACAATGGCAATCAAAGAAGCTGCAGATAAGCTTTTGAAACTTATCTGCAGCTTATACATTTGGTGTAAAGAAAAATAGTAATCAAAAGTTATGAGAACTGTCATAGTGTTTTCCCGTACAAATATAGGTTTGTAAGATTTGTATTACCTCTTCCAGGGTTTGAACGGCAGTAGATTTTCTTTGTTTAGGTTCTCCAGGCACATGGTGATGATGAAAGGGGTTGGTTTCTACCCAGCCAGAAGATCCTGGACGGTGGTTTTCGTTGCCGAAAGCCATGATGTGCCTAACTTGTTTCCCCTTGGCCCTTACTCTTTGTGATTCTTCCCAACCATAATGATACTGTATAATACTTCCGGATTCGTCTAATTTTTCGCTGATAGAAAGTATGGTTTCTCCGTATATCACATGATCTATTAAAGGGAATGCGGCTTTGATTTTATTTCTTCCTTTTGGTTGTATATACACTACAGAAGGGTATTTCACTTTTTCAAAAATTGAGGAAGAAGTATCTTCGAATAAGGAAGCAATGTAACCTAATCGTCTAATTTGATGCTGATTAGGAATATGCATTTAATCATCAAGGTCCTTTAATTCTTCTAAAGCGTCTTTCCAATCTTTAAAATCCTCAGGCTCTTCTAAATCGTATATATCGATTTTTTCATTTAAAATATCAGCAAAAATATTTTCGAATTTCCCACCATATTCTTCTTCGAAATTCTCTATTTCTTGCACCAGTTCTTCAATTAAACGTGCTTTCGTAAGATTTCTGCTGTCAAATTGAGCTTTTAATGCCAGAACCCGTGAGGCCCCTAGAGAAGATTGAAAGAAATAAGCATTATGGGCAGGGTATTTTTTATGCTGCGTTGTATCGGCCGTTTCCATGCCATTAGCAACCATACGGCTAAGAGTTGCTCTGGAAACACTTAACCTTTCCTGCAGCTGCTGGCTTGTGAGCAAATAATTGTTTTGATAAATAAATTCTAAATAGCCATATTCGGTTAATTCAAAATATAGTTTTTCTAAAAAAAACTTCAGTTCAGCAAAATCTTCTACAGAGGGAGCATCCATGCTTAAAAGCTCTAATTTTCGAAGTTCCGCCAAGTAACTATTTATTGTTTTCATGCTTTCTTCGTCAAAATTTGTCTTAAACTTTACATCATCAGATGGAGAGATATTGGTCACATATCGTTTGTAAAGAAGCTGCGCAAAATAAACGTGCTTTAAAAACTTACTAATGTAATACCGATAATCATCGCGAGTATCTTCCTCAGGAAAAAAAGCAGTCTGGGCAGCCAGATTTACCGTCATTGTATCAACACCTCCTTGAAGGTATTATAACAGAAATGAAACAAAAAATAAATTTTGTTTCATTAATAAAAGGAGCATTTTTGAAACAACTGAAAATATAGCTTGCTTTCAAAAAAACATATTCTAATTCATAGAATTCACTTACTTGAAAACTTTTTTAAATTAGAAATAAGAGTTGAATATAGATGAATTTGCTAAATTTCGCAGTATAATCTTCTTTGTTTTGTATGTGCAATGGAATTACAACAACTTCAAAACCCTCTTGTTTTTAGAAATATTTGTAATATGATTTCCGGTTTGTTATGTTCGAAGTGATTAGCAACTGTAACACCTTTCTTAAAATTTTTATCAAATAATTCATGGATAAGGTGGCTATGATGACAAATTCAAACAAATCAAAGTCGATGGGAATATTAGAAGCGATGGGTAAATCTCCATGGCGTTATTCATACAGCGCACTTTTATCTGTCGTGACGATGTTATTTATGGACATTGTATATAGTATGGCAAGCCCAAATGGCTTGTTTGGATTGATAGTTATCGCTGTCGCAGTTTTCTTAATAAATTATGCTTATGTCGTTAACAGAAAATCAAACAGGGAATAAAAACAGGAGAGGTTTGTTTGCATTTTTATAAAGCTGAACTAAATGTTATTTTCTTCTTCACAATATATGCAGGGAAAAGAGGTAATCAAGTGAAAAAACGATATATACTTTCTTTCACAAGTGTAATGGTACTCGCAGGTTGCGGTGATAACACTGCTGAAGAGAATGAGACAAATGATAACGGAAATGATGAAATAAATGAGGAAGCGGAAAATAATGCGCAGCTGGAGGAGGAAGAGGCTGCTGCTATTTTAGAGGAAGCATTAGCGGAGTTTGATGAGATAGAAAGTGTATACCGGGAAAGACCGATAGATTCTGACGGAGACGATCCGGACATTACGGGAGAGGAAAAAGAATGGGTTTTTGTTGAAGATGGCGACGTGCTCGTGCACCGGGAAAGAGAATTTCCGGAAGAAGAACTAAGGACGTACATGTTTACAGATCGGGAGGACCCAGAGTACGCAATTTTTTATGAGGAAGGCAGTCAAGAAGCGATCCGCTATCAAATTCCAGAGACTCCTACAGGAGCGGAAGAGGTGGCCTGGTTTCAACAGCAGCAGGAATTATTCGAAGCAATACTGGAGGATGGAGAGGCCGAACTGTTGAGAGATGAAGAATTAAATGGGTTCGATACCTATGTTCTCGAGACTTTCTATCAGGATGTATCTTACCGCTGGTTTGACCAGGAGACGCATTTTCAAGTTCGTGCGGAAGTCGACGTGGATCTGGAAGGGCCAGGGATAGTGGAGTCAAATATAGAAGAACGTGAGCTTACGGAGGAAGTATACACCTATGAAATCAACCCGACATTTGATGAATCTCTGTTTGAACTGCCGGAAGACATGGAACTCGCGGAAGGGTCTTATGAAGATATCCCGGAGGAACGGGTGGAAGAATTTTAATCATGCAGGAACTCTATTATATTTTCCTTTATGAATGAATTCCGTCATCCACTTTTAAATTGAAAATGTTTGAATGCTCCTATGGCAGGACCTTAAGCGTAGCAGAGTCATGAACTGCTCTTATTTCTCCGCGCAGCCGGGGATTATCATAAGCAAAAGAAAAGTGAATACTCCTTGATAAAAGCAACCCCTCCGTGAATTATCCTTCTATTAATGCGGTGTACAAAATATCTTCCTCTTCCACCACAGCGATAATATACAAAGAGGGTTCCTGCTTCTCTGAGGTGGAGTAAAGGGGCGTACCCGGAGGAAGCGCTGTGGAAGTAAATTCAGCAAAGTTTTCCGCGCGTAACGCAGTACTGTCAATTTCTCCAATTCTCTCTTCCTTTGTGAAATCCCTAATATCACCCCGCTCTATATTCGTAGCATTTGCGTATACTACGTCTTCGTATAGAAAGATATCTGCTTCAGGATTGGATGATAATATATCTTCAGGGTTCGGGTTTGCGGTTTCCTCCGGCGTATTACTGCAGGCAGCCAGCAGGAAGAAAATTAACAGTTTCCATTTGATAAGAGATCCCTCCGTTTCATCACGCCTTATTGGCTTTCTTCTAAATAAGAATCTGTTCTCTCGATCCACGTTTCTATATCAGCTGTCATTCCAAAAAATACATAGATTAAATAAGCGAGCGTCACGACAAAAAAACCTAAAACAATCCAATAAATAATTCTTCCTGACATCTCCATATAATCTCTGCTCTGTATTTTTGTTCGATAGAGGAAAAAGACGATGATTAATAAGACAATACTGGGGATTTGAAACAAAATTGTCTGCTGACGATCTATGATGTTTCTCAACGTTGCTGCAGCCAGAGCTACAGCGGAATCTGCATCTAAAGGGTAACTTCGTATTTCAGTCTGGTAAGAGCTATAAACCGTGAGCGTTTCGTTGCTTTCTTCGTAAGCATACCCGCCCGGCACAGCTTCCTGGAAATAAAAAAAGAAAATTAACATCGCAATTGGTATAAGCAGCAGGTAAGCAGCTTTTTTCAAAAAATCACTCCTATGTCTTTAATCTTTCAGCTGAAAGCACAGCGCAGCCAGACACGGATCACAAATTGTCAGGTGGACTGTCCAGTATTTCCACTGGATCTAATCATACAAACCAGGAGTCTTAAATCTATCCGAAAATTTCTCCACCGAGCGCCTGAATGTTCTCTTCCGAGGAATCAGAGCATCCGACAGTCAAGGCAAGCAGGGAGACACTAAATGTAAAGCCAGATAAATAGCGGATAGCAATCCTTTCTTTGTAAATAAATTCTATAAAAAAATTCTATTTCCTGCTTTCATTGAAACAACTGAGTCCTTATAACACTTAAGATGGATGCTATTTTCCAAAAATACCTGCTTGTGGTAACCTGGATATAAAATACAGCCGGGGGGATAAAATGAAAAGGGTATTCGCTTATTTTTTAGTCGCAACGATTTGTTTTGGAGGAATCATGTCACTGATCATTCAAAATTTTTCCCTGGGTATGACAAGCGGGCTCATTTTCGGGAGCCTTAATACACTATTTAATGGAACGATCCACTATGTAAACAGCGTAAAGCTGGGGATCAATCCAAATGCACCGCTGAAAGCGAAAAAAGAATTGATAGTAGCAATGCCGGAAAATGAAGCAATACAGGCATGCAGGGAAGCGCTGGATCAGCTGGAAAATATACGCACGGTAAAGCAGGAAGAGAAGCATCGGATTACTGCAACAACAGAAGCCTCCTTAATGACATTAGGAGAGAGCATGTCCTGTGAGTTTACGAGGCATGAAGCAGAGCAAACCAGGGTGTCTATTATCAGCAAACCAAAGCTTTCTACTACAATGATTGATGATAGAAGCAGCCATAAGAATTTACAGCGGCTGGCAGCTGCACTTCCCCGGGAAAAAGTCATTTCCCAAAAATGAAGCCTGGTTTTTGCTTGGGGGTGAGGGAGATCTACATAAAGGATCAACATTTTATCTTAGAAATGATACTTTTCATGACGGCATATATTTTCTATTATATTGAATTCTATTTTTAAATGTGATAAGCACAATCGTGACAGGATTCATTCTGATATGTTTATTACTTTCCCTGAAAAAATCTGAGTAGCACGAAAAGTATAATTGTAAAAACGATGATCGCCATACTTGCTATAAGTAAAAATTATTTATAAGCTTCTATTTTAAAAAGGGTTTGCTTAAGAAGGTTCAATTAATTTGAAACATCTGGCTTACGATAACGACTTATATTGTAAGGAGGCGTAATAAATGAAAAAAGCATTGTTTGGGCTTCTTACAATTATGTTAGTAATAATTGCTGCTTACTTTTTTTATAATCATGTACTGCATAATACTTACAAAGGGACAGTAATTAAAATAGAAGAGAATGCTATGTTGTTTGCTACAGAAAGTTCGCTCGAAATAGAAAAAGAACTTTCCGAGAAAGAGCTTCAGCAATATATGGATAATTCTATATGGTTTAATACTTCTGAAGAAAAAATAGAGAAAATACAAATTGGAGACATCGTAACGGTGCGGGCAGGAAATGCAGTTGATGAATCGCTCCCGCCGCGAATGGATGCAGAGCAGATTAAAAAATAGGTTCGGATAATGTTTGTAAACTTGAAAAATATTCTAGTAAATAGAAATAACACCCTGATTGAGACTCATTCTCTTGCAGGGTGTTATTTTAATACATCTCGTATATCTCACTTTCACTTACCATCCACTGATCCTCCTCATACATTAATTCCATCTCCAAACCTATCATCCCGTCCATACCTCGGTATTTTTGCGCTTGTATCACCATGTCAGAGGGGGACTCATAAGTCACTTCCTCCACACTTAATACAATCCCTTCCAAAATTCCCGTCGCAGGATCTTCTCTTTCTAATAACTCCGGAACAGTAGCGTTAATAATATCGACCTCATAATTATCCTCAAAGTGGTGCACAATTTCTTCTATTTCTGCTTCCGTTAAATCTTCTGCTTCAGTGAAATCAATAGAGATATACTGTTTGTCACTATTTAACGCCGAGTCCTCTTCCATTAATTTTTCGAACATCGCAATGTATGCCTGAGAAACTTCTCCATCCAGTTCGTCTTTATCCACGGAGCATCCGAACAGGAATAACATACCTATGGTCATTAGGATAATCCTCATTTTCTCTCCTTCTTTCAAAATGATTAAATACACGATATCGGGAAAAGACTGGTAATCATAATTTATAAATTTCTAAATTGCCATTGCCGGGCTTAGCTTCTGTGTGCAGTCCTGCGTTGTTCAATAATCAGATGAACAGAATAAGAAACGATCAAAATTATCCCTGTTAAAAAAGCGACAAATAAGCCTAGCATGCCCAGCATTCCGACCCATCCAATCGTAAATGTATTAAAAAATAGCTGATAACAAAATCCTAATAGAATAATCGCAATTGGAACATTAAAAGGAAATATGCGCTTCCAAGCGACTGCCAAAAAAGTAATCATAGCCACGATAATAACCGCAGTAATAACATTCAGGGATCCCCAACGAAATGCTGTACGGGACTGTGCAGCTTCCCCAACAGCGGTGGAAGTGTTTAAGTCATACATTGTCATGCCTGCAGTGATAATTGCCAGCAGTAAAGCTATGATAAAAACACTCCAATTTATGTTTTTCAAGGTACCTTCGTTCTTCATTTTAATTTCACCTCTTTCAGCTGTCTTCTTATGAAAGTGACACCACCATTTCACGTATACAAAAATAGCGGGGAGAGTAAAAGCAATTACATTATATCGAAATGTTAGTAACTTCTTTAACTCGTACCTGCTGGCAGTATAAATAAAATTTAGAGGATGTATCCTACAGAAAACTTCTAGCCTTCGATTAATCCTATATATCTGATCTCTTCACCTTCCACCACTGCAATATAAATAGCTCCTCTATGTTCATTGTGATCAAATATTTTTGTGCCCACAGGAAGTTCTGTCGCAGTTCCACTTTCAAACTCCTGAATATTTGTAGACTGCTTCGTGATTTCCATTACTTCTTCCCCTAAAGTTAAATCTGCTTCCATCACCCAATCGATATCCTCTGCATTGGAGTAAATAATATCTCCCGCCATAAAAATATCAGCATCCGGAGAACTTGATAATACTTCTTCAGCTGTAGGATTACCAATGGTTTCCTCTGCATTCCCCTCATTGTTGTCCGGTTGAATTTCACAAGCCGCTAATAATAAAATTACAACGATAAGTACGTATAATTTTCTTATCATCTGATTGCCCCCTTTATTGCAGTGAGATCCTTGGCAGTAGATTATTCAATATTGATTTTGTTAATTAATAATTTCCGTAATTAAATAAACTTTTCAGTGAGGTGTATAAGAATAAAACATCAGAACTGGAAAACTTATTTTCCAATAATATGGTACCATTAATATTAGCATAATTTGTTAGTCAAGGAGGAGAGTCTGTGAGTGATTTCAAGCTGACTTTTTGGAATCCAATTTTCAATCATGAAATTCAAGTATCTAATACTTATAGAGAAAGCGGCTACGATGCGCTTGAGCTGCATTCAGTGGAAAGGGACGCCGGGCTTTGTCTGATATTCGAAGATAACCAATTTATGTATAGATTTCATTATGAGCAGCTGGAAGAAGAAAACAGGTTTATGGAAATTTATTCAGTAGTTTTTACACCGGAGCATATGAGAAACGATTTAATAGGAGAGGCACTTGTCCTTTTAAATAAGCGAAACAAAAAGTTTTGGCCGTTTTTTAAAGCTGAAGGTTCTACATTACTGCAGTGGTGTAGAAATCAAATGTCTCTCCATTTACAAGCAGATAAATCCGTATGTCACCATGTTTACTTTACTTCGGATGAAGTGATTGAAGTTATTGCAGAGAAAGCTCCTGAAGTACAGATAGATAAAAAGTAAGAGAGGAGGGAACAAGATTGAAATGGGGGTTACTGCAGTTATTAACGGTTTTCGTCATCGTGATAATTATGTGGATGTCAAATTACATAAGTCAGAACAGAGCAATTCCAAATGCGGCAGGGGAGTGGACAGCTGTAAATTCACCTTACACTGTGTTTTTGGTGATTACACTTATTCTCGGTTGTTTCTTTCTCCTCTTTGTGTTTGAAGCAAGGAAAGAAAACAGTTTCTTCACGCATCCGCTTTGGCACAAGGGGCCTGTATTGATCGGTATAATCGGATTCGTCTCCATCGTGCTTTTCCTGGCAGGAGGAACATTCGGCCCTCTCATGCTATGGACAGCACAAATTCCAGCACTGATATACAGCTTTTTCATTTACTTTCTTTTCGTGATATTTATATTTATCTTCGCCATCCAGCATAAAAGAAACAGCTTTCAGCAGCCATTCGAAAAAACTATTTATATTTCTTCGCTTTGGACACTCGGACTGTTTTTTGGTGTGTTTTTTCTCTTATGAGAATAAGTGGTTCATCATTTTGAAATGAGGAAGAACATACTGCTAGAGGCAGTTTTGTCCGGGAAGCCTTCATAGAAATAAAGGCGGGTACTCATTATTTTTTATCTTAGAGTTCGCTTTCCATTAGTAGGAATCACCTGTATTTAATTTAAATGTCTGCATCATAGAAAGGAGAATAATTTTTGAAATCTCTGCTTGAGTTATTTGGTACTAATTATTTCACTCACATTATAGGAATTCTGAGTTTAGGCACTTTTCCTTTTCTTGTCGGTTATTTTATTCTTTATAAGAAATTTAATTTATCTGAAGAATGGAGTACGCTGATTCCTGGCAGTGTATGTGGGCTTTTATTATTTTGGATGACAGTTACATATCTGGATGATCCCCCGTATGTACTGTTTGGTTTTTTCGCTTTATTGATGGTCTTTATATTATTCAAACTACGCAGAAAGAAAGCTGCTCAGTGAGTCTACATACAAAAACATTAATGCAAACGAATTCCTCTTAAGCTTGAGAAAAAAATTAATAATAAAACAAGTTAAAATAAAAGAAGTGAAAGCCATTTTTGAAGCCCTGCATATAAAGAAAAGAGAATGGACTTTTACTTAAACTTAAAGGGAAGTAATACCTCACTAAGAGAATGGTATTTTTTTCGAACTTTTAACTACACAGGCTGCGTTGAATGAGTTTGTTCCTTATAAATTGAAGTGGAGAGGGGAAATCAGAAGTGAAGATTCTAATTATGATTTTTGCAGCATTACATTTTGTGAGTGGCTGCGCATCAAATGAAGATACTGTCGAATCTGAGGAATTGATCATTAAGGATGAGTGGAAGGCAGCATATGATGGGCAACCACTTAATATTGGAGTAATTGGGGAAAAACCAAGTAAAACCTTCGACAATATTACTTTTCACACAGCTGAACCTGAGTCATTGAAGCAAGAAGAATTTGATACGTATTTTATTACGGAGGAATATTTCGCAGATCTTTCAGAAGAAGATTGGAAACCTGTTTTTCTGAATATTAATACTCCGGTATTTTTTATGAATATTGATGTTCAAGCATTTATATACAGGGTGGAAGAAATGCATTATGAAGAAGCGAGTCCTAAAGCAACAGAGCACTCTCAAGGTTTCGTGAGAATTGAAGATAATATAAGGTCTTGGGGCTACGGAGACCCAATGGAGTCAACTGATGTCAATGAGACGCCAGATTGGATATTTAATTCAATTTTTAGAGACGTGGAAGAGCATTTACAGCAAGGAAATTCAAATAATTAATATTCAAATCTTCCTATTTCACGGGGGCATTGGCCGAAGAAGAAATGAATAATAAATACTAATAATAGTGCAATTTTGTAACTGGATCATTTTCGTTTACTAAAAATACAGGAGTATGCAATGCAGCAGGGAGTGTAATTTATTGTACATATTCGAGTTTTGCACTAGGAAACGGCGCGTGATCGTTTCATTAGTAAAAAACAGGGAATTCTGTAATCAATGAGAATGATAAGAGGAGGCGCTTTTTATGAAGAAGATAGTTACCTGCACCGCTGCGGGGGCCATAACAGTGCTCATTGGATGCAGTAATAATCAGGAAGAGCCTGCGGAAAATACCACTGCCGAGACAGCCGAAGAGGCCGCGGACGCGCAGGAGGTTTTGCAAAATGCAATTACGCTTCTTGAAGAAAGAGAAGACTATTTTGAGCATCGGGTGCTGGAGCGAACAGAAGAAAGCGATGGAGAAGAAGTGACGGAAATCAGAGAAAGAAAAATTTGGTCCTATCCCCAGGAAGATGGCCACATTCTCGAGCGTATAGAAACATCATATGATGGAACAGCTGTCCGCTACGAAGTCAGTGTGGAAGGGGGAGAAAGCCAGGTGGTTTTTTCCGAAGATGGAGATACTGCCACTGTAATGCCTCAAGAATATAATCCAGTGCTGACGCAAAAGGACACGTTGGAGCATGCCCATGAGCGGGAAGCGTATACGCTTGCCGGCACGGAGGAAATTCAAGGGGGAGAAGCTTACCGCTTAACGTTAAATGAAGAGGAAGAGGGAATGGAAAACTACTGGTTTGATACAGAAACATACTACCTCGTGAAAAAGGAAGGGACCAGTGCGGAAGGAGAAGTTCTTCATGTCACGGATGAAATTATGGAATTTAACCTGGATCCGGAGTTTGAAGAAGAAATGTTTGAATTAGAAGAAGTGGTACCTGAAGAGATGGAAATTGAAAGAAGAAGCTAGCAAATAAAACCAACATGTATATTGCCTGCGGATTCTTATCCTTTGATGAATCCAATGCAGCGGATTTCTTCTCCATGAACTACTGCAAAGTTAAATGCTGAGGAAACTTCCGGCAGATGCGTGGCAGCACCGTTTTGAAAATCTTCAATTTTCGTGGTTTGCAGTTCTATTTCCTCATACTCCTCCGCCTAGCGTTAATTCGCGTTCCATAGCACCGGAAGTATTTTCAGCGTATTGGTAAATGATATCCTTCATTTAGAAAATATCTGCATCAGGATTACTGGTGAGCACTTCTTCTGCCGTGGCGTACTTTGTTGCTTCTGGGTTGGAGGCAGCCGGATCATCTGCGCAGGCAGAAATTAAAAATACCACAAATACAAACAGTATATATCGCATAATATTCCTCCTTTTCCTTCGTTCATTCCATGGAAATTTTTTTACCAACCTTTAAAGTTTAAAAGAGCCAATTAAAAAAATAAGTGAAGGGGCGCCCCGGATGAAAACACTATTTTCTTTGTTTGTTTTATTATTACTTATATCAGCTTGTGGAACGGAATCTTCTAGTGGGAACCAGGAACTGGAACAAATAATAAATGAAGAGCTCGGGATAGAGCCTTTCATTCCCGAATATGAACCTTATCCAATAGGAATAGCAACGATTAATTATCATACAGAAGTCGAAAACAGGGAAGCTGTGCAGGGAGAACCGAGCGGAGCAGGTGTGTCTTACTTAACATCTAAAGAGGAAGAATTAGATTTAGATGAAGATTTAAAGAATGAATGGGAAGATAAGCAGCGCAAAAAACTCATTTACGGTGATTTTTATCAAGATCCGGTTGTGATTGATCTCACTGTATATAAAGGCAGCGTGGGAAGCGTTAACGAGGCAGAAGTGGTAGAAATTGAAGGGCACGAAGTGCAGTATCAATACTTGGAAAGAGAACATAATGATTATGTGGTGTACGCAATGGATTTTGACAGTTTCGGTTATATGATTATTTATCATTTAGTAGACGGAAGGACAGAAGAGGATGCAACTGAATTTGTCAGCGATATTATTGTTAACAATAAATAGAATGCAGCTCCAAAAAGTGCATGATCAAATTCAGTAAAAATTTTAACTAATCTAATTTAAGCGTTAGTGAAAGAAGCTATTTGTAATAAGTAAAAAGGACTTCTGTAACTGGAAGTCCTTTTACTATATTTATAAATAACACTGCGCGGAATTTTTATAATGATGCAGATAGGGTTACTTTTTTACGTAGGAGCCCTGAAATTTACCAGGTCATCATAAACACTGCGGAAGTGCCGATATGACGGGATTTTTGAAAATAGTAGACAGTGTGTTTCTAATTCAGCTTAAACGATCCTCAGCTGTCTTATAGATTTTTTCTTTATCACGTTTGCCGATGGCCACGATTTGAATCACTTGTATAGTACCTTTCACTTCTCTGAAAATGATCCGCAGACCCATTTTTTTGTTTTTCAATTTGTTGCATTGTGTCAAATTGCCATGAAGGGATTGTCCAGCTTCCATGCCCCTCAACTTGATGCGGTCTAATACCTTATTAACAAAAATTTATTGAGCGCTATCAAGCTTTTCATAATCTTCCTTTGAATGTTGTGTCCATTCAAGCTGATACATTCATTATTCCCATCCGTCTTCTTCATCAACTTCTGGATGCTCTTCTGCGATTGCTCCGCGAACTTCCGCATCTGAAAAAGTAGAGACATTTTCAGATAACAGTCGTTTTTCAGCCATCAAATCAGCCATTTGATCGTAAAGATCTTCTAGTTCCCTGTTTAAAGATTCATATTGTTTCTGAGTGAGCATAACTCCGGCAATCTTTTCACGATTAAAGACATACACGCCGGCGGCTTCTTGGTCTGCCTTCTGAAAAGCTTTCATGGGAGAGCGTTTCACATCCGAAATCGAAGCTGTTGGGACCTCAAGTATTCTCATCACCATTTTAATCCACTCCTTTAGTTATATTTATTATTTCCCTTTTAAATAACTTTTAAAAGTTTTTTGATAATAATTTGAACGCCAAGTGTAGCAAAGTACACTAAATGAATAAATATCTCGTATTTTTGAATGGTTTTCCGTGAGAGTTTAAATAGGCTCTTTGAACAATTAACAATATTTTCTAAGAAGATAGTGTATTATTTATTATAAGCAGAGCTGTTAGCTGCAATGGGTGTTAGTCTAGATAAATTCGTGCTAGATTGAAAATATTCAACAAGAAAAGTAATGGTTCGTTGAAGAGAAAGAAGACGCTAATACCAATGTTTTCTATGAAACTAACTGTAATTATAAGCGATAGAAAAGAGGAATTTGCGATGAATAATGATAAAGAAACGCCGGCACAGCGAAGAGAAAGAATGCGGCAGGAAGAGTTAAAAAATCCATCCAGCAGCATGCAGGGCAGCAATCTCGCTGATGTCACAGGGGGAATGGGCTGGAAAGGCTCGGGTCTGTTAATTTTACTGGTGATTATAGGATTTGTGATCTTCAGAGTATTTTTTAATTGAACTTTTATTAATTGAAAGAGGAAGTCTTCCCAAAAACTTCTGCAGTGAACATAATATAACAATAACTTCCTTTTAAAAAACGAAATTTTTATAAACCCATTTTTGAAACAATATTTGGAAAAAAACGTTCTAAATTTTTAAAGAGGGGGAGTTGTATTGTGAATAAAATTGCAGCGAGCGTTTTTCTTGCAGGCTTCTTATTCTTGGCAGGCTGCGCGGGGGAATCACCCTCTGAAAGTAAGGAAAATGAAATGCAGTCTTCAGTACAGTGGGCGGACGTTTTGTATTGGAACGGTACTAAATACCACTATGATGAAGAAAAAACCGAAATAATTTCCCGAAAGGATACTGATCAGGAGCTCGGAGAAATTACTTTCAGCGTCATGTTCAGTGAAGAGGAAGATAACCCGGACTATTTATTGCAGGAAAATGAAGCAACGATATTGAAAGAAGGTTCGAAATTTTATTCCATTGTTGGGGAAGACAGCAGCGAGTATTTGTATGCGGAAGAAAAAGTGTACAGGGGAGACGGTTAGTCGAAATAAGCCGAATTTCATTAACGAAATTCGGCTTTTTGAATGAGTGAAAACTCACAGGCACAATATGGAAAGCAGTATTAATTTTTTCTGGAAAGCAGGCGAACAACAAACCAAATTACCCCAATCATGACCCCAAGAACAGTTAAAATCAAAATGATTCCTGGAATCCCTACACCGCTTAGCATGACGACTCACCTCCTCAATATTTAAAATTATCTTTTAAATCGATTTCCAGTATTGGAGTAAACTATAGCAAAAAGAATAATACCTATAAATAAAATCAATCCAACGATAAATAACCCCTGGTTGTTAAAAATATCACTGAAAGCCCACAATAAAAGGCTGAAGCTGATACCGTACATCATTTTCCCCATGAATTTAGCTAAAGCTGTCTTATCGTATTCATCCTTTTCACTGGCGGACATTGTATTAAATCCAGCGATTAAAAATGCTCCTTTTCCTTTAGACAGGAATACAGCGATGATAAAAAAAGTAATAAAACCTATCAGGTTAATAATTACTCCTGTCAAAACAATCTCCCCCGTATTTAAATTGTGTTATTAATTTCTAAAAAAGTCACATCTGAATATAAATAGATACATACAGCTGGAGAGAGGATAATCCTACTAGCACTGTGTAAATAAAACCACCACTCCAAAGTTCACCTTAGTTGCCTGAAGTCGTTCCGAAACTAGTCTCTACTCCATTATTGTATAGTCTGATTACCTCGTATTCTTTATCAGGCTCCACTTCATAATAAACTTTGGTTTCAGCTTCCGCAGCATAATCAGCAGTAGTATCAGTTTCATAAAATAATTGTAGAGTTTCTCCCTCGGATTTCGCTTCAAACGCCGTAAAAAAAGTTACGGCATCTCCTTTCTGCACATTATTACTATTTAAATAAACCAGCTTGGAATTTCTTTTCTCGTCATTATATAAGTGCACACCATTTTCCTCATCCATACTTTGAAAAAACTCCCGTGCCTCTTTCGGAAGTGCTCGTTCATTTTGTTCAGAGGAGGATAATGCACTTTCTGATGCGCATGCGCTTAACAACCAAACACTTATCACCATGGTTAAAAGTGATTTCTTCAATTTTGCTTCTCCCGTCTCTTTATAAGCTATGCTGGATAATAAAATAATCTTCGTATACTAATTTATTTCGACACTTGGAAGTAAATTCCTTTTACTAGCTGCTTCATTTCAGTTCGCATACTTCTCTGGCAGCAGCTCCAGCACCCTGCATTTCACTATCTCATCTTTATAGGGAATAATGACGTTAATATTTTCTCCATAGTCACTGATGAGCTCGCGGCACATACCGCACGGCGCAACGGTCCAGCAGGCATCAATATCCTCATGTGGATGCGGATGTGCTACCGCAACGATTGTTTCAAATGTATGCTCTCCTTCAGAAATTGCTTTCCCAAGCGCGATCGCCTCGCCGCAGACAGCAATCCTTCCCACATTCGCTTCCAAATGCACCGCAGAAAAAATTTTACCCGAAACCGTCCGGACCGCAGCCCCGATATGGTGCTTTCCATATAGATAATTTTTTTCAATTACCTGGATCGCGACTTCTATCAGCTCGTTATCTTCTTTCGTTAAATCCAGTGTGTTCAGCATAAGCTGCCTCCTGGAAAGCTAAATTTGTTGTTACATCATATTTGGTATGACTACATGGATAAATAAATAATATCCCAGTGCACCGAGGGAGAGAAAAATAAGTAAGATCAGCCAGGGAAAAAATTTGGAATTCATAGGGTATAACCACCTTATTCAGCAGTTCTGCTGATGATAAAACGAAATGTCTTCTTTGCACCGTTACTTTATTATTACAAATTTTAACATAATTAGTTACTTCTTAGTGAATAATATTCTGTGAAAAGAGCAAGGTGTTAAAATATGCGTAGAAACAGGATATAATAGGGGCAGGATTTTCCATAAAATTTCATCTGAGAATACTGCAGGAAATTCAATGTGAAAAGGGGCGGTACAGCGATGGAAAGAACTATCGGGAATTTTCAAACAGAGGGCATCACGATGGAGTATTCAGTTGCAGGCAGCGGAAAGCCGGTCCTCGTCATGCACGGCGGACACTCGAATTACAAAGAAGCGTTTGGATATGAGGCCCTTCTGCAAAGTGGGTATTCCGTGATAACTCCTTCCAGGGCGGGATACGGAGAAACCTCCAAAGAAGCGGGGAAAAGTCTTGCTCTCGCATGTGAACATTATAAGAAGCTGCTCGATCATCTTCAAGTAGAAAGCGTGCATGTTATTGCCATGTCCGCCGGCGGGCCGAGCGGCATTTACTTCGCGGCTCATTATCCGGAATATGTTACTTCGCTCGTGTTGGAGTCTGCTGTGACTAAAGAATGGCTGACGCCAAAAGATAAGGAATATAAAGCAGCACAGCTGATTTTCCGGCCGGGAACGGAAAAGATAACGTGGAAAATGATTTCTCTCTTAAACAATGTTTTCCCAAAGTTCATCTTCCGGCAGATGTTTTCTTCTTTCAGCAGTCTGTCCTTTAAAGAGGCACAGGAATTAATTGCACCAGAAGATATAGACGCGATAAAGAAAATGAACAACCGCCAGCGGTCCGGCGCAGGCTTTCTAATCGATCTGGCGCAGATAAAGGAACTGTCCGAGGAAGATCTCCAGACAGTCAGCGCTCCCACGCTGATTCTGCACAGCAGGCACGACAGCTCCGTTCCATTCGCTCATGCGCAGTACGCAGCAAGCACCATTCCTGACGCGGAATTACGATTACTCGATACGTGGGGCCACCTGATCTGGCTCGGAAAACATGGTGAAAAAACAGATGCGTATGTGGTGAATTTTCTGGACGAGCATTCAGGATAAATTACAGTAAGAGACTGTTATCAAAGAAATGTGATGGCAGTCTTTTTTGGATGAAAAAAGTAGAGAACTGAAGCTTATATGGGAAATACCTGGATATATGGTATCCTTTACTTAAGAAAATTTGTCATTCCAGGATACCGGAACGAGACAGCAAGCGAAAGGAAGGTGCTCAATGGAAACTTTTATTTTTCACAAGCCGATCATTTCCTCCTATATTAAAATCGAAAGCTCCGAACACAAATTCGAAAGCCGCCGGATCAAAAAGCAGGCAGCGCAGGTAAGCGAAGTGTCGTTTGAGCTTCATGAAAATCAAAAGCTTGCAAGCGTGATCGAGGATATGCCCACAGGGCCGGCACGTGTTTGGAATTTCTCCTATCAGGAGAGGCAGAACGCAGCCAGGCTCACTGCACCGAGTCCGTTCGCCGGCCTTTCTACAAAAAAGAAAACGACACCAACCCTTCGGTACAACGGAGAAAACTTAAACATTCAGGAGCAGGAATTTATCACTGTGGAAAGAAATGGACAAATCATTGGTGAAAGCAGACTGCAAAGAAAGTTCCCCTTAAAAAAATATGAAATTAACATTGCAGAAGATATTTCTGAGGAACTGGCCTGTATATTATTATTGTTCTATTCAGTGAGGTACTCGAGATAATATCTTCCGCTCCGAAGGGCATCCACTCATGATAAAATAAAATAGAAGATGAATACAGGGAGGGGCACAATAATGAAAGAATTTGAGGAATTTTTAGCAAAGATTGATGATCCGGACCAGCAAGAGCGGACAGAAGAAGTGCTGCAGTGGGTGAAAGACAAATTTCCCCAGCTGGAGCCGAAAATTGCCTGGAACCAGCCAATGTTTACCGATCACGGGACGTTTATTATCGGTTTCAGTGTGTCAAAAAAGCATCTGGCTGTGGCTCCGGAAGCTGCAGGAATCGAAAAATTTGCGGAAGCAGCGAAAGAAGCAGGCTATGATCATACGAAGCAGCTGATACGCATTCCCTGGAACAAACCTGTTTCTTTTTCCCTGCTGGAGGAAATCATTCGCTTTAATATGGAAGATAAAAAAGACTGTGAGACGTTTTGGAGAAAATAGAATTTCACTTCAGCTGTTATCATTTTAATGTGGTAACAGCCTTTTTACTTAGAAAGGAGAATTCAGATGAAAATGGAAGATTTTTTGATGAATTTACCGAGTTTTGAAACGCCGCGGCTGATCTTAAGAAAAGTGGAACTGAGCGATCTGGATGATATTTATGCATTTTCCTCGGACCCGGAGGTGGCGCACCATATGACCTGGAGCGTGAATCAATCCAAAGAAGAGACTTATCGTAATTATGTTGAACCTGTGCTGCGGGACTATCAGACAGGAGAATCCGGGGACTGGGTGATCGTACATATGGAAGACGAGAAAGTGATCGGCGCCTGCTCTTTTGTAAAATGGGAAAATTCACATGAAAAAGCAGAGATCGGCTTTGTTTTACATAAAGATTACTGGGGACAGGGAATTGCGACAGAAGCGGTACGGGAAATAGTAAGATTCGGATTTGAAACGTGCAGGCTGCACCGGATCGAAGGTAAATGCAATTCGGATAACATTGGCTCAGAAAAAGTCCTGCGGAAAGCAGGCTTTACGTATGAAGGCACGCTCCGGGAGAACGAATTAATCAAAGGGAAATTCTGCGATACGAAAATGTTTTCTATGTTAAAGAATGAATTCATTTAAAATGTTGCCTGGCCAAGGGTGTTATTTTCAATAAAATATACTCCTGCTGCTATGAAGAAAAAATCAGTTTTCCCACAGAATCCCTAGTTTACTCCCGTCATTCTTCGGGAAACTGATAAACATTCCCCACAGCGGATTTCCCCCTTTCCCTGTGGATATTTTTTTGACTGAATCTCTAGGAAATAATCAGTGAAATCATACGGATACAGAAACATATTTCTACACAACTTGATGGGAAAACAGTATTTCCCCGGGGGCTGAAAATGGTACAATAAGAAAGGACTAACAAACTTGGAGGCGAATGATACAAATGAAACTTGGACTACTCTACGGCGGAAAATCAGCCGAACATAAAGTATCACTACAGACGGCAAAAGCAGTGATTCAGGCACTAGATCTTACAAAATATGAAGTACATCCGATATACATAACGGAAGAAGGCGAGTGGGTACGCGGCGCGCAGCTCACAAGCCCGGTGGAAAACGTGGAACAGCTGCGCCTGGCAGAAAACGGGCAGAGCGTATCGCCTACGGCGTTAAACACAGAAATTTTCCCGGCGGAAGAAAACCAGAGCGGCAGCGGCAAATTTGATATTGTGTTCCCGCTCCTGCACGGCCCAAACGGGGAAGACGGCACGGTCCAGGGACTGCTGGAGCTCTTGAACATTCCTTACGTCGGCAATGGCGTGCTTTCTTCCTCCGCGGGGATGGACAAAGTTATGATGAAAAATATTTATGCGCAGGCAGGCATCAAGCAGCCGGCCTATACGTGGTATCTGCGCCGCGACTGGGAGAAGGATGCGGAAGCAGCGTATGCGGAAGTGGAAAATAAGCTCGGCTACCCTTGCTTTGTAAAACCGGCCAATCTCGGGTCCAGCGTGGGGATTTCCAAAGCAGATGACCGCGACGGCCTGGCGGAAGCGTTCCGTGTGGCATTTGAATACGACCGCAAAGTGATCGTGGAAGAAGGCATCGATGGTCGCGAAGTGGAAATTGCGGTACTCGGAAATGACGACCCGAAATGTTCTGTCGTTGGGGAAATTAAACCGGAAGCAGGCTTTTACGACTATAAAGCTAAGTATGAAGACGGCACGACCGGACTGATCATCCCGGCAGACATTACGGAGGAAGAGTATCAGCGGATTCAAAAAGTCGCAGTGGAATCTTTTAAAGCGATAGACTGCTCCGGCCTTGTACGTGCTGATTTCTTTTTGAAAGAAAATGGAGAAGTATTAATGAACGAAATTAATACGATGCCCGGCTTTACTCCGTTCAGTATGTTCCCAATGCTCTGGCAAGAGTCCGGCATTGAATATCCGGAACTGATTGAAGAGCTCGTGCAGCTTGGGCTGGAGCGATTCAAAGAAAAGCAGAAAATTAAGCATACGTTTTAACAAATAAGCTCTCCATGAGGTTGACTCTGCAGTGAGTCAGCCTCTTTTTGCCGGGAGTAATAATGAAGCAGGAATGAGAAGGAGCGAATCACATGATTAAAAAATCATTGCAGGAAATAGCAGTATGGACAAAGGGAGAAGCAAAAGGCACCGCACAGATTGCAGGTGTTTCCACCGATACACGGACGATCAAGGAAGGAAACCTTTTCGTGCCCATTTCTGGAGAGAATTTCAACGGGCACGATTTTGCAGCGACCGCGATGGAAAATGGCGCAGTGGCGGCACTTTGGGGAAGAAATGAAGCAGCACCTCCAAAGACACTGCCCGTTGTTTACGTGGACGATACGCTGAAAGCACTCCAGGAACTTGCGAAAAACTATCTGAAATTTATTCCGGCAAAAACGGTCGGTATTACCGGCAGTAACGGAAAAACAACGACAAAAGATATGACGGCGGCAATTCTCGGCACGACCTACAAGGTACAGAAAACAGAAGGAAATTATAACAATCACATCGGTCTTCCCCTGACAGTACTTGCACTTGACGAAGATACGGACATTGCTGTGCTGGAAATGGGGATGAGCAGCAGAGGGGAGATTGAATTTCTCTCGAGCCTCGCAAAGCCGGAAGCGGCGATTATCACAAACATTGGGGAATCCCACCTGCAGGATCTCGGCTCGCGCGAAGGAATATCCGAAGCGAAGTTTGAAATTACCGCCGGACTCAAAGAAAACGGTACGCTCGTAATACCGGGAAATGAGCCGCTGTTAACTGCCAAAGTGGAAGGCACGCCGTTTAACGTACTCACCTTTGGCAGTACAGAAGATAATGATTACTACAGCATGGAGCTGAAGCAGGAGAAAAACGGCACGTACTTTACAGTGAATAAAGCACAGGAAGAAGAGTATTTCATTCCGGTCCTCGGCAGCCACAACGTGAATAATGCTCTTGCGGCAATTGCTGTGGCGCAGCAGTTTAATGTACCTGCATCTGCTGTGAAAAAAGGTCTCCAGCAGCTGAAAGTAACCGGCATGCGCACGGAGCTTCTGGAAGGTAAGAACGGGGTTACGGTAATTAACGATGCCTACAATGCAAGTCCAACATCTACACGCGCAGCAGTGTCACTGCTCGAGGATATGGAAGGCTACAATAAAAAAATTGTCGTGCTTGCTGACATGCTGGAGCTCGGTGAAAATGAGGAAACGTTCCACTTTGAAACTGGCGAAAGCATTGATGCAGAGAAAATTGACGCTGTCTTTACTTTTGGAACTCTCGGCAGAAAAATTGCAGAAGGCGCAGCCGTGCATTTTGCAGAAGACCAGGTAGCGGCTTTTGAAGACAAACAGGAGCTGATTCAGGCACTGCAGGATAAAGTAGCAGAAGGCGATATCATTCTTGTTAAAGGCTCCCGCGGCATGAAGCTCGAAGAAGTGGTGGAAGCCGTTTTGTAGAATGGTGAATTGATGGGTTTTAAAGAAAGCTCTATATCAAATAATTCAAGAAAGTAGAAAACCTACTAATTCGTGTTTGAATTAGTAGGTTTTTACCTGCATCACATTATCGATTTCTTCTTAAAATAGAATAAGGATTCAATTCAATATAATTCCTCCTCGAAAAAGGTGAATAATATAAGGGAAAGAATCCCCGATGCAGCAATATCAAAAGTCAAAAATTGTTCCGCTCATAAATTAATTGAGGCAGAGCAATTTTACTTTACATGCTTTCTTTTACCACTTTCTTATAGTACAGCAGTGATATAAGAGCGAATACAGAATATAAAATAATATAGGCTCCCATTACCGTCAGCATCGGTGTCCATATTTCACTGCCGAACAAAAACCACCCTGCATTCACCGCAAAATAGGAGTGCAGCAGACCGATAAGCAATGGTATGCCGAATGTGACAATCATTTTTATGGTGAGGCCTTTTATCATTTCGTTTTCCGAGAACCCGAGTTTCCGCAAGACTTGATAGCTGCCTTTCTCGTCTTCACTTTCACCAATCTGCTTGAAATAGAGGATACATCCGGAGGTCAGCAAAAATGCAAATCCTACAAAGCCGGTGATAAACATCAACATCCCCATGCCCTGCACCTGAGTCGTATACTGATTGATTTTCGATTGGAATGCTGGATTGCTTTCTTCCTCCATCATTTCAAAAATTTCCATACTGTCTTCTCCGGCAATATCAATTGCAAAACTTTCCCGGGGCTGCGCTCTTTCTTCGTCATAATTATGGTGTTCTTCGAGTGTGCTGTACACATCACTGGCCACCACTGCCTGCGGGAAACCGAATGCGACGTGAGACGGCAGTATAGCATCCTCCCCTACATGCACAAGCTCAAGTGTGCGGGTATAATCATCATTTACCAGCGTGACCGGATGATTCAGCTCAAACTCAATGTATGATTCCGTAATAAACGAAACTCCTGTAATGATCATTTCATTTTCATCCACATCAAATCCATCAACATGTTCCTCACTGACAATATTCAGCTGGAATTCAGAAATCAATCCATCCGATGCTTCTGTATCTACCTTAATGGCCTCTCCTGTCGCTTCATAGGATATAGTTGGGGTCACTACAGTTTCATGTTTAATATTATTGTCAGCCAAGAGCTCACTGTAGAACTGCATATCTTCTTCTTCATCAAAAACATAATCATGCGGCATAAACGCATCGACAGACTCACCAACAGAGTAATAGGAGATGTAGGAAAGTGACATCAGCCCCATACTGATTGCACTGATTACACTGATCAGAGTCAGTAGAAATGCATTCGATTTCATCTTGAACATGATGCTGGTGAGCGACAGGACATCTTTCACATTGATATGGCCATTTTTAGATCGCCTGATTACATTCAAAATGAATGCGACAGAGAATTTAAATGTAAGATAAGTACCGGTAATAGTCAGAAATAAGATACTAAACAAGAAGGGGAGCGTCCCGAAATCCATTATCATCGTAGACAGCCAGTAACCTGAAGCGATCATTGCCAGACCCAGTATGCCAAGTATTACAGTGCCTGCACCCAGCCGTTTATGGTTTGATTCACTGGACTTGTCAAGCGTAAGCATATTTATGAGTTGTGTCCGCTTTAAAAAGAGGTAATTTTGTGCCATCAGCAGTGCAAATATGAAGGCGAATAATAGGCCCGTCTGGAGGGCCGCTTCCACGGAAAAATTCATCCCTGCAGAAATTTCTATCTGCATCATTCTAAAAAGGATCATGAGCAGGGTACGATACAGCAGAAACCCAAAAGCGATGCCGATGATCAGGCTGCCAAGGTAAATGACCGCATTTTCCAGAATAAGTATCCTGAATATTTTCCTGCGTGTTAAGCCGATCAGCTGAAACAGTGCCAGTTCCCTGTTTCTTCGATTCAGAAAAATGAAGTTGGCAAACATGACGAACGTAACAATAATGACAACCAGCAGCACGGATCCTGCAATAAATCCTGTGCTCATCATGTCACTGGATGTTAATTCTTCTGCGACGCTGTCATCCCGGGACATAAGTACAAAGGAAAAATAGAGGACCACACTGAATACGAGTGCAAAGATATACAATGTATAGTTTTTTAGGTTCTTAAAGAAATTTTTTAAAATGATGGAGTTAAGATTCAACGCCGACACCACCAAGCACACTCTGCGTATTCATGATTTTCTTATAAAAGTCTTCCTGAGAATGATCGCCTTTTCTCAGTGTGGAATAGATCAGCCCGTCCTTCAGAAAAATGACCCTCCCAGAGTAACTGGCAGCAGTGGCGTCATGGGTGACCATCATAATTGTTGAGTTACTTTTGCTGTTCAGCTGCTGGAGTTTCCTGAGCAGGCTGCTGGCGGATTTTGAATCCAGCGCACCCGTCGGTTCGTCTGCAAATATGATTTTTGGCTGATGGATAAATGCTCGTGCCGCACTTGTCCGCTGCTGCTGCCCGCCGGAGATTTCACTTGGGTATTTGCTCTTTACATCATAGGTATCAAGTTCCTCTGCGACGAGCCTGAATTGTTTTTCCACCTCTGCTTTTTTCATATTTCTGATGGAAAGCGGCAGTAATATGTTTTCTTTTACAGTCAGCGTGTGGAGCAGATTATATTCCTGGAACATAAAACCAAGATCATTTTTCCTGAAATTGGCAAGCTCTTTATCTTTTAAATTTGTAATATCCTGCCCTTCTATAATAATGTGGCCGCTCGTTACTCTATCAATAGAGCTCAGCACATTCAGCAAGGTCGTTTTGCCTGAACCGGATGCTCCCATAATGGAAATGAATTCTCCTTGTTCAATATTCAGGTCAATCCCCTGTAAAACTTCCGTTCTATTCATCCTGTTCCCATAAGATTTTCTAATGTCACTTGCTTCAAGAATCATTATTTTACCTCCTAAGTTGTTATATCCTTATCTTACTCCTTTACATTTTTTGTTTCGTTTGATTCTTGTGACAGATGAGAAGACCATGTGACGTTTTTGTCACATGGTCTTCACCTCCTGCATTTCATTCTTTTTAGGAAAGGTAAGTATGATAGTAGTTCCCTCCCCGTAGCGGGATTGCACATCTATTACAATATCCATGGCATTGGCCGCTTCTTTTGTGAGATACATCCCCATACCCGTTGCTTCCCTGTCCCCATGGTCACTGGTGGATGTAAATCCTGCTTCAAATATTCTTGGAATATCTTCCGCTTTCATTCCTCTGCCGGCGTCTGTTATTTCCAGCTTCGGCCATCCATCCTCCAAATAGCTGTTTATGGAAATGTCACTGTCTTCCGAGTATTTGACACTGTTGCCGATGATTTGATCCATCATAAAAGAGAACCATTTCAAATCTGTCTCTACGTGGGTAAGGGAGAGATCTATATCGAACCCGATTCTTTTTTTTATACAAATGGTTCTTAATTTCCTGATAGTATGGGAAAGAACATTGTTAATGTCCACACTTTCAATATATAAATCTTTGCTGAGATTGGTGAGCCTTTTTTCATAAAGCATGTCATTCAGCATGGCGTCCAGCCTCAGCCACTCCACTTCCATTCTGGACTTTTCCGGTTGATCCAGGTCATCTATCATCAACTTCATCGTAGTCAGGGGCATCTTCATATCGTGTATCCATCTTGTCAATTCATCCAGATTCTCTTCGGTTTTTTTCGATTCACTTTCCAGGAGGGCATTATGATATTTTCTCATCACCGACAATTGTGCATGCAGCCTTTTTTGGCAGGGAGTCACAGGTGCCGGCAGAGTGTCTGTTTCTTCAATTCTTTCAGTACGCATAAACTCCAGCCTGTAATTTCTCCCTCTGAAAAAATCCCATATTAAAAATAAAGACAGCATAGCCGCATTTATCATACCGATGTACAGGAGGGGAAAGAGAGGAATGTCGGCATCTATCATTCCGATGGAAAGAAGCGAAAGATGAAACAAGATAAAGAGAAGTATCCAGTGCAGGGTTTGTCTTATATACATGAACCTCACTCCTTCAGCATGTAACCTAGGCCAGTTTTAGTAACAATGGCATCTTTCAGGCCGATACTTTCCAGCTTTTTTCTAATTCGGTTCACATTTACAGTCAGCGTATTGTCGCTGATGAATCTTGAATCGTCCCACAGTTGTTCAATCAGCGTTTCCCTGGTTACTGCCTGATTCACGTCATGGATCAGGATAGCCAGTATATATGATTCGTTTTTAGTCAGATGAATTTCGCCTTCCTTACTTTTCACTGTCAACTTCTTAAAATCAAACACTGCATCCCTGAATCTGACAGCGTCCATACCCTGATTCTGATATTGATACGTTCGTCTTAACAATGCCTGTACTTTTGCCACCAGCACATCAAAATTAAAGGGTTTCTGAATATAATCGTCACTTCCCAGCTGCATACTCATTATCATGTCTGAAGGATGATTCTTGGAGGAAAGAAAGATGATAGGGAGGTTTGAAATATCCCGGATACGCCGACACCAGTAAAACCCGTCGTATTTTGGCAGTGTAATGTCGATAATCACTAAATCCGGTTCCAGATTAATAAAATCATTTAAGACGTTCTCAAAGTCAGTAACCCCAAGCACTTGGTAATCCCATTCTTCCAGCCTTGTCTTCAGCTCATTAAATAACGACACATCGTCTTCGATGATAAAAATTTTTGACATCTATTCCACCACCGTCCAGTCTCTATGTAAAATATTCTTCAGTTTCCATTATAATTATAAAGGAAACTGGATATTTTGTATGCTTTCACAGAATATCATTCCTATTGGCTCTGCCGTGTGCAGCAAACAAGCTGTTCATATAAGAGGGTGAGATATGGATCTACAGGGAAAGAGAATTTTCGGAGGAAGAGAAGATCAGCTACGTGGTAAGAGGTATTGTATTTTTACAACTTTCTATGTATTGGGTTCTCCTACGTTTCCGGCGGAAGCTTTGGCCACGTAGCTGGTTTGAAGATTGGGCAGCTAAAAAGGACGAACAATAACCAATCAATTACTGTGTTTGAAGGTAACGTATGTGAAGTGAAGTTACATTCAAAATTTGATTTACCTGATTTATGAAATACAAAACAATTGTGGATAGATAAATATGATGCATCCTCGTTTTATTCTGGCAACACCCGGAAAATGGAAGGTAGGCGTATAAATGGAAAACAATATAAGGTTAGAAGAATTTATAGAGTTAATCTTAATTGGACACGATATTGAATTCCAGTTTGAACAAGAAAAATATTCAATAACAAACATAGATAGCGAAAGTACTTGTTTAACCAACATTACGGTGAAAAGTATGCAATTCTCTCCTAAAAGCGAAGCGTGTATAAGAAAATTGATTGTAAAAGAAAAAAGACTAGAGGAAGTAGCCGACCAGTTTATTATTGATATGATTTTTTAAAATGAGATTGATTAAAAGAAGCTGCCAGCATTACAAAGCTGTAAAAAATGAAGAGTTAGAAAAAGTATCCAGGAATTCTTCCAAGATACTTTTTTCATTGCTTGCAGCAATTTTAAATCACCCTTTGCCAAACTGGCTTATATAATATCTATTTCCCAACTAATTCCTGTCCCGGCTTCGGAAGAACTTCCAAAAATGCTTCTAAGTTAACGGATTGCCATTTATCTTTATGGATTGCTGTGTAGATGGCAATTGGTTCTTCTGCCATTTCCTCTATTAAATCACCATTTGCAATATCTTCTTCTACTGAAAAATAAGGGAGCATGGACCTGCCTAATCCCAGCAGCACACATTTTTTAATTGCTTCTATGCTCGGCAATTCTATTTTTTTCGCAGTTTTTCCCTCAATGGATAAATGCTTTTCTATCAGGGGGCGCCAGCTGCAGGAATACTCTGTGAGAAACATCGTGTCAGGAATCTGTGATTCTTCTTTATTTGCTGACCGAACAAGGGTCAGTTTCTCTTCTTTTAATTTTAGTATCGTTAGCTCTTTAGACTTCCAGTCGCTTCCTTCAACCAGTACCGCTGCATCAATTTCTCCTTTTTTAAACTGGGCCGCCAGGTTTTCATAATCGAGAGATTTTAGCGTCAGCTTCACTTCAGGGTAACGCACCATAAAATCTTTAATGATTGCAGGGAGCCAATAGATCATTAACGATTCACTCACTCCGATCGTCAATTCTCCAGCAGGAACGTTATCTTCTTTTATTACTTCTTTCGATTTTAAATGCAGATTAATAATATCTTTCGCATACGGTAAATACCGTTCACCAGTCTCTGTTAGCACGACCTTTTTGCCTAACCGGTCGAACAGTGGGTAGCCAAGTTCTTTTTCCAGTTCTTTCATATGGGAGGTGACAGAAGACTGCACATACCCTAATTCATCAGCTGCCTTTTTAAAGCCGCCGGTTTCGACAATTGTTTTAAAAGTTATCAGATGGCGCAGTTCCAAGGAAATCTCTCCTATCATTTATAATGAACGTTTCAATTAAAATTATTCGTTTTACTGAACTATAAATCCAGTATAAGCTTTATATATGCTAGATTCCATAGAAACAATATTAAATTTAAACGAAAAGAGGGATCCACTCATGAAGATTATGGCATTGCTTGGCAGCTCAAGAAGGAACGGGAACACAGAGTATCTGGTACAAGAGGCACTAAAAGGTATGGACTATCAAAGCGTGTATTTATTGGATCACAAAATAAATCCTATTGTGGATCAGCGGCATGAAACAAATGGATTTGATGCGGTGGAGGATGATTACGAAAAGCTGTTTAAAGAATTTCTGGACCAGGATATTATCATTTTTGCGACTCCATTGTACTGGTTCGGCATGCCTGGCCAGATGAAGATCTTTTTTGACCGCTGGAGCCAGTATATGCTGGATGACCAGTATAATTTCAAAGAAAAAATGCGGGGGAAGAAAGCCTATGTAATTGTTACCGGAGAAAATCCGCCGCCGAAAACCGCAGCGCTACCCTTAATTCAGCAGTTTCAGTATATTTTCGAATATGTAGGAATGGATTTTGTGGATTATATGATCGGGAAAGCAAATAAGCCGGAGGAGATTCGTCAGGGCACGTACGCATTAACGAAAGCAGAAATCTGGAGAAAAGAAATTAAAGATGTAGTTGTCATATAAAAAGCCGTCTAAGAACCTTCCTTTCATTTTTATTATAGGAAGGTTTTTTTACGAAGAGAACTGCTTATACGGAGTTTCTTCTACTGTTACGAAAACACAAGCTGAAGCCCGACTTTAAATAATGATACATGGATTACGCTGAAATATGAACTGATTACATGCTTACTGGAAAGATCAACTTAATGTAAAAAGATAACCCTGATCATTAAAAAACTCGTTCCCTCCGGTCCAAAAATATTCTTCCTCTGCGTTCTTTGCTTTACATTAATTGAAAAACCTTGACACTTATCGTTTACAATTGTAAACTAAATATAAGGATTACAAATGTAAACGGAATGGAGAGAGGAATATGAATACTGAAATAGATTACAAAATTACTGATGCAGAATGGGAAGTGATGCGTGTCGCTTGGGCGCACGATAGGGTCACAAGCAAAGAAATCATAAACGTGCTGGAGCAGAAAATGGACTGGAAGCCAGCTACGACGAAAACTTTTATCGGCAGGCTTGTTAAGAAAGGAATGCTCCATACGGAAACAGAAGGCAAGAAATATATATATTCCGTCAATGTAAGCGAAAGTGAAATAACCAAAAGAAATCTAAATGAATTTCTGGAGCGTATGTGTGATAAAGAGGTTGGCAATACTATAGTGCACTTAATTTCAAAAGCACCTTTAAGCTTCAAAGATATTGAGAATTTGGAAAAGATACTGGAGAGGAAGAAAAAAGATGCTGTGGAGGAAGTGCCATGCAGCTGTGTTCCAGGGCAGTGCAGGTGTCAGGATCATCACTGCTCCACGTGAAGCATGGAGGGAGGTTCGCGGCTGTTTTAAAAAGCAGCCAGCTTTTTTTAAAAATAATTTATACCATACCCATGTATAGTATATAAACCGCCAGAGGAGGAATGACCATGAATAAAATTAATATCTCAGTTTCCGGTATGACATGTGCTTCGTGTGTGAACCGAGTAGAGAAATCGATTAATAAAGTAGAGGGTGTTGAAGAAGCCCAGGTGAACCTTGCTTCCCATAGTGCACAGGTTTGGGTGGATGACGCTGTAACTTCCGAGCAGATTGTTCAAGCTGTTGAAAAGCTTGGGTATGGAGCGGACGTTCAGGAGGAGGGTGTGAAGGATCGCTCCGGCGAAGAAAAATTGGAGACAGATTCACTAAAGAAAAGTGTGTTCTGGAGCAGCCTGGTGACAGCCGTTGTTCTCATTGGGAGTATTCCGCATATGATGCCGCATTGGGGGGACTGGGTACCCGCGTTTCTTGCAAGCCCCTATGTGCTTCTTTTACTCACCTCCTATGTTCAGCTAGGTCCAGGGCGCCGTTTTTATACAAACAGCTATAAAGTATTGAAGAATGGTTCGGCGGATATGAATGTGCTTGTAGCAATGGGAACTACTGCCGCATGGTTCTACAGCGGGGCATTGACGCTTTTTCCAGCGTATTTGACAGGACTCGGTTTTCCGAATGAGTTGTACTACGATGTGACGACGGTCATCACCACACTTATTCTGGTGGGACGTTATCTGGAAGCAAAAGCCAAAGGGCAGACATCCACTGCGATCAAGAAGCTAATGAATATGCAGGCGAAAACCGCACGTGTTATTCGCGATGGCGAACAAAAAGAGATTCCCCTGGAAGAAGTGCAGATCAACGATGAAATTCATGTGCGGCCCGGGGAGCGTGTTCCGGTAGACGGTCATATTATAAGAGGGACCTCCTCTGTTGATGAGTCTATGATTACGGGCGAGTCGCTGCCTGTAGAAAAACAGGTAAAGGATGAAGTGATCGGTGCGACCCTCAATAAATCCGGAAGTTTTACGATGAAAGCTTCCAAAGTCGGAAAAGATACGATGCTTTCCCAGATTATCCGGATGGTAAATGAAGCGCAGGGTTCGAAAGCACCAATTCAAAGGATTGTCGACGTGATCGCTGCTTATTTTGTCCCGGCGGTTGTGTTAATTGCGCTCGGCAGCGCTGTTGTCTGGTTTCTGTTCGGACCGGACCCGGCATTTATTATGGCGCTTACCACCTTTATCGCCGTGTTGATCATCGCTTGCCCGTGTGCCCTTGGCCTTGCGACACCGACGGCGATTATGGTGGGAACGGAAAAAGGAGCAGAAAACGGGATCCTGATCAAGGATGCTACGAGCCTGGAGCGTGTGAAAAAAATTGATACGGTCGTTTTTGATAAAACAGGTACGATCACAGAAGGAAAGCCGGTAGTTACAGATTTGATACTTTCCGGCATTCTGACGAAGGAAGAGCTGCTGCAGATGGCAGCTTCGGTGGAAAACAGCTCCGAGCATCCGCTGGGGGAAGCGATTGTGGAAGCAGCAAAAGAAACAGGGCTTTCTCTAATTGAACCAGAAAGTTTTCAATCAATTACAGGTCATGGAATTGAAGCCGAATGGAACGGAAAAAAAGTGTTGATCGGCAACCAAAAGCTGATGGCTGGCCACGGTGTGGATACAGCTTCCATGAACAGCCAGGGCACTGCGCTTGCGAAATCCGGCAAGACACCGATGTTTGTAGCGATGGATGGAAAAATAGCCGGTATTGTCGCCGTAGCAGATACATTGAAAGAAAATGTAAAACAATCTGTACAGACACTCCAGAAAATGGGGATTAAAGTCCTCATGATTACTGGAGATCATGAAGATACGGCTGCAGCCATCGCCAGGGAAGCCGGAATCGATGATTATATTGCACAAGTGCTCCCTGAGCACAAGGCGGAAGCGATTAAAAAACTTCAGCAGAAAGAAAAAATTGTAGCGATGGTCGGTGACGGAATCAATGATGCACCGGCACTTGCGCAGGCAGATGTTGGCATGGCGATCGGTACCGGTACAGATGTAGCGATGGAAACAGCAAACATTACCTTGATGAAGGGGGACATTGCAAAAGTTGTCACAGCAATCCAACTTTCCAGAACAACTATGCGTATGATACACCAAAACCTCGGATGGGCATTTGGTTACAATGTTGTGCTGATCCCAGTAGCTGCTGGAGCGTTATTTCCTGTTTTCGGCATTCTCCTGAATCCAATGCTCGCCGGGTTGGCGATGGCGCTCAGCTCTGTTTCCGTCGTATTAAACACGTTAAGGCTGAGAAAATTTAAGTCAGTGCCTGCTGCATAAGCAGGCAGCCCAACTTTAAGCTGGGAGGGCAACTAGGTTATTTATGACGAACTCTTTCCCTGCGGAGCTTCATTTTTAACATGTGACTCGTTAGGAAGAAACAGAAAAAATTGTTAACACATTTATCGATCGCAGTACGATAAGAAAGGAGAGGAATTAAATGAATGATCACCATCAGCACCATTCATCTGAAGAACATTCTCATAACAACCACTCCGAAGGACATGCGCACCACGAAAACGAATTTAAAAAGAGGTTTTATGTTTCGCTGATCTTTATGGTTCCTATTTTACTTCTTTCGCCCATGATACAGTCCTTTATCGGAGTAGACTGGCGTTTTCAGGGCGACATGTTCATTCTCTTTGCGCTTTCCAGTGTCGTTTACTTTTACGGGGGCTGGCCATTTTTAAAAGGTGTATTTCAGGAAATGAAACAGAAGGCTCCTGGCATGATGACACTGATCGCTTTTGCCATTTCAGTCGCTTATTTTTACAGCACAGCAGTGGTATTCGGTGTTCCAGGGCATGAAATGTATTGGGAACTTTCTACGCTTATCGTTATTATGCTGCTCGGCCATTGGATAGAAATGAAGTCAATTAGGGGCGCATCGAATGACTTGGAAGAATTAGTGAGGTTTATGCCTTCTACAGCTCACTTGTTGGAGCAGGATGGAAGTACGCGGGAAGTAGCCGTTGCTGAGCTGCACCCCGGACAGCAGGTGCTTATTAAACCAGGGGAAAAAGTTCCAGTGGATGGAGAAATAATAAAAGGTACCTCTGAAGTGGATGAATCCAGTTTGACAGGAGAATCCGTTCCCATCCTGAAAGAAGCGGAAGATCAAGTAATTGGTGGATCTGTCAACGGAGAAGGGTCTCTTACAGTAACAGTGAAGAAAACGGGAGAAGAAAGCTACCTTTCTCAAGTAATTACCATGGTAAAAGAAGCGCAGGAGTCAAAATCACGAACACAGAATCTGGCAAATCGTGCAGCAAAGCTGTTGTTTTACGTAGCGGTGCTTGCCGGCGCTGCAACTTTGGTTATCTGGTTGACAGTTGGATTTTCCGTACAGTTTTCTATTGAACGCATGGTCACAGTGATGGTAATTGCCTGCCCGCATGCATTAGGATTAGCGACTCCGTTAGTTACTGCAGTATCCACAAGCCTGTCTGCCAAAAAAGGGCTGCTGATACGAAATCGTACGAACTTTGAAGAAGGACGGTATTTGGACGCGGTCGTATTTGATAAAACGGGGACCCTTACAAAAGGAGAATTTGGCATTACGGATTTTCTTGCAGCAGGGGAGAAAGAGGAAGATGAGATCCTTGCATTGGCGGCTTCCATTGAATCTCAATCGGAACATCCAATTGCAAAAGGAATTATTGCCGCATCAAAAGACAAAAATATTAAAGTTACTTCACCTGATGACTTTACGTCTTTAACCGGGAAGGGGCTGCAGGGCACTGTAAACGGAGAGAAGGTAATGGTGGTAAGCCCTGGATATATGCAGGAGGAAGAAATTTCCTATCCAAAGGAAGATTTCGAAGCTTTATCGGAAGAAGGGAAAACAGTAGTATTTGTGCTTCTAAACGACACTTACGCTGCCATGATCGGTCTTGCTGATCAAGTGCGGGAAAGCTCTAAAAAAGCTGTGGCAGCATTGAAAGACATGGGTATTAAATCCATCATGCTCACCGGGGATAATCAAAAGGTGGCAGAATGGGTAGGCAGGCAGCTTGACCTGGAAGAAGTATATGCTGGAGTACTGCCTCATGAAAAAGCAGAAAAAATCAAAGAAATTCAAGCGAAAGGATGGAAAGTGGCTATGACAGGAGACGGAGTGAATGATGCTCCCGCGCTCGCCAATGCGGACCTGGGTATAGCCATCGGAGCAGGAACCGATGTAGCGATGGAATCGGCAGATGTCATTTTAGTTAAAAGTGATCCGCAGGACGTAGTAGCATTATTAAAGCTCTCCCGCGCCACTTATCGCAAAATGATTCAAAACCTCTGGTGGGCTGCAGGATATAACATTGTCGCACTCCCGCTGGCAGCTGGAATTCTATATACCTTTGGAATTCTGCTTACTCCTGCGGCAGGGGCAGTCCTGATGTCGCTCAGCACCATAATTGTAGCGATTAATGCAAGATTATTAAAAACCTCTTCGTAAAAACGATAACTATATTCATTGTGCACTGCCATTCGATTCTTCTCTGAAAATTAATAAGCATAATAAAATAGAGGAAAAGAAGGCTCTGATCTCAATAGCAGATGGAGCCTTCTTTTATTTACTGATTTTAATTTCTACTGAATTCAAACAGTTCCTCTCCATACATGATGCGCTTTTGTGAACAGTAAGCAACTGAAATCCTGCTGCATTGTTAAGTCTTATTGCAGAGCATTAAAAAGTATTACGAAAAAAACTCAAACCCCATATTAGCCAATACAGCTATAATAAAACCTGTCACTCCTACGCTAATACCACTGTATATCCACAATTGTATTCTGTTGATCTTTAAAGCTTTTGCTATAATTCCAATCACCCAGACGCCTGTAACCGGTGTAAGAAATAAGATAAAGAAAACCCCGTATTTTTCAATCCGGTTTCGCCATTTTCCCCGCAGGGATTTATCACTCATTTTTTTCATGAATTTAAATTTCATTAACCAATTATATAAAAAATCAATTAAAGGAATAACCATCCAGTTGCCTAGTGATGCCCAAAGAAAAGCATCAAACCAATTAAGGCCTACTGATAATCCAAAAGGAACTGCAAGGTATATTTCAAAGTGTGGAAAAAAACCCATAAACCATGTCGTAGCTGCTAAACTAATATATTTTAATATTTCCATCATGCACTCACTCCTCTCTCAAAAATTCTAATGCAGGTAAATTTTATAAGAATCGCGACAGACCCCAGCCCCAGGAATATAGTAAGCGAAATGCAAAGAAAAATTCGCGATTCCGGGAGAGGGGGTATCCTCTGTACAGAAAGCACGCTGTAACAATTTAGAACTTCCGCAGTACGGCAGTGGAATATCATTCTGATTTCCAAAAAATTGTTTATAGTACATAGATCGACTTCCTTTCTATTTATAATTAATGTACAATATATTCATTAATGAACACTTTGTATGGTTTTATTGTAATTGACATATTATTCAGTGGTAAATCATCAAAGTTAAAGAAATGTACACTATAAAACAAATTACTAAAATTGTTCAGAGGGAGGGAGCCGGATGAAAAATAGGGAAGATGACAGAAGAGTAATGAAAACCCAGCAAGCGATCCATGAAGCATTTTCATTATTAATGGAGGAAAAAAAATATAGTAAAATTACGATTCAAGATATTATTGACCGCGCTAATGTAGGAAGATCTACCTTTTATGCGCATTTCGCCACTAAAGACGATTTGCTGTTCAGTAGTGTAGAGGAGTTACTGGAAGTACTTAACCAATATGTAAAGAGCTATATGGAACATGATGGAGAGGAACCAGAATTAATATCAGTAATAGAATTTTTTGAACATATAGAGGAAAACAGTAAAACAATGAGAGGGTTATTTAAAACAGAAGCGGCTGATTTATTCTTTGAAAAAGTGGAGGCATATTGGAAAGATGGAATGGAGAGGTATCTTCGGTGGAAAATACCGGCGGGCCAGGAACCGAAAGTGCCTGTAGAGATTTTAACAAACCATATTTCCAGCACGTTAATTAACTTATTGAAGTGGTGGGTAAACAATCAAATGTCCTATACTCCACTTCAAATGGAGAAATACTTTAGAGAGTTAATAAATCCCTGTATTGATTCGATTATTTATAACGATGCAGCCAAAGAAGCTTAATTGTTCTCTGGGGAAACAAGCAGCAGAAAAATTTCGCTACCTTCCCTCAGGGCAGTACCACCGGAAATAAGCAAAACCAAATGAAAAAGGGAAGCTTCCAATTCGAGATTGGCAGCTTCCCCTTTTTTATTGCACTTTAATTCGGTGAATAAGTTTTCACCATCTCATTTTTTATCTAATTATACGCTTTGAAATAAACATTTCGAACATTGTTTATGCACTTATCTTTTTGAGGACCGGTGAGAATAAGCCTGCCTCTGCCGGGTTAATTTATTCTTGAAACTCAAGTCGGGGTTATTTAATTTCCTGCCTCATAGACTGCTCTTGTGTCACTTTTAGAGATAATCTGCATCAATTTTAATCTATATATTACATGAGATAAAAAGGTGAGTGAGAGATTGAAATTCAATGCACTGATTCCAGAATTATCAGTTAATGATATTGAGAGGTCAAAATGGTTTTATATAGAGATACTTGGGTTCCGATTAGAATATGGAAGGAAAAATGAAAAATTTGCTTTTTTATCACTTAACAAAGCACAAATTATGATTGAAGAAATTAATGGTTATTGGAATACAGGGTTGTTAGAATATCCATTTGGCAAGGGCATTAACTTTCAAGTAATAGTAGACGATATTCAACCCATAATTGAAAGATTAAATCAAAATGAAATTTCATTATTTAAAGAACCTACTGTTAATGAATATAAAACTAATGAGAAAATAATCAAAGAGATTGAATTTCTCGTTCAAGACCTAGATGTTTATTTGTTGAGATTGTCACAAGAAGTTAGTAGTTAACTTGTTGGATGAATTTCGATTATTAACATTGGCTCCAAGTTAATTAAGTTTTAGTTTTCGATACTATATATTTTGAGTATACTTAAAACATACAACAAGTTGCTGAATCGAAAATAGTACTCACTGCTTGATTTGGTTGGAAATACTATTGGAGATTTTAAGTGCTGGCAAAAATAAATTATTGAAATATGGTCATTTAAGTTTAATTAGGAGGTCTTACAATGACAAGAGTTCAAATAACAATAGTGGTAGCAACAGCAGTTTATATTGCTTTAGATTACGCTGATGTTGGTGGAACTATTGCTAAGATTATAGATTCAAAAGATTGGTATAGAAATACCGGATGGATGGATATAGCACAATGAAATACATAAGATATTTAATATATTTTATTATAATTAGTACGGTTTTTTACTTTATATCTCAATATGTCACTCAAGATAAACAAATATTAAATATGATTATAGGTTTTATACTCCTATTCATAGTGGCCTTTCCGTTAATGTATTTAGAATTCATTAAGATTCAAAAAAGATATTGAAATTAAAAAACATACTCCAGACAATAAAAGACGCCCATAAAAGCGTCTTTTATTGTCTATTCTTCTTTACTAATAAAATAGTTTTCTTTTCCCGACTTTACATAGCAACCACATGATACGCTGATACTTCTTCTTCATCCTGCGGATTATCCGTCTGCACCAAATCTCCTTTTTCTACATCATCAAGATTTAATTCTTTATGAATCGTTTTCAACCCTTCGCCATATGCAGAGTTAGGTTTGATAAGTATACTCTTTCTTTATACAGTGAGCATCTCTGGATGCTTGATACAAAATGATTCGATTAAAGATGCTTTAGATAGCGCTGAATACAGACGCAGCCGTATCGTTTTTCGAAGACGCATGGAACTAGGTCTCTCCCAAACAGCGCTTGCAGAGAAAGCAGGAGTTACTCAGAAAACAATCAGCCGAGTTGAGGGTGGAGACCCGGGGATAAGAACAAGTACGATCGAAAAGGTATATGCAGCGCTGGAGATGAAAGAAGAAGTATCTGCCGGAACAAATTGATATTTTGCAGCTATATAGTATATAGATGAGGTGATGTTCAATGAATTCTTTAAGTGAGTATGCTAAAAAAGAATTATTTGATGCTTTGCAGGGAAAAGAGTCAGGTGCTGTTGTTATAAATGGTAAGTTGTTTTCAATTGAAGTGATAAATTAAGATTCAGCTATCGAGGATGACATCTCTGATACGTTATCAAAAGAAATGGATGAATATCCTGAACTTAAAGCTTCACTCACAAGGTATGTAAGCACCCCAGAAATGAAAAAGTATTCTGGAAGCGAGCTGAAAACCAGACGTAATGATAAAAGAAAATAACAACATTCTTCCAATCATCCACTTCACTAACTAATTTTTGATCGAAGAGAGAAAGTACCCTGACTGGGAGGGCGCAAACTAAACAGCCTAAAGCGTCGGCTAAAAATCTTGGGTACAAGCTGACTCGTTTAATATATTTGGTAAGTAGCCCATATTTTCTACAGTAACAATATCTTCGTTAAATGGTTTTAAGATATTGTTAACATGCTTTTTACTCGTTATCTTTGGATACCCTAAGCAAACGTTTAAAATACTATCAAGTTTTTTAGAAGAGCCTCCAATGAAGTACTGAGAAATATATGTACTATCTTCTGAAGCAACGATCACAAGTGGTGCAAAGTCCAATACATATTCAAGTTCTTCTTCTTTGATAAGTCGGTCTGCAGAAAATGCTGTTTTAAATTCAGGGGTATTGAAAGAGTTGATAGAACCATCTAATACATATAATACAGATTTTCTGTAAATACAATAAACCCCCAAGATTGTTTTATCCGGTGGAATAAAAGGATCTTCCATTAAATGAGCAATTCTATCATCATCTTTCTCAATGGGAATTGCATGAAAACGAAGCACTATCATCTTATCTATAAAATCTATGCTTTTTGGTACAAAATCTTTTTCAGTGTAAGTGTGCAAGGATATTTGCCCCCTTTCTTTTCATTCATATTTGAGTGACTGCTATGATTTCATAGTAATTATGAGGCAGGCGGGTAATATTTGCAATTCGTCGATACACTTGATCGCTCCTTAGATCATAAAGCGCTATGCCAAAGAAGCGATAACGGTAAAATCCTAAATGTTGTGGCTATATGATTATTTAAAACAAACAAAAAGAGAAAAATATTTTTTGAAGAGTGAGACATATGGCTGCATTACATGATTTGAGAAATCGTCTGATGCAGGATCATTCGATCAAAGAAGCTTTATAGAGCGCTGGAGATGAAAGAAGAAGTATTTTCCTGGAAAAATTGATACTTTGCAACTCAATGAAACTTCCGATTTTACTCCAAAAAATGTAAGATCGTTGATACACTGCCGCAAAACATCCGTGCCTATCGTATAAAGGGCGGATGTTTTTTGATACTGTGATTATTTGAAAAGCACTTTCCGTTAATAAGGAAGCTGCTTTTCAAACTATTTTGTGCGGAAGTATGGCGCTCTCTATAATGTCTCTAAGGGAGGCTGCTGCTGTATTATAAGAAACGTATTGTGATAAAAATTCCTGTGTATTTGTTTCGAAGTCGTGTTTGAAAAATTCTTGCTTTAAGATGCGTTGCAGAGAATCTGTTAAAAGGTATCCTTTATTAGAGGAATGTGTATTTTTGCCAGGCTTGCGTTTAAGAAGCAGGGAAACATAGTAGTCTTTTTCCACTTGAAATTCTTCCAAATTATATTCACCTGCTGTACTCTCAATAATTTCTCTGAAGTTCTCTTTCTCTTTATGTAAATTCATCCATAATCCCCGCCTCATAAAATTTCACTTTCACTTCTGGTGAGTAGACATTTAAATAAGATTGTATCTTTTGCTTATTAAGGGGGATTTCCTTCAGATAATCCCTGATTTTTAACATTGCGGCATCGATCGGCTCTTCACTGACACGTTCAAAATCGTTTACCAGCTCAATGACTTGAAACAACTTGTAATTTTGCGCATTTACTGTTGCCTTCGGCTGTTTAATGATGACTCTTTTATTGTAAAAAGTGACTTCTCTTTTAGCAGAGGACGTATTGTTCGTTACAATTGTCGGGATGCTTGCGGTTTGCGTAGTTAATCCCAACGCATTGGCGAAATTAATTCCTGTTTTATACCCAATGATTTCGCCGTTATCGTAAAGGTATTTTTTACTGACGATTTTATCAACACTTAATTTCGGATGTTTCAGGAGAGCGTTTTTTCGAGGAATAAAATAAATTCCTTTTCCTACCTTAGTTAGGTAGCCATTATCTGAAAGTCTTTTGATGACCTGTCTGAACGTATTCGGATTCATCTGAAAATCTTCTTTTAAATCTTTTGTAAAGATGGGTTCGTTATAGCCATATTTCGTGACAATGCGGTCGTAAATTTCCTTCATTTAAAACACCTCCTATACGTATTGTAACATTAATTAATAAGTGGCACAAAAAATGTTACAAATGCTTTTTTATGTGTTCCTGTCAATCAATTATCATCATTCAAGCATTATGAATTTTGCTTTTGAGCAAAATGGAGAAGTGGCTCTTGGGGTTCCCTTTACCTCTTCAATGGGTGAAGAATCTAGTGAGCTGAATAGAGGAGAACCATTCATAGAAAGTGTTTCTGCAGATTCTACTGAACAAGACTATCCAGAGCTTGATCAAGAATACACCTTAACTGTGGAGCCTTATTTCTATTTAGAGGAGGAGGAACCAAGAGAAGCTATAAATGAACCATATATTGAAGTGAGTGTTATATTTACCGACGAATAGTTTTGATTTTCGTGTTAAAGAAGAACAAAGGTCGGTCGTTTTCAGAAGGAGCCGAATGTCCGAGCGCCATCTCTGAGTTTCATTATCATAGTCCTATTTTTACTATCGAAGGAAAATGCTATAGCGAATTCGAAAGTATAGAAATATGTAATACTTGATGTTTGTAGATACTGCGTATATACATTAAATATAAACAGTACTTTAAGGAGTTGAATCGGATGGCGCAGATAAATAATAAAGTGAGTCATCGAGAAGCTAAACTTCAAAATTGGGGAAACAGCAAAGCAGTCCGGCTAACGAAAGAAATACTGGAGGAAGCCGGTTTTAATGAAACTGAAGATGTGGTTTTTAATGTTGAAGTGGAACACAATCGAATTTCTTTAGTGCCAAAAAGTAAATTGACCCCGTTTCAAAAGTTGTTTGAGGGATACACTGGCGGAAAACCCGAGCTAAAAGCTTATTGGGATGAAGCAGAACCAGTCGGCAAAGAAGATTGGTAATTTGCTAATTGGATAAAAATTGATCTGCCTGTACATCATCCTGCGTGGAAAAGTACAGGCATTCATTAATTGGAGGAGATACAGTGACCAGATTTTTTAAAGCAGGTGACATCATAAAGATCGATATGTCTCCCGCATCAGGGCACGAACAACAAGGATACCGACCAGCTATCGTTGTTTCAGAAGAAAATGTACATAAACAGACAGATTTAATTTGGGCCCTGCCCATCACAAATACTTATAGCCGATAAATGGCAGAACCAAGAATAATAAGACGAGCGGACAAATTATTCAAACAACAAGGTATGTACTGTGTGAAAAGATAAAAGCGATTGACCCCCTGGCTAAAAGAGCCAAATTCACAGATGAAGCTAAGAGAGACCTGATAGAAAAGTGCAAGGCTATAATTGGTGCAATTACTTATATAGGGTAAATCAATCAGAGACCAATCATAGTGCTTGGTCTTTTTAGTGCAAAAGGCAACCGTCCCGTTTCACGCTGGTCCGTGAAATGTTCCTTTAATAAGAGTCAGTTATAAAGATGAGACTATTAATAAGTTTATTCGTTGTTATCTTTACAGGGGTTTTACTATATGTAAATAGACCCCCTAAACCCACGAATGAGAGCACAGCCTGGTAAATTTATGATAATAGTAACAAAATAAGAAAACGGCAGTACAAGGATTAAACCCTGCGCTGCCGCTTTTTTCTTGTGGGGAAACTATATTAAACTGCTGACGAAGAAAGGCTTTTATGTTTATTAAAGAATGAATCAATTTTTTACTTTTTCAGGCTTGTCCCTGTATTCGGGAGTGATGACTGATAATTCACCTAAAGCGTAGAATATTTTATTATAAGTATCCGAAGTGGCATTAGCGTCGCCTGATTCTACCTTGGAAAGAGTAGATTGTGTGATATTACTGCCATTTTTACGGATTTCAACGATCAATTCCTGCTGAGTCAGACCAAGTTCGATTCTTCTTTTAAGAATCTTTTTTCCCATTAGCACAGAAAAGCTGTTTAAATGTTTTTCAGTCCCTGGCACTTGCTTTAACATCTGCATAACATCGTCGAAATTTTTCCTGGTCATTTGAATCATCTCCTTTTTGCTGTGATTCAAAAAAATTCCTCATCATCTTTTCACTTTTTATTACTGCAGCTTCAAACTCTTGAGAGAAAGTATACTTTTTAATAACAGCCTGCGTAAAATATAAATATTGGTTAAATTCATCCTCTTTATAAAAGAAAATTGCTCTAAATGCACCTGTCGCAGGCCAGTTAACTCTGAGTTCAAGTAATGGTGGGTGGTCATCAAGCTCTTTCACAAATTCTGCTAATGTAATTATATGTCCCTCTATGGATTCCCCTATTAAATTCCTTAGACGTTTAGGGGGAACTCCAATTTCTTCCATGTAATTAAATGCCTGCGTGATTCGATGCGATAACTCTCTGTAGTTTTCGTCTTCATAAGCAGTTATTGCTATCTACCATTGGCTGATTACCATTTTCATCTTCAAGAAATTCTATTACGATTGTCATGGAAATATATCATACAAGATATAAATATTCAATCAATTTATATCCTATATGATATAAACACCCCACTTACTTAGAAATATATTCTGTTCAATCTATCTATATTACAGAACGTTTGTTCCTGTTTCATCAATTATAAATAGAATGATTTAATAATCCTGATTGCAAAAGGTTATTCTCAAAGAGTCTTATGTAAAACTATTCCTATGATAATTTTTAAAAGGGCAATACGATTTATGATACACTCTATTTATCAAAAATTACCAACAACAGAGCAATCCTATAAATATAAAATTTAAAGAGAATAGGGGGAGTTTCATTTGTTAGATAGAAAAAAATTATTCATAATTTTTCTCGGAATTTTCGTCACAGGTTATGGAACTTTGGCAATTATTGAAACTTTAAATATGAATTTTGATACTGTAGAAGAAGCATTCGAAGATTTTCTAATGGAAGAGCACGAGAGTGAGGCGCTTGCGTCCAGTGCTGCTAATAACAGCTCATATTATGAAGACGACAAATACACTTTTGTCGCTTATGAGGTAAATAATAAGATTGCTGTAGTGCACTTTGAGGAAGGAATTTTCGGATGGAGCTGGAGAGGTGTCTCCCGGTATGACAGCGAAGTCAGATCTTCTTTAAATTCGAGTATCTGGCAGTCCGAGGATGAAATTACAATACATGGAGTCATTCCCGACACAATATCAAATAAAGTAGTGAAAGTGAAGGCAGGGAATGAAGAGGCAGAAATATTGGAGCTGGATGATAATTTGCGCGTGTATATTTTGCATATAAATGAGGGGACAGAAGAATCAGAAAATATTCAGGTGCGCTTTTTTGATGAAAATGGAGAAGAAATTCAATTATAGGGGCGTCAGAATTTAAACTTCTCTGAATTTTTGTTTTAATTTCGTACAAAAACTTAAGCCTTATAGAAGAAAGCAGATTGCGGTTTTAAACAGTCTGAAACTTAAAAGTATTCAAATTTCTACTAATTAATGTAAAATTTTAGTTGACTATTACCATTGTACAAATTAAGATAATCTTAACTATTGGAGAAGATAAATATTTGTAATTCTTCACTATACATAAATTATTCGAGGAGGAAGTGCAGCAGTGAGTAGGAGCTTAAAAAGAGTACTTATTACAATTTGTATAATTTTTATTGTTTTTGTTCTGATCGGAGTGGTCTCGATTTACAGCATTCCTTCAAGTTCATAAGATTTATTGAGCAAAACTTTTTAACGTGGATAAGTTTTGCTTTTTTTATATACTATATGTTTAGTAGGACAATTTTTTAAATAGTTGTCTAAAACTCATGAAACTAAAAAGATCGCATAGTGGTCATTAAATCCTTGGAGGATAAATATGGGAGAGTCATCGAATGAAATATAAATTACTTTTCATGGTCGTGCTTGTCTCTGTACTGGGAAGTTCTCTTGTTAGTGGAATAGATATAATAGACTTTAGAATGAAATCCATTATATATATTGTTGCAATGATATCTTTAATTATTGTAGGTTTTATTAGTGTTCGTAAAAATAAACTAACAGGAATTTGAAAATATTTTCCAGTTTTTTCTTTGATATTTTGTTATGGCAGTAAATCTAATTCTTTCCTCATATCATCGAAGGAAAAGTCACTGGGATTGGATTCTTACTCTTTTATCGCCAGCGTATAAAGTTCTAAATCGATATTATTTTCAATATGTTCTAAAACAATAGCACGAAATAATTCAGATCCGCTCATATTATTACTTTTGGCAAATTCTTTAAATAACTTTTCTTCCTCCTCAGGTAACCATAATATTACTGACAATTACTTCTCCTCCTTTCAAACATGAACTCTCTGCTGTATTTCCTTAAAAAAATAAATTACCGGATGTATATCATGCAGATGATGGGAGACCACTGCAGTTCCTACTTTTCTAAAGGTTGAAATTAAATTCGCCTACTTGTTTAATATAATTTCAACTAACTTACTTTCTCCCCAAAAATATGGAACGTATACTTTATCAAATGAAGATACTTTATTTCTTTCTCTTCTTAATAATAATTCCTTGAAGTTATTTATATCTGCTTCATCAGCCATAAATGAATAAATGTATAAATTCATTTCTTTGAATTGTTTGTACGTAATAGATTTTTTTTGCTTTTTCCTCATACATTTCTAACATCATATTAGGAATATTACCAGTCCATTGAGCAGGCGGAATCACCCATTGTACAATTCCTTTGCTATCCAGTTTATATTGATAGTGTGAATATGCAGTTAGATATATTAGTTCTTTATCTTTAAAATTACACAATTGCTCAATAGAAGTTAAAGGGATTGCTTTGTTGTTACTATTCACATAAGGATTATCCTCTAATAAATCATCAAATATAAAATTAATTTGCGTCTTATTTTGACGATTTAAATGTTTTTTATTGTGGCCAGCTGGATAAGACGTACATTGAGTCATCTTTAGAAAATTTAAAAAAGGCTTCCCGATAAGATTCCCGAAAATTATATTTTCATGAAATTCTGCAGTAACTACCTCTACACCAATATCATTAACATTATCCTGTATATCGGGTCTGTCACTATTTTTAGCGTGCGCATACTTTTCAAAATCGTATGATTTTAGTGTTTCTAAAGCATTTAGTTCAAGAGCATCATTCTGAAAGTTAAACACTGTATCACCTGCCTGCCTTGGAATACAAAAAATTCCCGACACTGAAATTCAATTTATAAATACAGGACAATTTTAGCATATTGTTAAAAAGAAAAACTTTTTTGCAAACGCTTGAAATCGAGTCTGTGTATTTCATCCCTAAAACTTCAATTCTTCCGTACACGAAAGCTAGTGCAGGGGAGCTGACTTATCTTAGAGCTATGTAAAAGCATAGGCATATATATTAATTGGAAGTAAAGTTTCAATGCAAAAAACACCGGATACCGAAAGAAGGCTCTCTTTCCGGTACCCGGTGTGCAGTTAAAGTTCTTTTTTCTCTGTTGTTTCTACCTCTTCAGGCGGGTCCCGATGATTTCTCGATCGAAGCATACCTGTTCCTTTGAGGAAAATAGTCATCGCGGCAAGGGAAACAGCAGACAGCATCAACACGCTCAGCGTAACAACGGATATTTCCCAATAAGCAGAGGAAAGGACGGTAGTCATAAGATCACATCCTTGATTTTCATTCGCGTGGATGAAAATATGCGTCTTTCTTTATCTATTCCCTGAAAAAGCCAGGACTAACCGCGGAGGTATCTACTTTTTTGAAAGAGTGAGATAACTTAAAAATTCTTATTAAACTCTGGAAATCCTGGTTGAAAAATGACCTCACATAATATGTACAAGTTTGTCCTGCCATATTTAGGGAACAAATTTTATAAGAGAAGTATAGTTTTTTTAGTTGAATACTTTCAGCTTGATATAAGAAAGGAGTCAAAAATGATACGCAATATTGTCTTTTATCTGATTATAATTCTAATAATAATAGCTGTTTTTCAGTTCATATAAGCTGCTCTTTTAAGATACTTAAAAATAATACCTGGGAGGTTTTTAATATTAAAAAATATGCAGCGTTTCCTTTTGCAGCAATGTTAATTTTTTCTGCCTGCGGCAATAATGATGAGCAGGATACCAATAACTCTCCGGAAAGTAATGAAGCAGAAGAGAATACAGCAGAAAACAATAGCGCCACAGAAGACGCTGAGGACGTGGATAATACGGCAGGCGGTGAAGAAGAGGGTAGCAGCAGTATCGGAAATAATGAGAACGAAAATAATGTAAATGAGACGAATCAAGCAAATAATAATCAAAATACGAACAATGATATAAATGAAGAAAATGAAGCTGACAACAGTATTGCAAACAAAGAGAATACAGAAGATGAGGAAGCAGACAGCGAAGACGAAGTGGAATACGCCCCGGAAGATGAAGGAGAAGAGCGGGAGGCTGTGACTGCGAAAGAAGATAATTATATGCAGGACGGCACGTTTACCGGCGGGGAAGTAACCGATGGAAAAAGTGTTGGTGCTATTGATCACGGCATTCATGAGGAGTATGAAAGACTTGTTCTTGATATTTACGATGGCTCTTACCAAGAGCTTGAGGGGCCTGCAGATATACCGAATCACTTTGAAGTATCAAAAGAAGCATATCCGGAGCGTCTCGTATATACATTGAGCGGGATCCGCGGCCAGCCGGAGGAGATACCAGACCTTTCGAACATGAATTATTTTTACCACATGGATATCATTCCATTATTTGATGATGCCACAATACAATTCGCTGTTTATTTGCAGGAGTCGATTGAATTTGAAGTATTCGAAATGCATGAGCCAGCGAAAATTGTTACGGACGTCCGGCCGGAAGAAGAGATGCAGGAGTATAAAGCAGTGTATTCTCTAAGAACGGCTTCTATTCCACAGGATGGTGATATAGAGGATATCCAAAGACGGGAGTTTGAATTAGGAGAAAGAGATGCAGTTAATGTGCGGACTTTACACTCCGAGGACAAAACCTTAACAGTGGAAGAAGGATATTATCAAACGTTAGAAGAAGCGGAAGAGAGAAAAGCTGAACTGGAGAACGAGGAACTGGATTTTGAGCTTCACATTGAAGAGCGGGGGATGCATGGCCTCCCTGAGAATATTGAATAATAGTTGTTTTATCTGTTTTAAAGCATTAATTTATGATTGGGAATTATGCAGCAGTGCATAAGGATGTTGAGAAATAACGAAAGAGCCTGTGCTGATAAAAAAATTTTATCAGCACAGGCTCTTTCTTCGGGAAGTTACATGGGTTTATCATCAATAGTTTTTCTTTTATTAGAATTTATTCCACGAAGTAACTGGAACCTAAATGCTGCACTGATTGATTATAAAAATCAATTTTATCTATATAAAGTGCCATTAATTCATGTGATTTTTCATCAGAAAGAGAAAATTCATGAACCATTGTATAATGCATCCCCTGAACAAAATACTTTTTATCAGGACTCCTCTTTTGCTGATTACGTAATTTACTCGCCAAGAAGATCCCTCCTTTAAGGATATTCTTTTAAAGATAAGACAGCTTTGGCTATATTCCTATCTTTAGGTTTCATAAAACGAGTGATGGATATTTCGAACATAATGTCCGAGGTGTCGATGCCAGATGATATATTAATGGAAGAAAGATTTCTGGATATCAAAAAAGAAGCCGATAACTGCTAATGAAATAAAAAATCTCCGTTGGAATAGCTGCCTTAAAATTCATTTGATCTAAACTATCTCTACATACAAAGTATAGGAGGCGGATTTTGCTAAATCACCTTCCCATTCTGCTGAAATTTCAAATATATACGTTCCAGGATCTTCGGGAAAAGTGACCTCATTATTTACTGCGTTCAATTCAGATATTGGCTCATTCTCACTCCATTCCTGGATACTTATACTTGGATCAGAACCGTCATCAAATACAATTGTTCCAATGGAGCCGCCATCAACTTCCGTCCGCTCCAACTCTTCAGATTGGACTAATTGCGGTGGTATATCATACTCTGCAGCACCCTCTGTCCAGTGGTAAGAACCACGAAAGGTGGATATTTCCGTATCGTCATTCACTACAACTTCTGCTTCCGGCGGCTCTGTATTGCAGCCGGAAAGGATGGTCGCGAAAATCAACAGTAATACTATCATTTTTTCTCCGGACATAACCATGTTCAATCCCTCCTAAGCTCTTAAAGGACTCCATATTATGGATTTTACCATATCAAAAACGTTAAGATTCAACATGGGATTTTCTGGTATTGAAAGTTGTGCTTTATTATTAACTTTTAGAGAGACTGGAAAAATATAATCATAGTAGCTGCGGAGGCAGTTTTAGAATATGTTAAGAAATTAAAGGTGTAGTTTTAGCCCTTGATGCGTAGCTTTAAATCCTAATTTTTCATAAAATCTTAGTGCATCGGGTCTTGCTTTATCAGTTGTGAGCTGAACTAAATGACAGCCTCGTTCTTTTGTGCGTTGGATTGCCCATTGGATTAGTTCTGTACCTGTTCCTTTTCCTCTTGCAGCGGCTGAAGTTCTGACTCCTTCGATTGTCGCTCTCCACCCACCTTGGTATGTGAGATAAGGTATGTAAGTAATCTGCAGCACCGCAAGCAATTCATCTTCATAACAAGCGATCACCAACTCATTATTTGGATCCGCAGTAATAGCATCAAATGCTTTCACATAATTGCTGGGGAGGGGATGCTCATACCGCTCCCGCTTATTTCCTAATTCGTCATCTGCAAGCATTGCAATGATTCCATCCAAGTCTTTTTTCTCTGCTAATTTAAACATTAACGATTCACCCATAAAATCTCTCCTTTTATGATTACAGTTTCATAATTTGTTGATGGATTTTCTCCATAAGGCTCACTGCACCTCAAACGGATTTTACAGATCTTCTCACTCTGAAATAGTAAGCCCAGGCCCGCAGAATAAGAATCAAAAACATACTTATAGCGATAGGATAGACGGTAGTATTGAACCGTTCGATCCCTGAAAGTGAAAAATACCCCTGCTCCAGTACAGCTGGAAGCATAAACGAAAAGAAATTTAAGCTGAATATAATCACAATCGGAGCGAACATCAGCGTATACAGTCTGGAAACTTTCATTGCTGCCCGTTTCTTGCTTTCGGGATCATCATAGATGGCAGGCTTCTCTTCTTCCTCTGTATAACCTTTTCTCCATATGGACCATTGCTGCCAGTTCATTCCTGAAACATATACGCGTTCCCAGCCTGCTTCACGGTGAAAAGCATGAGCGCTTTTATCCGCTCTTCCTTCAAAAATCGCGCTGTAGGCATACAGCTGCTTATCGGATCTCTCAAATTGAAACTTAAATCCTCCTGTATAGACATGGATCAAGTGCCAGCCTGACTGCTCTTTCTCTTCCAGCCATTTTACCAGTTTATCGGGTGCATATATCCATCCGAATTTATATTTGGTCTGCCGTTCGCTGGATCCGGCTTGGGGTGTATCTGGGGCCTCTTGTACAGTATAAGAAGGGGAACTTTCCTCAGACAAACGTTTTGCTTCTTTTTTCAGGGTGAGAAGAGAGTAGATTCCTATCAGCGTTACAGCAATCTGAACGGCGAACACAATATATGTAAAAATCCACATCGGACTTTCCACGCGGGTTACTTCAATCGGTCCGCTGCTTAAATAAAGAGGAAGCAGTATGCCGGCCTGCACCGTCATAGTAAATATAAGAAAGAGAAAATAAATCCACCAGCATGTTTCAATTTTACCGTTTCTTGCTTCCAAACCATCACGAACGATGGATGTTTTTACGTCTTCTTTTGGTTTGGAGTTTCCATACACTGCCCATTTTCGCTGTGCAGTCAACACCTGCCAGCTGTCTTCCTCCAGTGCTTTTGGCAGAGGATGCTGGCGGGTGCGGTCAAATGAGACAGCGAATGTTTCCTGTAAAGATGACTCATCTTTAAAAGTAAAGCGGCTTAATTTCGGCTGAAAATGTGTAAGCGTGAACCCCTTTTCCGCCATTTCTCCGAGCCACTGCTCCGTTCGCTGTATGTGAAAGCTCCAAAAAGGTTTCCAAATATGTTTTTTACTCATTTATATCCCCCCAGTGTGCCATTGCATTTGTATACAACTCTTCCAGCCTTGTCTTTTCTTTCTGAAGAACCGTTTTACCGAGCTCGGTAATCTCATACGTCTTTTTTCGTTCTTCATTTGCGTAGACGACGATTAAATGATCCTTCAGCATCTTGGTAATCGTCCCGTAAATTGTGCCGGATCCCAGCTTCAAGCGGCCGGAGGTAATCGATTCTACATATTTAACGATCCCATAACCGTGCTGCGGCTGCTTAAACAAACTTAATAAAATATAAAAAGCAGTTTCGGACATAGGCACGTACTTTTTAATCACTTTATCAGCAGGTGCTGTCATATCCTTCCTCCTCTGTATAATACAGTGTATTTTATGTCATGACGTGAGTATATCACATCGTGATATATAGAACAATGTAGTATTCGTAATTCTTCGTTCATCGTCTGACTGTAATGTAATTAATAGAACAAGCAGCGTTAGACGATATACCATATTATTGGTAAGGTGTATTAAAGAGCACAACTAGTAACCGCCTGCAGGATTTTCTGATGAATATGATTGAATGAAATAAATACTTCCAAATGATTCGAAAAAACACGATATGAAATTTGAACATTCTTTCGAGAAAATTCCTTAAAACAATAGATTTCTTTTCGCTTTTCCGCAAGAACATCCGACTTTCAGGAAAGAAAAATGTAATTCATCAAACAATCGAAAAACAAACAAGAAGTTTTAACATAAGAAAGGACGTTTAATCAAATGTTAAAAAGATTTTTGTCTAGAGTGTGGGTATCAATATTAATATCAAGTGCCCGCTTCGTAACGTATACGCTTGTAAGGAAGAAACATGTGAACGATAGAAAGAAAAAGCCTTATAAAGAAACTGTCAGAACTATGAAGTTTCTGGGAGAAATGCTGATAAAATCGAAACAGTTGAACGAAGATTTTTCCCAGGGACCTGAACCGATACGCACAGAAGCAGGGAGGAGACTGTTATTTGCTTTTATATTGCAGAGGGACAGACGCGAAGAGGAAGACTTTTATCTATACGCTGCTCAGGAGTGGATGAAGGATGTATATAAGCAGAGCATAAGAGCTTCGATTCTATTTTTCTTTCTCAACTTCAGTTTATATATAAGTGCCATTGGGCTCACTCGAGTTGTCGGGGAGATTGAAGGAATTCCAGCACTGCTCCTATTTACTCTCAGTATATTGTTTTCTTTCCTCGGCTTTTATCTTGCGCTGCTGGGAAAGAACTGGAAGAAAGGTGCCATGATAGGTATACATGCAATTATCTTATATCAGTTTACCTACTTTCTGAACGTAATTTAATAACAGCTGGACTTACTGTTGTTGAAAAAAGTAAAGATAGGACACACAGAATTATTACACTCTTTAAAAATTTGATAAAAACGCCTAACGTAAATGCTATGGTAAAGTAATTTATAACCAATGTAAGCACTTTCTTGAAATGAAGTTTTAATTTAGCAGTTAAATGGAGGTTTTAATTTGGGAAAATCAATGATAAAAAAAATTATCATTTTTGATTTGCTACTTATTTTTATATTTACGGTTGGATATGTTTTTATAGAGTATTTTTCTGGTATAGCTCATGGACAGGATTTGCTACTACTACTATTAGTAACTGTCATGGGGTCAATTTCTTTTACTAGCAAAGCTCTTGTTTGGGTAGTTGTTAATGGGGAAATCAATAAAGCGATAGGAATGCATGCTTCGTCTTTCATCTTCTTAGCATTATTTTTTTATGTTTTAGTATCTATGCTGAAATAATGCTTCTTATCTATGTGGCCGTGGGTTAAAAATCACCTACTAAGTGCCAGCGTAGGGAGAGCTATTTTCGTTTATAAGTGCCTTCTACTTCTTGTAGAGGATATTAGAGAACCCTTTACACTGAAGATTCTGAGGAGCGACCAGGTCGAGGAATTCATTTTGAACTTAGAAAAAGAATAAAAATATCGTTTTAAAAAGAATGAAACCATCGACAGGACGATGAAACAGAAATGCAGGTTAAAACTAAAAACCAGCCTTACAAACAAAAGTGTTCTATTTTTAGATTAATCGATCGGACTTAATTTTTTGGTTATATTCACGAATGGTATAATAAATAAACCAAATTAAAACGAGGTGAGCTTAGTTGAGCAGAGTAGAGCAGCGTACAAAATTAGATTTAGATCGCATTATTTTTATCGGCAGGACCTTCGAAGAATATTTAGATATGTTTTTGCTTTCTGCGGAGGAACTGCAGGGGAAGAAGATCCTGGATTGTCCCGCAGGAGCCTGTTCATTTACCGCCGCAGGGAACAAAGCAGGTTTTCAGGTTACAGCCTGTGACATTGCATATGATCATTCGCCTGAAGATTTAAAGAACAAAGGACTGGAAGATATACGCCATGCAATGGAACATATGGAGAAAGCAAAAAACAATTACTGTTGGGATTACTTCAGTAATATAAACAAACTGAAAAGTCACCGGCTGCGCGCACTGAAAGACTGCACGGACGATATGAAAGAAGCAGCAAACCGTTATGTGCCGGTGACACTCCCTGAGCTTCCCTTCAACAACGAAGAATTCGACCTTATTCTGTCTGCACATTTTCTTTTTATGTACGCTGACAGATTAGATTATCAGTTTCATCTGGAAACGCTGCAGGAGTTATTGAGAGTATGCAGAGAGGAAGTCCGAATTTTTCCTTTAGTCGATTTGGAAGGAAAACGTTATGAGCATTTAGATGAAGTTATCAGTTTTCTAGCTGGTCAAGGATATCAAGTGGAAGAAGTGAAAGTGCGGTATGAATTCCAGCGAAATGCTAATGCTATGTTGAAGATTATAAAAGGCTCACAGGAAAGAGGACAATGAAAAACGTTGTTCTCTTTCTTTTTTAATTTATTTAAACGAACGATTTTGCTAAAAAAGATTTTTTTAATTTGTTGACTCTCACGTTACGTCATACTTTAAAGTAATTAGTGAAGGAGGTGGCAGACAGGTGAAGTTAAAAGTAAAGGAAGTGGCGGAGCTCGTCGGGATCAGCGTCCGGACACTGCATTATTACGATCAGGTTCAATTATTGTCTCCCGCAAAAACGAGTTCTTCCGGGTATCGGCTCTATGCAGAAGCGGACCTGGAAAAACTGCAGCAAATCTTATTCTTCAAAGAACTGGGCTTTTCCCTGAAAGAAATTAAAAAAATCATTACCAGCCCTTCCTATGACGTGGAGGAAGCACTGCTGCTGCAGAGAAAAATGCTCGTTGAGAAACGAAAAAGTGTGGAGAAAATGATAGAAAACCTCGATAAAACAATGAAGCACAAAAAAGGAGAGATTTACATGACGAAAGAAGAAAGATTTGAGGGAATAAACTTCAGAGACAACCCGTATGAGCAGGAAGCCCGCGAACGTTGGGGCGATACACCGGTGGACGAGGCAAATGCAAACTTAGGCAACAAGTCACAGGAGGAGCAGGACCATCTGGCGGAAAAGTGGGAGATGTATTTCCGGAAATTTGCAGAGCTTCGCGGCAAGTCACCAGATGCAGCAGAAGTGCAGGAAGTAATGAGAGAATGGTATGATTTTTTGAATGAAAACTTTACCAGGTATTCGCTGGAGGCATTCTCTGGATTAGGGCAATTATATGTGAGTGATGAACGCTTTACGAAGAATATTGATCAATACGGGGAAGGGCTGGCACAGTTCATGAGTGAGGCGATGCAGCGGTTCGCTGAGAAAAAGAAGTAATACAATGAATACAGGAAGGGAGCAGGTGAGTATAAAAAAGTGTAGATTTGACCCCTGGCTGAGGCAAGGGGTCTTTTAAAGCTGGCGGATTTCAATAGTTCCCTTGCAAGTGGGAGTTTTCAAAAAGAAAGTATAACTTTAGCGATTGTCTCTTCATTTAACTAGGCGGTATTTACTTAACATCAAATGAAGATGTGGTTTTAAATAAATAATCAGAAAATTCATTGTATAAGAACGTGCGTTCGTTTATACTTGGAATTAACAACACTAAATAGAAAGGAGTCGTGATTTCTACAGGAATAATATTACGAGGTATCATTAGATGTAATGCGGGATGTCTGTAAATATTTGACTACACGAGGAGGCTGGTCATATGAATAGAATAAATTTAATAACCTTAGGTGTGGAAAATATCCCTACATCATTACGCTTTTATAGAGACGGATTGGGATTTGAAACATCTGTCAGTGAAGAAAATCCAGGTATTGTTTTCTTTAACAATAGGGGAACCAAGTTAGCGCTCTATCCGTTAGATGAATTAGCAAAGGATATAAATCAAAAGGAGCAGCTTGTACGCGGGAAATTTTCAGGGATCACCTTTGCTTTTAATGCACATTCAGCCGAAGAAGTAGACCAGGTGATGAAACAGGCAGAAAAAGCCGGGGGAAAAATCATTAAATCTCCGCAAAAGGTTTTTTGGGGCGGCTACAGCGGCTACTTTTCAGACCCGGATGGTTATCATTGGGAAGTAGCTTTTGCTGAAAGCTGGGAATTCGATGAAAATGAAATGTTAGTGATTAAGTAGGTGAATACTTTATTAATTTAAATATAGGAGGACAGCGGAGAAGCGTTGTTCTCTTTTTCTCATATAGTAATTGATCAGAAGTTATCTCATTCTTTAAATTAATTTACAAAAATCCTTTCATCCGCACTACTTTCCCGTCTACTTCAAGACCTGCTTCTTCCATACCCAGGCTTTGATAAAATTTTAGCGCGGGAGTATTGTGAGGGGAAACTCTTAAATGATATTCCTTTACTTTGTACGTGGAAAAGAACTCCAGAGCATACCTGTGGAGCAGCTTTCCCATGCCAAGCCCCCGTTTTTCAGCTGTTAAATAGTATAAATGAATATATCCAATTTTTGGCCCTCGTATGCACGGATACTTAATTCCAGCTGCCCAATAAAGTTACCTTTATCTTCAATTAACACAAATCCCGCAGGAAACTCGCTCACTTTTTTCTCCAGCCAGTATAGGTAAGCTGCTTCTTCTCCGAATCCGGAAGTGTCTCCAAAACTGACCCGAAAGGAATCTTTTCGAAATTCTAAAACAGTTCTTTTATGTTCTGTTGGATGAATAGTTTTGAAGCGCAATATAATCCTCTCTTTTCATTATAAATTATTAATACCTTAGCATAATTTACTAATTTTTAATAAGTCCCGTACAGGTAAATACTTTAAAAAGTTTGTAAATATAGGTTTTATTTTCCAATAACGAGGTTATAGGACCTTGTAACCTGTTGTGCCACGTAAATTTTATACAAAGGCGGGATTTGATGAAGAAAGCAGTAATTTGTATGAGTGCAGTAGCACTGTTTGCAGCACCGGCAGCGGTATCAGCAGAATCAGATGCAGCAGATATCCTAAACCAGTCAAACGAAGCAATGGACAGCCTGGACAGCTTTTCCAGCACAGTTTATATGGAAATGTCGATTGTAGAAAATGGCGAAGCTTTCACAACGGAAGCAACAGTAGAACAGGACGTATTCCTGGACCCTTTCAAACTGCGGCAGGAAACAACCACCGTTCTCCCGGAGCTTGGTGAAGAAGAGACGCTGATGTCCTACATGACAGAAGATGGCTTTTACCAGGAAGATGGAGAAGGCGGCTGGATCCGGCTCGATGACGGTCTTGGAGATATGATGACAGCACAGGATCAGCTGATGGATGCTGGGCCGATCGCAGAACACATGGACGTTACGGAGGAGGATGGCTACTACGTACTTACATACACCGGAGAGCCTGAAGACTTCGAAGACGTGATGGAAGCTGTGTACGAGATGGACGGAATGAACGGCGACATGGAGGGCATGGAGGAAATGGAAGATATGATGAATATCGAAGACATTTCCTATGAAATGCATATCGATCAGGACACCTATTATGTAACGGACGCAGTGGTAGATCTTACGATGAGCATGGAAATGGAAGGAATGTCTGTCACTATGGAACAAATGATGGAGATGAGCTTCCATAATTTCAACAACGTCGAGGATTTTGATCTGCCGCAGGAAGCACTCGAAGCAGATGATCTGGAAGACGTTCTCGAAGAAGAGCTCGGCGATGAAATGCCGGCAACGGCGACAAGCTACCCACTCTGGGCTGGTTTTGGAATCGCACTTGCTGCAGCTGGAATGTTCTTCATGACCGGCAGACGCCGCGGTGAAGTTTCATAAATTTTATGGTGAATTAAACAGAGAAGCCTGGTGAACGGTGCGGGCTTCTTTTTTGCGATCTTAAATAGAAAGAACAGCAGGGGGAAGTTACTATTAATTACATATAAATAAAATAAAGGATTATTTATATGGAAAGAGAAGAGTATATATAAGATTAACGCTGCTATAGTGCGAAGAGGAGAGAGCTCTTGATGAATAATATAAAAAGCCATCTGACATTCACGCTTATGCTGCTGGCATTCCTGCTGATGCTGATAACGGATTTTTTCCCAGCTTTTTTTCTTAGTATTTGGATTCCTGCAATTCTGTTTCTGCTTTTTTCTTATCTGAATGGGGTTACCAGGAAAAAAGAGGATAAACGGGACATCAAAAATTTAAAATTAAACATGCTTTATACAGCAGTACTTTTAGTCTTTTACTTTGCAGCAGCAGCTGTCCTGCATGCTTTGGGCGGTTCACCGCAGAACGCAACTGGTTTTTTCAACATTATTCTGATAATTCTTGGCAGCGGCTCTATTTTTTATCATTATTTCTACTATAGAAAAGAAATGAAAGCGAGAGCATTATACGGGGAATATTTTGATTCTCCTCGTTAATGAAGAAGACAGAAATACTTCTTAATAATTAGGAAAAGCAATAGATTTACCATAAGTAACCTGCACAGGGCTTTTCCATATAACATAAATAAGTAGGACACAGGTTTTTACCATTGTTAATTGTAATGAATGACTCCATATATAATTGATCCGATCATAAATAACACGCAGGTTACGGCGCTTAAGTAATAAGTTTTGCTGGATCGCGCGTACTTCCACTCCATGATAGTGCTGAATGCATACATAATACATGGACCAATAAAGATAAGCGGCCTAAGATGATGAAAATCTGTTATTGCCAAAATCATTACAATGAAATTAACAATATAGAGTACTTTCTCCACATATTTATGTAACTTATTTACGTAATCATTCTTTAAGTCTGATTCTTTTATATATTCCATATTAATCAATTTTTTATTAATAAAAATGCTTAAAATAACGATACTTATGATTATGATAAGAATGGATACCATGCCAGCCTCCTGAAAGTCCTTTCCCGCTTCATCCTGCCTGCTTTGTTTTAAGCACTTATCTCTCTAAATCGATTTTTAAGACCCAGCAAAAATAAAATAAAATACACCGGTAATAAGAAGCAAAGGCACAATTGCAAATAAGCTTTTTCTTACTATTCTAAAATGCGTCCGGGCGTTTCCGCCGCTGTCTGCCTGCGTAGCAATTTCCATCGCGAGCCCCAGTGCTGCAAGCGTCAGCACGCCAATTATTATCATCCAATTCACTGCGCACTCCTCCTTTTTTAATAGAAACCCCAATTATTTGGTAAAATCTGATAAAATAAATGTATCATAGATTTCTATATATGGAAAATCACTTCCTTTATTTTTTAAGTGCACCGAAGAAAGCAGTTTTAAAAGGGAGAGACCGCCAAATGGAGCCGGAAACAGCAGAGCTTTAAAGAAATACTTATCCATTTATACTACTGGCCACACAATAATTGCATTTCCTGCCAGACGAATGCTCTTAACACTTTTTTTCAGCGCTATTGAAGTTACGTTTGTTATTCTTTTATTTTTTCTTTAAATTAATCAGGGGGATAAAGGAGATTTCCAATGAAAAACATAGACAAACGCAATCAATTGGATGAAGAACCATTCAGCTATGTCACTACGAAAAGCAATACAGTATTCCTTCGTTACGAAGGGAAAGATATCAAGGTACTGAAAGGGAGGCAGGCAGAACAATTTCTCCAGAAAATAGCTGGTGCAAACTCCGTTAAAGAAGAACAGCTGATTTTAGCAAAAGTCACCGGTAATTTTAAGCGGGGCAATGAAAGATAAAACTTCAGTCCTCATCTGCTCCTGGATACATAAATTTTTAAAAAGTATTTTGTAAAAAGCTTAGCAATATAAGCAAAATATGATGTCTGCACTGTATTTATTCTCTATAGCTAATGCTCATTCCACCGCAGGTAATGTAAAGATAAAGACAATATAAATTCTATGAGGCAGTAGAAAGGAGACCAAATGAAATCCTTCCTTTTTGAACGAAATTTTTTGATTTTGCTTTCCAGTGTATTTATTAATGGCGTCGGCAGCGGGGTATATGCCGTCTCCGGAATGCTGCTCGTGCTGCATTTAAGCGGCAGTGTTCTCTACTCCGGCTTCGCCTTCTTTTCGATTACGCTTGCCAATGCCATGGCATTTCTTATCGCTCCGCTCACGAAATACTTTACCTATAAAAGAGGACTGTTTTTCTCCAGCATAATGAAGTCTGCTCTGCTTTTCTCCATTCCTTTGTTTTACATAACAGTCGGACTCAACGTTTACTACGTGCTTATCGTTTTGTTTCTCGTCAGCCTGCTGGCCCAGTTTTCCTATCCGATAGAAACGACGATCACGCCAATAATTGTAGGGAAAGAGAACTTGATCAAAGCAAATTCCTATATCCAGACAATTCGTGAAGCGATGGACATCGTTTTCTTAGCTGCTGCAGGTATTCTCGTCGTCCTGCTGGGATCAGTCCAGGCAATTTTCATTACAGCGGTATGTCATCTGCTTTCCTCCCTTACTTATACGCTATATACCTTTCCGCAAAACGAAGTCTCTGATAAACAGCAATCGTTTAAGAAAATTGCAAATGCCTATACTGCGGACTTAATGGCGGGGCTCCATCATATGAAGAATTCACTGATTCCGAAAATGATCTTTTCTGTTATTTTTATAAATATTGCGATGGGGGTAATGATGCCGAACCTGCCAGCTTTTGCTTTAATTAAAGGAAACGGGAACGAAGCGGTGTACGGATTTTATCTGGCGGCCATGTCCACCGGGGTTTTGATCGGCACAATGCTCACACCGCGGGTAAAGCAGATCAACTTCGGACAGCTGACGATTTCCACTTTTATCGGCACCGGCATTCTGTGGACGTCGGCAGCATTTCTGCCTGTGATTCCTTCGCTGATTATGTTCAGCCTGGGAGCCGTCTCTATCGGCATTATTAACATTTTTATCTTTACCGCAATCCAGCAGCAGGTGGAACCTTCTTTCATTGGGCGAGTAGTCACTGTGCTGACGAGTGCTTCTTCCATAGGGATGCCTTTCGGGGCGCTTGCAGGCGGCTTTATTGGAGAAACTTTTACAGCAGTAATTCCTGTTGCATTATGCGGCCTGTCAATGCTTCTATTCAGTGTGATCTGGCTCAGCAGTTCAGTGCTCCGAAAACTGCCGAAAATAGAAGAGACGAATTTTTTTCCTGTGAGGGAAAGCGCAGAATTGCAGCAGGAACCAAAATAGCGATATACACGTAAAGCTGAAGAAATTTAATTATTTATTTAAAAAGGAGGCACACCTGATGCATCCGGTGACCATTATTCTATTTATCCTCTTTGTGATTGCTATTATTTATTTTATGCGGCTCGGCAGTAAAACAGGAGGTACACACAAAGCAAATCCGCACGATACGTACCGTTTGTGGGACTGGTTCAGAAAAAAGCAATAACTTTCAGGAGGCGGCAGTATGATAAAAGCAGTGCTTTTCGATTTAGACGGTACGATGCTGGATAGAAATGCATCTGTACAATTATTCTTGGAAAATCAGTTTAAAAGATTTGAGAAACAGCTGAAGGGCATTTCTGAAGAAGCGTTTATTCGCAGATTTAATGAACTGGAAAAGCGGGGCTATATATGGAAAGACGTTGTGTATCAACAGCTAGTGGAAGAATATAAGCTGACAGAAGTCACCTGGGAAACGCTCCTGGATGATTACATAAATGAATTTCAGCACTTCTGTGTTCCCTTTGATCACTTAGTGCAGACGCTGGAGGAGCTAAAAGCGCAGGGAAAGGTATTAGGGATCATCTCAAATGGCATCGGAGAGTTTCAAATGAATAATATCGAAAGTCTCGGCATTAAAAGTTACTTTGACGTAATTCTAATATCTGCGTGGGAAGGTGTGAAAAAGCCGGATCCAGAAATTTTTCAGCGGGCTGTGAAAAAGTTAAAGCTTCTCCCGGAAGAATGTGTCTTTATCGGCGACCATCCGGAGAATGATGTGGTAGCCGCGATGAACGCTGGGATGAAAGGGATTTGGAAACAAGATGAAGGATGGAATCACAGAAAAGCAGATGGCGTCATAAACGATCTGGCAGAAATTCCGCAGGTAATCAGCAAATTAGAGTAGATATTAGTATATTTGCTCAAGATGCCCAAAAACTTATGAGCTATGCAAATTCCAGTACCTTAAATATGAAACGGAGGGACAGGAGATGGAGTATCGGGATCCAATCGGAGATATCCTTAAAAAGTCGAATGACCTGGATGAAAATTCTGGGAAAGGCAAACCGATGTCGAAGGAATATCAAAAGTACGATACATACCAGCAGTTTGAAAAAGTTGCGAGAAATGCGGGCTATCTTCCGGAATGGATAAAAATCCAGCATCAGATTTCTGAAGCACTATCTGCCTTAGAATCCTTTAAAGAGCTCAAGGATATCAATAAATTAATCAAAAAGTATAATAAGCGCTGCCCGCCGCCCCTGCAGAAAACCCTGATAACGGAAGAAAATTATGAAAGACAGAAGCTGCGCTGGTAACAAAAGATAGCAACATAACAATTGTTTGAAGAAAGGGGGTGTGGAGTCGTGGCTTCCTATAAAATCATAAAACTGCTTCCGGAGGATTATCACAAATTGAGCAGTATCCGAAAAGTGAATGAGGTACCGTCCCTGGAAAAAAAGTTTTACAGCGAATTATTAAGCGGAAACAGACTCACTTTCATTTACACAGAGAACTATCAGTTTCTCGGTGAAGGTTCCCTGGTTTTCACACATGAAGATCCGGATTTTACAATTCTAAACCAGAGAGTTTATTTATCCCGCATGATAGTGAAGGATACTTACCGCAATCGGGGAATTGGCTCTATTCTTCTTCAATATTTGATAAAGACCGCAAAAGATCTTGGGTACAAAGAAATAACGATTGGTGTAGATCTTGACAATCTAAATGCGAGACACCTTTACAAAAAACACGGGTTTACAGAAGTGATTTTTACTGGAGAAGATGAATATGGAGCATTTGAAAAACTTCTGAAAAGATTATAGTGCAAGCACCGAAATTCTTTACAAAAGATAATAAAACTTATCAACACTGCAGTAAGGAGGACAATCTGAGTGAAACTGCCGAATTGCTCTACCTGTAACTACTCGTTTCGCTGGAAAGAACTTTTCTTCACCTTTGGCTCAAAGAAATGTCCAAACTGTGGAGTCTATCAGTTTATTACTGCGCAAAAAAGACGACAGAGTGTATGGGTGAGCCCAATAGCAGCCGCCGCCTCAGCTATTTTTTTGCAGTGGGCGGGACTGCCATTTAGTATCACCATCCCTATTGTTTTAACTGTGGTAGTATTGGCGTTACTGCTTAATCCGTTCTTTTTGGAATTTACAGAGAAAGAAGAGCCGTTGTTTTAATAGAACCGTATCTATTAAGAAACTAAATGTAATCTAAACTTGTAAAATGTACCGAGAAGGGAAGGCGCTCATGAAGGACGAATTTGAAAAAGAAGAACTGCTTGCTGGCGGAAACGTCTCTCAGGTATATAAATCTGGCAAAACCGTGCGGAGAAAATTACATCCAAACAGCGATAAAATCCATGAATTACTGGCACACCTGGAAAAGAAGAAATTTCATTACGCACCAAAATTTCTCGGTATAGATGATAAAGAAAGAGAGGTCCTTACGTTTATAGAAGGAGAAGCGGGAAATTATCCTTTAAAAGATTACATGTGGTCGGATAAAGCTTTAACGAAAATTGCAGAAATGCTGCGGTACTACCATAACGCGGTACGTGACTTTACTTTTTCAGACGACTGGAAACCGATGGATAATACACCTGGGCCTTTCGAGATCATCTGTCATAATGATTTTGCGATTTACAATATGATTTTCAGGGAGGAGTTTCCTGTAGGAATTATTGATTTCGATGCAGCTGCACCGGGGCCGAAAGTTTGGGACCTCGCATATTGTCTTTACACCTGTGTCCCCCTGAGCAGATTTCATTTTAACGAAGCAGGGATAAAAGTATACTATGACGCTTCTCGAGATGCAGCGAAAAGAAAGCAGCGGATTAAATTATTTTTTGCTGCTTATGGAGAACCAAGTCTCAAAGCAAAAGGCCTGGAGACTGTAGTACAGAGACTAAAAGGGCTGTGTATGTATATGGAAAGAAAATCTCAAGAAGGCGATTCTGCTTTTCGAAAAATGATAGAAGAAGGTCATTATGAGCATTACCAGAAGGATATCGAATTTATTCAACAGCATGGGAAAGATTGGTTTGATTCTTAAGGAATAAATAGAATTCTTAATTAACAAAAGTGAGGAGGGATCCTATATTATTATATATCCTAATTGTCAATATACCGCCAGAACAGTAAAAATAGGTGGATTATCTAAAACGGAACTATTGAGAAAGTTGGAGGAAGTGCCGGTTTCTCTGAATGAATATGCCAAACAATTATTGAATGCTTCGGAATTTAATACTAAGAAGAAGTGCCTTGTAAAAACAATCGAAATCAAAGTTAAACATCTCGGCTTCTTAAGCGGAGCTAACACGGAGCAGCTTTACAATAAAGCTTACGAAGTTGGTCTGGTACCTGGACCAATTTCTTTGGCACCTCATCTTAGGCTGGAGTATTTGGAACAATCTGAAGAAGAATCATGTAATACAGTTCCTAATATCAGTAATGCTCCTCCAGGATCTATTACAGTCGCATCAACACCTATTGTAAAAGAGGACGAATTTCCAAAAGGTTTTTATCTTAGAAGTGTTAATGGAACATTATGGCTGCGAGGCTATGCAGCTGATGAACTTCATATATGGGAGCCTGATAGTTCTTTTATTTTTGTGGTACGCAGTAAAGAAAGAAAGGAAGTTATTAAATGCGAAAAGCGACACTAATACTTATTTCTATCATCTCATTTGCCATACTTGTATATTTTTTCTGGGACCGCTCCAACACCTATACTTTTGGTGAAGTGGTGGGAGAAGAACTTGCTGAAAATGAATCAGTGCATCGAGTGGTTATTACCAATCAAGAAATAGATTCCGAAAATTTTTCTCAACAAGTTATTTTAGAAGAAGATTTTTTTCAAAGGATGGTAAATGAAACTTCGCACACCGAGTTACGTGAAAAACAAGGATCTCCTGGAGTAAAATATGTTATTGATATTGAAACAAACAAAGATACTCGTCATTCCATTTATACAAATTTTGAAGATCTGCACATGAACGGTCGTAATTTTGAAATAACAGGAGAAAATTATTTAGTGAATTTCATAGAATCTGCTGATTTAAATTGGAACGAGTAAAATGATCAATAGAAATATAAATGCTATCAAAATTACTCCATTTATAATAAGTGAAGATACCAAAAATAAGAGGTAGAATTCACTTGCTTTTATTTGCTTAGCGTCTAGATAAAAACATGCTAAATATAACACTTACAATTACTGAAATTACTATTTTCAAAAGGTAGTTAGTTGTTATCCCTTCAATCAAATATACCTTAAACTTTTGTAGAAGTGTCGATTCTGGAACCCAATCGATAACTTTCCCAACGCCTAACATCTCAGGAAGACTAATTATTAAATATGCCAAGATAAAACCGAGAATAATCGGCTTAATATTCAAAGTATTCAAACTCCCATCTTCTTTTTTAAGTTATTTCACATAAATATAACAGGAAAATTCCAAATTACAAACTTTCAATCATAAGCAGTAATATTTTAGAAAGCAGGCTCAATATATAAAACTCAAGCGTTAATACTAAAAAGAAGACGGGGGAGTATCGGGAGCAGGAAAATCGAAAGTAACTACATTATTAAATCAGTTTCTCACCAATTCAAGGGCACTTTATTTTGATGATTATGAATGCAATGGTCCGGATGCCCCTGTTGAGTGGGCAGAGAGAGGGGGCGACCCTGAAGAATGGCAGTTGGACCCTATCGTAAATGATTTAAGGAAACTGTTAACAGAATCTGTATCTTACATTTTCTGAGTTAAACCCTGCCACTGGAGAGATTACGCTGCTGGAAAGTCCTTTCAGGATTGAAAGTTAGAAAGTCTTTTATTAGAGCAGGTTTCACGACAGCAGCAAAAACTGCTTTTCGAGAAGGGGTGAATATAATGAAATATAATGCGCATGCTTTATCTTATGCTATTATTTTCGCCATCATTACTTTGAGTATCACTAAAGATTTTTCAATTATATTAACCAATGGTCTTTTAGGATTTATAGTGGGTGACATTATTAAAAAGAACAATATCAAAGAATCAAACGCCGCTTAAATAATTCACTCTCAATACGTTAAATCTAAATCTAAGAAAGGAGAGATTCAATTGCCTTACATATTAAGAGAAATGAAGGAATCCGATATACCAGCAGTGCAGAAGGTGGCAAAAACTACATGGAACGCCACTTACGAAGGTCTCATACCACAGGAGACACAGGAAAAATTCATTCGACTCGCCTACAGTGACGACCGCATGCTCTTAAGATTGGAACGTTCCCTGCTGCTCGTAGCTGAAGCAGACGAGGAGGTAGTAGGGTTTGTAAATTTAAGCTTCCCAAATGATGAAGGGAAGGTGAAATTAGGTGCTATTTACATATACCCGGAGTTTCAGGGAGCAGGTATTGGATCTGCTCTGCTGGAAAAAGGAATTACGCAGCTGGAGAAAGCAAAAGAAATTTATGTCGATGTCGAACAGGGAAATGTTAATGGCATAAAATTTTATAAAGCCAGAGGGTTTCAAACAATACGGGAATTCGATGATGAAATAGGTGGATACAAGCTTAAAACTGTAGAAATGATATTGAATTTATAAGAAAAGACAGCTAAACAGCTTTCCATATAGCAGATTTAAATTTCAGCAATTGGAGAGGTATATAAAACGTTATTTGATGATTAATGAAATAATAAATGAAGATAAATATTTAAGAATAAACATTCATTTAAACTAGCTTAACAGGAGGAAATATATAATGATTCTCGGACTATACGAAGCACATTTACCGGTAAGCAACCTACAGCGTGCAATTGCCTATTATAAAAAGTTGGGCCTGGAGTTTTCCCATCAGCACGAAGATAAGCTGGCTTTCTTCTGGATTGAAAAAGATAAAAGCTGGCTCGGTTTATGGGAATCGGAAAAGGTAGAGCTCGATTATCATCCTTCTATCCGGCACATAGCTTTTGAAGTTTCTTTAGCAGAGCTGAAAAATTCCGCAGCGTGGCTGAATGACAGAGATTCACCCCCGAGGGAAGCATTCGGATTTGAACCAGTAGAGCCTTTTGTTATGGCGCATGACGGGATGGCGCATGCAAAAATTCACTTTAATGACCCGGACGGCAATAGTCTCGAACTCATCTGCAAGCTTCCCAACCCGCTAAATATAACGAAACGCATGTATCTAAGTGAATGGGAAAAGATGAATGAAGGAAAGAAAGTGAATAAATCAGGCAGGCGAGAGATGCAAAATGATTAACAGCGTACAAAGTCACTACTCCAAAGTAGAACTGATGAAATAAGAATTAAACAAAATAGCAGCCTTCGCTAAAGAAAAAGAAGGCAAAGTCATCATAGGCATAGCAGGCCACGGGGCTTCCGGCAAGACGACGTTTGCAAATCAACTGATAGAGTTACTGAACACAGACGTGAACTACCTTAATACAGATCCTTATATTATTAATGAGCTCAGAAAACATTCTCAAATTGATTATGAATTTCATAACGAGAAATATTCTTCTCGAATGACTGCCTGTCATCCCAATCCCCATCACATCCTTTCCCTGGAAAGGGATATTACACTGATTAAAAAAGATTTTGATTTTCTGACGATCGACACTCCTTATTTAAGAAGCACGCTGATTTCTTCAGATAATAAAATCAGTATCGTAGAAGGAATGAGCGCTGCCTTTGTGAATCCGTCTTTATATGATATCTCTATCTTTCTCTACACGGACGGTGAGACAGAACTGGAACGAAGAAGCCGGCGGGATGTAGCCGAGCGCGGTGCAGATTTGGAGCATATTAAAAAATCACATAAACAGCGCCGGATTCAGTATGAGTTATTTATGCACCCATACAGCGAAAGTTTCGATATTATAATTAATAATTCATGTGCAGAAAAGGATAAGGAAATAGCTTATCCATATAAAAACTCTCCCCAATAAGAACAATAAAAGAGCCTGCGCAGCAGAAACTGCGGTCAGGCTCTTTTTTACCAGGATCACTGTATTTTGCTTTCAATTACTCCGCAAAATCCTTCCGCTGGAAGTAAGTAAAGCTTGCTGCTAAAAATACTGCTGCATATACCGCGAGAACAATAAGGGAAAAAGTGAGTCCTACTTCCGGCAGTATTTCCTCTCTAATTGCGTATTCCGGCAGGGAAAGGTGCGGCAGGAATACAAATTGATACCAATTTGTATCGGCGAGCATGGCATTAAATCCCTGGGCAATGCTTGTAGCAAACAAGATGAAAATACCAAGGCCGACTGCGAGTGTCTGACTTTTAAATAATATCGAAACAGCAAAAGAAATAATGATAAACATTATCACATTTAAAAAGTACAGGCCGATCCGCGGAGGCAGGATCTGATCAACGCTGGAAATATAAGGTGCTGTATCAAAGTTATTCACCACAATTTGCGTGCTGAAGCTGCCTGTGCCAAATAAAAGGGTGCCTATCAGCAGGTTGGACACCAGCAATAGAAGAATGAGCGTGAGTGAAAAACCTGTGACAGTAATCAGTTTCGCAGCTAAAAACTTCCACCTTGAATAATGTCTTACAAGCAGGTGCTTCATTGTGCCGTTATCAATTTCAGAAGAGACGATGGAGCTTGCTGCAATTACAGAAAACAGCGTAATAAAAGAAGCAATGATGGGAAAACTTTCCTCCAGAAAAATCATATTGTTAGTTTCATTCGGATTTACTCCTGCAGCAATCATTTCTTCATTCCGCTGTATTGTTATTTCAGCATTTTCCACCAGCCATTCATCTGCATCCTCCTCTTCTATAATTTCCTCCTGCACTGCGATCTCTTCCTGCAGTCCCTCTTCCCAGGTTCCTTCCTGTTCTCCGGAAGTTTCAGGCTGGAACGAATGGAACATAAAAGCAGCGCCGAAAGTAATCACCAGAATCAAAATTGCGAAGGCCCATGTCTGTTTTTTGTGCCAGAGTTTAATCCATTCGTTTTGTATAAGCGTCAGCATTACTGCACCTCCTGTTGAAGCGTTGCATTATCTGCAGCGGTAAGCGATAAAAACTTTTCTTCCAGTGACGTTTTCTTTCTTTCAATCGCATACACGTCTATGGAAGCTTGCACGAGAAGCTTATTGATATAAGGGATTTTTTCTGCCTGCATTTTCAGCACGAACGTCTGTTGATCTTCCAAATCCAGTATTTCTATGCCAGGCAAAGATTCAATTAATTTTTTCGCCTGTGCCTGCTGCCCGGTGCCGCACTGAAAAGCGACGACGCGATCTTCGGCGGTATCTGCAGCATCTAAATCTCCGATCACGGTTTCATCAATGATACGCCCGCTTTCCATAATAACAACGCGGTCACACATTAGCTGCATTTCGGAAAGTAAATGAGAAGAAACAAGCGTGGAAATTCCCTGATCCGCAAGTTCCCGTAGATAATCTCTTAATTCCCGGATCCCTTTTGGATCAAGTCCATTTGTCGGCTCATCCAGAATCAGCAGCGCCGGCTGATGCAGCAGCGCCTGGGCGACACCGAGACGCTGTTTCATTCCGAGACTGTACTTTTTCACTTTATCCTGAATCGCATGTTCCAGCTGTACGAGCCGGACGATCTCTTCCATTCTTTCTTTGCTGACGGGATTTACCGCCATCCGTGCATGCTGCTGCAGGTTTTTCCAGCCGCTCATATAATCGTAGAATACAGGGTTTTCTACAATCGCACCAATCTGCGCTCTGCATTTCTGCGCATTTTCATCCATGTTATAGCCATTAATAAACACAGCGCCTGCCGACTTTTTGATCAGCCCGACGATCATGCGGATCGTGGTAGTTTTTCCTGCCCCATTTGGTCCGAGCAGCCCGAGAATCTCCCCTTTTTGCATCTGAAAGGATACGTCCTCTACAATGTTTTTTTGCTTATGTACTGTTTTCGTCAGTGACTGAATATCTAACACTACTTCACTCATATTCATCCTCCTCCTTTAGTATCCTCTCCTATTTACTGGATGATTTAGGAAAAGGTTTCATATATAATGAATTCAAAGAAAAAGTTTCCAAAAAGTAAATTTCAGGGACTTAAAATCGAAACAAATACAATCTGTCGTGAAAAAGTTCAGCAGTAACTTGGGAGATTATGTATTTATAGTGGCGGAAAAAATTTGAGTATTGGTTAAGAAACCAGAATAACTCCTGCAGAACGTATTTTTCATCCTGCGTAAAAAACTCAGAGGAAGAGGTGGAAGAAAATGAGAGTATTAGTTCTGGGGGCAAGCGGCGCTACGGGGAAACTGGTTGTAAAACAATTTATGCAAAGAAATATCCATTGCCGAATTCTTGTCAGGGAAAGTGCAATACTGGAGGAAGAGATAAAAGAAAGTCCCTTCGTAGAAACAATGAAAGGGAATATCAGTGAATTAACTGATTTGCAGATGGAGTCACTGGTAAGTGAGTGTAATGTTATTATTTCTTGTCTTGGACACAACCCTTCCTGCAAGGGGATGTTTGGGAACCCCAGGTATCTGGTGTTTCATGCAGTCAAAAGAATAACGGAAATCATCGAAAATCAACCCAGTCACAAAGTGAAACTGATACTTATGAGCACCGCAGGCTACACTGATGAGGCGACTGAAACAAATACGAAAAGCGAAAAAATTATCCTTTCTCTATTAAAAATGCTGATTCCTCCACACAAGGATAATGTGAAGGCTGCTGATTTTCTGGTGAAGGAAGCAGGGAGGAGAAATGAAAATATCGAATGGGTAATTGTACGTCCTGATACTTTGGTGGACCATAACGAAGAAAGTTTATATGAAGTATACGCATCTCCTATCCGAAGCCCTCTCTTCAATGCAGGGAAAACGAGCAGAATAAACGTCAGTCATTTCATGAAGGAGCTCGCAACCATAGATGAAGTCTGGGAAAAGTGGAAATTTAAAAGTCCTGTCATATATAATAAAGAGTAATAAACAAAATTCTGCCAAATCATAATTGAAAATACGTCATTTGCTTGGAAGTTAATTTTTAGGAGGAGAGTCCAATAGCCGCAAATACTAAAACGAATGCAAAAGCGATCGCAGGTTTCATCTTGGGAATTTTATCAATAATCATACTCTCGTTCGGATTATTTCTTGGAATCGTAGGACTCGTAATTTCACTCATCGCCCAAAAAGAAATCGAAAAATCGATGGAGCAGGGCGGGAAACTTGCAAAAGCGGGTGTGATTCTCAGCATCATCGGGATCGTCCTGCAGCTGTTCTTAACTATTATCGGTATTGCATCTTTGTTTCTAGTAACGCCTGGGTAATGACTTACTACAACGAATAAAAGTTTAGCAACATCTCTACGAAAATCACCAGACAAAAGGAGTATGTATCGTGCTGAATGAAAAAGTGCACATTGCCGTACCAACTGCTTTTTTCGAGGACGAATCCTTAAACATCGCAGGAACAATCGCTCACATCCGGGATCTTTACCAGCAGGGGATGCGATCTGTACTTGTTTCAGGAAGTACCGGGGAGCAGCACAGTTTAAGCCTTCAGGAGAAAATCGAGTTAGCGAATGGCCTGGAAAGAGAAGTGGAGTTAATTAGGAACATGGAAATAATTTTCGGAGTGGCTGCCGTAAGACAAAAAGAGGCAGAGCAGCTGGCAGAGAAAATCAGAAAATCTCACATATCAGGCATTATGCTGGGTTTTCCGCCGTATGTAAAGCCGACACAGGAAGAAGCTGTTATTTATGCGGAGAGTATTATCAAGCTCTGTGAGAAGCCAGTAATTTTATATAACAATCCTGGAAGAACCGGATTTGATTTGTCAGCAGAAAGTATTATTCAATTAAGTAAGCTGGACGCAGTAATTGGTATCAAAGACGCCGGAAGCAAAGAGAAAATAGCAGAAATAAAATCAGCGCTGCAGAAAGACTTATATTTTTATGCCGGCGGGGAGGAAGAATTGGAAGAAAAAACAGGGTATGGCTACGACCGGCTTTCTTCGATTACGGGAAATATTGCGCCTGAAGAGATCAGCTGCTGGTTTCATCAGCTGGTGGAAAAACAGGAAATCAGCAGTGAGGTGAAAGAACGAATCGCACAACTGAGGAAAGAAGTATACGAGGGAAATGCTGTACTGAATGTGAAGCATCACTTAAATCAGAAAAGCATTCCGGTGGGAATCTGCAGAAGTCCGATTGGGAATTCGTATGACGGATAATTTAGAAGAATATGCAGATCCAATTCTCTACGATAAAGAAAATAGTTAATTTGAAAAAGATATAAAATTTTTAAGAGAATGGGCCTCGAACGTTGAAGGACCAATCATTGATATTGCCTGCGGAACTGGCAGAGTAACCATACCTCTGGCAGCGGAAGGAAATAATATGATTGGGGTAGACATTCATGCTGGAATGCTGGCCGAAGCAAAGAATAAAGCTTCTCATCTGCAGCAGGAGATAGCATGGATACAAGATGACTGTACAGAGCTGGCACTAGACATTGAAAGTGAACTAATTTATTCAGCAGGCAATTCATTTCAGCATTTTATAACAAACGAATCACAGGATCTTTTTCTTTCCTCAGTATTTAATCATTTAAAGCCGGAAGGAATATTTATTTTTGACACCCGGTCTCCGCATAAGGAAGAATTGCAGACTACGGGTATGAAGGAGTTTTGGAAATCTTACATAGATGCAGAAACTTCAAATAAAGTTGATGTATTTACATTCAGTAACTATAATTCTTTAACGCAGGTACAGAATAATATTACAATCAGAAGACACATGAGTCCAGGTAATGAAATATTGAAAGAAATAAAAACACAAATTAACTTACGCTACAGTTTCCCAAAAGAAATGGAGAGAATGCTTCATGAAAATGGGTTTGAAATAGTAAACGTATACCAAGATTGGGAAGAAAGCCCCTTAACTGGCGAAAGCAAACAAATGATTTATATATGCAAAAAACAACAGTCAGGTAAAAAAAGGAAATAATGAGGAGGCGGTTAACATGGAAATTCTAACAGGACTCCTCCTGCTTGTTATAGCAGTTGCTTTCTGGATCGTAGGTTTAATACTGCCGAATTTCAGACATGCCGACAGTGAAGGAAGTGTGCCGGAAAAGAAGCTGTACAAATACGGGATAATTGGATTGCTCATAGGCGTGGGGTCGTTTTTAATTATTTGGTTAATTAACTGAAACTTAAAAGTTCTCTAAATAACTAAAATGCTTATATTCATTAACAGGAATACTCGAAAATCCGCTTCAGTTGTGAAAAAATAAGCACACAAACTTTAAAGATAGTGCTGACAGGTATTATTTTTCTAAATGCTACTCATTTTAAATTTTATTCATTATCTCCTGAACTTTTACTGTCAGCTCTGCAGTAGTCAGCCGCTTGATTACTTGGCTTCATCGATTTCCAAGTTTTATATTAATAATCTTAAACAGGATAAGGTAGCGGAGGAATAATTTTTCTGTGAATATTAATTAAAAATAACAAATTGCATCAGCTATTCAACGCAGGATAACTTATTCTCGTAATTTAATTCTTTTCATTAGGAGGAGGTTTTAAAATGAGTAAAGTGATTTTAAATATCTCAATGTCCTTAGATGGATTTATTGCAGGATTAAATGACAATCAGGAGCAGCCATTAGGAGCTCAGGCAGAAGCGCTTCATCATTGGATGTTTTCCGGCGATGTCCCCAGCCGCTTCAATCCCTTCTTCCAATTATCCCAGACTGATAGAGATTTATTCGATGCTGCAGCTGAAAAAACTGGGGCAATGATTGTCGGCAGAAGAACTTATAATATTGTGAATGGATGGGGAGGAAGTCACCCATTTAACAATGTACCGGTTTTTGTAGTTACCCACAATAAACCCGAGAACCCTCCGAAAGGTGCTACACCGTTTTATTTCATAACAGATGGAGTGGAAGAAGCAGTGAAACAAGCTAAAAAAGCAGCAGGAGGAAGAGATGTGAGCGTTGGAACAGCGAGTATAGCGCAGCAATGCATAAGCCAGGGACTGCTGGATGGATTGGATTTGCATATTGCTCCAGTAATACTGGGCAAAGGGATTCGTTTGTTTGAACAACTTGGAGAACAGCCTGTGGCACTGAAATCAACCGAGGCAATAGAGGGAACAGGTGTGATCCATGTGAAATATGAAATCATAAAATAAAAAAGGAAGTAATAATGATTTAAAATTATATGGAAGCAGGAAAAAAACTTAAAATCCTTTATTGAAAAGGTGAATGCTGATCAGGAAGCTATCTTCATCAAGGCAGGAAATAAAAATGCAGTACTTATTTCATTGGAAATCTGAATTTATGAAACACTTCATCTAAAATAAATGAAGCCATGCGCTATTGAGCTATGTCCACTCAATAGGGCATGGCTTTTTTTGTAACATCTCCAGACAAGTCCTGATAAAATTTTTATTTATCATTTGATTCATATACCCCAAGCTGATCAACCAAGAAAATGTAAGATTGTTTAATTATGTTAGTGCAGGGAAAAGGCAACTAAAGCAATATTCCCAGAGTATAAAATTGTATTCGTCATGCAATTCATTAGAAAGGATTTTTCGCTATGAGAAAAAGTATTTCCTTACATCCAATCATTTTGTTAGGTGCATGCAGCTTGATTGTTTCGGCTTGCGGAGATAATTCGAATTCAGAAATGAATGAAGCTGCAGAGACTTCGGAAGAGGAAAATACTGATACATCAGAAAATATAAACAGTGAGACAATAGATACCGAAACTGAAGATGAGAACGAAAACGATCAAGAGACGCAGGAAAGCAGTCAAAACTTCAATAATAATGAAGAAAACAGTGACGAGGAAAATTCACCAGAAGAAGCTAATGAGCTTGATGACGCTGAAAATCTTAATGATAGTGCAGAGGGTAACGAGCAAAACAGCAACGAGAATAATCAACAGGAAGAGGCTTTAGAAACTGGAAACAATGAAAATCAAAATAGTGAAGTAGAGAACAATAACCCTGAAAATGATAACTCGGGTGACAATGCTGATAATAATGAAACAAAAGAAGAAATTCCTGAAGATGATGTGGCAGAAATAGTATTTGATTATATGGAGGAAAATGAAGATTTTGAAACCGAAGACGTGAAGATCATGGTAGACGATAGAGAAGAGGAAGGATACCGAGCACAGGTATTTTCATTCGTACCTGAGGATGCGGAGCAGCAAGCCACGCAGACGCTCCGTTGGTATTATATAGATAAAGTAACGGGAGAAGTGCGAAACGAAACGACTGGAATGGAAGAAGAGAATGAAGAAACAGAAGAAGAAAATATAGATTGGGAAGAAGGAAATACCAGTGAATTAGTGTCGATGAGTGAGGAAAAAAGGGAGGCACACCACAGAAACATCGCTTCATCAAAAGAACACTTGATGGACCAGGTATATGATCATTTATTACTCCCTGGCGTGCACGAAAACACTATTTCTTATGAAGGAAGAGTCGGTCCTGAAGAAACGATTCGCTTTGAATTTACTGATGCAGAAGATATTTCCGATAGATCGATAGTAGACCTGGAAGTCGATGAAGAAGGGTATTTCCAGGTGGACATGCGTCAATATGACTTTTCTGCAGGGGAAGAAATTATCGTCAGAATTGCGGGCGGTGGATATCCGCAGGAGCAGGTTTTTGAACTACCGGTGCATCCAGCCGAAGAAGGAATAGAACATATTCGGGTGCGGTAAGTTTCATCTTTTCCAATAATTATAGCGGATACCTTCAGTAGCAATCTTAGGTATTCGCTATTTTTGTGAAAACTTATTTTCTTCTAAGTGAGTAGGCTTTAAATATACTTCAGAAACTAAAAATGCTGCAGAGTGAATTGGGAAATTGAGGTATAATGAAGAGACAGCAGTTCAGTAAACTCATAGGGGTTGGCACGCCTTCTGAAAGGAGGTGATGCCTATATGGTTTCTATTGCAGAGGCTTTGTCGCTGATGATTTCCTTCGGGATTTTAATTGTAGCGATGCTCGCATTTAACCATAAAAAATAAGCCCCTATTGAGTGGTCAGGCTCAATAATTGAAGGGCTTATTTTTAATAACCTCTTCCAGCCAACCCTTGTAAAGCTACTGACTGCTGCAGACCGTTAGTGGTGAGACACTAGCGGTCTTTTGTATCGCTTGTTATAAGTATTATACCCGAAATTTCTTATTTGAATCAAGGGCAATCAATATTTATTTTATCTTTTGAATAAAGCGAATGTTTAATATGATTTGTAGATTCAGTGAAACAGGATATTCATAAGAAGGAATTAGATTTTTTTCGAAGAGGTGTAGATGAAGCATATTTAAAAAATAAGTATAATTTAAGGTGATAACCTATAAGATCTTATTTCCTTCACCTTACCGGACTTTGCAGTATTACTGAACGTATATACATCACAAAAATCAATTTTCGAAGTATCTGCTAATATTATTACACCGTTTATGGAAGCGAATTTCCCGTGCGTGATCACTTGGTAAATTTCCAGGCAGTCAGGCGTGTCTTTATTTTCATCCTGCAAAGCACTGATGAATGAACTTTGCCCCTCTATCGTTTTATTATCTTTCAATTGATGCCATACAATAGATTCATCAGCATATTTTTTAATGATTTCATTTTGCTGGTTCAGCATAGCTGCAGTGAAATCAATCATTATTTGTTTTCTTGGTGCATTGTCACAGCCCTGGGGGATAATAAGCTTCATTTCATTTTGAGAACTGCTCATTTGTTTCCACCTCCTCTAATTATAAATAAATCGCTAACTTTTATTCCACATATGAATCTGGACTTCCACTGCGACTTTGTTAAATTTCCAGGGTTCATCAAAACTATTCTGGCTCAATACAACTAGTATATCGGAATTTTCATTTTCGAGGAAATTCTTTTGAAAGGAAGACCAGGGTAAGAAAATAAGAAAAGATAGGGAATTAATTCCGCTAAAAAGTAATAAATAAACTGACATATATGCATAGGGATTCGTGTTACAAGGAGAAAATATTTCTCAGAATAAAGGAAAATAGCTGGAAGTGTCTAATAGATAAAGTAAGGGAAATTAAAATTTAAAAGGTTGGTTCAACTGCTCTAAAGGAGAGGCAAATCAATATGCAGGAGGTAGAAACGTGATTAATTATAATGGCCGGACTTTCGTGTCCACTTCCAACACAGAAAACGGAGAAGTATCATCGAAAACTTATTTTGAATACAGCCAGGAAGACAATATTCTTACGGCAGACTACGGCGGCGGGGAAATAGTGAAGGGGCGTCTGGTCGGACTCGTTAGTGAGGACGGTTCTTTGAAGTTCCGGTACAATCACGTAAATACCGAAAATGAACTGCGGGGAGGCGAGTGCATTTCTACGCCAGAGGTACTGGATAACGGAAAAATCCGGCTCCATGAGAAGTGGAAATGGCTTTATAAAGAAGAGACGGAAGGCAGCTCCGTGGTAGAAGAAGTATAATTGACACGATGATAGAGAAAGAAATTCCTAATTTTTGTTTTCATCTGATTTTAAGGAGGCTGCATCATGCAATTTCTGATTGGGATACTCGCGGTTCTTTCTTCAGCCGGCGTATTAATTTACATGGGGAAATCCGGATATTCCTGGGATTCGAAAAAGAATAAAATGAAATAGTATCAAAAACGATTGGATATTTTTTTCAATCGTTTTATTTTTTCTAAGAAGTTTGGTCGACTCCAGTAAAATTAAAATCAGACCTGCCTGAAAGCCTGCTCCTTAAATCTTCAACTGCCAGTTTTGCTCATCGATTCTTTTAGTACGGTTAAAAGTACAACTATAAAATTCTAATTATTCTGTTAAATTAACTTAAATCAGGATAAAATAGAAAATATGGGGTCCGGTCTTTCCAGAAATGGGAGGATTAATTATGAGCAGATTAATAATGGCTGCAATACTGCTTCTTGCTTGTTTTCTTTTCGCCATCCCTGTCGGAGCTGACACAGAAGTAATGTATGAAAATGATTCGTTCCGTATTCACAGTGCAGAAGCACATGGACATACAATCCATATAGAAGGAGAAGCACGGGTTTTTGAAGCAACTGTTTCCTATGTGGTTGTAGAGGACGGATCAGAAATTGCAGAAGGATTTACTACAGCGACGGCAGGTGGTCCGGAATGGGGCGATTTCAGTCTGGAGATTGAAGTCGCAGCATCCGAAGAAGCAGCAAGGCATCTGACCGTGATTTTATTTGAAGAAAGTGCAGATGATGGCAGCCGTACACACGAACTGGAAATACCTATTGTCATGGGAGAAGAAGGAGAGGAGCTTCCAGCAACCTCTACCTCCTATCCTGTTGCCATGTTCCTTGGGTTGGCAGTCATTTTAGCAGGAATACTGCTGCTTTCCCGTAAACGCGCTATCATTTAAATCCAGGAATACCGGATCCCTTAAATTTACCGTGTTTAGTATGAATGTTTGGCAGCGGGCCGAAATTAGCCAAGTTTGATAGACGGACGCATAATGAGTTAAGCTGCTCCTCTCCTGGAAATTAATCATAGATCACATTTTTTCCTTCCTCCTTCAATTTTTTTAAGGAAGAAAGCATATGATTGATTTCTTTTTCTGAATGTCGTTCCCAAGCCCCTAATTCCGCAACTATTTTTAAAGGGAACTTCGATCTGTAGGACCGGGTAGGGTTGCCTGGAAATCTTTGATCCGTAAGATTCGGATCATTTTCAAAGTCGCCTGACGGTTCCACGATATATATTCTTTCTTTTGCAGAGGCAGCTGCGAGCTCTGCTCCCCATTTTGCGGCTTCCAACGTAGCAGTAAAGTAGATGTAATTGGACTTTTTCTTCTGATAATTCGATAAATAATTCGCCTCCAATAAATCTCCGATGTTAAGTTCCGCTTTTGTCCCATGAAAAAATGGCCCCTGATCCAACATCTCTTTTTTCTCGTGCATCTCATATCATTCCTTCCGCTTTAAATTGTGTAGAAATTATAATACAGGAATCATGTAAATTACAGTCTGTAATTCATTTAAAATTCGCAGTATAATGAAAGTAGAGAGAAAGAATGCGGCAAAGAAAATCCACAGTTTATTTTAGGAAAAGTGATCTTGATACCTGAAATCTGCATTTTTAGCACATCCTTCTGAAGTATTTCAGGCAATGCTTGTTAAGTGGCTAAATAACTACGAAAATAGTCATAAAAACCCCTCAACTTCCCAGCAGATACTGCCGATATAAATACGGTAATAATAACCGGGGGGAGAATGTTTATGAAGCTATCGATACGTACGAAGCTGCTCAGCTTTATTCCTATCATGATCGTGGTGGTACTTTTAATTACGGGAATCAGCTACAGCTTCGCCAAAGGAGAAATTGAAGAGCAGATTGAAGAGCGCCTTGCAGGACAGGCGGGAGAAACTGCCGGTAACATGGAGCGGGAGCTTGCGGAGCACCAGCGCATCGGGGAAACGCTCGCAGAAATTATCGGGGAAGAAGGGACAGAGCTTGCGGAAGCAGACTATGCGGCACTGCAGGAACGTCTCGTGCAGCTCAATGAAGCAACGTTTGGCATCGGTGTCTGGTTTGAGCCGTTTGCCTATGAAGAAGATACCGAATATTTTGGTCCTTACAGCTATGAAGACGGCGAAGCAGTTGTATATACGGATGAATACAGTACAGCAGAGTACGACTATCCTTCGCACGACTGGTACACTGCGGGCGTGGATGCAGGGGGAGCTTCCTGGACCACGCCATATTACGATGAAGCGCTTGATACCGTGCTGGTAACGACGAGCATTCCGTTTTACGGACCCGGGGATACGCTTGCCGGCGTCATTTCTGCCGATATGGATGCTGCGCAGATACAGCAGATGGCAGAAAATCTGGAAGTCGGAGAAAACGGCTGGGCATTTTTAATGGATGAAACAGGGACATTTCTCGCGCACCGTGACGCAGCAACCCTGGCAGAGGATCCTGTGCTGGAGGGAATCAGCGGCAATTTCGAGACAAATGGGACGACCCTCGCTTCTTTTGCAGACGGGGATGCCGTCGTATCTTATAATACACTGGACCAGAACGGATGGACGCTCGGTCTGGTGCTGCCGGAAGCGGAAGTATACGCAGGTGTAAATGCGCTGCTTCGAAACGTAGCGATCATTGCGGGAATACTCGTCCTGCTTACCGCAGCAGCGATGTTTGTGCTCGCAGGACGCATTACAAAACCGATCCGGGCACTGAACGAAGAAGTAAAACACGTGGCGGACGGAGATCTGACACGCCATATTCAAGTGCATACGAAAGATGAGACAGGTGAACTTACAGAGAGCTTTAATACGATGGTTACGAGCCTGCGGGAACTTGTCGGTTCTGTGCGGCAGTCGGTCCACACTTCCGCTGATGCTGTTTCCCAGCTCAGTGCAGTGTCCGAGGAAACGATGGCCTCAAGTGAAGAAATCTCCCGTGCCATACAGGACGTAGCGGACGGAGCCACGAACGCAGCAGGCTCTGCAGAACAGTCTTCGCAGCGAACTTCGGAGCTTTCCGACCAGCTGACGGCACTCGCTGCTATCACTGCATCGCTGAATAAACAGGCGAGAGAAGTAGAGGAAACGAACAAAGCAGGCAGCGAACAGACATCACAGCTTCAGGGGAAAGCGGAACAGACAGATGGGATGATCGGCCGAGTGGAGGATGTGGTCCAGGAATTATCAGAACGAATGGGCGAAATTTCTTCGATCGTCGGGACGATTGCTTCTATTTCCGAGCAGACAAATCTGCTCGCGCTGAATGCATCGATTGAAGCAGCGCGTGCGGGTGAGCATGGCCGCGGTTTTGCAGTCGTGGCGGATGAAGTCCGTAAGCTTGCAGAGGAAACTTCCAGGGCTACAGGCCATATCCGCAGTTCCATGGAAGAGATTCAGGAAAAAACATCCACCGCTTCTTCAGAGATGGCGAATGCAAGAAAGCTTTCCACCGAGCAGTATGAAATTACAGAGAAAACAGTTACCTCGTTTGACGAGATTGCTTCCCGCAATGAGCAGATGAACCTGCTGGTTGCACAGATGAATGAGGGAATTAATAGCATTACGAAAAACAAAGAGGAAGTTGTTTCTTCGATTGAAAATATTGCGGCAGTCGTGGAAGAAAGCGCAGCGGCATCGGAAGAGGTAAGCGCCTCTGCGGAAGAGCAGCTGAACGCACTCAGGACGATTGCTTACTCTGCAGAGGATCTGCAGTCTTCCAGTGAACACCTGAAAAAGCAGATAGAACGCTTCAGGTCATAACTATATGCGTAAAAAAACCGGCAGGACTCGTTCTGTCGGTTTTTTACTATGGAAGCTGACTACAGCATCAACTGCTTACCTGCGATTCTGCAGGATCGTAGTTTTCATTAACAACAGGAAGCATCCAGCGATAGAAAACAATATAAACGCAGCAGGATAGGAAAAGCTTTCAATCAACCTGCCTGCAGCTAAAGAACCTGCAGCCTGGCCCATGCCGAGAGAGAAAAAGGAAATGCTTACACCGAGAGAAGGAAAGCTGGGAAACTGCCGGGTGCCCCAGACGATAAACAGGCCGGTCATAAATATAAAGGAAATACCAAACAAGATGCCTGAAATATATATAGAGGGGAACGAAGGCACTGTCAAAGCTATCAGGGAAATAGTTAACGTTAGCGTGCCCCATTGGTAGGACCGGTGCAGCCCTAGAAATCGTATTACACCGCCTGCGATCCCCCCGATAATTCCTGCACTTCCCATCACCATCCAGAACATAATACTTTCATGTGAAGACATCCCGTGCACAATCGTCAGGTAGCTTCTTGAAAAGGTCCAGTAAACAGCAGAAATAAAACCGATGCCTGCGGAAGCACTGATCATCCAGCGCGCCTGAAGCAGTAATTTTCTGAGCGGAACTCTCTGTGTCTTCTTCACTGCGGGTACTCTTTTTTCCTCAACTATTGCCGCATTCCACTGATAAACAAGAAATGCAAGCACCGCGAACATCACATAGCTCCATCTCCAGTGCTCCGGAAAAATAACAGCAACGACCCCGGTGAAAACAAGTCCAAAGCTGGTGCCTGTATTTATCCAGGTATTCCCTTTTTCCTGCTGCTGCCTGGAAAATGAAGCAGCGGCCACCTGGCTGAAAGCTGGAGAAATCCAGCCGCTTCCTGTCCCTGCCACAAATGCGCTGATAAATAAGGTAATAAAACCCTGCGCACCTGCCATTCCAAGCATTCCTGCCATTGCAGTAAGCCCGGAGAGGAGCACGGCCTTTCTTGCGGAAAAATGTTTAATAAGCAGCGGGGAGGACAGTAAAGCGAGTGTATAAGCGGCATAAGCAGCGAAGCCGACATAGCCTGCCTGGCTTTCCGTAAGCTGCAGCGTTTTACTTATCTCCGGCAGAAACAGCCCAAAACTGTATCTTGCAAAAGCATAGGTGATTCCAATCATAGCAATTCCGGGAAATACAATTTTCCACATTACAACCACTCCTAATTTTAGATAGAACGATAACTCTATTTTCAGGAAAAAAAAGTAAGGCTTTCGCTTACTTTTTATTGATGAACCATGGAAAGCATAGCTTCTTCCACCTGCTCCATCTGAGAAATTTCTGCCAGAGCAGTAGCACCTTCAAATAACAGGGCCAGACGGATCGCATCTGCAGGGGCAATATTATATGCCGCAAAAAAGCGCTGCAGGTTTTCCTTATGGGCAAGTACCTTTTGCACAATCAGCTGCTCGGGCTCACTGCCGAACTCTTCTTTTGCCCGCAGAAACATGCATCCATTAGAAGTGCTGTTTTGCAGCCAGCGCAGGTGGCCGAGGGCGAGCCTTTCTTCTATCGGGCCAGTTTCTTGTTCCACGGTTTCTTCCAGTAAGGAGAAATAAGCTTCTTCTCTTCTTTTTAAAATCTCTAATATCAGGGCTTCTTTCGAATCAAAGTGATTGTATAAAGTCATAAGTGCAATTCCTGCTTCCTGCACAATTGCTTTTAAGCCGATCGCATGAAAACCATGCTGGTAAAATAACCTTTCCGCTGTCGTAAGCAAATCCTCTTTTTTACGGCTCATTCCATTCACCTCTTTAAAATTATATATAACGGTCATTCTAATTTATCATATATTTATTAGATTAACAATCAGGACACCTGCTAGATAACGAATCGATGCAATTTGTAGTAACAATTTATATAAATGTCCCCGGAGTGTGCAGTGTATACCTTCGAAAAAATTGTTGTTTTTGTGGAGAATAATCTCGTTTCGCTGAAATGCTAGTATAGAGGGCGCATTTTTAAAATTACCATTTACGCAAAGTGTAATTTTCAAAGAAAAAAGACCTCAGCCCAATAAAATCATAGGCTGAGGTCTTCCTTCCTAAGGCATCAAAAACGGAGGAGAGCCAGGCGAATGGCCTGTGGCAAAATTGATTAAAGGAATCACGTAAGCGATCGCAATCGAAATAACGGAGAGCGCCACCCAAATGGACCAGCGATCCATAAACAGGGGAGATCGGTCTTTCTCCCGGTAATCTTCCCCGATAGGAAACTCCGTCGTTCCCTTTGGCGCAAAAAATGCGAGCCGGATCCAAATGTACATGATGAGGAGAATGCCCACAAATAAGATCATTCCGCCTACAGCCATTAGTGTTTCATACAGAGCCCAGTCAGCAGCTGCGCTGTGTCCGCCGTAAGAAGTATCAGCCGTGCGTCGCGGGCTTCCAAGCAGGCCGTTAATGTGCATTGCGCCCGACATAAGAAGCATGCCGGCAGCCCAGATTAAAGTTTGAAGTATTGCCAGCTTGTTTAAGCTGCGGGTCAATTTTCTTCCGGACAAGTAGGGAACCAGCCAGTAGGAAACGCCGAAAAACGTCAGTACTACCGTCGTTCCTACCGTTAAGTGCAGATGCCCCGTCACCCACATGGAATTATGGACCACTTGGTTAACCTGGTTGCTGGCATTAATAATTCCGCCGAGTCCTGCGGGAATAAAAGCAAACATTGCGACAATGATCGCAAAGAAGCGGGCATCTGACCAGGGAAGTGTTTTCCACCATCCGAGCAGGCTGGTCACTCCTTTTGATCTTCCCGTCCGCTCCATCGTGGCAAGCATCGCAAATGCTGTCATCAAAGAAGGAAAGATGATCATGAATGTTTGAATCACATGTAAAAATTTCAGCTCCGTTGATAAGCCTGGATCCAGAATCTGATGGTGGAATCCGCCCGGAACGTTGGCAACAACGAGAATCACGACGGCAACACGCGCCAGGGAGTCACTGAATACTTTCCCGCCGATAATTTTCGGCATGGACACATACCAGGCCGAAATCGCAGTGAGCATCCAGATATTTACGAGCGTATGCCCGAATGCCCAGAATAAGGTCCGTCCGATCATCGGATCAATTGTCGGTACCCAGCCGAATGCCCACGGTATGACCATGCCGACGACAAACACGGCAATAAAAAGCGAGGCAAACACCCAGAGTACAAACACGGCGTTGGAGAAAAATGCAAAGAGCGGTGTCAGCTGTCCCGGGTTCCGCTTCCGCCAGCTCTGGTACGTAACAAACATCCCCACACAATTGGAAAGAATACCTACTACAATCATTGCAAGTCCGACATAAAACCAGGGATGCGCCTGCATCGGTACATAAAATGTGTACAGCACATTCGCATCACCGGATAAAATAAAAAACGAAGCAATTGCTGTACCGGCTGCCATGAGCCCAAATCCTGTCCAGCCGAAAACGAGCGTTTTATCAGTGAGTCCGCCCAGTACTCTTGAGGTTCCGGCATATAAATAACCGATGCTGAAAAAGGAGCTTAGTACGAGTACGAGCAGCACCCCGTGCGCAGTAAGCAAAGCATAATAACTGATCCAGGAAGGCAGCTCGATAAAGCCGCTTCGCACAAAGCCCTGCAGTAACCCGGCGGTGCCTCCGATTAATAATGCAATAAATGCGATATACAAATTGGCACTGGATAAGCGGGAATCCCTTTTGGCTATTCCGGTGACTGCTTCCTCGTTCACTTCTGTTCCTGGATGAGGAGCTGTAGCTTCTCTGATAGGCTGCGTCATATTTTTCCCTTCTTTCTATCGTTTAATAGACGGTAATCGTATTTGCCATATACTCATGTCCAAGTCCGCAGTATTCATTGCATAAAATTAAGTACTCTCCGGGTTCATTGAATGTATGGCTGATTTTAGAAATATGGCCGGGAACTACCATCACATTGACGTTCGTATCTGAAATCTTAAAGCCGTGCGTGACGTCCGGTGAGGCGAGGGTGAAGTGCACCGTGGCACCAGCAGGTATTTCCAGATCTCCCGGCTGAAACGTAAACATTTCTGCAATCATCGCAATCTCATATTCGTTATCCCCAATTTCCGTTAATTCCGCATCTGCAAACATTTCTGAATCCCTGACACTCTCAGGATCCATTGTCTCCGCATGGCTCGGCGGCCCCATTTCCAGGAAAAACGTCTGTACAGCCAGGACGCTCAGGAAAACGACTAAAATCAATGTACCGATGATCAGCCATAGTTTTTCATAACGGTGTATATGCATAAGCTGGAACGCTCCTTTCTGCTTGCTGTAATTAATTTCGTTCTAGAAAAATCCAGAAAACGCTGGCCCAGGACAGAAGCATAAAGGCTGCAATAATCAGTACGGAAACGAACGTGCCCTTCAAAGATGTTTCTTCGGGATCAGGCTTCGTTTCTTTTTTTCTGTCTGCATAAGAATTCTCCTTCATCTTTCAGTCCCTCCCTTCTTTTGAATTAGCATGTACCAAAGTAATTTATGCTTTTCCGGCGGCGTAGTTAAAGGTTCTTCCCGATAAAAATTACTGGAAAAAGAGGATAAGTCTCCTTTGATATTAATTATAGGGAACGGATTATTGTAAAACCTTGACGTATATCAAGGTTTTGTATTCAGCTGGAGATATGGCTTTTTATTTTTGAAAGTCGCCATAATTGTAAAGTCCCGGAAACAAAGGGAATAACAGCACTTAGCATCAGCTTTATGAGAAACTGCTTCTCAACTCCAAGATTTTCCTGTACTTTAAAGGAGAGTAGAAAATAGTTAAAAAATGGAGGAAGCTATGCGAATCGAACGAATTACATATGACACAATTCCGTCGGTAGTAAAGTTATTTGATGCTTACAGACAGTTTTACAAGCAGCCGGGAGACAAAAAAGCAGCGGAAGAATTCCTCATGGAAAGAATCACCAAGGGAGAATCAGTTATATTTGCAGCTTATGAAGATGAACAGCCTGCAGGATTTGTGCAGCTGTATCCGACGTTTTCTTCTGTTGCGATGCAGAAAATGTATATTTTAAATGATTTATTTGTGGCTGAAAATTTCCGGAAAAGCGGTGTCGGCAGAAAGCTGATGGAAACGATCTTTGCTTTTTGCAAAGAAGATAAAGCCCGCTCCGTGATACTGGAAACCGCCGCAGACAATTATTCTGCACAGAGGTTATACGAACAGCTGGGAATGAAGCTGGACGGAGTAAAGCATTACGAAATGAATTTCGAATCGTAATAAAATCCAGGGCAGTTCTTTTAAGTTATTCAATTGAGAAAGAAGTGGGGGAAGCAATAATGAATCAGAAAGCACAAACTTATTGGAACGAATTCTGGCAAGAGAAAGATACCTCAGCCAAGGTCACCGCAGAGCAGTTTGGGGCGGAACCGGATTATCTGGCGCAGCTAGTGATAGAGGGGACGAAAACAGCGACTTGCTCCGGACATATTTTTTATGAAATCGAGAATGAACCGCTCCCGGAAGTGGGACAGTACATGATTGTATTAAACAGTGAAGATCAGCCGGTGGCCATCATTCAAACAACGGAAGTTACGTTGACTCCGATGAATCAGGTATCCGAAGAGTTTGCGGAAGCAGAAGGCGAAGGGGATAAATCCTACCAGTATTGGTGGGACGCCCACGAATCTTTTTTTCGAAGCGAATTAGAGAAAGCAGGAAAGGAATTTTCCGAAGAAATGCTGCTTGTCTGTGAAAGGTTTCAGCTGGTGGATGTAAAAGAATAGTTCTATTTATGTTCATAGGAGAGGGATGGTTGAATTGAAAAAAGTTACTTTTTGCAGCTTTATTATCTTATCGTTTCTGCTCCTTGGATGCAGTGACACGGGTGCTGCCCAAAATGTTCCGGTGGAAGCGGTCATTCACTCTATTGTAGAAGATGAAACTAACAGTGAACTGTCACTTAGCAAAGTAACTGAGTTTTCCTGGGAAAAAGCATGGTTAATTGAACCTTATACGACACAGGAAAGTATCAATGATCAACTAGGCACATTTTATGAAGATCCAAGCAATATTGAGCAAAGAGACGATATCTATCTTTTGGTATTCATGAACGATACCAAAGTAGTGTCATATGCAGAAATAGAGCGCCAGCAGTGCAGTCTTAATATCGGAGCGCAGGATTATCTGACGCCGGCGGAAGATACGGTATTCATCGATAGACATTAAGTTATTGCAGCTGCGCTGTGAAGGAACCATTCCACATAAAAAGAACCTGGAGGTCCAGGTTCTTTTTTGCATTGCCTCACCAATTCGACTTGATTTTTTCCGCATCTGCTGCAAGTTTCTTCATAAAATCTTTCGCATGAAGATCCTGCGCTAATCTCGGGCTCTGACCGGACCAGAGAGACATAAATTCTTTATTCTTCTGTTCTGCGGAGGCTTTCCGAATCCCTTTTGTCAGAGAGTTCTGTACCGGGAAATTCGGAAAAGACTGCTCATGATTTTTCATTTCAGCAATAAATGAATTTTCTATTCCTCTTGCCCATCTTCCGGAAAAAGCACGGGTCACAGCAGTCTGATCTTCTTTCGCTTCGAATATTGCTTGTTTATAAATATCCGGTGCGCCGCTTTCTTTACACGTGAGAAACGCCGTACCCATCTGCACTCCTGCAGCCCCAAGGCTGAGCGAGGCAAGCAGCCCTCTCGCATCCATAATTCCTCCTGCCGCTATGACAGGAATGGAAACCTGGTCAACGGACTGCGGGAGAAGGGACATTAATCCAACAAGATTCTGCTTTTCTTTATCGAGAAAGCTGCCGCGGTGGCCGCCGGCTTCACTTCCCTGCACCACAACCGCATCCATTCCTGCTTTTTCATTCTCTACCGCTTCCTCCACAGTAGTAGCGGTGCCTATCAAATACACGTTATGCTCCTTTAACTGTGCAATTACTTTCTTCGATGGAATCCCAAACGTAAAGGAACAGACAGGCACTTTCTCCTCCAGCACGACTTGAATATGCTCCTGAAAAACTTTTTCTGTTTTTTCTGCATCCGGGTATTCGACTTGATGATCCAGCGGTATATCCAGCTTTTCTCGGACAGAAGACAAAATTTGATTTGCCTCATCGATTTCCTTCTGATTTACCTCAAACGTTTCCGGAACGAATAAATTGATGCCAAAAGGAGTAGAAGTCTGCTGCTTCAGCTCTTGCATCTGTTCCCGTGCCTGGGAAGGAGTCATATATCCCGCACCTATCATGCCGAGCCCCCCTGCTTCAGAGACTGAGGATACAAGCGAGGAAGTGGTTGCTCCGCCTGCCATCGGTGCCTGAATGACCGGGTATTGAATGTTCAGCTGTGCTGTAAAGGAGTTTGATAACATCTTTTTTCCTCCTGTTCTTCATATATTATAGTCGTATCTTCAGTAATGAAAAGAATTTTCTGAATTAAATAAAATTTCCCTGTTGGAAAACCTAACAGGATCCAACACGGATGAAAACAGATCGTTTACTATTAGGACATAGAATAACAAGGAGGGGAAACCAAATGAAAAACATTGAATTGACCCTATACACAGATGAAGAGCTGTACTGGGCTATTTATCAGCAGGAACAATTAAACAAGCAGGAAAAATAACCGCAGCATCTATCTGAACTTTAAATATACTATTTCAATTTCGCAGTAATCAACGGAACTTTTAATTACACACAGTAAAAAAAGGATTATTCTGAAGCAGAACGACTGCAAAGCACCTCTTCTTATGCGCTGTAACATTAATGGCATGAAGAAGAGGTGCTTTCTCTCTGCCTGAATTTTGACTATAGTATATCAAAATCTAAGAATACGTGTGGTACGCAATTTGTTTTAAGACCTAAAAAAAGAGAAGCGGTAAACATCCGCTTCTCTTTCACTTGCTTATTTTCCTTGTGTTTCCGCAGTCTATGCCTTACTGTTACCACGGATAGCTTTCATAATAACTGACACAATTAAGATTAAGATAATTGCACCGAGTATACCGCCGACAATATTAACGCCGCCGACTTCTGGTCCAATATCAAGACCAAGAGAGTTACCAATGGAAGCACCGACAAGACCTGCAATAATATTACCGATGATACCAAATGGTACGTCTTTTCCTAAAATAACACCTGCGAGCCACCCAATGATGCCTCCGACAATTAATGTAATAATCCAACCCATAAAAACATCCTCCTTTTGTAATAGTGAAATGAATGAATAATTATTGCATAGCTGTCTTTACCCAGCAAAAAGAAATTCTAATCATTATTGAGAAAATCTATATATTCACACATTTCTGAATTAGGAAGAAGGGTTTTTTATAAACACTTTAAATGTCTCTTTGGAGAAGCTGAAGCAAGGTAGGTACAGCTGTTAAAACTGGAAAATATGTCAAAAAAAGAAATTCATTTTTAAAAGAATACCTTAACTTTTTACCGTGTGATAGCGTGATAAAAAATGTGATGCTTCTTTAAAAACCACTTCTTTTTCTTCTCCAATCGTTAAAATATGACCCGATCGTTTATAAAGCTGCAGCTCCTTATGAGAAGAAGCTACCTGTGCCAGCATTTCCTTCGCGCTGGATATATATACAGGCTCATCCAGTTCTCCCTGCATCATCAACGTAGGTACTTGCACTTGTTTAACTTCCTCATTGCTGGTAACAAGAAGTTCCTGCAGTTCCGTAAGAAACTCTTTGAAAACATGATTCCAGCCCTGTGTTTCTTCTGAAATTTCCTGCTCGTTTTTTCCTTCCAGCTGCTTATAGCGGAACGCATATGTTTCTACACGCTGCAGCAGTTCTTTCAGGTTTTTTGCATGAAACGGGGCACACATAGATACAGCAGCCTGCACCGGATAGTGCGCAGCTAACCGCAGTGCGAGCAGACCACCTAAAGAAACGCCGGCGACAGTTATCTCTTCATATCCTTCCTCCCGCAGCCATTTAAGTGCTTCCACCGCTTCCAGCCACCAGCGGTGCGGGGAGGTTTCCAGGAGCTGTTCCGCCGGGCCGCCATGACCGGAATACAAAGGACTGTATACAAAATACCCTTCCTCCGCTAAATGTCTGCCAAGCTTTTTAACTTCCAGCGTTGAACCTGTAAATCCGTGAAGGAGCAGCACCGCTCCATGCTTTCCGCTTCCCAAGTTAAAAGAGGACGGAGTTTTAATTTTCATTATGTACCTCCTGAAATGTGTAAGTAATTATCGTATATGCGAAAAAAGCTTCTACATTCATTAACCATACCGTGAAAATAAATAAAAATGAAGTGCCGGTGGAAGAATGTGTTCAGTTTATTCCAGGCACTTCATTTGAAACCATCCGGCAGGCGTGATATTCTTACTTTTGTAGATACCCTATAGGGTTTATATTCGTTTCATTTTTTACTTATCGAAAATAATTAACAAACCTATCAGTAAAGATGGTACTGCCGGTATTTTATGACGGGAAAGTTTTCTGAAGCTTGGAAAAAGGTATGGAAGCAGAAAGACTATTAATTAGCAGAGGAGCGGTAATTATGTTTCATTACACAGTAGAAACATCGAAAGGCAGACAGGAAGCTGTTGATGCATTAGAAGAAAATTTAAAAGAAGAAAAGTTTGGCGTTCTCTGGAATTTTGATCTGACCGCAAAGCTGCAGGAAAAAGGAACAGATTTTAATACACCTTATACAATTTTAGAAGTATGCAACCCGGAAGAGGCAAATAAGGTGTTATCGGAAGAGCTGCTTGCAGGCTACTTTTTACCATGTAAAATCGTCGTATATGAAGAAGAGGGCACAACGAAAATCGGCATGCCGAAACCAACAGAATTAATTGAGATGGTGGAGAACGAATCAGTAAAAAAACAGGCAGCAGATATTGAAACGAGAATGATCAGCTGTATTGATAAGACTGTCTAGGCAATGGTCCAAACTAACTTACCCCTTAAGGTATGTCGATACGACAAAAGAATTTTTCCAGAAAATAAGGTTTAATTCTATGTATTGACATTATACCTACAGGGGTATATAATCACTTTATAAACCTTTTAATATAGCAGCAGGGAGGGGATATCATGGAATACGATAAGCAGGTACAAAATAGACTTAAGCGCATTGAAGGACAATTGAAAGGCGTAATGCGTATGGTGGAAAATAAAGAAGACTGCCGGAATGTCGTGACACAGCTTTCAGCGGTGGGAAGTGCCCTGGACCGTGCGACGGCATTAATTGTGAGTGAGAACCTCGAACAATGTGTCCGGGAAAGTATAGAAAAGGGAGAATCTACAGAAAATTTAGTGAAAGACGCAGTGAATCTTCTTGTGAAAAGCAGATAAAAATTCGTACAGCTTTCCAGTTGACGAATTTTTTCTCGGCTGTTAATATACCCCTATAGGTATTTAGAGAAAACATCTTTTATTTAACTAATTATATACCCCTATGGGTAAAAAGGAGAAGAAACATTTATGGATCAGAAGAAAACGACCAATATTATTTTATTCAGCGGAGATTACGATAAAGCAATGGCAGCTTATATAATTGCAAATGGTGCCGCGGCTTATGATCATGAAGTTACCATTTTTCATACGTTCTGGGGATTGAATGCCCTGCGAAAGAACAATCCGCCTACTGTAAAAAAAAATTTCCTTGAAAAGGCATTTGCAAAGATGATGCCCCGGGGTGCAGACAAAATGAGTTTGTCTAACATGAACATGGCTGGTATGGGGCCGAAGATGATTAAAAAAGTAATGAAAAAGCATAATGCAATGACGATGCCGCAGCTGATAGAAATGGCGCAGGAGCAGGAAATCAACCTGGTCGCATGTACGATGACCATGGATCTTCTCGGATTACAAAAAGAAGAATTGCTGGAAGACGTGACTTATGCTGGAGTTGTAGCATACCTTGCTGATGCGGAAGATGGAAACGTCAATTTATTTATTTAATGGAGGAACCAATGAATCAAATGAAAGCAAATCAAGTGGAAAAATATCTGCAGGAGCATTCAGATGCTTCTATAATAGATGTGCGTGAAGTGAAAGAGGTAAGGGCAGGGAAAATTCCAGGAGCTGTTAACATACCACTGCGCCTGCTGGAGTTCCGGATGCAGGATCTCGACAAAACGAAAAAGCATGTTCTGATCTGCCGCTCCGGAAGCCGAAGTGCATTAGCAGGAAGAGTGCTGGAGAAGAATGGATTTCAGGTAATTAATGTAGATGGCGGTATGCTGGAGTGGGAAAACGAACAAAGAAAAATTTTTTATTAAATTATATACCCTTATGGGTAAATGGAGGAATAAATATGATTCATACAGATAAATTGTTAGATGCCAAAGGACTTGCGTGTCCCATGCCGATCGTCCGTACAAAAAAAGCGATGAATGAACTGGCACCAGGCCAGGTGATTGAGGTGCAGGCGACGGATAAGGGATCACTTGCAGACCTGAAAGCCTGGGCAAAAAGCAGCGGCAATCAATATCTTGGCAGTACAGAAGAAGACGGTGTGCTGAAACATTATCTGCGCAGAGCAGATTCCGAGGAAGAAAAAGAAGAAACGCAGTTTCCCCATACAGTAACGAACGCGGAACTGCAGGAGCAGCTGGACCGGGAAGACCCTATAGTGCTTGATGTAAGAGAACCTGCTGAATTTGCATTCGGCCATATTCCCGGAGCTGTTTCTATCCCCCTTGGTGAACTGGAAGCACGTACCGGAGAGTTAGCTTCTGAAAAGGAAATTATTATTATCTGCCGCACAGGAAGCCGGAGTGATTTCGCAGCCAAGCAGCTTGCAGAAAAAGGCTTTCCAAATGTGAAAAATGCAGTGCAGGGAATGAGCGAATGGGAAGGAACAACAGAGCAGTCTAAAATGGAATAAAATCATCAAATGATGCATTAATAAATGAAATCAATAAAATCACTCATGCTGATTAATCTTAGGGGAAAAGCTGCATGGTGTAAGGATAAATAGATCTTCTTCACCGGGTGAAACTTAGAGAGCAGCCAGAAGTCAAGCCCGTAGGAAGAAGTTCGTAATCAGGATAAAGTAAATCTATAAGAAAGAATGAGCGTAAAAAAATTTAACTGAAAATATACACATGGGGGTATGGAGATGACAGTTCAATCAATTTCTGCAGCAGAAGTATCAAAAAAGGTAGTAAACAAAAAACCTTTATTTATTCTCGATGTTCGAAACGAAGATGCATTCGCAGATTGGAAAATTGAAGGAGAAAGTATTGAACATTTAAATAAACCGTATTTTGATCTGTTGGACGGGGTGGAGGAAATTATCACTTATCTTCCGGAAGAAAAAGAAATTGTTGTGGCCTGTGCGAAAGAGGGTTCTTCCCAGATGATCGCGGAGATGCTTCTGGAGGAAGGGGTGGAAGCGAAATTTCTGGAAGGTGGCATGAAATCCTGGAGTGAACATCTGGAGCCGGTCAAAATTGGAAATCTCACAGATGGCGCAGAACTATTTCAATTCGTCCGTCTTGGGAAAGGCTGCTTATCTTACATGGTGATTGCAGACGGAGAAGCTGCTGTGATTGATGCGACGAGAATGACCGATACTTTTTTAAATTTTGCAAAGGAAAAAAATGCAGTAATTAAGCATGTATTTGATACACACCTGCACGCAGATCACATTTCCGGCGGAAGAGTTATCGCGGAGGCAGCAGGCGCAGCGTATTATCTTCCCCCGGCAGATGCAGGGGAAGTAACGTTTGATTTTCAGGAAATCACAGACGGATGGAAAGTCGGGCTGGGTAAATCAAACGTAGAGATAGAAGCGCTGTATACTCCCGGGCATACCATTGGATCTACTTCATTTATTGTGAATAATCAGTATCTGCTGACAGGAGACATTCTTTTCATTGATTCGATCGGGCGTCCGGATCTTGCAGGACGCGCTGAGGACTGGGTAGGGGACTTGAGGGACTCCCTGTACAGCCGGTATCCTGCTTTGGCAGAAGAACTGATAGTCCTGCCGGCACATTTTATGAAAATGGGTGAATTAAATAATGATGGCAGCGTGGCAAAAAAATTAAAAGATTTATTCACAGAAAACCATGGACTGAACATTAAAGATACGCAGGAATTCAGAGATATGGTCACAATAAACCTGCCTCCGCAGCCAAATGCATATGAAGAAATCAGGAAAACGAATATGGGGAAAATTACTCCGGAGGAAGAAGAGCAGCGTGAAATGGAAATTGGGCCAAACCGCTGTGCAGTAAGATAAATTTAAACTGAAGGAGAGATAAAAATGAAAGCAGATAAAGTATTAAATGCGAAAGGACTTGCTTGTCCAATGCCGATTGTAAAAACACGTAAAGAAATGAAGGAAATGGAGGCTGGAGAGATTTTAGAAATCCAAGCCACGGATAAAGGTGCAAAAGCAGATCTGACTGCATGGGCAAACTCAGGCGGGCATACACTGCTCGATCACGAAGAAGCAGACGATGTATTTACATTTTGGATTAAAAAGGGCTGAGGGGAGAAGGGGTATCAATGCGATGCCCTTTTCTTTTTGGAAGCCTTTTTGACAGAAGGAAACTTCGCTGCAATTGACTTGCTGTGACGAGGTCTTCAGCTTCCTGATATGAACGAAACTGTCAAGAGAAGAACTCCCTTTGCCATTGGTATTACATTTTGACCGACCTAAAGAACCAAAGCCTTTCGGCTTCTTTTTCAAGTTCTCGTGTTCTTTCGGATCGCTTGAATTCCTCCTCTTTTCTTTCGGCGTGCCCGTAAAGGTAAGCACACGGCACGAAGGCAAAAATAGTGGCGACGGTTCGCACTCTGATATCCGTGGGTTCTCACATGGTCTCTTTCCGGATTAAGGACGTTACCACTAACTCAGGACGTGCGTTCATCCGGTGAAACCGGACTAGCACAGAGGAAGCACGTGGATGTTCCTTACCGGTCTTTCCTCTTTGCCTTCGAGCCCTGGGCTCATCTATCGGGTGTATTTCCGGGAAGAAAAGGATTACATTTGTTCGCTGGCGGGTGGCAACGGGTCGATTTCTCGAGAGATCGCCCAGATGAAACCAAGGAGTTCCCGGGCGACGGCAGTAACGGCTTTGTGACTTTCTTTTCCTCTGGCGAGCAAACGGTAAAATTTTTTATGAAGCCGATTTTGCGCTTTCCAGGAGATTAACTGCACTGCGGGAGAACTGCCAACTTGTCGTTTTTTCAAATCTCCTTTGACCGCAGGGGAATAGCGGTAACTCCACCCTGCCTCCACCAACAAATGACGTATATGCCGATTCCCGGTTTTCGTAATGCCTCCCTGATTCCGTCGTTCTCCGCTCGAGTATTCGGAGGGGACGAGACCGGCGTATGCCATCAATTGTCCGGGGGTGCGGAACCGATGAAAGGATCCAATTTCTGCGACAATTCCGATGGCTGTAATGAGTGCCACCCCTTTGAGGCATTGAAGTGCCTGAATCATGGGGGCGTGAACCCCTTGAATCGACTGAGTATAGATTTCGTCTTCCAGCCGTTGCACGCGTAGTTCCATTTCTTTGAGCTGATGGTAATATTCCCGGAAAACAACCCGCAGGGTATCCTGAGAGAACTTCAGTGTATCTAACCACTCTCTGTATTTTTTCGTTTGGCGCTTCACGCCTTGCGGCGGTCGAAGCTCGTGGCGCAGGAGAAACTTGCTCAACCTTTGACGGGTCCGAAGTTCATCTTCTTTTGCATCTTCTCGGCAGCGCACCAGATCGCGCAGTGCTTCATCTGCTTCCGTCGGCACGTAAATCGAGGTTAACTCTCCGGCACGATACAGTTGTGCG
>NZ_FNIL01000010.1:0-59437 GCF_900103955.1 Alkalicoccus daliensis
CCGTCGCGGGCGCAGGAAATTTGAGAGGAGCTGTCCTTAGTACGAGAGGACCGGGATGGACATACCGCTGGTGTACCAGTTGTTCCGCCAGGAGCATCGCTGGGTAGCTACGTGTGGACGGGATAAGTGCTGAAAGCATCTAAGCATGAAGCCCCCCTCAAGATGAGATTTCCCATCGCAGTTTACTGCGAGTAAGATCCCTCAGAGAAGATGAGGTAGATAGGTCTCGGGTGGACGCGTGGCGACACGTGGAGCTGAGAGATACTAATCGATCGAGGGCTTAACCAAAAAAGCGTATTGTAAGGCACCGATTCCTTTACATATCCCGTTATCCAGTTTTGAGAGGGCAGTTTTATTATTTTATTCCACAGTAGCTCAGTGGTAGAGCTATCGGCTGTTAACCGATCGGTCGTAGGTTCGAATCCTACCTGTGGAGCCATCTGGAGAGCTGTCCGAGTGGCCGAAGGAGCACGATTGGAAATCGTGTAGGCGGTTTTAACCCGTCTCGAGGGTTCGAATCCCTCGCTCTCCGCCAGAATGGCCCGTTGGTCAAGTGGTTAAGACACCGCCCTTTCACGGCGGTAACACGGGTTCGAATCCCGTACGGGTCACCATTACTTAATTTTCACAGTAGTTGATATTCACCCGAGTTTTCAAACATGATCTTCAGGCAAGAAGGTCGAGAAAACAAAGGAAAAGACGTTTGAGCGTACTTCGGTGCGTGAGAAAAGGAAACGAGTGCAGTTGACGAAGAGATTCGCAGCTTATTGCATTAAGATGGAGGATTAGCTCAGTTGGGAGAGCATCTGCCTTACAAGCAGGGGGTCGGCGGTTCGAGCCCGTCATCCTCCACCATTTTAATAATACCGCGGGGTGGAGCAGTCTGGTAGCTCGTTGGGCTCATAACCCAAAGGTCGATGGTTCAAATCCATCCCCCGCAACCAATTTACATATTGGCTCGGTAGCTCAGTCGGTAGAGCAACGGACTGAAAATCCGTGTGTCGGCGGTTCGATTCCGTCCCGAGCCACCATTGTTACCTTGCTGGCCTAGCTCAATTGGTAGAGCAACTGACTTGTAATCAGTAGGTTGGGGGTTCAAGTCCTCTGGCCAGCACCATTTCTTACTTGACCAGTTTTAAGCCTTTTGATAATATTAAGCTTATCTTTTCTGAGATTAAGTTTGAAATGGCAGCCTGCAAAGAAATTCGCAGCTTATTTGCAAGAAAACGTGGAGGGGTAGCGAAGTTGGCCAAACGCGGCGGACTGTAAATCCGCTCCTTCGGGTTCGGCAGTTCGAATCTGTCCCCCTCCACCATTTTACTACTCCTGCATGGCGGTTGTGGCGAAGTGGTTAACGCACCGGATTGTGATTCCGGCATTCGTGGGTTCGATTCCCATCAGCCGCCCCATAAAATTAAAAACAAAGATAGGGCTATAGCCAAGCGGTAAGGCATCGGATTTTGATTCCGTGACTCGCAGGTTCGAATCCTGCTAGCCCTGCCATTTTTATATATTAAGCGGGAATAGCTCAGTGGTAGAGCACCACCTTGCCAAGGTGGGGGTCGCGGGTTCGAATCCCGTTTCCCGCTCCATTTTTATAAGGCGGCATAGCCAAGTGGTAAGGCAGAGGTCTGCAAAACCTCTATCACCGGTTCGAATCCGGTTGTCGCCTCCATAAATTAATTTTATATTGTACATAACTCCTAAGTTACCTGCCGGGGTGGTGGAATTGGCAGACACACAGGACTTAAAATCCTGCGGTAATTAATTACCGTGCCGGTTCAAGTCCGGCCCTCGGCACCAAAATTCAATTACATATTTGCCGGAGTGGTGGAATGGCAGACACGTTGGACTCAAAATCCAATGCCTTCACGGGCGTGCGGGTTCAAGTCCCGCCTCCGGTACCATATATATTAATTTCTCTATCCTGTTAATCAATAGGGTAGTTTTTTTATGGTTTCTGACAGCAGAAATGAACGAACTATTACTTATAAAAAGCTTTTGTCTAAAATCTGAAATGATAAGATAAAATAATGATTTTCAAGCAAAATGTTTCTCCAGGAGAAATTGACATACTTCATATGAAGTAGTAGACTTCATTCAGACTTGTAATACCAGGAACTAAGAAATTTGTAACTTTCAGCAGTGTATGGCGTCTTAATTTATGACTGAAGCTGCTTTTTGTGTAAAAGTGAGGGATCGGAATGAATGCCGATATTAAAAATAAAATAATTAAGTACAGTAAAGAAATTGGTATCGATAAGATTGGATTTGCTTCCGCTGATCCATTTGTTACGATGAAGGAAAGATTACGCGTACAGCAGGAAAACGGGTTCCAATCCGGCTTTGAAAAAGGTACATTGGAAGAACGGACTAAGCCGGATCTGCTGCTTCCTCAAGCAAAGACAGTAATTTCTATCGCCTTGGCGTATCCTTCTAAAATGAAAAATGCTCCCCGGTCTGTAAAAGGGGATAGAAGGGGAATATTCTGCCGTGCTTCCTGGGGGGAGGATTACCATCACGTACTGCGCCGAAAGCTGAATCTTCTCGAGGAATTCATTACAAATATGTATCCTGAAGAAAGATGCAGATCTATGGTTGATACCGGTGAACTCTCAGATCGGGCTGCAGCAGAAAGAGCAGGAATTGGGTGGAGCGGAAAGAACTGCGCAGTGATTACTCCAGAATTTGGCTCTTATGTATATCTCGGAGAAATGATTACTACGCTCTCTATGGAAGAGGATACGCCTATAGAAGATCAATGCGGCACCTGTAATAAATGTGTAGATGCCTGTCCTACCGGTGCTTTAGTGCAGGGAGGACAACTCGACGCTACAAAGTGTATCGCTTTCTTGACACAGACGAAAACAATGCTTCCAGAGAGGTATCGAAAAAAACTCGGGAACCGTCTTTACGGATGTGACACCTGCCAGACAGTGTGTCCTGAAAATAAAGGAATAGATGAACATAGACATCCTGAGATGGAACCTGACCCTGAGATAGTGAAGCCAAGCCTGGAACCATTGTTAACGATATCCAATAAAGAATTCAAAAATAAATACGGAAAAATCTCAGGCTCCTGGCGCGGGAAAAAACCAATTCAGCGAAACGCTTTAATAGCTTTGGCCGTATTTAAAGAAGAAACATCGCTGCCGTCTATTATAAAAGTAATGAATGAGGATCCGAGGCCTGTGATGCGGGGCACAGCGGTATGGGCATTGAAAGAAATCGCACCTACTGCAGAAACAAAGCATTTGTTACAATCCTTTAAGACGAAGGAAGAAGCACCGGAAGTACTGGAAGAAGTAGAAAAAGCGTTAGCCGATCTTTCATCTCAAGGAGGGATGTACGTATGACGAACATATATTATACGGAGTTATCCTCGCCAATTGGTCCGCTTACCATGGCGAGTACAGAAAAAGGTATCTGCAACATTACATTTGGATCTTCTGAGAAAATGCTGGATACGCTGAAGCGGGCCTGGAAAAAACATGAACCTGGAAGCAAATTTATTTATGATGAAAATGGCGGCTGGCTGACACAGGGAAGAAATGAGTTAAATGAGTTTTTTCATTCCGGCAGAAGGAATTTTGAAACAGCACTTGATCTTCGAGGGACGCTCTTTCAAAAATTAGTATGGAGACAGCTGCAGCAAATTCCTTATGGAGAGACAAGGTCTTATAAAGATGTGGCGGCAGCAATTGGGCTCCCTAAATCAGTCAGGGCAGTTGGCGGAGCAAATAACCGCAATCCTATTCCTATCATTATTCCCTGCCATAGAGTAATTGGAAGTAATGGTGCACTTGTAGGCTATGGGGGAGGAATGAATAAAAAAGAAATTTTATTAGAAATTGAAGGAGCTCTGCATAAACTATAAATGAAATAAGGAATCTGGTGAAATGATGAAAAAACTGCTATTATTGATGCTGCTCCTTTTCCTAAGCGCTTGCCAGTCACCGGAAGCAGTTTTAACTGAAGCGGAACAGAATGTCCCGTTTCAGCTTCTTATGCCGCAGGAGCTTTCTAAGGAATGGAGTTTAAAAGAAGTAATTTATGAAGATGACTTAGTCGTTGCTGTCTACAAAAATGATCAGAATGGGACGATTGAACTAATTCAGGATCCTAAAATACAAGGGTTAAATAAAGAAGTGCTGCGAGATTATCTGAAGCAGGGGGAATGGGGAGAGCAGGACATTCAGCTGTCTTCTCAGGACATGATGGTAATAAGGAATTATGTAGGAGAATGGACTGCGCTTGAAGAAGAAGAATGGAAAACGCAGTACACATTTGTAAGGCAGTTTGATTTATTCACAGAACCTTTAGATGGTCTCCCTTATTATCAGGTAATTGGGGTGGAAGTGCCGGCTGAGGAAATAATTAAATTTGTAAAATCCCTAGATAGATTGCACAGTTAAAAAACAAACAGAGGTGTACACAGTGGCTATACATGTTGTTCTTCATGAACCGGAAATACCAGCAAATACAGGAAATATTGCCAGAACATGTGCGGGAACCAATTCAGCACTTCATTTAATTCATCCGCTTGGATTTTCGACGGACGACCGGATGCTGAAACGTGCGGGATGCGATTACTGGCCAAATGTTAAAGTGGAGCATCACGATTCTATAGAGGAATTGATTGCGGCTTATCCTGAAGGGGAGTTCTATTATATTGAAACGATAGGCAAAACATTTTATTCAGAAGTAGATTACTCTGACCTGGAGAAGGATTACTTTTTTGTGTTTGGCAAAGAAACAAAAGGGCTCCCTGCGGAACTTACAGAAGCGAATGCAGAAAGATGTTTGTTAATTCCTCAAACGAATCTTGTACGATCGCTGAATTTATCAAATACGGCTGCCATTCTGGTATATGAAGCCATGAGACAGCAGAATTATACAAGTATTCATACCCATGTGAGCAATTAAATCAGTGTGAAATAAATAAGGGGGAATCTCAAATAAATGATGAGATTCCCCCTGCAGCTTTTAGAAATTAGTTACTGTCAGACTTTGTGTTGTAACCGCCGGTCCAGATTGACGCTAAAAAGACAACACATACTGCAAGTATCAGTAATAGATTCACAAACTCCGCCTCCTTATTTTCTCTCTACATTAAAATATACCATGTTTAATTAAAGAAAAAAAGTACAGATACTATTATGAGTGGTGAAATAATTCAGCAGAGAGTTATAATAAGGAAGTAATGATAATTAGGAGGAGGCACAAATATGTATGTAGTAATGAACCAGCTTCATGTTCCTGCAGAAGGAAGAGACAACGTGGCAGGGCGCTTTGCTAACAGTGCAGAGAAAATGCGGGAAGTAGAAGGCTGTCTAGATTTTATGTTTCTTCAGCCTGCAGAAGATGAAAATTATCCTGTCGTTTTAACAAAATGGGAGAGTAAAGAAGCCTACCATAACTGGATTCATAGTGATGCTTTCAAGAAGGCGCATCAGCCTAGAAAAGAAAATTTGGACAGCAGTCCGACACAGAGCAACAAGATATTCGAATACGAAGTACCGCACCACTTATAAAAATGAATGCTGATAAGAAGTGCCCCTTTACTAAGGGGCTGCTTTTTTATGAATCCTTCGAATATTACCAGCATATGCTGCTGATGCAACAAGAATGGCTGCCGTTTAGATAAGCCTATGGCTGAACGCATGTTAATGAGGACCTGCATTCGCTAAAATTTCACATGAATAAGAGATGCAATACAGTTCATATTAAACAGGAATCTTTTACCGTCATTTTATTAAGAAAAGCTATACATAGAGATTAGGAGAAAGAGCTTATGAGAAATGCTTATCTTACCAGCCATTTTCCATTGATTTCAATTGTTTTATTCAGTTTATCATTTGGAATTTATACAGAAAGAATTATCAGTGCCTATCTGCAGGAAATCGGAATCTATAGTGGAATGACTGAATTTTTCTCAGAGCAGGGAATTGTATTCGCTTTAGTTTTTGTCGCCTGGCTGATATATTTTATGATTTTTGCAGCAATGAAGCTGATAGCAGATACTATTAATGAATTGTCGCTGCTTTTTTTCTCTAAAGAGGAAGAAGGGGTCGATATTAGAGTTATTAGAGGCGGCTCCTGGATTTTTTTAGTAACAGGTATATTATCTTTAATAGCTGTGATAGATATTAGAGCACTCGCTGGTATTTTTCTGCTGGCATGCTTTATATATTTTATCTTTTTCGTTTACCGCGTAAGTGCTTCTATGAGCCCTATGGGATTAATAGGTCTGATTATGTTTCATATGATCATCTGGATTTCTTTTTTCATTGCCGTAGGGTACCTCCTGCTTCGATTGTACATGAGTGTTTTATCCAGTCTTCCTTTGTAATCCTGGCATTATTAGAAAGCAAAAAATATCTGGAAGATTTACTATAGAATAATGCCTCCTTCCCTGTATAAGAGGAAAGAGGCATTATTTTTTGTTAGAGGATTTTATTCCAGTGTACGCATGATATCTCTCCACAAATTCGTATGGCTGTTATTTCTGCTTTGTTCCTGAATACTTTCCGGCTGATCTTTTCCAAGCCAGACACCTGCTGTATAATTACTGTTTGCTCCTACAAACCACAGGTCATTATAATCGTTCGTAGTACCTGTTTTTCCGCCGAGGTAGCCGGACGTATTATAATAGGCCCCTTTACCAGTACCATTCGTTACAACCTGGCGCATCATACCACGTATTTCCGCTGAAGTTTCTTCGCTGTATACTTTCTTCCCCGGTATATTCCACTCATACAGAATTTCTCCCTCTAATGATTCAACAGACCGAATCGCCCGTGGAGAAGTATAGTAACCATTATTCGAGAAAACAGTATATGCCTGGGTAAGTTCGTTGACACTTACTCCGCGGGAAAGTCCTCCAAGCGCAGCTGGAAGCTTACGGTCCTCGGCAGTAATTCTGGAAAAATTAAATTTATTCAAGTATGAAAAACCGGTATCAATTCCTATTTTATGAAGAAGTCTTACAGCTGCTGTATTATAAGAATTCTTCAATGCCTCTTCCAGCGTAACTACGCCGTAAACAGCACCACCTGAATTGCGTGGAACATAGCCGTCATAGGAGAAGGTGCCTGCATCAATTAAAGAAGCAGGATCTTCGAGAGGATTTTCATTTAAATAAGGAGCGTAAGAGAGTAAAGGTTTTAAAGCGGACCCCGGCTGACGAAAGCTTTGATATCCTCTGTGAAAATCGAATTTGTTATAATTGGTTCCACCTGTAATTGCAACGATTTCCGCTTGGTGATGATCAATAATACTTGCAGCAGCTTCGATGGAGGAGCCTGAAAATCTATCGTTAATAATACTTGTCACTTCTTCCTGCACAGTTGGGTCCAGCGCTGTATTTATTGTTATTCCGGAACCAAGTACACTCTTCACTTTTTCATCAAGCTCTTCCTCCAGTACAATTCGGGTTTCTTCATCAGCAGACGCAAGGCGCTCTGAATATCCTTCTGAGGAAGAAATAAGTTCCTTCAATTCTGCATTTACATATGTTACATAATCAGGATATTTGTCTATTCGGGTATTCAAGTTCATTTCAATGGGTGCTGCCGCTGCTTCGTTGAATTCCTCTTCTGTAAGATAATTATTTTCAAGCATCCTCTTCAGCATATATTCCTGCCGTTCTGCAGTAGCTTCAGGATTCTCAAGAGGATCATACCGGGAGGGACTATTTGGAATTGCGCCGATATAAGCGATTTCAGCAAGAGATAGTTCTTCAGAAGACTTATTAAAATAAAATTGACTTGCTGATTCAAAACCGTACACTCCATTGGCAAAGTAAATTGAATTAATATATAACTCCAGAATTTCCTCTTTTGTTTTTTCACGCTCCAGCTGATAAGCATAGAGGAGCTCTGAAATTTTTCTTTCATATGTCTGTTCATGGGAGAGGTATAGGTTTCTAGCTACCTGCTGTGTGATGGTACTGCCGCCCTGATCTATCGTCTGTGCCTGCAGATTCACGAGCAGCGCTCTTGCTATTCCGTTGATATCAAAACCTTCGTGCTGATAAAAATAACGGTCTTCCACTGCTAAAAACATATTAATAACTTCTTGGGGAATACTATAGTAATCAAGATACACCCGGTTTTCTTCTGAATAAATATCTGAAACTATATTCCTGTCCCGATCGAGAATCTGGCTGTTCGTTGAGATCCGCAGATCATCAAACTGTATGTTTTCATCCAGGACTTCATGAAGCGTCTGCGCAGAAGATAGTTCTTCCGTAAGCTGTGCAGAAACTGCTAGAGAAAACGTAAGAAAAAACGCAGTGATTAAAAATCCCATAAGAGCTCGCAAAGGCTGAACCTGCTTTCTTGTTAAAGATACTATCCTATATTTTACCCTGCGGAGGAAGGAATAGAAAGAAAAAGTAGTAATTTTGCCATGTACATAATATTACCTGTTTAAATACTGGGAGAAAGGGCTATTTAATAACTATGATACATTGAAATAGCTAGTAAGCTGGAGGAGATGAAAATGCAATCTAAAAGGAAAGTAAAAGATATGTACCGGAAGCCGGTATGGCTTCGGATTGCCTGGGGTACAATGCAGGCTGTTCTCATAGTAGCAGTCTTCTCCTTTGTAGTAAGAGAGTTTATGTTTACGAATTATGTGGTGTATGGACAGTCAATGATGCCTACCATTAGAGATGGAGAAAGAATCATTGTTAATAAAATAGGTTATGAACTAATGGAACCCGACAGGTTTGATTTAATTATTTTTCATGCAGATGAAGACTCTGATTATATAAAAAGAATTATTGGTTTACCCGGAGATGAATTAAGATATGAGTCCGACACCCTCTACGTAAATGGAGAAGCGGTAGAAGAAGATTTTTTGGAAGAGTCAAAAGGAAGTAATGGATCAGAAGTTTTTACTGATGATTTCACTCTGGAAGATTTAACAGATGAGCAGACGGTTCCAGAAGATCATGTGTTTGTATTAGGGGACAACCGGCAGAACAGTATTGACAGCAGGCAGATTGGATACGTCCCCGCCGAGGAAATTGTAGGACGAGTAAATATGACTTTCTGGCCGCCACAGAATATACGGTTTGTCCATTAAGTAATTTGAAGAAAGTAATAATTCCTTTTTGGAATGCGATGCGGTTTTAAATAAAGCTGCCAGTAAGGATAGTAATTCATAATTGAATAAATCTTTACTTAACAAACTGAAAAGCTCCTGTACACGATCAGGAGCTTATTTCTTTTTTAATAGCTACCTTGAAAATAAAAGTTTTGCTAAAAAGAAGTAATCATACTGCTTCACTTTCGGCGAGGTTTGCCCAAGGGCTTGTTCTCGACTAATTTTGGCGGAAAGACCGTCCGCCAAAATTAGTCGAGAACTGCGCTTATCCTTTGGGTGTCCTCTCCTTCGTTACACAGCAGTATTAATTTTCATACTTCATGGTGCAAAAATTTTGCATGAGTGTCTCTGTTAATGCTAATTTGAAAAGAGAAAACTTCGCTGCAACCCGGCCTGCCGTGGACGAGCTCCTCCGCTTCCTCGCTTCGCTGTGGGTTCTTCCCAGCTCTTTCTTCCCTTGGCTAAACAAAAGAAAGAGAGTGTTTCTGTTACAAGTTTTTCTATCAACAAAACGTAGACAAAGCGGTATAGACGCTTGCGGGAAAGCAAGAGCAGAAGATCCGCCGCCGGCGAATTTCCGGCGGTTAGCTGAAGCTTTGGCCGTGGCAAGCGATTGTAGGTGGAAGAATCGTCCTCCCATAAATAAAAGCAGCTCTCCCCAATGAAATTTGGCGAGAGCTGCTTTTTTATAGAGGGGGTTTTGTCCCAGCCTCTTTCCATTACTGAAGAATAAAGCTCCAGTACCTATAAAAATTATGAGCGTTTCTTTTCTCTCTCCGCATCCAAAGCTGCTTTTTCTATACGTAATGATTTAATTAATGACCAAGTCATTAAGATCATTATAATTGAGAAAGGAAGAGCAGCCACGATCATCGCATTTTCGAGTCCCTCTAAGCCTCCAGTGAAAAGAAGGATAGAAGCAGTTGCTGAAAGCATCAGCCCCCAGATTAACTTTACAGTTTTAGGAGGAGTTAAAGAACCATTTGTCGTCTGCATCCCAAGAATAAACGTTCCTGAGTCAGCAGAAGTAATAAAGAAAGTAGCAATTAAAGTAATTGCTATTACAGACATAAATGCTCCCATTGGATAATTATCAAGTACTCCAAAGAGTGCTTCTTCTGTAGCTAATTCAGAAATTGCTGCAATTCCATTCTGTTCAAGGAAGATAGCTGAACCGCCAAAGATGGAAAACCAAAGGAATCCAACGATGGAAGGTACAAGTAAAACTCCCAGAACAAATTCGCGAAGAGTTCTTCCTTTGGATACCCTGGCAATAAAGGACCCTACGAAAGGTGCCCAAGAGATCCACCAGGCCCAGTAGAAGATAGTCCAGCCATCAATCCAGGCTCTCTGCTCTTCTTCAAAAGGTGCAATTCTAAAACTCATACTCGGTAGTTGCTGAATATAAGTACCAATCGTGTTCGTAAAAAGGTTTAAATTGAACAGAGTTGGACCAAAAACAAACATAAATGCAAACAAAGTTACTGCCAAAATTAAGTTAACATTGGATAAAATCTTTATTCCTCTGTTAAGACCTGTATAAGCTGAAATTAAAAATAATACCGTAACTACTAGGATAATAATAAACTGAACCGTAAAATTATTTCCGACACCTAAGAGAAAGTCAAGGCCGCCATTAATCTGCACAGCACCGAATCCCAGCGTACTTGCAACACCTACAACAGTAGCAGTTACAGCAATGATATCAACTGCATGCCCGACAGGTCCGCGTGAGTATTTTCCCAGAACAGGACCTAGTGTACCACTGATAAGTCCTGGAGCATCTTTTCTAAACTTAAAGTAAGCTAATGCCATTGCGACTACGGCATAAATTCCCCATGCATGTACTCCCCAATGGAAGAACGAAAAACGCATTGCCTCCATAATTGCTTCACTGGATCCAGTTTCTGCTGTTGGTGCATTTGTCATAAAGTGTGCTATTGGCTCTGCTGCACCCCAGAATACAAGCCCGATCCCCATTCCAGCTGAAAAAAGCATGGCGAACCAGGTTAAATAAGTATATTCCGGTTTGTCATCAGGCTTACCTAACTTGATTTTTCCAAAAGGACTAACAACAATAAATCCACATACCAATACAAAACCAGTGACCACCAGTAAGTAATACCACCCTAATGTATCAGCAATAAATCCTCTTAATTCTCCGCTGTAAAATTCAAATGTGGAAGGGGCAATAATTCCAAATAAAACGAAGAACAATAATATACCAAGTGCTACCCAAAATACAATTGTAAGTTTCTTCATCGTGTTCACCTCTCCTCATTTATTATATATACCCTAACCCCTTAAGTGGAAACAACACAGTGTTTATACAAGGGCTCATCTAAACAATCAACTATTAACTATACTATAGTTAATTGTTTGTTTGCAACATAAGCAGTTATAATCATACTTCTGCTCAGCAAACAGTAACCTAATATACTATATATAGAAATTTTCGGTAACTTTGCTCATAAAATAATGGAACTGATGTTGTTAAATGAACATTACTTTGCATCCATGCAAAATTTTGCACTATAAGAAAATAAACACTGCTGCGTAACGAAGGAGCACAAGCCCTTGGATAAGCCTATCTGGAAGTGCAGCAGCGTTATGGTTTTTATAAAACAAAACTTTTATTTTCAAGGCAGGTAAAATATAAAAAGTTGTGTTGATCCGGGCTCCGAATCTCATTATATATAAGTTAACCTTTCCATGCAGTTTTTTAGACATTTTTTATACTGGAAATAAAAGTATTTTTTGATATTCAGGATCTAAAATTTATATTTAATGAGTACATAACCTGAGGCAATTTCATAATACAAAATCAGATAATTTAAAACGAACAATAGAGGACCCCTTCGTTATAGACGGATGCTTTCCCGGGGGCTTGTCTTCAACTGAATAGGACGATAAAAAACCTTCGTCTTATTGGATCTTCAGACTGCGCTGATCCTTCGGGAGTCACCGTCTGTCACTCCGGAATACTTGTTAAAAACGAATATTAAATGTTTAATATCAATGAACGTTCTTCAATTCTCCTTGAAAATGTAATTATGAAATTGGCTCAATCTATTAAATCATTGTAAATAATTTAAATTAACGAGGCCCGTTTTTAAAAGGGATTGTCTTCAATTAAATAATTCTAAAAAAATATAATAATATCAAAAATATCTCTTCATCATTTTTGTTTCCATGGGTACACTTTCCGGGCGGACTGATCTCAGCTCATTTCCGCCCCATGGCTCGTCGGGAGGAATGGATCTTTGGTTCGGTCTTACCTGCCCTAGAGCCGTCCCATTTCCAAGCCGGCTGTAGAAAAAGTATTTTTTAAATTAGAAAGATCATTTATTTCATTCTCTCTATCCCTGTTAACTACACTTTGCAATATAGGACTTAATAATTCGAAATTAGCTTTAAATATCCCCTCCTTTTTCTTGTTATGCGGGTACTTGGAAGCAGGAGGAGATAATATGAAAATTCTTGATCAACGAGGAAAGCTAGTTCAGCAAAGTAATGCACGGTATAAAGATGGAGGACAGCCGAACAGAATCACTATTCACCACAGTGCGGGCAATACAGGAAGTGCAGATACTTTTGCACATTATCATACGCAGCACCTGGGATGGCCGGGTATTGGTTACCATTATGTGATAAACAGAAACGGAGATATAGAACGCTGCTGGAATGATACGGTCGTTTCTTATCATACCAAAGGAAGTAATACGGGAAATATCGGAATTTGTCTAGTGGGGAACGGGAGTTTTACAACGGAGCAGATGAAGCAGTTAATTACCTTAATACAGTCTTTGCAGAAAAGATGGGGGATTCAAACCTCTAATGTGAAAGGACACCGGGAATGGAAAGGCCAGCAGACGGAATGTCCAGGGTTTGAAGTTTCCAGAGTACGGGGACTGCTGCCTGTACGTAAACTGTTGAGAAAGGGAAGCAAAGGGGAAGAGGTCCTGGAGCTGCAAAACAGGTTGTTAAGCAGAGGAATTCCTTTACCCGTTTTCGGGGCGGATGGAATTTACGGAAGTGAAACTGAAAAAGCAGTTCGTGAGTATCAAAAACAATATAATTTAACAGCTGATGGTGTTACTGGAGCGGAAACTTGGGGAAGCTTATTACGAACTGAATACCTTACTACATGAATTCCAATATCTAATTTTTAGATGATAGTAAATAAGCTCTTTAATTTTAACTATATTAATTCAGGTTTACTTCATTCTGGAGGTTAAATAAAGAATGCCGAGCCATTGGAAAGAATCTTCAGACTGGCCTCCATTTCTGCCGCCGCAGAAATCAGCCGAGAGGAAACGGAGCGAATCGAAGATTTAGGGTGGGAAAGTCAGCGGAGAGAATTACCTCCGCAGGTGGAAGCTAGGGAGCGTATGCTTTTTACAGAAATTATTCTTTCCCAACATTATAAAAAATAAAGCTGCCGGAAGCCCGGCAGCTTTATTTTTTATTTTTTGTAAAGGAAATGCAAAAGTCGATAAATCGGTAAATGCCAAACAACAAAATAACTGAGAGCAGTGCGCCGGCCATGTAGCCTGCAGTAAAGTTACGGCGGAGAAACCATTCTTCGTTCATACCAACGATAATTCCGATGATTACCGAAATGATTAGAAGAGAAGCCATAATAATATATTCAATTCTTTGTTCTCTGCTTAATTCCTTAAGTGCAGTCATATGAATAGCCTCCTGAAATCATTTTACAGATATCATTTAGTATAAAACGAAAATCACTGCACTGCAATATCAGTTAAATTTAAATTGTTTTCAAAGCTTCTCCTATAGGAACATCCCCGCCAATTAACTCAAACGTTTTATTGTAAGTGTTCTCCAGCGTTAAGCAATTGGAAGCCACAGCTGCTACATCCTCCCGAGGAATAGACCCATCATAGCTGTCAAGCTTTTCTTTCACTGTAATAGTACCGCGCGCAGCATCATTTGATAATGGTCCGGGACGGAGGATTGTATATTTTAAAGAGCTTTGCTGCAGTTTTTCATCTGCTGCAAGCTTGGCTTTAAGATAATGCTGAATATCTTCAGAAGCAGTCTCTGCTTCATCTGCCATCATCGAACTGATCATTATAAAACGGTCAAGCCCTGCTTTTTCAGCTTCTTCTACAGTTTGAATAGCTCCGTTTCTGTCGATAACTTCTGTTTGTTCTTTTCCAGTGTGCCCGCCTGAACCTGCGGTGAATACTACTGCATCCATCCCGTGAAAGGCATGAGAAAAGTCTTTTTCCAAATCACCGATCACGATATCTTCAGCGCCCAGTTCACGCATATTTGCTTTTTGTTCTTCTTTTCTTATCATTGCCCTTACTTCATGCTTTGTACTTAAACTAAGCATTCGAACAAGATGGCTGCCTATTTTTCCATTCGCTCCTACTACTAAAACCTTCATTAAATATTCCTCCTTCTGCTTACTTAAGGATAAAATTCCCATGATTCCTTTTATATAAACATTTCTGAATTGACGGAATATAATTAGGAAGCTTAAGATAGCATTAAAAGGAGTGATCTACATATGAAAAAAATGCAGCCAAAAGTTGCTACATACTCTTTAATTGGGTTCGATCCTGAAACAAATGAGACAGGAATTGTGGTGCAGTCAAAATTTTTAGGTGTAGGAGCAGTGGTGCCATGGGCAAAAGCTGGAGTTGGAGCAGTAGCCACACAATCTTTCGCTAATACCTCTTTCGGTCCGCAAGGTCTGGACATGCTGGAAAAAGGTATGCATCCTGAAGAAGTAAAAAATCACCTCATTGCAGAAGATCACGAAAAGGAATTACGGCAATTTGCAATTATGAATGCGAATGGAGAGACTGCAGTATTTACTGGGACTGAATGCTATGACTGGGCAGGAGATCGTATGGGGAAATTTTGTTCTGCACAGGGAAATATTCTTCTGAACAAAGAAACAGTAGATGCACTGGTGGAAACTTTTGAAAATTCTTCAGGTCCTTTAGCAGAACGGCTTCTGTCAGCATTGGAAGAAGCAGAAAAGGCAGGAGGGGATGCTCGAGGAAAACAATCTGCTGCGCTGTTTATTGTTCAGGAAAAAGGAGGATATGGAGGTTATAATGATCGTAAATATGATCTGAGAGTGGATGATCATAAAGAACCTATTAAAGAATTAAAAAGGCTGTATGAGCTTCATCAACTTTATTTTTCAAAGCCGGAACCTGGAGATCTCCTTGTAATTGAAAAAGAAGTTTTAAAAGAAATTGAAGTAAATTTAATCAGCGAAGGACTTTTAGATCAGCATTATAATGCTTACAATGTAGATGTAAAAGAAGCTTTAAAAAATTATTTTTTGAGGGAGAATTTCGAAGAGCGCTGGCAGGAGGAAGATAAAATCGATCCGGCAGTACTTACATATATGAGAGCAGGCCAATAAGAATCCGGAGGAAGAGCTTCTATCAGCTATCCCCTGGAAATTAGCAAAGGTCTGCACAGCCAATCCAAGAAAAACACAGACCCTCTTTCTTGGTTTCAAGAGCCCGGCTGGCTTCCCACTGCTGTTTGGGTTCATCTACAGTGCGATCTTTACGCTTACTTTTTCCGCAGGCCTCTACACCGCCTTGTCTTCATTTTGTTGATAGAAAAGCTTGTAATAAAACAATCTTTTCAATTGTTTCGCCAAGGTAAGAACGAGCGGGAAGATCCCACAGCGAAGCGAGGAAGGGGAGGAGCTCGTCCACGGCAGGTCAGTTGCAGCGAAGTTTTCTCTTACCAATAATGAGCATTAGCAGAGCTATAAAATAGAAAACGTTTTAAAGGATGTCATAGTATGTGGTTAAATGACGTTATTATATGGATATTAGTAGGTTTTCTCATTATAGGCATCCTGGATAAAATAATTGGAAACAGAAAAGGCTATGGAGATGCTTTTGATGAAGGTTTTCGTACGATGGGCCCTCTTGGCTTTGTAATGATCGGTATGATATCTATTGCTCCAGTACTTGCTGAAATTTTAAGGCCGGTACTTATACCAATATTTACTTTTTTAGGTGCAGACCCCGGCATGTTTCCAGGAATGATATTAGCGATTGATATGGGAGGATATCCTCTGGCACTGGAACTCGCAGATTCAGAAGATGCAGCCATGTTTTCTGGTATAATTTTAGCTACGATGCTCGGTCCCACCTTTGTATTCACTGTTCCAGTTGCATTGGGTCTGTTACATAAAGACCAGTATTCTTTATTAGCAAGAGGAATTATGTTTGGATTAATTCCGGTTCCTGCAGGGGCCCTTCTTGCAGGGTTAATTGCGGGCATGCCATTACTTTTTCTACTGCAGCAGCTGCTTCCCGTCATTTTATTTGTAGGTGTTCTTATCGCAGGACTGACTTGGATTCAACCGGTGATGGTTTCACTATTTATCATCTGCGGAAAAGGGATTATGACTTTTATTAGTGTGATTATGGGAATTGTAGCTGTGCAGGAATTAACAAACGTAACTATTATTTCAGGACTGACTCCATTCGAGGAATCTATGCAGGTAGTTGGTTTAATTGTCCTTGCACTGGCAGGAGCCTTTCCACTGGTACATTTTATGAAATCTGTAATTGTTCCTTTATGTAAAGGATTAATTGATAAAAGCCCGATAGCTGGAGACGCCTGGGTAGGATTTGTTACTCAGCTCGCTCACAGTATACCGATGTTTAAGAAACTGCATTTAATGGACGAGAAAAGCAAGCTGATGAATGTAGCTTTTTCAGTAAGCGGCGCTTTTTTATTAGGAGGTCATCTTGGTTTTACAGCAGCTGTGGAGCCGGAGATGACAATTGCTATGCTGGTGGGAAAAGCAAGTGCGGGGATAATGGCAGTATTAATTGTATATTGGAAAGTGTCTTCTTCACCAGATTCCACTGAACAACCCCGCTTCTAGAAGGAAGCGGGGTTGTATTTTTGCAGTAATGGGAGGATGTTCTGTTCGCTCGCTGGTTTTCGAAGGTAGGCATCTGCACCAAGATGAAGCGCTCTGCGCAGATGAGACTGTTGAGAGCAGGAAGAGGTCATAATAATCCGGGAATTTTTTTTGTAAGAAACTAATTCTTTCAGCGTGGAGATTCCATCCTGTTTTGGCATGATAATATCCATGAAAACAAGATCAGGCTCATAATCCAGAAACATTTGTACAGCTTCAATGCCATTGCCAGCCTCATAAACTTTCTGAATTCCTGCTTCATTTAAAATCATTTTCAACTGTTCTCTGAAGATTGCAGAATCATCGCAAATCAGTGTACTAGCTGTCATATTAAACAATACCTCCGCATTTAATTTATTTACCAAAATTAAAAAGTGCTTGAATGAGGATAATAGTAGTACTGAGCTCCAGTAATTGAAATAAAAACTTAAGAACATATCAGCTTTTGATAATCGTGGGGGTCAATAGTAAACTGACTTTTAATTTATCTATTCTATCATTAATTATTCGTTTATACACAGATTTTTTAGAAAACTTCATAAATTCTTCGGAGCCAATTTCAAATTGCTTTCCAAATAAAATATATGAAAAATTTTAACTTAAATAAGTTACTTCTTTTCATACGAAATTGAAAAATTGTTTAAAAAGTATTTATTATTTTTTTAAAAGGTGATATATTGAATTTATGTTATAGAAAACGCTCTCATTAAATAACTGCGCCTTTTTTAAAGGTCAGACATCAAACAAGTAAATTTTTATTTTTTGGAAGCGTTTTTAAGATTATCTTTTTCAAATTTATATGGCATAATGGGAACAGAGTTTTTATCTCCTGAAAATACAGGAGATAAAAACTAAAAATATAAATTTTCAAGGGGGAAGTACTTAATGAAAAAAAGTAAAAAAGTATTATTGTCTTCTATTCTGGCAACGGGAGTATTATTAGCAGCATGTGGGGAGAACAACGAAGAAAACGATACAACACCTGTTAATAATAACGCTGGTAATAATGCGGAGAATACAGAAGTAAATGACAATGCTGAAAATAATAACGCTGCAGACGACGCAGCCGAAAACGATGCAGCAAATGAAGAGAACAATAATGAAGGCGGGGAAGCATCCGGGGACGGCTCAGACTTCTCATCTAAAATGGTTACAGATGTTGGTGGAGTAGATGACCGTTCATTCAACGAATCAGCATGGGCTGGTTTAACTCAGTTTGGTGAAGACTATCCGGAAGCTGAAGTTGATTATGTTCAGTCCGGAGATGCAGCAGACTATCTTCCGAACTTGCAGCAGCTTGCACGTGAAGGTACAGATATCACTTTCGCTATCGGATTTTTAATGGCTGACGATGTGCGTACAGTAGCTGAACAAAATCCTGATCAGAACTTTGCTATTATCGATGAAGTAGTAACTGATGAAGATGGAAATCCACTTGATAACCTAGCAAGTGTAACTTTTGCTGAGCATGAAGGTTCTTTCCTTGTAGGTGTTATTGCAGCACTCCACTCTGAAAATAACGAAGTTGGCTTTATCGGTGGTGTGGAAAGCCCGCTGATTAAAAAATTCGAAAATGGATTTAAAGCAGGCGTAAGCTATGTAGATTCTGATATTGAGATCGCAGTGCAGTATGCACAGGACTTCAACGATGCATCCACTGGTCAAAACATTGCTGACACTATGTACTCCAACGGAGCAGATATCATTTATCATGCTGCCGGAGGAACTGGTAATGGATTATTCACTGAAGCAATTGACCGCAATGAAGGTGGCGAAACTGTCTGGGCTATCGGTGTAGACCAGGATCAGGCGCTTACAGAAGGTGACTGGTCAGATGGAAATGTAATTCTTTCTTCTATGGTTAAACGTGTAGACCAGGCAGTATACACTGTTTCTGAAGATACAATGAACGGTAATTTCCCAGCTGGCGAGACGTTGGAATTCGCTCTGGAAGATGACGGTGTAGGTATCGCAGAAACTCAGGATAATGTTTCTGATGAAGCTCTTGATGCTGTGGAAGAGTATGAGCAGATGATCATTGATGGAGAAATTGAAGTACCGCAGACTGACGATGAATACGAAGAGTTTCTTGGTTCTCTCTAAGGAATAATATTTCCAGAGATAAAATGACAAAGGCTAGTCTAGCACTAGCCTTTGTTTTTACCTGATTTAGGATTAATCCGACTTATTATTTCAAAAAACGACAAATTATACAGGTAATTGTCTCTAGTTAAATTTTAGGGAAACTAAAAATCTCTTATGAAGCCGATAGGAGTTGTTAATCGTGGAATACGTTATTGAGATGAATAACATACGCAAGGAATTTCCCGGTATCGTTGCCAACGACAATATTACGCTGCAGGTCAAACAAGGCGAAATTCATGCGTTATTAGGGGAGAACGGGGCAGGTAAATCAACACTAATGAACGTCTTGTTCGGCTTGTATCAACCGGAGCGTGGAGAAATTAAAGTGCGTGGGGAAAAAGTTAATATTACAGATCCTAATGTTGCAAACGACCTTGGAATAGGAATGGTGCATCAGCATTTTATGCTGGTTCAGAACTTTTCAGTTACGGAAAACATAATTTTGGGCAGTGAACCTACCAGCCGGGGAAGTATCAATCTTCGTAAAGCAGAAAAGGATGTGCAGGAGATATCTGACCGGTACGGTTTAAGAGTAGATCCCCGGGCTAAAATAGAAGATATTTCTGTAGGAATGCAGCAGCGGGCTGAAATTTTAAAAACTTTATACCGCGGTGCAGATATACTTATTTTTGATGAGCCGACCGGTGCTCTTACGCCTCCTGAAATTAAAGAACTTATTCAGATCATGCATAATTTAATAAAAGAAGGAAAATCTATTATATTAATTACGCACAAATTAAAAGAAATATTAGAAGTCTGTGACCGTTGTACCGTTATTCGACGCGGTGTAGGCATTGGTACTGTAGATGTAGCTGATTCTACTGAAAACAGCCTTGCGGAAATGATGGTAGGGCGTGAGGTAAGCTTTAAGGTTGAGAAGACGCCGGCCTCCCCTAAGGAAACAGTTCTTTCTGTAAAAAATCTTGTCGTGGAAGATTCACGTAAAGTAAGTGTTGTGAACAATCTTAACCTTGATGTAAGAGAAGGAGAAATTGTTGGAATAGCAGGGGTGGACGGAAACGGCCAGACAGAGCTGGTAGAAGCTCTTACAGGTCTCCGCAAGATTAAGAGCGGAAGCATTAATATTACGGGCAAAGATACAACAAAGTTTAAACCCCGGAAAATTACTGAAGTAGGGGTAGGACATATTCCACAGGATCGTCATAAGCATGGGCTTGTGCTTGATTTTACGATTGGGGAAAACATGGTCTTGCAGACTTATTATCAAAAGCCTTATACAAAGACGGGAATTCTTAATTACCAGTCCATGTACGAAAAGGCAAAAGTATTAATTGAAGAATTTGATGTAAGAACCCCAAGTGAAAAAACGCCGGCTAGAGCTTTGTCAGGTGGAAATCAGCAGAAAGCAATTATTGCAAGGGAAGTAGATCGTTCGCCTGCTCTATTAATTGCTGCACAGCCTACAAGAGGACTTGATGTAGGTGCAATCGAATTTATTCATAAAAAACTGATTGAAGAGCGGGATAAAGGACGGGCGATTCTGCTTGTGTCTCTTGAGCTGGAAGAGGTCCTTAACGTCAGTGACCGCATTGCGGTAATTTATGAAGGTGAAATTGTTTCTGTAGTTGAAGCTGATAAAACAAATGAACAGGAGCTGGGGCTTCTTATGGCAGGCAGTGTAAAGGAAGCAGGTGAGACAACCTCATGATGTCTATGTTAAAAGGAAGAGCATTCGGAATAACCATTCCAATTATCGCAATTTTATTTGGTTTTCTTGCCGGAGCTGTAATTATGCTTTTCAGCGGAAATAATCCAATTACCGGATATACTGCTCTTGTAAATGGAATTGTAGGGGATACTTATCAATTCGGGGAAACATTGCAGCGCATGACTCCCCTGATTTTTTCCGGGATTGCAGTAGCTTTTGCATTTCGGACCGGCCTCCTGAACATTGGGGTCGAAGGACAGCTGATTGTCGGCTGGTTTACGTCGGTGTATGTCGGTCTGGCAATTGATCCTCCGATGATTATTCACCTCCCGCTTGCTATTCTGGCAGGTGCTGTAGCAGGGGCTCTGTGGGGATTTGTTCCAGGGCTGCTTAAAGCACGTTTCCAGGTTCATGAAGTTATCGTAACTATTATGATGAACTATATTGCAATGCATGTAACGAATTCTTTAATTCGTACGTACTTACTGGATTCCGGACAAAGAACTGGGTTTATTAACAGCTCTGCTTCTCTGGAATCGGAGTTTCTATCCGAGTTGACTCAATTTTCGAGACTTCACTGGGGTTTCCTGATTGCAGCTGCAGCTTGTGTATTGATGTGGTTCATTCTTTGGAAAACGAAGAAAGGCTTTGAACTGCGTTCTGTAGGCTTTAATAAAAATGCATCTTTATATGCAGGAATGAACGTAGATCAAAATATTGTTTTATCAATGTCTGTATCCGGTGCTTTTGCCGGAATTGGTGGTGCAATGGTTGGTCTTGGAACATACGGATATGCAAATATATTACCGACATTTACAAACATCGGTTTTGATGGAATTGCAGTAGCTTTACTTGGAGCAAGTTCCTCTATAGGAATTTTTCTTGCTGCCTTCTTGTTCGGTGGATTACAGCAGGGTGCAAACATGATGCAGTCTCAAGCTGGAGTTGCTCCCGAATTAGTAGAGATTATTATTGCACTAATCATTCTTTTCGTTGCTTCCAGTTATATAATTCGTTGGGCACTCGACCGCCTTCAAAGCAGGAAGGAGGAGAAATAAATGGATGTAGTATTACAGATATTGTATATTATTGTTCCAGCAGCCTTAATTGCTGCGACTCCTCTAATGCTTACTGCAATGGGAGGATTATTCAGTGAACGTTCAGGTGTAGTAAATATCGGTCTAGAAGGACTCATGGTAATGGGGGCTTTTGGAGGTATTATTGGTACACTTATGTTTGAAGCACTTGGTATGGGGGCACTCTCTCCCTGGCTGGGAATAGGATTCGCTGTCATTATTGGAGCAATCTTTTCTTTAATTCATGCAGTAGCGTCAATTTCTTTTCGAGCTGATCAGATTGTAAGCGGGGTAGCGATAAACTTTCTTGCAGTCGGGCTGACAGTTTTCATTGTAAGAGAAATTTATGATGCAGGCCAAACAGCTACAATTGGAACGAGAATATTAAGATCGAATATTCCATTCTTGTCTGATATACCAGTAATAGGCCCAATGCTATTTTCCAGAGTTTACTTAACTACGTATATTGCTCTGATCATCATTGCTGTTGTCTGGTATGTAGTATTTAAGACACCTTTCGGACTTAGATTGCGAGCGGTAGGGGAACATCCTATGGCTGCTGATACGATGGGTATTAAAGTACAGCGTATGCGTTACATTGGGGTAATGCTGAGTGGAGCTTTTGCAGGCGCAGGTGGTTCTGTGTATGCAGTTACGATTGCTGGTAACTTCTCTGCAGGTACGATAGTAGGACAAGGGTTTATGGCACTGGCTGCCTTAATCTTTGGTAAATGGACCCCGTTTGGAGCAATGGGTGCGGCGATATTCTTTGGGTTTGCAATGGCCTTGAGTACTTCTGCACAGCAGCTTCCAGGTTTTCAAAATATTCCTCAGGTATGGTTCCTGATTCTGCCATACGTATTAACAATCCTTGCATTAGCCGGCTTTGTTGGAAAAGCAGAACCGCCTAAAGCACTTAACCAGCCTTATACTAAAGGCAGCCGTTAATTCATAGAAAGCACCCTGCTTAAGAAGCAGGGTGCTTTTTCATAGTGTTTATAAAGTAAGAAATTTTGTATTTTTATAATTTTTCATGTATAAGGTTCTCCACCGCTTACCGGTGGAAGCTTGCCGACCGGTCTTCAGCTATTTCTCCTGCCCTTGGGCCAGAAGAAAGGATCTTCAGACTGCGCTTCAATCCCGCTGTCACCACCGGACGCTATGGAGAATAGGTTTTTATAGAAAAAGCTGCGCTTGTACTGGAGACGCTCTATAAAATCTAATCCTCTTTTTTCTCAGCTGCAGTCGCAGAAGGTCGACTCCTGGAAGATTAAGAACGATTCTTATATCTTCCCAGGCGTTCTTACTGGGAAGATATAGTAAGCATGTGCGAAACCAGCCAATGATCTTGAAAGCACTGGAAAGAGCTCTTTGCTTTCCAGTGATTTGGCTGCGTGAAGCCATGCTCCTCTTTTAAGAAGGCAGGTTCGCGGAGAGAGTTCCCTTCGGAAAGCGACCCTTCGGAGACAAAAGCATAAAATCGTATACTTATACAAAAAAACTATTACAACAGCCTGAGAAAGCAACTGCTGAAAAGCAGTGTGCTTTTTATTGTTGAACTAGTACTTAAGATACTTAGAAAACTTGAAATTAATTATAAATTAAAAATAATCAACAAAAACCTTTACTTTTGTAACGTGTCCTTTATACTATAATTAAGAAGTAATTAAAGGGGGAGCTAAAAATGAATGAGATTCCTCCATTATACGATAAAGAAACAATATGTCTTATGTGCAGTGCGGAATTTGAAACAAAAAGGCTGCGCAGCAGAGCAGTCAGGCTGTTGAAAACCTATAATGATTTTTACAAAGAATATAAAGACCCTGTACTAAATCCTGTTTTGTACGAAGTAAATGTATGCATTAAATGCGGGTTTGCTTACACAGATCAGTTTGAGCCTGTGAAAGCAGCAGAAGATAAAGAACTTTTTGCTGAAAAAGTTACTGCCAGATGGAATCCGCAGAATTATAGTTTGAGCAGAACGTACAATCAGGCGGTAAAAACATTTAAGCTTGCAGTGATGGCAGGGAACATAACAAACCAGCCGGCAGTGGTAATGGCCGGCCTGAGTCTGAAACTCAGCTGGATTTACAGATTTCTGGGTACGATGGAAGAAGAAAAAAGGTTTAAACATCATGCTGCTGCCTATTATGAAAGTTCTCTTCTAAATGGAGATTTTAAAGATAAGGGTATGTCAGAATTATCTTTACTGTATCTGCTTGGGGAGCTCAACAGGCAATTAAATCAATTTGTAAAAGCAGGACAGTTTTTTTCGGAAGTTTTGCAGCATGAGCAAAGGCATTTGGAACCCCAGCTGCTGGATAAGGCCCGGGAGCAGTGGTATGAAGCAAGAGAGGAAATGAAAAACACCAAGTGAAGAGATGAGGAAATAAAATGAACGCAGTACATATTAATGCGGTATGCAGAGCAGCTAAAACTATTTTAAACAGTCACCTTGGAGTAGAGGTTACTCCAAATAAGCCAACTGTAGGAAAGGATGCAGTTCCGTCAAACGATGTTTCAGTAGTTTTGGGAGTAAGTGGAGAACTGACAGGGCAGATTATTTGTTCTGTAAATACTTCTACCGCCAAAAAAATTGTGGGTTCCATGATGGGCGGTGTGGAAGTGTCCCAGCTGGATGATTTGGGGTGGAGTGCTATTCAGGAATTCGGAAATTGGATCGCTGGATCTACAGCAACAGAACTTTCTAAAGAAGAATGCGTCATTGATGTTACACCCCCCGTTGTGAATGAAGGATCTTCCAGGTTCAGGACAAGCAAAACTTTTATTACTGTTCCGATGGACACAGGTATTGGAGAATTATCAGTACATATCTCCTTATCTGAAATGTGAAATTATTAAGTATAAAAAGCGTATCTTTTCGTTTGTAGTATATGACGGATAGGTACGCTTTTATATTGTGCTCCAAAAATATAATCTGCGGATAGGATAAGACTCTGGAGCTACTCGACAGGCTAGCAGCGGAAGCCATTCCTGCCACCTAACAAAACCAGGCTTTAACATAGTCTCATGTAAAATTTTTGCACCATGAGGTATGAAAATTAATAATACTGTGTAACGAAGGAGAGGACGCACCCGCACAGTATGATTACTTCTTTTTAACAAACCTTTTATTTTCAAAGCAGCCTTTAATAAAGCGATCGAATTTCACCGAGAAATTCCTGTTAAAAAAACTGCACCTTGCAGGAGGAAAGAATCACACCTGATGACGATGTATTCACTTGGGAAATTGCCTGAAGATGCGTTAATGCATTGTATTCTGATTATTATCTAGAAATCATTTCCATGTATCGTGTACAGAGTTCTTATTAGGAGCAGATTACAGATTGTGCTAAAATATACAGGGTGAATTGAATCAAGGAGTGAGTTATATTGTCATCATTAGATATGTCAAAGTTTGAAAAGAAAATAATAGTTCGTAATATACGATTTGAAGATATAGACAGCATCATTGAACTCTCTAAAATTAGTTTTCCTAATATGGATCCCTGGACAAGGCAGCACTTGATAAGCCATTTGGAAGTCTTTCCGGAAGGGCAGTTCTGTGTAGAGCTTGACGGCGAAGTAATTGGATCATGTTCCAGTCTGCTGATAAATTTTGATGAGTATGACGATCAGCATACCTGGGATGAAGTAACAGATGAAGGTTATATTACAAATCATGATCCTGAAGGGTATAATCTCTATGGAATTGAGGTTGCAGTTCATCCGGATTATCGGCGAATGAAAATCGGCAGGCGTCTATATGAAGCAAGGAAAGAACTTGCAAGGGAATTAAATCTGAAATCGATCATTATTGGCGGGCGTATCCCGAATTTCAGAAAATATTCTTCAGAAATGTCACCGCGGCAGTATGTTGAAGAAGTAATGCACCATAATGTATTTGATCCGGTACTCACATTTCAGGTAATGAATGGCTTTACCCTAAAACGAATTAATAGAAATTATCTGGATGATGACTGGGCTTCTATGAGATATGCGACATTAATGGAGTGGAATAATGTAGATTACCGCCCGACTACAAAAAGACATTTTAAAACAGCCTTTCCGGTAAGAATCTGCGCAATTCAGTATATGATGAAAAAAATAGATTCTTTTGATGAATTTGCCCAACAATGTGAATACTATGCAGATGTAGGAGCAAGCTATAATTCAGATTTTGTAGTTTTTCCTGAAATATTCACTACGCAGCTGCTGTCCTTTATAGATGAGAAAAGTCCAAGCCGGGCAATAAGAAGACTGACAGATTTCACAGAAGACTACATCAATTTATTTACAGATCTTGCCATTAAATATAATATTAATATTATTGGAGGTTCGCATTTCGTAGAAGAAGAAGGCGATATTTATAATATTGCTTATCTTTTCAGAAGAGATGGGACGATTGAAAAGCAGTACAAGATACACATTACACCAAATGAAAGAAAGTTCTGGGGAATCCAGGGCGGAGATAAAGTAGAAGTGTTTGATACAGACTGCGGCAAGATTGCCATTCAAATCTGTTATGATATCGAATTTCCGGAACTTGGCCGGATTGCTACTGAAAAGGGAGCAAATATTATTTTCAGTCCTTTCTGTACAGACGACCGCCAGGGCTATTTAAGAGTAAGGTACTGTTCTCAGGCGAGAGCTGTGGAAAATCAGATATATACTGTTATTACCGGTACAGTAGGAAACCTTACTCATGTTGAAAATATGGATATTCAATATGCACAGTCCGGCATTTTCACCCCATCAGATTTTGCTTTTGCGAGAGATGGGATTGTAGGAGAATGTCATCCGAATATTGAAACAGTTGTAGTAGGGGAAGTCGATCTGGAGCTCCTGCGCCGTACCCGCAAATCTGGAAATGTAACACAGTGGAAAGACCGCCGAAAAGATTTATATTCTGTTGATTATAAGCTGTAACTTTTTTTTAACAGAGAAAGATGTATCAGGAAAACAAACATTCCTGATACATCCTTTTTTGATATACTGAATGTAAGCTTTTATTCGCAGGAATTCTCTTGCGAGTATTTCTTTATAATCTTGCTTTTTGCTCTTGCAGAGATTTTGTTCTAAGGTAAGAGTGCATAAAATGTCCAAAACCTTTTCACTTTTTTGCAGTAAATGATTACACATAAAAACATTACAGGAGTGGTTTAATTGAAAAAACTTACGGAGATACAAGGCCGGGATGTAGTAGAATATACGCTTACAAATAAGGCAGGAATGAAAGTAACAGCGCTTAACTTTGGAGCAGTAATCACGGGCATGCACGTACCTGATGGAGAAGGGAATTTACACAATACTGTTCTTGCTTATGATAATCCGGAAAATTATGCTGATAACAGCGTATTTTTTGGTGCAGCTGTAGGAAGGACTTCAGGCAGAACAAAGGATGCGCAGTTTGAACTTGATGGAAGTGTATATGAACTGGCTCCAAATGATGGAAGTAATAACCTTCATGGGGGAAAATCTGGATTTACACACCGTTTTTTTGAGGTCGAGCAGACCGAGAACAAATTAAAGTTTTCTTATGACAGTCCCGATGGAGAAGAGGGCTTTCCTGGAAATGTAGCACTCACCATCACTTATTCGCTCACAGAAAGAAATGAATTACATATTGATTATGCAGCAACAACGGACAAAGCTACTCCGTTAAATTTAACGAATCATTCTTATTTTAATTTAGGCGACGGAGACATTACTGATCACACCTTGCAGCTGAGCAGTGATTATTTTTATGAACTTGATGAAGAGTCGATTCCTGTAAAAAAGCAATCTGCGGACAATAATCCAGTATTTGACTTTAGAGAACCGAAAAAAATTAAAGAGGCACTGTACGCTGAAGATCCTCAAATAGCAATCGTCCAGGGGGGCATCGATCATCCATTTGAATTAAACAGCGGACTGCCGGCAGCGATATTAAAAAATGAGCAAAATGATATAACACTTACAATTGAGACAGACAATTCTGCAATTGTAGTTTATACCGGCAACATGCTTGGAGAAGAAATTCAGGCAAATGGAAGAAAACTGAGCCGGCATAGTGCTGTTTGTCTGGAAACTCAGCATGTACCTGATGATATTCCAGGGATTATTTTACGGCCGGAAGAAAAATATGAAAAGCGAACAACCTACCGTTTTACCAACACTGCAGGACTGTCTCAATAATTCTGTGAAGTGAATCTTGAAGAAGCGGAAAGACTTTAGTCTTTGCGCTTTTTCTCCCCTCTTTATAAATTCATTTGAAAAGGAGAACCTATGTTTAACAATACTACTATTCTGCCTGCAATCAGAGACTTAAAAGATATAGATAAAGCAATTAAAATGGACAGTGAATATATAGTTCTGCTTAACACTCATGTTGGACAGTTGAAAAGTTTAGTGAAAATGATTAAAAGTGAAAATAAGAAAGTGCTGCTTCATGCTGACCTTGTGCAGGGACTGAAAAATGATGAATTTGCGGCACAGTTTCTTGCGCAGGATATTCGCCCGGATGGACTTATTTCAACACGGAGAAATGTATTGATGACTGCGAAAAAAGCAAACCTTATCACGATTCAACGATTATTTATCCTGGATTCATTGGCTTTACAGTCCAGTTATCAGATGTTAAAAACAATTCAGCCGGACTGCGTAGAAATTCTCCCGGGGGTAATTCCACATATTATTAAAGAAATTTATGAGGAAACAAAAATACCGATTATTGCAGGAGGGCTGATCCGTTCGCATGAAGAAGTTCAGTCGGCACTGGATGCAGGGGCTATCGCGATTACTACTTCCAACAGAGATCTTTGGAAAAAATAATATAAATTATAGATTGACAACGCTTTCATACTTTGGTTTAATATTAATTAAGTTAATAACTTATTCATGGAGACATTGGAGACCAATGAATATTTGCTCAGTCACTAGGCATTACTGGGTCAAATTTTCATTGGTCTTTTTTTGTATCCAAAAATTATGAAAGAGGAGGAGTATTAACATGTCGCCATTCTGGGGAGAACTAATTGGTACGATGATCTTGATCATTTTTGGTGCGGGGGTAGTTGCAGGTGTTGCTTTAAAAGATTCAAAAGCTTCTGCCGGGGGATGGATTGTTATTACAGCTGGCTGGGGTCTTGGAGTTGCGTTAGCTGTTTATGCGGTAGGGGATATCAGTGGAGCACACATTAATCCTGCTGTAACTGTCGGACTTGCTACAATTGGAGAGTTTGCCTGGGCATCCGTTCCGGGGTATATTGCAGCACAGATAATTGGAGCTATGATAGGGGCATCTTTGATATACTTTATGTATTCTGCCCATTTTAATGCTACAGAGGATCCAGGTCCCAAACTTGCAGTGTTTTCCACCAGTCCTGCTATCCGTCACACGCCTTCAAACTTCTTCAGCGAAACATTAGGCACATTTGTACTTGTACTGGGAATTTTATTTATCGGTGCGAATGCTTTTACTGAAGGATTGAATCCGCTGATTGTAGGTCTGCTCATTGTAGCAATTGGTCTCTCTCTTGGAGGAACTACTGGTTATGCAATTAACCCTGCCAGAGACTTTGGCCCAAGATTAGTACATGCTTTAATGCCGATTAAAGGAAAAGGCTCCTCTGAATGGTGGTATGCATGGATTCCGATTGCAGGACCAATTTTAGGCGGGGGCTTGGGCGCACTTTTTTATGCAGCAGTTTTTGAAGGTGTTGTTCATAACCTGCTTTGGATATTCCTTGCGTTATTTGCAGCGACTCAGGTACTCACATTCTCTTTAGAAAAGAAACACATCAAGACGCATTCAGACAAACAGGTATTTCATAATCCGCAAGAGAAAAAAGCTTAAAGGGGAGATGTATTTATGACTAAAAAATACGTACTAGCACTGGACCAGGGAACAACAAGCTCGAGAGCAATTTTGTTTAATAAAGAAGGAGAAATTGTAGATACAGCACAGAAGGAATTTAAGCAGTATTTCCCTAAGCCGGGCTGGGTAGAGCATAATGCAAATGAGATATGGTCTTCTATTCTTGGAGTAATGGCAGAAGTATTAAATAATCAAAACGTTTCACCAAGTGATATCGCTTCTATAGGTATTACCAATCAGCGTGAAACAACAGTAGTATGGGATAAAAATACCGGAAGGCCGATTTATCACGCTCTCGTTTGGCAGTCAAGACAAACTGACGAAATCTGCCAGGAGCTGAAGGATGCAGGATATAATGATAAATTCCGTGATAAGACGGGTCTTCTGATTGATGCATATTTTTCCGGTACTAAAGTAAAATGGCTGCTTGATAATGTAGACGGTGCACGTGAAAAAGCAGAGAATGGGGAGCTGCTTTTTGGTACGATTGATACTTGGCTCATCTGGAAACTTTCCGGCGGAAAAGCGCATGTAACTGACTATTCAAATGCTTCTAGAACTTTAATGTATAATATTTATGACTTGGAATGGGATAAGGAACTCCTCGATATTCTGGGTGTACCGGAATCCATGCTTCCGGAAGTACGGCCATCTTCGGAAGTCTATGCCAATACAGTGGATTATCACTTCTTTGGTCATGAAGTACCGATTGCAGGTGCTGCAGGAGACCAGCAGTCAGCCTTATTCGGCCAGACCTGTTTTGAAAAAGGGATGGCAAAGAACACATATGGAACTGGCTGCTTTATGCTGATGAATACAGGGGAGAAGCCGGTAAAATCAACCCACGGTCTGTTAACTACGATTGCCTGGGGACTTGATGGTAAAGTAGAGTACGCTCTGGAAGGAAGTATCTTTGTAGCAGGCTCAGCAGTGCAGTGGCTGCGTGACGGCCTGAGAATGTTTAAGGATGCATCTGAAACAGAAAAATATGCGGAAAAAGTAGAATCCACAGATGGAGTTTATTTTGTGCCTGCTTTTGTAGGACTCGGTACACCATATTGGGACAGTGAAGTACGCGGGGCAATATTCGGACTTACGCGCGGAACAGAAAAAGAGCACTTCATCCGTGCAACACTTGAATCGCTGACATACCAGACGCGGGACGTACTTGATGCAATGGAAGCTGATTCTGGAATTGAACTCAAGAAACTGCGTGTGGACGGTGGAGCTGTAGCAAACAACTTCCTGATGCAGTTCCAGAGTGATATTCTTGGTACCGAAGTGGAACGCCCGCAGATTCAGGAAACTACTGCACTGGGCGCAGCTTATCTTGCAGGTATTGCTGTTGGCTTCTGGGAAAATAAAGAAGAAGTAGTAAAACAGTGGAGTGTGGAAAGATCTTTTAATCCGACAATGGGGGAGAATGAAAGAGAAGAACTTTACACCGGCTGGCAGACTGCAGTAAAAGCTGCCATGGCCTTTAAAAAGGGTACTCCTTTAACAACAGGCTGATCTATGATATAATGGTCTTAAATTAATAGAAGGTCTGGAGATTAAGGAGAGACCACAACGCTGAAGCTTTTTTATACTGCTTCCTTGTTGTGGTCTCTTTTTTAATATAAAAACAGACTTTTCTAAAATTCTGGAAAGGGTGTAAATCATGGCGAAACCATTCTCAGCATTACAAAGAAACACCTATTTGAAAAAAATGAATCAAACAGAATTAGATGTGTTAGTAATCGGCGGAGGGATTACCGGAGCAGGAATCGCATTGGACGCAGCTTCCAGAGGGCTGAAAACTGGACTAGTGGAAATGCAGGACTTTGCAGCTGGTACTTCAAGCCGTTCTACGAAACTTGTACATGGCGGGCTGCGCTATCTTAAACAGTTTGAATTTAATATTGTAAAAGAAACAGGGCGGGAACGCGCAATTGTTTATGAAAATGCACCGCATGTAACTAAGCCCGAATGGATGCTTCTTCCTATCGTAAAAGGAGGCACATATGGAAAACTTGCAAGTTCTGTAGGCCTGAAAGTGTACGATACGCTTGCTGGAGTAAGAAAACACGAACGAAGAAAAATGCTGAATAAAAATGAAACGTTAGAAAAAGAGCCGCTGCTTAGAGAAGATAAATTAAAAGGCGGCGGCTATTACGTGGAGTATAAAACCGATGATGCAAGACTGACCCTGGAAACTTTAAAAGAAGCAGTACACCGAGGGGTTACTGCTGTTAACTATACAAAAGCTGAAACGCTGCTATATGAAAATGGGAAAGTCATTGGGGCAAGAGTAAAAGATCTGCGCACTGGAGAAACTTTCGATCTTAGAGCAAAACATGTAGTTAACGCTGCAGGGCCATGGGTGGATGATCTGCGTGAACAGGATAAGTCAAAGCAGGGAAAGTACCTGTACCTTACTAAAGGGGTGCACATTGTTATCGATCAGTCCCGCTTCCCGCTCAAGCAGGCAGTGTACTTTGATACTGATGATAAGCGGATGGTCTTTGCAATCCCGCGCGGCAGGAAAACGTATATCGGTACTACTGATACCCACTACAAAGATGATATCGCTTCTCCGAAAATGACAGAAGCTGACCTGGAATATTTAATTAAAGCAGCAAATTATACCTTTCCTTCTGTAAATATCAGCAGAGAAGATGTGGAATCCAGCTGGAGCGGACTGCGGCCGTTAATACACGAAGAAGGAAAAAGCGCCTCAGAAATTTCCAGAAAAGATGAGACATTCATTTCTGATTCCGGCCTGATCTCCATCGCAGGCGGAAAACTCACTGGATATCGAAAAATGGCGGAAAGAATTATTGATTATGTGTTAAAGCAGGAAGGGATAAAAGAAAAATGTAAGACTGATAAAATTAAATTGTCAGGCGGGGATGTAGGTGGTTCCGATAAACTGGAATCTTTCATCAAAAAGGCCGTGGAAGAAGGAGTGCGTCTTGGTCTTCCTGTAGATGAAGCTGAAAGACTGGCAAATCTCTATGGATCAAATGTAACAAGAGTGTTTGAAATTTTGGAAGTACAGGGCGAAGAAGCGAAAAATTATGGACTGCCGGCCGGCGTATTTGCTTCACTCATCTACGGAATTGAAGAAGAAATGGTGTTTTCACCTATTGACTTCTTTAACCGCAGAACAGCTGCTCTTTACTTTGATATGGCATCCGTCGAAAAATATAAAGAAGGTGTGCTGAAGTATATGGCTCTCCGTTTTAATTGGAATCAAGAAGAAATGACGAAGCATATATCTATTTTAGAAGAAGAAATCTATTACGCGAGAAATCCAATCGTGACTAAAGAGAAAAACTGACAATTTATCCTTTACTAGATGCTGAAAAATGCGTATAACTAAGTGTATAGGTATACACACGAAGGGAGAGTTATACATGGATTGGAAGCATCACTACGAAAGATGGGCTGCAAAAACAGATCTGGATTCTTCTTTAAAAGCAGAACTGAAAAGTTTAGAGGGAGATCACAATTCTCTGGAAGACAGCTTTTATAAAACGTTGGAATTTGGAACCGGCGGTATGCGTGGGGAAATTGGAGCAGGTACGAATCGAATGAATGTTTACACGATCCGTAAAGCTGCTCAGGGACTGGCTGATTTTATTGCGGAAGCAGGAGAAGAAGCAAAAAGCAAAGGGGTCGTTATTGCTTTTGATAATCGCAGGATGTCAAAAGAATTTGCATTGGAAGCTGCCTGCACATTGGGAGCAAACGGTGTGAAAACGTATGTTTTTAAACAGCTGCGTCCTACACCGGAGCTCTCTTATGCCGTGAGAATGCTTGGAACTCATTCTGGAATAATGATTACGGCAAGTCATAACCCTCCGGAATATAACGGGTTTAAAGTGTATGGCGCTGATGGTGCACAGCTTGTACCGAGAGATGCAGACCGGTTAATTGCGATGGTAGACGCAGTGGCTGACGAACTGAGTGTGGAAACAGCCCCTGCTTCTTTTCTGGAAGAAAAAGGATTGCTGGAATGGGTTTTAAAAGAAATTGATGAAGCATATGCAAAAGAACTTCAGTCAGTCGTCATCGACAGGGAACTCATTCGTAAGCACGGTGATGACTTATCCATCGTATTCACACCGCTTCATGGGACCGCTACTGTGCCAATGGAACGCGGGCTTAAAGACGCAGGTTTTAATAATGTGCATACAGTCCCGGAGCAGAGAGAACCTGACACAGAATTTTCTACAGTCCGCTCTCCCAATCCTGAAGAAGCCGATGCATTTGAACTTGCAATGAAACTGGGAGAAGAAAAGAAGGCAGATTTGTTAATTGCCACAGATCCTGATGCAGATAGAATTGGCCTTGTGGTAAGAGACGGAGCAGGAGATTTCACTGTATTATCTGGAAACCAGACAGGTGCCCTGCTGCTGGATTATCTGCTGACGAAGAAAAAAGAAAAAGGCAGTATTCCTGAAAATGGGGTTGTAATAAAAACTATTGTAACTTCAGAATTGGGTAGAGTAATTGCAGAATCATTTGGAGTTACTTCTCTGGACGTATTGACTGGTTTTAAATTTATAGGAGAAAAAATAGCTGAATATGAAACGTCAGCAGAGCACACTTTTCTCTTTGGATATGAAGAGAGCTACGGTTATTTAATAGAGCCGTTTGCCCGAGATAAAGATGCGATTCAGCCCGGGCTGCTGGCAGCGGAAATGACTGCTTATTATAAATCCCAAGGTATCACATTATATGAAGGGCTCTTAAAACTGTATGAAACTTACGGATATTATTATGAAGATCTAGCTTCTTTCACATTTAAAGGAAAAGAAGGGGCAGAAAAAATCCAGCGTATTATGAACGTTTTCAGAGATGATGTACTTCAAGGGAATCTGCCTGAAATTGTTGATTTTGTAGAAGACTATCAGCGCTCTACAAGAACCTATATGGATGGAAAAGATGATGAAAAAATTGAACTTCCGAATTCCAATGTACTAAAAATCTTTCTGAAAGATGGCTCCTGGTACTGCTTACGGCCATCTGGAACAGAGCCAAAAATCAAATGCTACTTTGGAGTGAATGGAAAAACTTCTCAAGAAGCAGAGGAGAAGCTCTCAGATGTTAAAAAAGATGTTTTACAAAAAATAGAGGCTATATAAAAAACACGCTGCCCGGCTTTTTAACGGGCAGCGTGTTTTTTGTTATCAAGTTTTAGAGAACGAAAAGAAGTTACCGGAGAATGCAATAATATGCACGAAAGTTCATAGAGAATCTATCATTATTTCATTTATTATCCATTTTTTATACAATATATACAAGACTTATGATAAAATAGTAAGAACAGCCAAACTTAGTCAAAGTGGTTTGGAAGGAGAGAAAAACCAATGAAATGGAAGATGGAACTAACAGAACAAATGGAAAACAAACGCAGGCTAATGGTTTTTGCAGCCAATGAGTATGGCCTCACTTCTGTGGAAGCAGTTAAACACAGCCAGGAATTAGATCAATTAATGAATCTTTACAGAATGATCTGCCAGAAAGGCATAGCAGGTCCATTTTTTCCTATATATAGAGAATCAGCCAGTTTAAGATAATTGCTTTGTACGATTACGGAAAAGCAATGTAAAAATCCTGCTGGCCAGGATTTTTCTTAAAGAAATGAATTACTTTCAGCTGATGAAAAATCAAATTATTTAGTTTTCGTTCTTTTAGTAGAAAGATATACTCCTCCGAGCACAACAAGTCCTCCAAACAGCTGATGATAAGTAAATGTTTCTCCTAAAAGCGTTACCGCCAAAACTGTAGTAAAAACAGGAACTAAGTTGAAAAATACAGAAGCTTTTGAAGGCCCGATTTCTCCTACCCCTCTATACCATAGCAGCAGTGCTATTGCAGAAGGAAAAATGCCAATATAAAACAAACCTCCAACTACTGCCCAGTTGTTTAACTCTGGAAATCCTAAGATACTGCTTTCGATAAGTGCAAAAGGAAGCATGATGACAGCTCCTAAAATCATCGTCATCGTTAATCCTGCTACTGCGGGAAATTTATAGGTGTGCTGTTTAATAATGATAGAATATAATGCCCAGCAGATAATGCCGGCAAACATGATGATATCTCCAATGTTAAAAGCCAGGTTTGTTAACACCTCTATGGAACCTTCCGTAATTATCCAAAGAATGCCTAAAAAAGATATGACAATACCAAAGTTCTGTACTGGAAGAAGCCGTTCTCTTAAAAGTATAAAACCAAGGACTCCCGCTGCAGCAGGAGTCAGGGCATCCACAATAGCTGCATTAATCGTACTGGTAAATGAAACAGCAGCATATAAGGAAACGTTAAAAAGGATAATGCCGGTCACGGAGAGACCTACCAGGGGACGCCATTCCTGCTTCCATAAACTAGTATTGTCCAGAATGGTTTTCCAGCAGAGGGGGAGAAGCACAAGCGCTCCCATAAATGCTCGGAAAAAAGCTAAAGTCACAGGAGAAATTGTTCCTTCAAATGCTTTACCCGCGATGAAATTTCCTGAAAAAAACAGCATTGCAATTGTGATAAACAAATACGAACGAAGCACAGTGCCTCACTTCCTTGTTAAGCATAATCATTAAAAAGAGGCTGATCCACTAAAACAATATGGAAGCCTCACTGATACAAATTATTCATTTTCTTCTTTTAATTCTTCCATTAAATGATGAATCCCTACGGTTTCTTCCACTGGCAGAACGAAAGAAATTCCTCTGCCAGGTTCATTAATTCTCACATCTTCCTCGATTGCCTTAAGTACCTCTTTTGTCTGTGCCTTTTTGATAAGGGTCAGCACAACATCTTTTTCTGGTTCAATCTGGATTGAGAAAAGCTTCGCCTTTTCATGGATTCCGCTTCCGCGCCCGTTAATTACAGTTCCACCTTCGGCACCTCCCCGGCTGGAAGCATCAATTACTTTCCCTGAATTCCCTTTATCTACAATCGTAATAATTAAATCAAAACCTTTATGATGGATATCATCGGTCATTTCGTCCAGCTCCTCCTTTACATTTTCTTCGTATTCCATATGTGCAATTCCAATTGTTTTACGTATTTCGAGAATAAACCCTATCCCGTGACCCGGTTCATTCAGCTTAGCTTTATTAGTTATCTCTTCTACCACCTGAGGTAGGATGTCTTCCGGGATCAATGTAAGAATAACTTCTTTTTCATAAACAGTTTCCAGTCCAAATACTTTCTTTTTTTCATGAATTCCATATCCTTGGCCAAACAGGACAGTACCACCCTCAGAGCCAGCCTCTTTCGCAGCTTTAACAATTTTTTTTGCTTTTCCTTTCTTGACGATTGTAACGAGTAATTTGTGATCTTTTCGAAGTGAAGTCATGTATTCGACCTCTCCTTTGCTTTAAATAATAAACCTAGAATTAGAACTGCAAGGATTGGAGTTAAGGCTACTAAAGCAATCATACCAAACCCGTCAAGAAGAGGATCTCTTCCTTCTGTTACTTCAGCGACTCCTACGGCAATAGCCATGATAAAGGTGACTGTCATAGGGCCTGTAGCTACACCACCAGCATCAAATGCGATAGAAATAAATCTGTCGCTGGATAGAAATACAAGAATAAATGCTAAAATATATCCTGGTAAAATAAGATACCAGAGAGGAAAACCGACCACGATCCTTACCATGGAAAGTCCTATAGCCAAACCAACACCTAAAGACAAGGTAATTAACATTACGTTTTTGGAGATAGAGCCGGCAGTTACTTTCTCCACTTCGTAATTAAGTATTCTGATCGCAGGCTCAGCGAATGTGGCTACGAGTCCGAATAAAAAACCGAGAGCAGGTAAGAGGATTAACGTATTATCCCGTGCACCGAGTATTTCTCCAATAGCTTCTCCAGCCGGGAAAAAGCCGACTTCCACTCCCTGGAGAAATAATACAAGCCCCGCAAAAGTAAAAATCAGTCCAATAACAATATCTTTAATGCGTTTTAGCTCCAGTTTCAGAAAGAAAAACTGAAACACGAGAAAAAATATCAATAATGGCACTATTGCAAGTGTAACTTCGTATATAACATGATCGATCCCTTCAAATAATGCCATAATCATCCGTAAATCACTCCCAACACCATTACTGCCAGAATCGGCCCAATAGAAGCAAGAGCCACAAGGCCAAATCCATCACTTGTCGATGATTTTCCTCTTAATACTGAAGCGACACCGACCCCGAGGGCTAAGATGAATGGCACAGTCATAGGACCGGTTGTTACACCGCCGGCATCAAAGGAAATAGGGATAAAGGTAGCGGGAGTAAAGAGTGCGAGCAGTCCGACCACACCGTATCCGCCGAGCAAAAGGTATTTAAGAGGTATATTAAATACTGTTCTCGCCATCGCCAGCATTACAAAGAATCCTACACCAAGCGCTACAGAATAGACAAGAGTTAAATTTGCAATCTCTCCACCTGATACATCGTCCACCTGTGAAGAAAGGACTCTTACATCCGGCTCTGCAATAGTTACCACGATCCCAAGCACAAATCCTGTCCCAAGTATCAGCCAAATTTTGTTTGTTTTTGGCAGGGTGGAACCTATTAAGTCACCAATAGGCAAAAGACCAATATGTACCCCGACTAAAAAAAGGAATAAACCGAGGCCAACCATAACAACTCCGGCTACAAAGCGGAAAAACAAATCAGGGGGAAGGCCGATGAGGGTATATTGTAAAATTATAATTACAGCTGCTAAAGGCAATATGGCCATTACAACTTCTTTAAACTGTGTCCAGACTTCTCTCATCAACTTCACTCCTCGTATTACTTTAATTAAACATGGACAAAATGGAGAGGTTACCTCCGTAAGAATTGAATATTATCCTTAATTTTACGTTAATTAAAATATCAATGCGAATAATTTGAATTTGTGGTAATATTCTGACTAATCGTTTATAATATAAGAAAAGTGAAGGAGTGACCTCCTATGTCAATCATATTTATCTGCAAAGATTGCAAAGGAACGGGTCGAGTGGCGCAGAAGCTGTGGGTGGTGTCAAGAAACAGCACATGTAGAGCATGTGATGGAAAAGGAAAAAGAAAATATGTGAATATATCACGACCTCAGCCTGCCTCAAAATAGAGAGTAGGTTTCTTTTTTGTTACCGAAAATTGAAAAAACTTTCAAATAATAGGGTCTGGAAGATTTTGTCCCGGTATTTTAATATAGTTTTTACTATCTCTGCTGGAAATCAGGAAAAATATCAGGTGCATAGGAGGGAAGGACTGGAAACTTATCATCTGATAGGGATAAACAAACTAGAACTCAACAATTACAAAAAAAACCCTCCCGAAGGAGAGTGTTTTTGATTACTCTAAAATATCCCATCCTGTAGCAAGTTCTACATCCGGGTTTTTATCCTGGAACCACCGCAGCGAGAATTCATTCTCAAATAGCAGGACAGGACGTTTCTGCTGATCGAGTACAAGCATTTTACGGCTGTCAGTCATACTTTCATCCACGTGTCCTTTTGTGACCCAGCGGGCAAGTTCATGGCTCATGTGTGCAAATTCTATATCCACATTATACTCATTTTTCATCCGGTATTCGAATACCTGGAACTGCAGTTCACCAACTGCACCGATAATATAATCCTCAAAATAAGGAGTTTTATAAAGCTGAATTGTACCTTCCTGCACGAGCTGCTGCATTCCCTTATGGTACTGCTTATGTTTTAAAGCATTTTTTGCAGTGACCTTTGCAAATTTTTCCGGAGGGAATTGAGGCATTTCTTCATATTGAATCAGCTTCTGACCAGTACATAATGTATCTCCGACCTGGAAATTTCCTGAATCATATAATCCTACTATATCACCTGGCATCGCAGTCTCCACAGTTTCTCTGTCTGAAGCAAAAAAGGAATGGGATTGATTTAATTTCATTTTTTTCCCCGTCCGGGAATGTTTTACTTCCATGCCACGATCAAAAGATCCGGAGCATACTCTTAAAAAAGCGATTCGGTCGCGGTGGTTCGGATTCATATTAGCCTGAATCTTAAAAACAAATCCGCTGAAATCATTTGATTCCGGAGAAACAAACTCTCCAGAAGCTTTACGAGGCTGGGGAGGGGCAGCAAGGTCTACGAATTGATCTAAAAATGACTGCACTCCAAAGTTTGCCAGAGCGGATCCAAAAAAGACTGGAGTCATCTGGCCATTCTTAACTTTTTCCGCAGAAAATTCATTTCCAGCTTCCTCCAGAAGCATCGTATCTTCTTCCAGTGCATCTTTTTCATAATCTTCGAGCATGTGAGCTTCCTTTAAAGGCACAACTTTACGCTCATGATCTTCATTAAATATTTCCACCGTATCATCAGGAATACTGTAAATACCTTTTAAACGTTTTCCCATGCCAATCGGCCAGTTCATCGGGTAAGTTTCCATATCAAGAGTTTCTTCAATTTCTTCTAATAAGTCTAAAGGTTCTTTACCTTCACGATCGAGTTTATTAATAAACGTCAGGATTGGAATACCGCGCATACGGCATACTTTAAAGAGCTTTAATGTTTGTGCTTCAATTCCTTTAACACAGTCTATTACCATCACTGCAGTATCAACTGCGGTAAGTGTCCGGTAAGTATCTTCACTGAAATCCTGGTGCCCTGGTGTATCGAGGATGTTAATCTGCGTATCGTCGTAATTCAGCTGCATTACACTGGAAGTAACAGATATACCTCGTTGTTTTTCAATATCCATCCAATCCGAAGTTGCATATTTTCCGGATTTTTTTCCTTTCACCGTTCCTGCGCTGCGGATTCCGCCGCCTAATAAAAGAACTTTTTCTGTAAGTGTCGTTTTACCAGCATCCGGGTGTGAAATGATTGCAAATGTCTTTCTTGGTTTTTCCTGCATACTGCATAACCCTTTCTATTTATAAGATCCGTACATAAGTTCCAACAGGTAATTATACCTCATAAAAGACTTTTTCGCACGGAAATATTGCGAATATATAATATTTGATGAGATCAGCTGAAAATATGAGTGCCTCTCACTAGTCCAGAGTGAAGTATTCAATATCATTTATAGTGGTTCACTTGGTATAGAGGAGAGAAGAGATAAATATCAATGAAGGAAAAAATATATTCTTATAAAAAGTCTCCAATTCGCACAAAAAAATTATGCGCAAAAACACCTGCAAATCTTTTTAGGAATCTGCAGGTGTTTGTTTATGAGCGCTGCTGCTCAAACTGGGTAATCTTATCTTCATGGGTGAGAGTCACGGAAATTTCGTCCCAGCCATTCAGCAGCATTTCACGCATATAGGAAGTGATTTCGAAGGAGGCTTCAAATCCTTCGTTGTCGTAAACTCGCTGTGCTTCCAGGTCGGCGGTCAGCCGGTAACCTGGAGTTTCTGCTTTTTTCATTAGCTGCTGGACTTCTGTTTCTTTTAGTCGAATGGGAAGAATCCCATTTTTAGAGCAGTTACTGTAGAAAATATCAGCAAAGCTGGGTGCGATAATTACAAGAAATCCATAATCCTGCAGCGCCCAGGGGGCATGCTCCCTGGAAGAGCCACAACCGAAGTTTTCTCCCGCAACCATAATGGTAGCACCCTGATAACGATCTTCATTTAATGAAAAATCTACTCTTGGCTGCTCATTTTCATCAAAGCGCCAATTATAAAATAAGAACTGCCCAAAGCCTTGTCGTTCAATTCTTTTTAAAAACTGCTTCGGTATAATTTGATCTGTATCTATATTAGAACGGTTTAACGGGTAAACCAGTCCTTCATGCTGGCGTATAGGTATCATTTTTAAAACTCCTTTCTACATTTATACCGCACTTGTAAAAAAGCTGCGGACATCTACAAAGTGTCCTTCCACAGCAGCAGCAGCAGCCATTTCCGGAGCTACAAGGTGTGTACGGGCACCATTTCCTTGTCGGCCTTCAAAATTACGGTTAGAGGTGGAAGCGCATCTTTCTCCAGGAGGAACAATATCATCGTTCATTGCAAGACACATGCTGCATCCCGCATCTCTCCATTCAAAACCAGCCGCGGTAAAAATTTTATCCAGTCCTTTTTCTTCAGCAGCACTTTTTACGGACTGGGAGCCGGGAACAACCATTGCCCGGACACCTTCATGTACGGTTTTACCTTCAATTATTTTTGCTGCCCGCTCCAGATCACTCAGGCGGGAGTTTGTACATGAACCGATAAATACATGCTGAATAGGTACCGAAGAAATTGGCTGATTTGCTTCTAAGCCCATATATTCCAGGGCACGTTCTATTTCTTCTCTTTCTGCTCCCGTTTTAGCAGAGTCAGGGGATGGGACGTTACCACTTACAGGCAGACACATACCAGGATTAATCCCCCAGGTAACCTGAGGTTCAACTTCAGAAGCATCGATTTCTACAGCAGCATCATAAACAGCGTCAGGATCTGTAGCAAGAGCCTTCCACGAAGCTGCTGCTTTCTCAAATTCTTCCCCCTGCGGTGCGTGTCTTCTGCCGCGGATATATTCGATTGTCGTATCATCCGGACTGATAAGACCAGCTCTTGCTCCAGCCTCAATGGACATATTGCATATAGTCATTCTTTCTTCCATAGAAAGCCCGCGAATGGCTTCTCCTGTATACTCAAGAACATGACCGGTGCCGAATCGGACCCCAAACTTACCAATAATAGCTAAAATTAAGTCCTTTGCGGTTATAGAGGGGGCTAGGGTACCGTTTACCTTCACATTCATTGTTTTAGGTTTTGCCTGCCATATAGACTGTGTAGCAAGCACATGTTCCACTTCACTTGTACCGATGCCAAAGGCAAGTGCTCCAAAAGCACCGTGTGTAGAAGTATGGCTGTCACCGCAGACGATTGTTTTGCCCGGCTGTGTAAGCCCAAGTTCCGGACCGATGACGTGCACGATTCCCTGATCCGGATGATGAATATCCGTTAAAGGAATATTAAATTCCTGGCAGTTTTCATATAAAGTTTCCATCTGCTTCCGGGAAACTGGATCGCTGATAAAATGCCTGGCAATAGTCGGCACGTTATGATCCATCGTAGCAAAAGTTCTTTCCGGGCTGCGTACCGTCCGTCCTTTCATACGAAGCCCTTCAAATGCCTGGGGAGAAGTAACTTCATGGACGAGGTGCAGATCAATATATAACAAGTCCGGCTTGTTTTCTTCCTGATGCACAATGTGTTTGTTCCATATTTTTTCTACAATAGTTTGCGGGTCACCCATGATTAAAACCTCCTAATTTTACACGTAGCAGCTCATGATACTGCTGGTAGTAGTATCAGTTTTTAATAAGTCGATAACAACCTCTGTCATTTTTTCCGTATTTACTTCATGTCCATCCTGAATATCTAAGTCTGGCGTATGGAAGCCAAGATCCAAAGCCTGCTTCACCGCAGATTCAATTCTCTGAGCTTCTACATCCATTGAGAAAGAATGGCGCAGCATCATAGCTGCGGATAAAATTGTAGCAAGCGGGTTTGCTTTTCCCTGGCCGGCAATATCCGGGGCAGATCCGTGTACGGGTTCATATAAACCAAATGCTTTTTCATTTAAACTTGCTGAAGGAAGCATTCCAAGAGAACCGGTTAAAACAGAAGCTTCGTCGGATAGAATATCTCCAAACATATTTTCTGTAACAATCACATCAAATTGTGTTGGAGAAGTAATCAGCTTCATTGCCGCAGCATCTACGAGCATATGTTCTGTAACGACTTCCGGATATTCCTGCTTTATTTCTTCTACGACTTCACGCCACATTTTACTTGATTCTAATACATTTGCTTTATCTACAGAAGTTACGTGTTTATTTCGCACCATGGCAGCTTCAAATGCCCGGCGTACAATTCTTTCGATTTCTGATCTCTCATACGCAAGTGTATCTACTACTGACTGGCCGTTATTGCGGCGTTCGCTCGGTGTTCCGAAATACAGGCCGCCGGTCAGTTCACGGACAATTAGAAGATCACTGTCTTCGACAACTTCTCGCTTCAGGGGAGAAGCGTGCAGTAAATTAGAAAAGCCTCGAACAGGACGAAGGTTTGCAAACAGGTTCAATTCCTTTCTGATTCCCAGCAGTCCTTTCTCTGGTCGGAGGTGGGAAGGATTATTATCCCATTTTGGTCCTCCAACTGCTCCCAAAAGTACGGCATCCGCATTTTTACAGGCTTCTGTTGTATCCTGTGGAAGGGGCGTGCCGTGATTGTCGATAGCGATTCCACCAATGTCCTTGGATTCAAAAGTAAAAGTATGGTCAAATTCTTCAGCAACTGCAGCTAAAACAGTTTTTGCCGCCGATGTTACTTCTGTTCCGATCCCATCTCCGGGTAGTAGTACAATATGCTTTTTCATGAGAGATCCTCCTCAAATTTTTTAAATCAGCGGCAGGGAGGAGGCAAGCCTTAATAAGTAGGGCTCGCATCCTGTGCGTTCACTGGAGACTGCTGGTAAAACCCGCGGTTCACTGCATTTAGAAAAGCTTTTACAGCAGCTTCGAGCACATCCTGTGAGGAGCCTCTACCGCTGAATTCTGTTCCATTTACTGTCAGTTTTACATTTGACTGCGCCAGTGCATCCCGGCCGCTGCCAATTGAACTTAGGTTAAAGTCTGTAATATGCACGTCTTCTTCAATCATCTTATCCAAAGTGTTAAAAAGAGCTTCTACAGCTCCTTGACCACCAGCCGAACTTTCGATTGCTGTTTCATCAGGTTTCTTTAACTGTACCGTAGCAATAGGATGTTCTTCTTTTCCATACTCCACCTGGAACCCGTGCAGCTGATATTTTTTAACGTCTGCTGTCATTGTCTGAATTTCTGTGAGAATCGTAAACAAATCGTCATCCGTTACTTCTTTTTTACTGTCCGTTAATTTTTTAAATTCAGTGAAAGCTTCAAAGATTTTTTCTTCTGAAAGCTCGTAGCCCAGCTGCTTAAGTTTATCTTTGAAAGCATGCTTGCCTGAGTGTTTACCCATAACCAGAGAATTAGATTTCACCCCGACCATTTCAGGAGTGATGATTTCATAAGTCTGTGCGTGTTTTAAAACACCATCCTGATGAATGCCAGATTCATGTGCAAAGGCATTCTGACCAACAACAGCTTTGTTGCGGGGGACCTGCATTCCTGTCAGTTTGCTGATAAGATCACTTGATCTTTTAATTTCTTTCAGCACAAGGTTTGTTTCGTAAGGATAAAAATCCTGGCGTATTTTCAATGCTACTGCAAGTTCTTCCAGCGCCGCATTACCGGCTCGTTCACCAATGCCGTTAATCGTTCCCTCCACTTGTGTAGCGCCATTTTCTACGGCAGCGATGGAATTTGCTACAGCCATTCCGAGATCGTCATGACAGTGCGCGGAAAGATCTACTTTTTCAATATTCGGAACATTCTGTTTAATGTATTCGAACATTTTCCCGTATTCGTAGGGAGTAGTATATCCGACAGTATCAGGAAGGTTTATTACAGTAGCCCCTGCATCAATCACTTCTTCAATAATACGGGCTAAAAATTTCAGGTCTGATCTGGAAGCATCTTCAGCAGACCATTCAATTTTTGAGAAACGCTGCTTTGCGTATTTCACCATTTCCACAGCTTTTGCCACTACTTCATCAGGAGTTTTTTTCAACTTATATTCCATATGAATAGGGGAGGTAGCTATAAATACGTGCAGCCGGGGATCTGCACCACCCTTTAACGCTTCCCACGCTGTATCAATGTCTGATTTAACAGCTCTAGCAAGTCCTGTTACAGAGACATTGCGAATAGTATTGGCTATTTCTCTTACACTTTCAAAGTCGCCCTGTGAGGAAGCAGGAAATCCTGCCTCCATCACATCGACTCCTAAACGTTCCAGCTGCTTTGCAATTTCCAGCTTTTCCGGGCGGTTTAAGTTTACGCCGGGAGACTGTTCGCCGTCTCTCAGCGTTGTATCGAATATTTTAACGTGAGCCATTCGGGACCACATCCTTTTTCTTTTGTGATTGATTAACAAAAGGCATCAACTCACGAAGGTTACGGCCTACCTCCTCGATCTGGTGTTTATTTTCGCGTGCATTGATCGCGTTAAACTGTGGACGGTTTGCCTGGTTTTCCAAGATCCATCCATGAGCAAATGTACCATTTTGAATGTCTGAAAGAATATCTTTCATGCGTGCTTTTGTATCAGCATCTACAACGCGCGGACCTGAGACAAAGTCTCCCCATTTCGCAGTGTCAGAAATCGAATCGCGCATTTTCTCCAGGCCGCCTTCATAAAGAAGATCGACAATAAGCTTCATTTCGTGCATGCACTCAAAGTATGCTACTTCCGGCTGATAGCCTGCTTCCGTTAATGTTTCAAATCCTGCTTTGATTAAGCTTGTAACTCCGCCGCACAGAACTGCCTGCTCTCCGAAAAGATCTGTTTCTGTTTCTTCCTGGAAGGTAGTTTCAAGTACACCTGCACGTCCGCCTCCGATACCTTTTGCATAAGCAAGAGCGATATCTTTCGCATTGCCTGTAGCGTCCTGGTAAATACCGTAAAGTGCTGGAACACCTGCTCCTTCTTCAAAAGTTCTGCGGACAAGGTGTCCAGGGCCTTTAGGAGCGATTAAGAAAACATCCACATCTGAAGGTGGTACGATCTGGCTGAAATGGATGTTGAAACCGTGCGCAAATACTAATGCGTTTCCTGCTTCGAGGTTCGGCTCAATGTGTTCTTTATAAATTGCCGGCTGATACTCATCAGGAAGCAGAATCATCACTACATCTGCCTGCTTAACTGCCTCTGCTACTGTTTCTACCTGCACTCCATCTTCTACTGCCTGGTCCCAGGATTTACCTTTACGAAGTCCAACCACTACATCAAAGCCGCTCTCTTTCAAGTTAAGCGCGTGGGCATGGCCCTGTGATCCGTATCCGATAACTGCAATTTTCTTCTCCTGTAAAACAGCTTCCTCGATATTGTGGTTGTAAAGTACTTTTGTCATAATGCTCAATCCTCTCCGTTAATTAGTTTTTGGTTTACTTGAGTAATGAATACTGCGTGAGTTCTGCAGCCTGAGGCTGCTGTCCTCTGGAAAAAGCAGTCAGACCTGTTCTGGCAATATCCTTAATACCATAGGGCCTGAGCAGCTCAATCAGAGCTTCAATCTTTTCGGACTTGCCTGTCACTTGAACAGATAGACTATCTTTGCTGACATCGATGACAGCAGCCCGGAATGGTTCTATAATGCCTTGGACTTCATTTCTGACAGAAGCATTGCTGACTATTTTAATGAGAGCTAATTCTCTTGCTACAATTGCTTTATCTGAAAGATCTGTAATCTTCAGGACATCAATTTGTTTGTGAAGCTGTTTTGTTAACTGTTCCAATTTGCGGTGATCTTCCACATCCACCACAAAAGTCATTTTTGAAATGCCTTCTTTCTCTGTTCTTCCTACAGAAATACTTTCAATATTAAATTGGCGTTTCTGCATTAATCCTGTAATACGATTCAGCACTCCACTTCTGTTTTGTACTACGAGAGTGATTATTCTTTTCATTTTGGCTTCACTCCTACCATATCATTGATTCCTCTGCCTGGCGGCACCATAGGGAAGACGTTCTCCTGCTGAATTACTCTGGCATCGACCAGTACAGGTTCGTCGCTGCTCATTAGTTCGCCGATTTGATTTTCAAAATCAGCTTTCGATTCAATTTTTACCCCTTTGATACTGTAAGCTTCTGCAAGTTTTACAAAATCGGGCTGGCAGGCAACAAGCGACTCTGAATAACGCTCTTCATAAAACTCTTCCTGCCACTGGCGCACCATGCCAAGTGCCTGATTGTTTAAAATAACAATTTTCACCGGGAGATTTCGTTCCTGAAGGACAGATAGTTCCTGCAGTGTCATTTGGAAACCGCCGTCACCCACAAGCGCAATAACTCTTTCTTCGGGTTTAGCAAGCTGACAGCCGATCGCAGCAGGGAAGCCGAAACCCATTGTTCCAAGTCCTCCGGAAGTAACCCATCTGTCAGGCTTGCGGAACTGAAAATACTGCGCTGCCCACATTTGATGCTGTCCTACGTCAGTCGTTACAATTGGATCACCTTTTGTAACATCATGGATTGTTTTAATTGCCCACTGTGCTACCATTTCTTCCTTCGGACTGTTGAACCAGAGCGGATAAGCCTGCTTATTATAGTGAAGCTCTTCCAGCCAGGCGGAATGATCCTGCGGACCTTCCTTCATCTGTCGTTTCCATTCTTTCAATGCAGCTCCTGCATCAGACACGATTGGGATATGCGTATGCACATTCTTTCCGATTTCTGCTGGATCGATGTCGATATGAGCGACAACTGCATTTTTTGCAAAGTGTTCCAGGTTTCCTGTCAATCTGTCATCAAAGCGGGCGCCTACGTTGATAAGAAGGTCACAGTCGGTGATAGCCATATTGGAAGTGTAGGTTCCGTGCATGCCCGCCATTCCGAGAAACAGTTCGTGATCTCCAGGAAATGCTCCAAGTCCAAGCAGGGTAGAGGTAACTGGAATCTTAAACTCTTCCACAATTTCAAGCAGTGTTTCAGAACCTGCACCGTGAAGCACTCCTGCTCCTGTAAGGATAAGCGGCTTTTTCGCCTGCTTTACAGCCTCGGAAAGTTTCTTGATCTGCAGCGGGTTAGGATTAAAAGTCGGCTGATAACCCGGCAGATGGAAAGGCGACTGATCTGTTTCAAAGCAAGGATTTGCTGAAATATCTTTTGGTATATCAACAACAACCGGCCCTGGACGGCCTGTAGAAGCAATATGGAAAGCTTCTTTAATGATTTTTGGTATTTCATAAGCGGACTGAATTTGATAATTATGCTTGGTTATCGGCGTTGTGATTCCCATAATATCTGCTTCCTGGAATGCGTCTGTACCAGTAACTGTCGTAGCAACCTGCCCTGTCAGTACTACAAGAGGAAGGGAGTCCATCATTGCGTCAGCGATGCCGGTAACAAGGTTAGTTGCACCGGGTCCGGATGTTGCAAGAACTACCCCGGCTTTTCGGCGAACTCTTGCGTAGCCTTCAGCAGCATGAATGGCTCCTTGTTCATGTCTTGTTAAGATATGCTGGAATTCAGCATCTGAACGGTACAATGCGTCGTAGATCGGCAGCACTGCGCCTCCTGGATAACCAAAGATTGTATCTACCTGCTGTTCTACCAATGATTCTATTAAAATATCTGCACCGGTTTTCGTAACTGGCTGAGACTTTGTTTTCGTTTCTGCTTGAAGTTTCATAATCTAAATCCCTCCTAAGATTTTAGAACAATAAAAAAGACTTTTCTCCCCACACGTGCATACGTCTAAATAGACATAGCGACGAAGCGGGGAGAAAAGCCTTTCTTTTCACGGTACCACCCGGATTCACAATACCCTCGCGGATATTGACTTATGAAGCTGTATAAACGGCTTCTTTTGATAACAGGTGACTAGAGCACCTGGCTTTACCTACTGCTGAATTCAGTAAAGCACTCAAGGACGATGTCGGATTAAGTTGATATTCCGGGCTTCCACCATCCCCGGCTCTCTGTGATATCAGTACCTTAAACCTTTATTCCTATCATCGATTTCAATATTTAGTTTTAAACTGCACTTACTTTATGAGAAGGATAACACTGCACTCCATCTGTCTGTACAACATTTCTATACTCTGCTAATAAATGATTTGTTACGCTGCCTGGTGTTCCATCTGCAATAGTACGGCCGTCTACATCTACTACAGCAATAACTTCAACTGCTGTACCGGTCAGGAAAACTTCATCTGCCGTATAAACATCATGGCGGGTAAAAGGTGCTTCACTTATAGAATAACCATGCTGGTGAGCTAAATCAATAATTGCATTTCTCGTAATTCCTTCCAACGCTCCGAGGTAAACGGGCGGCGTTAGAATTTTTCCGTTTTTTACTATGAAAATATTATCAGCTGAACCTTCTGTGACATAGCCTTGATCATTCAGCATTAATGCTTCATCCACACCTGCCTGATTTGCTTCCAGCTTGACTAAAATATTATTTAAATAATTCAGGGACTTTACCTGTGGACTTAAAACATCCGGGCGGTTTCGGCGGCTGGCAACAGAGCCCATCCGCAGACCCCGCTGATAAAGTTCTTTAGGGAAGAGAGCTAATTCTTCGGCTATCACAATGACATTCGGGCGGGAACAGCTGGCCGGATCCAGTCCGAGGTTTCCAGGACCTCTGGAGACAACGACTCTAATATAAGCAGTCTCAAGTTCATTTTTACGGATTGTCTCGACAATAATCTGTTCCATCTCCTCCTTAGTGTATGGAATAGCAAGCATTATTGACTGTGCTGATTCATACAGCCTGTTTAAATGCTCTGTAAGTTTGAAGATGTTGCCACTATATGCTCTGATGCCTTCGAAAACACCGTCGCCATATAAAAATCCGTGGTCAAAAACAGATACCATTGCTTGTTCTTTTCGAACAAACTTACTGTCAAGATAGATCCACTGACTGCTCATAACTGTCCGCTCCTTTCTAATGAAGATTCAACTTGAACCGTTGCGATAAAAGTTGATGTTGAGCCTTATCTTACTCTCCTTAGATAGCATCGTCAACAGCTATTTGTTAAAAATTCTAACATTTCAAAACAATCTAACTAAAAGAAATCGCTTACACTGCTGGGGCGCAAGTAATATATATAAAATTCAGACTATTTGTAAATATTTATAAAGCGCTTTCAATTAGTTCGTTACTCGCTTTTTTCAAATCTGTTTTTACTTATACTTCCTTTCGTCTCAAGTTTTTTAATGTTGAAAAATAGCTGGTGTTTCTCTTTTTGTAAGCTGAATCACTTATCAGATTTTTAAAAACAGGTAGAATAAAAATAAGGAGGGGAGAGGCTGTGAGCTTTTCGAAACAAACGATTATAAAAATATTACCAATATTATGTGTGGTTCTCCTTCTATTATGGGTAAATTATAAATATATAGATCTCAGTGCAGAGGAAATAAGAAATTTTATAAACGCAGCGGGCTGGTTTTCTCCTGTACTATACATTGTTATATATGCGCTAAGGCCATTTATATTATTCCCCGCGTCTATATTATCGTTAGCAGGAGGTCTTTTATTTGGAGCGCTCCTCGGTACCTTGCTTATTATTACAGGGGCAACGTTTGGAGCTGTTCTGTCTTTCCTCGCTGCTCAAAAGCTGGGCAAAAATTTATCCGGCAAAGAATGGAGCGGGCGCGGAAAAAATCTTCAGCAGCAGCTCGAAATGAATGGTTTTGTTTATGTTTTATTCATTAGACTGATCCCGGTTTTTAATTTTGACATGGTGAGCTATCTTGCAGGCATTTCAAGAATTAAATTAAAACCATTCTTTTTTGGAACACTGTTTGGAATTATACCTGGGGCATCTGCATATAGTTTTCTCGGCGCAGGGTTGGTTGAAGGAGATGGGAATCTTCTTTTTATTTCAGCGGTGCTCTTCGTACTGATAAGCATTCTGCCATATCTATTCAAAAATAAAATATTAAATAAAACAGTTAGTAAAAGAAGGGGTCTGAAACGAGATGAATAATTATGACGTGATTGTAATCGGCGGAGGTTCCGGCGGACTGACAGTGGCTGCAGGAGCTGCTCAATTTGGAGCGAAAGTAGCACTAATTGAACAAAAAAGCGGATTAGGTGGAGACTGTCTGCATTATGGCTGTGTTCCTTCCAAAGCATTAATAGCTGCTGCAAAAGAAATTCATGAAGTAAGAAAGAACGGCATGAAACATGGTTTAGAAGTAAAAGGAGTGACTGACTGGTCGGTAATAAGAAATCAAATTCAATCTGCAGTTGATACTATTCAGGAACATGACAGTACCAGTCGTTTTCAAAATTTAGGAGTTGATGTTCATCATGCAAGAGCAGTGTTTCTGGATGAACATCATTTAAGACTTTCCAGCGGAAAAACAATTAAAGGCAAGCGAATAGTAATTGCTACCGGCTCAAGTCCTGTTATTCCACCGATCGAGAATATAGAGCAAGTGAAAGTTATCACTAACGAGTCACTATTTTATATGGAGCATCTGCCAGAACGAATAGTAATGGTCGGCGGTGGAGCGATCGGAATGGAAATGGCGCAGGCACTTTCCAGGCTTGGTTCGGAAATTACAGTAGTTGATCATTCCGACATGTTATTTAAAAAAGAAGATAAGGAAATAGCTGAAAAGATGCAGAAGGAAATGGAAAAAGAATTAACGATACATTTAGGTGCACGGGTAAATAAATTAGAAAACAATCAAGGGGAGATAACTGCTGTTATAGAAGGCGAACAGGAAAAGCGGGTAGGTATTGATGCTTTATTTCTTGCAGTGGGAAGAAAGCCTAATACTGAAAAACTGCAGCTGGACCGCGCCGGTGTGGAATTGGACGAAGAGGGAGCGGTAGTGGTAAATGACAGGCTGCAGTCTTCTGTATCTCATATTTATGCCATTGGTGACGTGAATGGGCAGTTTCCTTTTACCCATGGAGCTGGAGAGGAAGGGAAAATTGCAGTTTCAAATGCGGTTTTTGGACTAAAGAGAAAAATGAATTATGAAAACCTTCCCTGGGCGTTTTACACGCAGCCGGAAATTTTTCATCTTGGCATCACGGAGGAAGAGGCGAAAACAAAGCTTGGTGAGGACTACACGGTGATTAGAGCCAGTAAAGCTGACCGAATGATTGCAGAACAGGATGACACCTCATTTGTGAAAGTTATTCTTGATAAAAAGGGTTTTATACTGGGTGCGCACGGGATAGGCGCGAATGCCTCCGACTGGATGCAGATATTAGTAATGATGAAAACCAATGGCCAGAAAATCCGTGAGCTCTCTTCCATTGTGCATCCTTATCCGGCACGCACCGAAATCGTGAAGCAGCTTGCCGATCAATACTGGAGGAAAAAACTGTTCGAGAGTAATATTACGAAGCTTACGAGCAAATATATTAGTGTGTTTCGTTAATAAAAACATGCTGTCACTTTTTAACTGACAGCATGTTTTTTATTTTTGTCCTATAAAACTGATCATCCGGCCAGTTTTTCCCTGATCACGGCGGTGCGAAAAAAACAATTCTTCTTCACAGCTTGTACAGTAATCAGATACGAGGATATTTTCCGGCGGGACACCTTCATTAATAAGCAGATGCAGATTTGCTTCTTTCAGTTGAAGCGCATATTGATTTGGAGATAATTCTTCATAAGGTTTATGGTTGGGAAGAACCTCTTCCAAGGCTGTAATTACTTTCTCATCAACTACGTAACAGCATTTATCAATAGAAGGTCCAATCGCAGCGAACACAGTGCCAGGGTGTACACCCTCCATTTCCTCCCATAGTTTTACCATCTTGCCGCTGATATTTTTAACTGTACCCTGCCATCCAGCATGAGCGACGCCAATTAAGCCCTTTTCTTCATTCAGAAAATAAATAGGCACACAATCAGCAAAAGCCAGCGTTAGAAGCAGATTTTTTTCTTTCGTATAAAATCCATCTGTGCGTTTAATGGTGTCTTCAAAGGAACGTGCACCGCTTCCAGCAAGAGGGGCTGTAACTTTCACAATTTGATCTTCATGCGTCTGCTCAGCAGCGACCCAGGAAGAAAGTGGAAATCCGAGTTGTTCTGCAAGCTCTTCACGATTAGCAATTACAGCGTCCGGACTGTCGTTTACATGAAGTCCCATGTTATTTGAATGAAACGGAGGTTCGCTGGTACCTCCCGTCCGAGTAGTAAACCCAGCGCGCAGACCTGGAATATGATTTTCCCAGCGCTGAAGCAAAAGTTGATTTTTATTTAAAGAAAATGGCTCAGTCATAGCAGCGATTACTCCTTTAACAGAAATTAAATATCTTTATTTTGCTTTTGTTCATGTTCTTCTTTTGTCTCATACATTTCGTAAATTTCAGGTTCTTCTCTGGCAGCTTTCTTTTTGTTTGCCTTTTTAAAGCGGTGTACGCTGAAGGAAGCAGCTATAAAAACAAGGGTCATTGCCAAATATGCATATCCCATGCCAGGATCATCAGAATCAGGAATAGTAAACAAATCCATAAGATATAACACCCTTTCTTTAATATGCCTTACAGCTACAGTATAACAATATAGTAACGTTCACCGCTAATATTAGCTTACAATGTTTGTTTTACTGGTTTTGGCGAGAAAAAACATGCGAGAACCCCTAAAACAGGAAAGAGGAGCGAAATTAGCAGGATCTCCTCATAGCCCCCAAAGTAATCAAAGGCAATACCAAAAGGGAGTGGACCAAATGCAGATCCAGCAACCATAACCGTGCTTGCAATACTTTTAATACTTCCTATATGTGCTCTCCCAAAATAATCGGGAAAAATAACTGAAATACAGATTTTCTCCAGCCCTCCTGTAAACCCCCAGATAAGCCCAAATATTACGGCAAGAGTAAAAGAGTTTGTAAAATACAAAATGGTGATAAAAATAAATTGGCCTGCAAATACAAGCGCAAACATATAGTTCACTTTAAATTTCTCAAGCAGAAATCCAGCAAGGAGTGTGATAGGAAACCCGACAACTGCCATTAAACTTAAAATGAAAGCTGCCGTACCAATCCCGAGACCGGATGTTGATGCGATGGACACTAAGTGAAAGGTAAGTCCTGTATTAATCATTGAAGGAATTCCAACACATAGAAGGAGAAGCCAGAATTGGCGTGTGCTTTTTGCTTCCTTTAAAGTCCAGGAAATATCTTCTTTATGTACTTCATTGCTTTCAATTTTTTTGTTATTACCAGCATCGTCCGGCAGAAGCCCAATATCTTCCGGTTTATTTCTCATAAAAAAATAAACAAGCGGCACAAAAATAACCAATATGCTTATACCTAATATGCGCCAGGTTGTTTCCCACCCATATTCAGTAATTAACCAGGCATTTAACGGGGGAAATAATGTAGAACTTGCAAAGCCTCCGAGCATCATAAAGCTGAAGGCGCGCCCACGCTGTTTTATAAACCATTGAGGAATTAAAGTATTCGGCAGAAGGGTCATTGAACCCTGGCCGAGAAGACGAATCAGAAAAAAACCTACAAACAACATCCAGGGACTTATTACATAACTGTTCCAAATGCAGGCTCCAGCAAGCAAAATACTTACAAGCAGCGACATATTACGTTGTCCGAATCTGTCTATACCTGTGCCGATGATAAAAAGCAGAAAACCGGCAGCTAATGTAGCGCCAGAGTATATACCGGAAACAAGAGAACGCTCCCATCCGAAATCAGATATATACTGATCTATAAATACAGAGTTTGAATATGTCTGACCGGGACCGGAGAAAAAAAGACTTAAAGCTCCGATTGCTACAATATACCATCCGTAAAAAATACCTCCGCTTTTTGTATGGTTTTTCATTCCCAGTCACTTCCTTTTTGTATAAATACGACAATATCTATTGTAGCAGAATTTAGAAATACGAAAGAGTATAAAATTGATTTTAAGTTAGTAAAGTAGTTAGGATAGAGATAGACAGTATTAAATGGAAGGAGGGTTTTAGATGAATCTGATAGCATCCCATCCTTATTATAAGGTGGAAAGGGAAGTAAGCAGTATTGATCAACGAAATGTAGAATATGAACGTATGCTTTACCTTTACGAAGATAGGCTTGTTACGCATAGAAGAGAGTTTCCTACAGAAATTATTTTTGATATGTCCCATAGAGAAATGAGCGGGGAAGACTCACTGCTGTATGTACATTCAAGCAGAGGAGTATATTCTTATCCCGTGAAGGAAGATCCTGCAGAATTTATTCAAGCTTTTAAAAAACTGGAAAAGAGGATATTAGAGAAAGAAGCCCGAAAATATGATAAGTAAATAAATTTTGAGGAGTGACATTCAATGAAGTATAGAGATTTAGGTAAAACAGGATTCAAGGTAAGCGAACTTAGTTTTGGAACGTGGGCAATTGGAGGGGCATGGGGAAGTACGAACGATACAGAAGCTCTAAAAGGGCTGGAATATGCAATGAGCCAGGGAGTAAACTTTTTTGACACAGCAGATGTTTACGGAGATGGCCATGCAGAAGAACTGCTGGCAAAAGCCACCAAGGGGAAAGAGCAGGAAATTCACGTGGCGAGTAAATTTTGCCGGGCCGGGGATATTCATGATCCTGAAACATATTCCGAAGGAAAAGTAAGAGAATTTCTGGAGGCTTCCCTTCGCCGGCTCGGCAGGGAGCAGATGGATCTCTATCAAATCCATTGTCCTCCTAAAGAGATAATTAAAAATGGTGATGTATTTGAAGTACTCGATAAGCTACAGCAGGAAGGAAAGATACGCAACTACGGAGTAAGTGTAGAGACAGCAGAGGAAGGACTGCTGGCAATGGAAAATAAAAATGTCAGCACTCTCCAGGTAATTTTTAATATTTTTCGTCAGAAACCTGCCCGGGAATTATTTTCTGCTGCGCAGGAAAAAGAAGTAGGTATTTTGGCAAGAGTTCCTTTAGCCAGCGGATTATTAACTGGGAAATTCAAAGAAAACCATATTTTTGAAGAAGATGATCACCGCAGGTTTAACGCAGATGGCCAGGCATTTAATGTCGGAGAAACATTTGCAGGTCTTCCATTCAATACTGGCGTAACTTTAAGCAGAGAATTAGAGTGGATTACTGAGGGAAGAGGAAACATGGCAAGAGCAGCGTTGAAGTGGATTTTAGAGCATGAAGCTGTCAGTGCAGTCATCCCTGGATTTAAGAGAGAAGAGCAAGTGCAGGATCTTTTGCAGACGCAGGAGGCAAAGGAATTTAGTAAAGAAGAAATGGAAAAGCTGAAGAGTTTTTACGACAATCAGGTGCATGATAACATCAGAGGACCATACTAAAATTAATTTTTAAAAAAGCAGCGCTCCTTCTTCTATTTGAAAGGAGCGCTGCCATTTTAAGATGCAGTCAAAGAACTGCGCTTTGTATCTCTATCTTTTATTCTCTCTCTAATTTGCTCAGTTCCTCCTGCACAAATTCCATCAGGTCTTTAATCATTTCTTCTGAAAAATCAAATTGAATTCCTGCAGTTTTATAAACCTCCGACAGAGGAACGGAAGAACCGAGTTTTAACGCTTCCGTATAATTTTTCAAAGTTTTTTCAGGATTCTTCAGGTAGTTTTTATATATCTGCAGTGCCCCTAGCTGTGCAATCACATATTCAATAAAGTAAAAAGGCACTTCAAAAATATGAAGAATTCTCAGCCATGAACGTTCCTGCCAGCTCTCAAATCCTTCCCAGTTAACAACAGAAGAATCAAAACTCTGCTGTAACTCTGCAAATTTTGCAAGACGTTCTGCAGCACTGTGAGTGGGATTTTCGTACATCCAATGTTGAAATTGATCAATTATTATACCAAGCGGCAGAAAATCCACGATTCCTCTTAATTGATCGCGCTTTGCCTGAACCAGTGCATTTTTATCGGGGTAAAAATGGTCCCATTGATCCATCGTTAATAACTCCATCGTCATACTTGCTAATTCTGCAGATTCCATAGGTGTATTTTTGTAAGCAGCAATTTTAAAGTGCTGCGTAAAGTCATTGTGTATGCAGTGTCCCATTTCATGGAGAAGTGTAATCATATCATCATGAGTCTGCGAAGCGTTCATAAAAATAAATGAGAGGCCGGAAACAGGGAGATAAGTGCAGAACCCTCCAGGGGCTTTACCTTTTCGGGCAGTCAGGTCCAGCATTCCTTTCTTATCCATCGTATCCAGCAGCTCTGCAAATCGCTTGTCCAGATTATTAAAAATGATCGCTGATTTATCTACTAATTCATTTCTTGATTGGAAAGGCTGCAATGATTTATTATCTGGCGGCGTGCCTCTTCGGTCCCACGGCATATACTCTTCTACCTGAAGTTCTTTTTTGTGAAGTTTCTGGATACTTTCTTTCAGTGGCGTTACGTGCTTTTTCACAGCTTGTGCGAGCGTATAGCAGTCCCCGGGCGTATAGTCAAAGCGTTCGTACTCTTTGAACATATAATCACGGTAATTTTCCAGTCCTGCGTTTTTTGCTTTTTCATTCCGTAATAAGATCAACTCAGACATGATCTGTTGAAGATCCTCTGACTTTTCTTCAAAAGCTGTGAACATTTTTTTCATTGCAGATTCCCGAAGGTGGCGGTCTTCAGACTCCAAATAAGGTGATAACTCACTTAATGACATTTCTGTACCGTCCCAATCTGCAGTTAAGCTCCCGGTAATTTCAAAATATGCTGTTGTCAGTTTATCTTCTTCAATTTCCAATTGGACATTTTCTTCTCTGAATAATTCTTGTGCATTTCTTTTACTTTTAATCAGAAGACCGTATTCTTTTTTATCTAATTCATTAATGAAAGGGGAAGACAAAAATTTATTATCGAGCTTGGCAGTGTAATTTTTACGCAGTGGCTCTATACGCTGCTGATCATATTCAAATTGTTCTTTAGCTTTCTCAGATTCACTGAAACATTGAAAATCAATATAATGCCCCGAAAGCCCTTCTTCAATTTCCTCCTGTACTTTGGAGTATTTTACGAGCCAATCTTCTAAATGAGCAGCTGAAGCAATATTTTCGTTTAATAATTCCTCGTATAAAGCTTTTACTTCATTCATGTCATTGAAATTAACTGTTTCCTTATAAAAAGTAGACATATGTATCCTCCTTAAGAATTGTAAAATAAATAATTGAATGGCAAGGTTTTCTTAATTCTTACCAGTAGAAATATGTAATTCCAGCAAACGAATCAATATTTTAGATAGACGCTTTATTATAGGACGCTTCTTCAACTTTCCTGACAATAAACTCCCATAATGCCGGGTTCTGAATAACGATTTGGCATAGATATAGTTTTCATTATTTATGCTTCAGGGAGTTCTTCTGCATCAATATTTTATTAGAAAAAAATTTCATTTGATGCTCTATCATAAACATGTATCTATCATATAGATTACTTTTTTCTTCTCAAACATTTATAGACTTATATTTAAGGTGATGCAAAAGCTCGGAAGACTGTATGACGAAATTGATCCTTTTAAAAAAATCATAAACAGTAACGTAAGGATAGTCTTAAATCTTATACAGCGTATTGATTTTTTAAGTTAATTGAAAGTGACCTATCTACATCATAAATGGGATTTGAAAAAAAGTCTAAATAAAAAAGGAGAAAAATGGAAAAAGAACCTGAGCATAAGCCCAGGTTCTTGATATAGTCATTATTAAGGTGTATCAATAATTGTTACATTTACATTTTGACGGCCAAAGTTTACTGCATCGCCACGTTCAGGCATAAATAGGTCGATTTTGTTACCCTGGATAGCTCCGCCTGTATCACCAGCGATAGCTTGGCCATAACCTTCAACGTGTACAGTTGAACCTAGTGGAATTACATTAGGGTCTACTGCTACTACTAGCTGGTTAGGGTTTGCACGAAGGTCAATACCTGTCGCTGTAACTCCGGAACAACCAACACAATATGCAGTGTATGCAGTTGCTTCCATGTTAATTGTTTCGCCTTCTACTTCATTAGAAGAAGTTTGTGCTTGAACTGGCTCTGCTTCTTCTTCTTCGACAACTTCTTCAGTAGTTTCTTCTTCTACCGGCTCCGCTGCTTCTTCTTCAACAACTTCTTCAGTAGTTTCTTCTTCTACCGGCTCCGCTGCTTC
>NZ_FNIL01000010.1:59522-119109 GCF_900103955.1 Alkalicoccus daliensis
TTCTTCTTCAACAACTTCTTCAGTAGTTTCTTCTGCTGGTTTAGCTGCAACAGCAGGGTTACTTCCGTAATAAAGAGCAGCATAAGTGTCAGGACCTGCTACACCAGTTTGCTCAATGCCATATTTTGCTTGAAAGTCTTTTACAGCTTGTTCAGTGATAGGACCAAATAATCCATCAATGTCATATTTATAAAGCCCAAGATCGTTCAAGTCTTTCTGGAGCTCTTCTACAAGATAACCGTTATCTCCAACAGAAAGTTCAGAAAGGGCACCTACTGTTTGTGCTCCAGCAAGTCCGTCTACAAGAAGATCATGTTCTTTTTGGAATGCTATTACAGCTTCCGTCGTAGCTGCAGTGTAAGTTGCATCTGCTTCGCTCTTGAGTAGATCGCGGTCAGCCAGAAGTTCATTTAACTCTGCCACATGTTCGCTTGATTTTCCTTCGTACATAAGGTTTTCGCCAAATTCGCTTCCTTCGTCTGCGCTTACCGCATTACCGCCTGCAAATAAAATTGCGCCGGCAGCAAAAGCTGAAATACCAATACGCTTAATTGATGTTAGTGAATTATTCATTTTCTTCATAAGTGAAGAAACCTCCTTTAATATCTCGCTTTTCATTTCCACGAGGGTAATCGTATCAAGGAGGAAAGGAGGTATCAAGTACATTACACGTTATTTAATAAAGTGACTTCGAATTGTTACAGCCTGCAATATTAGTGTTATAAATCATAGATTGTTTCATATTTTATTATAAGACTTAAAATCGCTGTCTAATAAAGTCATTTCAATTAGATTCCAGGGTTGTCCAGCTGCGGTGAGGTGATTTACGAGGCAGTTATCTATTTTAAAGCCGAACTTTTTATATATGTAAAGTGCACGGGGGTTATTTTCGAAAACACCTAAATGAACTTTTCGGAGCTTCAAATCTTCAAAAGCCTTTTGGAGGATAAATTGAAGCACTTGGGGAGTGTATCCCTTCCCGCGATAAGAAGAAGATATAAACAGTTTACCAATTCGTGCTGAGTAATGTACATAGTCAATTTTTCTTAATGCCACATGACCAATGATGATTTTTTGGAAAGTTATAGAAAAAAATAATGCATTTTTCTCTGACAAGTATACTTTCAACTGCTGATCTGTCAGCGGAAATTGAAATGTAGGCCCCGCCCAGCGTATCATTTCTTCTTCACTTGTAGTGTTAATCCATTGTTTTAATATAGAAAAGTGGTTCTCTGTAAACGGAATAAGGGTAAGCACGGATTTTCCTCCTTAATTAATTAATTGACCGATAACTCTTATTTCTTTTTCCTTAAGGTTATTACAATCAGTTGCGTTCGTGTTAATAATAGGAGGAGCAATTTGCCCTTTCACGTTTAAGTCGCCTTCCACGCAGAGCCCTCCGTAATCATCTGAGTTTGAATCAGGGTTTCCTATGTTGCCTTCTACGAGCATATTTACGCCCACGTATATTCTAGCAGGCTTTTGATAAAATAAATCCTGCTGAAAGAAGACATGATCGCTGACAATCAGCGTAGAATTCCCCCACAGTACTTTATCGGCACCTATGGTAAGGGTTTCTGTAATCATGGAAGAATTGTCCTGCATATGAAGGTTAGCAGCTGATTATGCTGATTTAAGTACTGAAAGGCTAGACTCTCCCTTTAATATCAATTCTTTGTCAATATGTAAACTGTTTGTTATGAATTCAGCTGTGTTTTGCAACTCCACTTTTCCTTTAATAATCGCAGGGGCCTCTGTCTCATAGTAACCACAGCTGAGTATATTAAAATCTCCTCCAATCCAAATTGAATTTCCTGCTGGTACACAGATAGTGTCATGAGATATTAAATTATTCTCAATAAAAAGCCCGTGGTCTACAAGCAAAGGTATTCCGTTTTTCCATTGAACGCAGCACCGTTAAGAAACACTATACTCTCATTACGATTCTAATTTTCTTTGCAGACTTCCCATTCATGAAAATTAGAAATTGTATCCCCATGCCATTTACAGTCGGGAGGCGAAAATCGCTGGGTTTCTCCGCTGTCCGGAGGAGTGGGGAAAACAATTTTTCCTCAGGTTCGGGAGCAGGAGCAGCACCTTATTCAGACTCGCCGCTGATATGCTCTTCCGGTACATAATGAAATTCTTCCGGCCTGTTGGTTGTTACAGTAATTTCATGCGTATAGCGGCCGCTCATAAGTTGAATATCAAAAGTCACACGATTCGGATTAAGTGTGTATGTACTATTTTTATCCAATATTTCATTGTTTACCGAAAGGGAAACCACCTGCACTTCATGGTGATTTAATTTTCTTTCAGAGCTGCTGGCTGCATATAGATTTCCACCCTCATCCCAATATATAGCTGCTGACTGCTGATGGAGAGAACGTAATTCTTCTGTAAGCAAATTACTTTCCTGTATCAGATCAATGCGTTCTTCTGATCTTTCTTGAAAAACATAGCTGTTGAATAAGAAATGATAAGAAACTGCTCCTATAAAAGTGAGGAGAACTAAAGCTGCAAATAATTCAATTAACGTCGCTCCGCGCTGGCTTAGTTTTATTAGCATAAATGTGTCTCCCTCACCAATTAAAATGTATAATCATAGTATAGTAGACATAAGCAGAAAATGGGAGCTGGAAATCATGAAATATTTTTATGGGCATAAAGAACGTGGCGCCACCCTGCTGGAATTACTAGCAGCTCTTATCATTATATCTTTCATTGTTCTTACTTTCTCAATTTTTTTTACACAGTCCCAGCTGTTTACGAAAAATACAGAAGAAAAAATAGATATTGTGAATTTAAATCAATACATACTTTATGAAGCGGTAGACTTTTTACACGAAGGGAATATAGAAGAAGTACTGCAAAATGAAGTGCATAATTCATACTTTTCTTTTTTAGAGCAGTCGGAAACTGGTTATTTTATTCAAGGGAACAATGATCAAATGTATTATCCATTTATCTTTGTACACAGAAACGAAGTGCAGCAAGAAGAAAGTATTCAGTCATTGAAAGCTTACCATGTTACTGTCAGCTTAAGAGATGAAACAAACGAAACTATTTCTGAATTATATGAGCTTATTTATGAGACTGACCTGAAGGAGGGATTAAATTGAGGAGGTATGTGTCGCAGGAAAAAGGATATGCATTGCTGGTAGTTCTATTAACTATCGTAATAACCTCTCTTTTAATTGTTCCTCTTATCAGTAATGCACTTTCAGGTGCGGTTCAGGTAGAAACTACTGAGGAGATTGTCAAAGCAGAAAATTTAAGGGATTACAGCCAGCGTTATTACCGGCAGCTGTTAACAGAAGAAATCACTGAAACAATTAAAGCATTAAGAGAAATAGAGGGGAACGGAAAAAGCGACCGGGAGATTTTTGCGCCGGAAAATTTTATCCCCTATTTAACCTCAGATATTATTGAGCTGAATATTTTTCCAGTAGAAAACCAACGTGGAAGAATTGACAATTTAACTTTTACAGCTTCGACTCCTGAAGAAGCTTTGCCTTATTTAGATATTGAAGCAGAATATACAGGTATTCATGAAGGAAGAGCAAAATCAAAAACAGAAATACTTCGACTCACTTTTCCAGGGTTAGCAGCTGAAACTGAGGAATTATTATCAGATATTGAGAAAATAAAGCAGTTTTACGAAAGGAAAGATGAAGCTGCTATTCAGTATTCTGAGAAAAAAACATATCAGGAACATTTTAACTATCTGGATACAGTTCTTTATCAGCAGTCGTTGGAAATGTCCGGACATGCACAATCGGATATACAGGGATTTTACGAAAAGGACTTATACATTGAAGAAGAACTAGACTATTCCCAAAATGACAAGATTTATGTGAAAGGAAATGTGTATTATGGAAGTGACAAACAACTGAAAACTTTTCCCGGGCAGGGGGGCAACAGAGAATCTTATTTAATCGTAGAAGGTGATCTGCTGGTCAGGGAATTGAAAGTGCATAATAATTCCAAGGTATGTGTCAGAAGGAATGTTTATTATATAGATAGAAATGATCAAATTGAGAATCTGCTGACAGCTGAAATGGTGAATCCGCTGAATCCTTCCATTGGGGAAAGCTGTGACGATCCTGATACATGGGAAAAGGGGAAAATAAACTTCATGGGCGAAACGGGGCAAGATACGGTAGTTCCAGGCCCGCAGATTACCCCCGGATCAGGCTGGCAGATAAGCACGGTAACGGAGTGAGGATATGAAATTTGAATTAGTGGGTCTTCTTTATGTGCTGGCAATAGCAGCGATAGCAGCAGGACCTGTGGCGAGGTTTACAGGATATGGAGCAGCAGAATTTTATATTATAAGTATCCTTGGACTTATCAGTTTAGGTTATCTGGCAAGAAAAAAAGTAAGATAAGTTGAGCACGAAGCATGGACTTGGTATGATAGAGAGCGGAATAATCATGGAAAAGATATAAAGGATGTGGCAAAATGATTCAGCGGAAATCTCAAAGAGAAATTGAACTAATGAAAGAAGCAGGAATACTTGTTGCGAGTATTCACAAAAAAATTGCAACGATGATTCAGCCAGGAATTACTACAAAAGAAATTGATGCTTTTGTAGAAAAAACTCTTAAAAAGCGTGGGGCAAAGGCGGCACAGAAAGGTTACCAGGGATACCAGTTTGCTACCTGTGCTTCCATTAATGATGAGATCTGCCACGGTTTTCCCCGAAAAGATAAACTTGAAGCAGGAGATATCGTCACGATGGATTTTGTGGTGGACTTAAATGGAGGACTTGCCGATTCCGCCTGGACGTATGTAGTGGGGGAACCTTCCGAAGAGGCAGCCCAGTTGAACCAGATTACCAAAGAAGCATTGTATAAAGGGATTGAGCAGGCGAGACACGGTAACCGGATAGGAGATATAGGCGCTGCAATACAAGCTCATGTTGAACCTTACGGCTATGGGATTGTCAGGGACTTTGCAGGTCATGGAATAGGGCCGACAATTCATGAAGAGCCGAATATCCCACATTATGGCCAGGCAGGGAAAGGAACACGGTTAAAAGAAGGTATGGTAATTACAATTGAACCTATGATAAATACTGGAGGCTGGCAGTCAAAAATGGATAAAAACGGCTGGACTGCCCGGACCCGCGATGGCTCCCTGTCCTCGCAGTATGAGCATACGCTTGTTATACAAAAAGGCGAGCCCATTATTACAACAGAGCAGGACAGAGACGATCTAATTGAATTATAAAGGCTCTGTCCGATGATAATTGAAACTTTGATTCCGCACGGCCTGGCGAGGATGAATTCCTCAGTTTCCTCGTTGAGCTGCGGGATTTCTCCGTTCGTTCTTCTCTTTTTCAAGTTAGGCATAAAGAAAAAACCTTTGAATTTAATTCAAGGGTTTTTTGGTGATAAAGGAAAAAATACGGAATCGATCGGCATATATACAGAGCCAAACATAGCATATCTAATTAAATTTACCAGCCGGTATAAAAATAACTTCCGAAAATGCCTGCAAGGATAACCGGTAAAGCGACTGTATAAAGTAATTTCTGCAAGCGTGATTTCTTCTTAGCATGTAAAGGTGATATAGGAATGTGACCAGACATAAAACTCCTCCAAACATATAAATAACCTTATACATTATAACAAGTTTTGCTTAGAAATATTGATAATTTTTGAATAAAAGCAGTCAACCAAGTTAAATTTTAGTATGATAGAAGTAGAGAAGAGGGAGGGAATGGAATGGGATCTACAAAATTATTAATGCAAAGTATCGGAGAAAAAATCAACGATCTTAAAGAAGAAATTGCGCAGGAGATTTCCGGGGATTTTCAAAAAGCTCATGGAGTGAATTATGCTAAAATGCCGGAAGAAAAAATCCAATTCCATATCGTGACACTGGTTTCTTTATTTGCTGAGGGCTTTATTAATGGAGACGTGGATCATGGCAGAGAGGCAGTGCATAATTGGGGGCTGGAATTCGGTACAGAAGCCTCTGAATTAGGTCTTTCTGCAGAAAAAGCAATGCTTGTTGTGCCTATATTAAGAAAAGTAGTTTACAAATATATACGTGCAGAGTTTAAAGAGGGAGAGCAGAAATTCGAACAATATTACGATTTGGCAGATACTATTAACCCGCTTATTGATCAGGCGACATATTCATTTACAGAAGCATATGTAAATCAAAATGAACGGATATTTCAAGAAGCAAAAGAGAAGATTGTGGAATTGTCTGTTCCTGTAGTCCCGTTGACGAAAGAGGTTGCAATACTTCCTGTAATCGGTTCTGTAGATACAAAACGTTCCCAGGAGCTTCTCTCGCAGGCGCTTGAGCGTGGAAAAGAACTTGGGCTATCTACATTAATTGTAGACTTGTCAGGAGTGCATATGATCGATACTTATGTAGCGCATAATTTGTTTCAGCTGAATGATGCTCTTCGCGTTACAGGAATTAAAGTCATTTTTTCAGGCTTGAGACCCGAAATAGCGCAGACTGTAGTAGCACTGGGAATTCGATTTGATGATATGACGGTAGTAAGCAGTCTTGCGCAGGCTTTAAAGACTTCCGGACTTTATGTAAAAGGCCAGACGTAACATAATACTTTTAAAAAGCGGGGGAGACGAGGATGAAATTTGAACAATTTTCAAAAGCATCTGATCTGCTTCAAAAAGTAGGGTATTTTCTTGAGAAAGAGGAAGTCCAGCATAATTTACCTCTGGGCGTTCTCAGGCAGCTGGAGCGGGAGGAAAAAGAAGGGAAGGCTTCTTCGCCTTTTTTAGCAGCTGGTTTACTGAAAGGCCGTCCTGAAGCTCTGCTGATTCAGACACCACCGCGGAGAATGATTGTTTGCGGCAGTCCGCAAGCGATGCCTGAGGCCGCCTCCTGGCTGGAGGAGATAGATTATCCTATCACTGGAATAGTCGGCTGTGAAAAAGTTGCCAAAGCTTTCTCGACAGCGTGGGAAGCAAGAACAAATGAAACCGCGGAATTGGTAAAGCAGCAGATTATTTATGAACTTCATGAGGTGAAAGACTGGAAACAGCCTCCTGGAAAACTGACTTATGCGAGTGAAGATGATGTTGCTCTCGTTATGGACTGGACTGAGTCATTTGCAATGGGATCTCTGCGAAAAGAAGATATAGACAACTTAGAAGACACCGTCCTTGATGAAATACGTCATAACCAGGTGTTTTTGTGGAGAGACAGAGATTATACTCCGGTCTCCATGGCAAAAAGAGCCCGGGAACTAACGAATGGCATAGTAGTGAATTATGTATATACGCCGGAGGAATATGAGAGGAGAGGATTTGCTACTGCATGTGTAGGAGCGCTTGCAGAAAGAATGCTGCAGGAAGGTTTTCAGTTTTGCAGCCTCAACACGAATGAAGAGAATAATGCATCAAATGCAATTTATAAAAAGCTTGGATTCGTTCCAGTTGGGAAGTCACTGGAATATGAATTTAAGAAGAAATAACTTAGCGAAAGTGTAATTTCAATGCAGTAAATAAAAAAGCAGGGGGCATGCCCCCTGCTTTTTTATATATCCCGGTGCTGCTGGTTCTCAAGCGCAGACAACCTGTTTTCCAGCGCTTCCAGTTGGACTTTCAGCGCATCGTGTTCTTCTTTCGTTACAAGATCAAAATCCTTTAAAAAATCTCTTACTCTTTCCTTAGAGCGGCGGTTCCAATCCTGTTCTGTTTCTTCCCCTCTTTTAAGAAAATTTTGATAAAGTTCATCTGCTTCCGCAGGAGTGACCTTACCTTTCGCAAGTAAATCATCTACATATCGATCTACCTTCTCCTTGCTTGATACTGCTGCACCTAACCCTAATAAAAAACCAGTCTTGAGTAAATTTGCCATTGCCTATCCCTCCAATTAAGAATTTTCTTTAAAAGATGAAACCCAGCGCTTATGACGAAATAATACAAAAGCACCGCCTAAAATACTGAATCCCGAAACGGACGCTGAAGTATAAAGGAGTATGAAATGCTCCATCCATACAGCTGCAAAAACAAATGGGACAGAAACGGCAAGCAGCAGAATGAAACCGGCATAGCCCCATAAAAAACGCTGATGGTCGAATTGCCGGAACTGAATCCGCTGTGCTTCCCTGCGCGCATAGTTTGGAGCTTCCAGCCATTCGTTTAAATTACGCGGTATAGAAAGAAGCGGCTTCAAAGAATCTTTTAACACCCGGGCCTGAATACTTCCTTTTCCTTCTTCTGCATCTTCCAGCCATTCCATTACTACAGGTTTGCCAAGCTCAATAAAGTCAATGTCCGGATCAACAATAGTAAGTACTCCAAGACCAATAGAAGCTGCTCTTCCTAAAAAAGCAAATTCTGAAGGGAGCTGAATAGGCTGCTCTCTTACTATATTCTGCAGATCTTCAAAAATGTCCTCTACAACTTCCTGGTCCAGCTGGGATAAATCTGAAGAAAGATACATATTTACATAGTTGCGGAGTACAGACTCCAGTTTTGATTTATTTGCATGTGGTAGAAGAAAGCCTAATTGCTGCAGTTCATCAATAACCAGCTGATAATCATCAAGTACAAAGCCTTGAATCATCCTTCTGATACTCGCTGAATCTTCTCTTGTGATATATCCTACCATACCAAAGTCGAGTATGACGATTTTTCCATCCTGCCTGATTAAAATATTTCCCTGGTGAGGATCAGCATGGAATCTTCCTTGATCTAAAAGCTGATCCACAAAAAACTGAAAAATATTCGCAGCTGTTTGTTGGCGGTCTATTCCATGTTCCTCCATGTAGGACAAGTCAGTAACTTTTCGGCCTTCCATCCACTCCATCACAAGAACTCTTCGAGTACAGTACTCTTCATACATTTGAGGAATATAATAAGCGTCGCTTCCTGAGAAGCGGCGCTGAAAATTCTGGGCGTTCCTCATTTCTTTATCGTAATCCAATTCATCGCCAATTACCTGGACAATTTCCTTGTAGAGGGAAGCAGTATCAATTTCTTTACCAAACTTGGTAAAAGTTTTCGTGATCCACAGAACGATACGCAGTGCTTTAAAATCTGTTTTAATAATTCTGTCAATTTTAGAACGCTGGATTTTAATCGCTACTTCCTGGCCGTTATTCAATTTTCCTTTATACACTTCACCGATAGAAGCGGAAGCAATTGGTTTGTCACTAATTTCAGCAAGGTAATAGTCTAGCGGCTGCCCCCATTCATTTTCCAAAATACCCTTCGATATTGCTGGATCTATGGAAGGAACCTGATCGATTAAGTCAGCGAGTTCCTTCAAAAAAACTTCAGGCATAATATCAGCCCGGGTACTTAAAAACTGCCCGACTTTTATCATTAATCCCTCAAGATGCAAAGCTTTTATGCGATATTCTCTTGCCTGCTTCTGCACGAGATTTTCCCAGGCCTGCTGTGTATGTGTATCCCAGGCGGGGTTTCTTTTGTTAAACCAATAAAGCTGCAGGACGAATTTCAAGAACATATAAACGATGACTGCGATTCGGTAAAAAGCGTTATTCTTCACTTCACCCCTCCTGTAATAATGAAATTTATAATAATTACTATACATTAAAGTTAACACAGATAGCGAAAACTACGAATTTAAACATTTGACTATTTAATAAACATATGTCTTAATTAAAGAAAGGCAGGTGAAAATTTTGCTTAAAAAAGAAAAGATTCTGGCGCTTATCAAGCAAAACCCCTATATTTCCCAGCAGGAGATCGCGAGCGAGTTAAAGCTGTCCCGATCTGCAGCAGCTGGATATATTTCCAGTTTGATGAAAGAGGGAAAGATTTTAGGAAAAGCTTATATTCTTAAGGAAGAACCGGCAGTCTGTTGCATAGGTGGTGCGAATATTGACAGAAAGCTCAGAACAGAAAATTTTCAATGGGGAGATTCAAATCCTGTTTCCGGAAGTGAAACTATAGGCGGGGTCGCAAGAAATCTTGCAGTGAATCTGCAGACAATTGGTGTGCCTTCCGCTTTGTTTACTGTAGTAGGAGAAGATTCAGAAGGGAAAGAAGTTTTATCCCAGCAGGAGATTGACCTTTCACTTATTCAAAAGCTGCCGCAGCATAAAACCGGCACCTATACTGCTGTACTAAACGAAAAAAGCGAAATGATATTTGCTTTGGCAGAAATGAATATTTACGATGAATTCACACCAGAATTGTTAAAAAATCAGTGGAACAGACTGACATCCTATCAAATTCTTGCTGTGGATACGAACATACCATTACTTTCACTTGAGTGGCTTCTTGAAAATAAAAACTCTCATCAAAAAATTGTGGTTGTTCCAGTATCGGCGGCAAAGATTAATAGGATTCCATATGACTTACGGGGAATTGACCTTTTAATTCTGAATAAATTGGAAGCATCGGTGCTTGCATCCAGATACGAAGCTGAAGAAAATACCATAGAAGAAACTGCAGAGATTCTTTTCCGTCAAGGTGCAGCAAATATAGTGATTACTGCAGGAGAAAACGGGGTGTATGTTAAATCTGCACGTGCAGGATTTAAAAAGCCGCCACCGGCAAATGTAGTGGATGTAACAGGAGCAGGAGACGCATTTGCTTCTATTCTTATTCATGCATTGTTAAATGAAGAAGATCTGCTGGAATATGTAGAAAATGCTTTTCAAAGAGCAAAAGCAACGATTGAATCTGAGGAAACAGTAATTAAAACGAAAGAGGGGATAAAATTATGATTTCTAAGTATGTGGAATGCTCACCTGAAGTGAAAACAGCATTAGAGGAAGGTAAACCAGTTGTGGCCTTGGAGTCAACAATAATTACACACGGCATGCCGTACCCTGAAAACATTGAAACTGCTAAGAAAGTAGAGGAAATTATAAAGGAACGTGGCGTGGTTCCGGCAACGATTGCATTAATGGACGGAAAAATAAAGGTTGGTCTGACTGCGGAAGAACTGGAAATGCTGGCAAAAGCTGATGATGTAGTAAAAGTAAGCAGAAGGGATATTGCATCTGTGCTTGCTGAAAAATTGTATGGTGCCACCACAGTGGCTGCAACAATGATTTGTGCAGAAGCTGCAGGTATTAAAGTGTTTGTAACTGGAGGAATCGGCGGTGTACACCGTAACGGGGAAACAACAATGGATATTTCTGCAGATCTTCAGGAATTATCTAAAACAAATGTTGCTGTAATATGTGCAGGTGCAAAATCAATCCTGGATATCGGACTAACACTGGAATACCTGGAAACATACGGAGTGCCGGTTATTGGGTATAAAACAAATGAATTTCCTGCCTTTTATACCAGAGAGAGCGGATTTGAAACAGGGTTAAGCGCGGATTCTGCGAAAAAAATTGCAGAAGCAATGCGTATTAAGTGGGAGCTTAATTTGCAGGGAGGTATTGTAGTAGGCAACCCTGTTCCGCAGGAAGATGCGCTTTCAAAAGAGTGGATAGATCAGCTTATTACAGAATCATTGGAAGCAGCAGAGCAGGAAGGGATTCGTGGAAAAGATACGACCCCATTTTTATTAGACCGCTTGAAAGAGGTAAGCCAAGGTTCTACACTAAAAACGAATATAGCACTGGTGGAGAACAATGCAAAAGTTGGCGCTGATATCGCAGCAGCCTATTATAAAAACTAAGAAAAGCTTTATAACACACAGGAACCCCTTCATCTATGTGATGAAGGGGTTCTGCATGCTTTTCAACAAATCTACATTATGACGTAAGCATTTTCAAATTAGTTAAACTGATTCTTTGCAACAAATTTTCCGTATAGGAAAGTCAGGATAAACGGCAGTACAAAAGCTATTACCATCCCTATAAGGAAAATAAGCCGATAGCCATCCATAATGGAAAGGAAGCCTGGTAAACCGCCAATACCAATGGAGAAAGCACGAACACTGTATAAAGAAATAAATGTTGCAGCAATGGAAGAACCAATAATCGCACAGACGAATGGGAATTTAAATCGTATATTTACACCAAACATCGCCGGCTCCGTAACACCGAGATAAGCAGAAACGGAAGAAGTACCTGCAATACCTTTTACATTCTCATTTCGGCTGATAAACAGCATAGCTAATGCTGCAGAACCCTGGGCAATGTTAGAAAGCGCAAGTATCGGCCACAGGAACGTTCCATCTCCAGTTCCAATCAGCTGGAAGTCAACTGCGAGGAATGCATGGTGCATCCCTGTAATTACCATTGGAGCGTAAAGCAGACCATACAGGAATCCGCCTACTGCTGGCATCACATCAAACATCCATGTAAACACGCCTGTAATTCCATTACCTAAAGCAAAGGTAATTGGTCCAATGATAATAAAAGTAAGCAGTCCTGAAACAAGTAACGCTACAGGAGCAATTACCAGCATTTGGATCGCATCTGGAATACGCGGACGGAGCCACAGTTCAGTTTTTGCCAGTAAATACGAGGCGAATAACACCGGCAGTACCTGTCCCTGGTATCCAATTGCTTCCACCTGCAGACCGAATAAATTCCAGGTTGGAACTTCTCCAGCTTCTTGTGCGTCAGGATAAGCGTAGGCACTTAATAAATCTGGATGAACCATAATAAGACCAAGTACGATACCTAGCAGATCACTTCCGCCAAACCGTTTAACTGCCGACCACCCGATTAAGGCAGGGAGAAAAGCGAATGCAGCACTGGCTATGATATTAATCATTTCTGCTAGACCGGCCCACTGTGGGTAAGCTTCTACAATAGATGTATCAGCAATGAAAATTCCTTCCCCAGTTAGGATATTGTTCAGTCCCAGTAATAAACCGGCAGTAACAATCGCGGGAAGAATAGGGATAAAAATATCCGCCAGAGTTTTTACCCCTTTTTGTAAAGGATTCATTTTTTGTGCAGAAGCATCTTTCACATCGGATTTGGAAGATTCACCGATACTGGTAAGTTCCACCATATCTCTGTAAACTTGGTCTACTGTACCTTGACCAATAATGACTTGAAATTGACCATTTGTGGAAAAAGAACCTTTCACTATGTCGATCGCTTCCAATTTGTCAGTATCCACCAAGTCTTCGTCTTTGAGTGCAAACCGCAGACGAGTAACACAATGTGTCGCTTTATCGACGTTTTCTTCTCCGCCGATCGCTTCAAGAATTTCATGAACCTGCTGTTCATATTTAGCCATTTGTATACCCTCCTAAAACGTTTTCATTATATGGACCACTTGTATATACAACATTGACTCCTTTTACATTATAATTTGTATATACAAGTTTTGCAACCGTTTTAATTTTACTATCTCAAGGGAAAATAAGTCCTGTAATTCAAAACAACGTTTGAAGTGACAGGACCTTAGAATGTCTGAAATACAATGACTGAAGTAAAACAAAAATATTTTGTTAATTAGAAAGGCTTTTAGTACTCGTTTACTTTAGGCGGAGGCTTGCATTCAACTAATTCTATACTGCTGCAAAATTTCAGTCTTCGCTGGATCATGTTCCGCAGCATGGGCAGTTTTTATTTACTTTAATGCAGAGATTTATTCTGTATAGGTGACCGCTGAAAATCTATGATAGAGCGGCATGGTTATGTTGGTTTTCCAGAGAACGTAATATTCATAATGATTAACCTGCGTATTAAAAGAAGCGCAAATAAAAGAAAAGTACTAAAGCCAATCCAGTAAGAAATAATTCTTAAAGCATTCGCTCCCCATGGAGCAAGGGAGGAAACTATTAACCCACCGAATAATGCAATAATAATTGTCAAAATAACAATAAATACAGGATTTAACTGCTTGAAAATTAAAAACTCACCATTATATTCGATTTTATTTCTTTCATACAGCGCAGCTCCTCCTAACGTACATATTATAGTGAATAAAACAGCCAGAAAAATTCCAATCATTTCTCCCATTTCTCCAATCGTGTAATAAAAGGGAGTAAGATAGGTAATAAATCTGGGCTGGGAACCGATAGAAAAGAAAAAGAAATCATGGACCTGCATAAATTCCTGAAATAAAGTTAATAAGATTAAAGGAAGAAAGCCAAGTAAGAAAGTTAAAACTACCTGGGAAACCATTTCTCCAGTGATCGCACCTATCAATAAAGCGAATGTATAGAAGAAAATATATCCCAGAAGCGGGGCCCAGAAAATTTCAAGTGAACTTACCAGATTCAGCCCATAAGCAAACTCAGACTGGTGAATAATAATATAGGAAGGAATATAATTTAAAGCAAAAAAGCCGGTAATTACTGTTACACCGAGTGCCCATTTTGCATAAAATAACGTAGATCTTTTGTAAGGAAGAGAAAAGGTAAAATCATTTCGTCTTGTATTTCTCTCCAGTCCTATTAAGAGGCTGGCCAGTAAAACGAGAGCGACAGCCACGAATACCGTAAACATGCCCTGGGAAAAAATCTGATTAATGTCCCAGGCCTGTACTTCATATACATATTCATCTGTTTCAGCAGCCTGCTCTGCTCTTTCTGTCCAGGTCTCCAATGATAATATCGCCTGCAGGGGCATCTGAAGAACAAACAATACGAGCAGAATCCAAATGATAAATTTTGATTGTTTATAATTTTGAAACCACAGCCCTTTTTCAAACATTATCGTCACCTCCGAGCTTCGCTATAAAATAATCTTCCAGAGACATAGAAAGCTCTTCATAAAGAAGGGGGTGATAACTTGAAATCAGTTCTTCCACTGCAGTACTGTCTCGCGGTATTAAAACTGTAGAAACACGACCTGTCTGCTCAAGAACATAAGTATTCTCAGCAATTTCTTCCGGAAGCTCAGTCTCAAACACCAGTTGTATCTTTTTATAAAGTTCTTTCATGGAGTCAAGCTCATAATGACTGTCTACACGGCCATCCTTAATTAAAATTACATCGTTTGCCATAAATTCCAGCTCATCCAGCCTGTGTGATGAAATAATAACTGCCACATCTTTATCTGCTACTTCCTCTATCAGGATCTGCAGAATCTGTTTCTTGATAATGACATCAAGACCATCTGTTGGTTCATCGAGCAGAATATATTTCGCTTTTGTAGCGAAAGCAACAATTAGTGTAAATAAAGCTTTCATTCCTTTTGAGTAATTTCCTATTTTATTAATAGGTTCCAGTGAAAAGCGATTCATTAAAGCTTCTAAGTACTGCTGATCAAAATGAGGATAGATAGATTTATAAAGATAGATAAGTTCTTTTGTACTGTAATTCTTTAAAGCTTCTGAAGAGTCCGGTACAAAGATTGTCTGTGCTTTAAGAGAGGGTTTTAGGAAGATGCTCTGCCCATCTATTGTAATATCTCCTTTTGTCGGCTTTAAAATACCAGCCATTGAGCGGAGCAGCGTAGTTTTACCGGCGCCATTTCTTCCAACAATACCTACAATATTTCCAGGAATTACTTCAAATTCAATGTCTGCAAGAATTGTCTGGTGATGAATGACTTTTGATATATGTTTAACTTCCATCTTCCTTACCCTCCTTTCCACTAAAACAATCATTTATCCAGGTTATTATTTCCTCTTTTGAAAGGCCTGCGTAAATACAATCAATTGTTGTCTTTCTCATTTCTTTATAAAGTTTATCTTTTTCCCGCTGTGTTACTGTGTTTTCAGTTTTATCAGCAATAAAGGTTCCTTTTCCCTGGACAGTAACAAGCAGTCCCATGCGTTCTAATTCCTGATAAGCTTTGCTTACAGTATTTGGATTAATTACCATTTTGGAAGATAGCTCTCTGACGGAAGGAAGTTTTTCTCCGGGATGCAGCAGCCCTCGAATAGTAAGGTCTTTAACCTGATTGACGATTTGTTCATATAAGGGGATAGAACTTTTCGGATCGATATGAAAATACATTAAAACACTCCTTTCACTGTACTGCCTGCACTATTACACGTAAAACGTATTATACTTCCTAAACTTTGTCAAATACAGCTCTTGTAAATTTAATATCTAATTAAGCCATTGTGCTGTTTATCCAAAATAATATCTTGTTTTTACTGGGACAAAAGCAAGAGCTTCTTAATTGGAATGCGGTAATACGTTCAGCTCCAGCTCGGCAGTTTTGTCATGAACGAGCTCCTCAGCTTTCTCTCTCTTTCAGGGCTGCGTGAATTTTCGAAGCCGGATGTATTCCAGCGCATCCTATACGCAATGATTTCAAATGAATAGATAATAAATAAGCATGTTAATTAAAAAATATTTTTTGCGGTAAAGCTTAATGTAATTGATAAATGGGAACTGAATCATTATATGAATAAATTTCATAAGTCATATCCATTAACTCTTTATTTCAGGCTCCCGCTTAAATAAAATTTCTATTCCACCGCTGCACTCTCGGAAAGGCTTGTCCAAGGGCTTGGCTTCCACTGTTTATGGCAAAAACAAAGTTCGCCAAATTAGATTCTAGAACTGTGCTGATTCTCAGGGGTCTCCTTTCCGTCAAACGGAGCGGAAGCGGGGTTATCATTATCCACAAGAACTTATCAAGAGCGGACGCACCTGCAAGCTGTGTGAGGATGCAGTGCAGTATCTAAAAGGAGGCATAATAGATGCATAATGTGTTAATACTAGGCGGCACAAGATTTTTCGGTAAAAGGCTGGTAAAGAAATTGGAAGAAAAGGGAATAGAGGTAACGATTGCAACGAGAGGAGAAAAAGATATTTCTTTTTCTAAAAAAGCAAAACATGTAAAAGTGGACAGGTTTAACAGAAAGTCGATGGAAGAAGCATTCCAGGACACTGTCTGGGATGCTGTTTATGACCAAATTTGCTTTAGTCCGGATGATGCCCAGGATGCTGTTGATATATTTCAGGGTAAAACAAAGAAATATATTTTTACTTCCACTCTCTCAGTATATGACATGAATGATAAGGGGGAGAAAGTAGAAAGCGATTTTAATCCTTATTCCTATCAGCTCAAAAAAGGACGTAAAGAAAAATTTGAATATGGAGAAGGGAAGCGGCTTGCAGAAGCTGTATTTTTCCAAAAAGCGGATTTTCCAGTTACAGCTGTGCGACCGCCAATTGTGCTGGGGGAAGACGATTATACAGAACGGCTGCACGATCATATAAGAAGAGTTATTAACCAGGAGAAGATAGGTATTGATAACCTGGAAGCAAAACTTTCTTTTGTAGATTCAGATGATTTGGCAGATTTTCTAATGTGGGCAGGAGAAAAAGATGTCACAGGCCCGGTAAATGCTTCTTCCCCGGATCAGCTTACTTTAGCAGAGTTTATAAAAGAAGTAGAAAAAGCAGTAGAGAAAAAAGCAGTAATAACTTCTTCCACTGAAGGAAAGGCGTCACCAATGAATTTTCCTGTTTCATTTTATCAAAGCGTTCAGAAGGCGGAAGAATGGGGCTATCAATTTAAATCATTATCTGACTGGTTCCCGCCGCTCGTTCGTTTGTTAGCTGAAAAAGAAATCCAATAAAATCCTGGTTTCAGAAAAGTATTAAAGCGATATTGTTATAAGGTTCACAGCTGGATTTTCAATGATGGATCAGCCAATATGTTTTTCTTTCTGGAAAAAAGTTAGTTAATTTTTCCACAGCAGTTTGCAGATGATACAAAATGGGCAGAAACTTAAAAGAGCGGCTGGCAGATCATCACCGTGTAAAATGTAACAGGACGAATTTTTTATCGTCCTGTTTTTTATGGGCACGTCTTTGAAAAACAGGCTGCAATGATTCAGTTATCTTCCTTACATTCATCTAAGATTAGCTGAAATTGATTATGTTGGCAAAGTATAAAAAACCATGACATCATTCCAATTCAATTTTTGTTATAATTTAATGTGTTATTATGCTTTATTGAATTAAGTTTTCTTTTTGCAGCAATTAGCTTATGAGGATTAAGTACATATGTATAAGGCAAAAAAACTGTAAAAATGTATCTTAATTGTGGGGAGAGAAAAATGAAAGAATCATACATAGGACGTTTGATCGAAATCCTGATTGTTTCTTTAAGGCTGGGCTTAACTTCATTTGGAGGTCCTGTAGCTCACCTGGGTTACTTTCGGGAAGAATATGTGGAAAGAAGAAAATGGCTGAAAGAAAATGAATATGCAGACCTGGTGGCTTTATGTCAGTTTCTTCCAGGTCCCGCTTCCAGTCAGGTCGGAATAGGCATTGGAATAATAAGAGCCGGCATTCCAGGAGGAATTATTTCATTTCTTGGTTTCACAACACCTTCCGTCATTATACTGATACTTGCGGCTGTTGGCTTTCAGCAACAGGGCTGGGTCGATATCGGAGTTGTAGATGGCTTGAAAATTGTTGCGGCAGCAGTTGTTGCACATGCAATTATAGGGATGGGGCAGAACTCGGCGCCGGATAAATTAAGGGCAACTATCGCGGCAGCAAGTTTTATTATCTTAATACTGCTGCCCCAGACATGGATGCAGATCAGTGTGATAGCCGGGGCTGCCCTTTTAGGAATATTCATTTACAAACAGGAGGAATCTGGAAATAAGGCTTCCTTTACCGTGCAGATTTCTCAAAAAACTGCTTATATCAGTTTAGGGCTGTTTTTTGGATTGTTGGCATTTCTGCCCATAGTGAGAGAGTGGACAGATTTTCTCTGGATACAAATGTTTGACAGCTTTTACCGAGCAGGTGCTCTTGTTTTTGGCGGGGGGCACGTCGTCCTTCCGCTGCTTGAAAGAGAAGTAGTGCCTGCAGGACTGGTAACTGAAGAGATTTTCTTAGCAGGGTATGGTGCAGCGCAGGCTGTGCCGGGACCGCTTTTTACTTTCGCCAGTTATTTAGGAATGGCGGCGAATGGAATCCCAGGGGCTCTCATTGCTACTGCTGCGATATTTTTACCTGCTTTTTTACTTGTGATAGGAACTTTCCCTTTTTGGATGAAGCTTAGTACTTATACAAAAGCGAGAGCAGCTTTGAAGGGGGTGAATGCTGCAGTAATAGGAATTTTACTGGCGGCATTTTACGATCCTATTTTTACATCAGCGATTAATTCGGTAGTGGATTTGGCATTTGCTGTTTCATTGTTCGTGTTACTTATGTATTGGAAAGTCCCTGCCTGGAAAATAGTACTCTTAGGAATTGGAGGAGGAATGCTGGTGCATTTCATCTAACTTTCTCACAAATGCCGAACTTCATATAATTTAAACAGCGCCTGTGTCTCAATAATTGAGAACACAGGCGCTTTATAATGATTGTATCCAAATAAAATTAAATGCCGGTCAGTTGTAGGTTTCCTCTTCAGGATTCTCGTAGTCAGTTTTTTCTGCTTCCTGCAAAAAGGCTGGTGGAGCTGCTTTTGCCCCCCAGATAAACACAAATACTACACTGCATATAAGCACTAACTGAGGAGCGACAAAAATTAAGAAATCATGAAAGTCCATTTTAAAATCCCTCCTTGCATTATCATCGTCTTCCTTCCACGTATTCCGCATCAAAAAGGAACAGCCGCATTAACAGGTACAACGATGGAACAAGCAGAAGAAGTCCACCGATAAACGCGGTGATCAATGCTATTGCCATCGTTTCGTTTGTAAATCCATCATATATCGTTAAATAAGGATATAAGAGGTACGGCAGGTGAGAAGCCCCGTAAGCAAAAAATGCTGCGAAATACTGCACCATAACCAGAATAAAAGCGATGCCGTAATTACGTTTTTTCCAGATCAGCCAGGTGGCAGCGGCAAAAGCAATAAAGGAAATTACAAACATCCACCACAGGTCCAGCATACTGTTGAAATGTACCGGATTTCTCCGGCCCAGCAGAAGGAAAACCACTATCCCCATAATAATAGAAGGGAAAGCCCAGCTGAGTGCATATTTGCGAAGTAGAGATAAAGCTTCCTCATCTTTTGCTCTGGCTGCATAATAGGTAAGGAAGGCTGCAGATATAAACAAGACACTTACAATAGCCAGTCCTACTACGCCCCAGGAATATAAACTCGTGAAGAGTTCCCCATAAAGCATTTCTACGTTTCCATTTTCCACCCGAATATATCCGCCTTCTGAAATTGTTAATACGGTAGTTAGGGAGGCAGGAATTAAGAGTCCGGTAGCTCCATAAAGAAAGTCATAAAAACGGCTTTCTTTCGCGCCATAAGTAGCAAAAGCATAATAGGAACCGCGTATGGCGAGTAGAATGATTGCAACGCTTCCCGGTACCAGCAGCGCTGTTCCATAATAATAGGCCGTATCTGGAAAGAAACCGACAATGCCGATGAAAAAGAAAACCAGAAACACGTTCGTGACTTCCCAGACAGGGGAAAGATAGCGCTGGATGATAGAATGAATTACGTGATTTTTATTTGTCCGTTTTGAATAGTAGCTGAAGAATCCAGCTCCAAAGTCAACGGAGGCTACGATAAGATAGCCATATAAAAACAGCCATAGAACTGTGATTCCTAAAACTTCATACGTCATCAAACCCCTCCTTTACTCATACTGAATCTATACTTCATAATTATCTATTTTCCGTTTATGCATTTCTCTTTCCACCGGATTCTGTTTGAACATTTTCCTCAATACTCCGGCACATGTCACGCCTAGTACCAGATAGAGCCCAGCAAAAAGAATCAGCATTAAACCGACCTGCTCTGAACTTGTTGCAGCTTCAGAAGTTCTCATAATTCCATTTAAAATCCATGGCTGACGCCCGACTTCTGTAAAGATCCATCCGGCTTCTATAGCGAGGATGGAAAGCGGCGCACCGGCAGCAATCATCATCATAAGCGGTTTATTAAACGGGTTCCAGTTTTTCTTCCAGTTCATTACTACAAATAGTGTACTTACGGCAGCAAGATACATACCAATAAACACCATCAAATCAAAAAAGTAATGGATAAATAATGGAGGAAGTTCATCTTCCGGAAACTCATTCAATCCTATCACTTCTGTATCTGGAGCAAACCCTGCTAAAATACTGAGAGCATATGGAATTTCCAAAGCGTACTGAACTTCATTGTCTTCTGTGAGTATGCCCCCAAGAATTAATGGAGCTTCTGTTTCCGTTTCAAAATGCCATTCTGCAGCAGCAAGTTTTTCCGGCTGGTATTCGTGAAGATATTTTCCGGAAAAGTCTCCAATAATTGCAGTACTGATTGCAAAAACTGCTCCCGTAAGCATTGTCAGGTGCAGGGCTTTTTTATGGTAAACAGATTTATTGCCGCGGAGTATTTTCACGGCTGCAATGGCTCCGAGAACGAACGCTGCTGTTAAGTAACAGGTAATAATTACGTGTGAAATTTTTGTTGGAGTAGCAGGGTTAAACATCGCTTCCAATGGATTCGCACTTGTAACTACTCCATCTACAATTTCAAATCCCTGCGGCATATTCATAAACGCATTTACCGTTGTAATGAAGAACGCACTAGCTGTAGCCCCAATTACTACGGGAATAACAAGCAGAAAGTGTCTCATTTTAGTTTTGAATCGATCCCAGGTATAAAGGTAAATCCCTAAGAAAATAGCTTCAAAGAAAAAAGCGAACACTTCCATAAACATAGGCAGTCCAATTGTATGGCCGGCCGTCTGCATAAAATTCGGCCAAAGCAGACTAAGCTGAAGACCTATCGCGGTTCCGGTAACTACTCCGATTGCTACAGTGATTACAAAACCACGCGCCCATCTGCGTGCGAGAAGTGTGTAATGAGGATCTTTGCGTTTTATGCCCATCCACTCAGCAATTGCTATCATCATGGGAATTCCCACACCGATCGTAGCAAAAATAGCATGAAACCCTAAAGTTAAATAAGTCAAAATTCTGCTTAAGAGGACCGGGTCATTATCAAAAAACATTCTTTCTCCCCCTCTTTATTAATCAATCAAATTAGCCTTGAAAAGGTGATAAGGTTATAATAATAGATAATATCATGCAGGTTGATAGGGGATAACCCCTATATTATGTGAATTTGTGAGCAAATTTTGAACAGCAGCTTATTTTTAGTTTATTAAGGAGGTATTTTGGATGAGAGTGCTGATTGGAATTGAACAGGAACTTATGCGGTACGGTTTTATCCAGCTCCTTAATGATTTAAAGCATGTGGAGTACACAGTAGCAAAAATAACCAGGGAAGAAATTCTACGTGCTGCAAGAAAGTATCCTTTTGATTTTATCGTACTCCACACCGATCTGAAAGGAGCTGTAGGTTACGACTCCATTTTTAATATTGCGTCTCCAGAAACTTTTAAACTGCTTATAACAAGTCAAAATCAAATAATAAGCTCAAGTCAGGCTGATGCAGTTTTATCAGAAACTTTGACGCTGGACGAATGGATGGTTATGCTCGATAAGCTTTTCAGCGGAGAAAAATTGTTTAATTCCACAGCTGAAGCATCTTCTCAAAATGAGCTGATAACTAAGAGAGAAGAAGAAGTATTCCGGCTGAAGCTGCAGGGTTACAGCGTGGGTGAATCAGCTGCATATTTAAATATATCCCCTAAAACAATCGAAAACCACCGGCGAAATATAGCAAAAAAAGCGGATTTAAAAAGTAATAAGGACTGGGTGGAAACCGGAAAACAGCTGGGATTTATTTAATGTATTATTTTTCCGCCTCCACCAGGCCGACCCGCTGCATGAAAAACATTGAATTCATCATATTATTATAAGTAAACCAGGCAGTATTGCCTGTCGTAATCTGCGAGCCGCTCTCCGGAAGAAAATCAAGATCAAATTGGACATTTTTAGTTATCTCTCCCTCCGGAAGGTAAGTGGGGCAGAAGATAGTCCATGTTAAATTTGATTTTTTGAGTAAATGATAAACTTCTGCATGTTCCTGTGCAGCTCTCGTAGATCTTCTTTTTGATTCATTGGATTGAAAGCGAAATTGAGATGGCTCTGATCTCGCCTGAAGAATACCAGCAGTTCCAATAGAGATAAACCTCTCCACCTTTTTATTCTCCATTTCTTCAATAATTGCAGGGACTGCTTCAGTAAGGGTGGTCGTCTTATCAGTGGATAAAGCGCTGAATACAATATCAGTGTTGTTTGAGATTGCCCTGGATATATCTGCTGGATTTTTGGCATCTCCAACTACTGGCTGAAAATTTTCATTTTTTTTCACAGCATCGGCTAACCGATTTTCATTTCTGACAAGCGCTGTAACTTGATGTCCATCCTGAAGAGCCTGCAGTGTAAATATTCTGCCGACTCTGCCTGTTGCTCCCAGTATAGTTATGTTCATTAACAAAACCTCCAATAGTTACAATTTCAGTGAGTAGCTATTCCCATTATAGCTCTTTCCTAACCGTATAGCTCGACAGAGAAACTATAAACTTTGTACTATGGAAATAGTAGAGGTGGGGGTTGAAATGTTTGAAATGGTGGATGCAATCAGTCAAATTTTTAGGGAGCCATTTATGAATGCAGCGAATCAGGCAGAATCAATTCCTGTATTGTTTGCTTTTTTATTAGGAGTGGTCGGCGCTATGGCACCCTGTCAATTATCAGGGAATATAAGTGCAATGACATTGTACGGCACGAATTCACTGCGAAAAGGAATCTCGTGGAAGGAAACCTTCATGTATGTACTAGGAAAAATAACTGCTTTTTCCGGGTTAGGGCTGATTGTTGTTCTTCTTGGTAAAGAATTTCAGCGTCAGCTGCCGCTGTTTTTTGAACCTATGAGACTTATTCTCGGACCTTTGTTAATAATTATTGGGTTATATATGCTGGGAGTCTTCTCCTTAAAATTTTTTATGTCTTTCTGGCCGAAGAAAGTAAATAAAAGCGGGAAGTGGGGAGCTTTTTTATTAGGATTCAGCTTTTCCCTGGGGTTTTGCCCCACGATGTTTCTATTGTTTTTTGTTATATTAATGCCTGTGTCCCTGGCATCAACTGCCGGCTCTTTTCTTCCTGCTGTTTTTGCACTGGGCACTGCCCTTCCGTTCTTATTTTTGATTTTTGTCATATGGTATCTTGAATTAGGAGGAAGAGCGGTATCTAAAAGCCGCAGAATTGGAGAAAGAGTCCAGCAGGCTGCGGGGATTTTCATGATAGTGGTTGGGGTGTTTGATATGCTGACATTTTGGTGAATAATTCAAAATCAGCGTTGAGCAGCAGCTGCTGATGCTAATATTCAAAATTTGTTTACTTTTCAATATATGTATTTTATAATTTTATGTAACAGTGGTGTCATCCTGAACGATTGCTCAGTCTGCCGCCACTATCTTTTTGCATCAAAATGTAAGCCCTTACATTATTGAAGGAGAGTGGCAGAATGGATTTATCTCTTACGAAAGAACAAAGCATGATTCAGGAAATGGTTCGTGATTTTGCTCAAAAAGAAATAGCTCCTCTCGCAGACCAGATTGATAAAGAGGAAAAATTCCCGGAAGAAATTTTTAGAAAAATGGGAGAACTCGGTTTAATGGGAATACCTTTCCCAGAAGAATATGGAGGATCAGGCGGTGATACGATCTCTTATATATTAGCCGTTGAAGAAATAGGAAAAGTCTGTGGCAGCACCGGCTTGAGTTATGCAGCTGCCGTGTCGCTTGGAGCCTCACCGATTTATCATTTCGGATCAGAAAAGCAGAAACAGGAACACTTAATACCTTTGGCAAGCGGAAAGAGTCTGGGAGCCTTTGGCCTCACTGAACCAGGAGCGGGTTCAGACGCAGGAGGCACAAGAACAAAGGCTGAGAAAAAAGGAAACCAATATATTCTCAATGGGGAAAAGAGCTGGATTACGAATACTTCCTATGCCAGAACCGTAATTGTGACCGCCCGAAATGGCGAAGATGAAAAAGGCAGAAAAAAAATATCCGCTTTTATTGTCCCTACAGATGCTCCTGGCCTAACAATCCGGGCTGAATATGAAAAAATGGGGGTGCGGGGATCCAATACTACAGAGTTGATTCTTGAAGACATTCATGTGCCGGAAGAAAATATACTGGGAGACCCTCAGAAAGGATTTCATCAATTCCTTTATACACTGGATGGCGGAAGAATTTCCATCGCAGCACTGGCTTTGGGAATAGGCAGGGCAGCTTACGAAGCAGCCTTGCAGTACAGCAGCGAACGCAAACAATTCGGTAAACATATCGGCAGTTTTCAAGCGGTGCAGTTTAAGCTTTCGGATATGGCAATGGAGCTGGAGCTTGCTAAAAATATGATTTTAAAGGCAGCCTGGCTGAAAGATAACAATAGACCTTTTAAAAAAGAAGCGGCTATGGCAAAACTTTTCGCTTCAGAAGCTGCTACAAGAGCGTGTAATCAGTCCCTTCAAATTCATGGGGGGTATGGATATATGCGTGAATATAAAATAGAACGTTACTTAAGAGATGCGAAACTGATGGAAATTGGAGAAGGAACTTCAGAAATTCAGCGGCTCGTTATTGCCAGAGAAATTGGATGTCCGGCAAATTAATGGGACAGGAGGAAAAGAAATGATAAAAAAGTTATTAATAGCGAACAGAGGAGAAATCGCCTGTCGTATCATTCATACGTGCAGAAAACTCAATATCAGAAGTGTAGCAGTGTATTCAGATGCAGATGCAGAGAGTATGCATGTACTTTATGCAGATGAAGCGGTTCATTTAGGTGGTTCAAGAGTAAAAGAAAGCTATTTAAATATGGAGGCAGTATTGCAGGCAGCGAAAGATACGGGAGCTGATGCAATTCATCCGGGCTATGGACTCCTCTCTGAAAATCCAGTATTTGCAGAGCGTGTGGTGGAAGAAGGTATCATTTTCGTAGGGCCGGAAGCGGAAGTAATAAAGCAGATGGGAGACAAAATTCAGGCGCGGACAGCTATGGAAACTGCAGGGGTACCGGTAGTACCTGGCATTACTCTCGACACCCTGGAAGAGTCACATGTGATAAAGGCTGGAAGAGCTGTAGGCTATCCTCTTATGATAAAAGCTGCTGCAGGAGGGCGGTATCGGTATGCAGAAAATAGAAAATGAAGCAGACCTTATGCGCGCAGCTGAATCAGTACAGAAGAAATCTGAAACTTTTTTCGGTTCTGCCCGCCTGTTTATTGAAAAATATATTGAAGAGCCCCGGCATATTGAGGCACAAATTATCGGAGATAATTACGGCACCATTCGTTCAATAGGCACAAGAGATTGTTCGATTCAGAGACGACATCAAAAGGTAATAGAAGAAGCCCCGGCACCGAACTTTTCAAAAGAAGCGGATAATGCGCTGCAGGAGGGAGCTGTGAAAGCAGCAAGTGCTTTGGCGTACACAAATGCAGGCACTGTCGAATTTTTAGTAGATAAAGATGAAAATGTTTATTTTCTCGAGATGAACACACGACTGCAGGTGGAGCATCCGGTAACAGAAGAAACCAGCGGTACAGATCTTGTAGAATGGCAGCTTCTCATTGCAGATGGCAAAAGTTTTGAAGAACTGCCTGTTAACAATACACCGTATCCCTGCGCGATGGAAGTTCGGGTATATGCAGAAGACCCAAAAACATTTTTTCCTTCCCCGGGCACGATCACTCAATGGAACTTTCCAACTCCGGAGAAGGTCAGATTTGATATGGGGGTGCGAAAGGGAGATAAAGTAACCCCTTATTACGATCCAATGATCGGAAAGATAATAGCCTCCGGTGATTCCAGAGAAGACGTGATAAATAACCTGATAAATGTACTGGAAGGATCTGAAATAAGTGGAATTAAAACGAACATTCCACTGTTGCTGGACGTACTGAAGGATGACAAATTTAAAAGCGGAAAGATCTCAACACATTTTTTAATGCAGACCAACTAAGGAGGCGTTTATAGATGGCGGAAATTAAAACCACAATGGCAGGGAATGTCTGGAAAATAAATATCAAAACAGGTGATACGGTAGCTGCAGGTGATGAAGTGGTAATTCTGGAATCAATGAAAATGGAAATCCCGATTGAATCAGAAGCCGCTGGAACTGTCACTGAAATCCTGGTGGAAGAAGGAAGCTTTGTAAATGAAGATGAAGTAATTATAAAGCTTGATTAAACTGGAGGGATGAAGTTGACAATACCTCAGGAAGTAATCATAAAAGAAGTGGGGCCAAGAGACGGACTGCAGAATGAGTCAGTGATTATATCGACTGAGAAAAAAATTGCCTGGATTGAAAAATTGACGAATGCCGGAGTGAAGTATGTGGAAGTTTCTTCTTTCGTTTCTCCAAAGTGGATTCCGGCGCTGGCTGATGCCGATGATGTTTTCCGTTATTTGAAAAGAAAAGAAGGAGTTACTTACGCAGGCTTAGTCCCCAACGAAAAGGGACTTGATAGAGCGCTGCGGGCGAACGTAGATGAAATTGGAATATTTGTTTCTGCAAGTGATACGCACAATCGAAAAAATGTAAACAAATCGATTGACGAAACGTTGAGTATATTAAAAGATGTCGTCAAAACTGCCAAACGAGAGGGGAAATCCGTCCGTGGTTATCTTTCCACAGTGTTTGGATGCCCGTATGAAGGCCACATATCTATTGGGCAGGTGGAGCGCATTAGTAATATACTGCTGGAAATGGGAGTCGATGAGCTCTCTCTTGGAGATACGATTGGAGTAGCAAATCCAGTCCAGGTAAAACAGGTCATCCGTCAACTGAAAACTACGATACCGACTGGGAAACTGGCACTCCATTTTCATAATACAAGAGGGCTGGCAGCTGCAAATATCGTGGCAGGTCTGGAACAGAATATCCAAGTATTTGATGGAGCAAACGGAGGATTGGGAGGCTGTCCATACGCACAGGGAGCCACAGGCAATGTGGCTACGGAAGATGTGCAGTATTTAATGGAATCTTTAGGAGTAAATACCGGGCTCAGTCTGAAAGGGTTAGTGCAGGCCGCAAAATATATCGCACCTCATGTTGGCCTGGAACTTCCAAGCTATCAGCACCGCCTCGCACAAAAGGAGGATGACGGAGCATGATTCAGGCAAAAGTTGAAGAGGGGCTTGCAATCTTGACGCTTGATCGAGCAGAAGCTGCAAACGCGCTTTCAAATGAGCTGATTGAGAAAGCAGTCCAGGTACTTCAGGAATGGCATGAAAGTCAAAGTATAAAAGCGGTCATCATCACAGGGAGCGGAGATCGTGTGTTCTGCGCGGGCGCAGACTTGAAAGAACGCGCAGGAATGAATCCCGACGAAGTGCGGGCTGCGGTAAAAAATATCAGAAATTTTATTGAGAAAGTATATGAAATGCCTCAGCCGGTAATTGCAGCAATTAATGGGGCGGCGATCGGAGGAGGAGTGGAACTTGCCCTTGCCTGCGACTTCAGGATCGCGGTACAATATGCAACATTTTCACTTGCGGAAACAGGTCTTGGTATTATACCCGGTGCAGGAGGGACACAGCGGCTTCCGAGGCTTATTGGCGAACAAAAGGCGAAAGAATTAATTTTAACGGGAAAGAAGATTTCCGCAGAGGAAGCTGTTTACAGTGGACTTGTACTTAAAGCATTTTCAAGAAGTGAATTATTACCGGAAGCAGAGCATTTTGCACGCATTATTGCTTCCAGAGCTCCTTTGGCTAACAGGTATGCTAAGTCCGCGATAAATCAAGGACTGCAGAAAACACTGCAGGAAGGGCTGCAGGTGGAGCAGGCTGAGTATGAAAAAACTATAAACACTAAAGACAGACTGGAAGGACTCGCTGCTTTTAAAGAAAAGCGTCCCCCGGTCTTTCGTGGAGAATAAAAAGGCAGGTGCTGATGATTGATGAAACTTGATAAATCGTGGCAGGAAAGAGTAGAAGCAATTGAACAGGGAGGAATTAAGAAGTATCACGATGCGAATGAGCAGAAGGGGAAAATGTTTGTCAGAGAAAGACTGCATAGCTTGTTTGATGATGGTACTTGGAAGGAAGACGGAAAATTTGCCAATGCTGAAGCAGAAGGACTGCCTGCGGACGGCGTTATTACAGCGATAGGAAAAATAGACGGAAGAACCTGCTGCGTAATGGCAAATGATTCCACGGTAAAAGCTGGTTCCTGGGGAGCTAAAACAGTAGAAAAAATTATTCGGATGCAGGAAACTGCGATGAAACTGAAAGTTCCAATGTTTTATCTTGTAGACAGCGCCGGAGCGCGGATAACTGATCAAATTGATATGTTTCCCAACAGACGCGGGGCAGGACGGATTTTTCATAATCAAGTTAAATTATCCGGCATGGTGCCGCAGGTCTGTATACTATTTGGTCCCTCAGCCGCAGGGGGAGCATATATTCCTTCCTTCTGTGATGTTGTCATTATGGTAGAAGGTAATGCCTCCATGTATCTTGGGTCTCCAAGGATGGCAGAAATGGTTATAGGGGAAAAAGTGAGTCTGGAAGAAATGGGAGGCGCCCGAATGCACTGTTCTGTGTCCGGGTGCGGGGATATCTTAGTCGAAAACGAAACTGAAGGTATACAAAAAGCAAGAGAATATTTTACTTATATGCCGGAGAATTATCTGCATAAAACGGAAAAAATAAAACCGTTTGCTCCGGAACAGCTCGATTTGGAAAAGCTGGTACCTGATAATCAGAACATGCCTTTTGATATGCTTCAATTTATAAAAGGTCTTGTAGATAAAGGCAGCTTTTTTGAAATTAAAGCACTGTTTGCAAAGGAATTAATCACCGGATTTGCAAGAATAAACGGCAGTACTGTAGGTATCATAGCAAATCAGCCAAAGCAGAAGGGCGGGATATTGTTTCATGATTCTGCTGATAAAGCTGCAAGGTTTATTACCTTATGCGATGCGTTTCAAATACCGCTGCTGTTTTTAATGGATGTTCCCGGTTTTATGATTGGAACAAAAGTGGAAAGAGCAGGGATTATCCGCCATGGCGCCAAAATGGTCGCTGCGATGTCTTCAGCAACGGTGCCGAAAATTTCAGTAATTATAAGAAAAGCATACGGGGCAGGTCTTTATGCAATGGGAGGTCCTGCATTTGAACCGGACAGCTGTATTGCGCTGCCGACTGCGCAGATTGCAGTAATGGGACCTGAAGCAGCGGTAAACGCGGTATATGCAAATAAAATTGCAGCTTTGGATGAAAAAGACAGGGCAGATTTTATTGCAGATAAAAGAAAAGAATATCAGGAAAATATCGATGTGTACCGTCTGGCGTCTGAATTAATTGTAGATGATATTATTCCAGGAAATGCGCTTCGGGAAACGTTAATTGAGCGGTATGAACTTTACAGCAGCAAAGAGATTCAATTCTCCGGAAGAAAACATCCAGTGTACCCAGTATAAAGGGAGGGATTTTATAAATGAAACAAATTTATGAAACTGCTGATGAAATCATTGATGGAATAGAGGATGGAGCTACGATCCTGGTTGGTGGTTTCGGATTGTGCGGAATTCCCGAAAATGTCATTCAGGCACTCGTAAAAAAGGGCACCACAAATTTAACAATTGTTTCAAATAACTGTGGTGTGGACGACTGGGGGCTCGGTTTACTGCTGAAGAAAAAACAAATCAAGAAAATTTATGCCTCTTACGTTGGCGAAAACAAAGAATTTGAACGGCAGGTAATAAATGGAGAATTAGAAGTGGAACTTGTTCCACAGGGGACGCTTGCGGAGCGGCTGCGTGCCGGAGGAGCAGGAATCCCTGCTTTTTATACACCTGCAGGAGTCGGCACACCTGTTGCTGAAGGAAAAGAAATTCGAACGTTTGAAGGCAAGGAATATCTGCTGGAACGAGCGATTAAAGGTGATGTTAGTATCGTGCGGGCACATACAGGCGACACGTACGGGAACCTGGTCTATCGGAAAACTGCACAGAACTTTAATCCGATGATTGCAGCAGCAGGAAAACTTACGATAGCGGAGGTAGAAAATTTACAGGAAGCAGGTTCCATTGATCCTCATCATATTCATACTCCCGGCATATATGTGAATCGGATGCTGGAAGCTGCACAGGAAAACAGAATCGAGCGAAAAACTGTAAGGGAAGCTTAGAAAGGAGGGGAAGACAGTGGATAAAAAAGCATCCAGAGAAAAAATAGCCAGAAGAGCTGAGCAGGAAATAAAAGATGGAGACTATGTAAACCTGGGAATAGGGATGCCGACGATGGTGGCGAACTTTTTATCAGAGCATAAAAAAGTAATGCTGCAGTCTGAAAATGGATTATTGGGAATCGGCCGCTATCCTACAGAGGAAGAATTAGATGCGGATCTGATAAATGCAGGAAAAGAAACAGTAACTGCTGCAAAAGGAGCGGCATATTTCAGCAGTGCGGAATCTTTTGCTATGATCCGCGGCGGCAATATAGACATTGCTATTCTGGGAGCAATGGAGGTAGCTGAAAATGGAGACCTTGCGAACTGGATGATCCCGGGTAAAATGATTAAAGGCATGGGGGGAGCAATGGATCTTGTTCACGGTGCCCAGCGGGTTATTATAATCATGGATCATGTCAGCCGGGATGGTACACCTAAAATTGTAAACAACTGCAGTCTCCCTCTGACCGGGATAGGAGTCGTAGATAGAATTATTACAGAACGGGCAGTAATTGATGTCACAGAAAGCGGACTTATTCTTCAGGAAATACTTGATGACTCAAGCTTTGAAGAAATACAGAAAGTCACTGAGCCAAAACTTAAAAACAATATTTGATAAAAAGCGGCCTGCTGTGCAGGCCGCTTTTTCCAGGCTGTTGATATAGTCGTTTTCCTACTTAATAAATTTTTAAAATCTGCGTACCTTTCCACATTAAACTGGGGAAGGCTCAGGTTAATTTATTTATTTTGCATCTGTGGAGAGAGGGCCATGATTTTTTTCTTGAAGTTTACGCCGGGAGTGGCGTATTTACCAGGGCCGAGAGTCCCGTTAGACATTTTTAAAGTACGGAGCATAGTTTCTTCATCGAAAGCATTATGAATTTCTTCCGCCCGAAGCATAATTTCTGCCGCAACTTTTGCATCCTCCAGTGCATGGTGGTGTTCAAAAGTGACATTTAATTCATGTGCTATCGTAGACAGTTTATAATTATAAAACTCAGGCCATGTTTTTTTCGCCACCTGGACTGTACAGTTGTAAGATGCAGCAGGATAAGGAAGCTGGTAAACATCCAAAGCAGATCTTAATACTCTTATATCAAAACTGGCATTATGCGCCAGTAAAAGATTTCCTTCAAATAAATGTGCAATCTCATTCCAGAGTTCTTCAAAAGTCGGGGATTCTTTTACGTCCTCCCAGGTTAAACCGTGTACTCTGACACAATTAGGATCAAAATAGGGAGAAAAAGGCCGAATAAGTGAGTAAACTTCTTCTACTATTTCACTGTTTTCCACATGAACGATGCCTATGGCACAAGCACTGCCTTTTTCGGATGAGGCTGTTTCAAAATCTATCGCTGTAAAATTCATCATTTTCCTCCTGCAAACGTATGTTTCCTATATTTTAGCAAATATTTTATAAAAATAAAAGCTCTGGTAAAGGTGATGATAGAAGGAAGGGCGGCTGCAACGGGAAAGCTCATACACCTCAGGTCTAGCTGGAGCAAAGTTTCTTCTAATTAACAACAACGAACGATATCTTAGCTGAAATAAAAGAGACACCGGCTGAAAAGCCGATGTCTAAAAGGGGGGAATAAATCTATGAAACCAAATATAGGGTATTAGCGGATTCGCTGCTCAGTATCTGTATCAAAGAAGTGAGCTTTGTTCATATCAAATGCAAGATCGATTTTAGTACCACTGGAAACGTCAGTACGGGAATCAACCCGGGCAATAAATGTATTATCACTTACAGTAGAGTATAAGTAAGACTCTGCACCCATCAATTCTGCTACATCAATAGTAGCGGTGAAGCGGGAATTTTCAGAAGCATCAAGGAAAACCGGCTCGTCATGAATATCTTCTGGACGAATACCAAGAAGAAGTTCTTTCTGATCGTAGCCTTCGAGAGCTTTCATTTTACCAGCCGGCACTTTTACTGTGTGCTCTCCAAGCTCGAAAGTATCACCGTTAAGTTTTCCGTGCATAAAGTTCATTGCTGGTGATCCAATAAATCCGCCTACAAAGATATTTTCCGGATAATCATAAATATCTTTCGGAGCGCCTACCTGCTGTACGATACCATCCTTCATAACTACGATACGGGAAGCCATTGTCATCGCTTCAGTCTGATCGTGTGTTACATAGATTGTAGTAGTCTGCAGACGGTGGTGCAATTTAATGATTTCAGAGCGCATCTGTACACGAAGCTTAGCATCAAGGTTGGAAAGCGGCTCATCCATCAGGAATACTTTAGGGTTACGGACAATCGCACGTCCCAGAGCTACACGCTGACGCTGACCGCCGGACATTGCTTTCGGCTTACGGTCCAACATTTCTGTTAACCCAAGAATAGTAGCAGCGTTTCTTACACGCTCGTCAATTTCATTTTTAGGGAATTTACGAAGCTTCAGCCCGAATGCCATGTTTTCATATACGTTCATGTGAGGATAAAGTGCATAGTTCTGGAACACCATTGCGATATCTCTATCTTTTGGAGCTACATCATTAACTCTGTCTTCCCCGATATATAAATCTCCTTTGGAAATATCTTCAAGCCCTGCTACCATACGAAGTGTAGTAGACTTCCCGCAACCAGATGGACCAACGAATACGATAAATTCTTTATCAGCAATATCGAGGTTAAAGTCAGTTACTGCTTGAACATCACCATCATAAATCTTGTATAAATTTTTAAAAGTAATATCAGCCATTATTAATTCCTCCTGTGTAATGTAAGCTTTTTTGAACTGACTTCAGTGTAACTTGTAAGGGGTTTCATTACTATTGTCAGCGTGCACAAAAAACATCCAGGGTTTTTGTGCACGTTGCAAGCGTTAACATTTCGAGGGGGGATAGGAAGTGTTCTGGAGAAAATGTTCTAAAGAAGATGCAAGGTTGCTTCTCATGCATAGCAGAACAAAAGCAGGGTATCATCCAATGATCCCTGCTTGGTAAATAACATATAGAAAAATAACAGTCTGCTTTCCTTACTGCACTAATCTTCTTTATATAACACGGGAATTGCAAGCAGCATTAAATATACTGCTACCGCATTTGGGAACTGTTTTATATCTACGGCTGTTTTCTCAATAAACTTATCTACACGGTACTGCATTGTGTTTCTGTGCATATACATTTTTTTCGCTGCAAGGCTGGTGTTCATGTTGCATTCTAAATAACATCTGACTGATTCCAGCAGTGTAGTGTCTGAAGCGACTGGTGCAATCAGTCTGCTTACATCAGAAAGTGTCTTATCAGAAAATCTGCTTAACAGGTAATAAAGCGTCAATTCCTGCTCATGAAATAAATGTTTTTTTGGAAATGCAAGAGTAACCTCATGAAAAAGGTGATTTTCCCAGTCGGCATGCGCTTTTAAGCGCGCTGGATCATGAATAAAGGAACCTATAAAAATCGTAGGCCGGGTGAAAAAATCTGCTGCAAGTGTATCAACGATAGAACTGCTCTCAATTTCAACTTCAAACTCTTCATCAGCTTCCTGAATCAGCAGTCCTTCTTTTTGAGAACGCCATAAAAAGATATGACTTCCTGGAAAAAGTGCTTCCATGGCTTCTGTAAAGCCTTCTCTGTCTTCAATTACTTTTGTGAATCTTACATAAATGAGCCGGAGTGGAAAAGTGATTTTCTGGTTCCATTCATTTATGGGAATCTCTTTTTCATTCACGAGTAAATCGTGGAGCTTTCTCACTGCAGGATCTGCCGGGTGATCTTCAGCCGGACTTTGCAGCAATTTTTCTATTATTTTCTGTTCATCTTCCGTCAGTTCATCTCTTGCAAATTCCTTTAATGTGTCCCCCTGCTGTAAAATAATTTTATTTTGATTTACCAACATAGAAAAGAACCTTCTTTCTAATGATCTTCGTAGACATGGTAGAGCATAAGGTCATGTACAGTTGATTCTAAAAAAGCTGCATCCTTTTCATTTATATCCTCCGGATGATGCCACCGAATTACACCGTCTTTCTGATAAGTTCCTTTATAACGCATTTGTTTATAGTAAAAAGAAAATGACCACCCAAAAGGCGGACGTTCTTTCCATTGAAAGTGCTGTATCATGGAAAACCTCCCTGCTGTATCTTGTCATATCTTATCATGAACTTTTACCTTAGAAAAGCTTCCTATCATTGGTATCGGTGAAGGGAGTACGTTATAATAACACAATGTGACGTATGTTGTTGAAGGAGGTTTTTTATGGGCGAATGGGGAATGCTGCTGGTAATAATCCTCATTGGAGCAGTAATAGGCGGAGGAACGAATATTGTAGCGATCCGCATGTTGTTCCGACCTTATAAACCTTGGTTTATAGGAAAATTCAGGGTTCCGTTTACACCAGGATTGATACCAAAGCGAAGAGGGCAGATAGCAGATAATCTGGGAAAGCTGGTGGAAGAACACCTGGTAACACCAGAGGGAATGCAGGAAAAACTGGAAGATGGAGTTTTATTTGAAGAAGTAGAGGCTCGCTTAAAACAGGGGGTAAAAGAACTTCTTGAAGAAGAAATGACACTGGACGAGTGGATGGAACTGCATCTCGGTAAAAAAGATCAGCTGCTGTCCTTTAGAAATAATATAGAGAACAGCCTGCATATTAAATTACTTGAATTATTCGAGGAGTTTAAACATCGTCCATTTGAAGACTGGGTGCCGGGAGAGTGGGTAGAAGCACTGGAAGAAAGATTTCCAAAAGTTTCTCATCAAATAACTTTTAAAGCTGCAGAGTATGTAAGTTCTCCTGAAGGAAGAGAGCAAATCGATCAGCTGCTTACGAATTATCTGCAGTCGAGAGGAAATGTTTCTTCTTTCTTCAGCAGATTTTCGCAGAGATTTTCGCTGGCTGACAGTATTGCGAGAGAACTCGTGAAATTCCTGACAGAAGAAGACACAAAAAATTTGCTTACGGAACTCTTAATGAAAGAATGGAAGCAGATTCTTGCAACTGCTCCAGATCAGTACATTACAGATGAAAAACTTAATGCGCAGCTGGATGCATTTACGAAAGCAGTTATCGGAAGAACTCCGGTCGTAGGTGAATGGAGTGCTCCATTATCTGCCTGGACGGGAAAGTATGAAGACCTTCTTAACAAAACTGTTATACCCTCTGTAATGGCTTCAGCGTCTATGATATTGTCGAGATATATTAAGTCGATAATGAAGCAGATCGGTATAAAAGATTTAGTGACAAAGGAAGTTAATATGTTTCCCCTGGCAAGGCTTGAAGAAATGCTGATCGTTATTGCAAATAAAGAATTGAAGATGATTGCTGTTTTAGGGGCACTGATTGGAGCCTTCGTAGGAATGATTCAGGGGATACTATTAATTTTCGTATGGTAAGGGATGCATTCCTCTGTAATATATGTTACAGTCGATAAGAATTGCTAAAAAGCGCCTATTCGCGCGGAAAGAAACCAAGGAGGCAAATATTCATGGCGAATCCATTTGATAAGGCACAGGAACTAGCGAAAGAACTGCAGGAAAGTGAAGAATTCACGAACCTGAAACAGCTTCACGAAGAAGTAAACCAGGATGAAGTAGCAAAGAAAATGCTGGATAACTTCCGACAGGTACAGATGGAGCTTCAACAGAAGCAGATGCAGGGAGAACAGATCTCTGAAGAAGAAGTTCAGCAGGCACAAAAGCAGTTTGAGCTTGTTCAGCAGCATGAGCAGATCATGAAGCTGATGGAAGAAGAGCAGAAAATGAGCCAGCTTGTGGGTGAACTCAACAAAATCATTACAGAACCACTTGAAGCTCTCTACGGTGTAGAAGATCAGGAAGGTTAATAAGTTTTGTACGTCCCGGCGGTTTTCCTCCGGGGCGTTTTTTTGTTGTTAACGTCCTTTATTGGTTTCATGATAATATAATTAAAAGGAGTGATTTACATTGAACAGCGAGGAATTAGTGAAAAAAGCAGAACGAGCAGCTGAGGTTCATAATGACGGATCTCCGAATGTATTTTTGTATTCATTATTTGATTTTTCTTTTGATTATTTAGAAGAAACCGAAGAAGTAATTTTAAAAGTTCCTGTATCTGACCTGATGTATAACCCTGTAGGATTTATTCACGGCGGTGTTGTTGGATATATAGCGGATACAGCAATGGGACATTTGTGTGCTGCCTTTAATGAGCGTCCTTCTGTGTCCCTGGAGCTTAAAACCCAGTTTTTAAATACAGCGAAAAGCGGTACGCTGGAAGCAAAAGCTTATTTTTTAAAAAAGGGGAAAAATGTCCAGTATGTAGAGTGCACTATTCATTCAGAAGACAAAAAGCTGTTAAGTAAAATAAGCGGAACATTTTATACACTGCCGGATGAATCATAAGCCGGCAGTACCCTGCAGTCTTCAGGGGTGAAAATGAAGCATTCCTCCGGAGGATTTAACCAGTCTGCTCGGAAGTTCCTGTAAATTTTCCTCTTCCAGCCGTTTAACAGCATTTTCGATTGCTTCCTTGTCAGTCTCCGCTTCCAGAGTTTCATTTATTAAATGTTCACCTGTTTTACTGTACGCAGTTAAATAATAAAGCTTCATTTAAGCAACCTCCTTTTTTACTATCCTATCATATAATGAATTATCATTCATTAAAAATATCAGAGGTGATCTCTATGGTCTCGTTTATTCATTGTGCCGATCTGCATTTGGATCGACCTTTTCAGCTTCCTGAAAAATTACATAAAGATATTGAATTAAAATTACTGCGTGCTGCCTATAGTTCTTTTGAGAAACTTTGTACTAAAGCAATAGAATATAATGTAGATTTTATGCTTATCAGCGGAGATTTGTATCATCATGAAAAACGTTCTGTCCATGCACAATGGTTTGTAAAAAAACAAATGGAAAGATTGAATAAAGAAGGAATTCAAGTTTATCTGATACATGGAAATCACGATCCTCTTCTTCAAAGCAGTGCGCTGGTACCATTACCTGAAAACGTGCGTGTTTTTTCTGTCACTGGGGAAACTTTTATTCACGAGACCGGGAACGAAAAAGTTTGTTTATATGGATTTAGTTATCCTTCCGCCTCTTTCTCAGAAACTCCGATGCCTATGTATCGCAAAACAGAAAGTGCTGACACTCATATTGCTTTACTGCATGGACAGGAGGCTGCAGAGACTGAACACGAACCCTATGCACCTTTCCGGCTGCAGGAACTGAAAGTAGCAGATATGGACTACTGGGCGCTCGGGCATATTCACGAAAGAAAAGAATTATCTTTAGATCCACCTATTGTTTACCCGGGAAATATTCAGGGATGCAACCGTAAAGAAAACGGACCTAAAGGGGGATATTTCGTAAAACTAGCTGGAAGCAGAGTGGATGAATTAACTTTTTTACCTACTTCAGATGTAGAGTGGCGCCGTGCAGCTGTTTCAATTACAGAAATTAATACATTGGAGGAACTTTTTGAAGAAGTATTCCATAAATGTATTAATGAAGGTAAATATTGTGTGTATACTGTGGAGCTTTCAGGGAGCGGTCCTTTGCATGCCCCACTGCATCAGAGAAAAGCAGAAATTGAAAATTGGATCAAGGAAGAAGCAGAAGGTATTCATCTGAGTATTGAGTCCCTCCAGCTATATACAAAACCAGAATTGGAACAGATTGACAGTGAGCTGGGGAAAGAAATAGAAGCTGCAGCTGCTTCATTAGGAAGTGATCCGGAAGAGTTAATGAGACGGCTGAGCAGCTTGATGGGTCATCCTGCAATTCAGCGCCATATGGAGCCGATGCAGCAGACAGATTTAGCTGACATAGTAGAAGAGGCACGAGTGGAGCTTTTATTAGCTATGCAGGAGGAGGAAGAATGAAACTACTTCGCATACAAATAGAGTCATTTGCCAAATGGAAAAACCAAACCTGGGAACTGGGAGATGCGACACTTTTGTTCGGTTTAAATGAAGCCGGAAAAACTACGATTCTTTTATTTATTGAGAGCGTTTTATTTGGGTACCGAACTCCGATTTCAGATAGATCTGCGGGTTCTCTACTTTTTGATGAAGACGGAAAGCGCTGGTATATTGAACGGCGTCAGGGCAGAACAAAGACCGGTGAAGTTATTGTTACATGTAATGGAGAACGCATGAATGCATCTGATTTTTTAAATCATATTGATTTATCAGCGTTCCGGCATTTATACCGGATTGATCTGGATCAGCTTCAGCTGATGGAAGATGGAGATCCGGAGGAAATTAATCGTTTATTATTTGATACTTCTCTCTCCGGAATTCTTTCTTTGTCTACAAGACAGAAAGAACTGAAAAAAAATTCATTGGATTTATTTAAGCCGAGAGGCAGAAAAACAGAAATTAATGTGCTGGCAAAAAACATGGATGATACAAAAAGAGCGCTTGATGAATGGAGCAGTAAACTCGACAGATACGGACTGCTCCGGGAAGAAAAAAAAGATATCCAGGAAAAAATAGACATAAAAACAAAGGAAGAACAGTCTCTTCAGGATAGAAAACAGCGTGAAGAGCTAAAACAGCTGCTTATTCCACTTGCTGGACGATGGAAGGAAACAAGTAATTATTTACAAAAAGAGGAAGTGCTTCCGGCATATGCAAAAGATTCTTTTGAACAGCTGAAAAAATCCTTTCAAATTTTAAAAGAAGAAATTGCAGTGCAGGAAGCGAAAATTCCAGAATTACAGAAAGCGAAATATTCACAGGAAGAGCTTACTGAATTAGGCAGCCTTATTGAATCATTTGCAAAAGCTGATATGTATGAGCAGCAGCTTACAGACTCAACCAATGAGCAGGAAAGAATTAATTTAGAGATAGCAGAGTTGGAAAATACAATCCCGGATGATGTAGATATGAATCATATACGTTATTCTCCTCCACTTGTAAAAAGACTCGATGATCTGACAGAACAGCAGCGTGATCTGAAGCTGGAGGAAAAGCAGCTGGAGAAAAGATCCCGGGAAACAAACACCCTGAGTACAGGATACAAATGGCTGAAATTTGGAGCTGTCGGGCTTTACGCAGGTGGAATTATTGCGCTGCTTTTAGGTGAATGGGTGTCCGGTATAATTTTTGCGCTGCTTGGAACCATTACTTTACTTTATTTTATTTTTAACATCGACAAAAATGGGGAAAAAGACAGTAATTCTTCTTCCAGGCTTTCGGATCTTCAACAGGAATGGGGGAAACTCCACAAAGAAATAGATAACTGGTGCGATGATGCAGGTTTTATTTATGGATTGGATATACATACATACCGATATGTATTGGAATCCTCCCAAAAGTGGCAGGAACTGCAGAAAAAAAAGCAAAAAGAGATAAAGAAAAGCCAGGAAGCAGCTGCCTGGATCACCCGCCACAAACAGCAAGCATCCATATGGACTGGAAATGGGGACCATTCCATTCAGGAGTATGCGCAGTCCTTGAAGTTATTATACTCAGAAGCTTTACAAAGCCTGGATAAAAGAAATCAGGACATAAGGAAAAAAGAAAATTTAGAAGAAGTTATCCGAGAATTGGAAGCGAAGTCAGCCAAGCAGGAAGAAGAAATTAATAACTGGCTCCTGGCGGCAGGAACAGAAGACGAACAGAATTTCTGGAAAATAGTTGAACGTGATGCTGAATTAAGAGAATTGAAACGGTCGGCTCAGGATACATGGCAGCAAATTTGTGCAGTTGCTCCTAACGAGGTGTTGAGAGAAGAATTAATAGAAGAAATAGTTTCTGAAGAAAATGCAGAAAATAACGAAAATATCGAAGGGAAAATATCAGAGGTACGCAGAGAACTTGGAGAGTTATATGAGAAAAAATCCGAGCTTGCGATTTCTCTCAAACAGATGGAGGAAGGGGGGAGTTTTGCAGAACTGCAGCAGCGATATGAACAGGAAAAACTGGAATTAACAGCACTCGTCAAAAGGTGGGCGGTTTACGAAACTGCATCCATGCTGGTAGATGATATTAGAGAAGTCTATGAAAAAGAGAAGCAGCCCGATGTGCTGAAAGAAGCGGAAGCAAAATTTACTCGCATGACAAATGGAGATTATCTCCATGTTCATGTGCCCGTGGAACAGAAACATTTTGTGGTGGAAAGAAAAGATGGAAAAACCTTTACTCCTTCCGAACTGAGCAGAGGTACCAGAGAGCTTTTATACGTTGCATTGCGTCTTGCTTTGATAAAAGAGCACCCTGCGCTCCCGATCTGTATTGATGAAGCGCTTGTCAATATGGACCATCCAAGAAGGCATGCACTGTGGGAGGAGCTTGCGGAAGTGGCAGAAAATCATCAGGTTTTATTCTTCACTTGTCATAATCACATTAGAAAAGAGTGGGAAAAAGAAGTAAAGGGAATCGTATATAAACTATAAATTAGAAACCGCAGACACTGCATTACTGTAACCAGACGGCGTTTTTTAAAAATAAGTGGATAATCAACAGACGTTATCATGAGCATTATTTTTAACGAGCGTATATATTATGAAAAAACTGTATTATGAAATTTCTTCAATTAAGAGAATTTTACGAAGATCATGTAAAAACCTCGCTGTATTTTCAATCTGGGAGAGGTTATATTAAAATAGTAGGAGAAAACTAATGCAGTTTAAACAGGAAGTGAGGAGAATATAGATGACACAGTTTATTGTAAACTTAGTAGAAGATGAAGAAAATCTTGGAAAAGTCATCAAAGCTTATATGGAAAAAGAGGGATGGGAAGTAAATCACTATACAGATGGTAAGAAAGCATCTGAAGAAATATCAAACCCTCCCCATTTATGGATTCTCGATATTATGCTGCCGGGAATGGATGGATATCAGCTGTTAAAGTCTATTAAGGCGGAAGCAGATACTCCGGTTATATTTATTTCAGCAAGAGATAAGGATCTGGATAGAGTACTTGGCTTGGAATTAGGAAGCGATGACTACCTTGCAAAGCCATTTTTACCGGAAGAATTGGTAATTCGTGCGAAAAAAATGCTGACACGAGTGTATCCGCCGGAAGTAAATGAAAAAGATGATATAGAGCTGAACGGATATATTATTGATCCTACTTCGCGAACTGTACATGACGGCAGCGAACATATTGAATTAACTACAAAAGAAATGGATCTGGTTATTCTGCTTACGTCCCATATCGGTGAAGCCCTCTCCAGGGAAACTATTATTGAATATGTATGGGGTACAGATTATTTTGGTTCGGAACGGGCAGTGGATGATGTTGTTCGCCGCGTGCGTAAGAAGCTGCCAAGGATACATCTGGAAACACTTTACGGATATGGGTACCGGGTTCTGCTCTCATGATTCGTCTCAACCTGACGCAGAGAATCTGGTTTTCGTTTATTTCGATTCTCCTGCTTGTAGCGCTTCTTATCGGTGTGATCTATCCGATATCTTTAAAAGGAGCACTTACGGAGGAAACATACCGTATTATAGAGCAGGAACAAATGCGCTGGGCGAATCCGCAGGGAGAACATGTAGTACCTCCACAATCGGAGCTTGATTTTATTGAGAGGCGGGAAGCGGAGCGCTCCGTGTTCCATTTCTTTTTAATGAATCAGCTCGCGACAATTGAAGGAGATCCTGTACCTAATGAAGTTCTTCAGGAAATGGGGGAGCGGGCACAGGAGCAAATGACACGACGAGGCCGCTATGAGTTAACATACAACGGGGCTACGCTTTTTTATGTAGTTTATAAAGTATATACAACAAGCGGCGAAGCATATCACGTGTCATATATGTGGGATACGTACAGGGATCAGATGGTGGACCGGTTATGGGGACGGCTCAGCTATATAATGCTTTTTGCTGGCCTGATGAGTCTTGTACCTGCTTTTTGGCTGAAACACTATTTGCGTCAGCCTTTAACAAGCCTTGGTAACCATTTTGAGCAGATTGCCGAAAGAAACTGGAAAGAGCCGTTTTACTGGAACGGAGATGAAGATTTTGAAAAGCTCTCCAATCAATTTGAAAAGATGCGACAGAATCTGATCCGCTACGATTCCGCGCAGAAAACATTTATGCAGCATGCTTCCCATGAACTGAAAACACCGATTATGATAGTAAAAAGTTATGCTCAGTCTGTGAAAGATGGAGTCACTCCAAAGGAAAATATGGATGAAACCATGGATGTAATAATTGAAGAATCCAACCGGATGGAAAAGCGGGTAAAAGATATGCTGTACTATACCAAGCTGGATTCTTTAAGAGAAACACCGATGGAAGTTACTGAATTTCCTTTTGGCTCGATTGCTTACAGAGTAGAGCAGCGTTTCCGGGTGACGAGAGAAGATGTGAAGATTATCGTGCAAGGTGATCAGACAGTGATCCGGGGTGACAAAGAACAAATGAACGTACTGCTTGAAAATCTTGTGGAAAACTCGCTGCGATATGCAATTGATAAAATAGTACTGAGAGCGGAAGAAACAGAGGATCAGGTACTTATCCATGTAAGTAACAATGGAGAAAATATCCCTCTGGATGAGGTGGATCATTTGTTTACACCTTTCAGAAAAGGTAATAAGGGCCAATTTGGCCTTGGGCTTGCAATTGTGAAAAGCATCTGCGAACTGCATCATGGCTATCCGGTAGTGACGAATGAAGAAGATGGAGTCACTTTTACTATTCACTTACCGAAAGACCAGAATTTCGATGTGAAGTAATTAAATTTAAACGTAAGAAAAGCCTTGTAAGTGGCAGGGCAGCTGAGAAAGCTGCCTTTACACACAAAAGCATCAAAGAGAATATTTAAACTGAATATTTCTTGTTCAACAGTCCTCTGTAATGAGGACTTTTTTTATGCAGGAAATTATAAGTGACTTTTTCTATGGGTAACCTGCCAGGAGATAGACAGGCAGCAGAGAAGAAGGGCCATGCGTGAAAACATCATCCGCAAGGTACCTGCAGATAATCATAGTGGTCCATTATGCCACGTCTTTAATAAAAATTAGGAGTTCGAAACAAGAAAGGGCCACAAGGGAGATAATAGAATAAAAATATTATGAATGATATTCTCTCCATAAGAAAAGCCAGGAATACGAGTGGAATGGTAAAGAACCATTATCCAAAAACATTCGTGACATTGCAGGACAGGGAAGTATCGTAAAAAGTCAAAGCGCTTTTGTTTTTAACGGTAGTGGACGGGTGGCAGGTGCATACGGTAAAAATGTATTCGAGTGGCCGGAAAATGAATTAATGCAAATTAAGTACTTTAAAAATGAGTAAAGCATGCCGGCGCGGGAGTGAAAGGTTCATACGTGAGTAAACTCTGTTTAAAATGAGTAAATCACGATAACGCGATAGTAACGAGTCCACAGTGAGAGTAAATCAACATATATTCTCAGGAGAAGATGTAATATTAAACAGACGAACTTTTTCCTTAGATTTAGAAATTTGTTTAATGAAGAAATTTAATATTTAAGTTCTGCATTATATAAAAAGTCCGCTCCTTTAAATTTACAGGAGGAAGAAAGTGATCTTTTTAACGAACGTGCGTTTCATGTTATAATATTGGTATTCAGCTGGAAAGGGGCGGCTTCTTAAAATGAAAAAAGGAATCGGTCAGCATCAAATAGGAGAGACGGTAGATTTATACTTATTAATAAAATACGCAAAAAAAGGAATAGCAAGTAACGGTAAACCTTTTTTAACATTACATTTTACAGATAAAACTGGAGAAATTGAGGCGAAAATGTGGGGGATTACCCCTGAGGATGAAGCTAAATATATTTCAGGTACGGTGACACAGGTGAGTGGAGACATTCAGGACTTCCGCGGGAATCGCCAGCTCCGGTTAAAAACAATTCGAAAGCCGGACAAAGAAATGAAAGCGGAAGATTTTATGCCTTCTGCACCTATGGCGAAAGAGATAATGCTGGAACAGGTAAATCAGTATCTGTTTGAAATGAGCAATGCAAAAATCCAGCGCATTACACGCCACCTGTTTAAAAAACATCAACAGGCTTTTTCGGTTTCTCCTGCTGCAACGAAAAACCATCATGAATATGTATCAGGACTGCTGTATCATGTACTGTCCATGCTGGAGCTGGCAAGGGGAATTGCAGATCAGTATGTTTCTTTGAACAGGGATCTTCTTTATGCAGGAGTAATACTTCATGATATGGCGAAAGTGCGGGAATTATCAGGACCGATGGGTACCCAGTATACTTTGGAGGGTAAGCTGCTTGGTCATATATCCATTATGGTTTCCGAAGTGGATGAGGCATCCAAAGAGCTTGGGATCGAAGGAGAAGAAGTACTGGTATTACAGCATATGATCTTGTCTCATCATTCGAAGGGAGAATGGGGCAGTCCAAAACCTCCTATGGTGAAAGAAGCAGAAATACTTCATATGATTGATAACATTGATGCAAAAATGAATATGATGGACAGAGCCTTGGACAGAACGCAGCCAGGAGAATTCAGTGAAAGAATTTTCGCCATGGACCAGCGTTCATTTTATAAACCAATTTTTATCGACTGAATACGTAAAAAAGAGCCCTTATTGATTAAGGGCTCTTTCGTATGTGATAATAATCTATTAAGTAAGAGGTTCCATTGTATTCTGCTCTTTTTGTGAACCATGATGCATCGTATCAGTTTCAAAATTCTTAGATTTAAAATCTACTAATACATCATTATAAAATTTATCGTAGCAGGAAGAGCTGAACCACTCATCGACCGTTAAGTCACTGCAGTTTTCAAAAACTTCCTTCCAGTGAATGAAAAGAAAAGATTCAACTCGGTCATGTACAACTGGAAAGTAAACCAGTGGACTTTGTTCAACGGTGTTATCCATTTGATCCATTACAGATTTCACGAGCAATTGTTGAAATTCTCCGTAGCTGAGTTCTGATAATTTAGTTCGCGCCATATGATAACCTCCGGTAAAATAAGTATTACTAGAGGTGTTCCCGTTCTGCGAATTTACAAACACTATAAATTGTATAAATTTGTGGGAGTGAAAAAGATTAATCTAAAGTGAATCCCTCCAGTTCTTCATCATGAATTGTTATTTCCACATTTTCGAGTAAAGCTTCCTTATGGCGATTCTTTTCATACATTCTTCTTTCATTCACAGAAGTATACAGCTGTTCGCTTACTTCTTCATACGGATCGTCAAACGGAATGCGGTCTAATACTTCTATAATGTGATATCCAAACTGGCTCTGGACAGGTTCACTAATTTCTCCTGCTTCCAGGGAAAAAGCTGCTTTTTCAAAGGGGGGAGTCATAGTACCTCTTCTGAAAAAGCCAAGTTCTCCTCCTTCTTCACTTGACCCGGGATCCTGCGAATAACTTTCAGCAAGTTCAGCGAAGTCTGCTTCACCATCATTCAGCAGGGATATTAATTCTTCTGCAGTTTCTTCATCTCCTACAAGAATATGTCTCGCTTCGACTTCCTGTCCTTTTTCATATTCTTCCAATAAAGACTCTTCTTCAATTTCGCTGCTCAGGCCAGTTAATTCTTCCATAACCAGATGCTCCAGAATTCTTCCGCGCAGCTCAGCTTCGCTGCGGACTCCCTGCATTTCCATGATTTGATAAAATTCCTCGTTGTTTTCCATCCCCATGGTATCCATTAAAAAAGAAATTTCCGATTCTATGTCTGTTTCTGTAATACCTAACGCCTCTGCTTCATTTTCAAAGACTTTATTATGAATTAACAATTCAAGAATTTCTTCCCCGTACATTTCTTTTAAAACCGTGACAAACTCTTCTTCCGCTACATCTCCAACACTTGTTTCAGCTGTGAGTATAACTTCTTCCTCTTCTTCCACAGCTTCAGGCTCATTGACATTTTCTTCAATATTATCTACAGAATTATTATCTTCCTCGAGTTGCAGGTTGTTATTGTTATTTTCATCCGTTACAGCTTCAGTTTCATTGACTGCATCGTCTGTGTTCGTACAGGCAGTTAGTAAAACAATAAAAAATAATAAGAATTTCATTTTATTGCCCCCTCACAAATACTGACTATTATATTAGCACATTATGTATCTGCTGGGTATTGCTATATTATCCAGGTATGTAGTTACAGAGCCAAATAAAATGTAAATTGCTGGTTTGGTAATGTGGGGATTGAACAGGAATTAAAAGAGCTCCTTCACTGTCATTAGTAAAGGAGCTGCTTAACTTGAATTTCTTAAGCTAAATAAATTCTAACAAAGGATGAAGTAATGAGAATAGTAATAAGAACATTTACTGTGCGGAAAATTTTTGGCTGCTTTTCTTCAGGAATTTCCTTCGTTACACATAAATTATTTGTCATCGTATTAATAACAAAAAGATAAAACATTGCAAATAATATAAATGGAATATACATATTTTGCCTCCTGGGGTAACTTACTGGCTCATTCACGCCTGCATAAAAGGTAACATTTCTTATCCGTTGCACAGGGTACAAAGAAACTGTACATTTAGTGTATCAAATATTTGTTTGAAAGAAAACGAATCATTATTATTCGTTTACTGGAAGGGGGAGATTTTAAACATGTGGAAAGCAGCGTTTTTTATATTATTAGCGCTCGTAATTATTAGCATAGCGGGGCTTTGGATCTGGGTGGATCAAAATTTAACTGTAGAGGAAACTGAATCTTTTACAGCACCTGAAATTGAAAATGTGGAAGGACCTTCTTTTCTGGTTTCTGCCACTAGAGAAGATGCAAATGCATGGCTTCAGAGAGAATTGGAAGAAGAAGAGGATGCAGATGATTTTATTTTAACTATTGATGATGCAGTTTATTTCGAAACAAGTCTTACTGTATTTGGTATGAACATTCCATTAGAAGTCGATTTTCAGCCTGAAGTATCAGAGGATGGGAATATATGGCTGCGTGAGGACGGCTTTCGCCTGGGAGCACTTGAGCTGCCAGCAGCACAAATTTTTCATTTGATCGGAGATAATATTGACCTGCCCGAATGGATAAGTGTAGCACCGAATGAAAGTTCATTATATTTAAATTTAAGAGAATTAGAAACAGAAGAATTTGTGATTGAAGCCCAATCTGTAGATTTGGAAAATAATGATATTGAATTTCGAATTACTGCAGCAGAATAGAGGCAGCCTGGATATTCAAGGTAAGTAATTTAGAATAATAAAAGAGCACGAGGATAACTTTCTATCCGCGTGCTCTTTTATTTGCCGATTGGATATTTCATTAAATTATTTAGCTTCCTGCTCTACCATTGGCCGAATAACATGAAATCCGTTCACGTTTTCTTCTATCAAGCAAGCACTGGGCGCTGTCATCATCTGTCGGAAAGCAAAGAAGTCATACGTGCTTAATCCGAAGTTTACCGCTGACAAAATAGCAATGTAATGCGTATGCGCTGGAAATAGCGCAGCTAAAATAATGGCAGCTGAAGTAATAGTCAATACAGGTGAAACGGTAGAGATCATACTTAAGTTTTTTGTTAATGGCTGTTTAGCGGAATAATAAAAATACGGCCACTGAAATTTGCGGTACCCGAAACGTGCTTGTTTACCTGAAAGCCAAATAGGAAGACAGTGCAGGATCAGGTGAATCGGGACAACTGCTGCAATCCCTGCTATTACAGGAAAGAAGCCGTAATCGACCAATGGCCTCTGTGTACCAAAGGTCTGAAACATAGTAAAGAAAATAAGAAAATATGAGAGCATCACCATAGCGGAAAGAAACCACATGCGTGTTCTGCCAATTTCTTTTGCCACAGATACAGTTTTTAAACAATTCATATAAGAAAACCCTTTCGATAACAAGTTAATTAGTAGCACTTTGCTAATGTACTCCTGTATCGAAGAGAAATCAATACTTTTTACAAAAAAAATAAAACTGACCGGATTTATTTTCCAGGCAGCTTTTTATAAGAATCCACAGGCTGGGGCTTCCTATTTTTTGGCACAGGAATTAATTTTCCGTCTACTTCGTCAAAGTCTTCCTCAAATTTGCTCATTGATTTCTCGAAAATCTGGATAAAATCAGGTCCATAAACGTGTTTTACAATACTGATTAATTCCGAAAACTCTGGAAATTTACCATATAAATCTTTAATGGGCAGAGAACCGGTATATACACTGTAAGTATCAGGGTTATAGCTTTCAAAAGATTCCAGAAGCAGTTCTTCTCCTTCTGCTGTTAAGTATACATACGTATTCCTTTTATCATTGGCTCGTTTAGAAAATGTAAGTAATCCGCGCTCTTCCAATTTTTTAGAGAAATTAAAAGCAGTAGAGACATGCATAACGCCGAACTTAGCAATATCTGAAATAGAAGCACCCTCAAGGTGATAAGCTATCCACAAAATATGATGTTCGTTAATATTTAAGTCAAATGGTTTAATCCATGCCTGCCAGTCCTTTTCAATAGATTTCCATAAAGCTTTGCTTAGCTGCGCTATTTTATGACTGAACATAATAGATTGTTTCATTGACTGCATCTTGGGATCCTGGTCCATAGCTTTTCCTCCTGTCTCAATTCGTAACTTCATTTTGCTCAGCTATTACTTTACTGGGAAAATGTTATACATATAATAACACAGGCTCCTTTGCCGACTCAATATCATTTCTGTATTTTCTGAAAATTTATTATTAGAAAGAGGAAAATGCCTTATACAGACGATATTTTTCGACAAAGTAATTCGAAAAAACTGTCTGGTTTCCCAGAAAGGGTATAAGGACATTTTCCTTAGATATTATTCTACGAAAAGAGATTTATTATTTATGCTTATTTTTAAAGGCTATCATCATATCCCGTAATGCTTCTACATGTTCTAAAGGTACGGCGTTATAAATAGAAGCGCGGCACCCGCCTACACTTCTGTGACCATTTAATCCCATATAACCGGCATTAGCTGCCTCCTGGAGAAATTGTTCCTCCAGCTTTTCGCTGCGAAGCCTGAATGTTACATTCATAAGTGAACGTGCTTCAGGTTCTGCATGTCCAGTATAAAACCCTTCAGACTGATCTATAGTGTCATAAAGCATCTTAGCCTTAGCTTCTGCCCGCTTTTCAATTTCTGCCAGGCCGCCCATATCGAGAATCCAGTCTGTGACGAGCTTTGTAATATAAATAGCTCCAGTAGGAGGAGTATGATAAAGCGAATCCTTGGATGCATGCTGTGCATAAGAAATAGATGGCGGAAGGGAAGTATTCGCTTGTTCCATAAACGACTTCCGGATAAACACAAGGGTAACACCAGCCATTCCAGCATTTTTCTGAGAACCGGCATAAGCCAGATCTACATTCTTCCAGTTAATTTGCTTACTCAAAATATCACTGGACATATCTACAATAACCGGGTGGTTACCTTTTGCCGGCAGTTCTTTCCACTGTGTGCCAAAAATAGTGTTGTTGGAAGTCAGATGCACATAAGAAAGAGATTCTTCTACGGAAGCAAGGTCTACTTCAGGAATCGCAGCGTAGTTTGAATCTTTAGAAGAAGCAAGTACCACAGTTTCGCCAAAAGCCTCGGCTTCTTTTTTCGCTTTTTCCGACCACGAGCCGGTAAGTACAAATCCGGCTTTTTTATCTTCCTCGAGGAAATTCTGGGCTGTCATGGAAAATTGAAGTGTAGCTCCCCCCTGTAAAAACAATATGTCAAATTCTTCTGGGACACTCAATATATCTCTTAGCTGCTTTAAAGCCTGAAAGTGAATTTTCTCATAAAGACTGCTGCGGTGGCTTAATTCCATTACGGCCGCGCCTGATTGTTCAAAATTGAACATTTCCTGCTTTGCCTTTTCAAGAACAGGAGTTGGAATAGGTCCTGGTCCGGCGTTGAAATTGTATGCTCTTGTCATTTATAGATCCTCCTTTAGAATGGGAACGAGCCTAAGAAAGGTAAAACCCTCCCCAGACTCGTATATATCATTGATTTGCTGAAATTTCTTCTGCCATTTCTGTTAGATCACTTATCTCATAATCTTTGCTGTTATCCGCCCATGAAGCCTGAAATCCGTCATTATCTCCATAACGCGGAAGCAGATGAAGGTGGTAATGAAAAACTGACTGGCCTGCAAATTCTTTGTTGTTGTTGAGAATGTTCATACCTTTTGGCTGAAATGTTTTGTTTAATGCTTTTGCTATTTTTGGTACTGCTTTAAATAAATGCGAAGCTGTTTCCTCTTCCAGTTCAAAAATGTCTTTTTCGTGGTTTTTAGGAATAACGAGAGTGTGTCCTTTTGTAACCTGACTGATATCTAAAAATGCATACACGTGGTCGTCTTCATACACTTTGGACGAAGGAATGTCCCCATCAATAATTTTACAAAAAATACAATCTTGTGCTGCCAAGTTCATCACCTCTTTAATTTGTGGGAATTTTCACGTAATACGAATTATCTTATCATAATTTTTTTGAGTCTGCGACAGAAGAATGAGTTCGCAGCTTTTCTTTTTTTATTGTATTCGCTATAGTTAGGGGGGGAAGATTGGAGGAATTTTATTATGGATCCATTATTAACAATTGAACATGTAAACGGCGGCTATCAGAGGACCAAACCTGTCCTGCACGACATATCTTTCACGGTGGGCCGGGGAGAAATTGTAGGCCTTATCGGATTAAACGGCGCTGGAAAAAGTACAACTATCAAACATATCCTTGGGTTAATGGAACCACATGAGGGTAAAATTAAAGTTTCCGGCAGAGAGCTTACAGATGATATAGATACATACCGAAAGCAGATTGCCTACATTCCTGAAACACCACTGCTTTATGAAGAATTAACGTTGTGGGAGCATTTGGAAGTAACGGCTATGGCTTATGGAGTGGAAGAAAAAGTATTTGAAGAAAGAGCAGAAGCTTTGCTACAGCAGTTCAGAATGAAAAAAATGAAACACTGGTTTCCGGATCATTTTTCCAAGGGGATGCGGCAGAAAGTAATGATTATGAGCGCATTTCTTTTAGAACCGGACCTTTATATTGCTGATGAACCATTTGTCGGCCTTGATCCAGTAGGTATAAAATCATTTTTACAGAGAATGCAGGAAATGCGTGATGATGGATGCGGGATATTAATGTCCACCCATATTCTTGCGACAGCAGAAAAGTACTGCGACCGGTTTATTTTTCTGGACCAGGGAAGAGTACTGATGCAGGGAACATTAGAGCAGCTGCAGTCACAGGCGGCTATGCCGGGCGCCGATCTTGATGATATTTATGTAAGAATGACAGAGGAAGATTCCCATGAATGAAGCTTTAAAAGTATGGGAAAAAAGAAGGCAGGAATATTGGACGCTCGCAGTTAAATATTTAAGGCTGATAGGAAACAGCGGTTTTTTATTTACTATTTACATTCTCTTTTTATTTGGCAGTTATTATTACGGCCAGTTTCTGGAGTGGCTGCCTGAAACTTTCCCGGCAGTTTTGTTCTTTACCCTGTTTTTTACATGGATTGTAACGAGGGGCAGAGTCAGAACATTTTTAAAGCAGGCAGACGTAGTTTTTCTGCTTCCCATGGAATCACGTTTAAAAAAGTATTTCCGGGCTTCTCTTAAATACAGCTGGATGATGGAAGCATTTTGGGTGACTCTTGCCTTTTTACTGCTGGCACCTTTATTTAATGATCGGATTGCTTCCGGCGGAGGAATATTATTAAGTGTGCTTCTGGCAATTTTTCTATTGAAACTATGGAATCTTGCTGCTTCCTTTGAGGAGCAGCGAATTCAGGATGACCGGAAATACAAAGTCCATTTATGGCTGCGGGCCTGTTTAAATGCAGGTGTACTCTATCTCTTATTTTCATTTATGCATGTAATATGGACTGCAGGGGCGGCACTGCTTCTTGCAGCAATTTACCAGTTTTATTTTTCCCGGATCAGTGGCAGTCTGCAGTGGGAAAGGCTGATCAGGATAGAAAACAACACGGTGAGAACTTTTTTTAGAGTTGCCAATAACTTTACAGACGTACCACATTTAAAACAAAGCATTAAAGAAAGGACATGGCTTTCTTTCCTTTACCGGCTTGTTCCTTACTCGAGAGAGAACGCTTATCGTTATCTTTTTGGAAGAGCAATGATTCGTTCGGGAGATTATTTTGGGATTTATATCAGGTTAACGGTGCTTGGAATGATTTTTCTTGCCGCTGTAGATATTTCATGGGGAATGTGGCTGTTAGCCGGGCTGTTTGCCTATATGACTGTAATTCAATTGGAAACACTGGCATATCACTTTCAAACCAGTCAGATGCTGCCACTTTATCCTTTAAAAACCTCCTGGAAGCTCGCTGGCGTGAAATTCTGGATTTGGGGGCTGGGCCTCCTGCAGGCAGTTTGTTTTATTATTATCGCAGCAGGTGAATGGTTAAATGCAGTAATAATTTTGATTATTACTTTGGGAATGTATTTTTATGGAATAAACTATCGTCTTCCCGGGAAAATAGCCGCTGACTAATATGAAGGCAGCAGCCCTATCCTTTCTTTAAATAAAGCTCTGTTAATGCTCACTGTTGAAAAGAGAAAACTTCGCTGCAACTGGCCTGCCGTGGACGAGCTCCTCAGCTTCCTCGCTGCGCTGCGGGATCTTCCCAGCTCGTTCTTCCACAGGCGGTGTGTACTTTCACCGCCGGAAGCATTTGCGCAGCCGACCAAATGATCTTAAAGTCAGCTTCACGCTCTTGGAGAAGATGACTGCTGGTCGAGCGGAGCAATGCTCACTCTCTACACAGGCGTCCGCCGGTTTCCGCTTCGTTCTTTCCTTTGCGAAACAAAAGAAAGAGAGTGTTTCTATTACAAGATTTCAATCAATAAAACGAAGACAAGGCGGTGAAGACGCCTGCGGAAAAAGAAAGGCTGAAGATCATCCCGGACGAAAGGGAGGGATAGCTGAGGGATTTCTCCGCGGCAAGCGCAGAAAAAGGAGCCGCAGGCGTACTTTTTTTGTATCAACATCAGACTTTAACAGATACACTCATGCAAAATTTTTGCACCATGAAGTATGAAAATTAATACTGCTGTGTAACGAAAGTGAAGCAACAGTATTAATTATTTTTAGCAGAAGTTTTATTTTCAAGGTAGCCTTAAATAAAAGCAGCCCGGCAGAAATTTCTGCCGGGCTGCTTTTTAAAAATTATTTCATTTGATCAAATGTTTCCAGGACAAGACCGCCAAGTACATTTGCAGCATTCAGCATCGCGCGTTCTTCAATGTCGAACTTAGGATGATGATGAGGATAAGTCACCTTCGCATCCGGCTTCATTGCTCCAGTAAAGAAGAAAGCCCCTTTCACATGCTTTAAATAATAAGCAAAATCTTCTCCGCCCATCTGCGGGGATGTAACTTCTACATGATCAATTCCTGCAGACTGCTCTGCTACTTTTCCTACAATTTTTGCCTGCTCCTCATGGTTAATAACTGCGGGATATCCTCTTTCATAAATTGCTTCCGCTTCCGCCCCATAGCCGGATGCAACTCCTTGTGCCAACGTGATAATCCTTTCTTCCAGTAAATCACGGACATCTTCTTCAAACGATCTCGCCGTTCCAATGATTTTTACCTTATCGGCAATAACATTATATGCGTTCACTGATTCAAAATGCCCTACACTTACAACTGCTGAATCCATGGGATCAACATTTCTGCTGACGATATGCTGTAAAGTTTGGACGATCTGGGCGCCGATTAATATGGAATCTTTGGTCATATGAGGCTGAGCTCCATGGCCGCCTTTTCCTTTTACGTTTATAGAAAATTTATCGGCTGCAGCCATTATTGGACCTTCTGTATATTCTACTGTTCCATGAGGAATCATAGACCATAAGTGCGTCCCGTAAATAACATCTACTCCATCAAGGCAGCCATCGGCGATCATTGCCTGCGCCCCGCCGGGAGCATATTCTTCAGCGTGCTGATGAATGAAAACTACAGATCCTGCGAGTTCTTCTTTCATAGAAGTAAGAACTTTCGCAAGTACCAGCAATTCAGCAGTATGGCCGTCATGGCCGCATGCATGCATAACTCCATCAGTTTTTGAAGCAAACGGCAGTTCTGTTTCTTCGTGAATTGGCAAAGCATCAAAATCAGCTCGTAACGCTACCGTAGGTCCGGGTTTTCCGCCTTCCAGCACTGCGACTACGCCTCTTTCCCCTACTCCTTCTCTTACTTCGTTTCCAAGTTTTCTCTGGTAGTCGGCAATATATTTAGGAGTTTCCACTTCCTGAAATGACAACTCCGGATTTTCATGTAAATGACGTCTGATTTCTACCATTTCGTCATAATGATCATTTAATAATTGCTGCATTTTTTCTAACAAAGTGAATCCCTCCTCATAAATACTTATCTTTATCATACTTTCTGGATAACAGGTTGGAAAGCATAAGCTTTATTGTATAAGGTAAAACTTTACATAATAGCTTCTATGAAAATAAAATTTTTGTTTAAAAGAAGTAATAACGCTGCTGCACTTTCAAAGAAGCTGATCCAAGGGTTTGTTCCCGACTAATTTCTCCTGCATGTAATATGGCCAAAACTGACTTGGGTGGAATGGCAGAACCCTGGTTTCTGAACGGAAGGAACAGCTGAAAAATTTCTCCGCGGCGCGAGTACTTTCCTTGTAGCATTACCAGAAGATAACAGCGCCTAAATAATATAGTATTGAGAAAGATAGCCGGCAATTCTTGCAAACCATCCGGTAAACAGCATAATACCAAGTATGATCATGATTAATCCGCTCACTTTTTGAAACACCGGCAGGTACCGGTTCAAATTTCTGATACGGTCTATTGATTTTGCAAACAGAAGTCCCACAAGAATAAATGGAATACCAAGACCTGCAGAATAAAACAGAAGTAATATCATTCCGCCGGCAGGATCATTTTGAGCTGCAAGCGCTAAAATCGACCCAAGTACGAGACCAATACAAGGAGACCAGCCTGCTGCAAAAACAAGCCCAAAAAGTACAGAACGCCCGAAACTGGCAGATTTTGCGGGGTTTTTCATCCGCTTTTCACTCATCAAAAAATTCAACTGGAAAATTCCCATCAGCTGCAGCCCAAATAATACGATAATGATGCCGCCCAGTTGTTCAACCAGCTGCTGATTCTGCAAAAAGAGCCCTCCAAGAAAAGAAGTGGAAGCACCGAGTGCGAGAAATATGGAAGTAAATCCTAGAATAAAGCCGAGACTGCGGGATAAAATTAACTTCCGGTCTGCAGATAATTTATTCTGCGAAATTTCAGCTCCTGTAAGCTGGGCTAAGTATGCAGGAACCAGGGGGAAGACACAGGGGGACAGGAATGATACAATCCCTGCAAAAAGCGCAATCCATAATGAGAAAAAAGTAACTTCATTTATGATAAAAATACTTAATGTATACAACAGGGAAACCTCCATCGTTTATAATATGCCCCTTTACTATACAGTATCCATCAAGCTTGCGAAATGGAAGTCACTTAAGTTTCACAAAATGATAAACGTAACTTTTTTCTCTGAAAAGCGTATATAATACCGAAAACAATTTAGACCATATGATATCTTGTGAGCATTGTTTAATTGCTGGAGTCGTTAAGTAGAAGTTAAATTTAATCAGAAGAAAATATATACAGAGGGAGGTGGGGAATTTGTGGGGAAAAAGGATCGCCTACAGCATAATTGCAGTTCTGATTATTGCAATAACAGTAGTTTCAGTGTATTTAGGAATAATATTATTTGGAAATTATGCGATCGATGAGAAAGATTTGGTGATGAAAGAATCTACTACGGTGGTAGATACTGAAGGACAGGAAATTACCAGGCTTTTTTCTGAAAACCGGGAAACAGTTTCTATAGATCAAATCCCTTCTCATGTACAGGAAGCTTTTATCGCTGTAGAGGACCAGCGGTTTTATGACCATACAGGGATCGACCCCCGATCTATTTTAAGAGCGCTTTATCGGGATATTATTGCCCGGTCTGCTTCGGAGGGCGGGAGTACAATTACGCAGCAGCTGGCGAAAAATGTGTTTCTGTCACCTGAAAAATCGTTGTTAAGAAAAACGGAAGAAGTATTAATAGCTTTAAATCTGGAGCATAGATATTCAAAAGAGGAAATTCTGGAAATGTATATGAACCGTATTTATTTTGGTCACGGAGCGCATGGAGTCCAGGCTGCATCTCAGTTATATTTCGGAAAGTCGATTGAAGAGCTGGATGTGGAAGAAGGTGCTCTTCTTGCAAGCCTGCCAAAAGGACCTAATCTATATTCGCCTTTCATAGATGAAGATAAAAGTAAATCGCGACGGGACCTGGTATTAAGTCTTATGCATCAGCAGGGATATCTGGAAGCGGAAGAAACTGTTCGTTTACAGGGTCGGACGATCCCCCAGGATCAGCACAGCATTACTTCGGATCCAGCATATGATACTTATGTGGATATGCTGATTGAAGAGATGGAAAACGTTTATCATATTAGTGAAGAGGAAGTGTTGAGCGGAGGGTACCGCATCGTTGCTCCTATAGATACATCACTCCAGTTAAAATCATATGAAACTCTCCACGCAGAGGATGCCTACCCGATAGAGGGCATGGAAGGAAGCCTGGTGCTGCTTGATAATGAAACTGGAGGAGTAAAAGCAGTCCAGGGCGGACGGAATTATGCAAGAAAAGGATTTAATTATGCAGATGCTCCGAGTCAGCCTGGTTCTGTCATGAAACCTCTCGCAGTTTTTGCACCGGCTATGGAAGCCGGAGAATATGAACCTTATTCTTTATTAAAAGATGAACAGCTTTCCTACGATGGATATGAGCCGCAAAACCTGAATGGCACTTATGAAGGGGAAGTAACAATGTACGATGCTTTATTACATTCTGTGAATGCTCCTGCCGTCTGGCTCCTGAATGAGCTTGGCATCGACGAAGCGAAAGAAATACTGGAGAAGCAAAATATTCTAATTGAAGATGAGGGGCTGAGTATCGCTCTTGGAGGACTGGAGAAAGGAATATCCCCAATGCAGACAGCTGCGGCCTATCGGACTTTTGCTAATGAGGGGAGATACTCCACTCCTTATTTTGTGGAGGAAATTTACGACAGGCATGGAGAGTTAATCGAACAGGTGGAAATAGAAGAAATAGAGGTGGTCTCTCCGCAGACTGCCTGGAATATGACGCGGATGCTTGAAGCGGTAGTTACGGAAGGCACGGGAACTGCAGGAAGCTTTGATGGAGCACTGGCTGGGAAAACAGGAACTTCTACAGGAGCCAGGGATATTTGGTTTGCAGGCTGGACACCCGAAGTAAGTGGAGCGGTATGGATGGGTGCAGGGGAAGCGAATGAACAATTATCAAGCAGTACCCCTACAGCTTTGTTTAAAAATGTTATTTCCAGTGAAGAAGGACAAGACCTTGCATTTTCTCCGCCGGAAGGGGTGAATGACTTAGAAGAACCAATCAGGCTCGCAGAATTAAATAACCTGGAGGCAGATATGAATTTAGGTTTATTAGGAGGTAATGTTGAACTTCGCTGGGAGGCTGTGGACGAAGAACGATTGCATTACCGAATATATAAACTGAATGATGGGGAACGGGAGCTGTTGGATGAAGTAGTGGGTGAATCTTCTTATACAGTCAGCCGGCAGAATATTTTTGCCTCCCATGAATTTATAGTGGTGCCTTACAACCCCCAGACAAAAAGGGAAGGAACACCTTCAGAACGAGTCGAAGCAGATTGGAGTATTTTCTCCTGGAACGCTTCTTAATAGGCAGCTGCTTCATACATTCCGAGCAGGAGATTTATAATTTGCAGGTAATTGAGTCAATTTCATAATGCGTTATATTAATCATTTTTACGAAAGTTTTAAGCTTCAAATATAATATTTGTTCGTTTTTTTTTGAAAGTGATGATAGGAATGAAAGGTGGCGACTTCAGCGGGAGGAAGCGAAGTCTGAAAATCCATTCTGAAAGAGCTTGGCGAGTGATGAATTAGTTGAAGACGAGCCTCGCGAAAAGGTAGTGCACCCCAGAAGTTAGAGTTCAAAATCTAACTTCTGGGGTGTTTTTGTATGACAATGTATAGTGAGGAATTTAAATTAATGATTGTGAAGGAGTATATGCAAGGAGAGCTGGGATACCGGTTATTGGCGAAGAAATACTTGATCCCTAGTGTCACTCCCATCAAACGGTGGGTTCGTGCCTATCATCATTACGGAGTAAAAGGAGTACAGAAGCCACGTTCCAAACCAGTTTATTCTGTCCAATTCAAACTGCATGTATTACACTTTAGGAACCAGACAGGTGCTTCTCTTCAGGAGACGGCGACCGCCTTCGACTTGCACGACCCTTCCTTAATCTCGAGTTGGTGCAGGACCTTTCAAAAAGAAGGGGTCGAGGGCTTCCAGAAAAAAACGAAAGGACGGTCTTCCATGCCCAAAAAACCGAAGAAACATTCGACCAAATCAACACAAGCTTTCACGCGGGAAGAACAATTAGAACGCGAAAATGAACTGCTGCGTTTAGAGAATTCCTACTTAAAAAAGTTGAACGCTTTTCAAGAGAATCCGAATGCCTATCTCGAAAAGCACAAGCAGCGCTGGTATTCGAACTCAAACAAGAAGGATTCAAAATAAAAGACGCGTTAGAGAGAGTGGGGATCCCGGAAGCCACCTACCATTATCAGAAAAAGCAGTTCCAAAAAGAAGATCCGAATAAAGAATGGAAAGAACGGATTACGTCCCTCTTTCATCAGCACAATGGCACCTATGGCTATCGCCGTATTTTCTTCGAACTCCGGAACCAGGGATACCTCATCAACCATAAAAAAGTGCAACGACTCATGAAGGAGCTTGGGTTAAAAAGCGAAAA
>NZ_FNIL01000003.1 GCF_900103955.1 Alkalicoccus daliensis
CTGGAAGGCAGGTTGCCCACGTGTTACTCACCCGTCCGCCGCTCATTCCACAGGCGTCCCCCCGAAGGGTTCTGCCTGTTTCCTGCGCTCGACTTGCATGTATTAGGCACGCCGCCAGCGTTCGTCCTGAGCCAGGATCAAACTCTCCAATAAATGGTAGAAGTCTGAACTTCTGACGTTCAAAACTGAATCTGGCTAAAGATTCTTTGCTTGCTTAAAAAAATTGACAGAGAATGATTCATTCTCTTTACCTTCTTCTTCGTCTTTTGTTTAGTTTTCAAAGAGCAAATATGAATGCCGCTCGTTTTTGGCGACTTTATTAATATATCACTAACTTAATATAGAGTCAATAAATTTTATTAATAAATTCCGCTGATCAACTTTGTTAATGTTGTATCTCGTTTGCGACGATTATTAATATATCATAATAATTTTCAGGTTGGCAATAGATTTATAATATTTTTTTATAATTTCCTTGTTTATCAAATTTATAAACAAAAAATTTAACAGCGCAACGATCCTGCCTCCAGTTTGGTTCGAACCTTTCCCTTAAGATAGACTCTTTTTCAGAAATCCTCATTATAAAGTCAATAGATTCTTACGCAAACTTAGTGAAAAGAAGATTCATCTTACAAATTCACTTTTTACGTAAGAGCCCAGTCTGATATCGATATAAAAAAGGTACGTCTGTCAGGGAGAAATCCTTCAGCTTTCCTCTTCTTCAGATTCACAAAAGGGAAAGCGAAACATAAACCGAAGGGCACTTTTTTAGGAAGAGCATAACAGTCATCCTAAAAAGACCATAAAAATGACTTCAGGATCATTTAAACGGCTGCACCAATGTTTCCGGCTTTAATAATTCACCCACCTCGGGAAAAAACTTCGCTGCGGACTCTTCCCAGCGAAGTTTTTTCCCGTAAACGATGAACATTAACAGAGACACTCATTCAAAATTTTTGCACCATGAAGTATGAAAATTAATACTGCTGTGTAACAAAGGAGAGGACGCCCAAAGGACTAGCGCAGTTGGAGAATACAAGTAATCTTCTGTAAGATAACGAAGAATTAGCGGAATCGATGCTGGTTCTTAAAAACATCATGGCGGTCTTCGTCCTGCTGTCTGTGGATCGATGGAAGCCGTGCCTTTAGAGAAATTAATCGAGAACCATCCCTTGGGTAAGTATCTTCGAAAGTTCAGCGGTATTACTTCTTTTTTTAACAAAACTTTATTTTCAAGACAGCTAATTAAAAAGAAACTGTATAAATCGATATAGAGCCTTTAACAAATTTATTTAAGAAATAATTCAATAACAAGGTTAGAAATCACATAACAGTCCTCTATATAAATGAAATTATTATAAAGCAGCATGCTGCATAAATTTATTCACAAAATACTTTCTGTGATTAATAGTTTTCCCTCTGGTTTCTTCAAGCTTTATGTCTACCAGTCCTTTTTTAACAAGAAATTCCAACAGCATGCTTAAGTCCAGAGAATAATCATGAAAAGAAACTCTCTCTTTAAGTTCTTCCACACTCCATGCTTCTTCTTTTTCTTCCATAATCGATAATAAATGCGCGCTGCCCAATTTTAATTTAGTAGCCAGTTCAAATTCATTGGCCAGCAGCAGCAGTTCCAATCTTTTTTCAATAGGTTCCCGGCCTGTTACTAATTCAGAGTATAGCTTGTGAATTTCCGGCTCCACCTGTTTCACCTGCTGCCAAACTGTAACTTCAGGATAATATCCTCTTTCAATAACAGCCAGCCTTGCAAGATGATGAAGTGCATGTACAATTTGATTAAAGGAATCGAGATAATGCCCTTCATAATAAAGAGACTTTCCATCTGCGAATCTGCGTACAAGCTTTGAAAATTCCATTCCTATACGAATTTGTCGTTCATTTTCCGGAAAATGGATCAGTCTTTCTTTAAAATTTTTCATGTACTCATTCCGGTCAAAGATAACCTTGCCGTTCATTAACCAGTTAACTGCTCTTCTATTGGTACTCTGGGAAAGCCATTGCTGAATTTGTGTGGTATTCACAATGTGCATCGCTGCTTTTTGGTCTTTATACTCATAATGCTTTATTTCCCAGTTTTTACTTCGTTCATTTTTAATAACAAGCAGTATCCCATCAAAGTAATCTGTGGCTGCATCTTCCAGAGCACTCTTTTTCACCACAATTACTGCAAGAGTATCCGGGTCTCCTGTACGATCCTGATAAAGCTCGCGCATAAATTCATCCATAGCGCAGCCCCCTTCATTTAAAAACTGTAAAAATTATTAAGGTACTGATATACCCGCTGATTAAAAAGCCTTTGCATTTCATTCGGTTTGCTGTACCGCAGGTTAATAACATATACTGCTGAAACATACCAGGTCTTCATTTGTTCAAAAGTCTGTAAATATAAAGCCTGAAAGCTAAAAAGTTTTGCCCGCATCAGTTTTGAGTTCTCTTTCAAATAACACCATTACTAACATTATTACGACCGTCTGCCTCAAACACTGCTAACTTAAATGTTCGACAGCAGTATTGAAATTCCTGCTGTATCGTAACAAATGTTCAATACTTTTTCATATATTTCACTTAATTTATTATGCTATACTATTCTGGTAGAAAGGCGTGATGAATTATTGTTAAACTTCACAAGTAAAATAAATAAAATACGAACTTTCGCTCTTGTTTTAATTTTCGGCGGTATTATCATTATGTATGTCGGTTTATTTTTCCAAGCTCATCCGTTAGTGATGACTTTGTTTATGCTGCTCGGTTTTCTCGCTATTATTGCCAGTACCGTAATCTATTTCTGGATAGGAATGCTTTCTTCCAAAGCAGTTCAGGTTACATGTCCTGAATGCAATAAACCTACAAAAATGCTGGGGCGGGTAGATGCCTGTATGCATTGTAATGAACCATTAACACTGGATCCTGATCTCGAAGGAAAAGAGTTTGACCAGGCTTATAATTCAAAGAAAAAGAGTAAGGACGGGGAGTAATTCTCCTTCCTTACTCTTTTTAAATATTTAAGGGCTGATAAAAATGCTGCGCGGAAAGGCTCAGCTTTAATTCGCCAGTTTTTTTTGGCAGTCAGGGCATGTACCGTAAACTTCCATACGATGATCACGTACATTGAAACCTGCAATATGCTTAGCTAGTGTTTCAACTTCATCCAGACCTGGATAATGGAAGTCGACAATTTTTCCGCAATCATCACAGATAACGTGATAATGGTCAGAAGTATTACTGTCAAATCTGCTGGAAGAATCCCCATAGGTTAATTCCCGCACCAGTCCTGCATCTTTGAAAACACGCAGGTTATTGTAAACGGTAGCCACACTCATGTTTGGAAACTTATCTTCAAGCGCTTTATAAATTTCGTCAGCTGTCGGATGCTGCTCACAGTCGAATAAAAATTCCAGAATAGCATGTCTCTGCGGAGTCATCCGAACTTTTGTGCTTTTTAATGATTGAAGTGCTTCGCGTAGTTCTGTATTTTCCAATGTTCTCACCTCTCTATTCTCTATGACTCTTCTCTTTCAAGCAGGTGAATTAACGGGATGGCAATAGTAGATATTTAGCAGCAAGAAGAGATTCTTATATAATAATGGTTATAAACAGTATACCGATAACAAGCATATTCTGTCAATTAGTGTGGTTGGGTGACAAAAGGCATACTGTCCTTAACATCTATCATAAATGAAATATATCGGTGTGAGCTGTCTTTCGATTTTCCTCTTTTAGCTTCATAATCGAGACAGATACTTCTCATTTCCTGACTCAGCTGTTCCACATCTTCTTCTGCGACTCCGATTAAAAAGGTCGTACTTCCTTTTTTAAGGAACCCGCCGCTGCTGGAAAACTCTGTCATACGGTAGTTTGCCTTTTTTAATCCTTCCTCCATAATATCCCGGTAACGATTCTCTACGATACATATCATTAACTTCATGGTCTTCTCCCCCTTTTTAATAACCTTTGGATGGATCTACTTTGTTAATGTATTCCCCTTTACCTGAACGATATACCTGCAGGTTATGATGAAAGATTTCCATTGCCCTCGGCTGATATTGAGGAGAGATACCTGATAGATGCGGTGTTACTGTTATCTTCTTATGAGACCAGAAAGGGTGCTCCGGAGGCAGTGGTTCTTCATTAAACACATCCAGTACCGCATGTTTAAGCTCCTGAACATCCAGCGCCCTGAGGAGAGCTTGCTCATCCACTACATTTCCTCTGCCCATATTAATGAAGACAGCTTCACTGTTCATACTTTTAAAAGCATCCCGGGAAAAAATATTGTTAGTTGCTTTCATTTTTGGAAGGACCGAAACCACAAAATCAGCTTTCCCCAGGACATCATGTAAATTTTCAATAGTGCTGATTTCGCAAAAAGGATCAACATTTCTTCCAGATTTATTTACACCAATTGTATACATGTGAAACGCGTTGGAGAGCCTTGCAACTTCAGCACCGATAGCTCCTGCACCGATGACGGCCAGCGTCTTTCCGTGCAGCTCTGTCATTACAGGGGAACGATCCCATTTATGTTCTTTTTCCTGTTCCTGCACTACCTGCATCTGCCGGGCAGTATGAAGCATCATATGAATTGCATATTCTCCCATCGGCACAGCATGTATGCCGCGCGCATTTGTAACAAGAATATGCTTTTCTGCTATTGCCTGAAACGGCATTTCATCCATTCCCGCTGAGACAACCATGATCCAGCGCAGATTTTCCGCTTTATAAATATGATCTTCCGTCAGATCTTCTCCATAAGTAATAATTGCCTCAGCTTCATATAGAGACTCTTCTGCTTCTTCTATATTTTTATACCATCGAAAATCCACATCGCTGAACTTTTCTGTGAAATTTTTAGTAATGCTATATGCAATGTTTCCAGTAGATACTACTATCACTTTTTCCTCACCTTTCAACTGCTTTTAATCGTCTAAATTCAGACTGAACTGATACTGCGCGGATCTGCTTTCCTCTCCCCGCCAATTCACAAGAACCCGGGCTTCTATTTGATTTAGATTAGCACAGGGAAGGCATTCTTCAGAATAATCTACAGTCCCATCAAAATCAGCAAGCTCCAGTTCCTGATAGAAAAAGCCAATGGTAGAGCTGTCTACAAAAAACTCTATGGCCTCTATATCTTCAGGATTAATAGTTTCCTCATTATGTTCCAGTCTGACGCCGATCTTATATTCGTCATTATCTTCGTCCACGTACAATACTGCATTCCAGAAGTCATCTGAACTTGAACTCCTGTATTCAGGATTGAAAGGACCCTCATAATCATCCTGCATAAAATACATTACTGCTCCAACCAGGAGAATAATTAATATAAATGGAAGAAACTGCTTCAAGCAAATCCCACCCTTCTACCACTATATTATCAGACAAACAGCAATATTTCAGGTTTTTTCATTAGCTGCATATAATAAATATGCATATACACAATAATTAACAGTCCCTGTAAATCTGCCTCTTAAAAAACTTTCATTTTGAGGTGATCAACTGAAATTATCACTTGTAAAATTTACAAATCAGCTGCCGATATTAATTTATTTATTGGGAGCTGTGATACAATTTATCTAAAATACTCAGGCTGGCAAAGTTTCCAGTAACATATTCCAGTCTTGTATTAAGTTAATTAAAAGGAGTTTTCTATATGGAATTTACAAAATCTGAACAGTTATACAAAGAAGCAAATGAAGTGATTCTGGGAGGCGTAAACAGTCCTTCCCGAGCATATAAAGGTGTTGGCGGAGGCACACCTGTATTTATGGAAAAAGCGGAGGGCGCTTACTTCTGGGATGTGGACGGAAATAAATATATTGACTATTTAGCAGCATACGGACCGATAATTACAGGACACGCGCACCCTCACGTAACTAAAGCGATTCAGGATGCAGCAGCTGACGGCGTTCTTTACGGCACCCCTACGGTTTACGAAAATAAATTTGCTGCCATGCTTCAGGATGCTATGCCGGCACTTGAGCGTGTTCGATTCGTTAACTCCGGTACGGAAGCAGTGATGACTACGATACGGGTAGCCAGAGCTTATACAGGCAGAAATAAAATCATTAAATTTGCAGGCTGTTATCACGGACATTCTGATTTAGTACTCGTTGCAGCCGGATCTGGTCCCTCAACCACAGGAAACCCTGATTCTGCTGGAGTAACGAAAAACATAGCAGAAGAAGTAATTACGGTTCCCTTTAACGACCTAGATTCTCTGGAAAAAGCAATCGGACATTTTCATGATGAGATCGCTGCCGTTATGCTGGAGCCTATCGTTGGGAACTTCGGTATTGTAGAACCGGAACCGGGATTTTTAGAAGCTGTTAATGATTTAACACATGCAAATGGCTCACTGGTGATTTATGACGAAGTAATTACTGCTTTTCGATTCATGTATGGCGGAGCGCAGGATTTACTGCAGATAAAACCTGATCTTACCGCAATGGGCAAAATCATCGGCGGTGGGCTTCCAATTGGAGCCTATGGTGGAAGAAAAGATATAATGGAACAAATCTCCCCTCTTGGACCGGCGTATCAGGCAGGGACTATGGCTGGAAATCCGGCTTCGATTCGTGCAGGAATTGCCTGCCTGGAAGTACTTCAGCAAAAAGAAACATACCAGGAACTGGACCGGCTTGGACAGAAACTGGAAGAAGGAATTGTAAAAGCAGCTGACAAATATGAAATACCGGCTATTGTTAACCGTCTTCACGGAGCACTGACAGTATTTTTTGACGTTAAAGAAGTTAAGAATTTTGCTGACGCGGAAGCGAGCAGCACAGAATTGTTCGCCTCTTTTTTCAAAAAACTTCTTCAACGAGGGATCAATCTGGCTCCTTCTAAATTCGAAGCACTTTTTCTTACAATTGCTCATACAGATGAGGATATTGATTATACAATCGAACAGATTGAACAGGTTTTCTCCGAAGGTCTTTAATTCCTTCCATTTCCTCCGCACAGCTGCGGAGGTTTTTTTATTTAATCTTTATCTGGCCGCAGAATTGCTTTTCCTCCTGTATTAATAATACATCTGAAAATATGAATTCAGCTGTCTTAACAATGAAAGCGATTCTATGAAAACTATAAAAAATTTCACTTTTCTGATCATATTTTTTAAATTTTTTATCTCCTTGAAATAGAGGGTTAAGAGGTGTATTATACATGGAGACTCTTACCAAATAAAATAATTTTAAATGAAGAAAGGAACATTATTTATCATGAGGCTTGGAGCCCGAATATTTAAAACTGGGTTATCGGTTACATTTGCCCTCTATGTAGCAATGTGGCTGAATTTTGAAACCCCGGCCTTTGCAGGGTTAGCTGCCTTTTTCACAGTACAGCCTTCTGTATACAAAAGTTTAACTTTAATCTGGGATCAAATACAGGCAAATATCATTAGTGCTGTTCTTGCGATTACGTTTGTACTGGCATTTGGCGCGGAACCTTTTGTGATCGGAGCAGTAGTGCTGCTTATCATTGCAATTCATATCAGGTGGAAAAAAGAAGCCATTATTCCGCTGGCAGTGGTGACAGCAATACTTATTATGGGAAGCCCCTCAGATGACTTCTTTAACTTTGCTGCTGACAGATTTATATTAATCATGGTTGGAGTATTTTCTGCATTTGCAGTAAATATGGTGTTTCTCCCGCCGAAACATGAAAATCAGCTTTACCACAAAGTATCCGGAATAAACGAAGAAATTATTCAGTGGATCCGTTTAATCCTTCATCATGAAATAGATTATGGAACACTCAAAGAAGATCAGAATAAAATACGTTCTTCCATTGTAAAGCTGGAGACCCTCTATACGCTTTACAAAGAGGAGCGCAGCATTTTCCGAAGATCGGAATATTCAAGAATGAGAAAAATTGTTTTGTTCCGCCAGATGATCCGTGCAACAAGAAAGGCAGAAGATATTTTAAAAAGCCTCGCAAAGCACGACCATGTTACGCATCAGCTTCCGAATGAAATAGAGGAAATAATTCGTCACCAGCTGGATGATTTAACGAATTATCATGAACGTGTCATTTTGAAGTATGCAGGTAAAGTAAGAGCTCACTCTACCTCTGAATATTATGATGAAGTGATGGATGGAAAAAAGAAATTAGTGCAGATATTTATGACTTATCAATCAGATAAAGAGTTTGATTATGAGGCCTGGATTCACTTCCTCCCGGTCATTGCTCTTGTTATTGAATACTCGGAGGAACTGGAACACATGGACAGACTGGTAGATGGATTCTTTACCTTTCACACCGAAGATAATGAAGTTGATATCGATAAGAAAGAGCTGTAAACGCTATGTTTACAGCTCTTTCCAGGCTGTTGAAAAATATTTTTTCTGTATAAGTATGCGCTTTTATGCTTTGTCTTCGAAGGTACGCTTTCCGGAGGGAACTCTCTCAGCTAACCTGCCTCCGGCAGGTGGATCTTCGAATCGTCCTAAATCCTCCCGGAGTCGACCTTTTGCGACTGCAGCATAATTAAGAGAGGCAATGATTTTTATACGAAACCGCAGAGATACGAACACTTTTTCTTCGGAAATAACTTTTCTCCATAGCGCCCGGCGGTGACAGCGGGATTCAAGCGCAGTCTGTGAGAGAATGCCCCAACGATTTTTCTGGACATTCTCTTAAAACATGAGGGAAGCCAGCCAGGGTTTTGCATTCATCTCGTATGCTTTTTCCGAGATGGATGTGGCTGCGTGGACACATGCTCTTCTTATTTGGTTGTATCCGGCAGGCATTGAAAATAGCTGAAGACCGGTCGGCAAGCTTCCGCCGGAAAGCGGAGGAGAACCCATCCACAGCAAATCATAAATATACAAAATTTCTTACTTTATAAACACTCTGGAAAGAGCTGTAAACACTATGTTTACAGCTCTTTCCAATGAGTATTGAATATCGAACATCTTTAACTATGGATTTAACTTCTTCTTACCTGTGGAAGCTTAGGGGCGTAGACTTTATAAGTTATATAAACAATGCAGTATAACTGAGATGAAAAGATACTGTTTAAGCTTCTTTTTTAGAAAGCCGCAGCGCTTGTTTAATTCCATTTTTAAAGGAAAATTTCCCGTACATCAGTACCCCGCCTTTATAAACGCGTGCAGCAAGGAGGTTAATAAGTACAGCGCTGACAATTAAAATAGAAATAATCACCCATATTTCCCAAACAGGCACTGTTCCCATTCCGATTCTAAGGAATAAAAGCTGCGGAGTGAAAAATGGGATATAGGATAGAACGCGGAATACAGTAAGCTCAGGCGCGTTTAGTGCAACGATCGACAAGAAAAAAGCAATCATCGCTAAGAAAATAAGCGGCTGAATCGCCTGATTTACTTCTTCTGCTCTGCTTACCAGAGCACCGACCATTGCTGCCATTCCCCCATACACAAAGTATCCCAGGAAAATAAATAACAGCGCGTAAAGAATTAAAGAAACTTCAATGACTTCAGTAAAAATAAAGTTGAAAACCTCTTCTCCGCTCATAAATGCTCCAACTGCTACTGCTGCTACTAAAATTAGCAGGTTCAATGCTCCGGCTGCACCAATTCCAAGAAGTTTACCAAACATCTGTGTGACAGGGCTTATACTGGATACGATCAGCTCCATTACCCGGGAAGACTTTTCCGTAGCAACTTCGGTGGCAATCATCGAACCAAAAGTAATCACAATAAGATAAATTGCGAAGACCAGTCCGTACACCATCCAGTAGGAAGAAGAAAAAGCTTCTTCCGGCTCAGCACCTGCTTCTGCAGTAATTTCAGTAGAAAAAGTGACCGGAGCTGCTAACTCATTTACTTCCTGGTCAGATAAACCCAGCTGCCCCGCTGCCGTTGACATCTTAGCAGCCTCCACTTCTTCCTGCACCTGGCTTGTAAGCGCCATGCCTGGGTCTTCTCCGGAAAGTACTGCTTCAGCAGAGGCTGCACTGCCTGATAGCTGAAGTATATATGTACTGCTTTCCTCTTCTATTTCCTGCAGCGTTTCGATAGTATCTCCAGAACGGTTCTCGTAAATTGGATTTATTTGTTCCAGCTCTTCCGCTAATGCTCCATTGAATTCAGTTTCATCCAGTACATAAATGATGCGGTCTCCTCCAGCATCTTCTGAATCATCTCCACTAAATGTATCTATTAGTGTAGGAATATTAAAAATACCGATGATCAGCACTGCCATAATCGCCGTTGAAATTGCAAAGGACCTGGATTTTATTCTTTTTACCACCGTATGGCTGAAAGTCGTCCAGAAATTACTCATTTGATTCACCTCCTGCCTGATCTATGAAAATGTCATGAAGTGATGGCTCTTCAACTTCAAATTTACGAAGGAATCCTTTTTCTGCTGCTTCCCGAAAAATCACCTCTGCGATTTCTTCGCTTTCTACTTTTATATCTGTTTCAACTTTCGAGTTATGTAAATCTAGAACTCCCGGAATATTCTCTAAAAACTGCAGGTCAAAATCGGCCTTAATTTTTACACTTTTCATTCCGTAGGAACGCTTGATGTCCTTTAAGTTCCCTTGCAGCAGTGCCTCCCCATGCTTTAACATAATTAAGTCATCGCATAATTCTTCTACATTTCTCATTTGATGACTTGAAAAAACGATCGTAGTGCCCTGCTTCTGCAGATCCAGTACTGCTTTTTTCAGCATATCGGAATTTACAGGATCGAGGCCGCTGAAGGGTTCGTCTAATATAAGCAGCTCAGGTTTATGGAGCACCGCGGCCATAAATTGGATTTTCTGCTGGTTCCCTTTTGATAATTCTTCTACTTTTTTGTTTTCATATGATTCAATTTGAAAACGTTCCAGCCATTTGCGTAATTCCACAATAATATCCGGTTTTTTCATTTTATTCAGTTTCATTAAATATATGAGCTGATCTTTCACAGTAAGCTTGGGATAAAGTCCTCTTTCTTCAGGCAGATAGCCAATCAGGTGTGTTCTGCTGTAATCTATGCGGGCTCCGTTCCAGGCCGCACTTCCGGAGGTAGGGTCAAGCAGTCCGAGGATCATTCGGAAAGTTGTAGTTTTGCCGGCTCCATTCGAACCAAGCATTCCAAACATCTGTCCTTCCTTTACAGACAAATTTATTCCTTTGACTGCTGTATGTTCGCCAAATTTTTTATGCAGATTTTCCAGTTCCAGTGTCATTTTGCAGTTCGCTCCTTCAAAATTTTCATCTAATGTTCTTAATCATTTATGTACAAGTCAGATACAACAGGCTATTCTTTAAGTAACCTTTAATTAATTCCTATATATTTACAGTAGCACACCAAAAACAGCAGAGCAATAAGACTTCTGTTTATTGTGGTTCACCAGCTCGATAAACTATTACAGTTTTTAAAAACGGGATCTGACGAGTCCCAGGAGATATAATATCTAATTTTGGTATTTTACAAATCATACTTTGGAACATAAAAAAGAAACTGCCTTCGAAAAATCGAAGACAGTCCTCAGGCGGACGAAATATTATTTTTAATAACATTTCCGGATCAGCTTAATTTTTGAATGCTGAATAACTGCTTATACTTTCCTTCCCGCTGCATTAATTCACTATGTGAACCAATTTCAGCGATTTTCCCATTTTCCATAACGATAATTTTATCTGCATGCGTCACTGTTGATAACCGGTGTGCTACGATAAAAGTCGTTCTGTTTTGCGCAAGCCGTTCAATTGATTCCTGAATCAGCTTCTCACTTTCAAGATCCAGCGCACTCGTTGCTTCGTCAAAAATAAGAATTCTCGGATTTTTCAAAAATACTCTGGCAATCGCAATTCTCTGCTTTTGACCACCTGAAAGTTTTACTCCCCGCTCTCCTACTTTCGTTTCATATCCTTCCGGCAGCTCTGAAATAAAGTCATGCGCATTAGCAGCTTTTGCCGCTTCATAAACTTCTTCCTTTGTTGCTTCCGGTTTCCCCATTTTAATGTTAAACATGATGGAGTCGCTGAATATGATATTATCCTGCAGCACCATTCCAATTCTGTCCCGAAGCGAACGCACCTGATAATCACGCACATCTTTACCGTCTACTTTCAGTGCGCCCTCATTCACTTCGTAAAAGCGGGGGATCAGACTCATTATGGTACTTTTCCCCCCGCCGCTCATACCTACAACTGCCACAGTTTCTCCGCTGTAGGCACGGAAACTTACGTCATGCAGGACTTCTTCATTTTCGTATGAGAAGGACACCCGGTCAAATTCGACTTCTCCTTCACCAAACGTATATGGAACAGCGTCTTTTCTGTCGGTAATGTCATAATTTTCGTCAATTAGTTCAAATACACGGTCCATAGAAGCGATGGACTGTACAAGCTGTGTAGAGGAATTCACCAGACGCCGCAGCGGACTGTAGAGTCTTTCCATATACGTAGCAAATGCTACCATCGTTCCCACTGTCAGATCAGCTTGAATTACCATTACCGCCGCAGCAAAAATAACAATCAGCGGTGCCAGGTCTGTAATAGTATTTACTACTGCAAAAGTTTTCGCATTCCAGCGTGTATGATCGATCGCTCTATTTAAAAAATTATCGTTTTGATCGTTAAACTGCTTTTGTTCATGGTTTTCCAACGCAAAGCTTTTAATTACACTGATTCCCTGCAGCCTTTCATGCAAATGTCCCTGTACATCCGCAAGCGCCTGTGACCGTTTTCTTGTTAAATCCCGAAGTTTTGCAAAAAAGAACTTAATGGAAAATCCGTAAAAAGGAAGCAGCACAACAGCTGCTAAAGTCAGCCACGGGTCCATTGTATACAGAATGATAATTGTTACGATGATCGTAAAGGAATCGATCCATATATTCATCATTCCGGTCATAATGAAATTTTTTGTCTGCTCTACATCATTAATTACACGGGAAATTACTTCTCCTGCTTTTCTATTCGCATAAAAACTCAGGCTCAGCTTTTGTAAGTGGGTAAACAGCTGCTCCCGGATATCATATAAAATTTTATTTCCTGTCCACTGCGCAAAATACTGTCTGTAGTATTCAATCGGAGGACGCAGGAAAATAAAAATGAAAAATGCCCCTCCCATAACCCAGAAAAGCATATTCATCTGTTCTGCCGTTGTCAGATTCTCTCCCCCAATAACATCATCTATTACATAACGTAATATTAAAGGTATCAGGAGAGGGATACCGAACTTCAGCATTCCGATGAAAACAGTGATTAATATCTGCTTCCAATAAGGTTTCACAAATTTTAAATACCGCTTCATACTTTCCATTTTTATCCCTCCTTTATACTGCATGAGAAAAGAGATGTCTTAAAAAGCCGGTAAAACGACTTTTCTGAGACATCTCTTTTCATCACTTTTTATCGATGCTGTAAGAAACGTTCATACCAGTACTCAATGAATCCTGGCTCAAATGGTCCCTTTTGGGAGCTGATCCATGAAATAAGTTCATCTACAGCTTTCCTTAAAATAATTTCCACTTCTGCCGGATAGTTCATTTGTTTTTTATGAAGCGCAAATTCATCTTCATCTAAAAGTTTGTAGGTCATATCTGGAAAAACCTTTATATCGAGGTCGTAATCAATATATTTTAAAGCTTCGGAGTCGTAGGTAAAGGGCGTTCCAAGATTACAGTAATAATAAATACCGTCGTTACGAATCATTCCTATTACGTTAAACCAGCTGTTCGCCGTAAAATAGCAGATAGCCGGCTCTCTTGTGCGCCAATGCCTGCCGTCAGACTCCTGAACTAATATACGATCATTGCCTCCGATGACTTCCTGCGTGGTTCCTTTCAAAATAACCGTCTCTTCCCACACACGGTGGAGACTGCCGTTATGTTTATAGCTTTGCACTTCAATAGTGCTTCCTACCGTCGGAAAATCCACATGACATCTCCTTTCCTTTACTTTTCCGCCGGCTTTCGGTGTGTAACCATCCGGTCTTCCGGATGAAGAAATAAGTCAAATGGGGGTTCTTCCTTTAAATAATTTTTTAATTTAAAATAATTAATTTTCCCGGAACTGTCTCCCGGGGCTACCGGATGCTCACCCTTTTCCAGAAAATATTGGTCACATGCTATCTGCGCACGATCAATGTGTCTCGCAAAATCCGGATCTGCGAATATGTCAAATGTTTCTTTTGACATATAGAAAGGTCTGTCCGGAACTCCACCTAAGTAGTCGTGGAGAAAAGAAAAATCAATTTTATTATCCGCGTTAATGATAGCTCTTAATGACAGTCTGTCATCCGCATCCTTCATAAACAGGCTTACTGCCCCGCGAACGTCATCAATTGAGCATTCAATGATATCCGGTTCCTTGTTTTCCTGATCTTTTTCCGGATTCCCCTTTCTTTTTCGTCCGAACATCTGGTTCTTCCCCCTTGTACAAAAGACTTTTGTCACCCGATTGCCAACAGCGAAATATAAATTTATCTGTGCTTTCTCATCATCTATTATACTATTCTTTTGCTTAATGTACACGGGAGACTTCTGAACCACTCTTATAGAGGGAAATTGTATTATGCCAGCAGTGAAATTCCACCATCTACAATAATCGTCTGGCCCCTTATCATATCAGCATCTTCCGAGACCAAAAACCGCACTGCTTTTGCGAGATCCTCCGGCTGTGTAATTCTTCCCGCAGGTGTCCGTTCGGCTGCATCGCTCAGCAGCTCTTCCCGGTTTGGAAAATGTGTCAGTGCATCAGTATCTACCGCACCTCCAGAAACTGCATTAACCCGGATCCCCTTAGGGGCAAGTTCTACCGCCATGTATCTTGTTAAAGCTTCTACTGCAGCTTTGGAAACTCCTACTGTTGTATAATTCGGGAGATATCTGATGGCTCCAAGTGAGCTTAAACTGACAATCGCCCCTCCGCTTTCCATTCGGGCTGCAGCCAGCTGGGAGGTAAACAGCATCGCTTTATTGTTGATATCCATTGTCCAGTCCCAGTGACTTTCCTCCAGTTCCATTAAGGGTCTTAATACTCCTGAAGCAGCGTTGTTTATCAGTACATCCAGTCTGCCGAAATGTTCATCTATTTCCTGAAACATAGCTTCCAGCTTTTCTTTTTTTGCAATATTAGCTTTTACAGCGATCGCGTCCTGGCCCAGTGCTTTAATTTCTTCTACCGTATCGAGCGCTTTCGTTTTGCTGCGCGCATAGTTAATAACAATATCGTATCCCTCTTTTGCCAGCGTCAACGCAATTTCTTTTCCTATTCCCCGGCTGCTTCCAGTAATTAATGCAACTTTATTTTTTTCCATCTTATATTCCTCCGATTTTAGATTTGGCTGTTTTGAAAATGTAAATTTTGTTTAAAAGAAATGATAACGGGCCGCGCTTTGGGATAAGCCTGCCTGGGGCTTGTTTCCGCCTGATTTCTCTCAAAGTACTGCACCCATCGATGTACAGCAGAGCTTATTTTCATCTTTTAAGGAGCAGCTTTTTCTGCAGGTAAGTTTTTTGATATATTTCGCTGTTATTATAGGAGACTCCGATGCAGCTTCACTCTATCTATGACAAAAATAAAGCGCCGTACAGTAACGCTCCGGCAATCACAAACGCCGGATGAATTTTTCGTATTTCAAGCAAGTAATAACTGAGGCCCAGTAAGAAAATAGTCTGCATAATGCCGCTGTCGTCATAAGAAACCGTCATAAAACGAAGCGTCATTACTCCTAAAAGTACTGCTATAGTAGGTCTTACAATAGAAGATAGTTTTTTAACCTTCGGAGAATCCTTAAATCTAAGTAATATACTTAACAATACGATCATCAGAATCAAGGAAGGTGCGACAGTGGCAAAAAGTGCAACAAATGCTCCCAGAACTCCGCCTTCCACAAATCCTATATAGCCGGCCATTTTAGTTGCTATTGGTCCGGGCAGCGCATTTCCAAGCGCTAACACTTCTCCGAATTCTTCAATACTCATCCAATCATACCGATGGACAACCTCATATTCAATGAGAGGAATAGTTGCCGGACCGCCCCCGTAACCGACAATTCCCGGAATGAAAAAAGCTAGGAATATTTCCCAATAGATCATATAGGCTCCTCCTCTTTCGGCTGAGGCTTTAAAAATACAAAAATAATCAGTGCAGCAATAAGAATGGCAGGGTGAATGTTTAAAAATTCAATGAATGCAATGGAAATTATAAGAAGAAAAATTACGTAGGACCACCCGAGATCCTGTTTTGATTTTTTAATAAATCCCCAGGTAAGCATACCGAGCATTACAGCTACTACAGGCAGGACGCCCTGGGTCATTCCCTGTACCCAGGCATATTCACGAAAAGCTGAAAGAGAAACAAGAAAAATAATCATTAAAATTACTGTAGGGACAATCGAGGCAACGATTGCATTGATAAGACCAAGCACACCTGCTACTCGATACCCTATATATCCTGCCATCTTAGTAATAATTGGTCCTGGAAGTGTATTTCCTATCGCCAGAATATCTGAAAATTCTTCATCTGTTAACCATTTATATGTATCTACCGCTTCCTTTTGAACCAGGGGAATAGCTGCCGGTCCACCTCCAAAACCAAGCATACCGACACGCATAAATGCCCAAAATATGTCATAATGTGTCTTCATTATCACCCCTCCCTTCTTAATTTATCCTTTATTCGTTTAATAACAAAGTACGATATTGAGTATTTTATCTATATACATTCTGTCTACCCGCTGGACTTCACTAAAAAACAACTGATCAAACAAGAATCACTCGCCATTTAGAACAGCTTCCATATTTAGATTAAATCCTGCTTGCTTAAGAAAGATGCCCAGTATTTTAAACATTAAAAGAAAACGCCCTTTCCAATATACAGGAAAAGACGCTTCATAAGAACATTCATCTTCAAAAACATTATACTTAATTAATATACCGCCACAGCACCATCAGCTCTTGGCTCTGTTCCCCCAGCCAGGACTCCGGTATGAGGGTCCCGCCAGATAATCTGCCCGCGGCCGAAATGACCTGCCTCGTGTGTTACCTGGATGTTATGCCCTCTGCGGGTAAGTGCCATGGCAATATGATTTGGTACCTCTTGCTCCAGCAGCACCTGCATTCCTTTCATCCACTGCCAGCGTGGTGCATCTAAAGCTGACTGCGGATTCATCCCAAAATCAATTGAATTCATTACTACCTGAAGATGCCCCTGCGGCTGCATAAAGCCTCCCATTACTCCAAAAGGACCAACCGCTTCATTGCCTTTCGTCAAAAAACCGGGAATTATTGTGTGATATGTTCTTTTCCCTGGTGCCAGTGCATTATCGTGGGAAGGATCCATACTGAAATTATGCCCTCTGTTTTGAAGAGCAATACCCGTATCCGGCACGACCAGACCGGACCCAAAACCTATATAATTACTTTGAATAAATGAAACCATGTTTCCTTCTCCATCCGCTGCTGCAAGGTATACCGTGCCTGAAGAAGCTGGGTCCCCCGCTTCAGGAATCAGCGCATCTTCTCCAATTTCGGCTCTTCTTTTCTTCCCATAAGCGTCACTCAGCATATCTTTCACCTGCTGGGACATATGCTTTTTCTCGGTAATATACTTTTCTCCGTCTGCAAATGCTAACTTTATCGCTTCAATCTGCTTATGATATGTATCGTCATTTTCCCGGGAAGAAAACGTGTCGTCTTTCAACGTATTCAACGCCATTAATGCAACAAGGCCTTGTCCATTTGGGGGAATTTCCCACACGTCATATCCTTTATAATTTACAGAGATAGGATCCACCCACTCGGGCTTGAAAGATGCTAAATCCTCTTTTCTTATATACCCATCATATTTTTTTGAAAAAGCGTCAATTTTATCTGCAATCTTTCCCTCGTAAAAGGAAGTTCCATTTGTATCCCCGATTTCCTCCAATGTCTGTGCGTGGTCTTCCGACTTCCAGAGTTCTCCTACAGAAGGCACCTTGCCGTTTGGCGCAAATGTTTCGAACCAGTGCTGGAACTCTTCCCCGGTCAGCGTTTGTTTAAAAACTTTCGCAGCTTTTTCCCAGAAATATGCGAGTGTGGGAGTTAAGGGGAATCCTTCTCTTGCATATTGAATTGCAGGCGCTAATGCTTCTTTTAAAGATAACTTTCCGAATTTTTGAGAAAGCTCAGCCCAGGCTGCCGGCGTTCCGGGAACCGTGACAGGAGTGAAACCGAACTTAGGAATTTCTTTGATTCCTTTTTCTTTTAACGCATCTATCGATAGCGAAGCAGGAGCAGGACCGCTTGCGTTTAAGCCGTGCAGCTTGTTATTTACCCAAACAAGCGCAAAAGCATCACTGCCGATACCATTTGACGTGGGTTCCACCACGGTGAGGGCTGCGGCTGTGGCAATCGCTGCATCAATTGCATTTCCTCCTTGCTTCATGATATCTATTCCTGCCTGGGCAGCCAGGGGCTGGGACGTGGCTACCATTCCATTTTTGCTGTACGTTACATTTCTTTGTGAGGTATACGGATAATTCATTGCACTCTGATGGTCCATATAAACTAATCATCCTTTGCAGTAATTTTTAGTTTAGTGTAACATACTTCGACAGGCGAAATAACGCCTTTCCTTAATTTCCTTCAGTTAAAAGAGGCGTTGTTTTTATCCTTTTTAAGCATGCTTACCTGCGCACTTCTTCCATTAGAAATTTGATTTGGACTGTCCGCCGTCTACATTGATGGAAGCCCCGATAATCCAGGAGGCCTTTTCAGAAGCCAGGAACACTACTGTATTTGCTACTTCTTCCACCGTTCCGAATCTCCCTGCAGGAATCTGGTCTTCTACGAACTTATTTATTTGCTCTGGATTCTCATCGAGTTTCTTCTGCCAGTTGCCTGTCGGGTGCAGAATGGATCCTGGAGCAATACTGTTCACACGAATCCCATCTTTCACAACTTCATCTGCTAAAGATTTAGTTGTACTGATCATCGCTGCTTTTGCACTGTTATAAGTAGGCTTTCCGCCTGATTCCCGGCCAAAGATAGAAGAAATATTTACAATTGCCCCATTTTTGTATTTTTTCATATCAGTTACTGCAAGCTGCGATAAATGCACTGCAGAAAAATAATTCAGGAGCATTGCTTCTTCAAACTGCGCAATCGTAGTTTCCATTGTTTTACCACCGCTTGAGCCTCCGGCGTTATTTACAAGAATATCTATTCTGCTGAACGTTTCTAAAAATTCATTAAAAGCACGTGTGCGGTCTTCTTCTAAGGTAACATCAGCCTGAATTGTTTTAAGTGAAGGCATTTCTTTTTTCGCCTGATTAAGTGCTTCTTTTCCGCGTCCCAAAATAGCGACTTCTGCACCTTCTTCCAGAAACGCTTTTGCAATCCCTTTTCCAATTCCTTTCGAACCGCCTGTAACTAAAACTTTTTTTCCTTTTAATTGAAGATCCATTTAATATTCCTCCTCTATTTTTTCTACAATCTTCTGGTGTGAGACCGGAAATACAAGTTCCTTTAATAAGGAAGGAGTTAAAACCTGCTGATTTTCTGCTGGAGTCAGGTGATTTACTTCAACAGTATAAACATCAATTTCCCAGACAAGGTGAGTAAATGCCTGACGGATATGTTCTTTATACTCCACCTGCTCCAGATCGATTCCCCATTGTTGAAGAAATGCAGCAAATTCACCATCCTTTTCCGTTTCCAGGAATGGAAACTGCCAGAACTTTGCAAGAAGACCTGTATCCGGCCGTCTTTCCACTAAATATTCTCCCTGTGTATTTTTCAGCACAATTGCTTTCAGGAAAACAGACCTTGCAGCTTTTTTCTTTGCTTTGACAGGAAGCATCTCCTGTACCCCCTCTTCCCTCGCTGCACAGTGGGAGGCTACAGGACACAACAGACACGCAGGACTTGTCGGGGTGCATATTAATGCACCAAGCTCCATCATAGCCTGATTAAAGTCGGAAGCTCTTTCTTCAGCGATAGTATCTCTGACTATCTGCTCGAATTTTTTACGCGTTGTATCTTTCCCTATATCATCATATATCGTAAATATTCTGGAAAGAACACGCATCACATTTCCATCTACTGCAGGAGCCGGTACGTTGTAGGCAATTGAAAGAATAGCACCGGCAGTATAAGGTCCCACTCCTTTTAAGCTTTTAATTTCTTTTTCCGTATCCGGTACGATTCCTCCATACTGATCTCTGACTTCTTTTACAGCTGCATGCAGATTTCTCGCCCGGGAATAATAGCCGAGACCTTCCCAGGCTTTCAGCACTTCGTCTTCTTCCGCTTCTGCTAAATCAAGCAGCGTTGGGAATTTTTCCATGAAATTATAGAAGTAGGGAATCACTGCTGCTACCTTTGTCTGCTGAAGCATAATTTCCGATACCCAGATGCGGTAAGGATCATTTTCTTTCCGCCAGGGCAGATCTCGTTTTTCGTAATCGTACCAGCTCAGTAAATCTTTTTGAAAAGAAATTGTATCTAATACTTTCACTTGCAAAACTCCTCTTTTGAAACATTAAAAAAACGGGTAAAATGTATGTATTGCTATAAATCGATGGAGGGACATTTCTTATGGACACAGCTACTCACGTAGTAATGGGCGTAGCAATCGGCGGATTGGCAACACTGGATCCAGTAGTGGCAGAAAATCCTGCGATGACACAGGCTGTCATGATAGGTGCACTCGTCGGCTCGCAGGCCCCTGACTTTGATACAGTACTTAAGCTGAAAAATAACGCTGTTTATATACGGAATCACAGAGGGGTGACCCACTCTATTCCATTCTGGTTTATCTGGCCGACACTCATTACCTTATTTTTATATTTTATCATGCCTCCTCTGAATTTGTTTCATTTGTGGCTCTGGACTTTTTTCGCTGTTTTTTTACATGTATTTATAGATATATTCAATGCGTACGGTACAAAAGCTTTTTCTCCTATATATGAGAAATGGCTGGCCCTGGGTATTATAAACATATTTGATCCGTTTATTTTCATTGCTCATATAGCTGCAATATTAGCCTGGAGATTCGGTGCTGATCCCGGGTGGACATTTTTAATTATGTTCGCGGTTGTTTTCGTTTATTATTTATGGCGGATCCACGAACAGAGGAAAGTGTACAAAAGCGTGCACGAAAATCATCCTGATGCTACACACATATTCACCTCACCTACGTTCCGATGGAACCGGTGGCACATTGTAGTAAGAACCGAATCACTGATGTATGTTGCGGAAGCGAAAAATGGCTATATCAATTATTTTGAGACTTATCCATTTGAACCCATACCGGATGATCCGGTAATAGATGCTGCGAAAAAAGACAAAAATCTGGAAGCTTTTCTTTCTTTTTCCCCTGCCTACAGGTGGGCAGTATCTATTGAACCTCATGGGTATTCCGTAAAGTTTATTGACCTCCGTTACAGGAGTAAAGGGTATTATCCTTTCGTTGCTATAGTCCGGCTGGACGAAGACTTAAATATTTTAAGTTCCTATACTGGATGGATTTATAATACGGATACGCTTAAACGTAAACTCACCTATGCGTCCTCTTCCGGATAAATCGATTCAGCGCATAAAAGAGAGCTGGAATTGCAATTCCAGCTCTCTTTTAGTATATCAAATTCAATTTAATTTAAAACATATTTTAATGGTAGAATTTTTTCTGATCAAACCATTTCTGGTAGCGCGGATTGTTTTTTAATACTTCGTGAAGCTGTTCCCCATAATTATCAATCCACTGCTGCAGCACCTTCGCTGTCATATCCTGTCCTTTATACTTATGTCCTGCTTTCGCATATGTTGCTTCAAAGTCTTCCCACAGCAGTTCTACCCAGGTCCGGGCTTCCGCATAGGAAAGCTGATCATTTTTTTCAAGCAGGCGGTTTGTAAGGTTCTCGATACGTTCATGCACCGGTCTCCCCTCCTTTACTGCATTCTGTTTTCCAGAATAGAAATAGGAACTGCTTCCAGCTTCGAAGCATCATTTCTATGACCCCAGGCAAAGACACCATTTAGATATCTTATCGTAAACACTTCTTCAGGAGTACCTTTAATCTGATATTTCTCTCTGGGCTTAAACATTGCCGGATCAAGCAGATAAGCTTCGGCCATAATTATTTTTCTTTCGTGCACCGCATATTCATTTATCATTCCCTTTGCTTCTGCTTTTTGGGCAAGAACACGAAGCTCAGCAATTTCTTCTTCAATTTCCTTCGGGCTCATGCGGCTGTACTGCTTATCCATATATAGCCAACCTTTCTTATATTCCCGTAATGATGAGTATAGGAATTTCATAATTCTAATCTCTTTAATAATTTATAAAAATTCCTTATAAATTCAATGCAGTGGTCTTACTTATATTATATAACGATCTCTCGTTCTTTCAAAGAATCTATTCTTCTTCCATCTCTTTTTCATCTATCCATTGATCTATCAGATCTCCTGGAAAACCTCTTCTGTACAGTGCCTGCTTAATTTTCTGCCGACGTTTGTACGGCGCTTCTGATTCGAATTTTCTCCAGGATTTTTCTCCCCACCCGCTGATTGCCTCCTGCTGTTCGTCTTCATCATTATCAATATCAGCTTCTTTTAAAGCTTCTGCAGCTACGCTGTGAGAAAAACCTTTTTGAACCAAAAACTGCACCAGTTTCTGTTCTTTCTGCCTCGTAGATTCTTTTTTGTAAGACCGCTGCTTCTTTTCCGCAAGCTCAATTGCAAGATCCAGCTGTTCTTCCGGGGTATACTGATCAAGGGATTTATTCATAATATTTTCTTCCACTCCTTTTTGTTTTAATTCCTGCCGTATAATATTCGGTCCTTTTTTCGACTGATCGCGTTTTGTCCTGACAAAAGCATCGGCAAAGCGCTGATCATTTATAAAGTCCAGCCTCCGGAGTTTCTCAATCATATGAGAAATTTCTTCTTCCGGAACTTCCTGCTCCTTCAGATAAACGGCTACTTCTTTTTCAGAACGCATACGGTAAGAAAGATAATTTAAAGCTCTCTGATATGCTTTATCCAGTTCATCAGAATGACGCAGCCGGTCTATATCTTCTTTCGTTAATTCTTTTCCTTTAAACAGATCTTCCTGAATTAAAATATCCTCGGAAACAGAAAAGCTGTATTCTGCTCTGCCTTCCTCTTCCAGATGTATATGATATCTGGCTTTCGTTTTTTTTGCAGCTTGAATTTTATCTATTTTTGGCATCTGATATCTCCTTTCTCTCTATACTACACGTTTCAAGACCTTTGATAAAAGGAATACTACCCACAAGATTAAACCAGGAGGGGTTATAATGAAAGTGGCAATCGCTGGAGGAACAGGATTAATAGGAACATCACTTACTAAACAACTTATAAATAAGGGACATGAGGTACTTATTCTTACCCGGAACCCTGCTGATAAAAAATCAGGAGAAGGTGTCAGTTATATAGAATGGCTCACTCCGCAGTCCGCACCTGAAAAAGAATTGGAAGGTATTGATGCATTTATAAATCTCGCTGGAGAAAGCCTGAACAGCGGCCGGTGGACCGATCAGAAGAAACAGGAAATTCTGGACAGCCGCATTGATGTAACCAGAGAATCAGTAAGAATTCTTCACGTATTGGAGAAAACGCCTCAGGTGCTTATCAATGGTTCAGCTGTTGGATTTTACGGTACTTCTTTCGAAAAAGCTTTTACAGAAGCGGATACTACTCCTGCAGAAGATTTTCTTGGAGATGTAGTAGTTCAATGGGAAGAAGAAGCCGATAAAGCCCCGAAAAATGTAAGAGTGGTGAAAAGCAGATTCGGTGTCATCTTATCCGGGGAAGACGGAGCATTAAAAAAAATGCTTCCCCCCTTCAAAATGGGGATAGGCGGAAAGCTTGGCACAGGAGAACAGTGGATGTCCTGGATTCATGTAGACGATGCTGCAAAAGCATTAATATACTGCCTGGAGCATGATGATATGGAGGGACCTGTAAACGTTACGTCTCCTACGCCTGAAAGAATGAAAGTATTCGGACGCACTCTGGCAGATGTACTGAACCGCCCTTTCTGGGCACCTGTACCATCGAATGTATTAAAGGCAGCGCTCGGAGAAATGAGTGTATTAATATTGGAAGGCCAGCAGGTAGTACCGCAGAAGCTTCTTGATCATGGATTCGAATTTAAATATCCTAATCTTTATGAAGCGCTGTATGAGCTGGTTGGTTAGCATAAAAAAATTCCCTCTTTTTATTTTTATTAAAAAGAGGGAATTTTTTATATGCTCTGTATACTTGTGTTTACTTTCGATGCATAAGGAGCAGTAGAATTTCTTATTATTAATTTTGTCTTATAGGTAACAGATTCCATAACAGTAAGTTTGACTTTATTTTTATTTATAATCATTTGATGAATAAGCTCTGCTGCCTGGAGCCCCATTTTTTCTTTTGGATGTGAAATTGTAGTGAACTTCACTTCTGAAGCAAGTGATAAAATTGAATCATCAAATCCAATAATAGAAATATCATCCGGCACAGTCAATTTATGTTCCCTGAGGGCATCCAGCAGTTTCAATGCCAGTTCATCATTATAGCAGACAATTGCAGTAGGAACTGATGATATACTCTTCAACCTTTCCTTCAATTCAATCATAGGCTTTACATTTTTATCTTCCGTTGAATAAGCTATGATACTGTCTGGCTTCACAGGGATTTTTTTATCCCTGTGCGCTTGAATAAATCCCTTCATTCTCTTAGAGCCCTGCGCATCATCATTTTTGAAAAATCCAATAATTCCCCGATGGTTTAAATTCAGTAAATGCTCTGCTTGCAAATACCCACCTTCAAAATCGTCAGCAATTAAATGAGGAGGCTCCAGTTCTTCATAATAAGCATTTATCATTAAGTAAGGGATATTTAAACGTTCGAGGTCCAGATAGTAATTGATGTTCGGATTAGGTAAAGCGCTTTTTGTAGGTTCAATTATTAAGCCGTCAAATTGTTGAGAAATTACAGATTCCAGACAGCGCCTTTCCTGGTCCAGGTCATTATTTGTGCTAAAAACAGTCATTTGATAACCACTTTCACTTAAATGCTTCTCAATACCTCTAATAATAGATGGAAAAATATAATCTGAAAAATAAGTGGTGATCACCGCAATATTTTTTCCGTTTAAGGGTGGAGAAAAGGGAAGAGTATCTCGTTCTGCACAAAAAGTTCCAGCCCCTTGCTTTTTAAACAGCCAGCCATCTCTCACTAAATCTTCTACGGCTTTTCTAACAGTGTGACGGCTTACATTGTGGAGTCTCATCAGTTCACTTTCAGAGTCTATTTTTTCATTCACTTGAAATTTCCCGGATATTATACTGGATTTAATACCTTCTTTTACCACCTTATATTTTGCAGCCATTGTTACACCTCATTTGAACTGATTCGCAAGAGTGAACATTTATTCAAAATGTACTTTCAATGTTCAGTTTTTAAGTGAGATCCGATGTGAGATAAGATCAGCCTCTAGGGATTCAGCTTAGTCTGAAGATCCAATTTGATAAGAAGCCTCTGGACCTGTTTAATTGAAAAAAAGACTATAAAACTTATCCATTTAAAATAGAGATTCATCAATTACTTGTGCTTTTCCATATGCGTAAGTGTTTGTATTTTATTAATCAGTTTAATTAATAATACACTCCCACGTTACTGCCAACGAGAACTTTCCAGCGAAAAAAATGCTGCATATCGGGAACTTTTAAAGCAGGTTCGCTTTGAGTTAAGTTACTGCAGAATTTTTTCACTGGAGCAATCATTTGACCTATTTAAAAAGCATAGTTATTTTTGAACTTAACTATTGAAAAAATAAATTTGATTTTATAACATTTTTAAAAATTTTTATTAATAGTGCTCTGATAAATTATGATGTTGATGTTAGAAAAATACACCTTCGGCTCCTTTTTCTGTGCTTGCCGCAGAGAAACCCCACAGCTATCCCCTTCGAAATCATCAGGATTCCGCGCAGCCAATTCAAGCAAGACAAATTTCGTCTTGTTTGAATTTAAGGTCCCGGCTGGCTGCACACCTGCTTTACGAGTTCTTCTGCAGTTCGAGCCGAACTTTCGATCTTCACGCTTTCTTTTTCGGCAGGCGTCTACACCGCCTTGTCTTCATTTTGTTGATAGAAAAACTTGTATTAGAGACAATCTCTTTCTTTTATTACGCAAAGTGAAAACCGGCCCGTGGAAGAACGAGCTGAGAAGCTCGTTCACGGCAGGTCTGTGGCAGCGAAGTTTTCTCTTATCATCAATGAGCATTAACAGAGACACTCATGCAAAATTTTTGCACCATGAAGTATAAAAATTAATACTGCTGTGTAACGAAGGAGAGGACGCCCAAAGGATGAGCGCAGTTGGAGAATCCAAGTGACCTTCTGGAAGGTCACGAAGCACGAGCGGAATCGATCCTGGTTTTTAAAGACAGCATGGCGGTCTCTGTCATGCTGTCTGTGGATCGATGGAAGCCGTGCCCTGTGAGAGAAATTAGTCGAGAACAAGCCCTTGAGCAAGCCTCTCCGAAAGTGAAGCAGCAATATTACTTCTTTTTAGCGGAACTTTTATTTTCAAGGTAGCAATTAATATATACTGCTCATTTAAATATTGAAACTAATTTACCTTTTAAGAATTCCCCTTATTTTTATTTATGACATCGAAGGCTACCGCTCCTAAAAGTACTAAACCTTTAATTGCCTGCTGCCAGTCTGTACCAATTCCCATTAGCGACATACCATTATTTAATACACCCATAACTAATGCCCCTATTACTGCACCAAATATAGTACCAACTCCTCCTGTAAAAGAAGCTCCTCCAATAACTGCTGCAGCAATAGCATCTAATTCAAAAAGCTGACCCGCCTGAGGAGTTGCTGCATTCAGTCTCGCCGTAAAAACTACTCCGGCTAAACCAGCTAAAAACCCCATGTTTACAAATGCTAAAAACTTCATCTTTTTCGTTCTCACACCTGAAAGCTGAGCAGCCTTCATATTTCCTCCGACCGCGTAAATGTGTCGGCCAATTATGGTTTTATTCATTACAAAGGTGTAGCTTATAATTAGGACTATTAAAATAATCAACACGATCGGCACTCCCTGGTACTGAGCTAGTACATATGTAAAAGCATTAAGCGTTAATACGAGCAGTACCAGTTTGGTAACAAATAGTCCAAACGCGGGAACTTTAAAGCTGTAGAAACTTGCTATCTTTCTTTGTCTAATTTCATAAGTTACATATAATAACGATGCTGCAATCCCAATTATTATTGTTAATAGCTTTAATTCTCCTCCTGTGAACACTTCTGGGAGGAACGCTGAACTTAGTCCTCTGAACTCATTAGGAAAAGGAGCAATAGTTCTTCCTCCCATAACTACTAAAGTTAACCCCCTGAAAATCAGCATTCCTGCGAGAGTAACTACAAAGGAAGGGATTTTCATATAAGCAACCCAGAAGCCCTGCCATGCACCTATTAACGCTCCTAAGATTAAACACAGAAAAACACCCAAAAATACAGGCATATTCATCGTAGCAATCAAAACACCTGCGATGGCTCCTACAAAAGCTGCAACCGAACCTACAGACAAGTCTATTTCTCCGGTGATAATAATAATCATCATACCAATTGCAAGAATAATAATATAACTGTTCTGCATAATGATATTTGTAACATTTAACGGTGTTAAAAGAGAGCCTCCTGTTAAAATTTGAAAAAGTATTATTATACCTATTAAAGCAATAATCATACCAAATTTTTGTAAATTATTAGTTACAATTTTTTTTACTGCATCCATTAGTTTGACCCTCCACTTTTAGTCATAAGTGTCATTAACTTTTCTTGATCTGCTTCTGCAGCTGGCAACTCCCCAGTGATTTTCCCTTCATTTAATGTATAAATCCTGTCACTTATCCCAAGTAACTCAGGAAGTTCTGATGAAATTACAATAATACTTTTACCACTTTCCGCCAGATCATTTATCAATTTATAAATTTCGAATTTAGCTCCCACGTCGATCCCACGGGTAGGTTCATCAAGAATAAGTACATCCGGGTTAGTGTTAATCCACTTACCTAGTACGACCTTCTGCTGGTTACCCCCGCTTAAGTTCCCTGTAATCTGCTCTATAGAAGGTGTTTTTACATTCATTTTTTCCTTTAAAGATTCAGCGAGCTTTACTTCTTTATGGAGATTTAGAACATTTCTTTTTGCTATGCTTTTTAAATTAGCAATAGATAAGTTTTTTCTGACACTGTCCATTAAAATTAAGCCAAATTCTTTTCGGTCTTCCGATACGTAAGCTAAGCCATTTTCAATTGCTTTATCTACTGTACTTACATTGATTTCCTTACCATCTTTAATAACTTTTCCGGTAATTCCACGCCCGTATGACCTTCCAAATACGCTCATAGCCAATTCGGTTCTTCCAGCTCCCATTAAGCCTGCAAGTCCTACAATTTCACCTTTGTGAACATTCAGATTAATGTTTGTTAACAATGGGCGGTCTCCATCCAGTGGATGAAAAGCCGACCAGTCTTTAATTTCAAAGTTAATTTCGCCGATTTGAGGATGTCTTTCCGGATATAAGTTTGTAAGTTCCCGACCAACCATGTTTTTGATTATTACGTTTTGATCTACTGTTTCTTTTTTAGGATCAAGTTTTGCCACAGTCTGACCATCCCGAAGTATCGTGAACTCATCTGCAATACTTAACAGCTCTTTTAATTTATGAGAAATTAAAATGGATGTCATTCCCTGCTTTTGAAATTCTCTTAACAACTGCAATAGATTTTTACTGTCAGTTTCATTCAAAGAAGCAGTGGGTTCATCCAGAATTAAGAGATCTACATTTTTAGATAAGGCTTTTGAGATTTCTACCAGCTGCTGCTGGCCAACACCAATATCCTTAACTTTTGTAAGAGGATCAATTTTCAGTCCTACTTTTTCTAATAATCCTACTGTTTTTTTTATAGTTTCATTCCAATTCACTATTCCTTTTGAAGCCTGTTCGTTCCCTAAAAATATATTTTCAGCAATTGATAATTCAGGAATAAGTGCTAATTCCTGATGAATAATTACAATCCCTTTTGCTTCACTTTCATTTATATTTTTAAAAGTACATACTTCTTCATCGTACAATATATCGCCTTCATATGTTCCATAGGGATATACTCCACTTAAAACCTTCATTAACGTAGATTTACCAGCCCCATTTTCTCCTATAAGTGCATGAATAGAGCCTTCTTTTACTTGTATATTTACATTGTCTAATGCTTTTACTCCTGGAAATCTTTTTGTGATTTTTTTCATTTCTAATAGTGTCTTTGTCATAGGAAGGCATCCTTTCTCCTAAATCAATAAAAACATTTCCTATCAAAAAATTAGCAGGTAGAATAAATAAGTTGCTAATTATTCTGCCTGCTAAAACCATTTTAAATTACTGAAGATCTTCTTCTGAGTAATAACCTGTTTCTACTAGCACTTCTTCGTAGTTATCAATATCTACTGAAATTGGTTCTAAAAGATAAGCAGGTACAACTTTAGAATTATTATCATAAGTTTCTGTATCATTTACTTCAGGCTCTTCATCGTTTAAGATTGCGTGCCCCATATTTACTGCTTGTTCCGCTAAAGCTCTCGTATCCTTAAAAATTGTCATTGTCTGCTCTCCAGAAATAATAGCTCTGACAGATGCTTCTTCTGCATCCTGCCCAGTGATTATCGGCATTGGCTGACTATCGCTGCCGTAACCAATGGAAGACAGGGAAGAAATAACTCCTCGGCTGATTCCATCGAATGGAGAATAAACTACATCCAGGTTTTCATCTGAGTAATTTGCGCTTAAAATGTTGTCCATTCTTTCCTGAGCTAAGGATGCATCCCATCTCATTGTAGAAGCCTGCTCAAAATCTGTCTGACCACTTTGAACTACTAATTGTCCTTCTTCAATGTAAGGTTCTAATACTGACATAGCACCATCCCAGAAGAAATAAGCATTATTATCATCTGGTGATCCTCCGAATAATTCGATATTAAAAGGACCTTCACCTTCATCCAGACTTAGAGCACTTTCAATATATTCCCCTTGCTGAACTCCCACTTCGTAGTTATCAAATGTGGCATAATAACTCACGTGCTCACTGTTCATTATTAATCTATCATATGCAATAACTGGAATGTCAGTAGCTTCTGCCATTTCTAGTACTGAGGTTAAAGCTTCTCCATCTATAGAAGCAATTACAAGTAGATCCACTTCCTGTGTAATCATATTTTCAATTTGAGAAACTTGATTTTGGACGTCATCTTCTCCATATTGCATTTCTACTTCATACCCTAATTCCTCAAATTGTTCAGCCATATTTTCCCCATCTCTCACCCAACGTTCTGATGATTGTGTCGGCATAGCCAAACCAACAGTTAAACCGTTTGCTTCTGTTCCACTATTATTTGCCGTTCCTTCTGCTTCGTTCTCAGAATTACCACCGCAGGCAGCCAACAATCCCAGTCCAGCAAAAGCTAACACACTTAATTTCTTCTTCACGATAAATCCCCCTTATAATTTAGTAAGCGCTTACTTGTTAATAAAAAAATTATACGAACAAGTTACACAAATAATGTTCATCAATGGATTGCTTGTTCGTATAAGAAGTTTAACTTATTATATATTTGCCAAACATGTAAAAGCAAGTTATTTTTTTGAAAAATAACAAATTTTCAGACTTTATTTATACGGACCATTGTCCCAATACAACTTTCCCAAAATTTATTTACGTACATTATAAATTTTCTTCAAAAATAATGTTCCAAATACACATACAGTGAGTCCTATTTTAAATTTCTGCTTTATAATTCATTTGCAATTTCGATATCACTAAATTGAAAATATGTGCTTTCAAATTTAAAGTTTAATTTATTATTAATTTTGAAGTTCTACTGTTTAAATTATGTATTGTCTCTTCTTTTTCAAACAAAATATATACTATCCTACACATTCTCTCCTATTAACGTTAAGATAGAGATAGACCTTCAAAAGGAGTCGAGTTAATATGACGGGTACGATGATGGAAGGGTTTAATTTATTCAATTCCGGTTTTCTCGTGATAGTTCTACTTTTCTTCGCTCTCATATTTATTTTAAATATCATCACCAGCATATGGGCGTACCGCGATTCTCTGCGAAAAGGAAACAGTAAAGAATTTGCTATTGTGATACTACTCGGAACACTTTTCTTTCCAGTCATCGGATTGATTATTTATTTAATTATTCGAAACGATTAAGCACAGGGCACCACCTTACGAAAGGAGAGGAGCTACACATGCCAGTATTACCACCACCATGTTTTTTAGGAAAAAAAGTTTTCACAGATGAGGCGCAGAAAGAGCATTATATCGTAAAATATGAGGATAAAACCGGTAAAAGATCGGTTGATGTTCTGCTGTTTGACCATGAGAACCCAATTATCTTTGCCACCCTTGACTATGAGGGGAATTTTTTGGAGTCCTTTTACCTTTCAAGTAAAACCACAAAAGCTTCAGGAGAAGCGACTGAAGCGTATAAGCTGCTCAATGCACGAAAAAAAGAGCACCGCATTACACAGGATGATTTAAAGGATGCACTGAAATCACGGAAAAATGCGAAGAAAAAAAATAAAAAAATCTTAAAGCTGCTTCGGGATGAGCATCTGGAGGATATTAAAAACCGCTGGCCCTCCCGCATGATTACGTTACAGCGTGAGCAGGAGGGGGAAGAAGATTCGCTTATTATGGAGACTTTGGAAGAAGCGGTAGAAACAGCGAATCCTAAAAAAGCTTATATCTTCCTTAAAAACCACCGGGTAGATTCTCTTATTCCAAAGCTTGGTTCAAGCATGGACGAACACCCTGAGCTTTTGGAGAAGATGGCCAAGGATTATTTTGATGTACAGGACGGCTTGATTTTTCAATCATTCCTTTTAAATGCAGCACCTGTAGTGCCGCTGGAAAACTACAAGCTGATTGAAGAACTCCTTTATCATGCGGAACAGATAGATCAGGTGTATCATACAGATACATTAAAGCTTCTTCTTAAGAAAATGTCACGCAGAGTAAAAGAGGAAAGTGAATTTTCCATGAGAGAATGGCTTTCCAAAGTTACAGTAGATAGAAAGCTTAAAAGAGCAGTAGTAGATTCATTAAAAAAATAACCTTTTAAAAAAAGAGCTGCTTTTGTGCAGCTCTTTTTTCAGCGTGTTTATAAAGTAAGAAATTACTCATATTTATTATATGCTATGTATAAGGTTCTCCTTCGCTTGCCGGCGGAAGCTTGCCTGCCCGTCTTCAGTTATTTTGCAACAACAAAATAATAAGAGCATGGGTCCACGCAGCCACATCTATCTCGGAAAAAGCATGGGGGATGGATGTAAAACCCTGGCTGGCTTCCCTCATGCTTTAAATCCCGCAATCACCGCCGGACGCTGTGGAGAAAAGTTATTTTCGAAGAAAAAGTGTAACTTCTTCAGCTGTTTCCTACAAAAACCATTGTTTCTCTCATATATGCTGCAGTCGTGGAAGGTCGACTCCGGGACGAATCAGGACGAGCAGAAGATCCATTTCTTCCGGCAGGAGGGAGGAAGAAATTAGCTGAGGCCGGCCCGCCCGGAAAGCGTACCTTCGAAGGCAAAGCATAAAAGCGCATGCTTATACAGAAAAAATTTTGTTTCAATAGCCTGGTAAAAGAGCTGCTATTAATGCAGCTCTTTTTTAATGGAATCCATAAGAGCATATTACTGCGAGGCAGCAATATGCTCTTTCTAAATACTTATTTTAATAAGTTAAACGGAACTTCTTCTGGCAAAATCAACAAATTTAAAGCGATCCGGCCGGTGCCTGGATTCTGTGTACTGAAATAAACTTGCATCATCAAAGTACACATAATTCTTCACTACGACTATATTCGAAAACCCTTCTAGATCCAGATATTTTCTGTCCTCATCAGTTGGCTCCCCTACGGTAATTTCTTTTTTAGCAAAGCTGATCATCATATGCAGTTCATTCTCAATATAATCATATATAGAGTTCCGGCAGATCTCTTCTGTTAATTTTTCCACATACATCTGCTTAAAAAAGTCTTTATCAAGGATAATTCGTTCGTTTTCTATCTCCCGCACCCTGTGAACTTCCCATATTCCCTCCTGGGGCAAGGCATGAAGCTGCGTTTGCAGAAAATCGTCTGGTTCTATTAAAGCCAGCTTCTCTACATACGTTTTATGGGACTCCCCGAGGTTGTCTGCCAATTCTTTAAAACTGACCAGACCCGATACTGGAAAATCAAATTTCTGCGTGTCCAGTACGATGGAACCCTTCCCCTGCACTTTTTGAATATATCCATTCTGCGCTAACTGGTTCAGTGCTTTGCGGATGGTTTCCCGGGAGGTCGAATAAGTCTGGACGAGTTCGTGTTCAGAAGGCAGCTTCTCTCCTGCTTTGAAAGTGCCTGCTTGTATTTTATCTGCGATCTCTCTGTAAATTAACAAATATTTATTCTGCATTTTCTCACCGTCTTCGGATTATTTCTTTTCAGTCAGTCGATAAACGAAGGATTCATAAGGTCTTAGTTCCATTTTAGTGTCCCACGCTGTATCCTGATAATTTGAGATAAGTTTTTCTGCATCCATGTGCTGGAGTTCTTCTGGAATTTTAAAATCAACCTCTCCCGAATAAAAGTGATTTACTACGAGGAGTTTATCATTCTTCCATGACCGCAGATAAACAAATAAATTCGAATCTTCTGCGAGGAGTAATTCATAGTCTCCAAAAGTAATGATGTCAAATTCTTTTCGCAGCTGGATAAGCTTTTTATAATGGTAATAGATGGAATCATAATCTTCTACAGCTGCTTTAGCATTGATAGTATTGTAATTTGCAGCTACTGGAATCCAGGGGGTCCCAGTGGTAAAACCGGCATTTTCCTCACTTGTCCACTGGACAGGTGTTCTCGAATTATCACGGGATTTTGCCTGAATTAGAGGAAGAATTTCTTCATCAGCCCAGCCTGCTTCTTTTTTTGTATTGTAGAAATTTAATGTTTCCACGTCACGATAGGAATCGATGGAGGTGAATTTTGGATCTGTCATTCCAAATTCTTCTCCCTGGTAAATATACGGGGTACCCTGCATCATATGAATGGTGGTAGCAAGCATCTTTGCTGATTTATTATGATATTCTTGATCGTTTCCGTAGCGGGTTACTACTCTCGGCTGGTCATGGTTACACCAGAACAGTGCATTCCATCCTCCACCTTCATGCATTTTCACCTGCCAGGTTGATAAAATATCCTTTAGCGCCAGAAAATCAAAATCAGCAATCGCCCACTTTTCCCCCTGTGGATAGTCCACCTTTAAATGATGGAAATTAAAGGTCATACTTAGTTCATTTCGTTCAGGCTTTGTATACTTTATACAGTGTTCGATAGTAGTAGAGCTCATTTCCCCTACTGTCATTGCATCGTACTCCGAAAAAACTTCCCTGTTCATTTCATGCATAAATTCGTGTACACGGGGCCCATCCGTATAAAATTTCCTGCCGTCTCCCGGAGCTTTTGATCCGTCATCATTTGGAATATCCTGATCTTTGGAAATCAGATTAATTACGTCCAGCCGAAAACCATCTACACCCTTTTTAAACCAGAAGTGCATCATTTCGTAAACATCATTCCGTACCTGTTCATTCTCCCAGTCAAGATCTGCCTGCGTCACATCGAATAAATGCAGATAGTACTGACCGGTTTTTTCATCATATTCCCAGGCATTTCCTCCAAATTTCGACTGCCAGTTTGTTGGTTCTTTCCCATCCACAGGATCTTTCCAAATGTAATAATTACGGTAAGGGTTATCTTTTGAAGACTGTGATTCCTGAAACCAGGCATGTTCTGTAGAAGTATGATTCACCACTATATCCATAATGACTTTGATATCCCGTCCATGCGCTTCTTCTAAAAGTGCATCAAAGTCCTTCATTGTTCCATATTCTTCATGAATGTTATAATAGTCACTGATATCATAACCGTTATCTTTCTGCGGAGAAGTATAAGGCGGCGTCAGCCAGATCACGTCTACTCCCAAGTCTTTTAAATAATCAAGCTTTTCAATAATTCCCTGCAGATCTCCTACTCCAGTTCCCATTGTGTCATTAAAGCTTTTAGGGTATATCTGATAAACTACCGCTTTTCTCCACCATTCCTGCATCGCACTCATGAATCTGCCTCCTTTTAATTCCATATTGGTATTTTATTAATTATAACTTGTATATACAAGATAGTAAACCGAAGCAATGACAGTATAGAAAAAACCCTGGCATCAGCAGGCCAAGGTTTTTTTAGTATACAGCCGGGAAACTTCGCGACTCTATTCATAGGTCGTTTGCGAAGAACAGAATTGTATGCACAAAACTGTTTTTTGTGTTTCTTTTCCTCTTGGAAAGCAATTTTAAACTTCGCTGAAGTTAGCTGTTTTCCCGGAAGCGCATTTAATTTGTATCTGGTGCATCCTGTCCTTTTCGTACAGCTTCTGCCAGAAAATCCACGATGTGAAGAGCTTCTATTTCGCTGTGCATACCTTCCCGTTCAATACCTGCTTTCATCTGAAGCAGACACCCAGGATTGGAAGTTACCAGCTTGGAAGCTTTCGTTAATTTTACATCCGTCATCTTTTTATCCAGAATCTGCATTGCCATTTTTGGCTGGACGAGATTATAAATTCCCGCCGAGCCGCAGCAGTGCTCTTTTTCAGGCATTGCCACATATTTTACTCCATTTACCTTTCGGAGAAGCTCTTCTACATAGCCTTTTTCCTTCATAACATTTTCCAGATGACAGGAAGGCTGGTATGTCACAAGTGTATCTTCACTTTTCATATCTGGTAAATCAAGACTCGCTAAGAGTGTACAAATATCCACTGTTTTCTCTGAAAAAGCTTTGGCTCTCTCCACCCAGCCGGCTTCTTCTCTTAAAAGGAAAGGATAGTTCTTTAAGCCTGCTCCGCAGCCCCCGGCATTTGAAACTATGGCGTCTACTTCTAATTCTTCAAAAGCCGCAATATTCTTCTTAGCCAGCAGTTTCGCCTGCTCAGTTTCGCCGCCATGTGCATGAAGAGCCCCACAGCATTCCTGCTTCTCCGGCGTGATAATATCACAGCCTGCCTGTTTTAATAAATACCGGGTGGAGTCGTTGGTTTCAGAAAACATTGTACTCATCAAACATCCTCTGAAGAAAGCTACCCTTTTTACCGATTTTTTAGGGGAAGGCTCAAATTCTTTCTCTCTTTTTATTGCCGTTGGTGCTGCAGCTTTTGGAAGTACTCTTTCCATTAAAGCGGCTTCTCCTGGGAGCAGCTGAAGCATTTTTGTTTTTCTCATCACCTGCTGTGCTGGTGTTTTTTCATACCAATAACGAAGGGTATGCATTTTTTGCATACGTTTATGAGACATAAACATCCAGTCAAACACGGCTTTCCTTACTATTTTTACCCCGGGCGAATGTTTTTTATGTTTCTGCACCACGCTTCTTGCCTGTTCCAGCAGGTGTCCATAATTTACACCGGACGGACAGGCAGGTTCACAGGCACGGCAGCCTAAACATTCATTCAGCTGAGCTTCTACTTCTTCGTCGGGCGCTTTCCTGCCGTCGGCAACTGCTTTCATTAAAGCGATCCGGCCGCGTGGCGAACTCGCTTCGTTGCCTCCTGTCTGCAGATACGTAGGGCAGGCCGGCAGACAAAAACCGCATCTGGTACAGTTCATTATTTCTTCATAATCAATTGTTTCCTGAAAAGACTGCTGGAGTTTTCCTGTTTTCATTGGTTTGCTCCTCCAATCGTCACCCGTTTACGAGTTTCTTTTGCAAATATCTTTCCGGGATTTAATATGTTATGCGGATCAAGTGCCTGCTTTACAGCAAGCATTGCTTCTACTCCCGCATCTCCCAGCTTCCATGCTAGATATGGGGATTTCATTTCCCCCACCCCATGTTCTCCCGTAATCGTCCCTCCGAGAGAAACAGCTTTAGAAAATATTTCTGCAAAAGCTTCTTCGACTCTGTGCATCTCTTCCTTATCCCTGACATCGGTCATACAGGTAGGATGAAGGTTTCCATCCCCTGCATGACCGAAAGTACAAATCTCTACACTGTACTTTTCTGCAGTCTGCTCTATAAAACGTACCATTTCAGCCAGTTTTGACCTGGGAACGGTAGCATCCTCCAGCATGGTCGTCGGACGTCTTCTCGCAAGTGCTGTAAGTGCAGACCTTCTTGCTTCTGTAAGCGCTTCCGCTTCTGCCTTGCTTTCTGCTTTTCTTATCGAAACAGCACCTTCCTCTTCACATATCTGCTTCATTAAATTCATATGTTCTGAAACTACCTGTTCATTCCCATCCTGCTCTATTAAGAGAACTGCTCCCGCTTCAGTAGGCAGGCCAATTTTTGCATACTCTTCCACCGCTGCGATCGTTGGCTGGTCTAAAAATTCCAGCGTTGCAGGTATAATCTTTGCGGCAATAATAGCCGAGACGGCTTTTGCAGCAGACTCCATATCATGAAAAAGTGTAAGCATCGTCTGTTTCGTCTCCGGTGGTGGAAGGAGTTTCATAACAGCTTCTGTAACAATTCCCAGTGTTCCTTCCGCTCCTGTAATAAGCTTAGTGAAATCATATCCGGCAACGTCTTTCGCAAGCTTCCCACCCGTACGTATAACTTCACCATTCGCAAGTACTACTTCTAATCCAAGCACATAATCTTTCGTAACACCATACTTCAGACCACGCAGCCCTCCGGAATTTTCATTTATATTTCCTCCGATGGTGGATATTTTCATGGAACTCGGATCCGGCGGGTAGAAAAAACCCTCCTCCTCTGCCCGCTTCATCACCTGAAATGTTGTAACACCCGGCTGCACAGTCAGCGTCATATTCTCCTTATCCACTTCTATGATTTTATCTAATTTTGAAAATAACATTACGATTCCACCCTGGGTTGGTGTAGTTCCAGCACATAAATTCGTTCCGGATCCCCGAGGAATAATCGGAATGTTAAACTCCGAACATACTTTCACGATTTCCTGGATTTCCACTGTGTCGGCAGGACGTATAACACCATCAGGTTCTGCCTGAAATCCCGGAGTGGCATCATAAGAGTAAACAATTTTCTGTTCTTCCGTATCAGAGAATCCAGCTTTTCCAACGATGTCTATCAGCTTTTGCTTCACTTCTGCTGTAAGCATATAAAAACGCCCTCCTTCTGCTATTTTTATTATAAAGCAGAGAAGGACGAATTTATATGTATGAATCAACTAATAATTAGAGATAATAAAATCATTTTTTGTATGATCATCTAAAATCTTTGACGATATCAGCAGCAAGCTTAAATGATTTACGTTTTTACAAGAATATCCGCTCAGCTGTTCCAGCTTTTTTAAACGGTAATGCAGCGTATTTACGTGGATATGCAGCGCTTTTGCAGTTTCTTTCACCGATAACTGATTTTCTGCAAATTCCCGGAACGTAGCTAACAGTTCAGGATCCCGAAAGGCTTTTACGTCCTTAAGTAATTTTCTTTTCGTTGTCTCTGACAAATCTTTAATAATTAACTCCAATGATAAATCCTGAAAATAAACCGGATGCTGAATAGAATATGTTAACGCGGCTTCTGCTTCTTCATACGCCCGGGGGAGATCATGAGTAATATTACTTACCCCTATTTTATCTACAGCTGCTCCATGCTGATGAAAATAATTACTCATTCTTTCCAGAAATCCTTCTAAAAATGATGCTTCAATTTCCGGGATTAGAAGTATAAATTGACGTGCGCCCCATTTTGATAAGAGAGCATCCTGCAGAAAATCAGGATAAGGCACATCCCGCTCCAGATTTTCTTTTGCCTCAATAATTACCAAAGAATACTTCTCCCCTAGCTGAAGACCAAGCAGTGCCGCACGATTCCTGGTATCCTCCGACCATTCTTTCGTATGAAATAATTCGTGCAGCATTCCTTCTAGTGCTCGCCATTTGGCACTTGTGGTTTCAGCTGCATACACCTGTTCTATAATCAGTTCTGTTAATCGCTGCAGCAGCAGAGCGTAGGCTCCTACCTTTGACTCGGTGCCAGTTATACCGATTACACCTATAGTTTTTTCCTGAAATTTCAGAGGAAGTACAATCCCCGCCCGCACTTTCTCATATAATTCTGCCTCTTCACTCGATATTACACGTTTTCTTCCATCAGTTATTACCATCGAGGAAGGCGGATGGTAATCCCCTATTCGTGAGGGAACAGTAGCTGCAATAATTTCCGCATCTTTATTGATTACTACTATGTCTTCTTCCATTACCTGGGATGCTTCCACCACAATTCTTTCTGCCAACGCTGCTGATAATATCATTCTGTTTCCTTCTTTCTTCGTCCTATATTAGAGTAATTCAATTATTTTCATTTTAATTGGAAACAGCAGGCACTGCTGCTATCAAACCTGTGTGTGTTTACAGTACACTATAACAAATTACAGCACAGTTGAAATGACTATTACTTATATCGACATAATTATAGGTAAATTCAAGGCTTACACCTGATTATTTTCAATAAATTTACTGCCAATATCGCTTCAATGCTTTTGTCCGGCTGTGTTTAAACTGTATTTTTCTTTTAATAAATCCTTTAATATGGAAATAAGACTTTTTCAAGAGGCGCTTTCAAACGGTAAAGTACGGATAATAAAGAGAATCTCGGCAGCAGACCGATGACTTTGCAGACAATCTTAAGCGAAGTAAACTAAGAAAGTATCAGGTATTCCTCGATATTCAGACTGCCCATATATTATTAGTCCTTATCACGACTTTGAAGATTTTTGTAAAAACTGTCTTAAAAATAAAATCTTCGTTAGAGAAACGTAATACCACTGCTTCACTTTTAAACATTAATAAAGACACTTATACAAATTTCCGCACCATAAAGTGTGAAAAATAATATTGCACTTGGCTCAAGTAAACCTCTTATATGAAAGGCTGTGAAAACATGAGAATAGTAATCGCTGCTGATTCTTTTAAAGAAACTTTATCTTCAAAAGAAGTCGGGGAAGCAATTTCAACCGGCCTGAAAAGATCCATTCCTTCATCCACCATCACTGTTCGCCCAATGGCTGACGGCGGCGAAGGTACTCTTGCCGCATTAATAGATGCTTCCCATGGGAAATACATATACAAAAATGTTACTGGCCCTTTGGGAAATAGCCTGGAAGCAGTGTACGGAATTTCTGGAAATGAAAAAGAAGCTTTTATTGAAATCGCTTCAGCTTCCGGAATTCATTTAACTAATAAGAAATCTAAAGATATAAATATTGCTACTACTTACGGCACAGGCGAACTAATTCTGGACGCACTTAATAAAGGGATAAGATCTTTTATAATAGGAATTGGCGGCAGCGGTACAAATGATGGCGGCGCAGGTATGCTGCAGGCATTGGGTGCTTCTTTTTTAGACAGTTCAGGAAAAGAACTTTCGTTTGGAGGAAGCTCACTTAAACAATTAGCGAGAATAGATCGAACCAATTTTGATAAGCGGATAGAGAATTCTTTTTTTCGCATTGCGTGTGACGTTGATAATCCTTTAACAGGTGAATTAGGTGCTTCGGCTGTTTATGGCCCGCAAAAAGGTGCAGTTCCAGCAGATGTAATAAATTTAGATCTCGCCCTTGCTCATTATGCCGGTATGGTAAAAAGCACATTCGGAATAGAAATAGACAACATTCCTGGTGCTGGAGCTGCTGGAGGTATGGGAGCCGCGTTCCTCGGGTTTTTCCCTGCCAGGCTGGAAAAAGGAGCAGTTATAGTGTCTGAGGTGACAAAATTAAAATCTTATCTTGAGCAGGCGGATCTTGTTATTACAGGAGAAGGTGGAATAAACAATCAGTCAATTTTCGGGAAGACGCCTGTTTATGTGGCTCAGCTCACAAAAGCCGTGTCTCCTTCTATCCCGGTAATTGCGGTATGCGGAAGCATCGGTGAAAATTATGAGGCTGTATTTGATGCAGGAATAGATGCGGTTTTTAGTACCATTTCAGAAATCACTTCATTTGAAGAGTTAAAAAAGAATTCAGGAAATAATGTGGTACAGACTGCAGAGAATATCGGCAGGTTAATTCAATTAAATATTCATGGTTGATTACACTTGATTTTGAGCTGAAATTCCCTAAAGCTTACGAACGAAAAACATTAAAAAGAAGCAGACCACATTATTAAGCGGCTGCTTCTTTACACGTTTTGAAATAGTTAATTAAGAGACATCAAGCATCGTTCTTACAGAAGTGTTCATTTCTTTATTTAACTGATCCAGCTCCTCACTTACTCTGGAAAAATTATCGACCAGCTCTGCATTGCTGTCCACTGATTGATCTACAGTGTTAAAGGAAGTAATTAACTGATCGATTGTTCCTTTAATCGCTTCCACATAATTCTTTATCTTTTCAGAAGCTTTCACTGTTTCACTGGCAAGCTTTCTTACTTCATCCGCCACAACACTGAATCCTCTTCCGTGCTCCCCTGCACGGGCAGCCTCGATGGAAGCGTTCAGCCCGAGAATATTTGTCTGGGACGAGACTTTATCGATAATCTGCAGAACTCCATCTATATTTTTAATGCTTTCATTTACTTCTTTCGTTTGATTTTCAAGGCTGTCATTAGACCTTTCCAGCATAGAGGCTGATTTTTCTATTTCTTCAATGTAATTTTTCACTTTAGAAAGCACAGCTTCCGTCTGGACCAGTTTTTCTTCAATCTGAATCAAACCTTCAATGTTGTAGCCTATCCCCAGTACTCCGATTACTTTCCCTTTTCCATTTTTAATCGGAAGTGTTTTTCCCAGAAAGTGAGTATTATAAACTTCAAAAGGAGGTCTTCCCACCTGAGGCTCTCCCTGCAGGGCACGCTGCACGACAGGATCGTTTGCAGGGACAGGCCCGCCGACGTCCCCTTCAACATCTATTGTTTTCCCAGGAAAATGTGCCAGCCAGGTATCCTGCGAAAAAATATCCATCATAAAGTCATCTTTTGAAATTTCCTGAAAAAATGGGGCAGCCACCTCTAATGCTTCAAATATTTCCTCATCTGTCATTGTATTTAATTTACTCTGCGCTAAACCCAGCATATGTAACACTCTCCCGTCGTTATAATTACCTATTTAGATTATAGTATATTAGAAGGAGATGTGTTAGTTTTTTCTCTAGGTATATTCCACCTTTTTTACACAAGTTTCATCATTCGCTCAATTGCTTCCCTGGCGAAATAAGCAGTTTCCTCTTTGACTTTTATTTGATGCACCATCCTGCCACTAACAATCTCATCCAGCACCCATACAAAATGAGGGAGATCAATCCGGTTCATAGTAAGGCAGGGACACATCTGCGGATTCAGCGAAACAATTGACTGCTCTGGATGATGCAGAGCCAGCCGCTTCACCAGATTCATTTCGGTTCCAATTGCCCATTTCGTTCCCGGCGCTGCATTTTTCACCTGATCGATAATGTATTTTGTCGATCCGGATTTGTCAGAAGCCTGTGTTACTTCCCAGGAACATTCCGGATGTACGAGAATTTTTCGGTCAGGTTCATAACGCCGGATATTTTCCACATGAATCATGCGGAAGTTTTCATGCACGGAACAATGCCCTTTCCACAGCAGAAGCTTTGCTTTACTTATCTCTGTGCCAGCGATGTCCGGCTGTAATTCATTCGTTATCTGATTCCAGACAACCATTTCTTCCCGGGGCATCCCTGCAGCATAAGCAGTATTTCTGCCCAGATGCTGATCAGGCAGAAACAGCACCCTTTCTTTTTGAGTATACGCCCATTTCATTACTTCAGCTGCGTTCGATGAAGTAACTGTTGCTCCCCCGTGCTTGCCTACAAAAGCTTTCACGTCCGCTGAAGAGTTGACATAAGTGACTGGAATTATCGTTTCCCCGTAAAACTCAGTCAAAGTTTCCCAGGCAGCTTCACACTGCTTTTGTGTAGCCATATCCGCCATGGAACACCCGGCTCTCAGATCAGGGAGAATAACCTTCTGCCTCTCCGGCGTAATAATATCTGCTGTTTCCGCCATAAAATGTACACCCAGAAAAACAATAACTTCAGCTTCTGGTCTGCTGGCCGACTGCTGCGCCAGCTGCAGGGAGTCCCCTGTCACATCTGCAAATTGAATAACTTCTTCCCGCTGATAATGATGTCCTGGAATAAATACTTTACTGCCCAATATCTTTTTTCGTTCACGTGCCTGCATTATAAGATCTTCTGTTGCGGCGTTCTTCCACGTATCCGGCAATACAGGGGGAAGTGTGTCAAATAAATTCATAGTTTTTCTTCCTTTCTGCATCAGCATGTTGTGAATCATCATTTCGCATGGTCAGCAATAGACTCATATCTAAAATTCCGGCTGAATGGGTAAGAGCACCGATGGAGAGAAAATCCACCCCTGTCTCTGCTGCTTCCCGCAGCATTCCTGGTGCAAGCCCTCCGGAAATTTCAGTGTTAATTTCTTCAGGGACGAGCAGTGCCCATTTTTTAGCCTGTGCAGGTGTACAGTTATCAAACATAATGACGTCTGGAGAAGCTTCCACTGCTTCCAGAACTTCTTTTTCATTTTCCACTTCCACTTCTATTTTCAGCATGTGCCCAGCTCTTTTTTTCGCTTTATAAACAGCTTCTTTTATGGAACCCGCTGCAGCAATATGATTTTCCTTAATTAACAGTGCATCATCGAGCCGTGCTCTATGATTTTTTCCCCCGCCTGCCCGGACTGCTGCTTTTTCCATCATGCGGAGTCCCGGAGTTGTCTTTCTCGTATCTGTGATTTGCACTCCGGTGCCCTCCACTTCCTCTACTGCAGCACGAGTGAAGGTAGCAATACCGGAAAGGCGCTGAATAAGATTTAAAATTACTCGTTCCCCCGTTAATATGGAACGGCAGGAGCCGGTTATTTCTGCAACAGCCTCATGGGATACCACCTCTTCTCCATCTCTTTTATAAAATTGAATTTCCAGAGAAGGGTCTATCAGTGCAAATCCTTCCTTGATTATTAATTCACCAAAAAACACCCCTGGTTCTTTTACAATAATCTGCGCTCCGCCTATTTCATTATTTAACACTGCTTCTGCAGTTATATCTCCAAAGCCAATATCTTCATTAAAATATTCTTTTAATTTTTCCCGCAGGCTAATTAAGTTCATGGGTAACCTTCTCCTTTGTGTTTGTACTATCTGCCCTGAAGTGCGCCCCCAGTGATTCAGTGTTCTTCAAAGCAGCTTCACAAATAATATGTGCACTGATGATCATGTTTCTTTTCTCCTGTACCTCCGGGCTTGCTGCCAGAGATGGTATATATAAATATGGGTCTGACCATTTTAAAAATTCTCTCAGTTTCCCGCTGTCTCTTATAACCCCAAGTGCTTCTGTTACTTTATTTTTAATTTCTTGTTTCTCCGGCAGCTCCGCTTTATTTTCTCTGCTCCTGAAACTAAGAAATTTCTCCCTGTTTATTGGAGCTTTTTCATTTATGTTGTTTTTAATAACCAATGCACATCTTCTGGCAAAAACTAAGGCCTCCAGCAGAGAATTGCTTGCGAGTCTATTTGCTCCATGTACACTTGTACATGCAGTTTCTCCGATCGCATACAAATTATTTAAAGAAGTCCTGCCCCACTTGTCAGCCTGTATTCCGCCCATATGAAAATGAGCACCAGTCTCTACAGGTATTTTTCCGTTTTCCAGGATTATTTTTTCTTCCATACACATCTTGGCAACCTGGGGGAACCTTGTTTTAAAATGAGGGACATTCGATATATCCAAATATACTTTTTTCCCCGCCAATGTGTGCCGGAATACTTCTCGCGCAACAACATCGCGTGCAGCAAGACTCCCGCCGGGAATATGTTTCATCAGTCTTTCTCCGTCTTCGAGTATCAACTCTGCGCCTGCACCACGGATAGCTTCTGTAATCAGTCCCCTGCCTCCAGCCAGTAATGTAGGATGAAACTGTATGTATTCTAAATCCTGCAGTTTCACACCTGATCTCCAGGCCATCGCCAGGCCATCTCCAGTAGATTGAATATCATTGGAAGTATTTAAAAATAAGCCGCCGATCCCGCCTGTTGCTAAAATCACTGCGTCCGCTTTCAGCCAGTGACAGACGTTTTGTTTATCCTGAACAATAAGCCCCCTGCACTGCCCTTTTTCTGTAAGAAGATCCATCACCATTGTGTCCTCCATTACAGAAACTGCCGGGTTCAGTTTGGAAGTTAAAAATTCCATCAGCTTTCTTCCCGTCTGATCCCCTCCCGCGTGAAGCACACGTGGGAAGCTGTGTGCACCCTCTTTGCCCAGCAGTACATTTCCTTCGTTATCTCTATCAAATAAACTTCCCGCCTGTTCCAGCTCCTGGAGCAGTTCACGGCCTTCCTTTATAAAATCTTTGACCATCTGCAGGTCATTCAGGAAACAGCCTGCCTTCATCGTATCCTGCACATGACTTTTCAAGCTGTCTTCAGGAGAAACTGCACCCGCTATTCCTCCCTGAGCAAGCCATGAGTTTCCCCTGTTGCGTTTTCCTTTCATTATCAGCGTAACGTCTGCATACTCCGCTAGATAGTTTGCTGCAGTAAGCGCCGCTGCACCGCCTCCGGCAATATAAATTTTATGCATTATGTTTCACCTGTCTTTATAAGTGTCTTGACACTTATATTTACACATTATTAAACTAATAACAAGATATTATATTAAAAACTGAAGGAGATACTAATGATATATTTAGATTGTGCAGCTACTGCTCCAATGAGTACGGAAGCCAAAAAAGCATGGGTTTATGCCGCAGAAGATTTTTTCGCAAATTCCAGCAGCCTTCACGAACCTGGAGAAGCAGCAAGAAATTTACTGGAATCCAGCCGCAGCTCTATTGCGGAAGCACTGGAAGCTGAACCAGATGCAATACATTTTACAAGTGGAGGTTCTGAAGCGAATCTGCTCAGTCTGGAAAGTTTATTTGCTGCAAATCCTGGAACTCATTTGATCACATCCGTTGTAGAACATCCCTCTGTAATGGGTTTTTTTAAGCGGAAAGAGACAGAAGGGATACGTGTTACCTATGTGGGAGTAAACAAAGAAGGCAGGGTTTCTGCAGAAGAAATTATTTCCCTTGCTGAACAGGAAAAAACTGCCTTGATTTCGATTCAGTATGTAAATAGCGAGACAGGAGTTCTTCAGCCAGTAAAAGAAATCGCAACCACCCTTCAAGACAGTGGTACCATTATCCATACGGATTTAGTGCAGGGATTTGGAAAACTTGTTTTTAGTGTAAAGGACTGTCCGGTCGATGCCCTGTCTGTTTCCGCCCATAAAATTGGAGGTCCAAAAGGCAGCGGTGCCGTTTATTTTAAAAATCCTTCTATCTGGAAAAGCCTTTATCCGCTGACGAGCCATGAAAGTGGCTTTCGCCCCGGGACACCGGACACTCCCTCTGCTGCAGCCTTTGCCACTGCTGTAATGAATATAAAAAATAAAGATCAGTTACTATTGGAGGCCTGGAAAAAGCGAGAAGAATTTTTACGTTCTCTTTCTTCCTTAGCAGAAATTATGACAATTGAAGGTGGAGCAGCGCAAAAACACCAGTCCCCGTATATAATAGGCTTAGGCTTTGAAGGGGTGCAGGGCCAGTATCTGCTTGCCGGACTCGACAGGTACGGAATATGCATCTCTACTGGCAGTGCCTGTAAACAGGGGGAAACCGATGCCTCGCCAATGATGCATGCGCTTTACGAATCTCAAGATGAAAGAAACAGATTCATCCGCATCTCTTTTAATATTGAGACTCCCGTATCAGATTTAATCACTGCCGGGATAAAAATAGTGGAAATCGTTAATGCTGCAAGGAGGATAAGTATATGAAGAAAAAGTGGTACGGGGAGGAAAGGCGCCTGAAAATGGTGAGCCTCCTGAAAGAAAACGAGGAAGCGATAAAAGGGGGCGCTCTGGCAGATCTCCTTGGTGTGAGCCGGCAGGTAATTGTACAGGATGTAACGCTGTTAAAAGCTCATAACTATCCCATTACTGCTACAAGCCAGGGTTATCTCTGGACAGAGGAAGACCTTAAAACAAGCAGCTTCACTAAAGTGGTAGCCTGTATTCATACCCCGGAGAGGACAGAAGAGGAATTAAATATGCTTGTGGATAACGGAATCCGTGTAAAAGATGTACTTGTGGAACACCCGGTTTATGGAGACCTGCGTGCCAGCATCGGGGTGAAAAACCGGAAGCAGGTACAGCAGTTTCTTACCCGTGTAAAAGAAACGCAGGCCAGCTATCTATCAGAACTCACGGGAGGAGTACACCTACACACGCTGGAGGCTGATTCCAAAGAAGATATCGATGATGGCGTAAAGGCGTTAAAAGAAGCAGGCTTTCTTGTAGAGGACAAACAGGACATGAAATAATGAAAAATTAAAAGATAATTATTCTCTAAAGACCGTGTTATCTTCTTTTGAGGCCATTCTTATGGTTCAGTATTTTATTCTGTTCTCTCTTATGCTAATCTTAGAGACGGAATGAAAAATAAAGGAGACCAGCTTCATGAAATCACGCTTAACGGCGATAGGAATCTATGCGGTTCTTTTAACAGCTGCGATAGTTTTTTATCTTACGAATATTATTGAACACGTACATTATATCGAAGGAACTGCGGCAGCAATAGCAGCTTGTATTACTACTGCTTTTTTTCTTACCATTGTTTTTACTCCAAACAGAATGAGAATATTTAAGTTAATTACCGGGAGTTTATTTGCTGCGCTGGTGCTTGTATCTATTACTGCCATGCTCGTCCGTCCCTATCAGGCGATAAACACAGAAATCCCGGAAAGAATGGCACTGTTAGAGGAACACCTTGCAGAGCAGTATCCTGAGCGTGAATGGGAAGTGGAGAGATCAGCTCCTGGAGAACATTCGCTTTATACTATGCTCGTCACTTTTGAAGATGAGCCGGAGCAGATTTACTTATATGACATGAACGATGCAGTCGTAGATGGTGATGAAGAAATTCACGCAGAGGAAACGTTAGAAAACTAACATACTTCCTTCTTTTAATTCTCAGCATTTTTTCAGTGCTGAGAATTTGTTAACTTAATTTAAGGCTCTGTTAAAGCTGGGGTTGATATAAGAAAGGTACGCCTGCGGCTCTTTTTTCTTCGCTTGCCGCGGAGAAATCCTTCAGCTATCCCTTCCTTGCGTCCAGGATGATCTTCACGCTTTCTTTTTCCGCAGGCGTCTTGAAAAATCACCTTGGCTTCGTTTTTTATGAAGAAGAAAGTAAGAAACAGCCCCTTTCTTTTGTTTTACAAATTAAGAACGAAGCGGAAACCGGCGGACGCCTGTGGAAGAAGGAGGTCGGAAGATCCCGGAAGACGTTAGTCTGAGGAAGCTGGAGATCTCCTCCACGGCAAGCCTGCCGAGTTGCAGCGATGTTTTCTAATACCAACAATGAACATTAACAGAGCTTAATTTAAAGGAGCTGCCCTGCATCAGCGGGGACAGCTCCTTTTTTAAAATCAGCTCTATTAAAGTGAACCATTGATAAAAGAACAGATGGTTCTTTTGCGCTAACTTCCGAGAAGCTAAACTTTCTCACAGCTTATATAGAGAAATAATCTGATCCGCTGATAGTGAAATTACTCCTCTCAGGACAGCTGCTGCATTTGATCGAGTGTAGTTCCTACCACGCTTAACATTTCTGCATAGCTGACAAACACGTATACACCGATAAATAATGCAATACCATAAGTAGCCACTAATCCAGCTATTTTAAGTGGAGAAGATGCCTCCACGCGGGCCACATAAAGTGATACCCCTGCAGCGATAAACAGCAGCAGCACACTCGACCCTGCTGCCCTGTCCATCTGGTCTATTTGTGTAAGACCGACATTTACCAGGATCAATTCGCTTTGATCCAGTTCCGCACGGTTGATTTCAAACGTTTCTGTATTCCATGCCCCTCTATCTACAGTAACAATTTCCTCATTCTCCTCATAGGAAACAGCTCCAGGATATATATTGCCTGCCTGCACGAGCAGCAGCATAATTAACCCTAATAAAGTTACTGCACAAATAAGTGTAATATACAATTTTCTGCTCTTAATGATCATTATTTTAAGCTCCCCTGCTGTATGTTTTCCATCAGCTACTTTATCACGAACTTTCCTTTCAAGAAAGCCTCTTTCTTCTCTTCCCGTTTCCAAAAAGAAATACAAGCAGAAGGAATATAACAACAGCCGATGCTTCCATACCTAAAATATACCATGGATGATCTCCAAAAAAGTCCACAAGACTGTCTCCCTCCGGCTTTTCCATAATAAACCAGTAGTTGCCGCCCGTGAGCACATTCACCATCCAGATAAACGGAAGCAGTACATTTAAAAATACCATTGCCTTCCACACACTGCTGTAGGTTAATGTAAAACCGCGATTCCATAAGAAGTAAAATACTGCCCATATGACAGCTATATGCGTATAAAAAAAGTGAACAAAGCGAAAATGCGGCCAACCAAAGCTTAACACCGGAGTGATTACCGCTTGAATTGCTCCTCCTATTCCTACGAGAAATGTTATTTCAAAAAGTAATTTATTTGGTTTTATTAATAATACCACCGCGAGTATCACGCTGATATTGCTTAATTCCAAAGGAAGTGCATGATGAAGCGCCCATCGGTCTGTGAAAATCAGCCATGCCTGGTACCATGCCTCGAACAGCAAAAGGGACACTGCAAATAATATTTCTGCAGAACGGGGCACTGATAATTTTCTTATTAAATAAATTATGAAAATTCCTGTAAAAAGCAACAGTATCATCAAGATATGCTGTAAACTGAACATAGAAAATGGTGCTGCTGAGGCGTCTCCTCCAAATAACATTTAATTCCTCCTTTATTATTCATAATAATTAACTTTTACAACACTAACTGCTATTGAAAGAAAGGTGTATTATTTTGTCAAAACCGATTATATGCTCCTACTGCGGGAAACCTGTGGGCTCCCGCGCAGAACTAACAACAGCCGCAAAGCTCGGTAAAATTAATGCTTATCATAATAAGTGCTACGCTGACTATATTCCCGGCCAAAAGACATTCTTTTTAAATGAGTATCCAATCAACGGCTTTTCCGGCAATGTCAGCATACTTGTTTCTTTTGGCGCAGTCATATTTTTATCTGTATATTTAGAACCCTGGCAGACAGCTCTCATCGCCGCAATCGCATTTCTCACTCTTGTATACAGACTTCTTTCTTATTTTATTCACGAAAAACCTTTACCTAAAACAAGAGAAATCCCTTCGGAAGGAGCCGAACAATGAATATTGCCACAATTGGAACCGGATTTATTGTAGAAAGATTTTTAAAAGCTGCTGCTCTTACTGATAATGTAACTATTACAGCTATGTATTCACGAAAACATGAAAATGCCAGGCCGCTTGCCGAAACATTTAATATTCCTTCTATCTTTACCAGTCTGGAAGAAATGCTTACAGATCCTTCCATTGATGCTGTATACATAGCATCACCGAACAGCATGCATTTTTTACACACAGAGAAAGCGCTGCTTGCAGGAAAACATGTACTTTGCGAAAAGCCGTTTGCTTCCAATCAATCGGAAGCAGAAAAAATGATCAGGCTTGCAGAGGAAAATGAACTTATTTTAATGGAAGCAATTACTACAATACATTTACCGAATTTTTTAGAACTTTCTCCTCTCCTTAAAGAAGTGGGCCCTATCCGCCTTGTAAAATGCAGTTACAGTCAGTACTCCAGCCGCTACGACAAACTGCTGAATGGAGAAACAACCAATGTGTTCAATACAGAGTTTTCAGGCGGCGCTTTAATGGATATCAACGTATACAACCTCCATTTTGTAATTCGTCTTTTCGGAGCTCCTGAATCTGTAACCTATCATGCCAATAAGCACGAAAACGGAATTGATACCTCGGGCATTGCATTATTAAGCTATCCTTCCTTTCAGGCAGAGTGCACTGGCAGTAAAGATACAGCTGGATTTAATGCTGCTTTTATTCAGGGCGAAAAAGGATGGATCCATGTTATTGATGGAGTAAACGGCTGCCGCAGAATTGAGCTGCATGCTAAAGACACTAACAAAACGGTAGAAGTAAACAGAGAAGAAAATCTTATGTACGAAGAATTACTTGTCTTCAAAAAGCTTGTCACTGATCATAACTTATCTGCCGCAATGGAGCTTCTTTCACATTCACGCAAGGTGATGAAAGTCCTTGATCAAGCTAGAAAAAGTGCAGATATTCGTTTTCCTGCAGATAAATTAAATGGTTCATTATAAAAACAGCAGTGGGCTGCTTTTCTTTCAGCGATGGCATGCCAAGTTCTTGTATCCTAAAATGCTGTACGAGCGAAATTGATACTGCTGATGGCTATGCTCCAGGATCAATTCCGCTCGTGCTTACGAATGCTGCTTGGATTTCCAGACTGCGCCTGATCTTCGCTTCTGCTCTGCAGCTTTAATGAATTTACTGTATGAAAGGCAATTTCATGTTTTAATTTTACCGTGAATGGTTATAGTGTAACATCAGTGAAATATTACAAACATCATGAAAGGAGTGGTCACATGGAAAAGCAATACTCGCTAATTGTGCTGGACGCTGAAGGTGAAATGCAAGATATTATGGACCCTCGAAACGGAGAAGCACTGGATGAAATTATGACAAAAGATCTTGACTCTGCAAAAAATTATTACGATGAATTAAAGAATTCTTATAAAGACTTCTCTGTTAAAATGCTCCTTAAATAAAGTTGAGCATAAGGAATCCTTTTATATTAATGCACTTATTGATTCCATCGAGGGACGCCACTTGAAGAGATTTCAGGCAGCGTCCTTTTTTCAATACCCGTTATTATTAAAGCAGCAAACAAATGCCCTGTACGCTTATTAGTCCGCACAGGGCATTTGTTATTTGTTAAGCTCTATTATAGTCTGGTTTTGCTATGAAGAAGTACGCTGCGGCTCTTTTTCATTGCTTTTTATTGTAGAAAGTTCGCCATCGAAACAAGTATCTGCTTCAGTTCTCCAAAGGAAAGAACGAAGCACGATCGGAATTTCAATCCTGGTTCTTAAAAGGCAGCAGCGCAGTCTCTGCCCAGCTTTCTATGGTTCGGTAGAAACCGTGTTCTGCAGAAGAACAAGCCTTTGAGCAAGCATCTCCGAAAGTGCAGCAGCGCTTTCACTTCTTTTATACTAAATTTTATTATTAAGGCAGGCATTAATTAAAAATTTTAGTATTGAAGATCATACTAACAGTTTTTGAATGCAGAAATTATTACGGGAGTTTAATCAATTATATGGAAAAGAAGTGTGTGAAATAACCTGGTTAAATTTCAAGCTAATCGTTTACAATCAATGTATCTATCCCGCCCTGTGGAGGATTGGTGGTAATGATTTCTTCATTCACAAGCCAAACTTCTACCTCCATGCCTGCTCTTAAAGCTTCAAGAGGGATTTGTTCTTTATTGCTGTCATACATTTCTGCTTCCACATGTTCCCGAAGCCATACATTATCTATATCCTCTATGCCTTCACTTATTTCAACTTCTACTCCCCCATACTGGACGCTCACCTCTTTAATTATCCCCTTTACCTCAGGTTCACGATCCGGCATCATTGGCGAAGAAGAAAGATATCCACATCCACTGAGTACAATCAACATAAAAATACAGTAAAAACAATTCCGCATATTATTAAACCCCCCTTACACTGTTTTAGGATTCCCTTAATCATCTTCTCTTACACATGCGCTGCTCAAGTGCTCATATTATGTAATCCCGCCTGTTTATTTATTATTCCAGCAGTCCAATATAAAGAACTTTCTTATCCCCTGTTATCACAATCAGCTGCTTAATACCGTCTTCATTTGACTCAAAAATTTCCGCACCAATCGGACGCATATTCGCATCCCCCCCCTTCAGACAACCGGGAACTATGCTTGGATTTCTTAATAGTTTCTAATTTTTCTCCTGTAATATACGCTTCTTCTTTCATCCAGTTAAACTTTCTGCATTTGCCTTAACAAGACCGTTACTTTATTAAAAATCATTTACCCCGGGCTAGTTATAAAGAATCTCTTCTGCTGGAGAATGGGACTTTGCTGACTACAGGCTCCTCCTGTCAGACTCAGCATTATTAAAAATTGAAATGCAAATATAATCTGAGCCCTTTCAAATAAGTTCTGCTATATATAGCAACGTATGAATTTCCAAAAAGTTTCAATTTACAGGAAATTTGTTTCCATTGTTTTAAATTTTTCTGTTTGGCCGCATTAATATTTCTTTTACTAATCAAAAAAACATAAATAGATGGATCTTTGCTGCTTTTTAACTTTTTAAAGAAGAAAAGCAGGAGTTTTTATATTTCTATGGAAGAAAGTAATAAGAAAGAGAGAAATTTGGAAAGCGAGGAATTTAAAATGAGTCAAATCAGATGGGGTATATTAAGCAGTGCAGGGATAGCAAAAACACAAATGGTACCTGCAATTAAGGAAGCAGATAATGCAGTTCTCCAGGCAGTAGCAAGTGTAAGCGGGAAAGCACAGTCTACAGCTGAAGAATGGGGCGCAGCTTCTGCCCACGATTCCTACGAAGCTTTATTAAACGATCCGGAGGTAGATGCTGTCTATATTCCCTTACCTAATAATATGCACAAAGAATGGGTAATTAAAGCAATGCATCATGGCAAGCACGTGCTTGTTGAAAAACCGGCGGCACTTAATACTGAAGAGATCCGTGAAATCCGTGAAGCCGGAAAAGAGACAGGTATGACCTGGATGGAAGGATTTATGTATCAATTCCATCCGCAGCATGCTTATGTGAAAGAATTAATCGCAAATGGTGCCGTCGGTAAAGTGAAACGAATCCGAGCTTCATTTTCATTTGCTTTAGATTTAAATAGTGATAATATCCGGCTTGACGCTTCACTCGGTGGAGGAAGTCTGTATGACGTGGGGTGTTACTGTGTGCATGCATGCCGGTATATCCTTGAGCAGGAGCCTGAAAGAGTCATCAGTACAGGCAGACGCTTAACAGCAGATGGTGTTGATATTTCAACATCCGGGCTTCTGACGTTTAAGGACATAGACGGGGTTATTGACTGCAGTTTTAATGAGGCTGCTTTAAATCGATATGAGGTTATCGGAGAGGAAGGCAGGATCGAAGTACCTTATGCTTTCAGACCAGATCAAAATCCCAATGATGGTTTAGGCGAAGTTATTTTAAAAGACCAGCAGGGCGCTTTAAAAGAACAGAAAACATTTGCCGGCAACCAGTTTACGGAGCAGATTACACATTTTTCCCAGTCGATTATAAATGGCACAAAGCCTTTATATTCTCCTGAAAGCACCTATAATAATATGAAAGTAATCGAGGCGTTGTATGCTTCGCAGGAGCAGGCCTGATCCTGCGAAGTCACTTTTCATTTAAGTTCTCAAAACAAATGGTGCTCCCTTTTTATTTTTATAAGATTGTTAACTTCATCTCTAGTGAACCATTCGCCCTTTCACCGTACCAGCATTCAGGAAGATATCTTATTAATATATAATCATTAAAGTTTGTTAAGCTCCCAAAAAAAATTGGGCGATACTATCAGCTCTCACCAAATTGGTGAGAGCTGTTTTGTTGATAAAAGGGCCTTCTTTTTTCACTCTCAAAATGAAAATAACCCTTCAACAAACTCCGTCTGAATATAATCTGCACTTATCTGTAGAGCCGTTTTTAAATATCAGGTAATAAAACCCCGATTATATATTATTGCTTAAAAATGAAGCTCCTAAAATATTAACATTCAAATATACATTTGAATATAATGACTCTATAAGATATAATACAATCAAATATATATTTGAATAAGGATGGTGCTCTATGAAAAGGGATGACCAGTGTGAGATTTTTACTTTTGATGAAGCAAAGGTATCAAGACTGCAGGAAGAAATTTTATCTGAAGATGTAGATATGATGGCCGGGATGTTTAAAGCGCTGGCTGATAAAACCCGTATGCATATTGCTTATGCACTCAGTCTGGAACCAGAACTATGTGTATGTGATATTGCCCAGATCACAAATACTTCCAGTGCAACCGCCTCCCACCACCTCCGTACGCTGAAGAAGCTGGGTCTTGCCCGGCACCGTAAACAGGGAAAGCTTGCTTTTTATTCACTGGAAGATGGTCATATCCGGCAAATGATAAAAATGGCTTATGAACACAGCCAGGAAGAACGAGTTTAAATATATGAGCTGCTCGAAAGGGGGTTGAGACATGAGTGATCATCCTGTAACAACATATCGGATTGAAGGATTTACCTGAGCAAACTGTGCAAAAACGTTCGAAGAGAACGTGCAGCGCCTGGATGGTGTTGAAGATGCAAGAGTAAACTTTGGTGCTGCTAAAATAACCGTTTTTGGAGCAGTATCTAAAGAAAAAGTAGAAGAAGCAGGAGCTTTTGAAAATTTAAAGCTGCGGGAGCTCTCCGAAAGGTCTTCTTCCCGCAGACCTTTTTGGAAACAAAAACAAAACATCCGCCTTTACTTAGCAGCTTTGTTATTACTAATTAGTCTCGCAGCCAGCTATACCCTCCCTGCTGATCATGTTTTGCCTGTTTTTGGCTATACAGCTTCCATAATTATAGGAGGCTGGACGCTTTTTCAAAAAGGATTTAAAAATCTTGTTCAGGCTAAATTTGACATGAACACATTGATGACGATTGCAGTTATCGGTGCGGCTATTATCGGAGAATGGATCGAGGGCGCAGTAGTAGTTATTTTATTCGCTGTAAGCGAGGCGCTCGAACGTTATTCCATGGATAAAGCGCGACAGTCTATTTCTTCGCTTATGGATATCGCACCAGATAAAGCGCTTATCAAACGTAATAATGAAGAAATGACCGTTCCTACTGCTGATATTCAAATTGGAGATATTTTAATCATTAAACCAGGGGAAAAAGTAGCTATGGATGGCTCTGTGACAAAAGGAGACTCTTCGATTAACGAAGCTGCTATTACCGGCGAAAGTATCCCTGCTGCAAAAACACCAGGAGATGAAGTATACGCAGGCACTTTAAATGAAGAAGGTCTTCTGGAAGCAGTAGTAACAAAAAGAGTAGAAGATACGACCATTGCAAAAATTATTCACCTGGTAGAAGAAGCGCAGGCAGAAAAAGCTCCTTCGCAGGCGTTTGTAGATCAATTCGCACAATATTACACTCCTTTTATCATTATTATTGCTTTTTTCACTGCAATGCTGCCTCCCTTAGTAATGAACGCTCCCTGGAGTGAGTGGGTGTATTTAGGACTTGCAGTGCTTGTGGTAGGCTGTCCCTGTGCCTTGGTGATTTCCACGCCGATCGCAGTTGTTACAGCTATCGGCAATGCAGCTAAAAATGGTGTGCTGATAAAGGGCGGCGTCCATCTGGAAACTGCAGGTGCGATCAGCGCAGCAGCATTTGATAAAACAGGTACACTGACCGAAGGAGTTCCCGTTGTTACTGACATTGTCTCATTTAATACGAATGAGAAGGAAATGCTTTCAGTGCTGGCGGCGATCGAAAAAGGCTCCCAGCACCCTCTCGCCTCCTCGATTATTAAGAAAGCTGATTCATTAAAAATTAATTATCATCTCTGGGAAATCGATAATTTTCAATCCCTGACTGGCTTAGGCCTTCAGGCAACTGTGAACGGAACCATTTATTATGCGGGAAGCCCGAATTTGTTTAAGCAGCTTCACGGTTCGCTTTCCAGGGAGACCGAGGAATTAATTTCAGCAAAAGAAACCGAAGGAAATACGGTAATACTTCTTGGAGATACACACGAATTACAGTTAATAGTTTCTATAAGTGATCAAATAAGAGATACCGCAAAGCGCACTTTAACAGAGCTGAATAATATGGGTATAAAAACAATTATGCTGACTGGTGATAATGAAAGAACAGCGAAATCTATTGGCTCAAAAGCAGGCGTTACAGACATACGGGCAGGACTGCTCCCAGAAAGCAAACTTTCTTATATCAAAGAATACGTGAATGCAGACAAAAAGGTAGCTATGATAGGAGATGGAGTAAACGATGCCCCGGCCCTTGCAGCTGCTTCAGTAGGAATCGCAATGGGCGGTGCCGGTACGGATACTGCACTGGAAACAGCAGATATTGCTTTAATGGCAGACGATTTAGATAAACTCCCTTATACTATTAAACTCAGCAGGAAAGCTTTAAAAATTATCAAACAAAATATAACATTCTCTTTAGCTATTAAAGCAGCTGCGCTGCTTCTCGTTATCCCAGGGTGGTTAACGCTGTGGATTGCTATTGCTGCAGATATGGGCGCAACCCTGCTTGTCACACTTAACAGCCTGAGACTCTTAAAAACTAAAAAATAAATTATGTAATAGCAGAGTAAGGGAATCCATTCTGGGAGTCCTTACTCTTTCTTCTGTCGAATGTTTTTAAGACAACTTGACTTATTTAATTAACTAAATTATAATTACTTACATAAAGTTAATAAGTAATTAATTAATAGTTATTAAAAGGAGGAACTAACATGTCTACATTAAATATCGGAATTATTCTTGGCAGCACAAGACAGGGAAGAGTCAGTCCGCAGGTTGGTGCATGGGTTAAAAATATAGCTGACAAGCGGGGAGATGCAAATTATGAAATTATTGATATTGCAGATTTTAACCTTCCTTTTCTTGGAGAAGAAGAAGCACCAGGTATTGCTCGGTGGAACGAAAAACTGAACGAGATGGATGGTTTCGTGTTTATCGTCCAGGAATACAATCACAGTCTCACTGCAGCACTGAAGAATGCCCTGGATTCTGCTCGTGAAGCCTGGCATGATAAGGCAGCTGGTATAGTAAGCTACGGTTCTACAGGCGGTGCAAGAGCTGCAGAACATTTACGCGGCATATTAGGAGAACTAAAAATTGCAGACGTCCGTGTACACCCGACACTCTCCCTTTTTCATGATTTTGAAAACTTCAGCGATTTTAAGCCGCAGGAACTTCACGAAGAAAATATAAATATGATGCTTGATCAAGTAAATCAATGGAGCGGCGCACTGCAGACCCTTCGTCATCCGGCAAACGCATAAGATCTTAACCTATAATTCAGGCGTATCTTTAAAAAGGAGAATCACTGGTCACTAAAGAGTATTTTTCCTATAATATTTGTTTCAATAACTACAGCGGACTGTTCCATACAGTTCGTTTTTTATTTGCTCTTCTGCGTGGATATTTTAATTTTATAAATAACTTATATTACAGAAAAGCTTATAAAAAGAGATATTTTAGGTCTTTCAAACTACTAAAAATAAATTATTCTCTAAATAGAATCTATTCGATTTCTTTTTTATGAAAGATCAAGTAAAATAGTATCTATGTATTAGTTTTTTTATACTATCATAGTTATTTATACCTAAAATATAATAATTTATTATAAAGAAAGCGAGTGGCGCCATGAAGCTGCCTGAAAGTTACTTAACTTCCCTCTTTTTCATATACTTAAGTTTTGGAATTATTGTAGGTGTCGCCTTTACTATGCTTGTCCCGCTTCTCATCCCTATTCCTGAAAATTTAATAACCGCGTTTGCCATCATGTCAGTCGTCGCAGGTATTTTACTTGGCTGCCTGAATTATTTTGTATGTAAACAATTTATCAGATTCTGTACAGAAAAATTTAAAAAAGTGCTGACCCAGGTTCGCATAGGGGACTATTCTGCCCGTGCCTTGTATCAGGGAACAGATATTATAGGAGCATTTACAAATGCATTAAATCATACAATTGCGGAATTAGAAGAAAAAGACCGAATTTCAAAACAGGATCTTCTTACAGGACTGCCAAATCGGTTCGCATTAGAAGAATATTTCCGCAGACTTGAATTAATTAAAGAACAACAGACACTTTATTTTGTAGATATGGATCGCTTTAAATCAATTAACGATCAGTATGGGCATAGTGCAGGAGATAAAGTACTGCAGGAAGTGGCTGTGCGCCTTCGACAGTTTGATGCAAAAACCCAGAGCAGATCTTATCGTTACGGTGGGGATGAGTTTGTAATTATCAGTGATTCTTATTCTTCAGAAGCTTCACTCCAGGAAGATTTGGATAAAATATTTTCAGATCCTGTAATTGTTGATGGAGTTTCCTTTCCTTTAAGCTGGAGTGTGGGCAGTCAGACATTTGTTCCGGGAACTGCAGATATTGAAGAAGTGCTGATCCAGGCAGATTCCCTTATGTATGTGGAAAAAGCGAAAACAAGGTAGCACCCCTTCTTTCGGTTTTACAAATTATTCCTTACTCTGCTCGGCTGCAACAATTAAAAACCGTCCTCCCCCATCTGACAATTAGGATCAGAGGAAAGGAGGATGATTCAAACAAGTATTCATTCTCAAAAATTAATGCAGTCTTAAGATAACCCGTCCTTTTACTTTACTGTTAAGAATATCATTCAGTGCTCCCTGCAGTCCATCCAGCGATACTTCCTGTGCGATGTCATCAAGATGTTCTGGTTTCAGATCACTTGCTGCACGAGTCCAGATCGCTTCTCTGAGATCCATCGGGCACTGAACTGAATCGATGCCCATCAGCTCCACACCCCGCAGGATAAATGGAATCACGCTTGTCGGCACTTCCACGCCTGCGGTCAGTCCGCTGACTGCTACTCCTCCGCCGCGTTTTGTAGCGCTGAGTATAGAAGCTAATGGTTTCCCTCCGGTCGGATCAACTGCAGCTGCCCATCGTTCACTTTGAATTAACGGCAGTTCTTCCGGTGTTACCTCTTCTCTTGTCACGATATCATCAGCACCAAGTTTTCTTAGAAAATCATATTCATCGCTTTTCCCTGTGCTTGCTGTAACGGAATAGCCATTTTTGGAAAGCATGTCAACTGCCATACTGCCTACCCCGCCGGAGGCGCCTGTAACAAGTATAGGCTCATCACTTCGCTGCAATCCGTGATCCTCCAGCTTATGAATCGACAAAGCTGCGGTGAATCCTGCAGTTCCGATTATCATTGCTTCTCTCGTAGTCAAGCCTTCCGGAAGAGGGACTACCCAGTCTGACGGCACTCTTGCATATTGGCTGTAGCCTCCATCCTGTCCTGTTCCAAGGTCATAGCTTGTAACAATTACTTTATCTCCTGCCTTAAATTTGGCTGTAGTTGATTCCACTACTTCGCCAGCTAAATCAATCCCGGGGACAATTGGATATTCCTTTACGATTTTCGCATCACTATTCAGCGCCATTCCATCTTTATAATTTACGCTGGAATAGTGCACTTTGATTGTTACATCACCTGCCGGCAAGTCCTCCAGCGTCCGCGTAACAACTTCACCTCTTCCATCTCCATTTGTTACAAAAGCCTTGAATTCCTGTACCATAATTTCATCCTCCTTATTATTAAACTATTTCTTCCATTCCCATTTCTAATTCACTCTATTCATAAGAAGTACTTTCTTTTGTCCAAGTGCTGCCTCATTAAAAATGAAAAACTGCCTCCATGGAAAGAGACAGTTTTATTAAAAAACTATTTAATATTTAGGACTCGGACCATATTTATTCGCAGATCTTTCAGAATCGGCTAACGCGAGTATAATAAAAATGATCCACCCTATAATAGGTATCAGATAAATCAATACCCAAAGTCCGCTTCTGCCAGTATCATGCATTCGTCTGACCGCTACGGCAATAGACGGAATTAATACAAATAATGAATAAATGCCTGAGATTATTGTTGGCAGCCCAATAAACGTTTCCAAAATACCTAGTGCAGAGACAATTAAAAAATTAACGAGGTAGAACATCCAGTATTCCATTCTGCGTGCTCTCCCCTGAAAATTTGCATAGTTTTGTATTACTTTCAAATACCACTGCATAAGATCCTCCCGAAATTTGACGTCTTCTGTTTTTCTATTACACATTTCACTGCTGTTTAAACAAATGAATTCCATCATTCCACAGAAATTTTCAGCTATAATAAAGTCATTCACTACGAATGAAAGGAAGTTTTATAATGCAGTCGAATTCCATAGGCGCTCATGTACTTGCAGTACTGGTACTTCCCTTTAATGTAACAATCTTGATCCCTCTGCTCATTATTCTTTTCTCTCCTTCCAATTTTATATGGGGCCTTTCTTTTCCTATCAATCTTGCACTCGCTTTTGCAGCCTCCGGGCTGCTGACTGCCGGTTTTCTTCTCTTGGGAATGTCTATTTACAGCTTTAAAACAGCTGGAAAAGGGACTCTTGCTCCCTGGCACCCTACAAATAAATTGGTTGTTGACGGTCCCTACCGCTATACAAGAAATCCGATGATCAGCGGGGTCGGTTTTATTTTAATTGGAGAAACCCTGCTTATCGGATCCTGGCTCATGCTTGTGTATGCTGCTTCTTTCCTGATCATAAACCATGTTTATTTTATTAAGGTGGAAGAACCTTATTTATCAAAAAAGTTCAGCAGCGATTATGACCTTTATAAAAACAATGTGCCCCGCTGGATACCGCGCCTAACTCCATTTTCTTTAAAGAGAGAAGATTAATTCATAATGTACTTTTTACATCTTTTTAAAAAGAAAAAAACCTTCAATTGAAGTCAGCAAGATGCCGGCTTAATTAAAGGTATCTTTTGGTACTGCCTTTATTTTAAATGCTAAAAAGGCAAGCATGTTTTATTCGTTCTAGTAATTCCCTGCCGGATGCAGCCGGGACTGCATATGCAGTCTCTTTTTTACTAATCCTGCAAATTTCCGGCAGCGTTCTCTGTCAGCTTCCTGCGGCAGTAATTCCACCTTCAGCGTTACAGCCAGATCTGTATGCACATAAAATAATTCTTTCAGCTTGTCAACAGCCCCGCAGAAATGGGGATAAAAGCTGTCCCCGGTGCCGAAAGCTGCTGTCACCATGGTGCTTGATGCGTCTTTTTTAACAGCTTCCGTAATGGAGTACAGCTGTTTTGGCAGATCCCCGCTGCCCCACGTATAGGTGCCCAGAATCAGACCATCAAGCTCCGGAATTAATTCAAGCGGGAAGTTTTCCAGTGAATACTTTACTACTGGAACTGCTTCTTCCTGCAGTTCCCCTTCAATCCAGTCTGCCAGCGTCGATGTATTTCCAGTCGAAGAATGATACACGAGCGCAATCACAGCTCATCAAATCCGTTTTTCTCTGTAACTTTGGAATAAGTCCGGGATTTCTGCTCAAAGAAATCCGATTTCGTATCATTCATCATTTCATCACTGAAGACGTGAATCCAAGGCATTGGATTGTCCCGTCCTTCATATAAATTCTGCAGGCCAAGCTGGCGCATTCTTTTATTTGCCAGATATTCCACATAGCCGTCGTACTCTTTTAAATCGATACCTTCAATCCCGCTCAATATATAATGTGCCCATTCTTTCTCCAGCTGGACTGCTTTATCAATCGTGTCATAAATATACTGTTTATTTTCTTCTGTCTGCAGTTCTTTATTTTCTTCCATCAGCAGTCTGATAAACTGCGAGACAAAGTAAGCATGCTGCATTTCATCCCGCTGAATATAGCTGATCATCGTACTGGTTTTCACCATTTTCTGCTGGCGCGCAAGGTGATAGAAAAATGCAAAGCCTGCGTAGAAGTATATCCCTTCTAAATTAATCGAGTTTACACAGAGCTTAAACAGATTCTGAATAGATGGGTCTCTTCTGAACTCTTCATACGCATCCAGAATTAATGCATTTCTTTTTCTCACTAACGGATCATCTTTTGCCTCATTAAATCTTTTTGTCTGTTCTGTACTTGATACGAGAGAGCTCAGCACATAAGAATAGGATTCATTATGCACGGCTTCCTGCTGTGCAATTACAGCAAAGATTGCCTGGAAGCTTGGATCTGTCACATAGTCCATCACCTGCGCCATCGTCGGGGTCTGAAGACTGTCGAGTGAAGCAAGCTGTGTGTTGATTCGGAGAAACACATCCTTTTCCACTTCAGAAAGCTGGTCCCACTGCTTAATATCATCCTGCATATTAATTTCCTGGGCTTTCCAGAAATTAGAAAGAAGCGCCTGATACACGTCATACATCTGTGGATAAGCAATGTCATTCCAATTTAAGATTCCTGATGCTTCCCCATTTACTATTCCGGTGGACTTGTTTGCAAACTGCGGTTGAAGCAGCTTCATTTTAGTTAAAGTCATATTTGTAATTCCTCCTCTGTTATGAATGACAGCTCTCGCATTCTTCAATTTCCTGCTGAGAAGTACTGCGGATATAATACGTAGTTTTCAGCCCCTGTCTCCAGGCTTCCAGGTGCAGATCCAGCAGCTCTTTTGCATGAATATCGTGACGCACGTACAGATTAAAACTGATCCCCTGATCTACATGGCGCTGTCTTGCAGCATTCTGGCGGATACTCCAGCGCTGATCGAGTTCATGACGCACACGCTGGTAGTAAGGATAGGTGACATGTGTTAAATCAGGAGGCGTTACCTTTAATTTGAAATTCTTTTTCTCTTCTGCATATTCCAGTGCATAAATTGGGTCAATTCCGTCCGTTGATCCAGCAATTTTCGCGGTAGAAGAGTTCGGTGCCACCGCCATCAGCCAGCCATTTCGAATCCCGGTGGTACTGATTTTTTCCTTTAATTCTTTCCACTTTCCAGATTGATAATTTCTTCTTTCAAAATACTCTCCATTTTCCCATTCAGAACCTGTAAATTTCGGGTAAGCACCTTTTTCTTCCGCCAGCTTTGCAGAAGCTTGAATTGCAGCAAAGGCAATCCGCTCATACACCTCGTCAGCTAACGTCACCGCTTCTTCCGACTCCCAGTAAATTCCCTGCTTTGCCAGCACATGATGCCAGCCGAATGTCCCGAGCCCGACAGCACGGTAATTTTTGTTCGTTGCTTCTGCCTGTCCTACAGAAAGCGTATTTAAATCAATAACGTTGTCGAGCATCCTTACCTGGATATCTGCGACTCTCTCTACCACATCATCCTCTAATACGTTGGCCAGGTGCATGGAAGAAAGGTTGCAGACAACAAAGTCTCCCGGCTTTCTTACAATGACAATATTTCCTTCATCGTCCTGATATTCTTTTGTAATAGAAGTTGGAGACATATTCTGCGCTATTTCCGTACATAGGTTGCTGCAGAAGATAGAAGTTCGTCCATGCGCTGTTTTATTCGGGTTCTGTCTGTTTACTTCATCCCTGTAAAACATGTAAGGCGTACCGGTTTCGAGCTGCGCTACCATAATACGTTTCATGATATCCATCGCCCGGTAAGTTTTCCGTGGAAGAAGCGGGTGTGCAACAGCTTCTTCATATTTTTCCGTAAAGTAAGCTCTGTCTGCTTCATCATAGAAATCTTCCAGTCCAAGAGCATTCCCTGCTTCGTCTTTCCATCCCATGATCTGCTTCACTTGATGCGGACAGAATAATGACCATTCGCCGATACTTTTTCCTTCATTATCTTTTTCTTCCATTTTTCTCATGAAATGGTCAGGAATGTTCACTCCAGTGAAAATATCATGAGCTTTACGGCGCTCATCCCCGTTGTTTGTTTTTAAATCCAGAAAGCCGCTCATCATATCCTTGTGGAAAATATCAAGGTATACTGCTACAGCTCCCTGCCGCTGGCCGAGCTGGTCTACACTTACTGCTGTATCATTTAAGAGGCGGATCCAGGGAATAACGCCGGACGAATTTTCCTTAAACCCTTTGATATCAGATCCTAGTGCCCGCACCTTTCCAAAATAAACGCCGATGCCGCCGCCGTCTTTACTTAAGCGGGCAATATCCCAGTTATTTAAATAAATTCCGTCCAGAGAATCTTCTACCGTATCTATAAAGCAGGAGGAAAGCTGTCCATAGCTTTTACCGGCATTCGCAAGAGTTGGCGTAGCAACGGTCATATAAAGGTTAGATAACGCCCAGTAAGCTTCTTTGATTAATCCAATTCTTTTTTCCACAGGTTCATTCTGCATTAAACTCATGGCAATGATCAGCCAGCGTTCCTGCGGCAGTTCATACACTGCTTTACTGTGATCTTTCGCTAAATATCTGTCTGCAAGTAAAAATAATCCGATAAAGGTAAACTGGTGATCCCTTTCCGGTACAAGCATCATTTCTAATTGGTCAATATCTTCTTTCGAATATTTTTCGAGCAGCGTTTCACTGTAAATCCCTTTCTGCGTAAGAGTGCGGATAAGACCGTAGACATTCGTATAAGGCTCTCCTTTACGGTTCTCTGCCGCATTCCGATATAGCTCTGCAAGGTACAGTCTTGCTGCCGCATATGTATAATCCGGCTGATCCATCGCTATTTTATTCAGTGCATCATGCAGTGCAAACTGTGTCGAAGCTTCCAGACTCATGTCTTCTTCTGCAAGTTTATCTTTAATTGGGCTGAAATCCAGCTTGTACGTATTTTCAAGTTCTTCTACTGTTGTTAAAAGCGCCGAAGCAGATGCTGTTTTCATGAGTAAATCCCTCCTGATTCTAATTGTTTTTACCGTTAAAATATTTTTCATAAGTTAACAATAAAAAAACTCTTCCTTTTCTCCGGAAGAGTTTTCGTGATAAGAGCACAGCACAGAATTACAGGGAACATCCCCTTCAACCCGCAGCCGCCTCTTATCCTCATTCCCCGAAGAATAGAAACTTGATAGAATAATGGCAGGTCTCCTGGCTCATGCTTCTTTCTCAGCAGTTTCCCTTCCCATATCAGTGCCGTTAAGCTACTCTGATACAGTGGATCCAACTCCTTCGTCAGCACTTACAGTTGCGGGGACAGCTTCGGCTTTTACCGAATTCCCTTTTCAGCCGCTCTGCGGCACCAATTATTCCATGCATACTATATTTAGTTGTTTCTTAACAGACAGAAACTATATGTTGATTATATTACGTGTCTTCCCGAGATATTGCAAGATTAAACTATAGAATTTGTAGCATTTTATAACGAACGTAGGAAAGATGTAATTGCAGAGGGGAAATATTTGAATAGCAGATTTTTGGAGATTGAGCTTTCTGAAAGAAATAAAATGCGTTTTGAATTTATGTATAAAATTGGTGCTTATACAAAGCACAGCTTTTAAAGTATAGCAGGAAACATATTTACCCCGCTATCTTTTTCTTAAAAAAAAGCAGGGTAAATATGGGGGATCATCTTTAACAAATAACTTCAACCGGTTTATTAAGCGATAACAAAAAAGATAAATAACAGCAATAATACCTGGATCGCTGCCGTTGCAATGCTACAGATTATTCCGCCCCAGGCAAGGCCTTTTCCGGGCTGAGGATTTTCGTTAATTTCCTTTAAAGCAAGTATTCCTACAATAAGGCCAGGAACAGCAATTACCAGGCTGTATATTCCAATTAAAAGAGCAGTGAGCAGCGCAGTAATTCCCAGAATAAATGAGACAAGAGATTTTGTATTTCTTCCGGGCGGTGCTCCCTTTCCTTCAAACGAGCCAGAAGTCATTTTTGTTTCCTCCTGATAATAATATTTAAGATCTTTCCATTGTAATTTTAAAATTTAAAGCAGCTGCCGTTGTTATTCTTTCTTCCATCCATTAATAAAATACTGGAGCGTCCTGCTTTCTTCCTCAGACAAACTGCCGTTGTTTTCTTCGAGCGCACGGCGGACAGCTGTTTCCTCCCCTTGAAATTCCAGCATGGCTTCTGCCGTTCTTCTTAAAAAATCTGTTTCCTGCAGATATTCATTTCTCGTAATAGGTTTCCAATGGGAAACAATATATGTTTCTGCTTTATAATCTTCTATACGGTCCAGCATTTTAATCGTTTCTTCGGGCGTGAACTTCCATTCCGAAGCATATAAATCCGGCGCAAGCACATCGGCAAGAAACAAAGTTTTTTCTTCTTTTACATACACTACCAGTCCATCAGGGGAATGATTGCCCCCCACCTGTGTTAATACACACGTAACTCCGCCTAAATCCAAAGTCAGTTCATTACTAAAGGTGATGGTAGGTAAAACAATGCGGATATTTCTTTTTATCGGAAATTCTTTTTTTATTGCGTCTGCGCAGAACTCTATTTCTATCCCTTTTTCCACCCGGTTGTCCAGAGAATCATCGTCCCAGGAGAAGGGTTTAAGAGCTTCAATACCTGCTTTTGTATCTTCAGTGGCAATGGTTGGAATTCTCGTCAGGGCAGACATTCCAAATACGTGATCCCAATGCCAGTGAGTAATAGCTACCAGGGAAGGTGCTTGTATTCCATGTCCTGTTAATTCATCAAGAAAAAGACGTGCATGCGCTTCAGAATTCCCTGCATCAATATCTTCTCCTTTCCTTCTCACACTTTATCATAATCATGGACTGGATATACAGCAGCAAATAAAATGCATGTTTCCGGAAAGATATTCTAAGGTATTACTTTCGTAGATGAAAAAAAGACTTAAGAGATTTAGATTGATCCAGACAGCATGTGTTGAAAGAGGTGGTGCGCATGGAAGCAGCGTCATATTTTTTCACTGATTATGAAACTTCAAGAAACCATTTTCAGACGAGGCTATTCGATATGAAAAAAAAGTGGCCGAAAGCTTCTCATCAACAATGGTTCTCTGGAAATCAAAATGAAGATAATTCTACTGATATCCTGCTTGCAGACAGCTTAAAAAGTACTGAAAAGCTTCTTATCATCACCACCGGGTTACATGGAATAGAAGGATATGCAGGGAGCGCTGGATTAAACTTGTTTCTTGATGAAATTATGAATTATCTTAATCCTTCCACTACCGGTATTCGTTTAATTCATGCAGTAAATCCTTGGGGCATGAAACACTTTCGAAGAGTGACGAAAGGTAATATTGATTTGAACCGGAACTTCCATCGGATCTGGGCGGAAATCACCGGACACTGCCCAGAGATTTATAGTAAAAATAATGAATTATTTCTTCTGGATAAATTAGAAAACGTTAATTCTGCAAAGATAGAAAAGAAATTAACTTTAGATTATTCTGAAAGCGAATTGAAAAAATTAAAAAATTTTCCTGAAGGACAACACCGGCACGCACATGGCTTATATTACGGCGGTATCACATTAAATAAAAAAGCGCAGCAACTAGCAATAGCTTTTTCTGAATGGGCTCAAAATTACGAAGAGATACTTCATATTGACCTTCATACAGGAGGAGGTCCCAAAAATAAGCTGACAATGATTTTTTCTGAAAATGACCCTCGAACCGAAGATCAGCTTCGCGCCGACATTCACTTTCCCCTTGTTTCAAAAGCTGAGGCTTTATTGTCACTTGGGGCCTCCACCGCAAGACTGCAGGAATTTCTGCAGAATACTTATCCTGAAAAAAAGATTACTTCCTCGGTATTTGAAATGGGTACAGTAAAAGAAGACCTCTCAGGATACAAATTTGTAAGCAGCACCATGATTCTGGAAAACTATTTTTATTGGAATGAGAACTTAACTGAAGAAGCAAAAAACAGATTTTTTCATCTTTTTTATCCTGCATCCACTGACTGGCAGCATGCATATTTACGAGAATCCTATAAAGCTATGCTCGCCCTGCTTTCCTCTGAAGGGTTTATCAACTGACCCCTCTAAAGCAAATCCTTTCAATAAAAACATTACACCTAAACGAATAAGAGAGCAGGAATCTACTTCCTGCTCTCTAAGTTTCAATAAATTCTTTTGCAGACTCCGCAGCTTTAAACCTGCTTATGCCCGCCGTTCCATTAAATTTATTCCTATGCCCATCGTTATTACTCCCATTAAAACAAGAATGGATAAGGCACCTGTTATTTCTCCTAAGCTTTGATTTAAGAGTGCGGCCCCTTTGAGCGCCTCCATCCCATAATACATCGGCATTACTTTGGACAGCATTACTATCACTTCATTTGTAACAATTTCTACCGGCCAGAAAGCACCTCCAAGCATTGCCATGGCGGTTGCAGTTATTGGAATTACCGCCTGCAGCTGCTGTGGAGAAGTAACTAACCCGATTAAAAGCATCCCTACAGAGACAATTGTAAATGTGAAGCAAGCGACAATAATCATCAAAATTCCAAAGTGAGCTTCTATTTGAAAACCCAACATATATTTAAAAAATATGAATATAAGAATTATCTGCAAATAACCTACCAAAAAGCAGTACGCAACATGTCCTGCATACACCTGCCATTTTTGAAGCGGAGATACAATCAGCCGGTTCCACGTCCCGTCTCTTTTTTCTTCAGCGACATTTGATAAGCTGAAAATAATTGTATATATAGAGAAGAACAATGTCATTCCAAACAGCGCCTGTAAATTTTCATCATATACGAAACCGCTGCTTTCTCCGTTGATCGTCTCCATATTGAGTGCCAATACCGGACTAATCCTTTCCTCTGCTATCGCGGCTCTGATATTTTCCTCCTCCACAGCAGCTTCTGCCGCTGCCAGACGGAGCTCCTCGGTAAATACCTGCTGTATATAATTGGCTGCAATTTGATAACTTTGCTCATCAACCGCCACCAGCATTCTGTAATCATCGTCTCTTATTTCAAGCGCCATGTTCCTGTCGCCCTGTACAATAGAATTTCTTGCTTCTTCTTCCTCCACTAATACAAATTCAAAGGATTCGGATGCATTCAGCAGTTGTATCCAGTAGTCTGCCTGCTCCTGTGTTGTATTATCACCTGCATAAGACTGTATTGTTATTTTATCTCCTGTGTCGTTTCCACCCAGAAAAAACACAAAAAATAAAGTTAAAACGAAAAATGATACTACAAGTAATGGCTTTCTTCTAAATCGCTGCAGCTGCAGAATAAAAATAGACTTCATGAGGTTACAGACCTCCTTCGCGGAAATATAATTACACTTGCTGCAAGCAGTACTGCACTGAGGAGCAGTAATCTATTTAAGGAAGGAAGCAGCACCGTCCATTCAAATCCCTGAAGCCAAAGCAGGTAGGCAGTCATAGCGATGCCATTCGGTGTCCAGTTTCCCGCTTCTACAATTACCTGCGGCATCCCTGCCAGAGGAAAGAAACTTCCTCCTGCAAAAGCAAATAATGTCACTACCCCTCCGCTGAATATACTTGAAACTGCATCGCTTTCAAAGCGGATACTGATAGACGTTAACAGACTCGTCAAACTTCCTATACACAATGCTAATACAAAAGTGATGAAAACCATTCCGGTCCAAAAATTTATAGAATCCAATGAAAATGTCCTGAAAATAAAAGCAGAAAGAGTAAATAATATCCCCATTTGTAAAAACGAGAACAATGTACCTGTCATCCATTTTCCGGATAAATACTTTGCAGGGTGCGTCCCTGATAAAATAATCCGGTTATATACTTGTTCATGTTTCTCTACGTATGCTTTACTTGCAATTGTCCCAGCTACATAGAGAACAAACATAACCGCCATCCCAATAGAATAATACTGCATGGAGTTCACGGGTTCGTTCTGCGCAATCGGAATAACCCCGCCGGTTTCTGCAGGTTCCCCCTCCCTGGCAGCTTCAGGGCCTGCAGCTGAAGCAATTGCACTTTCCAGGTTCAGCACCTCCACGAACCCTTCTATAAGATCCGCAAATATATTTGCATATAAAGAGCCATTTTCGCTAAGCGTTACAATAACGTCTGCAGAAATTTCTTCATTCCAAATCATCGCCTGCAGACTGGTATAAGTAAAACCTTCCGGAAGCGTCAATACTGCATCCAGTTCTCCTGCTTCCAGCATTCGTGATGCTTCTGAAGCTTTCATTTCTTCAACAGTGACAATTTCCTTCAAATCTTCATTTTCCAGAAACTCCTTAAGCAGTTTAGCGGGATTTAGTGTCCGCGCTGTCTCTGCAATTTCTTCGTGGAGTTCATCCGGAAGCTCAATTTCTTCCAGCTCCTGCAGAAACTGCGCTGTGCCTTCCTCGGTATTATCTTCTGCCACCAAAGCTACCTGGACGTCTATTTCAGAGGAATCCCCTCCTAATATTCCTCCCAGTGCAAAGCCTAATATTCCAATTAAAATAAAAGGCATTAAAAGGAGTACCATTATTTCTGACCTGTCTCTCAAAATCACTATCAGATCTTTCCATATAAATAACCTCATGTGGTCCCCCTTTCTAATCGCGCAGTTTCCGGCCTGTTAAATGCAGAAACACGTCTTCCAGAGAAGGTTCTTGAATATTTACGTTCGTTACCTGTGCCTCATGCCTGTCAGCAATTTGAAACAAACTGCTTAAGAGCCTGCTTCCTTTTACAGATATAAGTTTCAAGCCTTTCTCGGTTTCGATTACCTGTCTGATACTGTCCAGCTGCTGAAACTCCTTTTCCATCTCCGGATAAGCACGGTCCAGTTCCATTAAAATTGTTTCCTCGCCGGACAGTATACTTTTTAACTCCTCTTTTGTACCTGAAGAAATGATTTTTCCGTGGTCCATAATATAAACCCTGTCACACAGACGCTCAACTTCCTCCATATAATGACTCGTATACAGAACGGTAATCCCTTTTTGCAGGTTTAATTCTCTGATCATGTCTAAAATATAACTTCTTGACTGTGGATCGATACCGACCGTAGGTTCGTCCATAATTAGAATTTCCGGATCATGTAAAAGAGCTGCCGCAATATTAACTCTGCGCTTCATCCCTCCCGAAAAAGTATTTAATATATCTCCCTGCCGATCAGTGAGACCTACAAGAGAAAAAACCTCTTTAATTTTTTCAGTCAGCATTTGTCCTTTTAATCCGTAAATTCTGCCGAAGAACTTCAAGTTTTCATAGGCTGTAAGTTCCTGATACAGAGCAATATCCTGTGGGACGACGCCGAGGACTTTCCTGATTTTCCCAGGATTTTTTATCACGTTTTCTCCGTGCAGAAGAACTTCCCCGGAAGTAGGTTTCATCAGGGAGGAGATCATGGAAATTGTCGTGGACTTCCCTGCGCCGTTTGGTCCAAGAAGTCCCACTGATTCTCCCTTTTCCAAATAAAGACTGACTCCCTCCACCACTGTTTTTCCTTTAAAAGCTTTTGATAGTTCTTCCGTCTCCAGCATTTTATTTCCCCCTCTGTTCTAATTACTTCCTAGTATATAGAAAAAGAGACAGCGCACCCACTGTCTCTCGTCATCAGAAGTATTTAAATTCAGTGACTTCAGTCACTTTTTACACGAGCTGACTCCGTATTGCATAAATCGCCAGTTGTGTACGGTCACGCAGTTCCAGCTTATCCAGAATGATACTTATATGGTTCTTTACTGTACCAACTGATAAAAATAATGTCTCCGCTATTTCTTTATTATTTCTTCCTTCTCCCACTGCCCGGATAATAGCTATTTCTCTTGCCGTGAGCACCGGATCAATTGGTACTGGTGCTTTCTCCATCTGGGTTTCCATAAGTACCGGCAGTACTTTTGCGGCTACATGGCTTTCCAGCAGCAGACCGCCATCATGGCATGTCCGGATAGCCCGGATTAATTCTGCGGCATCTGCATCTTTCAGCATATATCCCCTGGCACCACCTTTAAGTGCTTCTAACGCATATTGATCATCATTAAATGTGGTAAGCATCAGTATATTAATTTCCGGCCAGTGCTGGTGGATGTTCCTGGCAGCTTCCAGTCCATTCATTTCAGGCATGCGGATATCAAGGATAGCAATATCGAACGCAAGCGGTCCTCTGCATGCTTCTAGAGCTTCCAGTCCATTTGATGCTTCTGCCGTAACTTTTAATTCAGGGTCAGATTCAATCATCATTTTCAATCCCTGCCTCACCATTCCCTGATCCTCTGCAAGTAAAATGCGAATCATATGCTTTCCTCCTTGGTCATTAAAGTAAAAGATCCACGAATAATGTATTTATCCGGATAAGGAGTAATTTCCAGTTTTCCACCTGCAGCTTCCATTCTCTCCTGCATCGATTTTAAGCCAAACCCTTTGTGCAGGGAAGCTTTTCCTTGCACAGGGTTTTCCACCTCAAACCGAAATACAGCTTTCCCCGGGGCTTCCAGTGTTATTTTTACTTCTCTTTCCGATCCATGCTTCATTGCATTTGTTAATGCTTCCTGAACAGCACGGTATACAGCAATCGCCTGCGCATTGCTTAATGCAGCAGTAAGCGCCCCGTGTCTAACTGTGAACTGAATTCTAATTAAGCTTTCCGCTTCCAATTTTCTGATCAGCTGGATTACAGCAGGCAGACCACCGCTTTCTTCCTGTTTTAATGTTTTCACTGCATTCCTGGTTTCTTCAAGGCTTTCCCGGGCTAGCTGCTTTAATGTTTCCACATCCTGATTTACCTCCGGAGATGACTTCATCCGGAAGACTTCCAGCTGCATAAGCAGCGCTGTTAATTTATGTCCAACTGCATCATGGATTTCCCTGGCAATCTGCGTACGCTCTTGCTGTCTGACTGCTTTTTCTCCTGACACAAGATCCCTTTTCATTTTTCGATATTCTGAAAAAAGCGCTTCACCCCGGTGCCGCAGTTCTTCCTCTTTTTTGCTGGTTCTTTGATAAAGAAAGAGTGCCATTGCCGTCACTGACACGTAAATTACAAATAACAAAACGTCCATATCCGGCACAACAAAATATCCACAGAAACCAGCCAGAAAACCTACCGCAAGAGTATGAAGCTCCTTTAAGTAAAAAGTTGCTGCACCTGCTGTAATAATATAAAGCAGCAGGACTGAATGATCAGGAGTAAAAGCTTCACCTTCCCACAGGGTAAAAGTGAGCAAAAGGATTTTTGTAAGAAATAAAATTAAAAGCAGATTATCTTTCCCTTTACATACAGGCACCAGAAAAAATACAGTATAAAACAATGAAGCTCCGATGATTCTCCAGGGCATCTCTAAAAGCGATGCTTCAGCCGAAAGCAGCAGCCTCCCCCACAGGAGAAAAAGTATCAGCAGCCAAATCCAGTATTGATGTTTTTCCAAGGTTCTAATCATAGAATGCCTCCAGGGTTTCGGGTTACTATTGATACTTTTATCATAATCCATGTGAATTCAATTCTGCAGTGTTATTTTATAATTTAGTAAATTTCTTTCTTTTGTCAGGTTTATCCTCAGGTTAAACAAGTAAAGATAAATTCCCTTATAACTAAGCTGCCCTGAAATGAAAATTTCCTTTTTAAAAGGCTGCCTTGAAAATAAAAGTTCCGCTAAAAAGAAGTAATCATGCTGCTTCACTTTCGGAGAGTCTTACCCAAGGGCTTGTTCTCGACTAATTTCTCTCTCAGGGCACGGCTTCCATCGATCCACAGACAGCAGGGCAGAGACCGCCATGCTGTCTTGAAGAACCAGGATCGATTCCGCTCGTGCTTCGTGACCTTCCAGAAGGTCACTTGGATTCTCCAACGGCGCTCATCTTTTTGGTATCCTTGCTGTCGTTACATAGCAGAGTTTATTTTCATCTTTCATAGTGCAGCTTTTTACGCATAAAGGTCTCTGCTTAAGTCTGATATTGTTATAAGGAAGCTGGAGAGCTTCTTCCTGCAAGCTTTCGCCGGAAAGCGAAGGAGAATCCTATAATAAATATATAAATTTCCTGCTTTATAAACATTCTTAAGACCTGGAAACGAAAGCTCCCAGGTCTTCATCTATTAACTATTATTTAGTTTCTCTCTGATGTTACATAAACATCGCAGCTGCTGCCCCTGCAATTCCTATAAACATTGCATAGACCAGTGCAGGAATTACTGTTTTCCGAATAATATCTCCTTCCTTTCCTACGAGTCCCACTACTGCAGCTGCTGCCACTACGTTATGGACACATATCATATTACCTGCTGCTGAGCCAGCCACCTGCTGTGCAAGAACCAAATTAGTATCAAGTCCGGTACTCGCAGCAACATTAACTTGAATCGGTGCGAACGTTAACGCAGACACCATGGAACTCCCGGTCACAAATGACCCAAGCAGCCCCAGAAAAGGAGCGGTAAAATGCCAGACATCTCCAAGAATATTTGTTAAAACTAAAGCAATATACTCCGGCATTGACATAAGATCGGCAGCATTAATTCCTGAATTTATAAACACATTTACTAAAGCAAGCGTTGGGAAAAGGGCAAGTGCTGCTCCTACTACTGTGCCTTTTGCTTCCTTTACAGCAAAACCGAAATCCCGGATTTTTTTTCTTTGCGTAAAAATCGACAAAAACGCTGCCAGTAATAATACAGCTCCAGGAGAATACAATACCTGCCATCCAGATGATATATCTGCTATTCCGAAAATGTTATTCCAGCTTAAATCAATCGCATTCTGCGTAAAATTTTGCACAGGCTCAATGATTCTTGTTAAAAGCAGCAGAACTATAACAATGAAATACGGACTCCAGGCAGCCATAAGAGACATTTCCGAACTCTCTTCCTTTGCTTCAAAGCCTTCTGCTCTTGCTTCCTGCCACGGCTCTTTTGGAAGAAGAATGTTTTTCTTCGCAGTCAGTGTTGCAGCTGCCAGGGCGGTAAGTGATGCCAGAATAGCAACAAATTCAGGCCCGAATAGGTTCGCATAAATAAAAGCAGAGATACTGTAAGTCAGCCCTACGAAAAAAGCCCATGGAAATAATGAGAGCAGACCTTTTCTGCTTGATTTTTTTCCAAAACTTAAGCTGAGCACGATAATTAATAAAAAAGGAACGAAAGTGCCGACAAACATATCCATGAACGTGATATTTACTGCTACTTCCTGAAACATCCGGGGCCCAGCTCCCTCCACCCCTCCCAGACCAATGATCACAGGTGTCCCTACTGCACCAAAAGACACAGCGGTACTGTCAGCTATTAAGGCCAGTGTCGCTGCCGCAAGCGGTGTAAATCCAAGAGCTACCATCAAAGGGCCTGTGACCGCTGCAGGCGTGCCGAAACCAGCAGCACCCTCTATTAAGCTTCCAAAAAGAAAAGCTACGATTACTACCTGTACCCGCATATCCGGAGAAATATTTCGAAATCCCTGATTTATTCTATCGACTGCGCCCGTCTGCCTTAGCGTGTTCAAAAGAACAATAGCTCCAAGCAGAATAAATAAAATGGTAACTGCCTGATGAAACCCTTCCATAATTGAAGCGGAGAGTGTCAAAGTATCCATATTCCACACAAAAAATGCTAAAAGTATAAAAATCATCGCACTGTAAAGCATGCCTTTTTTGGCAGGCATTCGAAGCAGAACTAAAAATATAAAGGGAGCAGCAATGGCACTGAAAGCGGTAAGGAATAGCATGAGAGATAGCTCCTTTAATAATAAGTTTATTGCTCACATTTTCACAAGTAAGTGTATTGTAACGAATTAATTAGAAGATCTTATATCTGTATTATAAAAAAATATATAACTGTTGTATATAACTTATAAAAGTAATTAATGACATGTTTGTGAAATATTGAACATAAACCATTTTTCAATATGCTGTACTACTCTATTTACATAACTGTATGAATCTTTATTTCCCGCCTTTATAATTTAAGCAGAAAGCTTTTAGGGAACATCTTTCATGAGGACTTATACTAATCCCTCTGCTTCATGCATAATTCTCTGCACTTCAGTTATAATTGTTTTTGCCTTTCCTTCTAACACCAGATCAAAGTCTTGTCCGCTGCTGGAAACTTCCGCATTCAGATACACAGTCCTCCCGCTGGCTAGCAGAGGCAGCTGATTTGCTGGATATACTTCCAGGCTTGTTCCAATAACAATAATCAGTGAAGCTGATTTAATGCGTGATAATGCGGTATTCCAGGCTTCCTGCGGCAGCATTTCCCCAAACAATATCACACCGGGACGCAGCTTCCCTCCGCAGACACCGCACTTTCTTTTAGCTTTAAAATCGGATGGAGCCGCTTTTGCACCACAGTTATGACAATAAATATTTTTAAGGGAACCGTGGAGCTCGTAGACATTTTTGCTGCCTGCCGCCGTGTGAAGACCATCCACATTCTGTGTAGCTACTGCATCGACAAAACCTCTCTCTTCCCAATCAGCAATAACCTGATGACCTTCATGAGGAGCTGTTCCCTCCAGTGCTTCCAGTCTGGCAGTGTAAAAATCGGTAAAAAGTTCATAGTTATTATCTAGAGCTTCAGGTGCTGCAACTGTAATAGGATCAATACTGCGCCACCATCCTTCTTTTGAACGGAAATCCGGCAGATTGGATTCTGTGCTCATACCTGCACCAGTTAAAACTATCGTACTCTTCGATGTAAGCAGCCAGTTGGCAAGCTTCACCTGATTTTTATCTCTCTCAGGAAAGCATTTTTCAGTCCATGCGGAAAAAGCTGAATCATTCCGATAAGAATGTGTAAGTATTTTTCTTTTCACTTGGTTTACTAACGCTTCATCAATGTACATCGGATAGAGAGAAAGCCAGGCATAACTTTCTATAAGTGCCAGCGCATCCGTTTCTGCATTGGAAAAACTGCGATCTCCTGTTTCCAAATCTGTCACTACCCTGCGAAATTTCCACTGCTTTTCTGCATCCTGTCCTTTTACTTCAATGAGGATCCCTTCTCCACCAATCGACAAAAGTGTATTCCAAATCTCAGTTGTCATTTTTTGCCTCCTCCCTATTTATATGGTTCCTATACCCGCTGCAGAAGAAAACATTCAGGATGAAGATATTTAAGTATTTCTATAAGTGTAAAAGAAAAAGCCATAGAAGAATTTCTTCTATGACAAAATTTCTTTTACGCGTCCGACGACACCACTGGTAAGCTTTACTTTTATTCCATGCGGATGATTAGCAGATTTCGTCAGCAGCGTCTGCACAGTTCCTTCTGTTAATTTTCCAGTGCGCTGATCCTGCTTCTGCACTACTTTAACATTCGTACCTGGCTTGATATCTGCCCTGTTTGTACCCGGCATAATCATATCGCCCCTTTCCTCTACACTTTTCAGTATAGCGGATAAAAGCACCATCTGTAAAAATTAATTTTTCATTTTCGGATCAAGCGCATCTCTTAAGCCGTCCCCGATCATATTAAATCCGAGTACAACGAGCATAATAGATATCCCCGGGAAAAGAACTGTCCAGGGAGCACTCTGGATATACTGCCTTGCATCAGAGAGCATTGCACCCCATTCCGGAGTAGGAGGCTGTGCCCCCAGCCCTAGAAATCCAAGTGCGGCTGCTTCCAGGATAGCTGTACCAAACCCCAGCGTTGCCTGCACGATAATCGGCGCAGTGCTGTTCGGCAATACATGATGAATTAAAATTCTTCCGCTTTTCATTCCCTGTGCTTTTGCAGCGAGGATATATTCTTCTTCCCTGATGGAAATTACTTTTGAGCGTACGAGCCGCCCGAAGATCGGGATGTTAATAATTGCAATCGCTATAAGAGCATTCTGCAAAGATGGACCGAGAATTGCTACAATCGCAATGGCAAGAAGTATACTCGGGAAAGCGAGCATAATATCGAAAAATCTTGAAATTAACATATCAACCCATCTGCCATAATATCCCGCAATAATCCCCAGCATAGAACCGAAAATTAAAGCTCCTGTTACTGCAAAAAATCCTACCAGTAAAGAGATTCTTGCTCCGTAAACAATCCTAGTAAAAATATCCCTGCCCAAATCATCGGTCCCAAACCAGTTATTTAAATTGGGAGAGGTAAGCCTGGGCCCCGCATTCAACGTAGATGGCGCATAACTTGTCAGAAACGGAGCGAAAATTGCAATTAAAATAAAGAAGCTGATGATAAACATTCCTACAATTGCAAGTTTGTTTTTCTTTAATTCCCGAAAAGCTTCTTTCCAGGGGGAGGCCGGAGCCGGCATGGAAGTCTGCGGCTCTTGTTCTTCCGGTCCTGGAATTGGTGTTTTGTTTGTTGGTTTGACTGTCTCCATATATACCGCTCCCCCTTAGTATTTAATTCGAGGATCTATAAAGCTGTATAAGAGATCCACTATCAAATTAATAAACACGAACATAGTAGCTATAATTAATATACCGGACTGAATAACCGGATAATCTCTGTTTCCAATCGCATCAAAGACATATCTTCCTATGCCCGGCCAGCTGAAAATAGTTTCTGTGAGAATTGCTCCGCCTAAAAGTGTTCCAGTCTGCAGACCTACTACTGTAAGTACAGGAATTACTGCATTTTTAAAGCCGTGGCGGTATACAATCGATAATTGATGAATTCCCTTTGCCTGTACAGTGCGGATATAATCTGAGCGCAGTACTTCAAGCATACTCGATCTTGTCATTCTGGCTATAATCGCCATCGGAATTGTTCCCAGTGCAATACCCGGCAGGATCAGATGCTGAAATGCAATAGAAAATTGATCCAGTCTTCCGGAAAGCAAAGTATCAATAAGGTAAAAGTGTGTCACTGTTTCTACAGGATCTCTTGGATTCGCTCTGCCGAACGCCGGCAGCCAGCCAAGTTCCTGGGCAAATACCCACTGCTGCATCAGTCCAAGCCAGAAAATCGGCATAGAAACACCAATAAGGGCAATAATCATTGCTGTATAATCAAATAAAGAGTTTTGTTTCCAGGCGCTGATGATTCCTGCATTGACCCCCACAATTACAGCAAACACCATTGCAAATATTGTCAGCTCAATCGTCGCTGCTAAAAACGGCCAGATATCTCCTGAAATTGCTGTATTTGTTCTAAGTGACTGGCCAAGATCTCCCTGCAGAAGCCCAAGCATATAATCCGTGTACTGCACGAAGTAAGGTTCATTTAACCCAAGCTGTTCTTCCAGCTGAGCGACTGCAGCTGGTGTTGCCTGCTGGCCCAGGATAGTAAGAGCAGGATTCCCGGGAATTAAATGGATAATAGAAAATGTTATTAATGACATTCCGATTAGTACGGGTATCAGCATTAATAAACGGCGTATTGTATAAGCGAACAATAAACGCACCCCCCGCTGTGTTTCAGCATATGTAATAGTAGTTGCAGAAATATGTCCATTAGTAAAAAAGGGGGCAGTAAGAGCGATTCTCTTTAGCTGCCCCCTCTTAATATTGATTTTACTCGCTTAATTCAACTTCAGTTAAAGGTTCACTTGTAGATGGGTGCGGTACATAGTTCTGTACGCGGTCACTTCCTGCAAGAACTGGAATAGAGTGTACCAGCGGGATCATAGGAGCGTCTTCATGAATAATCTCCTGTGCTTCCATGTACAACTCAGTTCTTTCGTCTTCGTCGATACTAACTTTTGCCTGATCAAGCAGCTCATCTACTTCATCATTACGATAGAAATCACGGTTACCGCCTGGTATTGCATCTGAGTGCAGCAGGTTACCGAAGAAATAATCCGGATCACCGTTTGTTCCAGACCATCCAAGCATGTAAACATCATGTTCACCAGCTTCTGTCTGTTCCAGATAAGTAGCCCACTCCATGCTGACGATATTAGCTGTTACACCGATATCTTCGAAGTTTGCCTGCATTACTTCAGCTGCACGCTCTGGATCCGGCATATAAGGCCGTGCTACCGGCATTGTCCATAAATCAAACTCCAGCCCTTCATACCCAGCATCCTCCAGCATCTGCTGCGCTAACTCAGGATCGTATTCGTAAGGCTCGATCTCGTCATTGTAGCCGAGGTAGTCCGGTGGAATAAGGTTCTTCGCGGGCTCTGCATTGCCTGCATAAAGCAGCTCAATCAGTGTTTCTTTATCAATGGCATGATTCAATGCGCGGCGAAGCTCTGGATCATCAAACGGTTCTTTATCACCATTGAAACCAAGGTAACCGATATTGTTAGTAGTACGTTCGAAAGTAGTAATTCCTTCTTCGCCTTCCAATGCTTCCAGATCGTCAGGGTTCAGCCCATCCATAATATCGATTTCTCCTGAACGAAGTGCAGTTAGACGAGCGGAGTTGTCAGGAATTACCTGGAAAATTACCTGGTCAAGTTTTGGAAGATCTTCCTGCCAGTAATCTTCATACTTTTCCAGCACAATGGAGTCATCACGTGACCAGCTGACAAATTGGAAAGGACCTGTGCCGACTGGGTTTTCATTAATTTCCGGACCGTATTCTTCAAGCGCTGCCGGAGAAGTCATAGAGAAATAACTCATCCCCATGTTCTGAAGAAAAGACCCAAGCTGATTATTCAATACAAATTCAACTTCATAGTCACCAAGCACATTGATTTCATCAATTACGTGCCCTTCGTCTCCTACAAATCCGCCAAATTGTGTGCCGTAAACTGCATATGCATATCCTTCATCCCCAAAGTGAAACTCGTGATCGGGATCAGCCCATCGTTCAAAATTGGTTTTTACTGCTTCCGCATTAAATTCTGTCCCATCATGGAAAGTTACCCCTTCGCGCAATGTGAAGACGTAGCGTAGTCCATCATCATGCATTTCCCAATCCTCTGCAAGCCCCGGACCGATTTCAAAAGAATCCTCTTCAAAAGAAAGTAGACTTTCGAACATCTGCTCCGTTACACGGGAAGACTCCCCATCCGTTACACTTGCGTAGTCAAGGCTGACAGAGTCTCCTCCACGTGCGAAGATGAGCGTTTGATCTCCAGCGGGTGCTGCAGCTTCTTCATCTCCATCACCTTCCGCATCGTCTGCACTTTCTTCATTGCCTTCTCCTGCAGCGTTGTTATTCGCTTCTGTATCAGCAGGATCTCCTTCACTATTATCAGCTGCGCAGGCTGTAAACATTAGTGAACCTACAACCGCCAGTGATAAAACTAAAGACTTCTTCATTGCATTTCCCCCTTTTAATATTGTTAATTTTGCTGCAAATGATAATCTGCTGTCTGCTCCTGCGTTGACTCTTCGTCATACAGGTGGCATGCAGCAAAGTGGTTAACTTTAATTTCCCGGAATTCGGGCACTACGGTTTTACACATATCCATAACTGCCGGACATCTTGTATGAAACGGACAGCCGGATGGAGGATTAGACGGACTCGGAACGTCTCCTTTTAAGATAGTACGCTCTTTCTTTTTATCCGGATCCGGTTCCGGTACGGCTGACATGAGTGACTGGGTATAAGGGTGAAGCGGTTCCTTATAAAGATTCTCATTAGTAGTAAGCTCTACCATTTTACCGAGGTACATCACCCCAATACGATGGCTTATGTGTTTTACAACGCTCAAATCATGCGCAATAAATATATAAGTGAGTCCAAACTGTTCCTGCAGGTCTTCCATCAAATTCAAAATCTGCGCTTGTATTGATACATCGAGCGCCGATACCGGCTCATCACAAACAATAAGCCGGGGCCTTACAATCAATGCTCTTGCGATGCCAATCCGCTGTCGCTGGCCACCGCTGAATTGATGAGGGTAGCGTGAAGCATGCTCTCCTGGAAGTCCTACTATTTCCAGAATCTCTTCCACCTTTTTTCTGCGTTCTTCTTTCGTCCCTACCCCGTGAACCAAAAGCGGTTCTCCAAGAATTTTTTCAATTTTATGACGAGGATTCAGGGAAGCATAGGGATCCTGAAAAATAATCTGCATATGCCTCCGCATTACGCGCATTTCCTCTGTACTCATCTTAGTGACATCTTTACCATCAAAAATCACTTCGCCCGCCGTTGGTTCTATTAACCGGAGCAGCGCTTTACCTGTAGTGGATTTTCCACAGCCGGATTCTCCAACAATTCCCAGAACTTCACCTTCGTACACATCGAAAGAAACGTCGTTTACTGCTTTTACTTCCCCAACCTGTTTTGCAAGAATTCCACCTTTTATAGGAAAAAACTTTTTAAGGCCTTTGACTTCCAGTAAGGGCTGTTTCGCCATTTTTACCGCCTCCTTCCTTATTATCGTATAAGAAGCAGCGGCATAAATGCTCATCTTCCAACTGGAGAAGTTCAGGATTTTCGACCAGGCACCTGTCAAACACTGCAGGACACCTAGCGGCAAAACGGCAGCCATTTTTTATAGAACCTGGTTTTGGTACATTCCCCGGAATTGAATAAAGACGTGTGTCACGTTCTGAAAGCTTTGGAAGTGATTTAATTAACCCCTGGGTATAAGGATGTTTTGGATTCTTCAGGATCGTACGAACGGACCCTTGCTCCACTACTTTCCCTGCATACATTACTACAACCCGCTGACAAACTTCTGCGACCACTCCGAGATCATGCGTGATTAACAGAATTGCAGTACCCTTTTCTTTATTTAAGTTCTGCATCAATTCTAAAATCTGCGCCTGTATTGTAACGTCCAGGGCGGTAGTTGGTTCATCTGCGATTAGCACTTCCGGATCGCTTGACATGGCTATAGCAATCATTACCCTCTGCCGCATGCCTCCGGAAAGCTGATGAGGATATTCATTCACAACTTCTTCAGGCCTGGGTATTCCTACTAAAGTAAGCATTTCCACCGCTTTTCTGTGGGCTTCTTTTTTCGAAATATTACTGTGATTCCGAAGGCCTTCCGTAATTTGAAATCCAATTTTAAAAAGAGGATCCAGTGAAGTCATCGGTTCCTGAAAAATCATCGAAATTCGATTTCCTCTGATCTGTCTCATTCTTTTTTTGCTCAGTTCAACTAAGTTCTCTTCATTCGTTTCTTTTCCTTCACTTCTGTAGAGAATTTCTCCCCCTACAATTTTACCGGGCGGATCTGGTACAAGCCCCATAATTGATAAAGAAGTCACGCTTTTGCCGCAGCCCGATTCCCCAACTACACCGAGTACTTCCCCCTGTTGAATATGGAAGCTCACATCGTCTACAGCAGGAATCTCTCCTCTGTCTGTAAAGAAGTGGGTCTGTAAGCCGTTCACTTCCAGTACTGGTTTACTCATGTCTCTCCCCCTAGTATGTCGACATGACAAATATGTATTCTGTTTGTAAATTTATAATTTTCGAAAAATTATATCTATAAAAATAAAATTACTACATTAGGACAAAATAATCAATTATTATTTTCAAAATTTTATAAAATTATGTAACAACATGTATCTTGATATGCTTACATGGATTTAATTAACCCCTGTCATATCAAGGTTTCAAGAAATATAGCTGATTATATCACATTAAAAATTGTATAGTTTTAATTTTTTGTATGAATTATGCTGAGATAGTGTATTTTGTGAAATTATTGCTTCAGCGAAGACTTATCCCCATTTCATAAAATGGCCGTTCTGCGGATGAACAGGCACAGTATTTAATGATAATCATCCGTTTAAATCCTTGTTCAGGATCAATGGAAGCTATTTATTTAAGCAAAATACTAAGCTTGCACGGAACCCTGATAACGAAAGATGGAGGACTTGCTGAAGGATTTCTCTGCTGGAATGCCGAAGAGCCGCAGTGGGTATTCTGTCTTTAAATAACACGCTCCGTACTATCCATTTAATAAAATTTAAAAACGCATTTTCAAGAAATATCTTCTTGAAAATGCGTTTACTTCTCGGGCTTATTATTTTTCTTCTTTCGTTTCTGCAGTTTCATTTAATCGCTCTTCCAGTCTTTCGATTTTTTCATGCAGTTCCTGATTCTCATTTTCCATTTCTATATTCCGTGCTTTGGAAGAGTAGTAAGGATCCGTTTCCCACCAGTCTATTCCCATTTCCTTTGCTTTATCTACAGAAGCTATTAATAACCTTATTCTTATTGTAATCAGTTCAACATCAGCTAAGCTTATCGAAATATCTCCAGCAATAACTACACCTTTATCCAGTACTACTTCCAAAACCTCCACAAGACTGTTTTGATTCGTGGAGTGTTTCACTTCGTCTGAATATTTCACTTGATCCATCTCACCCATCTATAAAAACCTCCCTAAGATTACAGCAAATTGCCCAATGGGCCGAGATCAATATTAAGATCTTCTGCTGTGAGACCAAAATATTCTTTCATTTCTTCCATTTTTTCTTCCAGATTATACAATGCTTCACCCAGCTTTTCCTCTTCTTCATCTGTAAGAGATCCGTTCTCTACTCTGCGCATCGCCTGCCGTTCTACCAGCTGTCTCAGCAGCTCAATTACTGTCAGCACCAGTTCTGCAAGACCTTCCTGCACTTTATCTGGATCGAGTGACACGTTGCTCGGGTTATTAAGCAGCTGTGAAGATTTTTCCATTATTGTTCCTCTCCTTCCACAATGGCTTCTTTTTCTTCCATACTCTTTTCTTTACTTTCAATCAAAGTTTCGACAGAAGTTAATAAAATGCGGAGATCTAAATACACCAGATCAATATCCGCTATGGATATCATAATATCCCCTCGCAGAACAACACCTTTTTCCAACACTGCATCCAGCACATCCAGCAGTACAACTTCCTGATCTTTATTTAATTCACGCGGCATATTAATCTCCCCTTATTATTCCGCACCAGAATGCTGCAGTTTAGCAAAATGATAACTTGGCCATGGCCCTGAAGCTTCTACAGTCAATCCTTTATATTCTCTTTCCGCTCGCTTTTGGAACTCACGTATGTGCACTAATGCTTCTTCTGCCGCTTGACCGTCTTTAAATAAATATACACTGTTCCATACCATTTCATCTTTTCTGCCGCTCAGCTTTTTCTCCCACAGTTTTTTCTTTTCGTGGTCACTTGTAAGCGGTAGAAGAGACTGGTGAAGCTCCGAACATAAATATTCCAGCTGTCTTTCTGTTTTTTCCTGCAGCCAGCTGTCCATATTTTTTAATGCGAAAAATTGCTTTCCTCTGGGCATCTGTTCGATTTCTCTTCTTCGTTCTTTCACCAGTGGAGCATCCTGGGTGAAAGCGGCATCAAAAGTATGGCGGTCAGCGTATACCTTTAAGCTCCATTCTTCTTTATCTGCCAGATAATCAAAAAGCTGTTTTATTTCTTTTTGCTTATTTCGCAGAACTTCTTCCAAGCTTTGCATAGATTCGTATACAGTTCCAAAAGAAAGCGGAATAATCCTGAATAAACGAGATAATTCATTTACTACTTCATGATGATGAAAGGCGTGATCTTTTAACCACTCCATATTTTCTGCGCTGTGCTGTAAATTCTCTTCAGAAAAATTTTGCGAATCTACAGGAGTGCAAACAGCTGTTACTCCTTCAATTTCATGAAATTTTACGTTTTCATTTTCCAATATTCCTTTCAGTTCCGGCTGCTCGTCCTGATTGATCGGAGGCAGAAATCCGTAAACATATAAATATCGTCCCACCAAAAGAGTCCCCCTAACCTTCCTGGTTCTCCATTTCCGCCTGCTTCGCAATTCTATATCGCTGCAGCAATACTTCTTCTTCTTTATCATACATTTCTTCTGTGATGTCCCCAAGCTCATACATCATTTGTAAATGTACCAGTTTTTTTTGAATTACTTCCAAATCAAAAAATTCCTTGTCCACTTCTTCTTTCACTTTTTCACCTACGTAACGAATGCCATCGATCGGCCACGTGAAAAGTTTAAGAATCATGTTGCACCTGCTTTCACTTTAAGATCAATAAAGTTGTATGCCGGCCAGGGTCCCGTGTAAGTAAAATCAATATGGTCCTTCCATTTTTCATAAATTTCATTTACCTTTAAATCAAATTCCTCTTCTTTATCTTTTTCAAGAAGAAATGCTGCATTGAGAAGCATCCGCTCATTTACTACTTCATTTGATTTAGCTGCATTGGCAATTTTAGCCAACGGTTGAAATACTTCTTTTTCAAACTGCAGGTGGATAGCTCCTACAAAATCTTTGGAAGCCTCCCCGATTGCAAGACGATCATAATAAGAAGAAGCTTTTGACTTATCCTCAATGCTCTGCTGCATCTGCTTCAGCTTTGGATTATTCTGTGCCTGTTCCTGCATCCATTTCTTTTTACCAACCAGTTTTAACCCTACCTCAAATTTGTTTGCAATCTTCGGGAAAATTATTTTAAAGTTGGGATAAAGCTGCTTCATAAATATTTCCACATCTTTTTCTGATTCCACTATATTCCCGAAACTCACCGGAATTACAGTATGCTCTTTCATAATATTACTGACGGCATCCTGGTGTGCTTTCGCATTTTTTCTGCTTGGCTCATAAATTTTAATGGGAGCCTTTGCAGCTACTGCCGCCATATCCTTATAAGGAACTGTAATAACCTTACACTTTTCTCCATCTAATTCCACGTCTTTAAATTTTTTATTTACAGCGTCCGGAATTACAGCGAATAAATAATAACCCACGGTAAATAGCCCCCCTACCTGTTTTAATCAGCATCCTTGACTGCACTTCTTACCAGATGCGATGCTCGTTGAAAAGTGTCAGCACCTTCAAACCGAATGACTTCTCCGCTCAGTACATCCTGGCACACCTGCACAAAGTCATTATTTTCTTTATCAATCTCAATTTCAGCTTTTTTCGAAATTGTTGCAATCATTAAGGCGGAACGAATACTTAACAGTTCTTTTGCATCTCCTACTTCACTTTCCAGTTTCTTTAAAATACTCCATATATACCGCGCATCTTTATGACGAATATCAGCTGTATGCTGAATAATGGCTTCTGTAGTTTTTTGTGTAAATGCTACTTCCATTGTAATAAGGCGGTCCATAAGTGCATCCTGTTTTTCAAAAATCCCGGCGTATTCTATAGGGTTGGAAGTAAAGATAATATTGAACTCAGGATGTACCTGTACCTGAGATTGCTTCTGTTTCGTCCCATAAAGCGGAATAACCCTTTCTTCCAGGATTGAAAGGAAAAGGTTGTTTGTTTCAGGACGGGATCTTGAAAACTCATCATATATGAGTGTATGTCCTTTTTCTGCTGCTTCAACCAGTCTTCCTGGTGTCCAGTCTTCTTTAATGTTTACTTCTTTTTTATATACAGTGCTGATAAAATTATCAACCAGCTTTGTACTCGTAAGACCAGTAATACCGCCCAGCAGGTCTTCATTGGACATCTCATGATTACCTGTTATTACACTTACCGGCCGTTCACGCCTTTTTGCAATTTCCATGGCTAGAGCTGTTTTACCAGCACCTGATTTTCCTGTAAGGTGCACTGGATAACCTGTGGATAAAACACGCACAGCTCTTTCAATTAAAGAGTTTGTTTCATCCGTTTCCACATACTGCTTCTTCGGTTCCGCATTTTCTTTTTTTGAATTGTCTTTCGCCTGAGTATTTGATTTTTCAGTAGACTTTACTGTTTTCTGCTTTGTGCCCATTGATTTCTGCGGTGCACTTTTCACTGCCGTGTCACGCTTGGTGGCTCTTCTTCTGCTGGATACTTGCTTCTGCGGACTCATATCGTTTATACCTCAGCTTCCTGTTGAAAGTCAGTAGATGTACGCTGACGGAGAGCAATCCGTTCAAAAGAAGTTACGTCTCCATCTTCATCTACGTGAACTGAGTAGCTTCCTATCAGCTGATCCCGGCCGTATCTCTTCATGTATTCTTTTTCTTCAATTACTTCTACTCCCAATTCCCATTCATTTTCTTTTTTCACAATTGAAGTAAAACGATGAACTGGAGAAAGATGCTCCTCAAAATAATCTCTCACTGTATTCATTAACTCTTCTGTTTTCATAATGCTGTCATCCTTTCTGAGTTTAAAAGTTACAAAAAGACAGGGGCAGCTTATGCGAATCTCCTCTGCCCCTGAATTATTATCTATTTAGGCGAAATTTAATTGCTCTCTTCCACCTGTAGATAGATCCTCATCAATTTCTCCCTGGACCTCATCACGCAGCAGACCAACAGCTTCTGCATATCGCAGCCAAGTATCCACACTTGCGATTACAATTCTTGCTTCAATCGTAATTAATTCAATACCTACCAGTGAAACTCTTACATAAAGGTCTATTACAATACCCTTATCTAGAATTCGGTCGATTACTTCTGCAAGACTTGATGTATCTGTACTCTTCTGAATAGCCATTATAAATCTCTCCTTTAAATTTTTTTAGGGTTTTTTAATATACGAGACGCCCTTAATACTGCTGGCCCCCTTTACGCCAGAGTATCCTTTGATGTCTGCTGCAGTTTTTATTCCGTCGTCTTCGGATGAATCCCCTAGATTGGTGAATGCATTATCCTTCAATTCTTCCTTCGCATTTCCTGCCTGATTCTGAAGTTCTTCTTTTGCCTCAGAAGCTTTGTCCTGAAATTTTTCTTTTGTTTCTTCCAGCTTGTCGCCTACGTCAGAGAATTTTTCTTTGAATTCTTCTTTCACATCCTGCACCTTCTCGACTTTGTCATAGACATTCTTGCCTGCAGCTACCGCTGCGGCTGCGCTTTTTGCTTTCGGAAATTCATCAGCTAAATTTTCAGCAACATCTTCTGCTTTATCCTGCGTTCCTTCTTTCACGGATTCCGCAGTGTCTTTTATTTTATCTACTGCATCTTCGGCAAGTGAACTGTCATCTTCTTCCTCTGCCATTCAAATCCCTCCTTTTACGTTAGGATTCTTTAACTTTACCGATAAAAAAGCCATCGACTTCTTTCATTTTTCCGCGCCACAGTACATTACCTTTGGATGGAATAGCTGTGCCGCTTTCATCAAACATCTTTGCTTCTTTCATGTGCACGTAATTAATCCCTGGTTCTTCTCCGGATTCAAGATGGTGAGTAGCCTTTTCCAGCTTGTCGTAAATCTGCTTATCAGCGTCATTATCTTCGGAAAAAGCTTCCATCAGTTCTTGAAAGTAGTATTCTGCAGAAACCAGGTTTCCACTTACCAAGGTCCCATGCACGTTAAGAGTAATTGGGATTTCATAATCTTCATGTTCGTTTACTGATTCAATCATGAGTTGTAAAATTACGTCTTTTTCTTTGTTTGATCCAGCCATAATGTCGACTCCTTTTTACAAGTCATATAGTAGATAAATTATTTTTTAGAAGACTTCTTTTTAGAACCGCCTTTACCTTCTACTTCTGTTTCATTTCCAGAAGATTCTTCTTCTTCCTCTTCCTCTTCCTCTTCAGATTCAGACTCTTCTTCCTCAGATTCCTCTCCTTCTTCAGATTCGGACTCCTCTTCCTCGGATTCCTCCTCTTCAGATTCTTCCTCCTCGGATTCCTCTTCTTCGCCTTCTTCTTCCTCTTCTTCACCGCCGCCTGATTGTGCGGAAATTAACTTTTCAAGCTGTTTTTCCAAACGGTCCATGCGTTCCTTCATTTCATCCTTTTCTTCATCCGGTTTCTCTTCGCTTTCTTCTTCAGATTCCTCTTCTTCGCCTTCTTCTTCCTCTTCTTTACCGCTGTATTCCGGTTCTTCTTCATCTTCGTCTTCTTCTTCTTCGCCTTCTTCCTGCTCTTCTTCCTCCTCATCCTCATCATCGGAACTGCTTCCGCCGAGAAGATTTCTCATGGAGTCCTTCATGGAATCTTTTAAAGAAGAGCCCTGCGTAGACGCTTTATCTTTTAGTTTTTCAGCTAAAGAAGCGCTTTTTTCTTTCCAGCCATCTGTATCCATATCGGTGAATTTACTCATTAATTTCTCGCGGTTCTGCGGGTTAAAGTAATAACCGGCTGCACCCCCGATTACTGCACCCATCACAGTAGACTTAATAGTACCAGGTCCCTGTGATCCTTCCTCTCCCTCTTCCTGGTTTTCCTGCTCTTCACCTTTTTTACTCTGCTTCTTTTCCTGTTTTTCTTCCTGCTGCTTTTCCTCTTGCTGCTTCTTTTTCTTTTCTGCCATGATTCATGACCTCCTTCTGCTATTTCTATATTATTTATCTGAAGAATCTACCAGTTTGGATATCATCTCTTCCAATCTGTCCATACGTTCGTTTAATTCTTGATTTTCTTTGCTTTGAGCTTCGCTTTCTTCATCTGATGAGGATTCCTGCTGATCGTCTTCCTGTTCTGCTGATTCATCTTCACTGCTCTGTTCGGCATTACTGCCCTGCACTTTGTTTAACAATGATTGTTTTCCTTTTTCCAGTATTTCATCCGGAATGGAAGCTCCCTTGGAGTCAAGATAAGAAGAAATTGAATTCTTAAAGTTGGACGAAACTTGTTCAATTACAAGGTCCTGTACTGTGCGCCTAAGCTGAAAGCCTACAGACTTTGCCACCTCAGACTGCCCTGCTTTTTTTATAGCAGACTTAGCTGCATCACTGCTGCTGATAAAGCCGAGACCTGCTCCGATTAGAGAGCCTGCCATCACATAGCTTTTATCGACTTTCTGTTCGGATTTTTCTTCTGCGCTCATGTAAATCCTCCTCTTTGTAAATAACTCTGCAATTACTTTGTACTATTACCTAATTGTTAATGTGGAAAACCTCTTTATACATAATAAGTATTTATTACATAATCTTTAGCCCCGATGGAATTAAAATAAACTAACAATTTCATTTTTATACAATTAAACTTCAACTTTTATAAATTTACATTTTTATGATAAAATAATTATATACTTTGTGAATGTTTTCACTTTTAGATGTCTTCGAATGTAGAAGGACCTAAACTAAAGAGATGGCTTTCCGTAATAATCATATATTCACAGTCATATTTGTAAGCGAACATTTTCAAAGTAAAACTCATTATAGACAGGAGCTAACTTTATGAAAATGAAAGTAATATCCGGACTCTTATTAGTGATGGCTTTATTCGGAGGATATTGGTATGTGACAACGGGGGACAGTTATTCTGCAGAAATATCCAGTACGGATGAGATTCAATCTCTGGTAAATGATATAAATGCAGGTACTGCAGCTGCCCATTCTGCTTCTATAGATTCTCATGAATTAGTTGTGAAGGATGATAAAAATGAGGGTACACATTATGATTTAAGTGAAGAAGATTTTTTCGTTTCTATTGCTCCCTATCTTAATGAAACCCATCCTTGTGAAATTCACAGCCTGACCGGGTGTGAGGGAGAAATGCAGGAAGAGGATTTTTATCTTTCGGTTATTGATATGGATGGAAGCACTATTCTCGAAAAAGATATTCAATCATTGTCTAATGGATTTATAGATTTATGGCTTCCCCGTGATAAAATTTTCGAAGTTACTATTGAACATAAAGGAAAAACCGTTAAAAAAGAAATATCTACTTTCGAGGGAGATAATACTTGCATTACAGATATGCAGTTACGTTAAAAAGGAAAACCTCGAATTCTTTCCATGTTTAATACGAACTTATAAGTATTCTGATTAATAAAAGCAGGAAGCTGAAAAGCGCTTCCTGCTTTTTTCAGAGTGTTTATAAAGTGAGAAATTTTATATATTTATGATTTGCTGTGTATGGGTTCTCCTCCGCTTTCCGGCCAGCCTTCAGCTATTTGCAATGTCTGCCGGATAGAACAAAATAAGAAGAGCATGGGTCCGCGCAGCCACATCCATCTCGGAAAAAGCATACGAGATGGATGCAAAACCCTGGCTGGCTTCCCTCATGCTTGGAGAGAAGTTATTTCCGAAGAAAAAGTGTTCGCATCTCTGCGGTTTCGTATAAAAACCATGGTCTCCTTTAATTATGCTGCAGGGCCAGAAGGTCGACTTCTGGAGGATGAAGAACGATTCTTACATCTTCCCAGGCGGTCTTACTGGGAAGATATAGTAAGCATGTGCGAAACCAGCCAATGATCTTGAAAGCACTGGAAAGAGCTTTTCGCTTTCCAGTGCATTGGCTGCGTGAAGCCATACTCTTTTTTTAGAAGGCAGGTTAGCGGAGAGAGTTCCCTCCGGAAAGCGGACTTTCGAAGGCAAAGCATACAAGCGTATACTTTTACAAAAAAATATTTCAACAGCCTGATAAGAGCTGAGTTTGATGATTACTTCCTTATCAACGTTGCTACTGCTTCTACCTGGGCCGTCTGCGGAAACATATCTACCGGCTGCAGCCGTACAAGCTTATAACCAGCTTCCGCCAGCTCAGTGACATTTTTTGCAAGTGTAGAAGGGTTGCAGGAAACGTAAACAATTCGTCTCGGCTTGGATCTTTTTAAAGTGTATAGCAGCTTTGCGTCTAAACCAGTGCGTGGAGGATCCACTATTACAACGTCTGCCTTCCAGCCTTCCTGTTCCCATTTAGGAATCACATCTTCTGCCCGGCCTGTTTCATAATGTAGATTTGATGCTTCATTTCTAATTGCGTTCGCCTTTGCATCATCTATTGCTGCTGGGACAATATCCATTCCTCGTATTTCTTTTGCTTTGTCCGCTACCCAGAGTCCAATCGTTCCTACTCCACAGTAAGCATCAATTACTTTTTCTTTGCCGCTGAGCTGCGCTGCTTTTTTAGCTGCATCGTATAATTTTTTAGTTTGCTCCGGATTCAGCTGAAAAAAGGCACGTGCAGATAAATCAAAAGATATGCCATCCATTTTTTCGTGAATTTTTTCTTTCCCATCAAGTACTATAGTTTCTTCTCCAAAGATTACCGGTGTTTTATCCGGGTTTATATTCTGTACAATTGACGTTACGTCCGGCAGACGTTTACGGACTTCTTCAATAAACAAATCTTTTTTGGGGAATTCTCTCTCTGCTGTAACAAGTACAAGCTGATATTCATTTGTTTCAAACGCTACTCTTGTAACAATAGTTCTTAAAAAACCTTTATTTTTATTCGGCTTATAGATAGGAATCTGCAGACTGGCAGCTATTTCTTTAACTTCGTTCGTGACCTTGTCCGTCTGGGGATGCTGCACAATACATTCATCGATATTTAACAAACGGTTGCTGCCTCTTGCATAAAGACCTGCTATTACCCGATCCTTTGCAAGCCCAGCCTGCATCTGCGCTTTGTTTCGATAACGCCATGGATCTTCCATGCCAATCGTTTCGGGAAATTTCACTTTTTCCAAGGGGATTTTTGTATAGCGTTCAAATGCCTGCCGCACAATATCTTTTTTTTCACGAAGCTGTCCTTCATATGTTAAATGCTGGAGCTGACAGCCACCGCATTCTTCATAAACTGGACAGGGTGGAGTAGTTCGGTCCGGAGATTTTTTTCGTATCTTCACAATTTTTCCAGTAGCAAATTTTGTGGAAACCTTCTCTGCTTCACAAACGATTTCTTCTCCCGGAAGAGCTCCTGGAACAAAAACTACCTGTCTTTTGAAAAATCCTACTCCCTCTCCATCAATACCTAATCGTTTAATAGTCAGTGGGAATTTCTGTCCCTTCGTTATCGTAACTTGATTACTTTTACTCATATTCTACCTCTTTTCATTTTTTAGCTGGAGACTCTCCCAAAGATAAAGAGAAGCATAAGTACGGTAAGGCTTCCATTGCTCTCCCATGCCGGCTAAGATTTCCGGCGCTGGCTTCGCCTGCGCAGATTTAAGCTTTTTAACAGCATTTAGAATTCCAATATCCTGGATCGGAAGTAAATCAAGCCTCCCCATGCCAAACATCAAAAAATTTTCCGCAGTCCATCTGCCAACTCCGCGAATTTGAATAAGATCACTTATGATTTCTTCATTCGTTAATTTATATAAAGAAGCTAAATCCAACGTACCTTCTGCTATTATTTTTGAAGTATCAATAATGTATTCAGCTTTCCTTCCGCTGAACTGTAATGCTCTTAGGTTATCTACATGAAGATCAGCCGTCTGCGCTGGAGAAGGATAAAACCAAGCTCCCTCTTTTTGAAAGCCGAAAGTCTGTACAAACCGGGAAGTGAGCGTATAAGCAAATTTCATATTCAGCTGCTGATGGATAATTGTTTCATCAAACTTCCATACAGCTGAGAATCTGATACAAAAGGAAGCCCCCTGAATCTTTTAAATATAGAGTCCAGTTCCGTGTCTTCAAAATGTACAGCTACTTCTCCTAAATTAATATTCCAGTGAAAAAGATGGGAAAGCTGTTTGATTACTTGTTCTTCTGCAGCTTCCCGGGGAAAAGTAATAATAAATTCAGGAGTGTCCACCGTGCCAATCTGCTGAAGTTGTACAGTAATTGGAGATTCATTCAGCCATAGCGGGACTGTCATCATTTGCTTCTTCAAGTCTATCTGAAGCAGCGGATCCATGGACAGCCTGATTAATGCCTGCTTAAAATTATACGGCCCTGGAATTGTTAACGTACGCTTCATTTATACTTCACCTCCCCGGCTTATGTCTTTTAAAAGAGGCACCCCGGTAAATTTCTGGGACGCCTCTCGATGACTTTCATTATTGCATATGTTCCTGGATGTGAGCAGTATTATTCGTAAAATGAATTTTTGCCTGCCCCATCTCATCAAAAAATACTTTGGTAATACCTGTATTATCTATATTGAAGATACGGTTCCACTGATGCCAGCCGTCTCCAGCAATAAGGTACATCAAAAAAATACTGATAAATCCACCATGCGAAACAGCAAGTATTGTTTCCCCTTCATGATTTTCATGCCAGTGTCTCATGAGTTTCAAACACCTTGCTGATATAGCATCAAAGGTTTCAGTTCCCGGAATACCGGAAGTTACAAAACTTCGGTGCTGCAGCTCGGGATACTCTGCCAGTATATCTCCACGCGGCTTATTTTCCAGCGGCCCCAGAAAAACCTCCCTCAGTTCTTCCATTCCCTGCGGCTTCATCTTCAAAGGATCGGCTATAATTTCTGCAGTACGAAATGCTCTGTTCAAGTCACTGGAATACACTTTATCAAAATGAATATACTGCAGAGACCTCGCTGCAAGTTCCGCCTGCCGGATGCCGAGATTTGTAAGAGGATACTCGCTCTGCCCCTGAATGATATGTTTTACATTCGCTTCAGATTGTCCGTGTCTTATAAGATACAGGGTAGTCAAGATCGCTCCTCCTTCATTTATTCGTATTGCTGACGATACTGCTGGCACTGCGCTTCCAGTTCATCGAGCATATTAATAATGCGGTCTATATCTTCGACCTTTGTTTGTTCAGGATCGAGTGTATCAAGTACATTTACTAGTGTTTCCATTCTTTCATGAAGTGTTTGCAGTTTTACTTGCTTATCATTTTCCATATCATTGCTCCTTTCAAGTCTTTCCAACTCCCAATTGTAACAGATTCCTTCAGGAAGGCAACGGGAGGGACTGTTATCTAATCATTTTTCCTGCTATGATAAGTACGTTATGAAAGGATTTGATTGAAATAATGAATAAATTAAAAACAAACCTTATTCCATCTAATGATCCCTGGGAAGCCTACTTGGACCAGATGGAATTTGGTACTCCAACTTTAACGAATGTTGAGTTTACTACAACAAATTTATGCAATATGAGATGTGAACACTGCGCCGTAGGATATTCACTGCAGACAAAAGACCCCGAAGCACTTCCTTTAAGCGATCTTTTAGAGAGTCTGGATAAGATACCTCAGCTGCGCGCGCTGAGTATCACCGGTGGAGAGCCGATGCTGTCAGTGAAATCCGTGAAGGAATACGTAGTCCCTCTCTTGAAATATGCATACGAAAGAGGAGCAAAAACGCAGATAAACTCTAATTTAACTATGCCTTTAAAGCGGTATGAATTAATACTCCCCTATCTTGATGTCCTGCATATATCTCACAACTATGGCAGTGTGGAAGATTTTGCTGATATAGGCTTTGCGGTAATGGAGAAAAAGCCAGCAAAAGAAATGCGCGAAAAGTATTTTCACCGCATGATAGAAAACAGCCGTCACTTAAGTGAGAGAGGAGTCTTAATTTCAGCGGAGACTATGCTGAATAAGCGAACGCTCCCTCATCTGGAAGCAATTCACCAGCAGATTATAGATATGGGGTGTCAACGCCACGAGATTCACCCAATGTACCCCACTTCATTTGCGAGTCATCTTGAAACAGCTTCCCTGGAAGAAATTCGCGCTGGAATTCATCGGCTGCTAAATTATCGCAGGGAGGATATCTGGATGCTTTTCGGAACGCTTCCTTTTTACGCCTGCAGCAGCAATGAAGATGACCTTTCATTATTGGAACGTCTCTATCAAACTAAAAATGTCACAATCAGGAACGACCCGGATGGCAGATCAAGATTAAATGTAAATATATTTGACGGTTCCATACATGTTACTGATTTTCATGCTGATGGGAATCTCGGTTCTATCTACGAAAAGTCTCTTCCCGAAGCTTTTGAACAGTGGCAGCAGACTTCCACTTCCCAATCGCTTTCCTGCCACTGTCCGGCAGTAGAATGTCTTGGACCTAACCTTTTGGTGAAAAATGCATATTATCCAACAGTTGATTTTCTTTCCCGTGCTGCGAAAATTAGTAAATAAGGGAAGCCTGCCACAGAGAAATTCTTCAGCTATCGCCAGGAAATAAGCAGGGTTCCGCGCAGCCAATCCAAGTATGCTAAAGAGCTTCTCCATAACTTTTGCCGGAAAGCGGAGGAAACCTATACACAGCAAATCAAAAACATACAAAATTTCTTACTATTTAAACACGCTGAAAACGCTGACTAAAACTAGTCAGCGTTTTTGAATGTTACTTTAGATATTTTAATTGGTTTTCATCATCACCTTCCAAACCACCTCTGGCTAAGAAAGTTTTGCTTGTTTATCATCTCCCAGCAGACGCTCACACTGCTTATGACGCATATCAAAAATCTTTAACGGATCATAGAAGTATTCAGGGTGCGCCTGAAGTTTTGCGAGCTCTTCTTTAGTGAGCTGCAACTGCTCTTCATATTCTGCCATTACTGCTTCGATATGTTCAATGATATCGGCGAAAGCTGTGTCTACATCTGCACGGATCGCTCTTTCAAATAAATCAAACTCAAAGAAAAGCTTGTAGGAAAGCGTTTCTGCGACATCCTGAAAATCATCGTTTTCCAGATACCTTTTATACTGCTGCAGTAAAAATGATTTACTCTGCTGCATGTCTCCAAAGTATTTGCCGACATTTCGCAGCAGCAGTTGTTTTGGCTCCAGACGGGACATGATATTTTCTTCGGGTAACTCTGTTCTGTTAATCATTCGTGTGAGATCCCTTTTCCAATCGTGAATCAGTTCAAAATCAAGCTGTAAATGCAGCTTCTCTTCCCCAATCATTCCATTTAAGCTTTCGTTCATTTCATTCAAATAGTCCTGCGTCACTTGTAATTCAGCTTCTGTATTACGCAGCCACTGCTGTAACGATTTTCTGAAAATAGGGAAAAGCTGTTCATCGACATATGCCCGAAGACGTGTATTCATAGCTACGTTTAATTCCTCGTGAAGGTTCTTTGCAGACTTTTCTTCGTCATTCAATACATCTTCCGTAGCTTTAATTAACGAAGGTACATTCGATTCAAACTGCTCTTTCTGCATTTGTTTCATCTTTAGATAAGTTTCAAGGATATTCTCCTGCTTTTCAGACCGCGTATCACTCAGTGTTGCACGAAGTCCTTTGAATCTGCTGAGCATTTCTTCATAAAACTGGATAGAATCCTCCAGTGAAAATTCTACAGTTTTCTGCTGTTCCAGCAGCAAGCCTAATAAATTGCTTATCGCCCGAGATAAATTTTCTGCGATTCTTTCTGCCTGAAGTTCATTTGTACGAATGGATTCCAGCCACTTTACTCTGTCGAAAGTCAGTCCATCCCGCTGATCAAGCATAGAGGAGAGTCCTGCACTTCCTGAAAGCTCCTGTCGAAGTTTATCCGTTGTTTCTTCAGGATCAATGTCTTCTGTTTCCACCCAGGCTACGATGGATTCAAGCAGACGGAGCATTTCTTCTACAGCGAGTGATGCATCCTGGGAAGATGCGCCGGGAGGGCTCATCAATACAGATTCTTTTTCAGGAAATACTTCTTCCCAGGCTGCCTGGGCTGCAACAGCAAGTACTGCACTCTGTCCATTGGAAAGCATTTCCCAGTGACGCAGTAATTCAGGCATCACAGGTTCCATCTCTTCTTCCAGATACCTTGCATCTGTTAAATCATTGTAAATATCGTGGTGAAGCGCGGCCATTGTTTCCCAATCAGGATGTCTTGACAGTTCAATAGTCGCAAAAATGGAATTCATAGTCCCGACCCAATACAAATAATTATCTGTGTCACGATATGCAGCAGTCCATGCTGCCATTAATTCCTGGAATAAAGATTGATCTTTTTCCACTACGTCTCTTGCAGGTTTTTCAAAGTATTCTGGAGTGAAAGAATTTGTATATCCGGCAGAAACATAGCGGAGAAGATGACGGTACCACGTCAGATCTTCTGTTCTTTCAGCCTCTTTTACCGCGAGATCCACAGCTTTATTCCAGTCTTTATTATCTTCATAGATTGTTCTGGCGAGCTCTGATACTCCCGGGTAGTCAGGATCTATGTTTAAAGCTTCCGTTAAGTATTCATAAACCTTCGCCTGGTTTTTCTCTTCTGCGTAAATAGAAAGAAGCTGTAAAGCGACTTCGCTTTTTAACACACTCTCCTCCGTATTTACTGCAAGGTATTTTTCTTTCGCTTTTTCCATCCATCCATTGTCATAATAGGCGTCTCCAATATTCTTTTCAGCCCAGGATTTCAGAGATCCTTTCACAAGCTCCCATTTAAATACAGCGGCTTCGAGGTCTTGATGATGATAGTATACTTCCCCTTGGGCATAGCGGATATCTGCTATTAAATCAGGTTCTTCCTCTTCTTTTGTTTCAGCAATCAGCTCACCTAAATGCTTTACAGGAAATTGCTGGTATGGTTCTTCCACTACTTGTTTGTAATACGTTTTCCGAACCAGCGCTTCTAATTTATCCATGCGTTATCCCTCCATAGAGTCAGTTTCTGATTTATCAGTATCTGCTCAAGCTCATTCGTACTTTCAGTCGTTATTCTGATAGTGATTGTTTCATTATTTTGTTTTCTCCATAATATTTATTTCTTTCCATTTTCCGAGGCGGTAATATCCCACAGCAATAAGAGAACTAAGTACTAAGGACGCCCCCATTCCTATACCTATTCCAGCTTCGCCAAATAGAGACGCTGCAAAGTATGTCAGCGGGAATCTTAAAATCCAGAAAGAGATAATATTAAGTACAAAAACCTGAAACATTGCTCCTGCTGCTCTAACAACACCATTCACAACAAAATTAATACCTAAAAAGGGATAAAAAAATGCAACTGTCTTCACATACATTGTACCAAAAGCAATGGTCTCTGTGTCCTGTACAAACAAAGAAACTGCCCATTCGGCACTAAAAAATACGATGGTACTGATAGATAATGATACTACAGCAATTAAAATAAGACCGCTTTTCGTAATATCACTTACCCGCTCCCATTTATCTGCTCCAATATTCTGCCCTGCCATACTGTTTATTGCAGAACCGAGCGTAAGGGCCGGGATCATAATAAGGCTGTCAAGTCTTTGTGCAGCTCCAAATCCGGCTACTACTTCCTCACCAAAACTTGTAACTACCGTCATAATTGCAAGTACTCCTCCAGATATTACCATCATCGATAATCCGGCTGGAAGACCCAGCTTAAAAATCCTTGCTGCCTGTTCTTTTGCCGGAATAAAGGGAAACGAAAAAGGGACGCCGCCTTTGGTGATTGAATAAATCAGCCCGTAAATAAATGCAGTTCCCTGTGATACTACTGTGGCATAAGCCGCACCGGCAATGCCTAAATCTAAGTAAGCGATAAAAATAGGATCTAAAATCGCATTTAAAATTACGGCCAGCAGGACGAATCTCACCGGTGTTTTACTGTCTCCCAAAGCTCTTAATACGGTAGCAATAAAATTATAGCCAAACAAAAATAAAATACCGACAAAGTTAATTCTTAAGTAAGTTACGGCCAGCGGTAAAATTTCCTCCGGTGTTCCCATAAATGCGAGCACTCTTTCAGCAATAACAAATCCTATTATTCCAAGAACTAATGCAAGCGCCCCTAAAATCACTACAAAAGCATTTAATGCACGTTTCAGTCCTTGATTATCCGCAGCTCCCTTGTATTGGGAAAGAACCGTAAGTGCTGATGTATTTATCCCTATAATAAAAGCCAGAATCGTAAAGATAACTGTACCGGAAATAGCAGTGGCGCCAAGCGCACTGGGACCAAGCAGATTTCCCACCCAGAGAGAATCAATGACTTGATAGGAAGTCTGCAGAATATTTGTTAAAAAAATGGGTGAAGAAAATAAAATCATTTTCTTCATAATACTTCCTTCTGTAAAGTCATATTGTCTGCCAGCCATGATTTCCAGCCTTTCTGATGCTATATCTATAAATAATAGGTGCTGCTTTTGTTGAAAAAAAGCTGTACTGCTTCCCGCTCGCCGGAGAGTCAAAACAGCTTTCGTAATTATTTCAATTCAAAAGTTTCAGTTATTGTTACGACTCCTTCTACTGTCTGCGCCATAGGACAATTCTTTGCAGCAAGAGCGACTGCCTTTTCTACTTTTTGCTCTTTAAGAGCTTCACCTTCAATAATATAATGCAGAGCTATTGCACTGATGCGGTTCGCTTTTTTTTCATCACGTGTAACATCTGCGTTAACCCTGATGTCTTTTACATTCATTCTCTGTTTCTCCATCACCTGACGCAGCACTGATGCACTGCATACAGCTATGGATGTAACCATTAATTGAAACGGACGAAAGCCATGTTCTTCCTGACCGCTGATCCGTAACGTTCCATATTCAAATTCCGTTTCGAAGTAATCGCCTTTCCAGGTGAATTCCATATTGTTACCTCCTCAATTACGTATCCATCTCTTATTTTACTCATTTCACGAGCTTGCGTCACGTAAAACATTCTTGCATCTTTCCGCTGTTGATTTACAATGGAAGAGGTGTGGAAATTTCTAATTCGTTAACTACTATTTTCACCAGTGTTTACATATATTTCTATAGTGTATTTACTAATAAAACAAACTCCTTAATGAAAATAAAATCTTTTTGTAAATTGAGAAATTTGCCTTGCTGCCCAGGACGACCAGACTGCGCTGGTTTGCGTCCGCTCCTTCATTCTGCAGCAGCGTTCTTTTTGATATAAAGATTCTGTTTTGCTTGACCGGCTTCGTTTATCTGAATGAAGCAACTGAATATAAAAGAAGGTGTAAATATGGAAAATAATCCAGTGTTCCGCTATTGGGTACTGGTCGGCATGGTACTGATTGCCGGGTTTTCTCAAGGCATGCTATTACCTGTTCTTGCAGTTATGCTTGAAGGCGCAGGGGTGTCTTCTTCTGCAAATGGATTAAATGCTGCTGCATTGTATATGGGCATAATCCTCATATCGCCATTTATCGAAGCCCCAGTCCGAAAATATGGGTACAAACCTGTCATTCTCATAGGATTGGTTCTTGTTACAATTTCAGTTATGCTATTTCCTCTCTGGCAGGCTTTCTGGTTCTGGTTTGTTCTGAGAATGGTTGTAGGAATTGCTGACAACTTAATTCATTTTTCCACCCAGGTATGGATCAGCACTACGAGTACTCCTGAAAAGCGCGGGAGACAGCTGGCGTTATATGGCCTTGCTTTTGGAATGGGGTTTGGCTTAGGTCCTATGATGACCCGGCTGCTGGAAATTCATCAGTTTCTCCCCTTTATTATTTCTGCAGTAATGAGTCTCATTGCATTCGGCTTCATGCTTTTATTGAAGAATGAATGGCCTGTGAAAGAGCTGGCAACAGCTTCGAAAATGGGAACTTTTTCAAGGTATAAAAAAGTAATTAAGCTTGCATGGTTTGCCCTGCTTCCAGGGTTCTGCTATGGATATCTGGAAGCTTCGCTTCACGGAAATTACCCGGTATATGCACTGCGTATGGGAATTGATATTCAATTAACTACTATGTTTCTTCTCCCCGGATTTGTTTTTGGAAGCCTTGTAACGCAGCTTCCTCTTGGTATACTGAGTGATAAGCTCGGCCGCAGCAGAGTACTCCTGACGCTTATGGGAACAGGAGGACTTCTTTTTATGTTAATGCCGCTGATAGAGCAGTATCCGATAGTTTTATTTAGTGGATTTGTTATTACCGGAATGCTTCTGGGTTCTCTCTTTTCTTTAGGAATTACATATTTAGCTGATTTAGTGCCGGCAAGCCTTCTTCCGACAGGAAACGTAATGACAGCTGTACTCTTTGGCTTCGGAAGTATGACCGGCCCTATTGTGGGAGGAATTTTAATTGAAGTCATCGGCTCAGGTGCAATTTATTATTCGATCAGCGCTATGCTTGGCCTGATGGTCGCGGCTGGGTGCATTTTTGAATTCCAGCAGTTAAAAGAGGAAAAAAAGGCAGCTGCCTGAAAAAGTCTCCTTCGTTACACAGCAGTATTAATTTTCATACTTCATGGTGCAAATATTTTTGCATGAGTGTTTCTGTTAATGTTGATATAATAACATTACGCCTGCGGCTCCTTTTTCTGCGCTTGCCGCGGAGAAATCCTTCCTCTGTACCTCTAAATAAGCAGGGTTCCGCACAGCTCCTCCAAGGAAGCCTAAGATTTTCTTACTTGAATGCAAGACTTGCCTCCTGCTGGGAGGTTCGTTCAAAGCCCTGGACGAACCTATGAACTTCCCGCTTTTCCCGCAGTCTCCCTGCCACGAAAACATGCAAAATTAAAGCACGGTACTCTGCGGAGCAGAGCAGCCGTGCTTTTTTAGCGTTATTTATTTAAAAACTTCGCTCAAAACCTTCTTTGCATCATTCTGATTTAAATTTTTCTCTACCATACTGGCAGGCTTTGTTTGTAAGACCTCTTCAAATGTTCGTGCCATGTCAGCTTCACCTACAATGTGAAGTTCTTTCCATTCATGTTTCTTTTTCATTTTTTCTACTTTCTGCGCCATATCTTTGTAAAAGCGATGCTGGTTTTCTTCAAAACGACGCTGAAATTTATCTACGTGAGTAGCACCTGACATAATACTGTCCGCGTCACCCATACCTTCATTCAGGCTCCATTCTTCTTTTCCTGAATCAAACTCATACAGCCATTCATTATTTACTTCACCTAAGGCAGTATCAATAATGCGTACTTCATGGTTGTTAGGCATAATGACACCCGCATGAGGATATTTATTTTCTACACTTTCCAAGCCTTCCAGCTGCGGCGTCTCTTCCCAGTAAAAGTTGGTTTCTACAGGAATTTGCAGATAATGAACGGACCATAAATCCTGTTCTTCAGATGCAAAAATCACAACACTTTTCTGGAAGTTTGTCTGGTTGTCGTGAATTTCCTTTTCGACTTTTTTGCTTAAATTTTTATAAGCTTTCAGTTCGTCTTTATCTTCAACAGATGCTTCAAGATACTCTTCTACTTTTTTCAATCCATTTTTCAAACGTATCTTCCATTCACCTTTCTGCTGATCTGGATCAGCAGGATCCGTGTTCAGATAAACAGAGAGTACACACTTTCCGTTTTCGCATTTTATATTTTGTAGTGATTGTAGTTCATTTGCTAAAGTCATCTGCATCATACCTCCTCTTAAAATGTATACTTATCTCATTACCATATACGGATTCACTCAAACTTCTTTTTCTACAGTGAAACTTTCCAGTCAATATTTAGGGTTGCTGATTTTTCATACGCTCATCCTGCGCTAAAAAATAAGTTTGACTGTCCTGAATTTTTCCGGCTGAACTGCAGCAGTCGGCACCTGATTTTATTCGACAGGCTCCTGCAGCAGGATTCATCAAATGTTTCCGTTGTACATTTCAAAAAAATAAAAAACCCACTTTTACATGGGTTTTTAACATCGTATAAACTGTAATTATATTTTTTCCGTTCCTTCTCCTTGTTCAGGAATATTCTTTATAGGAACCTCTCCCTGTTTCATGTCAAGATGTTTGGTCTTCTGAGATGCTTCGTCAATTAATTCTTTCCATTCTCCTCCAACATTATAAAGAACACTTCTTACTTCATCCAGGTGACCTTTCATCTTCTGCGATGTATCAACCAGCTGTTTTACGTCCTGTGATGCGCGGTCCATAATATCAGAAATCTGATTGCCTGAGGACTGCAGATTCTTCATTACCGCTTCCCGGTTCTCTTTTACAAGTGTAACAAGTTCCTTTATTTGGGAAGTAGATGTATTTGCTGCTCTGCTGACATTATGTCTTGCTTTTTCATTTGATGCGACTGCTGCGGCTCCAGCTAACAATCCAAGTACTGTTCCGCTTACTATTATTTTAGAACTTTTACCCATAGGTCTTTCGCCTCCACTTCTATAATCTTCCTTATACTTAACTATTCTATATCACTTTTTTGAATCCTCCAAACCTGTGTTCATTAACCAGCAGTGAATTTATTATCTTTTTCTTCTTTTTTGATATTTTTTTACTATCCACCTATTGTTTAACAGGTTGGTGCTGTGAATAATACAGCTTCCCATCTTTCCAGTGTTTCTTTACCCTTTCTTCCTGCTGCAGCAGATCCAGATGCCCCTGCGTCTCTGAAAACGTAAGGTCCGGCTGCTTCATAAAAATTTCCGGATAAACCTTTCTGCATAAGTCCATGACTGTAAAAGATTCCGTCCCTATTTTTTCATAGAACATTTCCGCTTTTGATAGCTGGCTTTCCAGTCTTTTAATAATAAGTTCTTTTGGTGCACTTATCCTTTTTCCGTGACCTGAGTATACGATAGAAGCTTGCAGACATTTTTTTAATGAGTCTCTGTATTGAAGTAATGTTTCAGGACGTTTTTCCACAGGAGAATAGGGCGCTTCCAGAATTGCGTTAGAGGAAATATGAGAAATAATATGATCTCCTGCTATTAACACTCCATCTTCTTTTCTGATAAGTGAGATATGGGTCTGGGCATGACCTGGAGTTTCAAGCACTTTCCAGCCAGTGAGACCCTGTATGGTCCCCTCCTCTTCACTTACTTCTTTATGAAGTTCTGCAGGCTTCACATAAGTCATATATGATTGATGCTGTTTTTTTATTTGTTGGATGAAAGTTTCTTCCATTCCATTTTCCTGATAAAACGCCTCAAAAAATTGATATACGTTTTTATAATGCGCTTCGTCTTTAGATAACCAGGGGCGAAGCTTTTTATGTCCGGAAATCACAGCTGATCCAGAAAACAAGTATGCCAGTCCTACATGGTCAGGGTGATGATGTGTAAGTATCAGCTGATCTATATCATGAATTTTCAATTCCGCTTCTGCCAGTCCAGATCTTAATGCCTCTTCTGCTTCCACAGTAGCAGGGCCGGTATCTACCAAAATATTCTGCTCTCCTTTTATTAAATAGGCATTCACCGTCCCCACTAAAAAAGGGGTAGGAATCTTTATGGGATGAATTGTTTCAGTTTTTATAGTATTCATATCCGGTTCTCCTTTAGTCTATCTTATATTTGACTTCTTTTATGAATAAAGCAAGGAATGAAGATTTTTTGGATCGTTATCAGACTTTACAAAATAGCTGCCTGTGTATGAACTTAAGAGATACAATTCACGAAATAATTATTAAAATTTACAAAACATTTTTAAAAGTTCTTAATTTTGTAACAATTCTGTTATTAAAATTTCATAATCTTTATGTATACTTGTTAGTGAAGTCACAAACAAAGGATGGATAATAAATGCGAAAACCTATACGTACGTCTTTTGATGAGCTGGTAGAACAAAATAAACTGGAAATAATGCAGGATGCACAGGCAATTTCTTCTATTGAAGAAAAACTGGATAACAAGTATCGTCAGCAGTTTGAGCAGCAGAAAGATTAATTTTTAAAGAAAACCCATCTACAGCGTCTGCTTTGATGGGCTTTTTTACGTTTAATTTTGATATTTTTTTATAAGTGACTGGAATTTAAGCGCGTGAGATACATCCCCTTTAATTTTAAGTTTGCCGCTCATATACGCCATAGTTGCATTTAAATCATCGTTCGCCAGTTTTTGAAAGTATTCTTCCTTCATTTCCATTACGAGTTTTGGCTCCCATTGAGCACTGCTGCTGTATTCGGCCTTTCCCTGATCAATACGCAGCTGATAGATTCCTTCTTTTTCATCCGTAATCCGGAATTCATATGTGTAAGTTAAATCCTCAATATGCTCAGGATTTTTTTCCATTTTTTCTGTAAACTCCTGTAAAGCTGCTTCCACTGACATATGCAACGCCTCCTGTAATTTATGAATGAACAGCCATTCAATTTAAAGTAATTATAGCTGACTTTTTGCATTATGTATAGATAAGACCCTAAAATAGATTTTGTACAATTCATCTGAAATAATAAGAATAACAGCAACTTTTTTGTTATCTAAAAGTTTTCACAGGCGGAATTCAGTTAGCGTAAAAAGGGAATCATCAGAAAAAGCATTCTTCAGCCTTTTATATTAACGAGCTGCTAATATATTTGTAACTTTTTTCTAGTATATGTGTGCAATTAATGATAAGCTGTTCTTTTGTGAAAAGTTATTTGAAGAATGGAGTCTGCTATTTATGAAAAGATTTTATATAATCAGTACCTTTTATTTACTCGGCCTTATTTCCGTATCGTTTGGTATCAGTTTAATTCTGCTTTCCGAACTGGGTGCCGGCCCGTGGGATGCATTTTTTGTAGCACTGCAGCAGAATTTAGGACTTACCGTCGGGAGCTGGACATTTATTATTGGATTTATTCTTATATTAATCAATGGGCTGCTGTTAAAACAAAGACCTGATTTTTCTGCGTTAATTACAATGTTCCTAATTGGCAGCTTTCTTGATTTCTGGCTGATTTTTGTATTTATTGATATGGAGCTTTCCTTACTGACATTTCGTTTTCTTGCCCTTTTTGCCGGAATTTTCTGCATAGGTGCCGGAGTAGCCTCCTATATGCAGTCTAACTTTGCCCGCAATCCAATTGATCACTCTATGATTGTATTTCATACGCTCACAGGAAAAAGCCTGGCGTTTTCTAAAACATTTTTGGAGGTTTCTGTCCTTTTGATTGCTTTAATTATCGGTGGACCTATCGGACTTGGCACAGTGATCATCGCCTTTGGAATTGGTCCCTTAATTCAATTTTTCCATAAGAGAGTTACCACTTTCCGTGTAAGACTTACTGGTTGAATTGAAAAAAGCAGGCGTCCCGGTACGGGAGCCTGCTTTTTGTACTTCTTCGTTATATTCGTTCGGGCGAGTACGCCGCGGTAAAAATCAATAAAAGGAAGCTTCTCAACGAAAGCCCTACCTCTCTTTCATCCTCACAGTTCCTTGACTGCGCCGGTCTTACTAATCTTTCATGGATTCCAGAGTCTTTAATTCGCCTAAACGATGTTCCTGTTTCAAAAGCACTTTATATAGAATAGCTTAATTACATTTTTTTGTCAACGTTTTTCTGTACCTGCCTTTGAATTTCGGCTGCCAGTGTCTGCAGATCGACTTTCCCCTCTTGATGGATACGGATTGGTTTTCCGTAAATAATTTTCACATCCGCAGGTTTCATTATTCCGTTATTTGCTTCCATTAATTTATAGGAGCCGCTGATTGAAACAGGGACAATTGCTACTTTGGAAAGTGTGGCAAGCTTCAGGCTCCCTATTTTAAAATCATTAACCTCAGCACTTTTACTTCTCGTGCCTTCCGGAAACACCACCATGCTGTTCCCATCTTCTAATTTATTTGCAGCGGTTCTGATAGCCTGCACTGCTTTTCTTCTGTCTGCTCTGTCAATAAAGACACAGCCCATCACCTCCATCCAGGGAGAAATAAGGGGAATTTTTTTTACTTCTATTTTTGAAAGAAACCCTATTTTTCTGCCGGCAGAAGAAAGCAAAATAGGTATGTCGAAGTTCCCCTGATGATTACTGACAAATAATACTGGTTCCTTTTGAGGGAGATATTCAAGACCTCTTATTTCCAACCTTGCGCCTGCAAGCTTTAACAAACGCCGTGACCAGCGCTCTGCTTTTCCTTTTACATAATCGCCAGCTTTATTTTTATCTTTTTTATACATCATTTCTGCTTTTTTTATACCGGGAGAAATAACCAATAAATATATCATAAAATAAACAAACCATAATCCAGTACGAACCATCTTATCACAACCTTCTTCATTTACTACTTCCATAGTATAAATAAAACAGATGTGTAAAAACAACTATGGAAGGGAATTCAAATAATTACTTAAGTAAAAAGAGGAGGGGAAATATGCCGAGATATGATATTACTGTTACCGGAAGAGTACAGGGAGTCGGATTCAGATATTTTGCACAATTAGAAGCGAAGCAGCGTGAATTAACAGGCTGGGTGAAAAATGAAGATGATGGTTCAGTCCGTATGGAAGCAGAAGGAAAAGAGGAAGCATTAAATAACTTTATCCGGGCACTTGCACAGGCGCGCTATCCTGCAGAGGTGGACGATATTATCCCCCTTACTATTGAAAGTGTGGAAACAGAATCAGATTTCCGGATAATTCATTAATACGAAAAGCAACTCCCGCCAACTGTAAATCATGGCGGGAGTTGCTTTTATGGAATATTTATCAGTTAAACATATCTTTCACCAGTTCATAAGACCTTAAGCGGTCCTCATGATAATAAGTTATGGTACATATCATTATTTCTTTTGTTTTATATCTTTCTGCGAATTCTTCCAGCTGTGCTCTTACTTGTGCTGGACTCCCGATAATCATACGCTTTCGGTTTTCTTTTATTCGGTCTTTTTCATACTCCGTAAAATTATATATGCTTGCTTGAGCAGGGTCCGGTGTACCGGCGAGGCTCATTCCCTTCGCCAGAGTAAGCATGGAAAGGTCCAGGCTTGAAGCGATGTACTGAGCCTTCCTTTCGGTATCCGCACAAACTACAAATACTGTCACTATATGCTCAGCCTCCCGCAGATAGGAAGATGGCTGAAACAGTTCCTGGTAAAGCTCCACTGAATCTGTTCCTCCTTCCTCATTTATAAAATGAGCGTAATTGTAAGGCAGTCCTTTCTCAGCTGCTAATGCTGCACTTGCAGCGCTCGATCCTAAGATCCAAAGCGGAGGCACTGAAGAATTCACCGGTGCTGCAAGAGCCTCGCCATACGCATATTCAGGAATAGGCTTATAGTGCAGATAATGAAGCAGATCATCTACCTGGCGGGGAAATAAGTCAGCCCGCCGGGGAGTGCCCCCGCTGAGTGCCAATGTTGCTCTCGGCATTCCACCAGGCGCCCTTCCCATCCCTGCGTCTATTCTTCCTGGGAACAATCCCTCCAGTAAATGAAAGTTCTCAGCAATTTTAAAAGGGCTGTAATGTGTCAGCATCACCCCGCCGCTCCCTATTCTTATATTTTTCGTATGCGCTCCCAAGTAAGAGAGCAGCACTTCAGGAGAGGAACCTCCCAATGACTGGGAATCATGATGTTCTGATACCCAAAAACGATGATAGCCCCACTCTTCCGCTTTTTGTGCAAGATCTTTTGAGTTCTGCAAAGCTGCTACTGCACTAAATCCATCAGCAACTGGTGTCTGATCTAAAATACTAATCCTCATTAATCTATCCCTCCTAAGCTTTATTATCTTTATAACTGCTGGAGCGTGTCCAATTATTTGATTTGAAATTCCATATATCAATCACAAAGATTTTTCGTAGGAATTCTATTACACTTTCGGTATGATAGAAATAAAGAGCTCTACACTTTCTTGAAATTGCACAGCTGATTACTTATATTATGTATGAGAATCTGAGCGGCATCTACAAATGTGAAGCAGCCTCTATTTCTACCTGCCCACAGGAATTTCACCCTGCAAATTATTGTCTTTTTTTATGAAGATTGGTTCCTCGCCACGAAGTATAGTTGACGAATGAATTTATTTATATTCACTAAAATGGAGAAAGAATGTTACGGGAACGCTCCGTCTGAAACGCAGGTCTTTATATGATGTGTATAGTAAATTTCTGCGTTGCAATAAATCACAGACTTGCCTGTCAACTACACGTCGTGGTGATGAGCCTGAAAATTAATTATTATAGTTTAAAATGCTTTTGAAATCAGTTTTCTCAAGAAAGGAATTGAAATAATGAACATACGCAGAATGAAAGCTGCAGAAGCCGAGAAAGCCCTGATTATGTCGGAATTTGCATTTCAATATACTTTATCTGAAGATGAAAGAAGAGCTCGGCTTGCAGATATGAATCCCCATGAAACATGGATAGCAGAAGAAGACGGTGAAATTTTATCCAAAGCAGCGGTTCTTCCGCTTCACGTATATATGTATGGTCTTGCTATCCCTGCCGGTGGAGTTTCTGGTGTCGCTACATGGCCGGAACACCGAAGGAAAGGTATTGTAGCAGAATTATTAACTCACTCGTTGAAGGAAATGAAAGAGCAGGGACAGCTTCTTTCGCTTCTCTACCCTTTTTCTATACCTTTTTACAGAAAATATGGCTGGGAGCTGTTTGCAGACCGGGAAAAAATCACTTTAACCAGAGAACAGTTTCCTCTTAAAGAAAGCTGTGAAGGTGAATGCAGGCGCATCAGCCAGGACGCTAAAATAATTGGTCCGGTATATGATGAGTGGGCCTCGAAAAGAAATGGCACCATCGTCCGCACTGCAGAGTGGTGGAAAAAATCTGTTTTCAAAAGAAAAAAAGGAATAATTGCAGCTTATTTTCGAGAGGGCGTCTGCAGAGGCTACTTGATTTATGAAGTGAAAGATCAGCATATGCAGATAGACGAAATTATCTGGCTTGACCCGGATGCAAGAAAAGGCCTTTTCTCTTTTATCCGTAACCATGATTCGATGGCTGAAAAAGTCTCTATTATTACCGGAGCGCACGATATCTTTCCTTTTCTGCTTCCGGATCCAAAAGCCGAACGTGTTTTGTCCTCCTACTTTATGGCGAGAATAGTTGACTGCGAAACTTTGCTGGCGCTTGTTCCTTTTCAGCTGGAAACCAACGAAAGCATTATACTTCATGTATCTGACAGTATCTGTGCCTGGAACGTAGGCACTTATATTATTTCTGCTTCTGCAGGAACACCTGCCAGAGTTCGTTTTTTCCCTCTTCAGAGCGAGGAAAATACAATATCCAGACAGCTTCCCAGTAAAGGAATAACACTGGATATCAATAACCTGTCCGCTGTTGTTATGGGAGCGCAGTCTGCAGAAAAGCTGTGGGAGGAACAGTATATTGAAGGTGATGAGGAATCCGTTAGGCTTTTTACGAAAGCTGTCCCTGCAAAAAATGCATTTATTTATGACTTCTTTTAAACGAAGGATCATATTTTATACTGAGGAGTGTTTAAAATGAAGTCTCTGTTTTTAACTTTTTTCACCAAATTGTATGGTCCGGTGCCTGAAAATTCATCACTGCGCCTCTATTATTGGATCACTGCAGGTATCTTTTTCGTTCCATTATTTCTCTCCCCATTTTTCTTTATCAGCTACTTCTTACAGGGAGGACCAGAGTATGCATTTACTTACGGGCTCCTGATGCTTGCAGTAGTCTGGATATTCATGCCGATCTTTTTCAGGCTTATTATGCGCATGAATCGCTTTCTATATAAATCTACAGAAGATAATGTTGATAAAAGAAAAGATAAATAAAGGTATCATCAAAAAAATGCTGCTTCATGGGAGAAAAATTCTCCTGAAGCAGCATTTTTTATCATATGCAGATTTTATTCCCACATTTTCCGTAAAGTTTTAATTGTATTTTGAGACTGATTGTAACGAAGCGGAAGATCGAACTTCGTCGTCTGCTTCAAAATACTTTTCCTGTGAGTAAATGTATCAAAGCTGTCTTTCCCGTGATATGCTCCGTGCCCGCTTTCCCCTACTCCGCCGAACGGCAGATAAGGAGAGGTAATGTGCATGATCGTATCATTAACACATCCTCCTCCAAACGTGAGGTTATTCAGCACAAGTTCTTCTGTATCTTTATTATCTGTGAATAAATACAAAGCAAGTGGATTCGGACGTTCCCTTACATATTCGATAACTTCATGCTCGTACTGGTAGGATACGATGGGAAGGATCGGGCCAAAAATTTCGTCTTCCATGACCGCATCCTCCATCTGCACATCCATCATAATCGTCGGTTCCATTTTTCTATTGTCTCTGTCATATCCACCGCCGTAAAGAATTTTCTCTTTATTCAGCATCGCTGCCAGCCTGTCTACATGGGCTTCTGAAATGATCCTCGGATAACTGCGCTTCCCTCTTACTTCAGGTCCGAAAAACTTCTTGGTGTACTGTACCAGAAGCTTTAAAAATTTCCGGCGGGAAGATTCATGGATTAATACGTAGTCGGGTGCTACGCAGGTTTGTCCCGCATTTAAAAATTTGCCCCATACAATTCTTTTAGCCGCAAGCTTTAAATTAGCGTCTTCTGTTACAATTGCAGGATTCTTCCCTCCCAGCTCCAGGGTGACAGGCGTTAAGTTTTCAGCAGCCTGTGCCATGACTTTTTTGCCGGTATGTTTTGAACCAGTAAAGAAAATATAATCCAGCTTCTGGCTCAGCAGGGATTTTGAAACTTCTGCGTCTCCTTCCACTACAACTATGTATTCTTCAGGAAAAGTAGAAGCAATGATATCCCTGATTACCATACTTGTATGAGGTGTTAGTTCAGACGGCTTAATAATGGCTGTATTTCCGGCAGCCATTGCTCCCAGCAGAGGAGTCATCGCTAACTGGAAAGGATAATTCCAGGGACTGATAATTAGTGTTACTCCATAAGGATCTTTATAGATATAACTTTTACTTCCAGTATGAGACAGGGGGGCTTTTTGTTTCTGCGGCGTTGCCCAGTAATCCAGGTTCTTTTGAATATCTTTCAATTCGCTGTAAAAAAAACCTATCTCCGTCAAATAGGATTCAAATTCCCCTTTATTTAAATCTTTTTTCAGGGCGTCCATTATCTCATGCTCCCGCTTCTGCACAGCCTCTTTTAAAAGCTGAAGCTGTCTTTTGCGAAAACCTATCCCCCTTGTTTTTCCAGTATAAAAATATTCTTTTTGATTTTTTACAAGTGTTTCTACCATACTTTCCATGCTGAAATCACGTCCTCTATTGGCTTCTCTCTATATTGTCGTTTTTTATTGTAAAAAAGTCACGCTTTTTCTTTGAGATATCTTCAGATAAAAAAGGAGACCCCCAAAAGTACTCTTAAGTTTATTATTAGAGAATTATCTTATTTCAACCTTCCACAAATTTAATATTATCAAACCTGGCAGCATTGTTAAGTAAATACAATACATGTTTTCTCCACCGGTAAATTTAAGTGATGAACGAATATTTTATACTGCATCTGTTGATGATCCATTTATTTAAAAATAATTGCCTGTAGAATGCAGAGTCCGCGGTGTATATTGCTTCGCCTGCCGTGAAGAAAGCTTTCGGCCGTAAGTACACAATGTGATCTTCCCACTATCTTTTTACACAGTCTTTAAATAACACTTTGCATCTGTGACATATCTTTTATTTACGCGGAAGAAATAATGATATCTCGTCACTCCGTAAAAACTACAGTATCGCTTTTCCCAAGCGTGATTAAAAAAGTCTTTTTTAAAAAAGAGCACCTCACCGCATTCTTGCAAAAAAGCTTCTTCTTTCCTTTTTGAATAGGAAACATGAAATATCATTTGGATAATATCTGCTGATCGACAGACGTGATTATATATTTTAATTCTACACAAGCAGCATATCTTCAGACTTCTTACTTGAATAATATACAGTTGTAAGTTAGTATTTGAGTTGGCTAACGAACGGTCGTACGTATATTGCAGCAGTTTTAATGGTTCACTCGATTACTCCCGCTATATAAAAGAAATTCAGAAAGGGGCATTGCACATGTCTTCTACCTACAATCGTTTACTGCAAGTTTCTTTACGGCAGTTTTCCTTATATGGATATGATGGAGCAAGTCTTTCATCAATCGCGGAGGAAGCCGGTATTAAGAAGGCTTCTATTTATAATCATTTTAATAATAAAGATTCATTATTTCTTGAAGTGGTTCACAAGGTGTATAAAGATTATCTGCATATGCTGAAAAAAGCACTGCCCCAGGCGGAAAAAAATGGACTCCCTGATTTATTGGACAGCGTAGCTTCCTACTTAACCAACGAAGAAAACGGAAAATTTTATCTGCATTTTGTTCTTTTCCCACCTCCACATCTGGAAAAAGACGTACGCCGGAAGTTTATGACTTTTGAAGAAGACTGCAATTTATTGCTCCGCCCATTATTTCAGCAGAAAATAGATAATAAAGAAATTCCTGTGCAGCCGCTGGAACCGCTGCTGGATGCATTTTACGGACTGCTCGACTCCTGGTCTGTACAAACTCTTTATTACGATACTGAAGAACTGAAAAGAAAACGCAGAGCCTCCTGGAAATTTTTTTGGAAAGGAATAGGAGGGCGATTGAATGATTGAAACTATCTGGCAGTATACCCTTATTTTTCTCATGGCAGCTACTCCCTGGTTTGAAATTCTTCTCGTCATTCCAATCGGTATAGGGATGGGGCTCGACCCTCTGCTTGTCGGTATTTTTTCATTCATCGGCAACTTTCTCCCCGTTCTGTTTATTATTTATCTGCTCCGTTTTTACCAGCAGACTAGTTTTCACAGAAGAAGAAAAGCAGCGAAATTGTGGAAAAAAAGGCACAGCAAAAAAAAGCCTGGGCGCAATGAAAAGGCACAGGCAGTATTTCAAAAATATGGATTGCCGGGCCTGGCAATCGCCGGTCCTGCAATTACAGGCATACATCTGGCTGCAGTAATTGCCTTATCTTTAAAAGCGGACAAACATGCCACTGCCTGGTGGATGGGAAGCAGCCTGTTTTTATGGAGCATCTTTCTTACCATTGCAAGTATTTACAGTATTGACTGGATTCAGAGTTTGTTTAATTAGCTCTGATGTCGAAATAAGAAAAGTACACCTGACGCGGAGAAATCCTTCCGCTGTCCCTTGAAAATAAGCAGGGTTCCGCGCAGCCAATCCAAGCAGGACAAAGACCGTTCTTTTGGATTCAAGCTATCGGCTGGCTTCACACCTGCTCTAAAAGTTCGTCTGCAGTGGAGACGAACCTTCCATGCAGCTTTTTAATGAAGAGTTCTTTTCCATAAAGCTTTCATGGCCTTCTGATACCAGGCGATACTCTCTTCAAGTAAATTATTGGCAGCGTAAAACTCTCCCATTCTCTCATAATAATATGCTAATGAAATCATATCCTGCTTCTCTTCAAAAAAAGGCAGGATAGTCTTTTTCATCTCACCTTCGAATTTATGAGAGGAAGCACCATCATATTTATATAAATAATAGAGAAATTTCAGTTCATACTTTTTTTCATATTGGGTATAAGCCTGTTCCCTGCGCAGTGCTTGAATAGTTTCCACTCCGTGGTTTACCCAGCTTATTATATCCTGAGGCGCATTCATAATTTCAAATTGCATGAGAATTCCATGTATGGGAGCAAGCCTTTCTCTTCCCGTGCGGAGCCTGTAGCTCTGCTGAAAAGACTGGATCGCTTTCATCGCCTCATTTTGCTGCGCATAAAGTTCTCCCTGTTCCTGAAGCATCCGTGCCAGTAATTGCTGATTTTTTATCTGTCCGCTGATTTTTTCAGCTTTTTCAAGCTCAGCTGCTGTATCTTCAAAATTGCCGCTTAATCTGAGCGCTCGTGCAAGGATGACTCTTCCCCTTCCGCTCTGCAGAAGAGCATACCGTTGATCGAACGATGTAAGTGCTTTATTTATAAGCCGAATGCTTAAAGTATAATCTCCTGTTTCAAGTACAGTTTTCCCCATCAACAAATAAAAATCTTCAAGAACATGTTTTTTCATGATTAAACTATTAATCATATTGCAGGCTGTTTGCATATTCCTTTTTGCTTTCTCATAGTCTTCATAATAACCAGCAGCTTCTCCCATAATCATGAAATAATAAAATCTGGTTTCTTCTGATAATTCCTCACTGGAAATACTATCCGCCCGCTTTATAAAGTCTTCTATCAGCCTTTCATGTTTCTTCAAAATAAAATATCTTATTGATATTAACGAATGGAGTAATTGGATTTCTCTATTTTGAAAAAAATCAATTTGTTCAGTTATTTCTCCCTTATATTTTTCTGCGGTTCTTACTTGTTCATAGATGATTGACTTATGCCATGCAGCAAGTTTCAGCCTGATTTCTTTTTCATCTACATTACTCAGCTCCTCTTTTGTAATGTGGAGCCTTTCAAGAAGCTGCATTAACAAATCATCTGCTGGTTCAATTTTATCGTTTTCTATTTTGCTGTAGTAAGAAACAGAGCAAATTCCTGCACATATTTCTTCCTGCTTCTTACGTTGTTTAATCCGATTGTATTTCAGCAATTTTCCTGACATCAATATCTCTCCCTGACAGCACATTGATTGTAGATGAAAAGCAGTTCTCCTGTTAAGTTAGGAGCGGATGTTAAACACAAAGCATTTTGAATACCTGCTTTCCTAAAACAACTTTATAATCTTGTTTTAAATACTTTAAAACTCATGTTTATATTTTCATTTTATAAATAGGCTACCTTGAAAATAAAAGTTTTGCTAAAAAGAAGTAATCATACTGCTTCCCTTTCGGAGAGGGTTGCCCAAGGGCTTGTTCTCGACTAATTTCTCTCCCAGGGTACGGCTTCCATCGATCCACAGACAGCAGGGCAGAGACCGCCATACTGTCTTGAAGAACCAGGATCGATTCCGCTCGTGCTTCGTGACCTTCCAGAAGGTCACTTGGTTCCTCCGCCTTGTCTTCGTTTTATTGATAGAAAAGCTAGTAATAGAAACAAGCTCTTTTTTTGTTTCACAAAAGGAAGAACGAGCTGGGAAGATCCCGCAGCGAAGTTCTCACTTATCAACAATGAACATTAAAATAAACTTGAATTAAGCGAATGATTTCTTTGTAATTTTTAAACTTATTATCAAAATCATAAATAATATCTGTTTAAGCTACTTTGTGCCTAATTATGAATATGAAATTAACAATATTATATAAATAAGTTCCATTTAACAGAGGCTATTATAGTGAAAATATCTACTCCTATCATATCTTGGAAAATTAATATGTAAATGATATTATTATTTTCTCAATTTAATTTTTGTTAACAATTCAGTTACAAATATTGTATGCTGTTTGTAAAAATGTTATTTTATCAATGCTGTATTCTTCAAAACAGCAGAATTAGCTTTGTCTAAAATTGTCGATTAATTCCTTATACTACTACTAAAAATGTAATGCTAATTACCTAATTGAGTTTTTGAAAGTATTTCTCTTAACTTTTTTCTTATTATTATAGATTTTCACATGTAAATTAAGGACCTGAATCTGTAAGAATAGTAGAAAGGCAAAAAATATAATAATTTATATATCGGAGGATTTATTTTATGTTATCAGCTATGCAAATTGGTATTGATTTAGGAACTGCAAATCTGCTTGTTTATACTAAGGAAAAAGGGATGATCATTAATGAACCTTCTGTTGTAGCCTTGGACAGCGCAACTGGAGAAGTGCTTGCCGTGGGGGAAGAAGCTAAAATGATGGTGGGGAAAACTCCTGGAAATATCGTGGCAATCCGGCCCCTGCGTGATGGTGTAATTGCGGACTATGACGTTACTACTGAGCTTATTAAACATTTAATGAAAAAAGCATCCAAAAAATTAGGAACTACTATTCGAAAGCCGAATGTAGTTGTATGTACTCCTTCAGGAGCTACCTCTGTGGAAAAACGTGCAATACAGGACGCTGTAAGACAAAGCGGAGCAAAAGATGTTCAGTTAATAGAAGAACCGGTTGCTGCTGCTATCGGTGCTGATCTGCCTGTAGAGGAACCTGTAGCAAATGTGGTAATAGATATTGGCGGCGGAACTTCAGAAGTAGCAATTATTTCTTTCGGAGGGATTGTTTCCAGTCATTCTCTTCGTGTAGGAGGAGACAGACTGGACGAAGACATTACTCAGTTCATCCGAAAAAAATATCACTTAATGATAGGCACCAGAACTGCCGAAGAAATTAAAATGGAAATTGGTTATGCTTTGATTGACCATACACCTCAAACGATGGAAATCCGCGGCAGGGATCTTGTCAGCGGCCTTCCGCACACAATCGAAATTACGTCCACTGAGATTCAGGGAGCTTATCAGGAAGCACTGCTTTCAATTCTTGAAACAATTAAGCTTACGCTGGAGGACTGTCCTCCTGAATTAAGCGGGGACATTGTAGATCGCGGTGTGATGCTTACCGGTGGCGGATCCCTTCTGAAAGGAATGGAAGAATGGCTGTCTAATGAAATTATCGTACCAGTTCACCTGGCGCCGAGCCCGCTCGAATCGGTAGCTATCGGCACCGGCCGATCTTTGAAAATGCTTAAAAAGCTTCAAAAAGCCAATTAATATCATGAGGTATTAAATTTAAAATAAGCTGTCCGGAATATTATTTTTCCGGACAGCTTATTAGTGTATTTGCTTATTCAGGTTTTTCAATCCATTCTACTTCCCCTGAGTCAAGGTGGAATAATCCGCCAAAGACAGGAACTTCCCGCTCCAGGGCCTGATAAGTCTCTAAGTTCTTAATGTTCTCCACCTGTACTTTCACATTATGCCGCTCCAAACTTTCTGCATCATCAGGTACTTCTCCATCATATGAAGATACTGACTCCCTGACATGGTGAATCCAGCTTTCCAGTTCAGGTGCGAATTTTTCACTTTTCGTCGCCTGAACTCCTCCGCAGTTTGTATGGCCGAGCACTAAAATATAATCTACTTTCAGCACGTGTATCGCATAATATAAGCTGGCTTTAAAGCTGTCATCAGATGCTTTCGCCTGGTTTGCAATATTTCTATGTATAAACAGCTGTCCAAGCGGCTGTCCCGTTATTGTCGTAGGAGAAGTTCTTGAGTCGCAGCAGGACAATACATAGAATGAAGGGCTCTGTCCTTTTGAAAGATTTTCAAAATACGCTTTATTTTCCTGCATTTGTTTTTCCTGAAACTGTTTTTGACCTTTTTCTAATTCATTCATCTTCATACCTTTACCCCCAAGTAATAATATTTTAATGTTAAAAGCTATATGGAATGATACGAATACCTAAGACGAGTGCCTTGAGCCGTCCTTCCCTGATCATTCCTGTAAAATTCAATGGGCTTCCTTATAATTTTAATAGTTTCTCAGCGTCTATTCAATTTATCAAGATACATTTAGACAATTTTTATTCATTTGAATGAATTTAATACACCTTATCGATACATTTCATTATCGTTCCCCACCGAAAAAGGGCAGTGCAGAAAATAAATCTCCGCACTGCCCTTTATTTATTTCCCACGGATCATTCTGATGATAAAGACAACCAGAACAATAACGAGTACGATATGAATAAGCCCTCCAGCAATATCCAGTACCAAACCTATCAGCCAGAATAATAACAAAATAGATATAATAGTCCAAAGCATGTCCAGTACCTCCTTTCAACTGCATCTATCTTCTACTATTACCTCTTCTCACAAATTCAAACTTTTGCTACTCTATTCCGCAGCAAAAAGGTAAGTACTGGTGCAGCACACTAATCTTGACAGGTGTTTCACTTTTAATTTCTCCATCTGTGTCTACTTTCTTCACAGGGTTTGTATTTATTTCAATAGATTCCCCCTGTATGTGCCGGACTCCTTCTGTATCTTCCATCGTATTTGCTGTTACTGTGCGCTGCAGCCATTCACGAAAAAGTTCTCCCCCTGTGCCCTTCATAAAAAATACGTCTAGTTTTCCATCCTGTAAATCAATATCCTCCGCGGGCAAGGGAGTCGTACCAAGGAACTTTCCATTGCTTACTAATATCATCACAGCTTCCCCATTGTATTTTTCTCCATCTATTGTCACATCATACTGAAAATTATCTGCTGATCCGAGTGTACGAATGGCACTCATAAAATAACTCAGCCTGCCTACTGTATCTTTTGCAGATTCATTAATATTTTCTGATGTATCGGCTATTACCCCTATTCCTAAAAAGTTCGAGAAAATAGAACCGTTGTACACTCCAATATCAATATTTTTTACCTTTTTCTGTAAAGATACTCTCGCAGCTTCCACAGGATTTATTGGCAGACCAAGAGACCTGGCAAAATCATTGCATGTACCGGCAGGAAGAATGCATATTACCGGAGTGATGGTTCTTTTTCTCAGAGCATCTATGCTTGCGTGCACAGTCCCATCTCCTCCCATGATCCAGACATATTGAAATGAACGGGAGTCGTCAGCTAGGTATTCTTTTAAGTCCTCTTCACTCTCCGGCTGATAAAAAGTCAGTTCCTTTACTGATTCCTGCAGCACTGCTTCTATCTCCTGTAATAATTGCGCTTTTTTAGCATTTCCAGCTTTGTTGTTATATATTACTACTCCGCTAGAGATCATTCTGATTCCTCCTATCTAATATGCAGACGGAATGAATTTTGGTACTTCCGTTTTATTGTTTCGAATTTGCGCGAACTGAAAATTTCTTTCCATGACTGCGTTCCTTTTCCTCGTATCAAAGGCATACTGCATTGAAAAATCAATCTATATTGTCCATATAGATTAAATATGTAAATCTTATTTGAGCAAAGATTTTAGTGCATCTTCCGATTACTCGTTCCAAACTAGGCGGAAAAATTGTTAGGAAGAGATCCTGCTTCTATAAGACCCTTACCCATTGTTACTTTATTAATCCCCTTCTCTTACTTTTACCAAACTTAACATACGAGGGATATTTATACGTGTCTCCAGGTATTAGTTTCTGTCTTCTTTTTTATGGAGTGTTCTTCTTTCTGCAAAATCCTGCATCAAGATTTTGTCTGTTTGAGTTTACAGATCAATCGAAAAAATCCTTCTCTCGGAAACAAAACCATCTTCTGCAGGATCTTACCACCTGAACATAGAATGCCAGATTACTTTCTCTAAGGAAACAATTCAAGTTCATTAATTTCCTGACATTTACATCTAAAATTAATATAAATTTTTGGCACATTAATTTCTATGTTTTTAATTTCTCACATTCGTGGAATAGAGTGAAAGGTAATTTATTCCTCAGGTTCTTACCTCTTATAAATTTTAATATATCACTATGAAAAATCTGGTATATTAGAACAAGTTAGTTTTCATCTTGATATTATACAGACAGGAGGGCTGATTCTTGACGAAAGATCATGCTTGGATGATGCTCCGGCTGCTTTTTGTAATTGTATTTATACTTACCATTTCCTATCTGGTATTATGGCTTTTCCGGATCGCTTATCCTTTTTGGATTGCAGCAATACTGGTATGGATGTCCTATCCATTAATCCGATGGCTTCGTAAAAGAATTCATCTTCCTAATACGCTTGCGGTAATCGTAACTTTATTACTCAGTATTGGTACTATGCTTGGGGCTTTGACAGGGCTTGTGTTTTTGATTATTTTTGGTGTCCGGCGTTTTTCAAATGTTGTACCGCAGTGGATTGAATCCACCTCCCGGGAAATTCAAACATTTTTTAATGAAACGATATTTCCCATCTGGCAGGGAATTACGGGTGCTATGGATTCTCTTACTCCTGAGCAGCAGGATGCTGTGGGAGAAGGTATCACTACGCTGGGCACACGTCTGGCTGAATCATTTACAGAAGGCGGCCAGGGATTAACAGAAGCACTTACTTCTATTTTAATTTTTGTACCAACTTCTATTGTAGTAATCGTGTTTATTTTTATTGCTTTTTATTTCATCGGAAAAGACTGGGAAAGAATTTTCAGTTATATATATTCTCAAATTCCTGTAACGATTGTAAAAAAATCGAAATCTTTTAAAACTATGTTTCAATACCGGGTATTTGGTTTTCTTCGTGCGCAGGTGCTGTTGATGCTGATTGCCTCTTTAATCGTTTTAATCGGCCTGGCGGTACTTCAGGTGGAAAATGCTATCACAATCGCAATGATCGTAGGAATTGCTGAGATTCTTCCATATTTAGGGTCTGGTACGATTCTTATTCCCTGGATGCTTTACATGTTTTTTACGGGAAATATCAGCATGGGCATTGGAATAGCAATTCTCTACGCCGTCACCGTATTAATAAGGCAGGCGATCGAACCGAAAGTACTTTCTTCCAGTATGAATTTAAATGCTTTAGCAGTATTAATTTCATTGTTTGTCGGCTGGCAGTTATTCGGAGTAATCGGGGTATTTACAGGACCATTTCTGCTGGTAGTAATCGTTATTTTTAAAGATATTGGAGTGCTTGGCGAATTATATCAGTTTGTGAAATACGGATTTAAAGAGGATGCTCCTCCCCCTATCTACGTGAAAGAATAAAGATAAAGTAGAGATAGGGAGATATTAGTTTCTAATAGTGAAAAGCGCTTCCTGTTAAGCAGGAAGCGTTTTTTTGGTATTATAAAACGGTTTATTTACTGTGCTGGCGGTGGATTCTCTCAAGTTCATCACCATAAGTGTGCACCCTGGCTCATGATAAAGCTTGCCTCTGCTTCTCACAGACACTATTGAAGAATGCAGATTAGTTTAAAAACTGGCTCTGCAATAAACTATGCTTCAAGCGAGTGACAATTTCAACAAGCAGCCTGATTCATCAATTTAGATAACCTTATTGCCGATTTTGTCCCAGCTTTTTTCCCATGAGGAGCTTTTCTTCTTATTTTAACTTGAAGGGAAAAGGATAGATATAAGTGGAATGAGAGGCTCGCGCAGTATGAGACAGGATGAATCTGTTACAAACTCCGGTTGACGGAGTTCCTAATTTCAAGTAATTTTATTACATACGTTTAGGAAGAAGGCGAGTTGAGAGAAGTGAAGAAGACGAAGGGTCAATTGGAAATGGCATTAAGTGTAAAGATTACGCAATGGGAAAAGGAGTATTTAGGCAGGGGATCACTATCATGTAAGTGTGAGTTGATCCGCGATATGGCGCTGATAACTCTCGCAGGTGTTTTAACGCCGGCTGAGTATCAGATGGCTGAATCAATTGCAGGAAGGGATCAGATTAAGAAATTCAGAAATGACCTGGTGGAATCCGGCAGGAAACAGGTTGAAGAGATGGTTAACGAGGTGTTTGGTTTGGAACTGATCTCGTTGCATACCGATATCAGTACAAAGACAGGCGAGCGGCTTATAGTACTCAAATTCAATAAACCTTGGGATCAGGCAGACAATGCCTAAATTTTAGTTGACTTACTCACTTTCATGCATAATAATAAAAGAGGAAACATTCGCTCAGGGCAGTTCAAGAGCCATTCTTGGAGATTGAGCCGCCGGATGATTGAATGGAGCCTCTCATCATAAACCAATGCGATTGTTGGTGATGTGGAATACTTTTCCAAAAGTAAGCCATACATACACAGCGCACACTCTTTTGAGTGTGCGCTTTTTTTGATGAGTGAAAACCTTTACAAACAAACTATCATTTAGGAGGTTATCATTATGGAAAGCTTATTGTATGTAGTCACAAGTCCTCCGGTTATTCTTTTTATTGTCGGTATTCTTGCGGCAATCGGAAAGTCGAACCTGAAAATGCCTGATGGATTATCTATTGGCCTGAATATGTATTTATTATTAGCGATCGGCCTGAAAGGGGGCATGGGCCTGGCAGAGGTCCGTATAGATGAAGTAGTGGCGCCATTTGCCGCAGCACTTATATTAGGGCTTATTTTGCCGATTGTAGGGTACTTTATCGGGATGCTGTTCAAATTTACGTTTGAGGAACGGGTTGCTATGGCTGCGACATTCGGTTCAGTTTCATTAGTTACTTTTGCTGCGGCTACCGCACAGCTTGATCAAATGGGGATTGGCTATGAGCCGTATATGACCACGCTTGTTGTTCTTTTGGAAATTCCCGGCCTTGTAGTAGCTTTAATGATTTACCAGCACTTTAAATCTCCCGTGTTTGGCATTGTACCTAGAGCCGGGGCGACCCATGTGATGATCGACAGTTTGATGTCAAAAAGCATTTTGCTGCTTATTGCGGGATTAGCAGCAGGATATTTTGCACCTGATACCGCTATGCTGAAACCGTTCTTTGTAGATCTTTTTCCGGGCGTACTGCTGTTGTTTTTGCTTGGATTAGGATTAAAGGTTGGACAGCAGCTCGGCGTGATTAAAGAATACGGCTGGGCTCTTATTGCTGCAGGGATTGTCTTTCCTGTTATCGGGGCCGTCATCGGGTATATGATGGCTCAAGCAGCCGGCTTTTCTGAAGGAGGAACCATACTGTTTATGGCACTTGCTGCAAGCGGATCTTACATTGCAGCACCCGCGATGCTCCAAGCTTCAGTACCTGATGCAAAGCCGTCCTTTTACTTAACGATGGCTCTGGCAGTCACCTTCCCGTTTAATCTGATTGTGGGGATACCGCTGTTTATTCAGTTCGTTACGGGTTAAAAAATATAGAAAGAGTGCGCCCCTGTCTGTGACAGGGGCGCACTCTTTTAGTTAACGCCCGATAAAATCATTGTGTGTCTTTACCAAACTTGTCTTTAGTTTTGTCCGAGCGTCTTTTATTTAATATTTATATTAGCTATGTTTTATATTTTCAAAATGGGGATTTCATTAGTGTCAGTATAAATATTATAGACTACAGGCTGGATGCTGACATGTTTCTTTCGTGCTGTACTTCCATTTCAGCGATACGATATTCCTGAATAAACGTATATACTACCCGTAGATCGTCTTCCGATAAGTTGTCTACTAAATGAAGGACATCTTGTTTTTCAATATTCACGGAAGTCCCCTCCTTCTGTTCGATCTACAGGTTATATACCCCTATTCCAGAATTTTCAACCGTCTAATTTCAAAATGTATTTCTTTCTTACTAAGAAAATAATATTATAAAGCAACAGCAACGCAGCTGTAACTGCAGCTGTAACTGCAATAAACTGTACTTCCTCTGCCCTCTCCACGTATATCCCAATAAAGGCCCATACAAATACAGATGAGTAAATTATATCTTTATATTTTTCGGCAATTATCGCAGCTATAATTCCCCCTGCAGGAATAATTATCACTGTCCATAACTCATTTGAAATGATAAAACCGTCCTCAAATCCAAATGTATTAAATAAAATGCCTATATTTACGATAAATGCTACAGAAACCCAGCCCATATAAATAGCAAAAGGCAGCTTCGTCCATACAGATACTTTGCCAGCCTGCAGGATCTGTCTGTATATCAGAATTATAGACAGAAGCAGAGCCGCCATAGGTAGCATGGTCCATGGGAAAAATTCGTAATGAAATAACAACAGCCAGCTGACATTAAAAATCCCATTCCATACAAATAACCAGCCTATATTATCTACAGCTTTAATATCACCTGCATGTGAAGTAAATAAAGAGCGAATTACCCAGATTCCCAATGTGATATAAATAAGACTCCAGATGCTGAATACATATCCTGCCGGGGTGAACAGGACATTTACTTCCTGTGACAATTCTCCTGTCGTCATATTATTTAAAGGAAGAATGTTGGCAAGTGCATTCATTCCAACTATAATCACCAGCACAACTAAGTTTATCACTGGAAATTTACGGTTCATTTTACCACTCCTTTCCTGTAGAATTTCTTCTTCCCGGACGGTTTAACGGGTAAACTTCTCCAATGAATATGTTACACTCATCTTATTCAATTTGGTTTTAAAAATTTTTTCAGAACTAAGTACGATTTATCATCCACATTGCAGGGGGTATATTTATGATGGAAATCTGGCAGAAAAGAGCGGAAGAGCTGGAAGAAAATGATCCACTGGCTCATTATAAAGCTGAATTTTATTTCCCGGAAAATACAAATGTTTATTTAGACGGGAACTCTCTTGGACTCCTTTCAAAACGTGCAGAGCAAGCTGTTTATAAACAATTGGACAGCTGGAAAAAACATGGAATTGATGGTTGGACACAAGGAGAGAATCCCTGGTTTTATTTTTCTGAGCAGCTTTCAGCAAAAGCTGCTGCTCTCGTGGGCGCTCATGCACATGAAGTTTCGATTACAGGGTCGATCACCGCAAATCTGCATCAGCTGCTTACTACGTTTTATAAGCCGGTTCAGGGAAGAAAAAATATTGTTATGGAAGAGCTTGCTTTTCCTACAGACCGTTATGCAGTACATAGCCAGTTAATGCATCATGGTTTAAATGAAAATCATTTGTCTCTGATTTCTTCAAACGATGGGTACACGGTTGATATGGATGACATTCTCGCAGCTATCGATGAACAGACAGCACTTGTTTTACTCCCTTCTGTTCTTTACCGAAGCGGACAAAGACTCGACTGGAAGGTAATCACTGATCATGCGCATCAGCAGGGCGCTGTTATTGGATGGGATCTTGCCCATTCCTTTGGGGTTATGCCGCACGATCTCCATGACGCCGGGGTCGATTTTGCCGTCTGGTGTACCTATAAATACGCAAACAGCGGACCCGGAGGTACTGGTGGGCTGTTTGTACACGAAAAACATCATGGGACTATTCCTGCACTTGCAGGCTGGTTCGGATCGGATAAGGAAAAGCAGTTTGATATGAGTGGTGAGTTTTCGCCTGCTGCTGATGCTTCCGCTTTTCAAATGGGAACCCCGAATATTTTAAGCATGACTCCTTTAAAAGGCGCTCTTGAAATGATAGAAGAGGCAGGAATTGATCGTATTAGAAGCCGCTCATTAAAACTGACTTCTTTTTTAAGGTTGGGAATTGAGGAAGCTGCTGCAGACGAATCAGCGCTTAATATTGTTACTCCTTCCGATGGGTATGGAGGACATATTGCTGTTTCCCATCCGGAGGCAGCTAAAATATGCAGAGCACTGAAAGCAAAAGGAATTGTGCCGGACTTTCGGGCCCCGGATATAATCCGGCTCGCCCCCTCCCCCCTATACACCAGCTTTCATGATATTTATGAAACTCTTGCAGTAATAAAAGAACTGCTGGAGACAAGAGAGTTTACAAAATATAAAAACACCCGGGGAATTATTGCCTGAGGACTTCCATAGGGAGACCCCGGCGGCAGATAGAGAACTTCAGCCGTCAGGGTCTTTAATTTAATGTTTCTTTCCTCATGAACCAATTTAGCTAACTAAATTCATACGTGCTGTGAAGCGCTGCTTCTATATCTGCCCAGATATCCTGCTTATTTTCCAGTCCTACCGATAAACGCACGAGAGCATCCGTAATCCCCATTTTTTTCCTCTCTTCCGCTGGAACAACGGCATGTGTCATTGAAGCCGGATGCTGAATTAACGATTCTGCATCGCCTAAACTTACAGCCCGCTGGACAACTTCGAGTGCATTCATAAATTTCTGGGCTTTTGCTTTTCCACCCGCTATCTCAAAACTTATCAGCCCCCCGAAATCTTTCATTTGTTTCTCTGCTAATTTATAACCTGAAAACTCAGGATCTCCAGGATAGATAATATGATTAACCTTCGGGTGTTGTTTCAGTTTTTCAAATATAAATCTGGCATTTTCGCAGTGCCTGTCCATTCTGACAGAAAGAGTTTTTAATCCTCTGAGCAGAAGCCATGCATCAAATGGTCCGAGCACCGCTCCGACATCTTTCTGAACGCTCATACGGATTTTTTGCATATCTTCCGACGGCCCCACTGCCGCACCGGCAATAACATCTCCATGACCGCTGATATATTTTGTGGCACTATGTACTACAAAGTCTGCGCCAAGAGTTAATGGCTGCTGGAGGTAGGGTGAGCAAAAAGTATTATCCACTACTACTTTTAAGTTATGCTTTTCCGCAGTTTGAATTACCATTTCCAAATCCACCAGTTTCATTGTTGGATTTATCGGAGTTTCTACATAAAGAACTCTGGACTCCGGACGGATCATTTTTTCAATTGCATCAGCTGTCTGCATATCAAATAAGTCATAATCCACCTTAAATTTGTCCTGCATAAGCTCTAGAAAACCATACGTGCATCCATAAACTCCCTCAGATACAAGCACGTGATCTCCAGATTTCAGCAGATGCATCAATATTGCTGATACTGCCCCCATTCCAGAAGCAAACGCAATCCCTTCCTCCCCTTCTTCCAGATCAGCGAGTTTCTGCTCCAGTTCTCTCACTGTTGGATTTCCAAGTCTTGAATATACATATCCCTCCTCTTCCCCTGCAAAGCGTGCTTCTCCCTGCTCTGCGCTGTCAAATACAAAAGTAGAAGTTTGATAAATTGGGGCGGCAAGACTGCCATGATGCTTTGAACGGTCAAAGAAACTGTGAATCAATCTGGTTTCAATATCTTTCTTCATACAATACCCCTCCCGTCACTATTAAGATAATTAAAGCGCTTACATTATTATAACCAATTATTGTATTAAGTACCATAGCAGAACTTTAAATGGCTTTATTGAGCATCTCTCGATATGAATATATGATGGCTTTTTCCTTGTTGTTAAACAAAAAAAGACCATAATCATATGGCCTTTCTGCGTTCATCCGCTGGAAGCGCTGCGGGAGTCTCTGTTCCTTTTTGTAAAAGTCTTCAGCTGCCTAGCCTTCTACAAGCAGGGACAGTTCTTCCCAGCGTTCCATTTTTTCTTCCAGAGTTTTTTCCGTCTGCTGCTTTTCTTCATATAAATCTCTTGCTTTATCAAAATCTGCTCCCGTATCTTCAATCTGCTGATCCAGTTTTTCGATCTTTTCTTCTAAAGCAGTTATATCTTCTTCGATCGAATTCCATTCCTGCTGTTCTTTATAAGAAAGCTTTTTCTTATTATTTTTAGCGACAAAAGGCGTTTCTTTCGCTTTTTCAGAAACAGCTGTTTTTGTTTTCTCAGCTTCCTGTTCCAGCCACTCACTGTAGCTTCCGTAGTAACGTTCTATGCTTCCGCCTTTTTCACGGAAAACTAGCAGCTGGCTGACTGCTCGATCAAGGAAATAGCGATCGTGTGATACGGTAATAACTACTCCCGGAAATTGTTCCAGGTAATCTTCCAGAATTGATAATGTTTCAGTATCAAGATCATTTGTAGGCTCATCCAGAAATAAAACGTTCGGCTCTTCCATTAATACTTTTAATAAATAAAGCCGTTTCTTTTCGCCGCCGGAAAGTCTGCGGATATATGTCCACTGTTTTGCCCTCGGAAAAAGAAATCTCTCCAGCATCTGTTCTGCTGTAATCATTGTCCCATCTGACGTTTTCACTACTTCGGCAGTAGCTTTAATATACTCAATCATCTTTAAATTTTCATCCATTGGCTCGTGTTCCTGTGTATAATAACCGATCGATACCGTTTCCCCTATATGCACGATTCCGCTGTCAGGCTTTATTTTCCCTGCAATCAAATGAAGAAGTGTGGTTTTGCCGACCCCATTCGGCCCAATAATACCTAAGCGGTCTCTGCGGTTGACTAAATAATCAAGTTCTTTAATTACTGTTTCTCCACCTCTGGATACAGAGACATTTTCGAGCTCAATGACATTTTTACCAAGCCTTTTGGAGCCTATGGCAAAATCCAGATCCTCTTTTTTTGTGGGCCCTTCTTCTTCCTGCAGAGATTCGACCCGCTGTTTTCTTGCTTTTTGCTTTGTTGTTCTGGCTTTCGCCCCCCGCTTGAGCCATTCCAGCTCTCTCCGGAGAATATTCTGTCTCTTAGTTTCAGACTGCGATTCCTGTCGCTCTCTTTCCGCTTTCTGTTCGAGAAAGCGCTCGTAGTTCCCGATATATTCATATAAATTACCTTCGTGCAGCTCAAAGATTTTCTGGGTCACACGGTTCAGGAAATACCGGTCGTGGGTGATTACAATCAGTGCACCGCTGTACTGTTTCAAAAACCCTTCCAGCCATTCGATCGTAATGTTATCCAGATGGTTTGTCGGCTCATCAAGCAACAGCAGATCCGCCGGCTGTATCAATGCTTTAGCCAGTGAAACACGGCGGCGCTGACCGCCGGAGAGTGCTCCTATTTTCTTCTGGAATTCATAAATACCCAGCTTAGTAAGAATCGTCTTCGCCTGCGTATTTGCCTCCCACGCGCTGTGTTCATCCATTTTCGATTGTGCTTTGGCAAAGCGGATTTGATTTTTTTCTTCCATGCTGTTTTCTGTAAGGGACGCTAAAGCGAATTCATACTCTCTCATTGCTTTCATTACAGGAGCATCTCCAAAAAATACTGTTTCTATTACTGTAAGTTCTTCATTCAGTTCTGGATCCTGACGCACATATTCCATTCTGAAATCATTTGCATGCAGGATGTCGCCTCCCTCTACCCCTTCAACTCCTGAAATTGCCTTAAGCAAAGAGGACTTTCCTGTACCATTTATTCCTACCAGGCCAATTCGTTCTTTTTTCTCCACCGTAAATGAGATACGATTGAATAGAACTTTATCACCATATGTCTTTTCGAGGTTTTCCACCCGAAGTAAACTCATTGTCATCATCCTTCACATTTAAAGCATTCTTGTCTATTGTAACGAAAAAACGAACAGGCTGAAACATTTATGGGTGTGAATCGTAGAAAAGAAGAAAAGAAATTTTAGGGGGAACTACATATGATTCAAATGATATTAATAATTATGCTTGGGGCACTTACTTTTCTGCCGCTCCAGCAGACCTGGTGGCAGAGAAAAGATTTTAAAATCTGGATCCCAGCCCGTTATTTTCTCGGGCTGCTTTACGGGGCTTTCCTGTTTTATGCAGGACTGCTGGATCAGACCTGGACACTGATAACTGCAGCCTACGTACCGATTATAGCTGTCTGGCTTATAATTGATAATAGTGTAGTCTACATGCTGGTACGCTCTTTTCGTAAGAAGCAGGCAGCTGCCGGCGCCAGCATCGGTATTGTCGTTTTACTGGTTTCTGTTGTTTTCTTTATGATTCAGCCATTGTTTCTTGCGGACAGCAAGTATGAGATTGCAGGCGGAGAAGAAGTAACAGAAGAGGATCTCAATCCAGTGAATGAAGAGAATATCCCCGTTGTTCCAAGAAGCTATGCAGAATACCGGGCAGATATTATGATGGGACAGCTGGATAACCCAGCCTTTTATAATTTGGGAACTACCCGCATTCAGCGCATGGATGAGTCATTATACTGGATTACTCCAATTGAATATGACGGTTTTTTCCGCTGGGTCAGATCTGATGCGGTGCCGGGATATATTATTGTCAGTGCAGAAAACCCGCGGGAAGATCCGCAGCTGATTGAAGCAGAGATGAACTATGTTCCATCTGCTTTCTTCCACGAAAACTTGGAACGCCATGTCCGGATGGAATATCCTGATGTGGTCATGCTTGACACTACTTTTGAAATAGATGACGAAGGTAATCCTTTCTATATTGTAAATTACGGCCATTTCACTGAATTCCGCCGTGTCGCTGAGGTGGATGGAATTATCACTGTAAATCCTGCTACCGGGGATATGGAACAGTACGAAGCGGCTGACGCTCCTGAATGGGTAAACCGTGTTTATCCTCCTCATATTGCTGAAGAGCGAAATGACTGGTTTGGTATTTATAAGCAGGGAATTATCAATCGCTTCTTTGGCCGGGAAGGCCTGACACAGCCTACCGGATGGGGTTCGGACGATGCTGTTACTGGTATTGTTGATGACAATTTGCAGCTCAGCTGGTTTACAGATCATATGAGACTGCAGAATGAAGGAGAAGAAGGCTCGCGCTCCATGGTAGGCTTTACCATGTTTGATGCAAGGACTGGAGAACTCCGCTACTTCCGGGATGCAAGTGGTTCCTTAAATGGCCGTACGGCGATGGATCTGGCCGAGCGTACCTTCCGCCGTGATGACTACGTAGCCGGAACACCATCTCTTTATAACATTTACGGTACTTACACATGGGTGGTGCCGCTGATGGACCGCAACTCTGTCCTTCGGGAAATTATGCTCGTAAACGCCCGTGATGAAAATATTTACGGTTATGGAGAAACAAAGCAGGAAGCTTTTAATGCTTATCAGCTGGAGCTTTCCTCCAGCACTGATGAAGATGTAGTTCCCGGGGAATTTACCGACCTAATCGAAGATACTTTTACAGTGCAGCGTGTGTATCATTGGGACAGAGAAGAAAATATCACAGTAAGACTATGGCTGGAAGGGGAAGACAGAATCTTTACTCTGGGGGCCTCCTCCCATCCTACGGCAGTTTTCATTGAGCCAGGAGATGAAATTACAATTTCCTATATGGACAACAATGAAAGTGTACAGCCAATTGAAGAACTTGAATTTGATGTTTCTCAGTAATTTATATTATTAAAAACGACGGGATCGGCTGATTACAGCCGATCCCGTTTTTATATATAGAATTGAATTTTAATAGTCAAACCTGAAAAGTGACTTCTTACCACATAAAACCTTTTCTTTGTCTTATAGCTCAACTGCAATTCGTGATGGTAATCCTAACGGTTTTCACATTTAAATTTCGAGCAGTTCTTCAATCTCCTCTTTTCCTAGGGAAGAAAGCATAGTTTCCCCGGACTGCACTACCCGGTCCAGCAGATTTCTCTTTTTTTCCTGGAGTTCATGAATTTTTTCCTCAATCGTTCCAGTAGTAATCATCTTCGTTACCTGTACCACGCGTTTTTGTCCGAAACGGTATACGCGGTCTGCAGCCTGGTCTTCTACAGCCGGGTTCCACCAGGAATCAAATAAAATCACAGTATCTCCACCTGTTAAGTTAAGACCCGTGCCCCCTGCTTTTAAAGACACCAGAAACATTTCCTTTTCACCTTCGTTAAAACGATCTGCCATATCGAGACGGTCCCTGGCAGGAGTGCTCCCGTCCAGGTAAAAGTAATCCGCACCGCTTTTATCAAATCGTTCTTTCATAATAGAAAGCATTTTTGTGAACTGGCTGAAAACAACAATTCTATGGCCATTTTTTCTTGCTTCGTCTGTATATTCCATCAGCCGCTCCAGTTTGTCGGATCCGCCCTCATAATCCTGTACAAACATTCCCGGATGACAGCAGATCTGCCGCAGTCTTGTTAATCCTGCCAGTATCTGCATGCGGTTTTCCTGCCAGGAATTTCTTTTAATCGCATCCGATGCCTCATTGCGCAGAAGCTGCAGCTGTCCAAGGTACAGCGCTTTTTGTTCCTGCGTCATATCAGTGTATTCCACTGTTTCGAGCTTGTCCGGCAGCTCTGTTAATACTTCCTTCTTCTGCCGGCGAAGTACAAATGGACGAATGCGTTTTGCGATTTCCTGCTCCGGCATATTGCGGAATTTTTCCTTTTGAGGAAACATACCCGGGAGAACGATACGGAAAATAGAATAAAGTTCTTCCAGTGAATTTTCAATCGGCGTCCCGCTTAAAGCATAGCTCGTGCCGCTCTCGATCGCCCGCACTGCTTTTGCTGTTTTTGTAGAAGCATTTTTCACGTACTGTGCTTCATCCAGTATTAATGTGGAAAATCTTCTGCTGTTATATAATGCTTCATCTCTCCGGATCACCGGATAAGAAGTGATGCAGATATCGTAGTGGTGCATTTCTTCAAATTGTTTGTCTCTTTCTGCTTTCGATCCTGTAATAATAATAGATGACAGTCCTGGAGCAAAACGTTCAATTTCTTTTTTCCAGTTATAGATCACACTCGATGGACAAATGATTAATGCAGGGTGCTTCACTTGCTGCCTCTGCAGTTTGCCGGCTAGAAACGTAATTGTCTGAAGCGTTTTACCCAGCCCCATATCATCCGCAAGAATGCCGCCAAAACCATAATAATCGAGGGAAGTCATCCACTGATAACCTGTTTTCTGATAATCGCGAAGATCTGCTTCTATTCCTTCAGGCATAGCAAAATCCTGCTCTTCCGGCTCCAGCAGCCTCGTCAGCAGCTGTTTAAATTCAGTACTTTTCCGCAGGTTCACAGCAGCAGACTCCTCCAGCTGAAAAGCACGATAGAGCGGAAGCTGCATATCTTCTGTAATATCCCTTTCCTTCAGTTCCAGTTCCTCCACAAGCGACCTGACTCCTTCAAAAGCTTTCCCCTGCAATGGTACAAATGCTCCGGAGTCTAATTGAAAATAATCCTCTTTTCGCGTAAGAGCCTTCATCATATTTGTAACTTCGTTTTCGGAAATACCTTCAAAATCAAATGCGACATCCATCCAGCCGCCTTCACTCGACACATTTACTTCCAGCTGAGGCTCACGGGCCGGTTCATAGACGATTTCCTGCAGTGACTGCGGCGCATAAACTTCAAAAGAACGGGAGAGTACAGGGAGCCAGGAAGACATAAAGTATAGAATTTCAGCGAAAGTATCGAGAAAAAGTTCTTCTCCATTAAATTTAAAAGGAGCTTCCTCAATCAGTGCCATTAAGCGATATTCCTGTTTCATATCCCGTACAAGCACCTTTTCTCCTGAAATATTTTCAGAAGCAAAGGGGTTAATTTCTTTTTCCCCATACTGAAAAATAACCTTCCCAGTGACTCTATTGTTCTCATGTTCAAGATAAAGCTTCGGTTTTAAAGGAGTCATATCAATATTCGTTTCAATCGCTTCATCCATTTCCACCTGGCCTACTTCTTTCAACTGGGGAAGAAGTACAGAGGCCAGAGATTCCATATGTTCTTCACTAAATGAGAGCTTTGAGGCTTCTTCCAGCGCAAGCGTATAATAAAGCGTATGAAGAATTCTTAACTTTTCTCCTTCTGTGCAAAAGAACTTTCCTTTGTAAAAGCAAAATTTAGAAGCTGGCCCCAGATAAATAAGTTCGTGTGCCTCCGGCCAGTGAAGCTGATACAGTTTTTCCTGTTCTCTTGTCACCATAAATGTAAATGGTTTTTCCATTGTCTGTATTTCTACAGTTTCAAACTGGCGTACCTGGTCATCTATGATTGTATTCAGTTCACTCAGCTGCTCCAGAAAAGAAACCTGATAGGCAGCCGGTATTTCAAAAGATCGCTTTGCTTCTGATTTATTTTGAAAATATGCAGAATGCATCATCTGTACTTCCATCAGCTCCTTGATTCTTTGGAGCATTGCCATGTCTTTCTCTGCAAAAACATGATCCGCTGGGTGATACGTAAATAATTTAGTGAATCTTAATGACTCTCCAGTTTCCAAAGCATAAAGAAATTCCAGCACGTCTTTCACAATATAAAAGCGTCCAGGACCAATTTTCAGTTCAATTTCCAGAGAACCTGGAATGTTTTCGTAATAAGAAGGATACAGCTTAACTACATACTGTACCTGCAGAATTTCTTTGCCTTCTGCAGGTTCATATGCCTGATCCGGAATATACAGGGATTCAAAAGAATGAAGAATCTGGTTCATTCTGTCTGTTTCTCTCCGGGAAAGGAGTCCCTGCGGTGCCAGCTGAAATGAGTCGTCCCGCTCCATCAGCCAGGCGACAATATTGTACTCTCCCATTTGCAGAAGCGCAGATAATACGTGAACACATTTTTTATCTCCTCTGCCGCAGGAGCATGAAGTATTCACTATGTTCAGCTGTAAATCCGGTTCTATGTCCACCATAAATCTTTGATTATACCGTTCTACATAAACACGGAAATGCTTTTTCTCAAAATCCCATAACAATTCTTTGACACTGCCTTCATCTTTATATACACGAGCAATTTTTATTTGCTCGGCTGCATGCAGGTCCTGCATAAGTTCTCGTTCACTCAGCTCATCCAAACGCACGGAACATCCTCCTTTTTTCGCACAAAACAGTCTATCCTTCATCATATCAAACTTTTCCTTCCGAGACGAATAGAAGACTTAAATTCCTGCAGAAGAAGGAGATTCTTTTTCCGTCTTTCAAATTAATAAACATACACATGATTGTCGTAAAAAGGATATATTCTAAAAAGAACGGCCTGGCAAAATACTAAAATTTAAGAGAGGTTTATATATAACCAAAAATAAAGAGTGCCTGTTTGCAGGCACTCTTTCTTCTTCCTTATTCAGGTCTTTCTAATTCGAAAACCTTGCCTAGCTTGGCGTATTTTTTTCCGCCAAGCCTTGCGACAGGTTTTACTTTTTCCGTTTGAATACTGCCGTCTTTCACCACTTTATCATCCGCGGAATAGCTTACGATACGTCCGATAATTACATCTGTCGCTCCCTCTTCCCCTTCAAAAACAAGATGCTGCTCCAGTTTACATTCTAAGCGCACCTGGCTTTCTTTCAGAGAAGGAACTCCGACAACGCTGCTTACCATGGGAGAAAGCTTTGTGTGCTCTACTTCGCTTTCTTCCGGCTGTAAATTTGCAGAGCTTTCGTTTACCTGCTTAATATTATCTTCATCCGCTACATGAATTACAAATTCTTCTGTCTGCAGAATGTTTTTAGCAGTATCCTTCTGCCTTTCAGCTTTTCTTCCTATTGAAACTGAAACGAGCGGAGGGTCTGCAGAAATAATATTAAAATAGCTGAACGGAGCAGCATTTAACACGCCCACGTCCGAGATAGAAGTAATAAAAGCAATGGGACGGGGTGTGACGATCGAAGTCAGCAATCGGTAATTTTCTTTTTTACTTAACGTTTTTGGATCAAATTCCGCCATCGTTACACTCCTTTATTAGCTTCATAAAATTTATGCGCTTCCTCTACCTCGTCTCTCGTAAGCTGATGTCCCTGATCTGCCCAATACAGTTTCACTTCAGCATTCGCACTTTCCAGATGCTCGTGAAGTTCCTTAGTTTCCTCCGGAGGACAAATAGGATCATTGGAACCTGCTCCAATAAATACCGGCAGACCGCTCATGTCAGGTAAGTCCATTCCGCGCCTTGGTACCATGGGGTGGAAAAGATAAGCCTGTTTGAATGGTTTTTCATAATGATATAAAATGCTTGCTGCAATATTGGCTCCATTGGAATACCCGACTGCGGTTACATTATTTCTGTCAAAACCATGTTCCTCTGCAGCTTCTTCAATAAATTGATGAAGCTCTCCGGTACGGAAAATAAGATCCTCTTCATCAAACACGCCTTCGGCAAGCCTGCGGAAAAATCTATTCATTCCATTTTCATCAACATTGCCTCTTACCCCCAATACAGCTGCGTCAGGATCAATCATTTCTGCAAGCGGCAGCAGATCTTCTTCATTTCCTCCTGTGCCGTGCAGCAGAAGTAATGTTTCACTGCTGTTATTTTTTGCTGGATGAAAAATATGCTTCATACCAAAATCACTCCCTTTTATTATTTTCACTATCAAAAAGTAAGTCCTATTCTAGTATATCCCCCACTCTTCCTAATGTGCAAACATGAAATATTTATTAATTAGTGATTTATATGAGCAAAATTGTTTGTGCTGCAGATGCCGGTATTGTAATATCGGTTTGAAAGCGATTACAAAAAGGAGGGGAATATGATGGCAGAAGCTAAAGAAACACTTTTAGTAAACGAGTTTGTGGATGGTATACTTGATCCGGAAAAAACAATGCTTGGCCCTGTAAAAAATGGCGGCCATATTGTAGCAAATACTGCACCCGGATGCTGGGGGCCGATGATTACTCCCTGTTTAAAAGGCGGTCACGAAGTTACCAGGCCTGTCTATGTAGAAGGGGCAGAAGTCGGAGATACGATTGCCATCCGCATTAAATCAATCCGTGTCACTTCAATTGCTACTGCTTCAGGAAATGACGCTCCTGTAGAGGGTCGATTTGTCGGTGACCCTTTCGTAGCGGTAAAATGTCCTGAATGCGGCACCATGCACCCGGAAACGGAAATAAAAGGCATTGGAAATGCAGCCATCCGTTGTAAAAACTGCGGTGCTGATGTAACACCCTTTGAATTTACAAAAGCATATACCATGACTTTTAATGTTGAAAAAAATATTGGAATTACGCTGGATAAGGAAGGTGCGGAAAAAACGGCCGTATCCGGACACCACTACATGGCTACTCCGGAACATTCTGTGCAGAACCCTATCGTAACTTTTGCGCCACACGATATGATAGGGACGATCGCCCGGCTGCGTCCGTTTTTGGGACAGCTTGGCACTACTCCTTCCAGGGCCATTCCAGACTCACACAACGCTGGAGATTTCGGATCTTTTCTTATCGGGGCTCCACATGAATTTGCGCTGACAAAAGAAGAGCTGGAAGACAGAACAGATGGACATATGGATATCAACCGCGCAAGGGAAGGCGCAGTCGTTCTTTGTCCTGTGAAAGTCCCCGGAGGCGGGGTGTATCTGGGAGATATGCATGCGATGCAGGGAGACGGAGAAATTGCCGGGCATACTACAGATGTAGCAGGGATCGTGACACTTCAGGTAGAGGTAATTAAAAACCTTTCCATTGATGGGCCGATTCTGCTGCCTGTGAAGGAAGATCTCCCCTATCTTGCCCGTCCCATCACCAAAAAAGAGCGCAGTGATGCGGAACGCCTTGCAGCCCAGTGGAACATGAAAAATAAACTGGAGCGGTCTTTACCGCTGTCTTTTGTCGGTACCGGCGCTGATTTAAACGAAGCTACTTCAAACGGGATGGAAAGAGCTGCAGCACTTCTCGGAATTACCGTACCTGAAGTAATGAACAGAGCCACAGTCACAGGATCCATTGAAATCGGCAGACATCCAGGTGTTATTACGGTTACTTTTCTCGTACCGGTGGAAATGCTCCGGCAGCAAAAACTGGAACAGTTTGCAATCGAACAGTATGGTGAAATCGAATAAGTGTTCTTATCTGCTTCTTTCTTCACATTGTCACCGGCGGGTAACTCCTGTAAACTGAAGAAAGATATTTACAAGAAGGAATGGTGGCATAACATGTTAGCAGAAGCTCAGCAAAAGCTGAAGGAACATTATGGACATGAAGCTTTCCGTCCTGGACAGCAGCGTGTACTGGAGCGGGTGTTTCAACAAGAAAATACGATGGGCATGATGCCTACAGGCGGCGGGAAGTCAGTGTGTTACCAGATCCCGTCGCTTCTTCTGTCCGGTATTACTGTGGTCGTTTCCCCGCTTATTTCCTTAATGAAGGACCAAGTGGATGAATTAAAAGAAGCGGGAATCAGTGCTACTTTTATTAACAGCAGCTTATCTGCGGAAGAAACAGGTGCCAGAATGGATGAGATTCGTCTCGGACTCCAGAAGCTCGTCTACGTAGCTCCGGAACGTCTCGAAGCCCCCAGCTTTATGAGAATGCTCCAAAGGCTGCCTGTTTCTCTGATTGCTGTAGACGAAGCGCACTGCCTTTCGCAGTGGGGACATGATTTTCGCCCCAGCTATATGCGCATCCCTGAGCTGATTTCCTCCCTTCCTGAAAAACCAGTGGTACTCGCACTTACAGCAACAGCCACACCGGAAGTGGCTGACGATATCTGCCGTGCACTGGATATTAAAAATGAGAACGTGATCCGCACGGGATTTGCGAGAGAAAACCTTTCCTTTCATGTGGTAAAAGGAGCAGACCGGGACCGTTATATCACGGATTATATCGAAAGAGATCCTGAAGCTTCCGGCATTATTTACTGTGCTACCCGGAAAGAAGTGGAACGTATGTATGAAACCCTGAAGCGGAAAAATATCTCTGTCGGTAAATATCACGGCGGGATGTCCCAGGAAGCGCGGCGAGAAATGCAGGAACACTTTGTGTATGATGTAACGAAAGTGATGGTGGCAACCAATGCCTTTGGAATGGGCATAAATAAATCCAACGTCCGCTTTGTATTTCACCGGAATATGCCAAGAAATGTAGAAAGCTATTATCAGGAAGCAGGCCGAGCCGGACGGGACGGGGCGCCAAGTGACTGCATCCTCTTATTTTCCCCGCAGGACGTGCAGATTCAGCAGTTTCTGATTGACCAGTCCCAAATGAATGAGGAACGGAAACAGCAGGAATATGAAAAGCTCCAGGTAATGATGCACTACTGTCATACTGAAAATTGTTTGCAGCAGTATATGCTTCACTATTTTGGAGACAAAGTAACAGAAGTCTGCGGACGGTGTTCGGAATGCGTAGATGAAAGAGAGCTTGAAGATATTACAAAAGAAGCGCAGATGGTGTTTTCCTGTATTAAAAGAATGGGAGAACGATTTGGAAAAACGATGGTGGCACAGGTGCTTACCGGATCTGCCAATAAGAAAGTGAAAGATATGCGGTTCCATCAGCTTTCCACTTTCGGCCTGCTGAAGAAGCGCACCCAGAAAGATGTAGCACAGCTTATTGATTTTCTCGCTGCTTCCGAATATTTAAAGCTGAGCGGTGGCGGATATCCTGTTTTACAGCTTACCGAGCACGTGATCCCTGTATTAAAAGGAGAAAAAAGCGTTACTCGTAAAACCATCAAACGTCCTGCGAAGGTCACTGCGGATCATCCATTATTTGGTGTGTTAAGAGAGCTGCGTACTTCTCTGGCAAAAGAACACGGAGTTGCTCCATATATGATTTTCTCAGATCAGACCCTCCATGACATGTGCCGCAGACTTCCGGATAATGAAACGGAAATGCTTGCGGTAAAAGGAGTGGGCCGCAATAAAATGGATACATACGGGGGCGTGTTTCTGCAGGCCGTCCAGCAGTATCTCTCTGATCATCCGCAGACAGAGTCAGAGATATCGGAAAGCAGCAATAAAGAAAAAAGCTATAAGGAAACCGCCCGCCTGTTCCTCGCTGGTTATGATATTGAACGTATCTGTGAAGAGCGCGGCATTAAAGAAGTGACGGTGAAGAATCATTTATTTGAAGCACTCGAGGACGGAATCGAGCTGGACCTGGAGTCCCTCATCGATACCGCTCATATCCCGGAAGTGGAAGCTGCGATTGATAAGGTAGGATTGGAAAACGGATTAAAGCCACTGAAGGAATCTCTTTCTGATGAAGTTGATTACTTCACCATTAAGCTTGTGGTAAATGACTATGTATCCTAACAAAATCTGCATCGCTTTCACCTGTATGCAGAAAGCTTTTCCTACGTGACATTATTAAGGAGCCTGATTCTTTTTTGAATCAGGCTCCTCTTTTAAATATATAAGTACTACTTTTTATTAGAGAACGGACAGCTTGTGATGCCCGGAGAATCCCGGTAACGAAAACAGGGAGATTTTTCTTCTGCATCATATTCCTGATGAAAAATATGCGTAGCTGCCGGAGAAACAGGGGGAATCAGCCACGTCCAGTCGCCAGTTATCTCTCTGCCTTTTCTTTCTTCCCTTTCGCAGAATATCCGGAACTGCTCCGCGGCTGTATGATGATCTACCAGGCTGACTCCCTCTTCCTGAAAAGAATAAATCACCGCACGGTTTAATTCCACCAATGCTCTGTCTTTCCAAAGAGAGGTTGCCTTGGACACATCGAGCCCTAAACAGACAGCCACCTCCCGTAACTTATTGTAGCGGAAATCATCAGCTAAATTTCTGGCTCCGATTTCTGTCCCCATATACCAGCCGTTAAAAGGAGCTGCAGGATAAATAATACCTCCGATTTCAAGTTCCATATCACTGATTACAGGTACCGCATACCATTGCAGTCCAAGCTTTTCAAATCCAGCTTCTTCCGGATGCCGCAGTCTTATCTCTCTTATTGCTGTCATGTTTTTCAGCTCAAATAAATGTACTTTCTCTTCCGCATCTTCTATAAGTAACGGGAGTATGTCAAAATCACCTCCGGCAGCCTTCCATCCCTGCTGCAGGGCATGATGAGTCATGTGAATCGAAGCAGGGTCCCCTCGCCCATCCTTATAGCCTGCATAACGTATCAGCTGATGGTTTAAAAACCGGACTGGATCTTTCCCCTCCGGCGTACGCGGAGGGAAAATGGTAATAGTGGAGCGGATCTTTCCCTCGTTTTCTGCAAACTCCAGATGACGCTTTGCTGCGATAGCAACCTGTGCCGGGTCTGCTGTATTTCTTTCATCAAATACAGTGAGTGTTTCCCAGAACAGTCTTCCGATACATTTATTTGCGTTTCTCCAGGCAAGTTTTGCTCCATATGTTAATTCTTCCACTGTGTGAGTATACATAGCTGTTTCGTTTATTTCTTTATTAATTTCATATAAACGAAGCGCTGTTTCATCCTTTGTCCTGCCCCATTCGCTGTAGCATAAAGTGATGAATTCCTCCGCCTGTTTCATCAGAGTCTTCAAGCCGGCATCTCCTTTCACTGTTCCAATTGTGCCTAAGTATGATACTATAGGGAACAAAGAAGAAAGCGCAAGCGTATACATCTTTGTTCACAAATATATCAAGATTTACCACTAGGGGTGCATCCTGCTGAGACAGACATTTGTCTGATCCCTTCGAACCTGATCTGGTTGATACCAGCGTAGGAAAGTGGAACGTGAATTCTGGTCGTTCCCTGTTATCTCAGCAGCGGAACGTTTTTTTATTTACTCGGTCTGCGGCAGCCCTTTTCCCCGGGGTACATGAGGAATTCTTCAATTTTTCGTTTGCATAAATGCATCCCTTTCCTTTTGCTGGCATCTATACTTAATTAATTAGAAAGGGTGATTCTGTTGCTTAAAGTAGCAGCTATGAGAGAAAGTATAAAAGAAAACTCCCCATTGATTCATAATATAACGAATGTCGTTGTGACGAATTTTACTGCCAACGGGCTGTACGCTTTAGGGGCAAGTCCGGTCATGGCGTATGCTATGGAAGAAGTAGAAGACATGGCAAAAATTGCGAAAGCACTTGTTCTTAATATCGGGACGCTGACCCGTGAAACAAATGAAGCAATGTTAGCTGCAGGTCGTACAGCGAATGCCCACGGGGTTCCTGTTGTGCTCGACCCTGTAGGAGCCGGAGCTACTCCATTCAGAACGGAATCTGCGAAAATGCTCTTAAATGAACTGCAGATTGCAGTGATCAGAGGCAATGCCGGTGAGATTGCTAATTTATCTGATTCCCCCGTCCCTATGCAGGGAGTGGATTCCAGGTTTTCTTCCGAGAATGAAAAAGAACTTGCCGTGCAGGTAGCGAAAGAATGGAATACAGTTGTCTGTATGACAGGAGAAAACGATATTATTACAGATGGAGAGACGCACTATGTAGTATCCAACGGGGATAAAATGCTTACGAAAGTTACCGGGGCCGGCTGCCTGCTGAGCTCGGTCACCGGTGCATTTCTAACATTGGAAGAATCTCCTCTTGATGCAGCAGCTGCTGCGTGTATCTATTATGGTATAGCTGCAGAGAAAGCTGCTTCCAGGCAGCACCTTCCCGGTCCGGGCCACTTTCAAATGAACTTTTTAGACATGCTTGACGAACTGACTGAAGCAGAAATAAAAACCTATATGAAATTTAAAAAGGAGGAGATCGAATGATTAGAGCATTAACAATTGCAGGATCAGACAGCGGCGGAGGCGCCGGTATTCAAGCCGATCTTAAAACGTTTCAGGAATTAGATGTATATGGGATGAGTGCAATTACAGCACTAACAGCGCAGAACACGCTTGGAGTGCAGGGGGTTTTTCCTGCATCCGCAGAAGCTCTCCGTGCACAGATAAGTTCAGTGCTGGACGACATCGGAACAGATGCTGTGAAAACAGGCATGCTCGTGGATGAAGAACGGATTAATGTTGTTGCAGAATTTGCCCAGGATGGAAAGCTTCCTAAATTTATCCTCGATCCGGTAATGATAGCAACTTCGGGTGCCGAACTGCTTGACCCTTCTGCCAAAGAAGCGTTAATGAATAAATTATTTCCTTATGCAGCGCTGATAACGCCGAATATTCCGGAAGCAGAGGCAATTACAGGAATTGAAGCCAACTCATTAAAATCCCGGAAAGATATAGCAAAAACGATTTTATCCTACGGAGCAGAAGCCGTGCTGCTAAAAGGTGGACATGAAGAAGGAACGGATACGATTACTGATATTTATTATGATGGTGCGGAATTCCGCTATTATACCGTTCCGAAAATTAATACTGTGCATACGCACGGCACAGGATGCACCTATGCTGCTGCAATAACCGCTTATTCTGCAGCTAATAAAGAAATGAAAGATGCCATTTATGCTGCTAAATGCTTTATTCACCAGGCCATTATGGAAGCTTCCCCAATCGGCGGCGGAGATGGGCCCGTTCACCATGCTGCACACCGGACAGCGGAAAAGCCTCCAATTTTTACAGAGGTGGAGCAAGGATGACTTCGCTTTTCACAAGAGATAAACTGGCAGTATATTTTATTGCAGGCTCCCAGGATACAGCCCGCCCACTTCGGGAAGTTGTATTTGAAGCTCTGCGCGGCGGCGTAACAATATTCCAGCTCCGGGAAAAAGGAGAAGGCAGTTTACAGCAGGAAAATGAACGACTGGAACTGGCTCTTCAAATGAAAGAGCTGTGTGACAGTTTTCATGTCCCTTTAATAATCAATGATGACGTAGAGCTTGCGCTCCAATGTAACGCGGATGGCCTTCATATTGGCCAGGAAGATATGGATCCGGAAGAAGCAAGAAAAAAAATGGGAGACAATAAAATTCTGGGGGTTTCGGCATATACAGTGGCTGAAGCAAGGTCAGCAGGAAAATACGCAGATTATATTGGAGTTGGACCGATGTATGAGACACAATCAAAAGCGGATGCAAAATCAGCTGTAGGCCCTTCCCGCATAAAGATGATGCGGGAGGAAGGGATCCAGACGCCAATCGTAGCCATAGGCGGCATCCGCACTGATCATGTTTCGAGCATTCTGCAGGCAGGTGCAGATGGTGTATCCGTAATCTCTGCAATTGCCCGGGCAGAGGCGCCGGAGAGCGCAGCGGTGGAATTTGTCAGAGAAACAAAAAAATTCACTGCTGCCAATTAACCACTGATATAACGCTGATACAGAGCCAATGCTTTTGATTTTTGATTGGTATCATGGATCAGCGCTCTTCCATCATGAAAGATAACTACACGATGTCCTTCCAGTTCCACCTGCAGCACATGCTCGTTTGCTTTCGGTGCGTAAGGAGACAATCTATCTTTTAATTCATTAAAACGCAGACTTCCAGGCGGCCTGACCTGTACCGTGTTTCTGCCGCACAGGACCGCTGTCTGGGTCTGGCTCGTTTTTTCCAAATAAGGATATTCCGGTGTGGACCCGCAGGAAGGACAATCGTCCTTCTTCAGGCGGTTCACACCTATTTTTCTTGTTTCGTTTGTCCAGACGTCAAACTGAATAAGCTCTTCACGAAGAGCTTCCATGTTCCCTGTCAATAATTTCATCGCCTCTGCCACCTGATAAGAAGCAACTATTTGAACAGCAGGACTGATAACACCGACTGTATCACAAGTATCCCCGCCTGCAGGAACTGCTCCTAAAATACAGTGCATACAGGGCTTTGACCCGGGGAGGACCGTGTAAGATAATCCGTAGCTTGCTACACAAGCCCCGTAAATCCACGGAATCTTATATTTTTGTGATGCATCATTAATCATCATTCTCGTTTCAAAATTATCCAGTGCGTCAATAATTAAGTCAGCCTGCTGAAACCGCTCAAATGTTTCAGGAGAGACATCTTCAACAATGCCCTCCACCTTTACTCCACTGTTGATAGCGCGCAGCCTTTTTTGAGCAGCCGCAGCTTTCGGAATCCCTTCATCTGCGTCTGCTTCCGTATACAATTGCTGCCGCTGCAGATTTGAGTACTCAATATAGTCCCGATCCAGTATTGTAATTCTTCCAGCTCCTGCTCTGGTGAGCATTTCTGAAGAGGCGCTTCCAAGAGCTCCGGCACCAATGATCACCACGTGCGCTTCAGATAATTTCTGCTGTCCTGCTTTCCCGATTTTCTGGAAAAGCTCCTGTCTTGAATAACGGTCATTACGAATGGGGGCTCACTCCTTCAACAGGACTGCTTGGCTGTGCATACTGTACTTTTTCAATGCGGCCTGCCAGAAAACCTTTTCTGCCTGCTTCAACTGCTTCCTTCATTGCTTCAGCCATTAACACCGGATTGCCTGCTTTCGCTACTGCAGAATTCATCAGTACCCCGTCTGCACCCAGCTCCATCGCGTAGGCTGCATCAGCAGGACTTCCGAGACCGGCATCTACAATAATCGGTACTGTTGCCTGCTCCACAATCTGCTGTAAATTATATGGGTTGATAATTCCCAGGCCTGAACCAATGGGAGAAGCTGCCGGCATAACAGCATGGACGCCAAGCTCCTGTAATTTTCTCGCCAGAACTACATCATCAGACGTGTAGACGAGCACGGTAAACCCTTCGTCCAGCAGCTGTTCTGATGCTTTGAGTGTTTCAATTGGATCTGGCAGAAGCGTTCGATCGCAGCCGATCACTTCAACTTTAACCATATCACAAAGCCCTGCTGCATAGGCTAATTTTGCTGTCCTTACAGCTTCAGCAGCTGTTTTAGCTCCCGCAGTGTTTGGGAGCAGCTTAAACTTATTAAGATCAATCCCTTCAAACGCATCCTTCGCTCCATCTTCCAAAGAAGTTCTTCGTACTGCAAACGTCAGCACTTCAGACGCTGAAGCTTCCACTGCCTGTTTTTGAATATCAGTATTTTCATACTTTCCTGTTCCTAACAGCAATCTTGATGATAATTCATATTTTCCTATTTTTAACATATTAACCGCCTCCTACAAAGTGTACAATCTCTATTTTGTCCTGCTCTCCAAGTAACGTTTCATCCCATTCTTCTTTCATAAGAATATTACCGTTTTGTTCTACAGCAATTCTGGCATCTTCCAGCTGATACTTTTTTAATAAATCAATTACTGTTACAGTATCTTCCGTTACTGCCCGTGTTTCTCCATTGATAATAATATTCATTTATGAATGCCTCCTCTGTGGATCAAGCAATTGTAATTCCTTGTTTTTGGTTTCCTGCAGCATTTCTTCACTTAATAGTCTGCCGGAAAGACCAGACATGAGAATGCCATTGCGGTAATATCCTGAACTTACATATAACCCCTCTTTCACTTTTCCGGCAAACGGATATCCATCGATACTCTTCGGCCTCACTCCTGCCCAAACTTCATGAATCGGAGCATCTGCCAGTGCAGGTACAATCCGGATTGCTTCCTGAAGTAAATAGGATACTGCGCCGGCAGTTACGGTGGTGGAACAGTCCCCTTCTGTTTCTGTCGCTCCAATAATCAGCCTGCCGTCTCCTTTTGGCACAAGGTATACATCAGGGGTAAATATAGTAGAAGTAAAAGGAAGCACATCCGGCTTTACAGCAACACATTCTCCCTTTACAGGGACAACTCCGGGTACCTCCAGGTTCATCAGTTTTGCAGTTCCCGCAGCGAGTAATAATTTTTTCCCGTAGTAAATCTGCTCCCCCGCAGTAACTTTCCAACCAACATCTTTTTGTTCTATCTTCGTAATCTCTGCATTTTCCACTAAATCTCCCTGCTGCCTTACTGCTTCAATAAGCGCAGCAGTATAGCTCCGCGCATCTACCTGTGCTTCTGCCGGAAAAAAGGCAGCATCAACATTTTCCGTATTCAAGCCCGGGAGCTTTTCCTGAAGATCTGTGCCGGTGAAGTCTGTTACTTCTTCTCCTGCTTGCTGCTGCCTGTGGATTAACTGCTCTAGTTCTTTTTTTTCCTGCTTCGATCTGGCAAATTTCCAGGCACCTTCTCTTCGGTAATAAATATTTTGGTTAGATATCTCTTCCAGTTCTTCCGTGAAAGTTTGAAAATAATTCCTGCATTTCACTGCAAATTGAAACATCTCTGCACTTTGATGCAGTTCCGTCTGCGCCCCCAGCATTCCCGCTGCTGCAAAAGAAGCACCTTTTCCGGCTGCATTTTTATCTATGACTAACACTCGTTCCCCACTTTTTGCAAGATGATAGCCAGTCGACAAACCTGTTACACCTGCACCGGCTATTATTACGTCATACATTCAGTTGCCTCCCTGTTTCCGAAAATTCTGAGCTGCCTGCACAGGATCCTTCTGAAGAAAAACCGCAGAAATTGCTGCTGCTCCTGCAGCACCTGCAGCTCGCACCTCAGGTAATCTTTCCGGAGAAATCCCTCCCACCGCGATAACAGGCAGAGATACCGTTTGTGTAATTTTATTTAATTCATCCGTTCCCGCCCCCATAACTCCTGGCTTTGAAAAAGGAGAATACACCGGACCGAACACAAGGTAGGAGGCCCCTATTTCCTCTGCCCGCTGTGCTGCTGCGAGTGAATGTACAGAAACCCCTCCTTTTTTCAGGGTTACTTTCTGCATTTCGGCTTCCGGATAGTGAAAGAGACCCTGCCAGAAGAAGGAACCTGGAGTCTTGGTATTGACGATTACTTTATCTGTTAAACCATTTCTGTTTGAAAATTCCTGAAGCACGTTCCTTAAATCAGTTTTGGACCAGGAGGGCTCTCTTATATGAAGAAAATCCACGTGCGCCTGTATTTTTACAGCTGTATCCATCCAAGTCTGCGGATTAATACTGCCGGGAGATATCACATGCAGTTCCATAATTACCGCCTTTCCCTCACAAGATCTATTTATACAGCTGACAAAAAGCCGCTCCCTAAAATAGGAAGCGGCTATACTTAACCAATAAACAAACTGCTCTCATCAGTTATATCTCACTTCCCTACGCCAGTACGATCTGGATCAGGTTCTGGGAGTCCCGAAGTAAAACTTCAATCTCAGCCCTTTTAAAAGGCACCTCCAGTGAATCTTGTATGAAATTATATCTTTACTTTAATAGTTTGTGAATGCGTTGTCAATCCCTAGCTATACACTCGTGTGCTTTTCAATTTCACTGTCAAAATATCCTAAATCAGTAAGCTTTAAAGATGGAATGACGGGAAGACACATAAATGACAATGCTGAGAGCGGATTAAAACTGCCAGTAAAGCCAAGCTCTGCAAACCCTTTTTCCACTGTGATTAAATCTTCTACAGCTTCAGCTGCTGGACCGGTTGACATAAGACCAGCTAAACTCAGTGAAAGGCTGGCGATCACGCTGCCTTCTTTTACGAGAACAAGCCCTCCCTGCATTTCATGGACTTTTTCCACCGCAATTTTCATATCTTCATCTCTATATCCTGCAGTCACTATATTGTGCGAATCGTGTGCGACAGTCAGTGCAAATGCTCCTTCTTTAAAAGCAAGACCCCGAATAAACCCGAGACCTATATTGCCGGTGTTTTTATGCCTTTCAATCACAGCAAGCTTCATTGTATCTTTTTCTGCGGAAGCCTCAAATCTGCAGTCTTTTACAGGGAGTTTCACTTCTGCTTTTTTCGTAACAATACTGTTAGGAATATAATCAATACAGAGTGCGGTATCTTTTCCATTTGCGTTAATTTCAAAGGTATTATCTTTTAGTTCCGGTATGACTACTGTATGTGTGAGGCTTTCCGGTACGGGTGCCTGGAGTGTCTCTCCTCCTAAAATATTTCCATGTTGGGCTACTATTTTTCCCTGCTGATATACTTCTTCCACAGTTAACTTTTCAAGATTGTCAACAATAAGAAGATCTGCATCATATCCCGGTGCTACTGCTCCCTTTTCAGTCAGTCCGAAGCATTCTGCTGCATTTATAGTTGCCAGCTGGACTGCTGTAAGTGGGTCCATCCCCTGTTTCACTGCCATGCGTACGCTGGCATCGATACTGCCTTCTTCCATTAAGGCATCCAGATGTTTATCGTCAGTACAAAATAAAAATCTGCGTGAATTAGCTTCGGTCACAGCCGGGAGCAGTGCTTCCAGATCTTTAGCTGCAGAACCTTCCCGGATAATTACATACATTCCTCTGCGGACCCGGTCCTGTGCTTCTTCTGCCGTAGTACATTCATGATCTGTTGTAATTCCTGCTGCCCGATAGAGATTCACCTGATGTTTATCAAAACCTGCGCCATGGCCATCAATATTCGCCAGCTGCCTTTGCGCATCTGTAAGCTTCTGCATCATATCAGGAGAAGTGCCTGCAACAGAAGGATAGTCCATCACTTCCGCCAGGCCGATCACGCGTGGATGCTGATAAAAAGGTCTTAAATCTTCCGCAGTCAATACTGCCCCCGCGTTTTCAAATGGGGTTGCCGGTACACAGGATGGAAGCATAAAATAAGCATTTAACGGTCCTTCTTCAGAATCGTCGAGCATATATTGTATACCTTCGCTTCCTTTCACGTTCGCAATTTCATGCGGGTCTGTAACTATCGTAGTTACGCCTTTCGGCACGACCACATCCGCAAATCTGCTCGGAGAAACCATGGAAGACTCAATATGCACATGCCCATCGATAAATCCCGGCAGCAAGTAGCGTCCCTCCATTTCCACCTCTTCTTTTCCTTCATAGGATCCCAGTCCCGCAATTTTTCCAGCAGTTATTCCAACATCGAGTGTTTCAACCTCTTTCGTAAACACGTTTACAACTTTTGCATTTTTAAAGACGAATTCCGCTTTTTCTTTCTTGTCAGCGGTTTTTATCAGGCGTTTCATTATATCTTTTTCCATATACTCATCTCCTCCAGCACTCTTCTCGTTTCTATGTATTATACGCAAGTAGAGGTCAGACGTCTATGAACAACCTGATTCTCCCCCTTCCATCTGCGCAGACTATTTGTTAGAACCTCCTGCAAAAGAGTGATAAACTGTATCACATGTTCATTTTCGTAAGAAGGAAGGTCCTGTGTATGAAAAAACCGTCTAAAAATATATTGATTGCTGCTATCCTGCTAATTGGCTCATTTGTTACTATTTTAAATCAGACCCTCATGATCACAGCAATTCCGCCGATAATGCAGGAATTTAATATTACAGCCAACACGGCACAGTGGCTGACTACAGTATTTATGCTTGTAAACGGCATTATGATTCCCATTACTGCCTTTCTAATTGAAAAATTCACTACACGGCAGCTCTTTATGGCAGCCATGACTGCGTTTGCTGCCGGCACAATTATTGGGGGCTTCGCCACTAATTATGAATTTTTAATTCTCGGCAGAGTCGTACAGTCCATGGGGGCAGGAATAATGCTCCCGCTCATGCAGACTGTTTTTCTGCTGATTTTCCCTGTTGAAAAACGCGGCACAGTAATGGGATTTGTAGGATTGACAATTTCTTTTGCTCCAGCCATCGGACCTGCGCTGTCCGGCTGGATCACTGAAACTTTTACCTGGAGATTTCTTTTCTGGTTTGTTCTTCCTCTTATACTTATTATTACTATCATTGCTTACAAAGTGCTGGAAAACGTGACAGAGCTGAAAGATCCTAAAGTGGATCCTCTTTCCATCATTTTATCATCTGTCGGATTTGGAGGCCTCCTCTATGGCTTTACCAGTGCCGGAAACCACGGCTGGGCTTCAGCTGTCACTTTACTCACCCTGCTTATCAGTGCAATCGCGCTGTTTACCTTTATCATGAGACAGTTAAAAATGCATCATCCAATGCTCGAATTCCGGGTATTTAAGCTGCGGACTTTTACTATTGCTACTATTATTGGAATGATCGGGTTCCTTGGCTTAATAGGGCTTGAAACACTGATTCCATTATATATGCAGGAAATGCGCGACTTTACTGCGCTGGATTCAGGGCTTGTCCTGCTGCCGGGGGCCTTGGTATCTGGTCTTATGTCCCCAATTTCAGGGTATATTTTTGATAAAGTCGGCGCCAGAGCACTTGCTTTTACAGGTTTGAGTATTATGACAATAGCGACCCTGGGCTTCGTTTTTATTGATATGTATGCAAGTATGATGCTGCTTGCACTGCTTTTCACCATGAGAATGTTTGGATTTGCTATGGTATTAATGCCGGTTACCACGTCAGGGTTAAACGAGCTTCCAAGGAAACTCATCCCTCACGGTGCTGCAATGAACAACACAATGAGGCAGCTGGCTGCTTCAATAGGAACAGCTCTTCTCGTTACTGTCATGACAACGACAGCAATGCAGGTGGAAACAACTTCTCCAGCACGAACACCTGATATTATCGGGTTAAACGCCGCAATGGCGGTAATAACAATATTAACATTTGCAGGGCTGATTCTTGTATTTTTCCTGAAAAATACTTCTCCGATGACGGACGAGGAATGGGATGAAAGAGAAGAGCTCACCAGACTGAGAAAAATCGAACGAAAGAAGAAAAAACAGTAGGGCAGCTTCGGGCTCCTAACTCGAAAAACTTTATAATGATAAGCTCCCGTTCCTCTTTTAAGAGAAACGGGAGCTATTTTTTATAGAGAGAGTCCCCTCCGGAAAGCGTCCGTCGGAAGCAGAACGTCTTAGCGCATTCCAAATTAAGAAGCTCTTTCCTCTTTTTTAGACAAAAAAACACAGGATATCACTTGGTTTATAATGGATCATCTGCAGCATTGATAACGTAATTTTTCTCAGGAAGTTACGCCGGAGTAAGTGTGGGAAACATTTTTTTGACTGTGAAATAAATCAGCATAAAATCCGTCATGTTCCAGCAGTGTTTCATGACTGCCGGCTTCTATTACTTCCCCTTCACGCAGCACAATAATCTGGTCAGCTTCTCTGATAGTGTTTAACCGGTGTGCGATCACAATACTCGTTCTCCCCTGCATTAATCTTCGTAAAGCCTGCTGGATTTTAATTTCAGTGATCGTGTCTATACTGCTTGTAGCCTCATCAAGAATAAGAATCTCTGGATCTGCAAGCAAGGCTCTGGCAATCGACAGCAGCTGTTTCTGCCCCTGGCTGATCCCTGCCCCTTCTGCATCAATTTTCGTCTCATATCCCTCCGGCAGCTTGGAAATAAACGAATGCGCATTCGCTGCTTCCGCTGCTTTCTCTATAGCTTCATCGCTCGCTGTAAGTTTCCCATAACGAATGTTCTCCCTGATAGTGCCTGCAAATAAAAAGGAATCCTGAAGTACAAACGCCATATACTTTCGCAGTGATTTCTTTTTCACCTCGCGAATATCCTGATTATCAATACTGATTACGCCCTGATCCGGGTCATAAAACCGGGAGAGTAAACTGATAATTGTGGTTTTTCCAGCTCCCGTAGGTCCTACAAATGCAACAGTTTCCCCTCGCTCTGCCGTGAAGGACACGTTGTTAATAGTAACTTCCTCACCATATCCGAAAGTTACATTATCAAAACTGATACTTCCCTCTTTATACTGAAGATCCTTCTTCCCACTTTCATCGTGGGACTCATCTTTTTCATCCATGATCTGAAATACTCTCTCTGCACCGGCAATTGCTGATAACAAAACGTTAAACTGGTTGGCAAGATCGTTTAACGGACGTGTAAATTGCCGCGCATATTCTGCAAAAATAACGATAACTCCAATAGTAATCATCCCGTTTAATGCGAATATTCCACCGATACCTGCGATAACCGCAAAGCTTACGTTATTCAGCATATTCATCAATTTAGGAATAAATCCGGAGATTGTCTGCGCCCAGAATCCGGCAAGGCGGAGATTTTTATTTTTCTGTTCAAACTCACGCATCACCCGTTCTTCCTGAGAAAATGACTTTATAATACGCTGCCCCGACATCGTTTCCTGGACATAACTGTTTACACTGCCTAAATTATGCTGCTGGGCTTTAAATAAAGGACCGGTTCTTCGTGTAATCCACTTCATGCCGAGCACCATCACCGGCACAATTATTAAAGTAATCATAGTAAGCAATGGGCTTAAATAAAGCATTACGATTAAAATACCAGCCAGGGTCAGTACACTCTGGAAAATTTGAATCACAGAACTGTTCAGCGTGTTGCTGATATTTTCCATATCATTTGTGAGTCTGCTCATTAAATCCCCATGCTGTCTTTTATCAAAAAATGGGATTGGGAGTTTCTGCAGGTGGTCAAACAGCTGCGTACGGATAGTGTATACCGTTTTCTGCGCAATACTAACCATCCAGAAGTGCTGCAGAAATACAGTTAATGAGTGAAAAATATATACCGCCCCTAATACAAACAGGACGAGTACTATGAGAGAAGTGTCACCTTCCACTAAAAACCTGTCGATAGATAAACCAACGATCAACGGTCCTGCAAGCGCCAGCAGTGAACTTAAGGTAATCATCAGAATCACCAAAAATAATACCGTACGATGCACCATTAAATAGGTCCAGATTCTTTTTAAGGTCCCCCGCCAATCCTGTGCCCTTTTTTTCCCGGAAGTATTATTTGAATCGGAAAGGGGAAGCTTCGGGTGCTGAAATGGTTCGAGCCACCGATTGTTAAGCATGACTGTCTTCCCCCTCTCCAAACTGCGAATAATAAATCTGCTGATAAAGTGCAGAGCTGTGCATAAGTTCTTCATGTGTTCCTTCTGCCGCCAGTTTTCCATCATCAAGCAGAAGCACCCTGTCTGCTTCCATTGTCGTACTCAGTTTCTGAGTGATCATTAAGGTGGTGCACTCGTATTCGTCCAGCGCTTCCAGAAGCTTTTTTTCCGTTTTCACATCAAGAGCACTCGTACTGTCATCCAGCAGCAGGATTTTAGGATTTCGAATCAGCGCCCTGGCGATAGATATCCGCTGTTTTTGACCGCCGGATAAATTCACACCCCGCTGCCCGATTCTGGTATTCAGTCCCTCAGGCAGTTCTTTGATCGTTTCATATATCTGTGCATCCTTCAGAACTTGAATCATTTCGCTTTCTTCTGCAGCTTCTTTGCCCCATTTTAAATTTTCTGCGATGGTTCCCGTAAACAGCATTGCTTCCTGAGGGACATAGCCTATCTGCGACCGAAGGCTTTTCCAGCTGAACAGGCTTACGTCTGAACCATCGATACTCACTTCTCCTTTGGAAGTGTCATAGAGCCTTGGAAGAAGCTGAAGCAAAGAGGTCTTTCCCGAGCCTGTCGCTCCAAGAATTGCTATTCTTTCTCCTGCCCTCACTTTAAAAGTAATATCAGTAAGTACCGCCTCTTTTTTATCGGGGTAATGAAAGGATACATTTTTAAAAGAGAGATCTCCATAAAAGGAAGGTGCTTTTTGGGTTGTATCTTCCATGTCCTCTGAAGTATGAAGTACATCAGAAACTCTTTCAGCCGAGGCTTTTGCACGGGAAAAAATAATGATGATCATGGAAAATATGGACAGCGCGCCTGTCATTCGGGTGATATAGTTGATAATTGCTACCACTTCCCCCACGGAAACTGCCCCGGTATTGACGCCGGTAGTGCCGAACCATAATACCGCCATAATACTTACATTCATAACGAGTAAAATCAGCGGCATCGTAGCTTCGACAATTCGAAGTGTACGTACTGTTTTATGCTGGAGCTGCGCAGAGGCCGTATCAAATCGGCCCGACTCATAAGGCTGGCGGCTGAAAGATTTAATCAGGCGTATCGCAGTCAGGTTTTCCTGTACTACATTATTCACCCGGTCTACTCTTGCCTGCACCTGTTTAAACATCTTCCCTGCTGCACGCATTATCAGAAGCAGAAGACTCACCAGAAGCGGAATCGTAATTACTAATACAAGGGCAAGCTGCCAGTTTACAAATAAAGCCATGATGACTGACCCCGCCACCAGGAGCGGCGCCCGCAGCATAATACGCAGACTCATAAAAATGGTGTTCATTAACTGATTTATATCGTTTGTGATCCGGGTTAATAACGAAGAAGTGGGGAACTGCTGAAAGTTTTTAAAAGAAAATGTCTGAATCCTTTTATATAAATCTTTTCTCATATCAAATCCGGCATGCTGACTTGCATGTGCTGCATAAAAGGAATTAATAATCCCTGCTGCAAAAGCAATCAAAGAAAGGAGGAGCATAACTCCTCCCCAGGTTAGGACCACCTGCATATCTTCCATCATAATCCCGTCATCTATAATCCGTGATATAAGAAGCGGCTGTACCAGTTCCACACCAAGTTCTATAAGCGTAAGAACCAGGGCAACTGTTACCGCAAATTTATATTTACGTAAGTAAGTGAATATTAGTCGCATATTTTTCGCTGCCTTTCTTACCTGAACCAGTTTATAAGAAAAGTTCTAAAAATTTTAACGGACAGCAGAAGGTCTATTTTTTCTGCCTGGATAAAGGCAAGCCCGAAGCATTCAGGAACCTTTTTCTATCTTCTGACTTCGCTGAAGTTCATAATGAAATTTGCTTCCTTTGATTAACAATCAGTTTACCATAATTATTTTTGTTCCCGAAGTAATTGAAACTTTCCGGGAAATTTTAATTAAGCAAGCCGATAGTACATTAACACCATAAATGAAAGAACCAGAATAAAATTCACGGAGATAAAAGTAATCTGCTGCCAGGTTCTTTCGTGAAAGGAAACAGGCGGCTTGTAAAAGGAAACCCCCTCAATAATAAAGGTGAGCAGAATCACATGTATCGGAAAATGTCCTATGAGCTCCAGCCAGCCAAATAACAGAGCTGTACTGAAAAATATACCCGTCAGCACCAGTGCCAGGAGCCGGTTTAATAAGCCAATGATCAGCAGGTATCCCACGACAAATTCTACGAACCCGAGCATCATCGCAAATGTACCAGGCTCAAACCCAAATGTGAAAATATCATGATTAATCAGTACATTTGCCGACATATTTGGGTAGACCCATTTTTCTACTGCTACCCAGCAGAGGGAAAACCCTGTAGTTAAGTATAAAAAAGGAAAGGTCCATAGGTTAAGTTTCGTCCGATAAAAGAAAAAGATAAAAATAATTCCCAAGTAAAAAACGTAGTCAAGCATATGAAGCCAGCTGTGTACATAAATGGTAACTCCATACAGGAAAAGCAGAATAACCCCCGCACTTCTTACTGTAATTCTCATCGGAATAAGCAGGAGAATTACAGTAATAACTGTGAGCCAGAGCCAAATACCTTCCAGCGCCATTAATTCCGGGGCAAATAAATTCCCTCTGAAAATCTGGATTACCAAAGATACAGCTGTGCCGTATTGAAGTATCACAAAAGTATAGGCCCGTAAGCTTGCTACCCGGCTTTCCAGTTTTACCGAAGGTTTATGAGTACGCAGTTTTTTTAAGGCAAAAGGCAGGAACGAAATTATTACAGCTGACAACAATGCGAAAAATGCAAAGGCAGGCGTGATAATTTGATCAATAGAAGCTTGTTCCGCATCGGTTTCTGTAAACCATTTAACATGTGCATAGGCGGATGCCGGCAGTAAGTATAAAATCATAATTAAAATAATAAGATATCGGTTCATCCCATCGTCCCCCTGAGCATATAAAGTTTTTTAACTTACTTTTCCCCCCTCCCCTTACTTGAAACCTTTCGTGTGACATTGTTGATAATTTACTACCTTGAAAATAAAAGTTCCGCTAAAAAGAAGTAATAATGCTGCTCCACTTTCGGAGAGGCTTACCCAAGGGCTTGTTCTCGACTAATTTTGACGGAAAGAACATCCGCCAAAATGGATTCTCGAACGGCGCTCATCCTTTGGGTGTCCTCTCCTTCGTTACACAGCATTATTAATTTTCATACTTCATGGTGCAAAAATTTTGCATGAGTGTCTCTGTTAATTTAAGAAGTTGCATTGTATTTCCCTTGTGAATTCGTTATCATAGTAAGATAGTAGCACAATGAGCCTGGCGCTCTTTTTTTATTTACTATTTGGAAAACCGTTTGCACAAATGCTATGCAATTAAAATATTGAGGTGAATCGAATGGAAAAGGTTTGGTGGAAAGAAGCTGTAGGTTATCAAGTGTATCCCCGCAGTTTCCAGGATAGTAACGACGATGGTTTTGGAGATTTACAGGGAATGATCAGCAGACTCGATTACTTAAAAGAGCTTGGGATCGACTTTATCTGGATTTGCCCTATGTATAAATCGCCTCTGGACGATAACGGCTATGATATTTCTGATTATCAGGATATCTTAGAAGATTTCGGTACGATGGAAGACTTTGATCAGCTGCTGGATGAATGCCATAAGCGGGGAATCCGCCTGATTATTGACCTTGTACTTAATCACACGAGTGATGAACATCCATGGTTTCTGGAATCGCGTGCGAGCAGAGAAAGTGAAAAGCGGGACTGGTACATTTGGCGCGATGGAAAGAGTGAAGATGCACCGCCAAACAACTGGGAAAGTATTTTTGGAGGCTCTGCCTGGGAATATGATGCAAAAACAGATCAATATTTTTTACATGTATTCAGTAAAAGACAGCCCGATTTAAACTGGGAAAATGAAGAAGTGCGCCAGGCATTGTTTGAAACTGTCAACTGGTGGCTGGATAAAGGTGTTGATGGGTTCCGTATTGATGCTATCTCCCATATTAAAAAGCGTCCCGGTTTTCCAGACATGCCAAATCCGGAAAAGAAAAAATTCGTTTCCTCTTTCGATATGCACATGAATCAGGAAGGTATCCATACATTTCTGGAAGAATTTCAACAAGAAACATACAGCAAGTATGATCATGCAATGACTGTCGGGGAAGCAAACGGTGTAAGTGTGGAAGAAGCACACCTGTGGGTTGGTGATCAAGGAAAAATGGACATGGTATTTCAATTTGAACATCTTGATTTATGGGATCAGGATGCAGAAGAAGGGCTGGATGTTGTCAGCTTAAAGAAGGTTCTTACAAGCTGGCAGACCGGGCTGGACAATAATGGCTGGAACGCGTTGTTTATTGAAAACCATGATAAATCGAGAGTGGTTTCTACCTGGGGAGATGACGAAGAATACTGGAAAGCCAGTGCGAAATCACTTGCAGCCATGTATTTTCTTATGAAAGGCACGCCTTATATTTATCAGGGACAGGAAATCGGTATGACAAATATCTACTTTGACACAATTGATGACTACGATGACGTAGCAGCAAAGAATTTATTTATTGAAAAGGCCGGCGAAGGAAAAACAGAAGAAGCACTCGAAATTTTAGCAAAAACTTCCCGCGATAACAGCAGGACTCCCATGCAGTGGTCTGCTGACAGCCAGGCTGGATTTACGAACGGCGATCCTTGGCTGAAAGTCAATCCAAATCATAAGGAAATTAATGTAGCATACCAGGAGCAGGATCCAGCTTCTATCTTATCTTTTTATAAAAAATTAATTCAGCTTCGAAAACAACATGAAGTTTTCGTCTACGGCTCTTACAAGCTGCTGATGGAAGATGATCCAAGAGTATATGCGTATGCAAGGGAACTTGATAATAAAACAGCAGTTGTTATTGCGAATTTAACGATGCAGCCAGCTGTATGGGACGAAGAAGGCAGCGGCATCCAGCTTTCTTCAGAACAGCTTCTGCTGCACAATCAGGAAGAGGAAATAGAGCATGAGAAAACAGATTCGTTTCTGCTGCACCCATATGAAACAAGAGTTTATATGATAGAGTAATACATGAAGAGAGCCCGCCTTTTTAATATTAAGGCGGGCTCTCAGGCCATTGAAAAAGTATTTTTCTGTTTAAGCATACGCTTTTATGCTTTGCCTTCGAAGGTACGCGTTCCGGAGGGAACTCTCTCAGCTAACCTGCCTCTGGCAGGTGGATCTTCGAATCGTCCTACTTCCTCCCGGAGTCGACCTTCTGCGACTGCAGCTGAGAAAAAAGACGGTTGGATTTTATACAGCGTCTCCAGCACAGGCGCAGCTTTTTCTATAAAAACCTATTCTCCATAGCGCCTGGCAATGACAGCGGGATTCAAGCGCAGTCTGTGAGGGAATGTCCAAACGATTGTTCTGGACATTCTCTTCAAACTTGAGGGATGTGGCTGCGTGAACCCAAGCTCTTCTTATTTTATTGAATCCGGCAGGCATTGCAAATAACTGAAGACGAGCTGGCAAGCTTCTGCCGGAAAGCGGAGGAGAACCCATACACAGCAAATCATAAATATACAAAATTCCTTACTTTATAAACACTCAGAGAGCCCGCCTTTTTAATATTAAGGCGGGCTCTCTTTTGCATTTATCACAGGAATTTCATATTCTTTTCAAAAACGGAAAAACCGTCTTTTTGATTGTGTTTTCTTTGGTACATTGCCTTATCAGCATTTTTCAATAATTCCTGAACATTATTGCCATGATCCGGGTAAAGAGCAACCCCTATCGATGCTTTTACGCGCAGCGCATTATCTTCTACAGGAATAGGCTGTTCCAGCGCTCTAAGCACTCCGTTCACGGCAGCGGTCAATTCATCAAAAGAAATTATATTTGTGAATAAAATTAAAAATTCATCTCCAGCCATGCGTGCTACGGTATCTGTTTCTCTTACTGATGCATTTAAGCGCTCCGCTACCCGAATGAGAAGTGTGTCTCCTATATCATGTCCGAAATTGTCATTAATTTTTTTGAAATCGTCTAAATCCACAAACAGCAGGCCTAATTTCGCCTCGGTTCTCCCACACTGCAATATCTGCTGTTCCAGCCGGTCTACGAGAAGTCTCCGGTTGGGCAGTCCCGTAAGCTCATCATGATAAGCCATTTCCTTCATTTTCTCCGCAAGTTTTCTATACCGGGTCTCACTCTTTTTTAAAGCTTCTTCATATTTTTTAATTTCCGTCATATCGTTCAGATAGCCGCTGAAAATAATACCTCCGTCACTCATCTTCTCTGGTACGGATGATCCGTAAACCCACTTTTCTTTTCCGTTGGGCAGGACAATTCTGAAGACTTCTCTGAAAGTGCTCAGTTTTTCTCTTGCTTCATTCATTTTATGCAGCATCCATTCCCTGTCATCCGGAGAAAGCAGCTCAATCATATCTATTTTCACCATTTCAGCTTCAGATATTTCTGTTTCCAGCAAATCAGCAATACTTCCTGTCGCAGTTAGAAATGTAAAGTCATCCCTTCCGTAGCTGACACTTTGAAAAATTACTCCGGGTACTCTTGAAGAAATGTCTGCAATCAGCTTGTCTCTCTTTTTCAGCTTTTCTTCTTTTTCATACAGCTCTGTAATGTCATATACGTATCCATTCATATTTAAGGTACTCTCATTTATCCGCTTCGGTGTTGCTCCGGTTCTTACCCACCGAATTCCTTTATCAGGGTGGCAGATACGATATTCTTTAGAAAATACCCCTCCGGACTTCATTGATTTTTTTATAGCATTCGATACCTCTTTTACATCATCTGAAAAAATTAAATTGCAGAAAACTGAAGGATCTTTTAAAATATCCTGCGAAGAAACTCCAAATAATTCTTCCGCAAACTCTGAAGCAACATTAAAATTAAATTCTTTTTCATCTTTTATTTCCAGCTGAAACAGCATGCCCGGGAGGTGGTTATATAAATTCCTCATCTTTTCTTCACTTTCCTGAAGAAGAAGGTGCTGCTTTTTTTCTTCCGTAATGTCGGAAACATAGCCATTCCAAATAACATTCCCATCGTTTAAAAAGGTGGATTTTGCTTTGCCGCGGATCCAGCGCACTTTCTTGTCCTGCGTGTATATCCGGTACTCTGCATTCCATATGTTGTTGTTTTCTGCAGCCTGCAGGGAAGTAAGTACATCCTGTTCATCCTCAGGATGTAAGATTTCAAATGCAAGCCCTGCATTCTGCTTAAATTGAGCATCTGAAATATCATATACTGCCAGAAAGCTCCGGGAATAATATGGAAAAGAAATCTGTCCTTCTGAAGAAACTGAAAGTTGGAAAATGCCTCCCGGGAGGTTATCGGCAAGCTCTTCAAGCAATACCTGACGCTGGTTAAGCTCTTCCTCCTTTAAACGAAGCTCAGTTACATCAGCAGAAGCGCAGTACACAGCGCTTCCTCGCATAAAAACGTGCCACTCAATTTCTAATACAGCACCTGTTTTGTTAATTACCCTATTGATAAATTTGCTTTTCGTTTCTCCTTGAATAACTTTTAGAAAAGCCTCTTTTGACTTTACTCTATCTTCCGGATGTATTAATTCCAGCATATTTCTTCCATATAATGAAGACTCTTTATATCCAGTAAGGCTGTACCAGTCTGCACTTAATTCCACAATATTTCCCTGCTGATCTAATTGAGCCAAAAGACCCATATTATCCGCGAATTTATTTTCGTTTTTTTCAGGTTCTTTTTCACTCGTCACATCATAAAAAACCACCGAAAAAAATTGTGCCTCATGTGGAGTAACCGTAATGCGAAACCAGCGCTGCAGATATTCTAAATAGTGATCGAACCGGACAGTTTTTTTGTCTTTAAAAGCTTCCAGATACTTACCTATCAAGTATTGATGCTCTTTGTTCAATGGAGAATTTAGAGAGTGGACTCGACTGCCTGCAGCTTCTGAAACGTTTACTTGAAGGATGTCTGCCATTTTTTTATTCAAATCTACAATTTCATAAGTTAACAAATTTTCCTTTTGGCTGATTAGTTTTTGATAAGCATAACCTGCAGGAAGTGAACGTATCGTATTTAAATAGTCCCTCTCTTTCATTTCACAATCCTCCTATAGACCCTTTTATTAAATACAGTATATAACATTTAACGGGGCAAAACTACTTATTTATATATAAGTTCATATCTATGTGAGGTATATCATCTTCCAAATATACGTCTGAAATTCTGCTGAAACCGAAAGAAGCATAAAAACGCTCTGCGTATTCCTGTGCCTGAATGCGGATTACTGGTTCACCGGTGCTTTCAATAAAAGCGATGGCACGTTCCATCAGCTCTTTTCCGAGTCCTGTGCCACGTTTATTTTTATGGACCAGCACCCTGCCGATAGATGCTTCTTGATAAGTGATACCATGAGGAAAAAGTCTCGCGTATGCTTTAATTTCTCCATTCTCTCTGCCTATTAAATGCCATGACTTTTTATCATACCCGTCTACTTCCGGATAAGGACATTCCTGTTCTACTACAAATACATTTACTCTTGCCTGCAGAATATCATAAAGTTCTTCCGCAGTAAGTTCCCCAAACGTTTTTATATTCCAATTCATATAATTTCCCCCACCTTTATTTAAATAAATATTATTGTAGCATGCTTAGAATAAAAGATGAGAGGGTAAGTGAGTTAAGGACACAAAGATTTTCAGGAGGTAATAATAATGAAGAAGTTACTGACAACTGCTTTGATTACAGGCTCCGCTGCGGCTGCCGGAGTTTTCTTTACCAAAAAAAATAATACGATTCCACAGAATACGGGAGTTTACCGGGGCAGAATGGCACCAGTATCAAACATTCCCAATGCGGTTTCTTCCCAGGCAGAAGGAAACAGATACGTTGCTCCATTTTATCCGCCGGAAGGTAAGAGAAACAGCTGGGCTGCATTAGGCGAAATTATTGAAAGAAAAGAAAATGCTGAGATTATCACTAAAACTGATGACTATCTTCATGCAGTTTTCCATTCGCCGAAGCTGCGGTTTAAGGATGACGTTGAATTTTATTTCCATCAAGAAGAAGGCCATATCGATGTACGCTCTGCTGCCCGTGTAGGCAGTTATGATATGGGAGTAAACCGTGAACGGGTAGAGCAGCTGCGGGAAGAATACAAAAATGCTGTAGCGATCCGTGATTTGTAATTATAAAAACGATAAAAACCGGGCCTGTCCTGATGACGGGTCCGGTTTTTTGTGCTGTTAATATTTATTGTTTGCTTATAAATTTTTTGAATGGTCGAGGAGTTCTTCTGCAGTAATCGAAATCTGATTGGAAGCTTTGGAAACTTCCTTCACTACATCTACAAAAGCTACTAGCTCATTTTCTATATCTGTATTTTTCCCAACCGCTGATTCCATTTTTGTAAGAATTAATTTAAACGAATCCTGCACCGTACTTACATATTCATTTCCTTCTTCAATACTCTCGGCAATTTGTCTGGAAAGTTTTGCGTTTTCCTGTACTCCAGCGTCTGTCTGATCCGTCAAATCTTTTACTTTTACTACTGAATTTTTTGTCTGCTCCGAAAGTTTCCGTACCTCATCTGCTACAATCGCAAACCCCCGGCCGTGTTCTCCAGCTCTTGCTGCTTCAATCGCCGCGTTTAAAGCTAATAAATTCGTTTCATCCGCAATGCCCTGCACGATCCCTACAATATCCTGAATCTCTTTTGAGAAGGAAGCAAGTTCTTTCATCTGCTTATCAATAGTTTGAATCCTTTCCGTAGTCTCAGACATTACTCCGGCAAGAGATTCTAACCGGCCCTGGCCGTCCTGTGCTGCTTTTTTAGATTCATTAGAGAGCGAGGTGCCTTCCTGAGATTTAAAAGTAATTTCTTCCGCCTGTGCCATCATTTCCTGGATGGAAGCATTGGTTTCTTCAGCAACAGCACCCAGTTCCTCTGATTTTCCAGTAATGTATTCATCCAGCTGTTCCCGCAGCGCTGCTTCCCTCTTTCTCGTATCTTCCATTTCATTTTCAAATGCTTCCAGCACCAGCTGCTGCTCCAGGCTTAACATTTTCGATACTGCGTCTACAGCATCCGTAAGATCTTTTTCTTTAAATTCCTGATAGATCAGGTGAAATATTTTAATTTGCAGCGCCTGGTAGGAACTAAGATACCATTTTGGTTCCAAGCCAATTTTCACATGTATTTTTGCAATTCTAATCCGCTTTTCGATAAATTCTTCATCCAGTCTGCCGGAAAACATTTCTACAATATGAACTCGAAGCGTCTGCTTTAAACGTTCTACTGAACTGTTTTTATTAATAATTTCCATTAGATGAGGTTTAATTTCCAGATTTTCATAAAAAAAGTCAATCAACTCGTTGATATTATGATTAATTAACGGCTGCAAAGACTGAAGAATATACAACGTTTCTTCATTTAAGCCTGTCATACGGAGCTGTTTTTCAATTTCAGAACCCGGCTGTATCTGTAGCATTATCTGTTCCTTTTTTTCTAATAAAGCTGTCCCTGTTTCCTCATTAGTCTTTTGACGCTGAAACCATTTCACCAGCTAATCCCCCTTGATATAAACTATGATGCTTATATCGGTTTCATCAGGCTGAATGTTTATGGTATTAACAAATAATGTATTTATTCAGAACCGCTCCGTTGATCATCAGGTTGTCACCGAAACAATTTTGGACATAAATTCAGATAAAAAAGAGTTTTCCCTGCCTGTCGCCCTTTCGCCGAACGTCATCAGGAGAATGTATTTTTCGTTCCCCAAAAAAATCAGCGCGTTAAGAGCACGGAGCCATTCCCGCGTTTTATTACCAAGTAGAGAGAATTGCATTCTTAATTTATTCCGTTAGAAGATCTCCTGTCTGCAGTCTGAGGTGATTTATGCGTTCCTGCAATTTTTAAAAGCAGCATCTGCACTTCACTGTTCCTCAAAACACATTGGGTTATGGTAAACTGTTGAAAGAAGTTTCAACAGAAAGGTGGAGACACATGTCAGTATTTCAGCAGATGTCCTTAAAGCGCCAGGGCCGCAAACATAAACAATTTTTCGAAAAGATGCAGCTCTATCCTTATCCTGTGCAGATAAATGGCCAGACATATTTTTTAATTAACTATCTTAAGGCAAAAGCGACTACAGGAAGTGCAGTAATTTCTTTAGACCAGGAATCGGCGGATGAAGCGAAAAAAGCACATCGTCTGCTATTTCCTTTTTATGTACTGCATGAAAAAATTAATACAGAAGGAAGAATGCGGGCGGGAATTAATATTGATTTTTTCCGAAGTCCGCTTGAACTCATGGATGCAAATAAAAACGCTTCCTTAAAGCCAGGTTACGACCTTATTGATAGTATCCTCGAGCTGCAGTTGAAATACAGAAAAACATATGACAATTTTCAGTCACTGCTGAAAGAATTAGAATCTGAAGAACGCTCCCTCACAGATAAAGATTTACAGACAGCAGCTGAGTCAGCTGCGATGCTGGACGTTCTGCAGTATCAGATCGTCCATACACTCGGTGCAGGAACAAAAACTCTAAGAAATTGGATAGAAGCAATGAAACAGGCAGATCTCTGGGAAAAGCTCACAAAAGCTCAGCAGGTATTTTATCAGCAGATGCTTCAAAATGAAGAATTAATGCTGAAAGAAAGCAAAAATATGCCTGTAGTAAAGCATGAAAATTTTGATAAAATGCTTAAGCTGAATTTGGACAAAATGAAAAGCTATAAAAGAAAAGAACAGCAGGAAGAAGAAGCAGCACTCCGACATCCTTAGGAGGGCTGCTTCTGTCATGATTATCGCACTTACTTTTTATAGGAGAGCATATTCCCCGCCCTGTGCAAGCTTTACTGTCATATTTTCTACTGTCTGCGGCGGATCATAAAAATACCCTTGTATCAGTTCACATGCCGCTTCATGCAAAAACAATTTTTGAAGCTGGGTTTCCACGCCTTCCGCTACTACAGTAAGTCCTAAGCTTCTCCCCAAAGAAATCACTGCTTTTAATACCGCTTCTCCTTTTAAGCTGGAACCTATTTCATCGATAAAACACTTATCAATTTTAATTTTATCAAAAGGAAATTTTGTTAAATAATTTATTTTGGAATATCCCGTACCAAAATCATCAATAGCAATAATAAAACCTTTTTTACGAAGCTGCTGCAGATAAGAATTAATTTCCACAGATTCTACCAGATCCATATCTTCTGTAATTTCGACCTCGATGACATGGTCAGGAATTTGATTATCTTCTTTTGAACAAATAAGAAAATTTTGAAATTCACTTATTTTTAATAAAGAAGAAGGCACATTGAATGCTATCGTTCCCTGATAGGAATATTTATTTCGCCAGCTGATAAGCTGATTTATACCTGCTTCAATAATCTTTTCCGTTAAATATTGCAGCTGGCCAGTCCGCTCTGCCGCTGCTATAAACTCTGGAGGAGGGATGAAACCTAATTTCGGATGTTTCCAGCGTGTTAATACTTCCATCCCGCTTATTTTTTCTGTTTCCGTGTTGATCTGAGGCTGATATACAAGAAAAAAATCGTTGGTTGATATACTGCTTTTCATGTCTTTTTCGATCGAGAGCTGTCTTCTCATCTGTTCAGTTAATTCACTTCTGTAAAAATATATGTTTTCTTTTAGGTATTTTTTTTGTTTTGCCTCTTTCATTGCAGCATCTGCTGCACTGATCAGTCTGTATGAAGTGCCTCCATCCTGTGGAAACTTTGCTGCACTCATGCTTCCCGTAACTGTAATCTCAATATTTTCTTCAAACTTATACGGCAGCTGCAAAATTTCTGATATTATATCTGCTTTTTCTTTTATCTCAGCTGAATTGTCAGTAAGAACAATTAATGCCAGTTCGTCTCCTCCAAATCTGCCGATGATCTCCTCAGAAAATGATTCCTGAAGTCTTCTTGCGGTTTCATTCAGCAGCTGGTCGCCTACATAGTGGCCGTAAACATCGTTTATCAGCTGAAAATCATTTAAATCAATGTTTAAAAGTGTAAAAGGAGATTGTTCCTCAATAAGATTCGTCATCATTTTTGACATATATTTTCTGTTGGGAAGCCCGGTAAGCGAATCGTAATTCACTGATTCCCATAATTTAGTTTCTGATTTTTTTATCTCGTTTAAGTTCTGAAAAAATATAAAAAGTCCGCCTCTGCTGCGTGGGTAAATATGTACTTTAAGCCATGCATCCACCGGTTCAAAATAATATTCCAGCTTGTAAGCTTTTTCATTTGCAGCAGCGAGAAGATAAAATTCTTCCAGCCTGCTCCCTGCTGCCTCAGGAAACATGTCCCAGATGTTTTTGCCGACAATATCATCTCTGCTGACATGAAGCTGCTCTTCCGCTGCTTTATTAATACTAGTGAATATAAAATCCTCATCTAAAGTGTAAAAAGCATCCGACATATTATCCAGCAGGTGAAAATGCTCTGCAAACTGCTCATAATTCTCATCCCGCTGTTCCTCCACAATTACTGGCGCGTGTTTCTTCTGGTCCTGCATGGCATATACTCTTACTGTTATTCGGCTGTTTTCCGCTTCACTGTATTGAAATTCGCAGAAGGAACTCTTTCCCTGGGTGACTTCTTTGAATGATTCAATTGTTTTAATTGATGCTTTTTGCTGAAGGTGTGTAAAATAATTATCGATTCTTTCCTGTTCACTCCACGATTGTGCTGCTTTATTTACACTTTCCACAGTTCCATCTTCTTCCACGATAAAAATCCGCTGACGCATAGTATCAAGAATCGATTGATTGTTAATCATATTTTCCGCCCCCCTCCATCTAAAATCCTTCTATTCTAACCATCGACTAAATTTATATAATTTTAACACCTGGCCTAATTTCATGATGCACTTTTCTAAAGTGCTGCCTTGAAAAACAGCTTTTTATCAGAAGGTATGTTACGCTGTTCCACTTTCGGCAAGCCCTTGGGTAAGCTTCTCCAAAAGTGAAGCAGCAGAATATTCTTTTTGAAAACTTTTATTTTCAAAGTAGCTTTATAAAGAAACCCTCCATGTATGAGACAGTTCCTTTCCGTCTTTTGGATATAACTCTATCGATAAAACACTTAAAAGTAATTCACTTTGTTGAGTTAATTCATTACATTTATTATATCAGCAGTCATCTTTTAAAATCTCTTAATTTTAAAATATTCAGTAAATTAAGCATTTTCTTGTGGATGGAAGTTTTTCCAGCAAGCAGTTTTCCTTTTTATGGGCTCCCTTTTAATGAATTCTTTTATGAGATATACATTATGCCTCCGAAAGTGCAGCAGTGTTAATACTTCTTTATAGCAAAACTTTTAATTTCAAGGTAGCTTTATAAAAAAGGAACCAATTGCATAAGTACATGTATGTTGATCTTTTCCACGGCAGGCCATATGAAGTGAAATTACCTTATGCCACTACTGATAATTCACAGAGTATTTTAGTGAAAATTGATGAAAGAAGATCATCGCAAAATATAACTTTCCCTTTTTATCCGCAGAATGGCTGGAAGGATTCGCCTATTATTCTGCACACTTTATTGTTTTACTTTTTATAAAGAAATATTTTTGTAAGCTCTTTTCCACCTTTTGAATATTCCCATATAGTGAATTTCATTGTATAGTATAGGTAACTAGGATTTTAGAAATCTATAATTTCAAGATAAAGGCAAAACTATTGAAAAATAGTGACGCAAAGCCATGGGTCTAAGGGGATTTCCTAGGATTGCCAGGCTGCCGAAGCAGGTCTTTCTGCTTCCTTTATCCACTTTATTCAGGAAGAAAGGTGGCAGAGCCTAATGGAAAAAAATCATATTTTCACCGGAGAGAGTGTGGATGAAGCTGTTCAAGTTGCTCTGGCTGCTTTAAATGTAGCAGAAGAGTCGGTTGATATAAAAATTCTGCAAAATGAAGGACCTGGTTTTTTCGGACTCGGACGCACAAAAGCAAAAATAAAAGTGGTGCATAAGATGCCTTCCGAGGAAACAGGATGGGAAAATATGCTTCAGAAATATACCGCGGAAAATACATCTTCTGAAGAACGGGGAGAAGAGCTTCAATTAAATCTGGATGGAAAAGCCTGGATAAAAGAGGGCTCTTTATATTTCCAAGATACAGCTGAGCAGAAGCCAGTGCTTATTCTGCCCGGTGGTGTCACAGCTTTAAAAAATGGAAAGCCGGTTGAAAAAAAGACCATTCTTTCCCAAGGAGACAGACTTGATTTTTCACTGGAAAAGCAGGCTCGTGAAACAAGCTGGTCTGTGAAGGTGGATAACCAAAAGCAGCTCGTGGAGCTGAGAGTCACACCTGGTGCTTATTTTGTAAGTACCATTGAAGATGCGCCACCTGCCGCGAACCTTTACATTTCCACAGCTTCACAGGAAATACCTTTAAATCAGCTTACGGAAAAAGATATTTATGAGCAGCTGGAGAGAATGGATATCGTGGAAGGGATCTGTGAAGAGGAAATTAAAGCAGCTACGAGGGCGGAAAGACCTGCTTCATTTATCATTGCCAAAGGAAAACTACCCGTTCACGGAAATAATGGGAAAATTAATTTTATTATTGATATTCGGCAGCAAAGCGGTAATTATAAAGAAAAACTCGACGGTACCATTGATTTCCGGGAATCTATTCATATTCCCACGGTGAATGAAGGTACGGTATTTGCCTCCATAATAGAACCGACCCCCGGAGAAGATGGCATCAGCGTATTTGGAGAAGTGTTAAAAGCAAAAGCCGGCAAACCTATACAGCTTGCCCCCGGCGCCGGAATTGAAATTAATGAGGAAACGAACGAAGTGGTTGCTGTAAGCAGCGGAAGACCGCATGTAGACCAAAGAGGACAGTCTGTGCGTCTTTCCATCCTTCCTAAATTGCTGCACCGCGGTGATTTAAGCCTGCAGGATGGGAATATACATTTCATAGGGGATGTAGAAGTCCATGGCTCAGTACATGAACAGATGATGATTGAAGCTGCAGGAGATATCTGGATTCATAAAAACGTTGATAAAGCATCTCTCCAGTCGAGTAAGTCGATAATAATTAATGCAAATGCATTAAACAGCAAGATTGTCGCCGGACAAAGCAGTGCTATTTATGAAGAAGCACTTAAACTTCTGAAGCAGTTTCTCTACAATTATCCTTCCTTTTTAAAAGTTTTCCAGCAGGTCACTTCATCAGAGGCATTTCAGTCTTCCTATAATGGAAAAAACGGCTGGGGTCCTTTAGTGAAAGCACTGCAGGAGAAGAAGTTTCCGGAAGTGAAAAAATCTGCAGAAGCATTAACTGCCTATATTAACGCCCAGAAGACTTTGTTTGAAGGTAAGTGGAAAGATTTTTCCGATATGATTCAATATGGGCTGCTTACTTTTCACCATAAATCACCGCTTGCAGAAGATCACTTTTTTGAAATAGAACGACAGGCTTTCCAATTACATGACGTGCTGGAAAGCCCCTCTGCCAGCAGTTCACGAATTGCTTTAAAATACGCTGCCTACAGTGAAATGTATTGTGACGGCGAAGTTGATATTCTGGGGAAAGGGGCCATCCACTCTCATATATATGCAGATGGCTATGTAACCATTCACCAAAAATTTATCGGTGGTAAAATTTCCGCGAAAAAAGGAATGAATATTAAAGAAGCAGGCTCCCCTGGAGGAGCGAAAACGCTCCTCCAGACGGACAGTACCGGTGTAATTAAGATAGAACATGCGCACCCCGACGTCCTTCTCTCTGTAGGCGGAATAAATCATAAGATCCGTATGGAGGAGTTTTACCTCACTGCCAGGCTTGATAGTGAGGGCAGGATGAAGATTTCGCGAAATAATTAATGTGCTGTTTGATTATATTTTTAACAGAGATCGGATGCAGCCGCACAAGGAAAACTTTGCAGGCAAGCTACTTCTACTTCCGAGGAAAAAGATGCAGCCCTTTTTCCTCGGAACATTTTTTCCTGATTTTTTCTTTAACGTATTTAGAGATAAATTATAATCAGACACATTGATTAACCCATCCAGTTCAAATCAAATATTATCTCGTATTTCCCCCCTGAAAGCATTATATATTTTCAACTGTTAATTCTTCTATCTCTTCATCAACTATTTCCGCAAAGAAAGTGTTGTTTCTAAGTAAAAAAAGTGTTTTTGCTCGTTCATAAAAACGCAGCGCTTCTTTTTTTGATAACTGCCCTCCTTTCCACCCACTCTGTCCGCACTGAAAATAAAATTCCCCAAGTATATAGAGAGAATCGTTCTGGAGACAATATTTCACCCCTTCCTGTGAAAATTTCAAGGATGTTTTGTAATTCTCCTGGTCAAATTCATTTTTGCTGTAATTGTAATAGGTTCTCAGAAGAAGCTTATTACTCAGCACATATGGATGACGGGCTATTTCTTTCAAGAGAAGCTTATAAATGGAAGCTGCTTCTTGATACCTTTCCATCACACTGTAAATAATCGCTTTGCTTAAAAGGATATCCAATTCTCTCTCTGATTTGTTTTTCGCAGTTGTAGGAGCAAGTGCCAAGGCTTCATCTAAACAATCAACTGCACTTGCTGCATCTTCTTCCAGATGAAAAAGACAAATGCCTTTTCTCCATAATAAATACTGTTTTAAATCTGCCCTTTTAAATATTGGATTCTCTTCTTCTGCTTCCACCATCTCCAGTACTTCTGCATACTTGGCCCTGTCTATATTTTTCGAAATGGAGTCAATAACTTTATACATATAATTCACCTTCGTTACATCCGCAAAGGGATCAAAAAAATACTGCGGCGCTACGCCAAGGCGCTCTGCTATCATGGAAAGTACATTAGCTGAGGGATGCACAAGACCTTTTTCCAGTTTACTAATAAAACTTTGATTGCAGATCCCTTCACATAAATCCGCTTGAGAAATTCTATAAAATGAACGAAGTTCTTTTATTTTTCTTCCAATTTCAATATCCACGGCCTCTCCCTCCAAATAAATATTCCTATATGAATACAGTTTACACCTTTTTATCAGAATACCAAGTTTTTTGGCCAATTAAGCCATAATTCAGCCTCTGACGCTGTTTCGGTATTTTTTTTACTTATCGTATACTTAAAAAAAATACGAGGAGGCTTCTTATGAAAATATTAGTGTTCGCTTGTACTGCTGTCATGGTTATGGCTTTTGCCGGGGTAGATCTGCTGGACGTGGTGGAACCTCTCGGTAAAGGACTTCCTTATAAGCACGGTTAATATTTGAATAACTAAAGCCGCCCCTTCATGGGACGGCTTTTTTGGTTCATGCATTATTTAGAAGCTTGCTGCCTGCTTTTCTGTTTTAGCAAGACCTTCCTGGATAATTTCTTCTGCCTTTTCCGGGAACTGATTGTGACCTTCGATAATAACGCTTGAGCGGTTATCAATACCAAAGAAGTTCATGATCGTCTCCACATAGTTCACAGCCATCTCCATAGAAGCAGCTGCACCTTCTGAATAAACACCGCCGCGTGCATTCAGCAGCATTACTTTTTTCTCGGACATCATGCCTACCGGGCCAGCTTCTGTATATCTGAAAGTTGTACCTGCCTGACAAAGGTAGTCAAAATACGTATGAAGTACAGCAGGGACACTGAAATTCCACAGTGGGAATGCAATTACTACTTTATCTGCTTCAAGAAACTGGTTTAAATAACCTTTTACAAGCGTAGCTGCTTTTTCTTCTTCTGGAGAAAGTTCAAGCCCTTTTGCTGTTTTAAACATTCCATGAATTTTATCAGCATCGTAATAAGGAAGATTTTCTTTAAACAGATCAAGTTCCTGTATACGGTCATTCGGATTTTCCTTCAAATAATTTGCTTTAAAAGTATTGTACATCTGCAGGCTCACCGCCTGGTCGTCCGGACGAGAGTTTGCCTTAATAAATAATACATTTGCCATTTTGTAAATGTCCTCCTGGTGAAAATTAATTTTTCAGCTTTTATGCTGAGTTTTAAACTTACAAAAATATAGTATATACAGATTCGTTTATAGATGCAAATAGAATGCTTGTACTTTAAGAAAAAGCTGCCTTAAAAATAAAAGTTTCTTCAAAAAAGCATTACTGCTGCTGCACTTTCGGAGAGGCTTACCAAGGGCTTGTTCTCGACTAATTTCTCTACAGGGCACGGCTTCCATCAATCCACAGACAGCAGGACAGGGACCGCCATGCTGTCTTTATCGCGCCAACTTGGCCTGCCGTGGAGGATCTCTTCAGCTACCTCGCTTTGCTGCGGGAACTTCCCGGCTGGGCACCCGCAGGTTTTCGCTTCATTTTTTACTTTGTGAAACAATAGAAAAAGCATTCCTTCTTTTTGAAGAAAATTATATGTGAATGTACTGCCGATGTTTTAATTTTTCTTCAGCAGTCAGCTGGGATATGTATGAGAAGCGTTCGTTTACATAGCTTGGTCCGATCCCTATAATGATTACAGATAATATTTTAAGATTTATTAATTACTGAATCACCTTTCTTACCCTTACCTTTTTATCATTCACTATTGTTCATGGAGGTTTTATTTTTGGCAGAAAATCAAAAGCGATCACTAGGCTTATTTTGGATCATCGCTTTACTGGCTGGAGGCGGAGCTGCCTTCCTTTTATTTTCCGACAGCTTTACAGAACAGGAAGAACAAAATAATTCCCGTTCTCCTGAGTCTGCAGAAGAAGAAAGTATGGAACCCCATAGCCAGGGGATATTAAAAACAAATCTTGATTTTACTATAGAAGATTTTGCGGCGGAAGCCCGGAATCTGGAAGGAGCTCCCTTTTCTTCCGGAGGAAATCATCCAGATGAAGGGTTTAACACTTCTGGTTTTGTGCAGTATGTTTATGAAGAAGCAACAGGAATACGCATGCCCAGAATCAGTGCCCACCAATACGATCTGGGAGAGGATGTCGGCAGAGAATATCTTCAGATGGGGGACGTTGTTTTTTTTCAGGCAGAAACGTTAATGTCCGGAATTTACATGGAAGATGATGAATTCATGACCGCTACGGAAAGTGACGGTGTAATTACTTTAAATCTGGAAGAAGATGCTTTCTGGAATGATAATTATATCGGTGCGAAAAGACTGGAAGAAAATGAAATTGAATCACTTCATCCCGGCACATACAGTGATCATGAAAACCCGGTAGTCCGGGAAGCAATGAATTATCTTGGCACCCCCTATGAATTTGGAGGAGATACGCTGGAAGCTTTTGACTGTTCCTACTTTATTCAAGAAGTTTTCAGAGAGCACAAGGATGTTTATCTGCCCCGTGTGACACTGAATCAATTTGAAGTGGGCGAAGACATTGAAGAGGATGACATCAGACCTGGAGATGTCCTCTACTTTTCTGATATAGACGCAGCAGATGACATGCGGGAAGATGGAGAAGTGACGCACGCGGGCATTTATGTCGGCAATAATTTTATGATCCACGCGAGCAGGACAGAAGAAATGACACAGATTTCTTTTTTAAATGACTACTGGAGTGAGAATTTTACTGGAGCAAAACGTTTCGATGATATGACGCTGGATGGGGCTGCACCTGCAGTGGAAGAAGCAGCCTCCCATTTAAATATTCCCTATGCTTCTGGCGGGAACCATCCGGAAGAAGGTTTTAATCCCATAGGTTTCGTAAGCTATGTTTATGAAAAAGCTGGAACAGGGACACTTCCGTCCACTGCAGAACAGCTTTGGGAAAGTGGAAACGCAGTGGAAAAAGAAAATCTTCAGCCTGAAGATATCGTATTTTTTGATGGAGAGACAAATCTTCTCCCCGGGATTTATGCCGGGCACGATCTTTTTATTATTGCAACCCCCTCCTCAGGCATTACGATACGCCATTTGGAGTACAGTGATTATTTTTCAGACCTTTATATAGGGGCAAGAAGATTTTAACTGACTTGCTGCAGGTCCAGGCATTTAAAGCCGAATTATAAAAATCTGCGAATACCCTGCTAATAAATAAACCGAACTATCATGAAACTCTGAGGAGAGTTTCAAAAGATAGTTCGGTTTATTCATGTAACAAAAACACTTTATCTGTTCAAGAAAAGGCTTCTATACCTTCTCTTCGAAGATACATTTCTGCCTGGAAACGAAAGAGGACCTGATGCTCAGAAAATTATTCAAAAGAAAAATCCTTGCTTCAAAACAGTGATTACTGTTTTCTTCCACTTTTCATAAAATCCATCGCTGACTTAATCTCTTTCAAATAATCGGAAGCAATGGTGTATTGATCCGTCACAACGCTCACAAACAGTATATCAATCATGTGCAGCTGCGCAAGCCTTGAAGAGGTTGCCCCGCTCCGAAATGGAGCCGGCACTTCACGCGTCGCTGAAATGTACAGCGCGATGTCGGCACAATCAGCAATCTGCGAGTGTCCATACCTGGTCAGACTGATGGTTTTTGCACCTCTGTCCTTTGCAAGTTCCATAATTTTCAGCGTTTCATAGGTTTCTCCTGAAAAAGATATACCGACTACCACATCATTTTCACTGACATTCGCAATGTACATGGAAGCATTGTGAATGTCAGTGAAGCACGATACGGACTTATTCATCCGCAGAAATTTCTGCTGGGCATCCTGGGCGATAATGCCGGAAGCGCCGACGCCAAAGAAATGAATTCTGTCTGCATTCTTTAAAGCTTCCACTGATTCACTCAATGCTTCGTAATTCATTAATTCCGCAGTTTCCTGCAGGGCCTGTACACCATTGTTTGTAAGCTTATCAACAATCGCTTTCTGTGTTTCTCCAGGTTCGATATTACTGTACTGCACAGCAGGCGATTTCTGCAGATCCCCCGAGATTCTTAATTTTAAGTCCGGAAAACCCTTCAACCCTATAGACTTGCATAAACGTATGACCGCTGCACTGCTTGTGGCACTTTCTTCCCCCAGCCGTGCAGCGGTGAAGCGTATTGCTTCATGGGGATTTGAAATAATATATTCTGCAACCTTTTTCTCAGAAAGCGGCAGTTTATGCTTTATTTCGTTCAGCATGACTAACCCGCCAGATAAAGAATCGTTGTTCACTTTCAATTCGTCTGTCTCCTCCCTTTGATTATTATCCTTTAATTGCTCCTTCTGTCATTCCTTTGGAAATTCGTCGCTGGAAAATAGCGTACAAGATAATAATTGGAATTATAGCGATTGTCAGACTCGCAAAGAGTGTGCCCCAGGCATTCGTGTAGGCCGCCTCCCGGCTGATAAAATCAATCGCCAAGCCCAGTGTGTAATTTTCTCTGGACTGAAGAAAAATTAATGCCATGAAATATTCGTTCCAAAATTGAATGGCATTCATAATAGTTACTGTAATAATACCAGACATCGAAAGCGGGGTAATAATTTTCCACAGGATTTTATAAGGAGACATCCCATCGATCGCTGCAGATTCTTCCAGTTCCTTAGGAATAGAGCCCATAAATGTAGTAAGCACAAAAATGCTGAAAGGAAGCTGCGAAACTGCGTAGACAATTGCCAGACCGAATAAATTATCAAGCATCCCAATATTCATCAGCAGGAAAAATAAAGGAATCCAGCCAAGTACCATTGGTATCATCATCGCTGCGATATATAAATTAAATAAAAGAGTACTCCCCTTAAAATTCAGCCGCTCCAGGGCATAAGATGTGGGAACTGCAAGCACAAGTGTTAACAGCGCCCCCAGTACGGTAACGAATAAGCTGTTAAATACCCCCAGGTCAATATTATAATTATTCCAGGCATCTATAAAGTTATTGAAATTAAATGATTCCGGCAGTCCCCATGGGTTCGCATAAATCTCTGCGTTTGATTTAAATGATCCCAGTATCATCCATATGATCGGATACAAAACCGCAATAGACCACAATATTAGCGGAAGTCGAATTCCTGCCCGTGTTAAAAATTTCCCTTTAGCCTCGCGTTCCACTGCATGAACCTCCCTCTGTAAATCCTTCATGTCGCACTTTTATAGAAACTGATTTATCAGCGTAATGGTTTTTTGTGCACTATTTCGTGAACCTTTGTATTAAACGCCGGCTTTCCTCTATCTCCAAACAGAAGAAATAACTGAAGACGGTTCGGCAAACTTCCGCCGGTACTCACAGGAGAAAATCAAATCACAACAGTGAATAATAATACGCTATTTACCAATTTTTCAGCAGCCTCGTTAATACTGTACCTTTTCTCTCTTCATTAACTTCTGCAGAAGAAAAACTGTAAGTAGAGATAGAACAAGAATCATTACACCAATCGTTGCTCCGTATCCAAAATTGTATTGCTGGAAGGCCTGCTGATAAAGATAGGAACCCATAACGTGCGTCGAATTGTTCGGCCCTCCGCCTGTCATAATCTGCACGATAATAAAGGAACCATTTAATGTGGTAATCACAATATAAAGAACTGCTACTTTAATCTGCGGCCATAACAATGGTACGGTTACTTTCCAGAACTGCTGCCATTCATTTGCACCATCTAATTCTGCAGCTTCATAATAGCTCTTGGAAATTGTACCGATTCCTCCCATCAGCATCAGCATGAATAGTCCTATTCCTGCCCATATAGAAGGAAGGACAATTGCCGGCAGCGCCCAGGTTTCACTTCCAAGCCACGGCCGTGCTAATTGTTCAAGACCGACTGCCTCTAAACCGGAGTTAATTAAACCCATACTCGGGTTATAAATAAATGTCCATAAAATACCGATAACTACCACTGACATAATATTTGGAAAAAAGAAGATAATCCGGTAAAACGGAGCTTCTTTAATTTTCATCTGCATAATGGCAACCGCAAAATACATTGCAAGCACCATAATTCCAAACACCTTTGTGATTACGAGAAAGTAATCATGCAGGATGGTTCTGGGAATAATTCCATCGTTAAACAACCGGATATAGTTATCTATTCCTATAAATTCTCTTGCAGCAGCAGAGCCTGACCAGCTGAAAAAGGAGAAATACAGTCCGCTGAACAATGGATATAGCGTGAAGATAGCAAACAGTATGAATGTAGGCACTAAGCAGAACGCTAAAAATAAGTATTTTTGTTTTTTCGTTTGTACCATCTTAACCCCTTCTCTCCCATCAAACTTCTCTGGTAAGATTGTTTCATTGTGAATCCTTTACGTGTACATAATTTCTCCGCGGCAGGGGGAACAGCTTTATAAAATAAGGAATGTAAAAGCAAAGACGATACTTTGCCTTTACATTCCTTTCTCAAGCTTTATTCTCCTCGGTAATCAGCAGTTGCCGCTTCAGCATCTTCAATAAATTCTTCTACTGTAATTGTTCCAAGCATCAGCGCTGTTAAAGAATCCCCGATCGGTGTTTCAAGATCGGCACTCATTGGGTGCGGACGGTGGTAAATTTGCACCTGATCCGGATCATTGATCATGGCGTTTGCTTCGATCAGGTAATCTGGTACATTTTCATTCTCCGATAGATCTACGCCTTCCAGATTCATAATCGCTCCTGTATGCTCAGAAAACAATGTGGCATATTCCTGTGTAAATACAAATTCAACGAATGCTTTTGCTGCATCAGGGTTATCTGCATTCTCTGCGATAGCCAGCGGACGCAGATCCGGTACGATGGCATAAGGTTCTCCTTCATCCTGCATTGGAGAAGGAATAAATCCATACTCAAAATCTTCCGGTGTATCCTCTGCCATCTCGTTCGGCAGCCAGAAACCTACCGGGATAAATGCGTTGTCACCAAGAAGGAAGTTCATTTGAGACTGCGTATGGTTAAATGCACCAAAGCCGTCATCAATATATCCTGCCTCCTGCATCTCAGCTACCTTTTCCATTTGAGCTACTACTTCTTCCCGCTCCCATACTCCTTCTTCGCCTGTTACGATATCCGCAAGCAGTTCATCGCCACCTGCTGCGCCAAAGGCTGGTGTTAACACACCGCGCAGGAAGTAATACGGATGCTGGCCAGTAGTTACGAATGGAGCAATCCCTTCATTATCCTGAATTTCCCCCATCGTACTCATATAGCTGTCAAAATCGGTCGGCACTTCATAGCCTTCTGCTTCAAACTGTGCTGCATTGTACCAGGTACCCCAGGTATCAAATACGAGCGGCAGGCTGTGAATTTGTCCGTCATATGTCGCAGGGTCTACAATAAAGCTGTCTTCAAGCTGTTCGCCGTCCGCAGTTTCCACCTCGCTTAACCAGTCAGTTAAATCCATCAGCTGGCCGTCTTCCACCATCTGTGTTTCACTTGATCCGGCCCCGTCGATGTAAACAACATCCGGCGGATCATCGGACACCCAGCGCGACCGCATTTCATCATTAATATTCGGGCCTGCATGATGGGTCACTGTAACATCAGGATATTCAGCTTCAAAATCACTGATTACTTCCTGCCACCAGGAATCTCCATAGCCGCCTACAAAGTATTGAATTTCCAGCTCCCCTGCTACTTCCCCGTTTCCTTCGCCATTACTGTTTCCCTCAGCATTATTTCCGTTATTTTCTTCAGCAGTGTTATTTCCTCCGGAAGCATTATTTTCAGCTTCGTTATCTGCTCCTGCATTTTCTCCATTCCCGCCGCATGCGGCCAGTGCACTCAACATCAAACCAGTCGAACAAGCAACAGTAAAACTTCTTTTAAAAGATCTGTTCAACTTAAATCCCCCTTATAGATAAATTTGATTTATATGAAACGCTCCTGCTCCGCTCCCATTCAGCAGGCTGCGAATTCAACATTTCTCAAGAATCATTTTTGGGCGAACGCAATTGCTTCTCCCACATAGCCATTATTCTTTTTAATTGCTTTCAACGCCTCTTCATAGCTTACCTGTGTTTCAATCATGATAATGGCAGGTTTCACCTGCCAATCAGCAAGTTCAAGTGTTTTTTCTGCTTCAGCTGCATCTGCATTTGTTATTTCTGTAACAATATACTTGGCTCGCTCTTTCAGTTTGTGATTGCTGGCATGTACATCCACCATCAAATTTTCATATACTTTTCCGAGCTTCACCATTACCGCAGTGCTTATCATATTCAAGATCATCTTATGAGCAGTTGCTGCTTTCATTCTGGTCGATCCTGTCAGTACTTCCGGGCCTACAATTACTTCTATCGCACAGTCGGCATAACCACTGATGGTTGAATTTTTATTACAGGAAAGAGATATTGTTCTGGCATCTGCTTCTGCAGCAGATTTTAAAGCTCCGATCGGATAAGGTGTTCTGCCGCTGGCGGTTATGCCAACTACTACGTCTTTCTGTGTTACACCCATTTTTTTCAGATCATTTTTTCCGTCTTCTTCATGATCTTCAGAACCTTCCGCGGCATTTGTAAAAGCTTCATTTCCGCCGGCCATCACGGTCTGGATCATTTCCGGCGGCGTCATAAATGTGGGCGGGCATTCAGACGCATCGATAATGCCCAGCCTTCCACTTGTACCGGCGCCTACATAAAACAATCTTCCATTATCCCGTAACGCTTCAAATATTATTTCAACAGCTTTTTCAATTTCCGGCAGCACCTTTGAAACAGCTGGTGCTACCTTCATATCTTCTTTATTAATTACTTCAAGCATCGCTGCTGTAGAAAGCTCACTTAACTTCATACTGTTAGGGTTTCTGCCTTCTGTAGTTAATTTGGATAGCTCTTTTTCCACCTGTCATCACCTGACTTTTCTATTATCTTTGAGCAGCTGTTCCGCAAGAAGGCAGGCTCCATAAACTGGAGTACTTCGTGCAGGAGAAATCACTCCCAAATCCCGCGAATGGATCTGCTGTTGAAAATAATTCATTACTACTGCTGAATTTTCAAAAATAGATCCTGCTGTCATCACCGGCGTGTCTTTATGAAAATCACCACTTTGCAGATGGAGGCTTTCTACATGGAGCACCAGTTCCTCTGCAGCCTTTTTCAATATGCGCACCGCAACTTCATCTCTCTCTTCTGATGCTTCAATTACTAATTTCGCAAACGCTGCAATTTCTTTTTTATCCGCTTTATGCTGATAAACAAAATTTCTAACTTCCATCAGGTGGTCCCAATTCATAAAATTTAAAATTTTCTCCGTCAATAAAGTAGGAGCACCACGTTTGTCAAACGCTTTCGTCAAATGCTGTAATGCATGCATTCCAATCTGATATCCGCTTCCCTCGTCACCTAAGAAATGGCCCCAGCCCCCACTCCGGAAAAATTCTCCTGAATTTATAATGCCGAGTGAATTTGAGCCAGTACCGGAAATAACTAAAATCCCTTCCTCTTTGTCTTCGGGAATGGCACCATACAAAGCAATAAAAGAGTCTGAATGCACTGATAAAAATAAATTTTCTGAAAAATCAAGCTCCAAAAAGATCTCTTTTATTATTTTCTCGGTATGTTTTATATCCTGTGAGCTTCCCAGACCGGCAATTCCGCAGCTTACTGCGCTTATATCTCCGGCTGTAATATTAAAAGTTGATAAACCATTTGAAAGTAATCTTCGTAAACGTTCTTTCATTGTTTTAAAGCCAACAGACTGCGGGTTCGTTCCTTCTCCAGTAACGATAAATGCACTATCGCTGCCTGGATAAGAAAAGCTGCCGGGTTTATTAAATAAACAAGTGGTTTTTGTGCCACCTCCATCTATTCCAACAACATAACTCATTTGTTACCTCCATGGAGTAAGTATAGGTAAAGTATATGTTCATTGAATTATTATGTCAATACTATTTATTATATTTGTATTTTTATTTTAAAATTTTATTTTAATTATAAAAACTTCCTTGCTTCATAAGCATATTAAAAAACCCGCAGAGCAATTCCCCACGGGCCATTCAAATAATTAAGTTTGTTCTCCTTCTTTCGCAGAGCCGAGAAATTGAAATTTGTTATTGAGAAATGCAGCTGTATAAACTCCTGATACTGCCATCACCGTCCAAATCCAGGCGTGGAGGCTCATGGAAGCAAGACCACTGAAGTAAGCGCCTACGTTTGCTCCATAAGAAATGCAGGCACCGTATCCCATAAGAAAGCCCCCGAGTAAAGTGATACATGCCATCTGAAGAGATATCTTGCTGAATTTCAATAAGCCTGCCAGGGACATTGTCAACAGCGTTCCGGTAAACACTCCGAAATTCAGTACGCTGAGATCATTCATAAATACCGAGCTGTTTAACTCTATCATCAATTCCTGCTGTCCCCAGTATCCCCAGGAAGAAGGGGTAAGACCAAATTGATCTGCAATCTGCGAACCCCAGAGAGTAAATGGTGCCGTGAACTTCCACGGACTTCCCTGCACGAGCAGAACGGCAGCATTTAAAGTCGCAAGCACCGTTGCTCCTACCCAAATCGGCCAGGTGCTGAAAAGTATTTCCGTCCAGCCGGTACCTCTTGGCATCGGTGGAAGAGCAGGAGGACGCTTCCTCTTTTTATAAATATATGTTCCAAAAGCAATAGCTGCAAAAATTGCAATTTGTACTAGCCAGGCCCCGACATAACCAAGCGGAGTATTATCCGCAAGCGAAACCCCCGGGCGATTCGGAAGCGACTCGTTCCAGAAAGAAAAGTGTACTGCTCCTATGGTAGCTCCTAAAAGAAAGCCTGCCAAAGTAAATAATAAAGAAGTGCGGCCGCCTTTTTTCGTACGCATAGAAGAAGGCCCCAAATTACTTCCGATGTTCATACCGAACCCGAATATAAAGGAACCGAGTACTAAGCCGATACTGATTGGGGAAACGGCACCTTCCGGAAGGTTGCCGAACAAGTTCCATTGATTCGCAAGAATAAGCGAAAATAAAGTAGTCGCGATAATCAGCTTCTGCATATGTCCCCGAAGCATCTGGGTATTTCCATCTTCAATAAGGTGTTTATACACAGTCGCGAAACCATAATTGGAATGAAATAATGTATATCCAATCAAAAATCCAAGTACAAATAATACGACAAAAGCCCAGCCTGAATGTATATAGGCAATGTAGGCAATAATGCCGCCGGCCAATAAAATGATAAACGAGATTAAGTATTGGGGTCCCGGATAAGAAGGTCGGGAGTTTTCACTGTTTTCAGACATAATTATCTCCTTTCTTCTATATCTGCGGCAATCCCCTCTCTATTACCTTTATAATCCCGAATCAAACATGCGGCTGGATTAGATCATTGACGGGAGTCAGGTTTCTTTTACTTTTAGTCCAAGCAATTGAGAAAACACTATTGCCTGTTCTTTGGAGACTTCACAGCCCTTCAGCGTTTCTAAAGAAACATGAATTTTCTCAAAACTGGAATCGCTGATATCCATTCCTTTTAAAGAGGCCTGCGCAAAATCTGCATCCTGCAGATTGCATTGTGAGAATTGTGCTTTTGCAAAGTCGGTTTCCCAGAAGTTTGCTCCTTCTAAAATGGTATCTTTAATGACTACCTGTTTTAACGTTGTGCTTGAAAAATCACTTAAACTCATGTCAGACTGGCTGATCTGCACATTTCCCATATGTACACCTTCCAACTGTACCCCTACCAGTTTACAATCCGTAAAGGAAGTTCTATGCAGAAGTCCTTCTTTAAATGACACATTGGAAAGGTTACAGTTTTCGAAGATGACATCCGTCATGTCCACCCGCTCAAACATAGAATTTACGATTGTTACATTTTTGAATTTCACTTTTGACAATATTAAGCGGGGTATTTCTGCTTCTTCAATAAAATCACCTGAGAGTTGACACTGCAGGAGCTCAGGCTCTTCCTGCAGGAAAATTTCTTTAAACTCCATCTTTCTCATATTATCCGGTACTTTCGGAATTTCCACTCGTACTTTTGCTGCCATTAAATTACCTACTTTTTATGTTTATTTATGTACAGAGAAAAGCGTATAACTGCTTTTCTCTGTAACAATGTTTAAAGAAGTTCTCTCATCTGCTGGTTACGGACTTTCTTTTCTTCTTCTGAAGCTAAATCGTATTTTTTCAGCAGATGAAACAGTTCGTTCAATTCCACCTGTGAAGGGGTGCCCTTTAAAAATAGTTCACTTTTCTCAAACAGATCTTCTGGCAGAAAGCTTTTCTGCGCCTCCAGCTTTTTCTGCGTATCTTCTGCAGAGTGGTCCAGATTACAAGCCATCCTTATTTCCCTCCTTCTTTCATGTTTTCTTGATGAACTGATATTTCCACTGTCATTATAACAATTTTAGAGGCCGGAAAAAAATGTGTCTAAAAATTGAACTTTTGATCTTTTACCTATTGTAAATGCTTTCATATAAAGGTAAGATAAAGAATGAATTCAAAGAGATATGCGTGATTGAGATGCGAGACAGCGATCCTGTCGTCGGTTTAATCAGCATATTTAATTTGACGATAACCGTTGGTCATTTAAGCAGCGAACCTGCTTAAAGATAGCCGTTGCGTATTTTCAGGAGAGAAGTCTCTTTCTTTTCTGGAAGTTACAGCAGCGGTTTTTTATTTGCAATTTTACAACTATGTTTATTCGAACGAAGGAGTGGTCACATGTCAGGAAAATTAAAAAATCGTTGGCTCATTGCACTTTCAGCTGTAGGAATCCATATTTCTATAGGATCTGTTTATGCATGGAGTGTATTTACCAATCCGCTGTCAGAACAATTTGGCTGGAGCCTGAGTGCTATCTCATTAACATTTAGTATTGCTATTGCGTTTCTCGGGCTTTCTGCAGCTTTTATGGGACATTTTGTAGAAAAATATGGTCCGAGAATCTCCGGTTTAGTCTCTGCTACATTCTTTGGTATTGGAATTATTGGATCAGGGTTTGCTGTGCAGGTGGAATCCCTATGGCTTCTCTATGTAACTTATGGAGCACTCGGCGGTATTGGACTCGGTGTAGGTTATATTACTCCTGTTTCCACTTTAGTAAAATGGTTCCCGGACCGGCGCGGGCTTGCTACCGGCCTGGCAATTATGGGCTTTGGTTTTGCGGCAATGATATCCAGTCCTATTATGGCATCGTTAATTGACAGTGTAGGTATCGCAAATACCTTTTATATTTTAGGTGTTACTTACTTCATTATCATGTTTTCTTCTTCTTTATACTTAGAACGTCCACCGGAAGGCTACATGGAAGATGTAAAGGTGGATTCCGGCAAAAAAGTAAAAGCCGATTTGTCACAGCTTACTGCGAACGAAGCTGTAAAAACAAAGCGTTTCTGGTTTTTGTGGATCATGCTGTTTATTAATGTAACGTGCGGAATTGCAATTCTTGCAGTTGCCTCTCCTATGGCGCAGGAAATTGCAGGTCTTACCGCTGTTGCAGCCGCTACTATGGTAGGAATTATGGGATTTTTCAACGGCGTAGGACGTCTTGCCTGGGCATCAATTTCTGATTATATCGGCCGCCCAAATGTATATACTGCGTTTTTCGCAATCCAGATCGGCGCATTTTTCGTGCTTCCTTCTGTGACACATGCCATATTGTTTCAGGCTTTGCTCTTCCTTATCATTACCTGTTACGGCGGCGGTTTCGCTTCTATCCCTGCATATATCGGTGACTTGTTCGGTACAAAGCAGCTGGGTGCGATACACGGATATATTCTTACTGCCTGGGCGCTTGCAGGTCTGGTGGGTCCTATCCTGGCAGCAAATGTACGGGAAGCTACAGAAAGCTACGCAGCAACCTTATACATTTTTGGAGGAATGTTTGTTATAGCACTTCTCGTTTCCATAATTATTCGCTGGGACATTCAAAAGCTTCAAAAAGAAAATGCTGCCGCAAAGTTGGCAAGTTGACTTTTCCTGCATGAACGACTAATCTTTTTTTATAAAGTATAAGTGAAGGAAAGGATAATTATGAATAAAGTAGAAGCTGAGTTCAGTAATTTGGTACGGGCATTTCGAAAAAGACACATGGGTAAAGGACCAAGCAGGATTAGCACTACGTTCTGCAAAAACTGGGCTATCAGTGAAATGGAAGGAAACCTTTCTCCTATTGAGAAATTTATTGCAGGTGATGCAGACGGAAAGCAGATGCTGCGCGCCGCAAGAACAGAGATGGTAAAGGAAATGTACCGAAAAAACCGTCCGGTGGAAATGGAAGAATTACTGGGCTGTAATTTTGTAGAACTTTTCGTGGATATTGATATTGAGCAGGATAAAGGCATGTCGATATTCGTTTTCGAAGATAATCTGGAGAAAAAATTTTCACACCTGAATTAATATCAGGTTAGGCACTTGGCAGCGTTCCTGCTTAAGACTCAACCACCGAAGAATGGCGCAGTGCGCCTGTTTTCGGTGGTTTTTATTTTATGCCATCAGCTGCATAATCATCATGCAAAGACAAAAAAGGAGTGTTGGACAATGGGAAAAACGAAACATGCAGGACCTATGAAAAAATCAAAAATTCCGGCACCGGAGCACTGGGTCAGCCCTGTACCGTTTGGGCTGGGCAAGATTAAACCGACACATATCCGGGACTCATTTAAAACCATGTGGGAAAATAAAGATAACCTGAATTATGCCAAAAATATTATTACCAAGGGTGTCTGTGACGGCTGTGCGCTTGGGGTTTCCGGGTTATATGATCAGACGCTTACCGGACCGCATGTCTGCACGACAAGATTCAATGTACTCCGCTTAAATACGATGCCTGCAATCAGTGAAGATATTCTTCACGCAGATATTTCTGAGCTGAAAAAGTATTCCAGTACGGAACTTCGAAAGCTCGGCCGCATTCCGTATCCTATGATCCGCCGTAAAGGAGAAACCAAATTTTCAAGACTCAGCTGGGATGAAGCAATGGACACGATTGCTGATAAAATGAAGCAGCTGGATCCGAAGCAGTATGCGTTTTATATGACTTCCCGAGGTATCACAAACGAATCTTATTATGTTGGTGGAAAAGTATCCCGCTTTCTCGGGACAAACAATGTAGATAATGCCTCCCGCATCTGTCACTCTCCGAGTAAAACAGCGATGAAACGATCGATTGGCGTAGGCGCATCTACTTCCAACTACCAGGACTGGATCGGCACGGATGTTCTATTGTTCTGGGGAAGTGTTGCTTCCAACTCTTCCCCCGTTTCCACAAAGTATATGCTCGAAGCAAAGAAAAAAGGTACGAAAATCATTGTAGTCAATCCTTACCGGGAACCTTCCATGGACAAATACTGGGTGCCTTCTGTACCTGAATCTGCCCTCTTCGGCACAAAGGTCGCAGATGATTTTTATCAGGTGAATATCGGCGGTGACATTGCCTTTATGCACGGTATTATGAAACATTGGTTTGAAATGGAAGAAAAGCAGCATGGCGCTGCAATCAACCATGAATTTGTACAGGAACACGTCAATGATTATGAACTGCTTAAAGAAAAAGTAGAAGCACAGAACTGGGAAGAAATCGTGGAATCTTCTGGTGTATCAAAGGATAGAATTTTTGAACTGGCAGAACTTCTTGCCAACAGCAAAAACGCGGTATTTGCATGGGCGCTCGGCTTAACAATGCATTCTTTCGCTACCGATAATATTTCACAGGTGGCTAACCTTGCACTTCTCCGCGGATTCCTTGGCCGGAAGCACAGCGGCCTTATGCCTTTCCGTGGTCACTCTTCCGTACAGGGAAGCGGAGAAATGGGCGCAGATCCTTTTGTTCTTCCCGGGGGAGACTTTAAAGGAGAAAACATTTCACGGATTGAAAAACTCTGGGGATTTAAACTTCCTGACTGGCAGGGTGATATTGTGGGAGTAAGCCTGGAGAATATTATGCTTCCGGAAGATAATGAAAGAAAAATTAAAATGTATTACATGTCCGGCGGAAACTTTTTAGAAACGATGCCGGAACCGGACTTTATTGAAGAAGCACTTGCATCACTCGATATCCGTGTCCACCAGGATATTATTTTAAATACCTCCACTCTTGTGGAAGCACAGGAAGCGGTAATTGTCCTGCCGGCAAAGACCCGTTACGAACAGGAAGGCGGCGGCACCTCCACTTCTACAGAACGAATGGTGTATTTTTCACCACCAATAGATGGAAATAAGAATTTGATCGAAGAAGCCCGTGCCGAGTGGAAAATTTATATTGACCTTGCAAAGCGGGTAAAACCAGAAACAGCGCATCTGGTTGATTTTAAAGATGCAGATGAAATCCGGGCGGAAATTGCTGTTGCCAATCCTTCCTACGATGGCGTACAGCATTTGAAAAAACAGGGCGACGTATTTCAATGGGGCGGTGCATGGCTCTGCGAAGACGGTCTCTGTCCTACTCCGGATGGAAGAGGAAATTTAATTCCTGTAGACATACCTGATCTGAATAAAAAGCCAGGAGACTTCTATGTAACCACCCGACGAGGAAAACAGTTTAACTCGATGGTGTATGGAGAAACGGATCCTTTCAACCGGGCAGCTCGCTATGATGTGCTGCTGAATGCAGAAGACGCTGCAGAGCTGAGTATCGCAGATGGGGAAGGAATTGTTATTTATAATCAATATGGCGTATTCCAGGGGAAAGCGAAAATTGATGCAATTGCAAAATCAAATGTCGGTGTGCATTTTCCGGAAGGGAACTTCCTGCTTCCGAAAGGACGATATGAGAAATTCGCCGGGATTCCTGACTACAATATTGCAGTAAAAGTAGAAAAAGCAGACAGATTTAATGCACGTAAAGATACAAAATATTATGAGAAGCCTATTGAGGATCTTGAAATGGCACCACCAAGCTAATGAGAATAAAAAGCTATCCTCCAGTCTACAACTGGGGATAGCTGAAGGATTTCTTCTCGGCAAGCGTAGAAAAAGGAGCCGAAGGCGTAATTTTCTTATATCAACATCAATCTTTAACAGAGACACTCATGCAAAATTTTTGCACCATCAAGTATGAAAATTAATACTGCTGTGTAACAAAGGAGAGGACGCCCAAAGGAGGAGCGCAGTTCGAGAATCCAAGTGGCCTGGTCACGAAGCACGAGCGGAATCGATCCTGGTTCTTCAAGACAGCATGGCAGTCTCTGCCCTGCTGTCTGTGGATCGATGGAAGTCGTGCCCCGGGAGAGAAATTAGTCGAGAACAAGCCCTTGGGCAAGCCTCTCCGAAAGTGAAGCAGCAGTATTACTTCTTTTTAGCGGAACTTTTATTTTCAAGGTAGTCTTTAACAGAACCTTATAGAAAAAACTGTTCTCATTTTGAAGACTCTATATAAAAATCTGTTATCTTCTTTTTTAGCTGCAGTCGTAGAAGGTCGACTCCGGGAGGAGATAGAACGATTCGAAGATCCATCTGCCCATGGCAGATTAGCTGAGAGAGTTCCCTCCGGAAAGCGTACCTTCGAAGACAAAGCATAGAAGCAGATACTCATACAAATTACTTTTTCAACAACTTAAAGCTATCCTCCAGTTTACAACTGGGGATAGCTTTTTTAGTGTGATTCCGGATAAAGACAGAGGCTTTTCGTCAGGGCTGGTGCTGAAAATACCCGCTCCCCTTTTATTATTCACCCGATTTCAAAGTTAAATGAAATTCTCCTGTATTCCCTTGTTCATATAAATTCGTGATGGAAGTGGCATAGCTGGTAATAACCGCCGGGAATTCCAACTCTTTCTCCGGTACTCTTACCACAAATTCTCCTTTATACAGCAAAGTGGTGATTTCATGATAGTCTTCATGCGAGACATCAAACCGCACAGAAATTTGTTTCTTACCCTCCATGGCGTCTGAAACAAATTCCTTTATATAAATTCGTCTGTCATCTAAAACAATATAGCTAACCATTTAAGTCCCCCCTCCCTTTCCGCTGAAAGTAAAGTACCTCCGGGAGATGCCCGAAGGTACTGTTTTGCAGGTTTATTATTTTCCATCCACAATTTCTTTTAAAATTTCATAGGAGCGGTGCTGTTTCTGCTCGTCGAACATATAGGATACAGCCATAATTTCATTCACATTGTATTTGTCCTGAAACTGCTGCAGCTGCCTCCGTACTGTATCCTTGCTTCCAACGAGTGAAACACTAGTCATCTGTGCTGCAAGTGCCTGCTCCTGCGGGTGCCAGATGCCCTCCATGCTGTCTACAGGGGGAAGAAGTGGCTGAGAAGTTCCACGTACCACATTTAAGAAAAACTGATGCATAGTCGTCATTTCTCTTTCTGCTTCTTCATCAGATTCTGCTGCGATTAAATTTAAGCAGATAATCATATATGGCTCTGCCAGATACTCAGACGGTTCAAATCTTTCACGGTAGATAGCAATTGCCTCTTCCATATGTGCCGGAGCAAAGTGTGCCGCAAAAGCATAAGGCAGTCCCAGCTTCGCTGCCAGTTTCGCTGAATCCGTGGAAGACCCTAAAATATACAGCGGAATGTGTGTATTTAAGCCAGGGTGAGCTTTTACTTTTTCCTGCACTTCTGCCGGTCCAAAATAACGAAGCAGATCCTGGACATCATTCGGAAATGAATGTACAGAAGCATCCATCTGTGATCTTCTTAAAGCCCGGGCGGTCAACATATCTGTACCTGGCGCTCTCCCAAGTCCTAAATCAACACGGTTCGGATAGATAGTTTCCATCGTTCCAAACTGCTCAGCTACGGTGAGCGGTGCATGGTTTGGCAGCATAATACCTCCCGAACCTACGCGGATGCTCTCTGTGTGCTCTAATGTATGTTTGATTAATAATGCAGTCGCAGAACTAACCAGTGTTGGTGTATTATGATGTTCCGCAATCCAGTAACGGGTATATCCCAATTCCTCTGTTTTCTGCGCTAAAGTTGTCATCGCCTCTATAGCGGATTTTTCATCCTGCCCCTGTCTGATAGGTGCAAGGTTTAATACGGAAACTGGTACTTGAATATTTGACATATAAATGTATCCTCTCTTTAAATAAATTACTTGCTTATCGTAACAGTAAGAAATCGGAAATTAAAATAATGTGCTTATGCTTCTGAAATTTCTCATGCAAAGGAATCTACCTGGCGTTTCGCAGATGATGTTTGCAGAAGATTTTTTTCACAACTGCTGGGTGAACTCCCAGAATAATGTTTTCCCAAAACCGCATTCTCAGCTGAATCGGCACTCTCCGCTCAAATGAATCTGCAATTCGTGTTTTTTTCTTCAGGTGCAATATCCCTCTGCCTATCCGGCGATGAGTTAAAAAATGATCTTTATTTTCAATCGATATACTGGTCATGAACCATTTCAGTATGGGTTTTATGCACGGTGGATAAGATCCTCGTATTCTGTCATTAGCAGCAGTTATCTGTACACGATGACGTATTATCTGTTTTTATCAGCTGATGTTCTGTTATTAGTGGACGTATCTGTTACTAAAAAGGAGGAATGTGATTTTAATAGCACAGTTTTCCTCTTTATCTGTCATTAGTAGATGCGAATCTGTTATTAGCAAATAAGTACCTCACCTGCCCTCTCCTCTTCCTCCCTCCTGTCTCCCCACTTTTATCCATTAGCAAGTTACCTGCAAAAATAATTTCCTGTACAATAAAAAAAATTCCGCTGCGTCATTTAAAACACAGCGGAATTTCCGGATTATTTTACAGCAGTTTGTTTTTTCATTTCTTTTTCCCTGGAAAGGGATAAAAGAAAATCACTTAAGATTTCCTGATAGTCTTTTACGGAATCCATATAAACATATTCGTTGTCTCCGTGCCAGTCATGACCAATTGGTCCGAATTCTATCGCATAACCGCCATGCGGTGTAAAATATTTTCCATCGTTTGAACCATGCTGGCCATAAATTTTTGCCTTTTCCAGTGACGTTACGTTTGTAAGAGAAGAGGCAAGGGTCTGCACAAACGGATTGTCTTCTTTTGTTACGACCGGATCACTAATATCATTTACGTGAATATCCCCTTCTGTTATCTCTTCAATCTGCCTGATGATTTCCTGGGGAGACTGAGACGGAAGATAACGAATATCGAGTGACATTTCGCATCTTTTCGGCACCTTGTTGTAAGCATCTCCTCCACTTATCTTAGCAAGGTTAATCGAAGGTCCTTCATACATAGGAGGCTCAGATTCTTTTGCAAATGGCAGCTTAAAAATCTCATAAAACAGATCAGTCGCCATCGTGATTGCGTTCCTGCCTTCCCATGGACGGCTTCCATGTGCAGGTTCTCCATGCAGGGTAAGATCGAGCTGCACTACCCCCTTTGCCTGAACAGCGATACCGAAATTTGTAGGTTCGCCGCAAATAATGAAGTCCCCTAAATAACCGTTGTCTGTTAAATACTTTGTACCGTGCCTTCCTCCGGTTTCTTCATCAGGAACAATCTGCAGCATTACTTTTACATTTAAATCTTTATCTTTTAACTCTACCATCGTCTCCATCATTGCAGCTACTCCGGCTTTCATATCAATGGCACCGCGTCCGTAAAGTTTACCGTCCTTTTTTTCAGCATCAAACTGCTCTTCTTCTGCTTCCACTACGTCTACATGTGCATTAAAAATAACAGTTTCATCTCCGGAACCAATTTCACTTACCAGCATTGGGTATCCTTCGTTTTCAAGTCTTTCCACAGAGAGACCACGCTCTTTGAGCCACGTTTCGCAATAGTTCACTATTTCGATGACTCCTTCTTTCGTAGAGCTGTCCTGTTCAATTAATTCTTCTAATAAAGGAATTGGGTTGACCATGCTTATCCTCCTTACAGCTAATACCTGAACAAAATTTCCTCAGACACGCTTTTTCTTCAAGAATACGTATCGATTCCCCAGCGTGCAGGCGGAAAGATAATTTCAAAAATAACACTCATCAATTCTCTTTCCGCATCTTCAAATCCATTAAACATAGAATTTACAGTGTCCGACTCAATCTCCTCAAGCAGTACCACTGAAAAGAGGAATTAGTTTTGTTCGTCTCTCACATATTTTCCATAAGAAGGAACGGCCGTTTCTTCAAAGTTATCAGCAAGATTATTCAGCCCTTCAGCCAGGTTTTCACCTTCCATCGGCTGCCCATGCCCGGCTAACACTGCAGAAGGATTTAAATCTCGTAATTTTTCAACTGATTTTTTCGCTTTTGTCCAGTCTGTAGTAAAGTATCTGGGAGGTCCATGTACTTCCTGCGTCTGTCTCAGTACTTTATACAATTCATCCTGTTTTACAGTACAAAAGGCATCCCCGGCAATTAAAATTCCATCAGACTCCCGGAATAGTGATATATGCCCGGGAGAATGACCTGGAGTGTGGTACCATTTCCATCCTTCGAGGTATGGGACGGATCCATCCTCAGGCAGCACTTCAATGTATTGACTTACATCTACCGGGTCCGTTGGAAAATGTTTTGACATATTCGCTACGATGCCGCCTTCCACTCCCGGATCCGGCTCTGGGTAACTCGCTTCTCCTGTCAGATATGGAACTTCCAGTTTATGTGCATATACTGGCACATCCCATCTTTCTGCAAGCTGCACCAGCGCTCCCACATGATCAAAGTGCCCATGAGTCAGAACGATAGCTTTCGGCGGTTTTTCCTGGCGAAACCTATACTTAACTTCTGTTACAATTTTGTTTTCGGTGCCGGGCATTCCAGCATCTATCAGCACCCAGTCATCATTTTCAAGCTGTGTCCCTATAAAGGCAACATTTGCTATTTGAACAGGAAAGCAGAATACATCCTGGGAAACTGCATAGCCTTCTCCGCTTGCGATGGAGGTAATCGGCATCACTTTGTTCTTTCTCAGATATCTTTTCATTTTTCTTCTCCTTACTTTTATTTTATAATGAGGTTTTCTTATTGAAGTTGTTTTGAAAAAGAAAATTTTGTTAAAAAGAAGTACTGATGCTGTGCACTTTCGGAAAGGCTTACCCAAGGTCTTTTTCTCGATTTCGTTATACAGCAGTTTTTAGTTTCTAATCACAGGCTGGGCACTCATATCCTCTTCAATGTCTTCAGATGATTCCACTTTTTTAACTTCTGTCATCACGAATCCGCTTTTCGGCATGGTAGGCATCCGCCTTAAATCATATTCCAGGTTTTGTTCGGGTACGCGGTAAGTGATTTTGTTTGTAAGATATTGAAAAACTGCACGCATTACCATGACAGTCATCCATTCTCCAGCACAGCGGTGGCCGATATGATGATCCCCTCCGCCGAATGGGACAAAAGCAAAGGGACTTTCTTTCCAATCCTTGAAACGTTCCGGAATAAATTCATCTGCCTTTTCCCAGGAATCCGGATGACGGTTCGTTCCGAAAAGATCCAGGATAACAAGTGTATTCTTTTTAAAGTCCTGGCCATGCCAGTGAAAATCATTTTTAACTTTGGCACCCATAGCAGGTGCAAAAGGAAAATACCGCCGGACTTCCTGTGTAAACCATTGAGAATAGTTATTTTTATCTTTCCGCAGTTTTTCTTCAATTTCCGGATTTTGATGAATTGCCATCGCACCAAATGTAATAAAATGCACAGCTGCAAGCAGAGGACGGAACGCGTTATTTAATGAGACAGCTGCTGTTTTTGTATCCAGCTTTTTCCCGTTCGCTTCTACATGGTGCGCAACAATATATGCCGGAGTGTAGGCCGGCACTTCCACTTTCCCTTTGCGGATCTGCTTAATATAATCAGCCAGCCATTTTTCCTGGCTTTTTCTCGCTTTTCTTCCGTCTTTATATTGCTGGGGCGTGCCTCCGAAGGAATCTACCATGGCTGACAGCTCTTTCGTTCGCTGCTGTACTTCTCCTTCAGACAAGGGCACCCCTGCCCATCTGCATGCAGCCCGCGTAAGAATTTCTTCCATTTCATCAAATAGAATTACTTTATCTCTGCTTTCCCACTGAGCGGATTTTGTATCGAGTTCCTCCACTACGAATTTCTTCATATCTTCAAGCCTTTCCGGCGTCATCATAGATAAGAACATTCTTTTTCTTTGTTTATGTGCTTCCCCGTCCATTCCATGAATAGCGCCTTCCCCTGTCAAAGTCATGCGAAGGGGTTTTGGAATAGCTCCTTTCCGCTTGAATTTGTCATTATCATAAAATACTTCAGCGGCTTCTTCTCCTGCCATGCATATTGTTTTTTGTCCGGCAATTCTTGTTTTAAAGATATCTGACTGCAGCTCTTCCCGATGGCTCGGCAGAAAATGGAAACCCTCCTGGATAAGAGCTTTTGTTTTGTCAAAACCTTTCGTCTTAGGTATCGGTGTTTTCACTTTCATGTATATACGCTCCTTTATTTTTTGTCGGCTTCTATTTTTTTCAAAGGTTTAAGTGCCGGTCCTTCAATTACCTCCCCGTCAACCGCAAAGCGGGAGCCGTGGCAGGGGCAGTCCCAGGACCTTTCCGCATTATTCCATTCCACTCCGCATTTCATATGGGTACACACTGGATTTATAAGATGAAGTTCTCCTTTTTCATCCCGGTAGGCACCAGTTTTCTTCCCATCATATTGAATAATTGCTCCTTCATCATTCTGCAGTTGCTCCAGCTCTTCTTCTTTACGTTTTAAATGCGATTTTACAAACTGCGTCCCATCATCCAATGTTTCTTTCGCTAGAGTCAGACCGTCATCAACCTTCAAATGAGACCGGCGCGGATCAAACAGCGAAACAAATTCATTTTCTTTTTCCAGAATTGTGTCTGTTAATACCTGTGCAGCCACCATTCCGTTGGACATTCCCCACTTTTTGAACCCTGTAGCTACGTAGACGTTCGGCCTGCCGGTAACAGCCTGGCCGATATAGGGGATTTTATCTAGGGTAGTGAGATCCTGTGAAGACCATCTGTATGCCATCTCGTATGCTCCAAAATTTTCAGCAGCAAATCGCTTCAGGTTCTCATAGTGCTCCATCGTGTTGTTACTTTTCCCAGTTTTGTGGCCTTCCCCACCAATCAATGCATATTTTTCCCCGTCAATATCTACATGCCGCAGAGAAAAACTCGGTTTATCAAAGCCCAGATACATCCCATCCGGGACAGGTTTTTCCGTTTTCACTACAATGGAATAAGAACGGCTCGGGTGAAGTCTTGAAAAATAGAACCCAAGAGAGTCTTTAAATGGAAAATGCGTTGTCATTATTAAGTTTGAAGCATTTACTTTACTGCCATTTCTCATTTCCAGTTCTACAGGGTTTTTCCCTTTGAAATCTACTGCCGTTGAATTTTCGTATATTTTCCCGCCAAGTTCTGTAATTCTTTCAATAATTTTATTTAAAAACTTTACTGGATGAAAATGAAACTGATCCTGCATTATCAATGCTGCTTCCGTAGAAAACGGCAGATCGGAAGTTTCATGGAATTCGTGGGGAATGTTCAGTTTGTCATACGCTTCTTTTTCTTTTAACAGCTGTTTTTTTCCTTTTTCTGTACCTGCGTGTAAAATTGCTTCCTGCTTTTTAAAATCACAGTCAATCTGCTGTTCTGAAATCAGCTGTACTATTTTGTTCATTGCCTCTGTCTGCGCCAGAAAATACTTCGCTGCACTCTCTTCACTCTGATTTTCTATCAGCTCATTGTACATAACATCGTGCTGGGCTGTAACTTTTGCTGTAGTAAAACCAGTAGTCCCATCCATGAGAGAAGTTCCTTCCAGCAGGGCAACCTTCTGGCCTTCCAGTGTTAATAAGTATGCAGTTAAAATACCTGCAATTCCCCCTCCAACTACAGCAGTATCCACATGAATATCTTCCTCTAATGCTGGAAATGACCTGTTTTCACTATGTGTTCTCCAGTATGATGCTGAATAATCCGGTATGTTCATGTTTTCTTTCATCTTCATCCTCCTCTGTTTGATTTAAAAAAAAGAGCAGCGTTAACTGAAACGCTGCTCTGTAAACTATTTACTCTTTACCCTCCAATGAAGTGAAGTAAAACTGCTGTCGCAGAAACTGCAACTCCTGCAATCAGACAAAATACTATTGCAGGTTTGAATACTTCGGCATCTCTTCCTTGAATTCCAGCTGTACTTGTACCAAGTACCACGTTGGCGGGAGCAATGGAGTTACCGATAGCACCGCCTGTCGACTGCGCTGCAATTGTCTGTGCCAGATTCAATCCGTCCATAGACTGTGCAACATTTCCGTGCAATGGTGCGAACAGCACGTTGGAGGAAGTGTTGGATGATGTCATAAATGCACCTGTAATACCGATAACATTCGCAAGCGCAACGTATACAGGTGGATTTGATACCATCGCAATACCGAGTGCAAGAACTGTCGTCTGTCCGGAACTGCCCATGATCTCTGTCATCGTCAGAAACCCGGAAATTGCCAGAGAAGCTCCCACAGCATTTCCCTTTACTCCCTTCCAGACGGATTTTAATGTGTCGGAAGAATACAGTTCCAATCTTTTATACCAGAACACACCGAAGGCGGAAGCTAATAGCAAATACAGCCCTGGATGCGTTAATGGTGCAATTGGAGAATATGCTTCCTCTGCTTCTTCTTCAAAGCCGTAACCTGTCTCTGTAGCAGGGAACGGAGGACCGAATTCAAGCTGATCCAGCATGTTATTGATCTGCGGAATCCCCAAAGCGATCACGGATACTATAGTTAATACATAATAAGGCATTAAAGCTTTATGCATAGAAATATCCGGTTTTTTTCCATTGTCTTTTTCTTTTTCCTCTAAAATATCTGTATCTTCTTCTGACGGCGATTTTTCGCTGTACTTCTTTCGTTTTGCAAATAAGAGAAGTACTCCCATGGCAATGGTTGCCGGGATGAACGTACTAAGCGTTGGATTCAGCTGTGCAAGTGCCAGCTGTCCTCCCCCATGAATAAGGGAAATAATAATAACGACAACAAAACCTTCTTTAATCCCTTTCCATTTTGCAAATAAGTAACAAATCATCAGCCCTGCAAGCAGATTTGGAATCCATAAGAGAATGGATGTATAAAGAATTGTTAATGCCTGTTCCTGAATTTCCACTGCGTTTACAGTTGCAATCCAACCTACGGCCAGTGTGCCGAACATATTTGCCCAGGCATGGCCAATCAAAGGAATAACTACGGCAGTAACAGGTTTTACACCGATTCCAATTAATAAAGGTGCAACAATCGCGATCGGCGCACCGAAGCCTGCAATACCCTGTAAAAACGAAGCAAATACCCAACCGAAAGCAAGCACTAGAAACAAGTAGTTCTGACTTTTATCCTGGATTCCTTCCCGGATGACATCAAAGGCACCTGCTTCTTTCGTTACCTGATAAAGTAAAAGTGCCGGCCAGACAACAAGCAGAATAAAAAATGCTTCCCAGAGTCCTTTACCGAAGCCAACTGCTACATTGTCAATTGGTGCCTGATACACTAAAAATGCGATTGCTGTAGCAATACCCATAGCAATCCACCCGGACCGCGGGCCGGACCACTTAAGTACCACCAGCATAATTAATAATAAAACAAGGGGGAGTACTGCGACTCCCCAATGAAGTAAATCTACTGGAAGGTTCGTATCTTCCATCCTTATCGCTCCTTCCTGAATTTGAGGTTACCAGCTCAGTGCAATACCATCCCCGCGAGGGTCCGCACCGGCTTCGTATATTTTGTTTCTGATAATAATTCCCTGCGCGTGCCCCATCTGCTGGGAGTAGCTTAGGGCAGGTTCAATTTCATGGCCTTTATCTGCTAGTGCTGTAACGACTGCATCAGGAATACGGCTTTCCAGTTTTAATGAAGAGCTGTCTTCGCCCCAAGTCCTGCCATACAGCCATCTTGGCGCTTCAATTGCCTGCTGCATATCATAGCCGAATTCCACAATTCGTGTAAAAAGTGCACATTGGCTCTGCGGCTGTCCTTCTCCGCCCATCGTTCCAAACAATAAAAATGGCTCATCATTTTTCAGTGCCATCGCTGGAATAATCGTATGGAAAGTTCGTTTTCCCGGCTCCAGTTTGTTCGGATGCTCTTCATCCAGACTAAAGAAAGAACCACGGTTCTGCAGGAGAAATCCACAGTCTTCCACCATAAATCCTGAACCGAATTCATGATAAATACTTTGGATCATGGAAACTGCATTTCCGTCTTTGTCTGTTACTGCAAAATAAGTTGTATCTTTGTTTACATCAAGTTCCGGCAACTCCGGCAGATCTTTGACAGGAAATGCTTTATCCATATTAATTTGGCCCAGCATTTTTTCCGTGTGCGCTTCTGAAAGCAGATCTTTTACCGGTACATCTTCAAACGCAGGATCTGTCACCCACTGGTCCCGGTAAGTGAACGCAATTTTCGCCGCTTCTGCCATTAAATGATAGTATCCGACCGAGTTATCACCGAGCTCTTTCAAATTATATTTCTCTAAAATATTCAGCATCATCAGGGTCCCTATCCCCTGCGTATTCGGCTGCATTTCAAAAATTTCGTAATCTTTCTTGTATGTGGTTGAAATTGGTTCCTGCCAGTCTGATACATGATTTTTTAAATCTTCTTTAGTAAGCAGTCCATCATGCTTTTCCAGAGAAGCAATCATTTTATCTGCAATTTCTCCTTGATAAAAAGATGAAGCTCCATGATCTGCGATTTGTTTTAACGTCCAGGCAAGATTTTTTTGTACCATGAGCCACCCTGGCTCTAAACCTTTTCCTTCCTGGAAAAATACAGAACTTGCTTCTTCATTCATTTCAATTACTTCCGCTTTTTCATTGATAAAGCGGTTGAATTTTTCGGAGACAGGAAAACCATGCTCTGCATAATAAATCGCATCTTCAAATAATTCTTTCCACTCAAGCTTTCCGTGCTGCTGGTGCAGTTTTTCCCAGGCATCCACTGTTCCAGGTACCGTGTTTGCAGCCTCGATACCTCTGTCCGGGATACTCTTATAATCCCGATCTTTATACCAGGAAATCGAAGCATTTTCACCAGCCCGTCCACTGCCATTTATAGACTGTACACGTTTTTCCTGCTGGTCATAGACCAGTGCAAATAAGTCGCCTCCGAGACCAGCCATATGCGGATATACGACGCAGAGGACTGCATTTACAGCTATTGCACCTTCCACAGCATGACCGCCTTTTCGGATGACCTGTTCCCCGGCCTGCGTAGCTAAGTAGTTTGGAGAAGTAACGGCGCCTCTTGCCCCTTGCACCGGTTTTCTGCCGGTATCCAGAAATTCTGGTGCTGCTCCCTGTTGAATTTGCAAGATTATCCCTCTTTTCTGTAAATTTCAAGCTTATCTTTAAAGCTTGATTTTTAGTAATTAGATCTCCTGACAGTTTATTAATTTTTTGTGTTTTCGATAAAGTGGAGAAATCGTTTTTTGAAAAGCATTAGTTAAAATCTACAAATTATATATGTCTGATTTCTCTCCTTCCCTCATAAGAATGTCACTAGTCTTTTACCTTTATGCATATTATTTAAAACTCCTTTTGCAGAAAGACGCTTTGAAGACGAAGGGAAAACGCGGGGTCCAGATAGGAAGGAAGTCTTTTAACTACTGATTATCAAGAATCAATTTGATAGTACAAATGCAGAAAACCACATATTAGTAGAAAGTTTCGGTGCTATATACAGATATTTTCAGTAAATGTTCAGTTAAAAAAGAAGATAATATCTCGTCGAGGCTCTGCTGAGCAATTCGTCTGGGACTTATACTTTGCAATACTCGCCTGAAAGCGAACACTAAAGATGGCTGCATTTTATACCGTTGTTTTGTTCTAAAGAAGATAAATAGGTATTTTATAAAGATTTTTCTATTTTTCCCTTCCTGTGTTTATTTTTGGAGAAAGGTGGAATTCTTTAAAGAGTTTCCATGCATAAAGGTTGGGTGCCATGATTAAAAAATGTCTGTACTTTAGTTATAAAGTCCTTTGTTTATGCACGCTGAAGTGGAATTGATTTTTCGAAATTTAATACATTTTCATTTTGAGGTTTGGTACATGAAGAAAGTTGATAAATTATTAAAATTAATAAGGAGTGATTGACTATGTTTTACCATAGAAAAGAACTTCAATTTCATGCAAAGCCGGAAAAACCGGATCGATTTTTGCTAAAATGCTTCAGGAAATTCTAGGTGGCCAGTTCGGCGAAATTTCTGTTCCTATGCAATATCTTTTCCAGGGAGTATGAAAATTAATACTGCTGTGGAACGAAGGAGAGGACGCACGAGCGCAGTTGGAGAATTTATTTTGGCGGACGTTCTTTCCGTCAAAATTAGTCGAGAACAAGCCCTTGGGTAAGCCACTCCGAAAGTGAAGCAGCAGTATTACTTCTTTTTAGCGGAACTTTTATTTTCAAGGTAGCTTATGTTTTAAACTTGAGTATTAAAGGTATTAAAAATTGTAGTCAGTCAGGAGAGGATTACAATGCCATATTTCACATCTATTAATACACAAATTCACTATAAAAGTACAGGCAGTGGCACTCCAATCATTTTTGTTCCTCCACCTGCACTGGGAGCGGAAGCTTTTCAATATCAATTTTCACAGCTGGCTGACCATTTCCAGGTGATCACTTTTGACCCTGCCGGCAATGGAAAAAGCGGGAAAGAAAACATTCAGGAGCAATCTATAAGAGAGTGGTCAGATGATATTCTGGCACTGGCTGATCATTTATCTTTAGAAAAAATTCTACTGTGCGGCTATTCCCTCGGAGGTTCTCCAGTCCAGGAATTTGCAGCTGCTCACCCTGACAGGGCTGCAGGAATTATACTGCTGGCAAGCTTTCCTGAAGTACGTACAAAGCTGCTTGCTGCCAAAATTAAAACCGGCGAAGCTGTGACAGCAATGAATTTTAAACGCTTCCTGGCTGCAGGCCTGGCTGTTGCCCACAGTTCGAATAAAAAAGTACGAAAAAACCTGCAGCGCAACATTGAGCAGTCTTCTTTTTCAGTTGTTAAAAATATCTACAGGAATGGACGTCATTATTCTATTATGAATAAAATTTCATCTATAGAATGTCCAGTTGCTTTTATATATGGAGCATGGGATCCCGTAGCCCGTCCTTACGCTGATTTATACCGGCAAAAACTGCCGCAGCTACAGTTAATTAAAATCTCGAATGCTTCACACCAGCTCACAACGAGAGCCGCACCGCAGGTAAATGCAATAATTCGAAGTCTTTATCAATGATATGAAGGAGTGTCACTCATGGCAAAAACGAAAAAAAACTGGCTCGCAAAACAAAATTGGAATGATCTTTTATTTATTCATTATCCCATTGCAATAGAAGATCTGCGAACACACATACCAGAAGAGCTGGAAATAGATACTTTCGAAGGACAGGCCTGGATAGGGATCGTTCCTTTTCTGGGAACAGAAAACCAGGCGAGAAAATTCGGCAGGATCTTTTCTGCAGACGATTTTTTAGAACTGAATGTACGCACTTATGTAACTTATAAAGGAGAAAAAGCGGTTTACTTTTTTACAATGGATGCAGATTCTTCCCTGGTAGTGCGCACCGCACGATCTGTTGTAGGTCTTCCTTATTATCATGCAGATATGAAAATTGAAGAGAAGGATGGAACAATAAAATATGAAAGCAAAAGAACGCATGATGGTAAAGCAAAAGCTTCTTTCTCCTGCTCGTATGCTCCTGTCTCCAAACCTTCCAAGTCTAAGCCGGACACTTTAACCCATTGGCTTACGGAAAGATATGCATTATTAAAAGCAAAAAATGGCAAGGTTACAAAAGGTCCTATTCATCATGAGCCCTGGGAGCTTAGAGAGGCAGAATTAACCATTCACAAAAACGAGCTGCTTGATTTTATAAATCCGGAAATATCAAAAACAGAACCTCTTGTACATTACTCCAAAGCAAAAGAAGTGTTATTTTATCCTTTCGAAAAATTATCTTAGCATATTTTTTGTAAAGTTAAATTTTATTAAAAAAGGTGGTCCCGGCAAATACCGGGACCATCTTTTTTGCTTCTTTCATTATTTACTTCTCCACGTTCAATCTCTTTTGCAATATCTCTCTATTTCTAGAATTTTTCCCGCTTATCTTCATCTGTAGGAGGGTTCTGCGGGTTTAATGGATCTCCTGCCCGGCTTGTCCCTTCTCCATAAGGGGGAGCTCCTACATTTTTTTCGTTTTTATCATTTTCCCCAATTTCACTTTCAGCACCAAGACCCCTTGCTGGTTCATGAGGAGCCATGATTAATACTTTTCCATTTTTTACGTCTGATTCATGTTTTTCCGCTTGTTCCTGCGTTAAGCCAAATTCCGTTAACTCTTTGTGAATATTATCCGGATCCCTGCCATGCAGGGTTGTATCTCCTTTAAATGCAGCTTTTACTTTTTCCCAGAAGGAAGGCTCCCCGCTTTCTCCAGGTGCTACATGACCTTCGGCAGTATCTACATGGGCAGAAGTTTCTTTACGAAGCCATGAAGTAGTATCAACATCCTTGGCAATCAGTGTAATATCTTCCGCACGGTGTCCTTCTGATTCCAGTCTTTCCACGACCTCTATTACCTGCGATTCTGAATCAAATGCTCCTACAACTTGTTTAGACATATATATTACCTCCTTCTATTTTAATGCTATATATAATCTATTCCCATGAGAGATGAGATCAAACTAAGAATTTTTTTGGCAGGACGATCATTCCTAAGATCTCCTTTTCCTTTGCTAATATATGGTTCTTCACCTTACCATGCAGTTGAAATACAGATAGTTATTATTTCACCTTGATGATTGCAGCCTTTGTCTCCATGGGGACACTTTCCGGGCGGGCCGGCCCCAGCTAATTCCTACCTCCGGTTGGTCGGGCGGAATGGATCTTCGACTCGGCCAATTTCCACTTTGTCTGCAGAAGGAGTGTTATTTTGTGTGAAATCTTTTTCTATTTCGATTTTTTCTTGTTAACTACATTCGTGGTGATGAACCTAATATATGTTAGAAGCTCCAATTTTTTAAATGCTACCCTAAAACAGCTTCGTATTAGGAGAAATATCACGTTGTGCCACTCTCGGCAAGGAATAGCCGATGGCGTCCTCTCCTGTGTGACACAGCAATATTTCTTTTCATCTTTCATGGTGCAAAAATTTTGCATGAGTGTCTCTGTTAAAGAATTCCGTTTTAACCTTCTACTGTAGAATTTTAATTCCAAAATAATACGAAACAGCATAAAAAAAACCAGGAGCATTCAACGCTGAATGCTCCCGGGAATTAATATAAGCTCTGCTTTTATGAAAGTTAGTTTTCAATATCTCTTTTTCTGAATCCAATAAACCCGGCAGCAGCAATTACCGCTGCGATCAGCATCAAGACAACCAATGGAAATATGGCCATGTCTTCTACCGGATACTGCGGTACATGTCCAAAGGGAGAAAGTTCCCCGATCCAGTCTGCAAATTGAAATAATCCGCCAAGGTACAGCACGATAAACGAATAAAAAATATATACCCAAACCAGAGTAAGAAATTTAGGAAACCATCCGATGAATGCTGCTGACAAACTGATCATTACTAGTATCGCAGGATAATAAGCAGCTGCCGCTCCCATTACCATAGAAAAAGAAAATCCTTCTTCCATTACCGCATTTCCCGCTGCCCATAGACCGAAGCCGGCAAGCATCAGCATGACAAATCCATTAACTACAGCAAGCGTAAAGTAACTTCCCATCAGTTTATTCCTGGAAACCGCCCTGCCTAACATGTGATCAAGTCTTCCTTTTTTCTCTTCACCCCGAAGTTTATTCATCGACATTACCGGAGGTATTGCTGCAAGGAGTGACAGTACGATAAGCAGCATTGGTATAAACGTTTCTGTCAGGGTAAGCCCTGCTTCCGGCTGCAGCATCTGTTCCATTAGTTCATTTCCTTCAAAAAAAGATTCCATATCTCCAAGTACCGATCCATAGGAAGCTCCTATTACAAAAAGTCCTATTGCCCAGGCAATAAATCCTGTTCTTTGTAATCGGAACGCAAGTGCAAAAGGACTCTGCAGGAAACTCCCTGCATGCGTTCTCCCGGATCTTGCCGGAAGAAAACCGCTTTCCAAATCTCTGATAGCATGTAAATAGTTTGCGGCAGCAAACATCACAAAAGCAAATATCACCATCAGCACAACCGGCCACCAGTTATTTGCTCCATAGGCTTCTGTTTTTGTTACCCAGCCCAAAGGGGACAACCACGAAAGGGATTCGTTGCTTATATCAGTTACTGCGCGAAAAAGATAAGCTGCCAGCAGAAAACCGATTGATAATCCGACAGTACCGCGTGCATTATCTGAAAGCTGGGAAAAGAACGCTGTAATGCCAGCAAATACGAGTGCGGTGCCTCCTAATGCTGCTCCATATAACAGCGAGCCTTCGAGCTGCATCGATTCAATTCCAAGCATATATAAACCGGCTCCATTAATAATCGCTAAAATAACACAAACACAGCTGATTACGAACAGCGCAGCGTTTAAATAGGCCAGCCTTCCTACAGGAAGAGACCGGATTAACTCCACTCTTCCTTCTTCTTCATCTGCCCGGGTATGCCTCGTTACAAGCAGAATACTCATCAGTCCTGCAACAGCAGCTGTCATTAACAGCATCTGATGGCTTGTCATCACTCCCAGTGTGTAATTGCTTAAATCAGCAGGCCCCACCATCGCCGTCATCGCCGGGTTCTGCATCGTCTCCGCCATCGCTGCTCTTTCCTGTTCACTTGAATACAGGGACACAAAAGAAATGGGGACAATTAAAGTAAAGAAATTAAGGCCAGTCAGCCAGAGAAAAATTCGTATCCGGTCCAGCCGGAACATAAAAAGTGATAAACGGCTTGTGTTTGCAGTTACACTTTCATTCATCAGCCTTCACCTCCAGCTCCCGATCCGCTCTTTTTTGTTCCTTCATAATGCCGCATAAACAAGTCTTCCAGCGCAGGAGGAGCACTCTCCAGCTTTACTATGCCGAATTGGGTGATATACCGCATTACGCTGTCCATTTCTTCAGTGTCCACCTGAAAGGTTATCCCCTGGTCTGTGCTTGAAATGTCATGTACTCCTTTTTGTTTGTTCAGCTCCGGTACGGGTTCTTTTGTTTCAAGTAAAATCTGTGTTCTTGTTAAATGCCGCAGTTCTTTCAGTGATCCCGTCTCAATTATCTGTCCTTCCCGGATAATCCCTACTCTGTCACACAGTTTTTCCACTTCTGAAAGTATATGACTGGAGAGCAGCACACTTTTCCCCTGTGCCTTTAGTTCCAGCACACATTCCTGAAAGATCCGCTCCATCAGCGGATCAAGTCCTGAAGTAGGCTCATCCAGAATATAAAAGTCTGCTTCAGAAGAAAGAGCTGCAATTAACGCAACCTTCTGCCGGTTCCCTTTAGAATATGTTCTGCTTTTTTTGGAAGGATCCAGGTCAAAACGCTTTACCAGCTCCTCTCGTTTATTTGCAGAATTTCCCCCGCGCAGCTTGATGAACAAGTCAATTATTTCTCCTCCCGTTAAATTCGGCCATAAATTCACATCCCCCGGCACGTAAGCAATTCGTTTATGAATCTCTACAGCATCTTTCCAAGCATCCTTTTCAAAAAGTTTCACTTCTCCTTCTGTCGCTTTCAACACTCCAAGCAGCACACGGATAGTGGTAGATTTCCCCGCCCCGTTCGGACCGATAAAACCAAAGATTTCCCCTTTTTTTACGTTGAAATTCACATCATGCAGTGCTTTAAAGCTGCCAAATTTTTTCGTTAAGTTTTTCACCTGCAGAATATCCATGTATAAGGCTCCTTTCAAGAAGCAGTAATAATTATGAAATATTTTTACTTTATAAGTTCATAATATATATTTATTTAAAGAATAGCAATAGATTATGAACTTTATTAATTGTTTTATTTCATATTTTTTATTACTATGTTGGAAAGAGGTGAAAAGTATGGATGGATTTGAACGCCGGAGAGAGTTAAAGAAAAAAGAAATCCTGGAGTCTGCGCTGGAGTTATTCATGGGGCACGGGGTGAATAAAGTAGCTGTGAATGAAATTGCTGCGAAAGCAGGAGTATCACAAGTAACTATATATAATTATTTTCAAAGTAAAGACAACTTAATTCATGAAACGATTATTTACTATGTGGATAAAGCATGGGCTGAAGGGCTCGCAGTGATGGACGAAGATATTGCCTTTCCTGAAAAAATACAAAAGCTAATATTCAACAAAAAACAGGCGGCAGAAAATATCCATGAGGACTTTTACATTTATTTTATGAAAGAATATACGAGCGGCACCACCTATATTGAAGACTTTTATCATAACAAAGCGCTTCCCCGGCTGATAAACCTGTTTGATGAAGGCAGAGAGCAAGGGTATGTGGATCCTGAGATTTCAAACGAGGCAATCTTGTTTTATATACAGATGCTCCAGGAACAGATGCAAAAAGAAGATGTGTATTCCAAGATACTCCCATTAACTGAAGACATTATGAAGCTGTTGTTCTATGGGATCTCCGGGAAACAAAAGAAAGACGAATAACTTTCTTACCACAAGTACAGCAGAAAAGCCGCTGGAAAATTCCAGCGGCTTTTACATACATTCTAATTCATCATTTTAGTCGTCTGATGGCTTTTTTTCTTTATTTCTTGCTCTTTCTTCCGGATCTACATCTGTATCCTGTGGAAATTTTGGAGATTCTTTTGCCTGTTCTTCCGGATCTTCCGGACTCATTGGATCTCCAATTTGACTTGGTCCGCCAGGGTTTTCCGGATCTTCTGTATTGGACTTCTCTTTTTCTCTCACAGGATCTTCAGAATTATTTTTTCCGGATGGACTCGCAGTGCCTTCCTGATTTGGACGAAGCGGGTCAGCCAGCTCGTTATCCGGTAAATCTTCGCCGGCTTCATTCTGATGCTCTCCTCCCTGGCTGTCCGTGATACCTTTGTCCGCATCCGTTGTTTTCTGCGGTGCCAGTACTACAACTTTTCCATCTTTTACTGCCTGTTCGTATTCATTTGCTTCTCCTTCACTGAAACCGTGCGCTTTAAAATCAAGCGGATCATTTCCTTCATAAGTTTCTGCTCCGGAAAATTCTGTCTGGCCTTTAAACGCCATTTTCACTTTATCCATGAAAGATAGGTTTTCTTCATTATCTTTTTGGGATCCTTCTTCCGGTGTTTCAATTTTCGCATTTGTTTCCTGTTCCAGCCACTCAGTTTTTTCCCCTTTTTCCGCAATGAGTGAAATCTCTTCCGGACGGTGACCTTCCAGCTTCAAGTCTTCGACAGCTGCTGCTACTTCTTTTTCAGAGTCAAATACGCCTACAATACGTTTTTTCATTATTACAGCCTCCTCTATATTCATTGTACAGTCAACTTATAAATGGAAATTTCAAGATATAAAACTTATTCCCAGAATGTACGAATTCAAACTAGCTTTACATCTATTGTTCCTTTCTATCAGCTGTTTGCAGGCTTTTTGCTTACTGCAGGCGTATTTTGTAAGATTCTATGAATTTATCAGCCGCCCCAATGAAAAGACAGCTTTAACTTTAATTTTTTATCAGTAGAAAACCAGCGAGGAAAAAGGAAGCTTCCCGGTTCTCCTTATAGTAACTAATGATTCTTCTTTATTTTATCTTGTCTGCTTAAGCAGCTTTCATGACTTCTTTTTTGTTTTTTCTTCTGAACTTCTGAAAACCGGCTTTCACATCCTCCATCACCAGGTATAACGATGGGATCATCAGCAGTGTGATAAAGGTCGCAAACAGCAGCCCGGAAATAATAACAATCGCCAGGGGAGACTGATAATTACTGGCAGCATCTGCTGCGATGGCAAGCGGCAGCATACCGCCGCAGGTAGTCAGTGTTGTCATAAAAATCGGCCGAATTCTGTTTTTTCCGGCTTCCATAATTGCGGCTTTAGGTTCCAGCCCCTCTTTTCGCAGCTGTTTTGTCCGATCTATTAAGAGGATCGCATTGTTTAATACAATACCTATAAGAAAAACCATCCCCAGTGCTGACAAAACGCTGAGTTCAGACTGTGTGAGCAGCAGTCCCAGCAGTGCGCCTGTTGCTGTTAATGGAATCACAGACATAATAATCAGCGGATGAACAAAACTGTTGAACTGCACCGCCATCACTGCGTAGACTAAAAACACCGCAATTCCCAGGATGATCATCATTTCCTGCATTGCTTCTGACTGCTCCTGCAGACTTCCACCAGTATCGATGGAATATCCTGCCGGAACTTCGTACTTACTGAGCAGCTCTTCCATATCACGGTTGACCGCGCCAAGGTCTCTTCCTTCCAGGCCGGCGGAAACGGTAATCATTCTTGTACCGTCTCTTCGGTCAATTGCAGCCGGTACTTCCGTTTCTTCCAGCGAAATATAATTCGACATCGTTTTAAGGCCCTCTGCTGTCTGTATTTCCTGCTCCAGCAGGTTCTCCACATCAGCCCTCACAAAGATATCTGTCTGCTCTCTTCCTTCTCCGATCGTGCCTGCCGGCAGTTTATCAGCCGATGCCTGCATCTGGTGCAGCAGCTGCAGCTCCTGTACCCCATCTCTTTCCATTTCAGTGGTATTTAATTGAATCAGTTGTTCCTGCAGTTTATTTTCTGAAGACGATGTAATCCCGGTAATTCCTTCAACTGCAGCAAGTCTTTCTTCAACATCGGAAGCAATCTGCTCAAGTTCCCCAAAATCCTCTCCCATAATTTCCACGACTACAGGCTGGCCACCTGCACCGGTAAAGTCTCCTCCCGTATCAATTGGCAGATCTGCAGCAAGTTCCCGCAGTTCCTTATCTATTGCTTCGTTTACTTCCTCCTGGGGCACTGTAATTTCCCCGCCTTTTGTCATGTTTACAAGCACGTAGAAATAATCGATATCATCCATGATAAGATTCGCCTCTACATCAGGAATTTTTGATAATTTTTCGTGGATCTTTACAGCTGCCTGCTCTCTCTGCTCTGGTGTCGTCCCACTCTCCACCGGTACTGCCATTTCTGTATAGCGGTTAAAAACATCCGGCATTACCGTTGAAGGTATTTTAGGAAAAAGTGCCAGAGACCCTGCGAACAACAGGAGAAACATGAATATAACCGAAAAACGGTACAGTTTTTTCCCGGCGAGGAACTGAATTACTCTTCCGTATGCTGTTATGGCCATTCCTTCTTTTAAATCTTTTTGATTTACTTTCAGCTTCAGAAAACTTTTACTGAGAGAAGGGATCAATGTGAACGCTACAATCACGGAACTTACAAGCGTAATCACTACTACGAGGGAGAGGACGATCATAAACGTGCCAATCTCCCCGCCCAGCAGTCCGATTGGCAGGAATACCACAATTGTCGTTACCATCGAAGCGATTACTGCAGAGGCTACCTCTTTTACTCCAGCTGTTACTGCATCAAGCTTTTTTAACCCCTGTTCTTTTTTCCGGTAGATGGATTCCAGAATCACAATAGAAGAATCCACCATCATTCCTATCCCAAGCCCCAATCCAATCAGCGTAAGAATATTAAAACTGTAGTCGAACAGCCACATCCCCGTAAAAGTAAGTGAAATAGAAATAGGAATCGATATGCCAATAATGAATGTCGCACGGAAGTTTCTTAAAAATAGAAACAGCACGGCAACCGCAATAATTCCGCCAAGCAGAATATTTAAACTCACGCCGTCAATTGCATCTGTCACATAGTCAGCCTGTGCGACAAGTTCGTTCAGTTCAAATCCTTCTATTTGTCCATCCGCACGAATTTTCTCCACCTCTGCGCGGATACTTTCTGCCATCTGAATTTGCGTGACACCTTCTGCTCTTCCTGCCTGGATAAAAACAAAATTCTCAGAACCGTTATACCAGCCCGGAGAGCTGAGGTTATTTTTTTCTTCCTTGATTTCTCCTAGTTCGCTCAAGGAAACTGCGTTTCCTCCGGCAGAAATAATCTCCGTTTTTTCCAATTCTTCCACCGTCTGAATTTTATTTTTCCAGCGTATAGCGTCCGTATCGCTTCCTGCCGCTGTTAACGAAACATCCTGATCCGACTGTGTTAATGTCTCTGCTACCTGTGCAGAAGTAAGTTCCTCCTGCTGCAGCTTTTTCTGATCCAGTACTATTTCAATATCTTTTTGTTCCAGTCCATCCAGTTTTATTTCCCGTACTTCAGGAAGTGCTTCTAAACGTGTTTTCACTACATCATCTGCAAAAACAGACATTTCCTCCATGGAACCGCCATGTACTGTCATAAAAAATTCATATGGCTGATCTGTAGAATATTGCTGCATATTAATATCTTCCACCTGCGGAAGCGTATTTTGAAGAGCATTTATTTCGGCTTCAATTTCCTGATAAACTTCTTCTCCCTCTCCTTCTTCCGTTTGGATCCACATGGAGCTGACACCGATAGAAGAAGAACTGTTTACCTGCTTTATTCCTTCCATCTGCTGAAGGCGCTCTTCTACCGGAATGGTAATTTCTTTTTCAACATCTGCTGAAGACATATCTCCCGCATTTATAAATATCTGCGCACCATCAAATGACATCGCAGGAAGCAGTTCGCGATCAAGCTTCCCTGCGCCGTAAACCCCGGAGATTAAAATCGTAAGAACCAGTAAAATGACGACTACTTTCTTTTCTGCAAAGAACCGTACCAGCTGCATTGTACTTCCTCCTCTTTTCGTAAAATATTTCTGCTATGTCAACATACTGTGATCTGCTGCACCGTATGAAAATTTCTCTTTTAAATTTCTTTCAGCGGGAAGAATGGGATTTGTGAGAGAATCTTGCTGAAATCAAACGCAAAGTTTGGAGCCTGTATCTTGAAGAAGAGCTGTTTTCTGTCTGTGCTGTCGTATGCAGCCTGCTTATGTATGAAGAGCAGATGTCACCTTGATTAAAATCCTACTTGTTTTCTGCTGTCTTTATAATCAGCCGCAGTCTAATTTCCAGTAAGCCTTGTGGCTTATAAATATATAGGTCCCTTTTACGAACAATAAAGGAATTGCTCAAATTCATTGTTTTAACAGGCTTTTTTGTTAGAATAAAGGATACCTTTGTACATCGAACCAAAAATCCATGTAAATATATATAAGGGACGCAGGAGAACATTCACATGAAACATGTAGATACAAGAAAAGATAAAGCAGCATTATTCATAAGGATTTTATGGCCCATTATGGTTACACAGGTCAGTATGTTTGCAATGAACCTGGTTGATACCATCATGTCCGGACGCGTCGGAACAGACGATCTCGCAGGAGTAGCGATCGGCTCCAGTCTGTGGATGCCGATTTTCACAGGAGTTAATGGAATACTGCTTGCAGTAACCACCATCGTCGCCTCACTCTCCGGAAGCGGGCAGAAAGATAAAATTTCAGGTACCGTTACGCAGGCAATTTATTTAGCTATGGTGCTTGCACTGTTTGTTTTTATCAGCGGATACTTTTTCCTGGAACCGATACTTTCTTTGATGAGTTTGACGGAGCCCGTGCATCATATTTCCTTTCATTATCTTGTCGGTCTTGCTTTTGGAGTTGTGCCTTTGTTTCTTGCCAGCGTGCTGCGGAATTTTTTCGACGGCCAGGGATTTACAAGGATAACAATGATTATTACAGTCGCAGCCGTTCCTTTTAACGTTTTATTAAATTACGGATTTATTTTCGGGAACTTTGGGCTGCCCCAGCTGGGAGGAATCGGAGCTGGATATGCGACAGCGGTCACCTACTGGATTATTTTCGGATTCAGCGTATGGATGACCTTCCGGGTTGCAGCGATCAAGCACTATAGGATTTTTCTGCATTGGGCAAAGCCTTCCTGGAACCACTGGAAAGAACAGCTTGCAATCGGCATTCCTATCGGTCTATCAATTTTCTTTGAATCCAGCATATTTTCTGTAGTGACGCTCCTGATGGGAGCAATGTTTACCACGGTGACCATTGCGGCGCATCAGATTGCACTCAGTTTTACTACCCTGATTTTCATGATTCCGCTCAGTATTTCCATGGCGTTAACGATTGTCGTGGGATTTTCAGTAGGAGGCGGGAAAATAGAAGCTGCCAAAACTTATGCGCGCCTCGGGGTTTTTGGAGGTATCGGCTTTCTTGCAGTGGGTGCTGTATTTCTTTACTTTTTCCGGGAACAAATCGCTTATTTTTATACAGACGACCCCGATGTCGTTATGATGGCGGGACAGTTTTTTATTATCGCTATCGTTTATCAGCTTTCAGACGCCGCACAATCTGGTCTCCAGGGAGTCCTGCGGGGATATAAAGATGTGCAGATTCCGTTTATCATTGCTTTTACTTCCTATTGGATTATAGGGATCCCGGCAGGCTATCTGCTCGCTGCTTTTTCCCAGCTTGGGCCATTTGGACTCTGGGTAGGCATCACGCTTGGATTAACCTTTGCAGCAGCCGGCTTCCAGCTCCGCCTCCGGATCATTCAGCGCAGAGCGGAATTACAATTTAAACAAGGCTGAGTATAGACTGCGGCAGGCCGATATGAAAAAGCGCGGAAAGAAAATTCTTCCCGCGCTTTTTGTATGGAGATATATGCAAAGAATAAATATCCTTGCTGCTGGCTTCACTTATCAGAAATTTTTACCGTTTCTTTATGATTTAAAGCAGCTTGAAATTTCTTCAGATTACCGGGCACTGCTTTCCGGTGTTTTTCTTTCCACCTGCAGGATGGCAGGCTTTGCTGCTCTATCCAGTTTTGGAACCGTGGCAGAAGATGTATACCAGTAGGCACCTCCTACAAATACAATGCCGCCGATCATGTTTCCGATCGATACCGGGATAAGGTTGTGTGCCATTCCTGCCAGCGTCACAGTTTCAGGATGCGGCACGAGCAGTCCGATAGAAAGCAGCGTCATATTTGCGATGCTGTGCTCAAAGCCAGAAGTAATGAAAGCAAACAGACACCAGAAGATCATGATTAGTTTTGCAGTATCACTTTTTAATTTAAAAGCACACCAGATCGCCAGACACACCAGAATGTTACAGAGAATTCCTCTTACCAGCAGCTCCATAAAAGGAAGGTTCATTTTCACACTTGCTGTCGCCGTGATAAATTCTGCCGTTGCTCCCTGCCAGAGACCGGAATAAAAATATAGTACAGCCGCTGTGACAGATCCTGCAAAATTAGCCAGAAAACCGAATCCCCATATTTTCCATGTATCTTTCCAGGTCGTTCTTTTTTCCAGTGTTCCAATTGTCATAATCATATTATTACCTGTAAATAAGTCTGCCCCTGCCATCAGTACAAGGCTCAGGGCAATACCAAAGGAAACACCCATGACGATTCTTGCAAGCTCAGGGCTGATGGGAGAAAGCAGCCCGCCGATCGTGAATATAAGTATAATTCCTAATCCGATAAAAAACCCTGCCATCATGCCGGATACAAAAAATTTGCTTTTGCTCGTATTTATTTGATTCACTTTTAATGCAGCTGTATCTCCAAATGCCTGGATTACTTCTTTCATCTTAGACAACTCCTTAAATGTATTTGTGAAGTATTGAACATGTATGTGTGAAGAGAAAGCCTTGTCTGGAAACAAGACTTATGCAAATTATATGTTATGGACGGCTGGCCGCGTTCTGTTTTTCTGCCATTTCGTTAACTCTTCCTGTACTTCTTCATCTAAATGGGCAAAGCCTTTTTTCACTGCATAATTTTTTACCCGCGTTCCAATTGCGGCAAAGGATATTTCCCTCAGGTGTTCACTGCTGTATACGCAGCAGCCTTCCAGAAACCAGTCTACCGCAGATATGCTCGGGAAAATCACAGTTTCCCACGATTCTTCTTCCAGCAGCCGCTGGTCGATTACTGCAAACCGGGGATCCAGCTGTATACTGTGGGTAACGATGTTATTATCTTTATGCTGATACCCTACCTGCAGCATCTCTGCATCAGCAGAAGCAATCTTTTCCGACTGCAGACCGGCATGCTCCAGTACTTTCCGTGTCTTTTCGGATAAACAGAAAAGCTTGCGGGGGAGGTCCCGGATATCCCGTCCTTCTTCGTATAATGATTTAATCAGAATCGAGACACTTTCCGGTGCAGCAAACAGGACTTTTTCTGCGGAAAGAATCTGCTGGATCCAGCTGGGAGAAAGCGGTTCTTTTTGCAGCTTCAACGCTGGAAACGCATAGGCTTCAGCTCCCTGGTCCAAAAAATACTGTTCCAGTTCACTTTCCCCAGCAGAAGCTTTTGCCACCAGAATCCTTTTTCCAAACATTCTTTTCTTTTCAAACCATTGCAGTTCTTCTCTTAATCCTACGACTTCCCCAATAATTGTCATAGCCGGATTTTTGATATCATGTGATTTTACTTTCTCTCCAATCGAAGTTAAGGTACCTTCCACTGTCCGTTGTTTTCCGGTCGTTGCCCATTCAATCACAGCGATTTTAGTTTCCGGGGAAAAACCCTGCTTGATTAATTCCTGGCAATGGTGCTCCAGATTTTTCACACCCATGTAATAGGCAATCGTATCGCCGTGTTCATCTTTATCATGCGGGCCGGTGCTGACCGCCTGGCAGGTATGCCCGGTGCGGATAGTAAAGCTGGTGCTGAGCTCACGGTGGGTAACCGGCATCCCGGCATAGTTTGCTGCAGCAATGCTTGAAGTAATTCCCGGCACGATCTCATAGCTGATTCCTGCATTTTTTAATGCGGCAGCCTCTTCAGCGACTCTGCCAAAAATGGAAGGGTCCCCTCCTTTTAAACGCACTGCAAATTTCCCTGCATTTCCAAGCTCCACCAGCATTTCATTAATTTTTTCCTGGCGCATCGTATGCCTGTCTGGAAGCTTCCCACAGTAAATTAATTCACAGGAATCCGGTGTCAGACGAAGCAGTCTTGGATTCGCCAGCCGATCGTACAGGACAACATCCGCTTTCGCGAGACTTTCTTTTCCTTTTTCCGTAATTAAGCCGATATCGCCCGGGCCGGCGCCCACAAACGAAACAAAGCCACTCATGCTGTTCACCACCTATATGGATACGAAAATATTTCCGTTTTCGATTACAGTTTCATAGGTTGGTACTTCTCCTTCATCCGGAGCCTGCACCTTCCCTGTTGTTAATGATACTTTCCAATTCTGTAAAGGACAATAGACAAATTCTCCTGATACGATTCCTTCTGCCAGCGGTCCGTTTGTATGAGGGCACCTGCTGCCGACAGCCTTGATGGTTCCATCGCTGAGCCGAAAAAGTGCAATGGACGTACCGTAAACATTTACCTCTCTTCCTATAAAGGGAATTAATTCTTTTTCCGGCATAACCCGGATAAGACTTTTCGTCATATTCATTAGAAACACCTTCCTATTCAGTAATATTAAGCTCAGGACAGGAGGAAGAACTAATTCCTCCTGGTGCAAGGATATTAAATTATTTCTGTAAAAGCATGCGCGCTTTTCGATTTTCTCTTATACTCGAGTAATTTCGTACATTTTCTTTTCCTGTGTCTTCGCGAGCATTGCGCTCCATGCTTCCTGATACGTGTCCTTCGCTTCAGTAAAGCGATTTTCATAATAGGTGCGCTGCTTTTCATCCTGCAGCATTACTTTTATTGTATCGACTCCCAGCCGGTCCACCCACGGAGCAGTTCTTTCGCCATAAATGCCGGTTTCCCGGTAATACTGCACGTAGGCTTTCGCATAGGCAATTACTTCATCTTCTGTCGCTACAATTTTTACGAAGTCACATTCTCTGATTTCCGTGCCGCCGTTTCCTCCGATGTAAAGCTGGTAGCCGTTATCGACACAGATCACACCAAAGTCTTTCGTCAGTGCTTCAGAACAGTTGCGCGGGCAGCCTGCCACACCCATTTTCATTTTGTGCGGAGTGTCCACCATTTCCAGTTCCTGCTCCAGCCGGATTCCCAGTCGGAGGGAATCCTGGGTGCCGAAGCGGCAGAATTGAGAACCGACACAAGATTTCACGTTTCTTAAAGACTTGGAATATGCGTATCCGGACCGCATACCAAGTTCTTCCCAAACATGCGGCAGATCTTCTTTTTTCACGCCGTACAAACCGATTCTGCTTGCTCCGGTTATTTTCACAAGAGGCACGTCATACTTTTTCGCCACCTCTCCCATTTTCACTAAATCTTCTGCAGTTGTCGTGCCTCCATACATTCTTGGCACGACAGAGAAAGTGCCGTCTTTCTGGATGTTCCCTTCCATCCGCTCATTTACAAGACGGGACGCTTTATCATCCGCATAAGTTTCCGGACGAAGCATTCTCATATAATAATTCAAGGCTGGACGGCACTTTGCGCAACCCTCTTTGTTTTTAAATTCAAGTACGTATCTTATTTCCTGCGGTGTCTGCAGTCCCTTTTCTTTAATTTCCGCCACTACCTCATCACGGGTAAGAGCTGTACATTCACACATCCCGTTTTTCTGTGCAGCTGCATCGTAGCCCGCTCCAAGCGTCAGTGCAAGAATTCCCTCTACCATCGGCTGGCATTTCCCGCAGGAAGCACCTGCTTTCGTACAGGTTTTCACTTCTTCATATGTTGTCAGATTATCTTCTAGAATAGACTGCACTATTTTCCCTTTCGTTACCCCATTACATCCGCAGACCGTTTCTTCCGCCGGCATTTCTGCCAGCAAATCAGCTTCATCCTCTTCTCCCGCTTTCTGGAAAACAGCAGCAGTCGTAAAATCTGAAATATCGGTTTCGTTTTTCAGCATAGAGAAGAGGCGGTTTCCATCACCAGCATCTCCGTAGAGAACGATACCGGTAATTTTATTTTCTTTCACAAGAATTTTCTTATATACACCAGCTACAGCGTCCTGCACAACGATTGCATCTGTTTCATCATCTTCATGAATGTCCCCGCCGGAAAAAAGATCACATCCTGCCACTTTCAGCTGGGTGGAAAGCACCGTTCCCTGGTACCCCGGACTTTTTATTTCCGTCAGGTGAGCTGCCAGCACTCTTCCCTGCTCAAATAATGGAGCAACAAGTCCGTAAGTCATACCATTATGTTCTGCACACTCCCCGACTGCATAAACAGAAGGATCAGAAGTCTCCATATAGTCATTGACTACAATTGCGCGGTTTACTTCCAGTCCGCTCTTTTCCGCAAGTGCTGTATTTGGCCGGATTCCTACTGCCATCACTACGAGGTCGCAGGCAAGTTCTTCCCCGTCTTTGAATCGGATCCCTTCTACATGAGTCTCTCCTAAAATTTCTTCCGTCTGTTTTTCCATTTTAAATTTCATACCCTGCTTTTCAAGATCCTTTTTCAGCATTCTTGCTGCAGGCGCATCCAGCTGCTGTTCCATTAGTGTCGGAAGCAGGTGTACTACGTGGACCTCCATCCCCTGGTCGATCAATCCTCTCGCTGCTTCAAGTCCAAGCAGGCCGCCACCGATAACAACCGCTTTCGTTTTACACTGAGCTGCCTGCATCATTTTCTCCGTATCTTCAATTGTCCGAAAGCCAACAACTCCTTCGAGCCTGCTTCCCGGCAGCGGAAGAATAAATGAGCTTGACCCGGTAGCAATGATTAACTCATCGTAATGAATTTCTTTGCCATACTCGGTTTCCACAATTTTTTCTCCACGGTCAATCTCGATCGCTTTTTCCCCTGTGATAAGCGTAATGTTATTTTCTGTATACCAGTTCCAGTCATTAATTGTGATCTCATCCAGAGACGTTTTCCCCTGCAGTACGTTGGATAACATAATCCGGTTATAGTTTGGATACGGCTCATCGCCGATGATTGTAATTTCATATCGCGTGTTATCTCTTTGCAGCAGTTCCTCCAGCGTCTTTACCCCGGCCATTCCGTTTCCGATCATTACCAGCTTTTTCATTTTCTCTATACCCCTTTCATCTTGTTCACTTCTTCACATAAAACCTGATACTAAAAATAATTTTTCTTCATGAAAGATATTGAAATTCTTTCAAGTTAATTTTTAAGAACTACTTTTATGTTCAGTGATTCACAAGAACAGGCAAAAGAAAAAGCTCATATGCTCAATCATTCACAATTACCTGTAAAAAAAGTGATGTAAAGCAGCTCTTATGTTTTTAATAACTTAAGTATATACGATACTGCATTAAAGTCATCTGGAAAATGAAAGAAAATAGTGAACATTTTATGGACAAATTATCTCATTAGAATTCTCGTGGCAGGTGAAGGAGCCCGCAGGCGTACCTTCCTTCTGCCAACACCAGCCTTCACTGAGCTTTTTTAAAGAGACTTTATTCTCCCTACTGCAAATATATTATCGTCGCTGTAAAGAAAACAACGAGCAGCCCTGCACCCGCTCCTGCAGACACCATTGCCTGGCGGAGGGAAATTTTTGAATCGTTATTTTCCTCCTTCTCTGCAGTATTCGTTTCAATCGTTTTGAACTTTTTAGGAGCCTTCGTGCCGTATATAGTCGGCCTTGGAACCTTGGAAGTCGTAATAGAACGGATAATTAGAGGCAGGAATGCAAAAATACCTGCAGCGACTAAAAACAATAAAAATAGATTCGTATAGTCAGTTGTAAAAGCAAATGCACTAATCCCAGCTGCTGCAACTGCTCCTGTGATAATACCTATTATTAAATTTTTCATACAGCGCCTCCCGCCTTCAATAAATCAATGGAGAAAAAATTATATTCCTGTCTGCCTGTTACCTGTTTTTCTCCTGTGGTAAACTAACCATTATTTAATACTGAACAGGTGAGAACTCTTTAAATTCCTACCTTTCTTTCAGCGGAAGCCAGGAAAGCACCTCCTGAATTTTTTTGTCCCAGTATCCCCATTCATGCTCCCCAGCTTCAAAGTCAGTCCGGATTTGATAATTCAATTGATTACACCACTGCTGAAAACGCTGATTATCTTCAAATAAAAAGTCTTCTGTGCCGCAGCACTGGAAGATCTCCGGCCTGTCTTCGGCTTCTGCCAGCTTTTCAATAAGATAAAACAAATCCTGTGAAGAGCCTTCGATATTCTCTTTATCAAAAATGAGAGAAAACATTTCCTCCTCTGATTCTTTTACACGGGAAACGATATCGAGCGCACCGGAGAGTGAAGCCGCAGCTGCAAATTTTTCCGGATAGTTTAATGCCCACTTTAATGCACCATACCCGCCCATGGATATTCCGGCTGTAAAATTATCTTCTCTTTTATCTGATAAAGGAAAGAAAGACCGGGCCACGGCTGGTAATTCCTCTGTCAGGAATGTCCAGTACTTATTTCCATAATTCATATCCGTATAAAAACTCCGGTCTACCTGCGGCATTACTACTGCAAGACCGAGCGGAGCAGCGTATCGTTCCAGGGAGGTGCGTCTTGTCCAAATCGTGTGATCATCCGTTAATCCGTGCAGCAGGAAGAGTGTTTGATGCTTTTCCCCGCCTTTGCTGCTCTCCATCCCTATCTGCCGGATGGCAGGCTGAGGCAGTATTACTGTCATCGAGGTACTTAATTCCAATACTTCTGAGAAAAAATCGCATTTTATCAGTGCCAACGGGATCTCTCCTTTTCATGTCATATTTTTATTGTACTTGAAAACAGCAAAAGCCGGGAAGAAATGATTCCCCCCGGTTTTTACTGAATATTTTATAGCTGCGAAGCAGGTATTTTTTGCTTACACCGCACTTTCTTTTTTCTGCATTTCTTTTTCATATGCAAGCTGACTTTCTGCTTCTTTCTGCTGTGCAAGCTCGTCATCCGTAAGGTAATATTCTTCTGCAAAAGAGTTTTTCGGTTCTTCCAGCATAAAGTAGCAGATCACAAAACTGACAAAAGCACCGCCGGCAAGAATGAAGAAGAACTGCTGCGCACTGACAAATGTGTATAAAGTAAGGTATACGGTGGAACCAACGTTGCCGTATGCTCCTGCCATGCCTGCCACCTGGCCGGTGAGGCGCTTCTTTACCATCGGCACAATCGAATACGTGGCCCCTTCTGCTCCCTGCACAAACATAGAGGTTAATACAGTAACGGCAATTGCTACGATCAGCGGCCAGCTGGAATCCATGAATCCCATCGTCATGAGGCCAATACATATACCAATCATATAGGTAAGCATAACCTTCCGGCGGCTCCCCATTCTATCGGAAAGTACGCCTCCGAGCGGCCGGGCAATTAAATTAATAAATGCGAAAGAAGCTGCGATTAATCCTGCCTGGGAAGCGGTTAATGAAAACGTGAGCTGAAAAAACATAGGAAGCATAGAAATAATAGCAAGTTCTGCACCGAAGTTAGCGAAATAAGTGCTGTTTAATGCTGCTACATTTTTAAACTTATATTTATCCTGTTCCGGCACTCCTTCTTTGAGACGCGGAACATTCACTTTAAAGATGTTAATCATCTGAATGACTAAAATAACACTAATCACAATATAGATAGAATAAAGAATGGTATCTGAAATAAATCCAAGGTCGTTCAGTCTCCAGGAACTAAGCGCGACTGCACCACCGAGTGGAATTGTCCAGATAATCAGCTGTACCATATCTCCCCAGCTGCTTACCTCCAGTGCAGAAGCTTTTTTCGGCTTCACGAGAGCTTTTCCGTCCGGCGTATCTTTTGCCAGCAGATAAAAGATAATACCGTAAACGAAACATACGACTCCTGTAAAAGCCAGTGCATAGCGGTATCCATCATCACCGCCTAAAAGAGTAAGCGCGAACCAGGGAAGAAGCATTGCTGCAGCAGCAGAGCCAAAGTTACCCCATCCGCCGTAAATGCCCTCAGCAAACCCAACGTTTTTCGGGGGAAACCATTCTGCCACCATCCGGATCCCAACTACAAAACTCGCACCAATACTTCCAAGGATTAGACGTGACACCATTAACTGGGCCCAGGTATCTCCAAAAGCAAAGGTAATCGCGGGCACCGCCATTATCATGAGCAGCCCAGCATATACTACTCTCGGGCCAAACTTGTCGAGCAGCGATCCTATGATGATACGGGCAGGAATTGTGAGAACAACGTTACATATACCAAGTGCTGCGATATGCTGTGGAGTCAGCCAGCCCATATCGTCCATCATTGTAGTTGCTAACGGCGCCATGCTGAACCATGCAAAAAACGAAACAAAAAAAGCAAACCAGGCTAAATGCAGCATCTTAATTTCTTCATTTTTAAATTTAAAAATATCTGCTACTTTCATTTTTTGTCCCTCCAGTAATTTTATAGTTTTTATTTTTTCACGCCTCTTTTTTCACACCACAAGTTCAGAGAAAAATAAAAACAAAAAGAAAATTTACAATAATTTGAAATTTTCCTCCACCTCTCTTTTCTTAAAATTCTTATTTTCTTTTCCAGGAACCTGTGGACATTACTGAAAATCCTTTCATTCTCAGGAATATTCTTTTGTTGAATTATTCTGAATATATACATACTTTAAACATACATCTTTTATATTTCTTTAATTCTGTGAGCTTATCTTACCTTGTTTTTTCCTTGCGGCTCTTGGCTTAACTAAAGAATTTACTCTGGAATCCCTTATGTAATAACGATGAAAACGCCAACATAATATTCGGATTTCCTGCATAAAAATAAGAATTTCTATAACTAGTTTCAAGCAGCATTTCAAATATCCACTCTGCAGAAACAAAAAAGGACACCTGTAAAATTAATTACAGTGTGTCCTTTAAAGATTTATACATTAGATTAATTCTCTCCGTCGATTGCATGCCGAAGTGTAAAGCATCCGCTGAACCAAAGCAATATCTTTTTAATTTTCAGTCACCCTCAGCGGATTGTCTCTGAGCGCTGTTCAGCTCCTGCTCTTTCGCTTTTTGGCACTGTTACGGTCTTTTTGTCGTATTCCATTTTATTAAATGAAAAACAGACGAGCGACACTACTGCCAGCAGAATAAATGCGATCGTATAAGCCCCGGTCAGATCCCTGATCACTCCCAGCATAATCGGTGGAAAGAATCCTCCTAACCCTCCAGCTGCCCCCACAATGCCTGTTGCAGCTCCGGTGGATTTTGCAAAAATGGACGGCACCATTTTAAATACTACGCCGCTTCCCATTCCGGAAAGGACAGCGAGCAGTAAACTTGCAGCTGTAAATATAAAGATGTTGCCAACAGCAGGTGCAATTACTGCTGCACAAACTACAATACCGGCAAAAAGCTGGGACATCATTTTCCCCGGGTCATACTTATCTGCCAGATATCCACCGACCGGACGGACAAAGGTAGCAAGCAGAACAAAGCCAGCTGCTCTCATGCCTGCATCCACTGCAGACAGGTCATACACGTTTATTAATAATGTCGGCAGATAAATACCCATCGCTACAAACAATCCGAATGTAACAAAATAAAATAAGGAGAGAACCCAGGTATCTTTATATTTTAAGATGGATAATTCTCCTTTAACTGTTCTATTTGTTCCTGCAGAGGGTGTTTCAGGTGTAAAAAACCAGATGACTGCCGCCATAATCAGCACCGGAAGAATCAGCCCCCAGAAAACCCACTCAACTCCCCACATAAGGGCAATAGTAGGAAGCAGAAAAGCTGCGATTGCTGTGCCTGCATTCCCCATCGCGTTAATCCCTAAAGCAGTCCCCTGCTTTTCTTTCGGAGTCCATTTGGAAACAAAAGTCATGGAGATGGCAAAAGCAGTCCCTGCCATTCCAAGAAACAATGCACATATCAGCAGTGTCAGGTACGAATTTGCAAATCCCGTTGCCAGTAAAGGCAGCACCAGGAACAGCAGCAGTGCTGTGTACATTTTCCTTCCGCCGTATTTTTCTGTCAGGATACCCAGCGGGATTCTCATCACAGACCCGAGCAGCACGGGAATGGCTACTAATATACTCTGCTCCGTAGCAGATAAGTTATATGTCTGCCCGAATTGATTAATAAGCGGAGAAAAAGCTGCCCAGGCAGTAAATGCCACAAGCATACCGAATGTAGATATTATCAAAAGACTTTTACTTGAAGTTTGCTGATGCAACACTGACAACTCCTCTTTTACAGATCGGTTAGATTTTTTCTGGACCAGAGTGCTTCTAAATTAACCATCTATTAAGAAGTGTGGCATATTCCAGGAACCTTTTAAGCAATTTAAGCAAATAATCTGACAATATTTTTTCTGTTTTTACACGAAAATATTGAATAATTTTCATAAATATTAGTGAAAATACACTAAATAATTTGTCGATCAGTGCCGATAGAAAGGTTATAGCTGCTGATTATTTAGTCCTAATTTATAAACAATATATTGTTTATTTATATGTCTAATTCAGCAGTATATTTTATTTTTCAAAAAGTAATATTGAAAAGGGGCAGAGGGGCATGAACAGTTTAAGAAAAAAGATTTTATTGGGATTTGGGGTTATCCTGGTAATCATTTTGGGGCAGGCGGCTTTTAATATTTATGAGTTTAATAACATAAGTTATGAAACTGAACACTTAGCTGAAGAAGAAATACCTATTTTAAACATCAATAACAGACTTGCTTTTAATGTTGCTCAAAGAATTGGTTATGCAAATGCCTATGTATTGTTTGGAGATCCTGCATATTTAGAGGAATTCGTAATCCATACAGAAGAAGCACAGCAGTATGAAGCACAGCTTCTTGAGCTTGCAAATACACCGGAAAACATAGCGATGATTGAACGAACAATTTCGTGGGCAGATTTAATTCAAAATGAAGTTTTCCCTTTATATGAAGGGGGTGACGAAGAAGCAGCGATAGCACTTTTAGCGCAAGAAGGTCGTACAGAATCTCAGGAAATTTTGCTTTATTATGAATCACAGGCAATTGAAGATCAACTTGAGGTTACACGTGATATTCAAGCTTTGAATAACTTAGCCAATACTTTATATTATTTAACGATAATTATCAGCGTCATTATAGTTTTAGCTGCAGTAGCCATTGCTTTATACACTGCGCGGATTATTTCCAAACCAGTCCAGGAAGTGACAGAACGTGCGAAAGCGATGGCAGCGGGTGATTTAAGTCATGAGCCGCTGGAGTCGAAATCCAAAGATGAGATTGGTGCACTGGTTGCCGCGATGAATCAAATGTCGGAAGAAAACAAAACGACGCTGCACGGCATATCGCAGATTTCGACTTCCCTTGCTTCGCAGAGTGAGGAACTTACGCAGTCCGCAGATGAAGTCAAAACAGGTTCCCAGCAGATTGCATCGACCATGGAAGAGCTTGCATCGGGGACGGAATCCCAGGCAGATCATTCGTCTCAGCTTTCTGCAACCATGGGCGAGTTTTCTCAGCAGATGAAAGCTTCCAACGATAGTACAGGTGAAGCTCTGGAGCTTTCCAATAATGTTATTGCTTTAACAGGGAATGGCAGCAAAATTGTCGGTGACTCTGTACAGCAGATGGCACAAATTGACACGATTGTTTCCGATGCAGTAACAAAAGTAAAAGGACTGAATCAAAAGACGAAGGAAATTACTTCTCTTGTTACTGTTGTTCAGGATATTGCAGAGCAGACAAATCTGCTGGCATTAAATGCTGCCATCGAAGCCGCGCGCGCCGGAGAGCAGGGCAAAGGTTTTGCAGTGGTGGCAGATGAAGTAAGAAAACTGGCGGAACAGGTTTCAAATTCCAGTACGGAAATCACTTCGATTGTAGAAGCGATTCAAACAGAATCTTCTGAGGTGACAAATTCACTGGAGGACGGTTATAAAGAAGTAGAGCGGGGATCTGCGCAGATGGGAGAAACAGAAGCTACGTTCCATGAAATAAAAGAAGCAATGGATGGTTTATCTACCAACATTCGTTCCGTGAATGATCAGATTGAAAAAATGACTGCCAACAGCGCCGCTATGGCCGCAACGATTGAAGAAATCGCTGCAGTAGCAGAGCAGTCGGCAGCAGGTGTACAGGAAACTACTGCTTCCGCGGAGCAGACTAGCAGTTCTATGCAGGAAGTTTCTGCGAGCGCAGAAGAATTATCTTCCATGGCAGATCAGCTCCGACTGTCGGTAAGCAAATTTAAGCTGTCGTAATAAGGCCATAAATATATGAAATACCATGAGTGATATCTGCTTAACTGCAGATATCACTTTAATATATTAAATTTTAATTGCATTCTTTTATAACTTTACATATTTATATCCCAGATTATCTTATTGTACTCCGGTACAGGTAAACAGATCTCCCAGCTCCCTGCGTGACAGTTCTTTCCCCTCCCTTTCATACTGGAAAGATTTATAACTTTTTCACAATTCCCCCTTTGAGTTATTTGGATAAATTAATATATAGAAATATCGTTTTTATGTATGTTACACTGCCCCCAGTGAGAATCAAAAGGGGGATTTATGATGCATAAAAAATTGTTTTTAAGTGTAACTGCCGCAGCAGCGGTGTCTATATTTACCGCATGCGGTGGAGAGAATAATGACAATACCGCTGCTGAAAACCAGAACGGAAGCAATATCGAGAATCAGGAACAGGCAGCCGAAAACGGAACGAATGAGATAAATAATACAGATGCGCCCCAGCAGCCTGAGCCTCAGCTGGAGGACGTACCTGATGTTGTCGCAGAAGTAAACGAAGCTGAGATTACAAAAGACGAATTTGAAACAGCGTACCAGGGTATGTTTATGCAGGCGTCCCAGGAGACGCAGATGACAGGAGAAGAAGTAAACCAGGATGAATTAAAAGAAGAAACCGCTGAGAATTTAGTACGGAATGAATTATTAGTACAGGAAGCAGAAAACCGCGACATCTCTGTTTCTGAGGAAGAAGTAGAACAGACATTGGAAGAACTGGCTGTCCAGAACGGCTTGGAATCTTCAGAGGATCTCCTTGCTGCTTTAGAACAGCAGGGTACTGAGGAAGAAGAAGTGATGGTAGAGATTGAAGAGCAGGCAAAACTGGATGAGCTGATCGCCAATGAAGCTGGCGATATTGAAGTAACGGACGAAGAAGTAGAAGAAATGTACGAGCAGATGACAGCACAGCAGGAGCAAATGGCTGGAAATGAAGGAAACGGAACGGAACTTCCGGCATTGGAAGAAGTACGCCCGGAAATTGAAAATGAAATAGAATCCCAGAAACAGAATGAATATGCACATGATCTTGTGGAGGATCTGCGGGAAGATGCAGATGTAACGATCCACTTATAAAAAAAGCGCACCTGATTTCCCATTGAAAAGAAATCAGGTGCGCGGTTTGTAATATAAATATATACTTCGTACCTCTTTCAGAAGGTGCGAACCTGTTGAGCTGAAAAAGACAGTGCTCTGGAAGTTTCCATGCTTTTTTCAGCTGAAACCCCCCATCTGCCCTGCCTTTTTAATATACTTAATTATTTCTTATCGCGTGTTCTTCCAGGTAATCATGGATAATATCAATTTCGGAATAAGGAACTTCTACACCATTGATAATCTGATGATCCAGTACCCCAAGCCCTGTCAGAAGAACAATGTCTCCTTTTCCCGCAAGCTCCAGTGCTTTACGCACCCCGTCTTCACGATATAATTCGGTAATAAGTTCCTCTTTTCCCTGAGAATCTTTCAGCATATCATGTAAGATAGCAGCTCGATCGAATCTGTCCGGATGTTCGACTGCCACGATAAGATGATCTGCTTTTCCTTTCATCGTCTCAAGCAGCTGCGGCTGCTGTGATTTATCTCTCACGCCGTTTGCTGCGATAAGCACAATCAGCTTATTGGGCCGCATACTTCTCGCAGCACGTACGATGTTGTCCAGTGCATCCGGAGTATGGGCAAAATCAGCAATAATTTGATAATCCGTGTCCGTATTTATTATCTGGAGCCGTCCCCGAGGAGTTGTAATACCCGGAGCGTGCTTCAATAAACTTTTCACAGAGATATCCTTATGCAGGCACGCACACAGCGCTGCAAGGAAATTATAAATGTTATGTTCACCAAATAAAGGCAGCTCCACTGAATAATAATTCTCTTTCACTTTCAGTTCAAGCTGTGTCCCTGCAGGAGTTACTTCGAGAATTTTCCCGGTAACATCTGCATTTGATTTTAAGCTGTAGGTATATAAAGGACCGGTAAATATATCAATGATATCCTGTCCCATTCCTTTGTCATCCTTGTTTACGACCGCTTTTCTTACCTGCCGGAACATTTTCAGCTTCGCCTGCTTATAGCTCTCATAAGAAGAGTGATAGTCTATATGTTCGGGAGTCAGATTCGTATGGACACCTATATCAAACATTAGACCATCTACTCTTTGCTGCGCTATTGCAATAGAAGTTACTTCGAGCACCGCTGCATTCAGCTGCTCTTTTACAAATTCAGTGAAAATATAATGAAGATCCGGCGCCTCCGGCGTAGTATGTGTAGAATGAGGGAAATCCCTCTGCTGTTTGTCGTCCCATACTCCCTCCGTACCGATTGATCCTGCTGCCACCCCGCATTGATTCAGCAGATATCGAATAAAAGAGGTAACGGTGGTTTTTCCATTCGTCCCCGTTACCGCGATTGTACTTATTTTATAACAGCTGAAATCATTCAGCAGTTGTGAATAATAAGACATTGCTTTTTGCGTATCCTTTGCAAGTACAAATGTTATATGTGGAAGCTGTTTTTCTAATTTCCTGAATAATGTTTCATCTGTTCCGACGATCACTGCAGCCCCGTTAATGATTGCCTGCTTTATATACTCATGCCCATCCTGCATTGATCCTTTAATACAGAAAAAGGCCGTATTTTGAACAGTTCGCCTTGAATCGTAGGTAATAAACTCAATCTCTCGATGAGTACACCCGAATATCTCTCTAATGTTGGAGTTATTCTCAGTTGTAAAGTGTATTAACATCTTTTTTCATCCTCTCCCTATTCCACAAATCCCTATCGCTAATTTTATAGATTATTACATGATATCTCTCTTTTGCCTTTCTGAACCATTTTCAAACCCAATTCAGCAGGGAATCTGCAGGAACACGAGGATATAAAAAAAACGAGTCGAATTTCCCAGGAGCTGTCGGCTGAAAGAATTCATCAGGTGTAAAAAATTACAATTCAGGATAAATTAATTAGAAACGCAGATTATCAACTGAGCATGGAAAGAGTAAGTATGAAACTCTTGTATCATTAAATTAAGCAGTGCCAGGCTTCAATCTGGAATTCATTCTTGCTGTACTGCAAGAAAGCTCTCTTCTATATATAATGCTTATTATACCGGGGCTGTTTATTAGCCAGTATTATCCAAATAATATTTCGTGTTTCCTATCTAAAAATGATAGAAGGAGGTTCTTTCATGCCGAAATTAAAAGTCCTGATCGGGCTTCCCGGCAGCGGCAAATCAACTTATGCAGAGAGGCTTTCTAACGGCTCTTCCTGGCACCATCTTTCTTCAGATCGCATTGCGCATGCGCTTTACCGAGAAGAAAACGAAATTGATTACTCAAATATTTTTCAGGAACTGTTTGAACAAACTGCTGCATTGCTGGAAGCAGGAGAAAATGTGATTTATGACGCAACCAATCTCTCCTCCAGACGCAGAAAAAGCCTGCTGCACCGGGTGGATAGTTTAAACACAGCAGTAACTAAAGAAGCCGAGCTGTTTTTAACCCCTTACGAAATTTTAAAAGTACGTAATGAAGCAAGAGATTCCTGGAATAGAGTGCCGGAGGAAGTGATCGAACGATATATCCGCAGTTTTGAATTACCGCGTAAAAATGAATTATTTGATTTAATAACGATAAAGGGAGTACAGAAGTCATTATCTGAAAAAGGAATAGAAAAGATAGAAAAAATACTTTCCGGGACGGAAGTAACAATCGAAAACATAAAAGAATTCTATCTCCTTTTTCCAGAAATGCGTCCATTTATAAAGTTGGAGGAGGAACTGGAAGTTGAATTTTCGTTTGTTGAACATGCCTTTGAATTAGTGCTTCAGCTGAACGCAAAAGCTGCCTCACAGGAGCGTAAAATTTTAATGCTGACTGCCCTTCTCCATGAGATTGGAAAAGCATATGTCCGTAAAAACAGACCGCTGGCACAGGATAATTTTCACGGCTATGAACACGTAAGCTCCTATCTTTCATATCCTGTGCTCACAAGCCTCAACTTCCCAGCTGTTTTTATAGAGGATGTAATGCTGGTAATAGACGAGCATGTTCTTAGCGGAAGGTTAAAGAGAGGGAAATTAAAACGGCGGATCGGGGAGAAAAACTATGTGTATCTGCAGAATTTCTGGAAAATGAAAAATCAGCTACTGGAGGAGAAACAGTAAAACAGGGAGGTCGACTCCCTGTTTAAGAATGCTGCTGAAATTGAAGGGAATTGTTAGTTTGTGCAGCGGTTGGACCTTAAATACGCTGTTTCAATTTGTTTAATTCATCCATAAATGCTGGTTTATTCGGGTAGGCCTGCTCCAATTTTTGAATCAGCTTTTTAGTATGTGCTGCTCCATTTGCTTCCAGACTGCCTCTCAGCCGGTAACAGATTTTTTTATAGTTGCTGCGCGTATTTGCCCTGGCTGCTTCTTTTAATATATAGGTTTCAAATAATGCTTTAACTTCCTCCGCGTATTTAAATTTCAACAGGTCCGAAAAAACCTCTATCAGCTGCGGTTTTTCTTTGCAGCATTCAAGCAGCCTATCCGTTTCTTTCTCTTCTTTACAAATTTCCAGATAGGTGTGGGAACAAGGAGTAAGTTCAGATAAAAGCTGTTCCCGGGCTGCAGGCCATTCACGTTTGCTGTAGGTCTTTTTCAACTGCTCGAAATAGAAATTATCACTGTAAACCCAGTGCTGGTTCTGCAGAATCAGCTTCTTCAGGAGCGATCTTTCCTTTCCTGTCTCTCCATGCAAATTATAAATATGCAGCTGGAATTTTTGTAATTCTGCCAGATAACCTGCAGGAAGATCCGGTTTTTTTGATTGTTCTATCAGCTGCAGCGCTTCTTTCCCTTTTCCCTGCGTGATTTTCTCGTCCAGTATTTCGTATAAAAATTCTATATTTTCTTCTTTGTGTTTCCATAGAAAACGAGTATATGCCTCTTTCCCTTCATGAACTTTAATAAGAACACTTTCTATACGAAGCAGATCCATATGAGAATATTTTTCGGAACTGCCTTTTCCAGGACCTTTTTTCAGCTGCATAAGCACCTGGTATAAATTCTTTTTTCTTTCGGGAGAACCAATTGTGAGAGGCACCAGATAAAATAAAAGTGCATTCCGCCATTCCTTCATTCCGGAAAATCTTTTTTGAACAGCGGTGGCCATTACTTTTTGAAATAATACCTGCTGCACCTCTCCGGAAAGATTTTCATTAACAATATGTTCTATTATATTAAAACCCTGGTAGACAACCTCTACCGGGTCCCCATCCGAATCGTCCATATGCTGGAGAACATCTGTTAATTCTTCTATAACCACAAGCACTAACTCAGCGGCCTGCACATATTTTCGACGCTCCAGGTGGCTGATGGCGGTTTCCATCACTTCTCTTGCGCCGGATAACGCCTCTCGGGCACGTCCCCGCGGAATGAAATTAAATCTGTCTCCTGCTTTTTTGATTCTCATTTGAATCAGTTTTCTGCTGCTTTCTGTTTCATCCTCCGGAGGGTCGGCAAACAATCGAAGCAGTTCCCCAAGATGCCGGTCTTTTTTAACAGCTTCGATTAAAAACTCCTCCAGTTCTTTTTTACTCATCTGCTGGACAATCGTTCGTATGGGTTTCTTTTTTTCTTTCGCGCTCAATTATGCCACCCCCGGAAAATTGTTATTCTTCGTAAGCTGAATTGTTCTCTTCACACTATTCTTTGGCTATATTTTATAGTATTCTGCTTCTAAAGCATACTATTCGTTTTCAATATAGATTATATAAAAGATTATCCCAAGTGCCGCTAAGTTTATTGACAATACAAACTTAAAGCTATAAGCTTCTATACATGAAATCGAATTTGCCTCGATATCTGCTCACATTTTGCAGTACAATTCAGTACTGGAAATATCATTTACACTGCTGAAAGTTTAATAGAGTGTTTTAATTTTACATTTCCCCTAAACAAACTCTACATATGAATTCAGACAGATGATTTCAGCTGAATACTCCAGTAAAAACTTTGTTCTCCCGGATCTTCCGCCTGCCTGCATCTGCCGTAAAGATCATCTTTTTTATGGGTAACAAAAGAATCAATAAGGTATTATAATATTGGATGGAATGAGCACTAAAAATAAAATAGAGAAAGTGAGAAGCATTTTAAAGTTTCTGCTTTGTTATCGGACTTTTTTGTCTCGTAAAAAGTTTTTTTCTTTGAAATCCGGCTCCCTTCTGGAGATGAAAAAATGATAAAAAATAAAAACGTCTGGATCGCTGCTGTACTTCTTTTGGGTTCTTTTATTACTATTTTAAATCAGACTTTAATGATTACTGCCATCCCTCCTATTATGGTGGAAATGGATATTTCCGTGAATATTGCACAGTGGCTGACTACCACTTTTATGCTGGTAATGGGAATTATGATTCCGGTCAGTGCTTTTTTAGTGAAACGATTTACAACCCGCCAGCTGTTCTTTACCGCGATGGGGGTATTTACACTCGGAACCATCCTCTGTGGCCTGGCGCCGAACTATACCTTTCTGATTGCGGGAAGAATGATTCAGTCTGCGGGTGCAGGCATCATGCTGCCTTTAATGCAGAATGTATTTCTGATGATTTTTCCTATAAATAAACGTGGGACTGCGATGGGATATATCGGTCTCGTTATTTCTTTTGCTCCTGCCATTGGACCGGTGTTATCAGGATGGGTCACTGCAAACTACTCCTGGCGTCTCCTGTTTGTCGTAGCGCTTCCTCTTGCACTGCTTGTTATGTATGCTGGACACCGGATACTGGAAAACGTGACAGAACAGACTAATCCGAAAGTTGATGTGTATTCTATAATCTTGTCTTCCTTCGGATTCGGCGGACTTTTATTTGCTTTTACCAATGCCGGAAATGTCAGCTGGACGAGTACGGGGACACTTGTATCTTTTGCTGTCGGCGGGATTTGTCTGCTGTTATTTGTACGAAGGCAGCTGGGAATTACCGTGCCGATGCTTGAATTCCGCACATTCCGGTATCCAGTTTTTACGATTGCGACCATCATCAGTATGATTAGTTTTCTCGGATTGATCGCCTCTGAAACAATGGTGCCGATTTATATGCAGAACATGAGAGATTTCACCGCATTTGAATCTGGCCTGGTGCTGCTTCCCGGGGCGCTGGTCGTCGCAGTGATGTCGCCGATCAACGGCAGGATATTTGATAAAATCGGTGCAAAACTGCTTGTCGTTACCGGACTTGTTATTATGACAGCCGCTTCCTTTGCATTTTCTTTTCTGGATGATACGACGACGATTGGATATTTAACTTTCTTATATGCTGTGCGAATGTTCGGAATGTCCATGGTAATGATGCCTGTCGTTACTGCGGGACTCAATCAGCTTCCGAGACATCTGCTTCCTCATGGGACTGCTTTGACGAATACATTTCAGCAGATTGCTGCTTCCATCGGCACAGCCGTGTTAGTGACCGTGATGACGACGACAGCCGAAACTGCACGTGCACGCAATCTGCCGTTAGCGGATATCCAGGGAGTAAATAATGTATTTCTTATAATTTCCTGGCTTTCTCTTGCAGCGATTGCACTAGCATTCTTTCTCAAGCCTGCTCCTGCAGAGGAAACCGAAAAACTGGAAAAGGAAGCATAAAAAAAGCAGTGGATATTTCCTTCATAGGAAGTTCCGCTGCTTTTTAATGTTAATGCTCATTTAAAATGCGTTTTAGTTCCTGCGCCTCTTCTTTAGACAGCGTAACACCTTTGCCCATCTTTTCATGATCCGGCGCCCATTCACGCAGGTCGTACTTTGGCTCTCTTCCGTTCCAGCTGACGAGATTTAATTCTTTTTTCCAGCCCTTCGGTGATTCAGACAGCACGCCAAGATGCTCTGTAATTTCGTATTTAATATCCGCCATGTATTTTCCTCCGTTCTTTATTAAATGTATTATTGTTTTCCTGGTAATTACTATAACGCAGACTTTTCGGGTTTTCCAATTCCTCTGTTTTATTCCAGGCTGCGGGAACTTGTAAGCTTTTTACTCGTATTTCACACTACATCTGTTAATTATCCGTTTATTTGAAAAAATTTCCTTTAGGTTACGGGAATGCAGGGTCTGCAGTTTCTATTTCTTCGCTTGCCGGGGAGAAAGCTTTCGGCTTTCTTAAAAGAAATCATTGCCGTCTTTTTCAAAAAAAGATCGGCGCGCAGATGGTGACTTCGGAAGGATATAGGACGATTCGAAGATCCGGCTCCCGAAGGCAGACTAGCTGAGAAATTCCCTTCCGGAAAGCGTCCGGCAGAAGCAAAGCGCCTCACCGCATTCCAAAGAAGCTCTTTCATTCATTTTTAGATAGGAAACACGAGCTATCATTTGGATAATATTCGTTTTTCAACAGACATGATTTCAAACAGAGTATTTAAAGTAAGGGGTGTTAATATGGAAATTGTTTTTAGTGTTCTTTTTACCGCAGGTTTTGGATTCGTCCTTTACAAAATGGGAGGATTTGGGCGAAATTACATTGTGCTGGAACTGGAAGATCGTTTTTATGAGGTGAATGCTCACAGAGAAGCAGTGATCCAGGAACTTCAAAAGCAGAATAGAGAAGTGGAAGCCGTGTCTCTCCGCACATTAAGAATCGATGGAAAAGAATATATATTAACAGAAAAAACGATCAATGAATCGGGAGTGCCTGTCCAGCGTACCATTCTTAAGCCTGACATCGCTCGCGATTAAAAATAATGCTCAAGACACTGTCACATGTATCTGATTCCTGAATATGTTTATTTATTTTAAAATAGGTTAAAATAATATTGAGGCTTTTAATAACAGAAAGGATGGGATAGTCATGACCGACCCAAAAATGCAGGAACTAATTGACGGATTAAATGAGGATCTGGCAAATGAATACGCAGCAGTAATTATGTACACGTACAACGCTTCCGTTGTATCAGGACTTTTCCGTTCAGTACTAAAGCCGTTCTTCGAAAGTGAGATCGGCGATGAGACAACTCACGCGCTTTATTTATCAGAAAAGATTAAAACGCTTGGCGGCACCCCTACTACAACACCTGCTCCAATTAAGCAGGTAACGGAAGTACGTGATCTGCTGGAACAGGCAAGAGAAGCAGAAGCCGAGACGATTGAACGCTATGAAATGCGTAAAAAGCAGGCTGATGACCTGAATCTAACAGAACTTGTCGTGAAACTCGAAGACTTTATTGCCGATGAAACCGGCCATAAAGAAGAAATTGAACGACTGCTTGAAGATAATAGACTGTAAAACACACTGCCCCGCCTTTTAACAGGCGGGGTTTTTGCTAATTTTTCTTCATCTTCTTCGGCAGTGCAATCATATAAGCTTTGAGGTTTTTAATCATATCTTTTTTGGGATGAGCGAACGTATAGACATCACAATAAGCATATATTTGTATTTCCCCATCTTCCGAGGGCATCTCTATTTCTCCTTCAATCACCGCTTTATCACCACTTACAAGTATATGAGTTGTTTTATTGCTCATCTGATTTGGCTCCCTCATCGGCGCAAACATCTCAGCAATGTTTTCTTTTCCTGTTATTTCTTCGCTTCCCACAAGGTGCCAGGTTGTCTCATCAGAAATGTTCTCCATGACAAAATCAATATTTCCAGAAGCAAAAGCATCGTCGAATCTTTTCGCTCTTGCTTTTGAAAAAACATCCTCCTCAAAACCAAAATAAACGATAATCTCCTGTATTTGAGAATCCGCAAATTTAAAATGTTCCATATTATTGAAAGTATCCCCGGAATATAACCGGCATTCACATCGTACAAAAACCTCGTTTCCATCTGTCAGCAGGTTTTGAATACTGTAAGCCTGAATATCTTTACTGCCCGGCCAGCATCTTTCAAAATATTCCTCCAGGCCTATCCGTTTATCCGCTGGACTGGTAAAAGTGAAATCCTGGCTTAATATTTCTTTCAGTATGCCTATGTCCTTCGTTTCATACGCCTTAAAATAGCTTTCTACGAGTGCTGTACCACTGCTATTCTTCATTTTTTTACCTCCTTCTATACTTTATTTTTATTTATCGTAGCATGATTCAAATCAATACATTTCTTATTAATTGCTGTTTATGCGGCTAAGATAATTTTTTATTAAAAGAGGCAGAGAAATGAGGATCGGCGGATCTCCGAGTATAGGTCCCCGAAGATGCAGAGACTGAGGGAGGAGTTCTTTTCCTGCTGCTACCTGAATAGGATGATCCGCTTTTGCACGCAGCGTCTCATGAGGAACGAGGAGCTCGTCTATATTCATGTCCCACTGTACAGCTGCAGCCATTAAATAATAAGTGCCCGGCTGAACATTCATAAATTCAAAAAGACCCGGTGCAGTCAACAGTTTTCCGTATTTGGGCAGTCCTGCTGGAATAGGCGAGGTAAATAAGCCAACCAGAATAGCTCCCTGAACAGGGAGATCTGCTTCGATCGTACCTTCTAAACGATTAAACATAGAGCCACTGATTGCTTCCTGATAAGATGTTGGAGAACCTTTCAATGATTGTAAATATTTTTTTACGGTTCTGGAAGATTTCCTGAACTCTGCCGGGGTCATACCCACCCTTTCAGTAAAGCGTGTAGTAAAAGTGCCTAAGCTCTGCTGATGAATTTCCATACTTATATCGCGTACAGTTAAATTTGTATTCAATAAGAGACTTTTCGCTTTTTGTATTCTTAGAGAGGACACATACTGATGGGGAGACATTCCTGTTTTATTCTTGAAAATCCGCGAAAAATGAAAAGGACTGTATGCCGCCCGGTCCGCCAGCTGGGAAAGCGGCAGCTCATCTTCCAGATGGTTCTGGATATAAACGATAACATCATCAATTTCCGAATAAGTGTAATTCACTTTATTCTCCTCCAGACAGACGCTGTATTTTAATGCGCACATAAGCTGGCCTCGACTCTCTTCAAACAATAAAGCTTTAACTCCCTTCTAAAAATTGTCTACCTTAAGTATATCATTTACGAACATATGTTTCCATAAATATTTTTCTGACTTTTTTGTTTATTCATTTTTATAGCTTTGTTTAGAGAAATAATATTCTTTCTATTAACAAAAGCCAAAGCACAGGAGAACGTCAGCTTAAAGCCACTATATTCATTCCAGGACTTCTCCCAGCTACCAGCTGATTTATCTCACCTGCCTTATGTAAATCTGTAAATTTACAACTGGCTCCATGCTGTTCATTATTACTTTTTAAAAGCTTCTGCACTTTTTGTTACTTTTTCCTCTGCTTCATTCGCCATATCACTACTCCTCTCCTGCTCGGCCTTCCTATCATATAGAGAGCAAAACGAGATAATTCTTTTAAATTCCTCTCTTCACAATATTCATAATTTCTTTACAAAAAAGTTGAAGCTGAGTTAGGCATTTTCTTTGTTTTACTTTCCTTTTTAATTATTGAAGGAAGAATATCCATGGAAAAACAAAGTAAAAAATTATTTAATTTCCATATTTATATTATTTTTCACTACTAAAGTACTAATGTACCTGATTCAGCTTCTTGCTTTACAACCTCTTAAAGCCATCTATACATTTCCATAATATTGAATTGCTAAGATTTACTTAGAAAAACATACAAGACCCACCACCATTCATGAAGAGAAGGAGGAAAGAGGCTGCTTATTAAAATTGAATAATAAAACTAAAAAACGGAGGCTGAATAATATATGTTTAAAAAAGCGACAGCTGCAATATTAAGTGTGGCAGTAATTGGTGTTGGTTTAGGCTTTAGTAACGGAGACGTACATGCAGGTCCCCCGGGTCATGCCGGAAAACCTGATCAGCCAGGGCCACCTGCTCATGCTGGAAAACCTGACCATGCGGGTTCTCCAGGGCATAAAAAATCTAAAGAAAACATTGAAAACGTGATTTACTTCATCCCTGACGGCTATTCTGCAGGTTATAACGTAAACTATCGTCACTATAAAGAAGATGGTGCACCTGTATGGGATGATTTTCTTACTGGCATGATTACAACACATTCCAATAATAACCGGGTAACAGATTCAGCTGCTGCTGGAACTGCCATGGCCACTGGAACAAAAACCAACAACGGCATGATCGGTCAAACCCCTGACGGAGAAGAATTGGAAACGATTCTTGAAGCAGCCAGTAAAGCTGGAAAATCTACGGGATTGGTTGCTAATTCCACTATTACACATGCGACTCCCGCTGCTTTTGCATCACATGTGGATTCACGGAATAATCAGGAGGAAATTGCCCGCCAGTATATTGACCAAGGTGTAGTAGATGTGTTCTTAGGCGGTGGCTTGGAATACTTTTTACCCGAGAGTGAAGGCGGCAGACAGGAAGAGCGTCATTTACTTAATGAAGCAATAGACATGGGATATCAATTTGTGGAAAATCAGGAAGAGTTACTTAATATTGAAGAAGGAAACATTCTCGGATTATTTGCAGACGGGGCCATGGCACCTGAACTGCATCGGGAAGAAACAGATCAGCCGAGCATAGCTGAAATGACCAGCAGTGCAATTGACGTATTAGACCAAAATGAGGAAGGGTTTTTCCTCATGGTGGAAGGCAGCCAAATTGACTGGGCAGGCCATGCTAATGACGCTGCGTGGGCAATGAGTGATACTGCAGCGTTTGAAGAAGCTGTTATTGACGCTTTAGACTTTGCAGATCAAGATGGCGAAACGCTGATTGTAATAGCTGGTGATCATGATACAGGCGGAATGACACTGGGAGGTTATGAAAGCAAGGGCTCCAATGTTGAAATTCTTCATAATGTGACTGCTACAGGTGATTATATGGCTGCACAGTTAAATGATGATCGCAGTAATGTTGCCGAAGTAGTAGAAGAATATGCAGCAATTACCCTGACAGAGGAAGAAGCACAAACTATTCAGCAATCGAATAACGCTGGTCTTGCGATTAATCAAACTATCAGCAACTACGCAGGAGTAGGATGGTCTACTACAAGCCATACAGGAATTGAAGTTCCGATTTATGCGTACGGACTAGGCTCTGAGCAGTTTAGTGGATTACTCGATAATACAGACCTTCCAAAGGCGATGACTGATCTTCTTCAACTGCCGGCATTAAATGAATAATAATCAATAACAAATTTTAAAACTCGATCTAAAAGGCACTGAAAGAGTGGACTTCCACTTTTTCAGTGCCTTTAATAATGCAAAAAAATCTCCTGGAATGTTTCTTTACTTTTCTGCTTTTTCCAGTCTTGCAACGCACTCCACATGTACTGTCTGCGGGAAGAGATCCACAGGCTGCAGTGCTTTTAATTCATATCCGAAATCGGCAAGCTCCTTCATATCCGTCGCAAGCGTGTCTGGGTTGCAGGATACGTACACGATCCGTTCCGGCTGTGCGCGGCCGATTCTTCTCATTACTTTTCCGCCGGCACCTGAACGCGGCGGGTCGAGCAGCAACAGCTCCGGACGGCCGAAGGATTCGAGCATTTTATCGATCCCTGTACGGGCATTTTCTGCAAGGAACGTCGTGTTATGAATCCCGTTGTCCTCTGCGTTTCGCTTCGCTGAAGCAATCGAGCTTTCCACGAGTTCAATTCCCGCGAGTTTTCCAACTCTGTTCGCAAACGGCAGCGAAAACGTTCCGACACCGCAGAACAGATCCATCATTTTTTCCGTTTCTTTTGGTTCTGCCATATCAAGGGCAATATCCACCAGCTTCTGTGCCTGGACAGGATTTGTCTGGAAAAACGTGTCGAACCAGAGCCGGAATTTATACCCTGCCATTTCATCGTGAATAAAGTCCCGCCCGGAAAGCAGGTGCGTATTTTCTGACTGCGCACGGTCCGCCCAGTCCCTGTTTTCCAGCCATAAGAGACTTTTCACCTGCGGGAACTTTTCTTCTATCCGCTTTATCAAATCGTTCACTGGTTCCGTTAACGGTCCGTCCGGAGATTCTGTGGCAAATATTCCAAGCATCATTTCTCCCGTCGCAAACGATTGTCTTACCATCAAGTGGCGCAGCAATCCTACGTGCTCGTCCTTATCATAGCCTTTCAGCTGATGTGCTGTATTCCAATCGGCAACTTCCATGGCAGCTTCCACCATTTCCTTGCCTGCGATTAAACATGTTTCCAGAGAAATCACACTGCGGAAATTGCCCTGTTCCATCAGTCCCAGCGCGCCCTCCGGCGAGAAGGTAAACTCCATCTTGTTGCGGTAGTGCCACGGATCTTCCATTCCGATCGTATCCGTCACAAGTGCAGGATCAAATCCCTGCTCTTCTATCGCGTGCTTTACGTGCGCTGTTTTTTCAGCGAGCTGGCCGCTGTACTGCCAGTGCTGCCATACGCAGCCGCCGCACTTTACAAAGTGTGGACACGGAGGCGTCACGCGTTCTTTATGTTCGTTTATAATTTCGTCCGGCAATGTTCTCCACCGTTTTTTGGCACGCTCTTCTACCGTGACGCGGACTTCTTCTCCCCGCAGTGTCTGCGGGAGCGTCAGCTTCAGCTTTTTTAAATTTCCTTTTTCATTTTCCCGCCATACTTCCGCACGGCCGGAACCTTTATCATCAAGCGAATGAATTTTCGCTTTAAATTCTGCAGACACAATTCTGTCCCCTTTCTCTTTCTATATCTATGTTTGCAAGCTTCATTATCGTTTTTAATGCTTATACCGCTTCAAAAATTCAGCGTCTATTATTTTACCACTTCGTCCTTCATTCCCCAACTACTATTTAATGAAAAAGTACTGTTATCGTTCTTTGTTGTTATCAATAGAAAACTCCGCTCCAACCCGGCAGGCTTGCCGTGGACGAGCTCCTCAGCTTCCTCGCTTCGCTGCGGGATCTTCCCAGCTCGTTCTTCCACAGGCGGTATGCACTTTTACCGCCGAAAGCATTTGCGCAGCCGACCAAATGATCTCAAAGGCATCTTCACGTTTTTGGTGAAGATGCCTGCTGGTCGAGTGGAGCAATGCTCACTCTCTACACAGGCGTCCGCCGATTTCCGCTTCGTAATTCCCTTTTGCAATTCCGAAGCAGATAAATGCTTCTATTTCAAAGTCTTTAACAACTAAAAGACAGACAAGGAGGTTTTTCAAGACGCCTGCGGAAAAAGAAAGCGTGAAGATCATCCCGGACGAAAGGGAGGGATAGCTGAAGGATTTCTCCGCGGCAAGCGAAGAAAAAGAAGCCGCAGGCGTACCTTCCTCCTAAAAACCCCAAACTTTAACAGAGCAATTGGAAAAGCAGGCTGCCGCAACAAAGAAATAGTAAATTTTAAAAAAGCCTCTGCCAAGTTACTTAACTCAGCAGAGACTTTCATTATTAGTGCGTATTTAAAACTAAGATGATAGAAAATTCCGCTTTCGCGCTGCAGGCGCAGAAAATAGAGCTGCAGGCATGCCTTCTTTATAGCAGCGCCTATAACAAAAATCAGCCCCAGATTCTAATACGGTTTTTCCCTTTCTGCAGCTGGGAAAGCGGGCCCAGTACGCTCTCCTGCTCTTTCTCCTCGCCGAGCAGATCTTTGTTTAACACAACTTCACTGCCATCCGGCTGTTCAAACTCCACATCTACAAGCCGTACTCTTTCCAGCGTATGAGTGGAATGAATTTTTCCGGACTGCTGTTCAAATTCCTCCGGCAGCTCAATTTCCAGATACACTGTTTCTCCTTCTTCAATAATTTTGATGGAAGGATCTGCATCGGAAACAAAGTTCTCTTCCTCCCGGTCAAAAGGAGCGGCTCCATTCAAGTAGGCATTGTTATTAATATATACCGGCTGTTCGACGACGTTAAATGCTTCATGGTCGCTTCCCGATTTATTCTGCACCGTTTCGATAAACTCCTCCAGAGAGGCAGTATAGCCGTTGTAATGCGCAGTACCGACATCCTCCAGGTCGTCATCTCCGATAAAGATATTATTAAACCAGCGGTCATCCCCGCCGTAAACGACGGAAATTCCTTTGATATCCGTGCTGTGCGGCTCGTGGTACGGCGTGGAGCGGTCCAGCATTTTACGTTGCACCATTTTTCCTCGCACGAGGTTATTCACGTACGCCCCGCCCTGCGCATGGTTATCCAGCGCATAGTCAGCAGTGAAAATATTGTGATCCACCAGGCACGGCCCGCTGCTTACTTCCACAAACAGGTCACGGTTATTGCGGTAGCAGATATTACTGCTCACACGTGTACCTTGAAGCTGCCAGTCGAGCCAGATTCCTAAAGAGCAGTCATGAATCCGGTTATTGCGAATCTGCGTATCGATCGGCGCATGCAGCTTGATCCCTGCAATTTCATGCCCGTAAAACTCCCGCTTGATGGCAATATTATAAATGTGATTGTTGGAAACTTCGCTGAAAATACAGCCAAGGTGGCCTACGACACCATTTTGTCCGCAGTCATGAATCGTATTGTTTCTGACGATGTGAGACCCGACCTTTTCCTGGCTCCACCCGCTTTTCTTTGCGGCGAATACTGTTTCCAGCTGATAATGATACCCCGGCTTATCCTGCCGTTTGGAAAAATAGTGATGGCCGGTGGAAATTTCTTTTCCGAGGCTGATGCCGCTGCATTTGGAATCATGAATATTATTATCCTCAATAATCCAGCCTTTGCTCCAGTGCGGACCGATTAATCCGGGCTGGTCTGCCGTCGGCGGCGTCCATGGCGTAGCTGCCTGTGCCATTTCAAATCCGCGGACGGTGATATAGTCTATACCGGTAATTTCCGGATAGAAGCAGCATTTCCGCACGTTAATTTCCGTTACTTCCTGATTTGGATCATAGTCATGGAAATTCGCAAAAATCGTTGTTTGCTTTTCATCCACTTCTGCATACCAGGCGTATTTCATCTGCTCCGTATCATGAGCCGGCACAATTTTGTTCGTCCAGCGGTCCAGTACTTCTGTTTCCACCACCGGATTCACGACCTGGTCATAATTTTCTGCCTCATAAAACGACTTGCCGTTTACATACACTTCCCCGAGGTGTCTCCCGGGGTTATAAATGACCCAGTCGCCGAATAATTCTTCCTTAAACGGATTGTACTCGCCGAAAAACTCGTTGGAAATCACAGCTTTCCATACAGTGCCTTCTGCTTTTTCCCACTCCGTAATTCTTTCAGAGCCTTTAATGACAGCTTTTTCTCCTTCTGCCGCCTGATATGTAATTCTTCTCCATTCACTCAGTCCTGGATTTTGAGGTTTCACCCACTCCCGGTATTCCCCTTCATGCACGATGACCGTGTCTCCTGCCTCCGCAAGTGCGGCTGCCTTATTAATCGTAAGGAACGGCTCCTGCTCTGTTCCCCGTCCGGTATCTGATCCGTTCTTTGCTACGTGATATTCTACTCCCACGATGATTCCTCCTCGTATTCGTTTTCACTGCCTTCTTTTATTTTAGAAGAAACAGGGGAGGCAATACTATTCGAATTCTAGTATAATATAAGACAATATTAGTGTTTTTACGTAGGGGGGGGGAAGAAAGGTTGGCATTTTTTGAACATCACGGGATTGAAGAAAATGAGTACTTTCAGGTACTGAAGCTTTATCACAGCCACTTTCCGCTGCACTTTCACCGGGCCTACGAAATTATTCTCGTAAAGCAGGGAGAAATGCTGCTGACCGTGGATCAGCAGGAATTTAGCGTCGGGGAAAAAGAAGCTGCTTTTATCTTTCCGAACCAGATGCATGCAATCACCGCATCTCCGGGAGCAGATATTGAGATCGTTATTTTTTCCCCGGAATTAATCGGACATTTTTTTATGAATTATAAGGGAATGATACCGAAAAACAATCTCTTTTCCTTTCCGGAAGTTTCCGGACTTGCTGCAGTGCATTCAGTTTACGGACAGAAAGCTTTTTTATATCACTGCTGCGACAAATTAGTAAAAGAGACGAAGTTCACGGAAGTAAAATATTCTCCGAAAACAAAAGTGATTCACCAAATGCTGCTGTTTGTGGACGCACACTTTCAGGAAGAATGCAGTTTAAAAGCTGCCGCAGCGGAGCTGCAGTATGACTACGTCTACTTATCCAAGCTGTTTCTACAGATGACAAACAGGACATTTACCGAATACCTGAACCATTACCGCATTTCCCAGGCCTGCTATCAGCTGAAAAATACCCAAAAGACGGTAGGAGAAATTGCAGAAGCGAGCGGTTACAACAACCTGCGCTCGTTTCACCGGAATTTCAAACGAATGATGCACTGTGCCCCGGGAGATTACCGAAGTTAAATCTAAAATAAGAAATCATAGTCAGCCGGGACGCTTTACTGTGTACACTGGGACGAACTCACCTAAAAAAACAGGCCCCTTTTCAGGAACCTGTTCGATAATATGGTTATAAACCATCTGTCTATATCATTATTTTTTCACTTCTGTTTCAAAGTAAACGAGCGCATCTTTAACCGTGGCCATGGTGGGAATGGCGGAAAAATCAAGGTCGAGGTTTACGGCGACCATCGCTGATTCAGGCCGTAAGCCGGTAATAATAGACTGCACACCGAGCAGTGCAAGAACGTTGTATATTTTAAAAAGATAATCTGCCACCACTTTATCCAGGCTGTAAATTCCTGAAAAGTCGAGGATGACGTAACTAATTTTTTGTGCCTGCACTTTTTCCGGAAGAACCTCCAGCAGTTTTCGTGCTCGCAGATCATCAAAGTCTCCAACAAGCGGAAGCACTGCCAGTTCATTTCCCAGCGGCACAAGCGTGGCAGATAATTCATTTACCTGAGCCATCATCTGTAACTGTTTCTTTTCTGCCAGCTTCTGTTCGGTCACATCTCTAACGTATGTCTGGATCGCTTTCTGCCCGTCAATCATAATTGGGTGACAATACAGTTCCACGTCGACAGTTGATCCGTCCATTTTAAATATCGTTTCTTCTATCACTTCAGCTGGTGCCCCGTAGGCAGATTGAATTCTTTTCTTAATCAAGGCTTTTGAAGTTTCCTTAAATATATCCAATGGATTAAATCCAGTGATTTCTTCTTTTATCGTCCCGAAAAATTCTTCTGCTGCATGATTTATATATAAAATTTTATAATCTGTGTGGAGGATAAGCGGCGTCAATGAGTATTCCATTACTTCTGTATAATCTATTTTTGAGATGACATTATTCACAAATTCACTTCTCCTGCATTCGTATCAGATTTAGAAATTATTTTCTTACGAATTCTCTCATTATAACAAACGTTATATTTAAAGTATAGGAACCCGAAATATTTAACAGAGTGTACATTCAAAGTAAGTCTTTCCTAAGCTGCACGCTGTCCGGCTCCCCAGATGACGACCGGAATAAGAAATAAAGAAAGCACAGCACCTGCGAGTGAAAGAACAGCAAAACTGGAATAGGCAACGACCAGGCCGGATAGTCCTCCGCCGAGCGCACCCGCTAAAGCGATGAAAACATCGACGGAACCCTGGGTTTTTGCCCGGGTCACCGGAGAGGTCGCATCTATCAGAATGGCTGTCCCGCTGATTAATCCGAAGTTCCACCCGAGTCCGAGCAGTGCCAGTGCGGTAATTAGTACCGCCAGGGAATCTGCCGGTCCTGCGGCGGCAAGAATGCCGGAAGCAAGCAGCGTTACAGCGGAAGCGACGGCCATCACCACCCGCCCCACTTTATCTACCAGGTAGCCTGTAACTAACGATGGAAGAAACATCGCGCCTATATGAATGCCGATTACCATTCCTACTGCATTCAACCCGTGTGCATAATGCCCCATATGTATTGGCGTCATTGTCATAATCGCCATCATTATAAATTGTGTCAGCACCATGATGGCTCCTCCTGCGAACACTCCCCTTTTATTAACCGTAAGCAGCTTTGCATTTTCTTCTTCACTGAGCGGATTGATTTCCGCCTCATAGGCTGCAAGTGCTTTTGCGATCATAAAAGGATCCGGTCGAAGTAAAAGAAAAATTATCATTCCCGCGAGCAGATATGCTGCGCCGGCTAACAGAAAGGGCCCTGCCAGTGCAGGAATTCCTAAAGATAAAGCGAATTCTCCCAGCACTCCCACCAGATTCGGTCCGGCGACGGCTCCTAGCGTCGTGGATACGAGCGCAATACTAACTGCTTTCCCCCGCTGGCTGGAATTTGCGAGGTCTGTTCCAGCATATCTTGCCTGGAGATTGGTCGCAGTTCCCGCGCCATAGATAACCAAGGAAATAAACAAAAGCGGCACACTTTGGATCACGGCAGCGAGAACAACCCCGCCTGCCCCGATTCCTCCGGCAGAAAATCCTAGCGTCAGCCCGGTGCGGCGCCCGAATTTCTGCGAAAACCTTCCCACTAAAAAGGCAGCTCCTGCAGAACCGAGGGTAAACAGCGCCGTAGGAATACCCGTCACGCTGTCCGCTCCCATCATGTCCTGCGCTAACAACGCGCCCACCGTGATGCCGGCAGCGAGACCGGCGCCACCGAAAATCTGCGAGATGACTACGATGATTAATGTACGTTTGTATAACTGCTGCTGTTTTTCCGGGGAATGGACGTAGCTTTCTACAAGCGCTGACTGTCCCTTCTCTGTTTTCTGCGGCATATGGACTCCCCCTTGATAATGGTTTTTAATATCAAAACAAGCACGAAAAATCAAACAGTCTATAATATCTAAAATATGAATTCATTTTGTAAAGCTTATTAAGTTTATACAAATCATTCTTAATAAATCTTGAAAAACTTCAGGATATTAAATGATTGATTAAAGCAGATGTACGTACCTCCAGCGGAAATAAGCGGAATCTGAAAATAGCTGAAGGCGAGCCCCTATATTTCGTTTACCGTGAAATTATTTATGCAACTCGGAAATAAAAGTACAGATATGACTTATGAAGATTACTCAAATTCTTTTTAACTAAAAATTGAGGTAATATATTCGATTGAAATCAAGTTCTGAATAAAGTTTTATAGTAAAATAGACATAATCATTTGAATTTATTTGGTTCTTCACCATAATATGTAGTGGACCCAAAATAGAAAGATAAGAACGCAGTGCAGGACGGAGACTCCCAGAGGATTTCAGCGCAGTTGGAAGATCCACTGAGACTAGGAATTTTTCGCCTCAGTTAGCTGAAAACAGGTCGGAAAGCTCCGTTTGCAACGTAGGTCTCTACATGCTACTTATAGCTGACTTCTGCGTTGCGATAAATAATTGACCTGCCTGTCAATTACACTTAGTGGTGAAGAACTATTTATATAAATATTTCCCTAATTACTACTTTGAAATGCAGCAATCAAAATCCGAAATTATATTAGCATAATTTGTAACCATTTTCTTTGAAATTTAAACAATATAATCTATGAGCAATTAATATTTCATTGTTCAACAGTATTTGAAAATTTTCAGTTGCAGGGGGATTAATAATGTTTTTATACACTTTTTTAAAAAAAGAATGGATTGATTTATATAGTATAACTATAGACATAGAAGATAATCTTTTCAAAAGTCCTAATATATCTATGATAAAGCTAAGACAATTAGAAGAAGTACTTATTAAAAAAATAGCAAACTATGAAAACCTGAAAATTGATTTTAAAATTATTGGTTTTAACAAAATAATTTTTATGCTGGTGGATAAAGAAATACTTCCACATGAATTTAAAGACTTATTATTGGAAATTAGGAAAAAAGGCAATGAAGCTGCTCACAATAATTACAGTAATATGACAGAAGCACAAAGAATTTTCAATTCCTTATTTCGCTTAATTTCCTGGTTTGTTGCAACATATGGTCAGAGAGAATACTTAAGCGATCTAGATGCTCTCCCGATGAAAGAAAAAGTTATTCTGCAGGAATACTTATTAAAAGCTAAGACTAAAGTTAATGAAAAAAATAAAATAATTGAAGAAAATCACAAGGAAAATTTTATAGACTTTTCCACGAAGTTCTATGATCCTTTTTATTTAAAAGTGGAAGAAGCTGAGAAGAAAAAGCAAAAAGTTAAAGAAATATATGAAAGGGACGTTTTTGAAACAATTGTGGAATATAAAAACAGGATTGAATTAATGGATCCCCTCCCAATAGGAACAGCATTTATAGATTTTTCAAAAATGTTTTTAAGTAATGAAGATAAAGTAGTTCTTTTTTATGCGGAAGTTAATAAAGACTATTCCTTTATTAATATTAACTTTGATATTTTCTATGCTTATATTAATGATTCATCTATTAAAAATTTTGAAAGCGAACAAAGGTTTACTTTACTAAGTAAATTATCTACAGATAACAAGGAAACACTTCAAATTAATTTTAATGAAATGCATATTACTAACAATATTAAAGATGTAATTCAAGTTTTTCCAATAAATTTTACTAAACCCCCTTTTGAGCAGGATTTAGATTTTCGAAATAGAGTCAAAAAAATTCCTCCTATTCAAATAGGCTTATTAGAATTAAAAAAAGATTTATATGATATTGAGAATGAAATTTTTCCATGTACTATTCGGACCTTTCAATTCGCAGACTCACTGGATCTTAATAAAAATGACTGGTATATACAAATACCTAGAGATCAAGCTAAAGTTTTGTTTGAAAACAGCGTTACATATTACGTAAAAGCAACATTTCAGGTTATGGATAATGCTCTTAAAATAAAAGATATGATCATAGAACACAATAAGAGATATGAAGTAAAACAACGGGGCCTTCCAAAAGATAGGACCAAGCATTTAACACCACTAAAAAGTTTTGATATTAATGATCTTATATTTGCTGTACAAGAATCGGATGTAGAAAAAGTAAAAAATATATTGTCTCTTCCAGAGGCTGATGTAAATAGGACAAACAAAGGAGGTGTCAGTCTCTTACAAATGGCAGCTGCTCGAGGCCACGATGAAATAGTAGATCTTTTAATTTTAAACGGGGCGAACTTGAACATTCAAAGTAAAAACAAAACTACTCCTTTATACGCAGCATCTATAAACAACCATTTAAGGGTAATTGAGCGATTATTAGATGCCGGTGCAGATCCTAATATAGTAAGTAATAGCGGGAAAACAGCTCATAATATTTTGAGTGAAAATAGATACAAAGGTTATATTTGAAATATAATACCCAATATTTTTATATAACTTTCGAAAGTGCTAAAATAAGCGGGAGTAAATATAATACTATATTGGAGGCTGCAGAATGAGTACAAAAATAGAATTCGTAGCATTAAAAAAGATTTCAAGAGAAGAGTTTATGGAATTAGCACAGGATGGTATGCGTGAATTATTCGACCTGGAACAGTACAAGGTGCTGGACGGGGCTAAAGGAGACGAAGTTACTCATTTCGTGTACGACACAGGCACGCATGACTGCTACTTAATTGACCTGCGCACAAGCTATGAACTGCTCGCAGCCTACTACTGCGGCGGGGATAAGCAGACAGTACTTGCTTCATTAAATAAGATTGCTGCTTCTGTAGAATAAGCAACGCTAAAAAACTGCCTCACGTATAAATGCGTGAGGCAGTTTTATTAGTGTTATCAGGTCTTATTTCTCGAGTGAACCAAAAAATACTCGAGCATCCGTGAATATAAATCCGGCTGATCTCTATGTACTAAATGTCCTGCAAATGGTATTACTGAGATGCGGATATGAGGATTTAATTGTTTAAAAGCAACTGCTGATGAAACTTCAAGCTCCTGCTCTTCCCCTGTCAGGCATAAAGCAGGTAAATCAATTAACGCAGCTTCTTTAAGCTGATCAAACGGATAAAAATCTTCGTCATTAAAGGAGCGAAGCAGTGTTTTCCAGTCGTTGCTTCCATGAATTTTGTTCAGATAAGTTACAGCTTCTTCGTTTTGGAACAGCTGTTCATAACTTTCGTTCTCTTCCTGCAGCAGATTCTCCCAATTATCCGGTTTTGAGGAAAATATTCCTGAAAAAACGACAGACTTCACTCGGGAAGAATAAGCTTTCGCAAATAATAGAGCTGCCACACCTCCGATCGAACCACCTGCCACATGACATTTTTCAATTCCCAGCGCATTCAGCGTATCTTTTAAATCCTCCACGGTTCGACTGAAGTAATGATCAATTTCTCCAGCGGACTTACCATGCCCTCTTAAGTCAGGCCTGATAACTTTATAACCCCTGGAAGAAAAATATTCACTTTGTTCTTCATATTCTGTATCCCCGGTCATACCGCCGGAGTGAAGCAGAAGCAGCGGCTCTCCTTCACCTGCTGCGTGTGTATTTAATTTCATATAGTTCCTCCTGTTCTTTTACAAGTAATTTTTAAACAAATTTTGGAAATCACAGTATTTATTTTAACTGTATTTTACTTTTAAGCAAATTTTTTTCACAGCGGAGACTTTTAGTTGAATAGAAAAAGAATGCACCCGCAGGCACACTCTTTCTTTTTCTCACACTATTAGCAAAACAACGAGGCTTTTTAAATCTAGCCTATTCGAAAAAGGCAGCCAGTTTCTTTAATATAGATGCTCTCCATTGTACTGTCTATCCCGACTGCTTCACACTCAGCAGTGTCACAGTAAATAAAAGAATTCCCATACCCATTAATTGAATCATCGTTAAGTGGTCCCCGAGCAGCACTACGCCGAATAAGGAAGCAGTCACCGGCTCGACCATTGCTACCATGGAAGCAGTAGTCGGTGCCGTTCTCCGGATACCGATGACGTAAAAGATGAAGGAAATTCCTGCTCCGACAAGTCCCAGCAGCAGGAACCAGCCGATATCTGGAGACGTCCACACCGCGGCAGCCTCCCCTGCGTCCATAAACAGAAACAGGATGATACAGAATACAAAAAAGGCGGTCGTTAAAGATGCCTGCGGCTTTCCTGCAGCGGAGGCATTTTTAAAGCCGAAGATAAATAATGCATAACAGAGACCGGCCGCAAGTCCTGCCGCTGTCCCAAGCAGACTTACAGAAATTTCTTCTGTATTATAAGCACCTGTAAGTAAAACGATTCCTATCAGCACGCCGGCAATACAGCCCCACTTAAACCAGCTGGAACGTTCCAGCCGAAATAGAAAGGAGATGAAGAGAACGAAGACAGGTGCGGTGTACATTAACGTCGCAGCAATCGCCACGCTTGCTGCTTCAATTCCAATAAAATAGAAAGTGAAATTCCCCGCAACTCCTGCGCCTGCCAGAATGGACCATATGTAAAAGCTTTTGGACCGGATCGAATTTTGTTTCGCATGCATCAAAAACCATACAAGGAAACAGAGAAAACCAACTGCTCCCCTGTAAAAGGAGATCACAATCGGGTCCCAGCCTCTTCCCATTAATATGTCTCCAATGCCTCCGCTTAAGCCCCAGCACACAGCTGCGACCATAACGAGTACTACTCCTGGAATTCTCATTGCGCACCCCCTGCAGTTAAAACAAGCTACTAAAGCTCATACCTTTGTATACGCAAGAGTAAACCATCAAACGGTCTTTTTCCCTTTCCGCTTTTCAGTGATTTACAGGCTGTGTATTTCATTGAAAAACATCCCCCGAATTTATCATCCAAAGACTGCTTTCTAAAAGATTGCTCCCCTTATCGTATTCCTCAGCGCTGCTCCATATATTTCCGGCCCCAATCCTCCAAAGCTTCCAGAATAGGAAATAAACTTTTCCCCTGATCGGTCAGGGAATACTCTACTTTCGGAGGAATAACCGGATATACTTCCCGGTGCACGAGGCCATTGTTTTCAAATTCCCGCAGCTGCGTCGTCAGCATTTTCTTAGTTATATCAGGAATCAGTTTTCTCAGCTCACCAAACCGCTTGGTTCCCTTTAAGCCCAGATGGCATAAAATAATCAGCTTCCATTTCCCCTCTATAGCAGAAAGTGCAAGTCTCTTCTCAGAATACATGCCGATATCTTTATTTTCCATATGTGCTACATGGCCTTTTCCCCACTCATACAACATATCCAGCAGAGGAAGTAAGCTTTTCCCCTGCTCGGTCAGGGAATACTCTACTTTCGGAGGTGCCACCCGGTATACTTTTCTATGCACGAGTCCGGCTTCTTCCAGTTCTCTGAGCTGGCTCGTTAACATCTGCTGCCTGATGTCAGGGGTTAACTGCTTCAGTTCGCCAAACCGCTTTGTCCCCTGTAAACCAAGGTGACATAACAACGTGAGTTTCCACTTTCCCTCCAGCATAGACAAGGTTAATTCTTTTTCAGGATATATTCTTTTTTGTGTAGTGATCATTCCGTCCTTCTCTCCCTGCATTAGTCTGTTTGAAGATACTATATCAGAAAAAAGTACCTACTTACATATATTAAGTACTGCCTCTAATATAGATAAGGACGAGCCTTCGCTGATAAAAGTCGTACTGAAGGCAAGTTAATATTTTATCCAAGAAAACAACAGGAGGAATTCAACCAATGAAATTACAATTAGCGTTAGACCTTGTGAATATTCCAGAAGCAAAAGAAGTAGTAAAAGAAGTGGAAGAATACATTGATATCGTAGAAATCGGCACGCCGATTATTAAAATTGAAGGGCTTCGGGCGGTAAAAGAAATAAAAGAAGCTTTCCCCGGCCTGGAAGTACTGGCAGATTTAAAAACAATGGATGCTGCTGCATATGAAGTGCAGAAAGCTTCCGAAGCAAATGCGGACATCGTGACAATTCTTGGTGTGGCGGAAGATGAGTCCATCAAAGGTGCCGTGGAAGAAGCGAAGAAGCAGGGGAAAGAAATTCTTGTGGACCTGATCGCGGTGAAAGATATTGAAACACGTGCAAAAGAACTGGATGCACTCGGTGTAGACTACATCTGTGTTCACACGGGCTATGATCTGCAAGCTGTCGGCAAAAACTCTTTCGAAGATCTGCAGACAATCAAACGCGTAGTGAAAAATGCAAAAACTGCGGTTGCCGGCGGCATTAAGCTGGATACGCTGCAGGAAGTGGTCAAGGCGCAGCCTGATCTGGTAATCGTCGGCGGCGGTATCGCGAATCAGGAAGATAAAAAAGGAACTGCAGCGAAAATGCAGGAAATGATCCAGCAAGGGTAATTCCATGAAAACTACTGAATTTTTACAAGAAATCATCAAAGAGCTGCATCATTCCGCAGATCTCATCTCAGAGGAAGAAGCGGAAAAGCTGGCAGGCCACATTCTTGCGTCAAAAAAAGTTTTTGTAGCTGGTGCCGGCAGGTCAGGATTTATGGCAAAATCCTTTGTGATGAGAATGATGCATATAGGGATCGATGCCTATGTACTCGGAGAAACGGTAACCCCGACATTTGAAAAACATGATTTGTTAATTATTGGGTCCGGCTCCGGAGAAACAAAGGGACTGGTTACCATTGCGGAAAAAGCCAGGGAGATTGGCGGCACTATTGCCGCGGTTACCTTGGTACCGGACTCCACGATCGGTAAGCTTGCTGATTTTACTGTAAAGCTGCCCGGAGCATCCAAAGACCGGACAAATAGTGATTATCACACGATCCAGCCTATGGGCTCCCTGTATGAGCAGACCCTGCTGCTGTTTTATGATGCAGTAATCTTAAGATTTATGGAGAAAAAAGGGTTGGATACAAATAAAATGTACGGAAAGCATGCGAATCTGGAGTAAGAGTTATTTAAATGCTAGGTTTCCAGGAAAAAATCATGCGGCTGCCCTCTCTTCTATTTCCTTCTATCCTGCAGGACAGAGAAAAAATGAGCAGAATTAATAAAAAGAATGAATGAGCAGCTGTTGAGTGAACTAAATGCTTTTTCTTCATACAAATAATAGCAGGGAAGAGATAAAAGGATACATTATCCAGCTTATCTCTTCCCTGTATTTATATTTCACTCTAAAAATATTAATTTAATGATTTTCAATATTTAATTCCGTGTTTTTTCTACTGATCTTACTTTAAGAATATCTTTAAATTGTTTAAAAAGTATATCTATGACTCTTAACATTGACATATCGAAAAAATACGATATATAATGTGTGCATGGAACCTATCGATATATTTAAAGCACTGTCAAATGAAACCCGCCTCAACATTCTGCAATGGCTGAAAGAACCGGAGAAGCATTTTCCCAAACAGGGTGCGCATCTGCCGAAGGAGGTCAACCGTCAAGGAGGAGTATGCGTAGGAGATATTCAGGAAAAAGCCGGAGCTTCTCAATCTACGGTCTCTCACTATTTACATTTGATGCAGCGAGCTGGCCTTCTTGAATCTGTCAGATACGGTCAGTGGACCTACTACCGCAGAAATGAAGAAACGATTCGTCAGTTTGCTGATTATTTAAGAGAGGAAATCTGATTTCTGATGATTTCCTTTTTGTTTGAAGATATATATCGAATTTTCTAGATATTTATATATAAGAAAATGGAGGGAATATTTTATGCGTTATCTCGCTTATTTATTAGCTGTACTCGCTGGGGCCGCACTTAGTTTTGAAGGAGCGATCTATGCAGAATTAGGAAATACCATAGGAAAACTTGAAACAAGTTTTTATAACTTCTTTGTTGGTTCCATTATTCTCACTTTATTGTGGATCTTTTTTGGGAAAGGAAGGCTTTCCTATACGTTAGAAGCACCTAAATGGACGCTCCTTGGCGGGATGCTGGGAGTTGTTTATTTAACCTCTATCGTAGTCAGTGTGCCATTTGTTGGCGTGGGACTCAGTATGGTATCGGTCATTATCGGCCAATTAATTATGAGTATGATTATTGAACATTACGGGTGGCTGGGAAGCATCGGCGCCAAAATTAATAAAGAAAAGGTATTTGCTGTAATTTCAATGATAATAGCACTTATCTTAGTATATTAGGAGGTCAAAATGGGGATATTAATGATTCTTTTTACGTTAATAGGCGGCCTGACATTAAGCACACAATCCGCTATTAATGGTACATTCAGCCGAAAAGCCGGCACGATTGAAACAACACTGTTAACCTTTTTAACCGGAACCATGTTTCTTGCCATTCTTATTCTTTTCTGGGGACAGGGAAATCTTTCAGCTATTGTGGAAGTGCCTAATTGGCAGCTGAGTGCTGTATTTCTCGGGGTGCTGTTCGTACTTTTTATCGTGATTGCTGTACCGAAAATCGGGGTGATCGCTACGAATATTACTGTCATTACCGGGCAGCTTGCCATTGGCATGATCATCGATCATTTTGGCTGGTTTAACAGCCTGGTGATTCCACTGGATACGAGCCGCTTGTTTGCGATGGTTTTTATGGCGCTTGCTATTTATTTTATTTATAAAGGAAACGTCCGCTCCAATAAAGAAGCCAAACAATTCGTGGAATCTCCTTCCTAATGCAGAGAATTTGTTACCTGAAAGCGGGTTTTCTTTTCTTACATTAAGACAGGCATAAAACTCATTTTATATACATAACCCTCACCGATGTGGGGGTTATTTGTGGTTGTGGATTGGGGTGATTTAAGACGTAAAAAGTATTGCGATTAAGTTATCCTATCAAAAACACTGTCTTTTTTATATAATGATCTCGAAATTTTTTAACCTGATTTTATCGTATTCTTTAATATACTTACTCACTCAACAAAGAACACCTGCTGCAACAACATTTGAAGAGATATATTTTAATACCAGATTTTCATTTACTGCTAATTTTAAAATTCCACACCTTAAAGTATAACTGCTATTAATTTAATAAGTTTTTAAAATTAATAGAGGAATTTCTTATGTCTGTGGTGTATATAGATGGTAAGAATTACCGACGGTGCTGCTCGTTAGTGATAAGATGCCAGAAATTTATTCAATTATTTTTTGAATTATGTCGATCTTTTAAAATGATTTTCGTCGTACTAATAGAGGCATATAAATTTTGTCTACCTTACAGCCTTATTATTAAAAATTTTATTAATAAGAGGAGGAAAAGTATGGAGACGGTAATATCAAAGGATGCTACGAAAATTGCTTTTGACAAAACTGGTCAGGGACCTGCGCTTATTTTGATTGGAGACGCATTCAGTTACCGCAAATTCCCTCAGCAAGCCGAATTAGCAAACCTCCTGGCGGAGTATTTTACGGTATACAACTATGATCGACGTGGCCGGGGAAATAGTGGTGATACGCCGCCTTATCATGTTGGCCGGGAAATAGAAGATCTCCAGGCACTGATTGAAGAAGCTGGCGGAACTGCTTATGTATGGGGGTTATCTTCCGGGGCTGCTCTTGCTTTAAGGGCCATAGAGAAAGGAACAAAAATTTCTAAGCTGGCACTGCACGAACCTCCTTTTGTAGTAAAGGACAAGGATCGTAAGCCTCCAGCAGACTTTACAGCGCACGTTACCCGCTTAATTTCCAGGAATGACAGGAGCGGAGCTATTAGGTACTTTATGACCTGGGGCATGGGGGCTCCTTCTTTTGTAGTTGGTATGATGCGGGTAATCCCGGGAGTGTGGCCTAAGTTAATGGCCGTGGCTCACACCCTTCCATACGATGCGGCGATTCTTGACGGGTATATGAACGGGAAGAACTTGCCAGCTTCCTGGCAGCACAGCGTGCAGGTGCCAACACTTGTCATTGAAGGAACAGAAAGTCCAGCTTCATTACGCCACAGTGCCCAGGTATTAGCAGAGGTACTTCCAAATGCTGTGCTTTTAACTAAAAAGGGACTCGGTCATACGAAGAAACTTAATATTAAAAAGATATCTCCAGAACTTACTGCCTTCTTTTTGACAAATCATTCATATAAAAAATCATCCAGTTGATACCGAATAAAGCTGTTTCTGCAAAGTGAGTGTCAATCAGCCCTTTTTCAATACTGCTAAAAATCTTTATTACAAAAAGGAGGCAAAATGTTATGAGATTTATGATGATTGTCAAAGCCACCACAGATTCTGAAGCTGGAAAGCTGCCTAGTCCGGAACTTATTGAAGCGATGCAGAAATATAATGAGGAGCTGGTGAAAGCAGGTGTTCTGCTGGCTGGGGACGGGCTTCAGCCTACGAAGAACAGCATCAGGATTTCCTATCCGGAACCGAATGGCAAGCCGACAGTTGTGGACGGGCCATTTACGGAGACGAAAGAATTGATTGCAGGCTATACGCTGATCGAAGTTTCCTCCAGAGAAGAAGCTGTGGAATGGGCAATGCGGATGCCAGATCCGCATGGAGCGGGACAAGGGCAAATTGAACTTAGGCAGGTATTTGAACCGGAAGACCTGACAGATCATCCTGACTTACTGGAAAAAGAAGCTGCGCTTCGAGAAGAATTAAAAGACCGATGAGCCTGCCTCAGATACACCGGACGATTGAAGCGATTTGGAAGATGGAGTCGCCCAAGCTTATAGCAAGGCTTACGCACATAGTAAAGGATGTAAGTCTTGCGGAAGATATCGCACAGGATGCATTGGTCACCGCCCTTGAGAAATGGGAGCAGACGGGTATGCCTGAAAACCCCGGCGCCTGGCTGATGACCACAGCGAAACATCGTGCAATAGACCTGTTACGAAGAAATAAAGTACAGGATCAAAAGTATGCAGCACTTGCTGAAAATACAGCTTTATTTACGGAGGAAAGTTTTTCAGAGGAGATTGGTGACGATCTCCTCCGCCTGATTTTTATGACCTGCCATCCAGCTTTATCACAGGATGCAAGCGCTGCTATGACACTGCGTCTCTTATGCGGGCTTACTACAAAAGAAATTGCACGGTCCTTTCTTACTGCAGAAGCTACCATTGCACAAAGAATTGTCCGTGCGAAAAAAACGTTAAAAGAAAAGAAAGTCCCCTTTGAAATTCCTGCTGGAGAAGAACTCAAGCCTCGATTATCCAGCGTACTTGAAGTGATTTACCTGATGTTTAATGAAGGTTATACAGCAACTTCAGGCAGTCAATGGACTCGCCCTCTCCTTTGCAGAGAAGCTCTCAGGCTGGGACGTGTATTAGCAGAAATTGCACCTGAGGAACCTGAAGTGCATGGTCTTGTTTCCTTAATGGAATTTCAATTTTCAAGGGTTCACACGCGAGTAAATAAAAACGGAGAACCGATTCTTCTCACGGATCAAAAAAGAAGCCAATGGGATCAATTATTGATTCGACGAGGCACAGCAGCGCTTGAGCGAAGCAGGAAACTGGGTGGAACGCCTGGTCCGTATGCACTGCAGGCTTCGATCTCTGCCTGCCATGCTCTCGCACCTTCCGTACAAGAAACAGACTGGACAAGGATCGCCGCCCTGTACGAGGCCCTTTTCACCCTCCTCCCTTCACCCATTGTGGAACTTAATAGAGCAGTAGCAATTTCTATGGCATTTGGGCCCGCTGTCGGCATGCAGATGTTAGACGAGTTATCCACGCATCCATCTCTAAAAAATTATCACCTCCTGCCGAGTGTCAGGGGCGATCTTCTGGTAAAACTGGGGAGAAATAAAGAAGCCCGTCTTGAATTTGAACGTGCTGCTTTATTAACCCAGAACGAACGTGAAAAAACCTTGTTACAAAATCGGGCAAAGGAGTGCAGCAAAGATCCCGCTCCTTAGAAAAAGTCCGATAAACCATCGAATGCTTCACTATGAGTTTTCCGGGATTTTTGCACGGAACCGAGAAATTTGAACACAGCTTTTAATAAGATTGCTTATATATGCAGGAGAATCTTCCACAGCATAATAAGAAGGAGCTGAAAAATATGAACCAGGAAATCACTTATTTCATTGATAATTTAAAAGAACCCTGGCAGAAAATAACCGCCGCTGACCTCCGTGAAATTGTGCACCAGGCAATACCAGGGGTGCAGGAAAGAATGCAGTATAATAAACCGCATTTTTTAAAAAACGGAAAATATGCTGCCGTTATCTCCCCTTCTAAAACAGCAGTCAATTTTACCATATTCCACACTGGCGCATTAACGCTCCCGGAAGACATGTTTAATGGCCCTCCGGAAAGAAAAACCTTAAAGGTTCGCAGAGAAGATACGCTTGATTCCGAACTGCTTTCTTCATACGTTCGCGAAGCTTCAGCTGAGCTTTAATATTTTGTGAAGAAAAGAACGCAGCAACAAATTCGGTGTGGATAATTCTTTCATTAGCACAGCATATATTTATTAACTGGATTGGATTTGTAAAATCAGCTTGAAAAATATATGGAAAACCTGGATTTGAACAGTCAAATCCAGGTTTTTCATATTAATATCAGCTTGTCTGTTTTCTATTATTATGCAAGTGTCTTCTTCCCCGTCTGATCTGCACCAAAGCCCTTTGCAGTTCTTGCCCTTCTTTAAATACTCTCTCAATCAGCTTCACCGTTCCGTAACATGCTTCTGTATCCAGCTTCTCTTCCTCTGTATGCTCGTTCCAGTAACCGGCAGAAAGGTTCACGCTCTGGATGCCCTGCTCCGCCCAGATCTTTGTGTCACTGCTTCCGCCAGCAACCGTCTGCCATCCTTCCAGTCCATGCTTCATTGCTGTTTTGCGGAGAAAATCTCCATATAATTCATCACAGAATTGAAAGTGTCCACCATGAGAGGTAACGATGTCGCCGGTACCTCTACGGTCTACCACGATTGCTGCATCCACATCCTTGAGATAAAATTCATCTACTTTCTTAGAACCCTGCAGTCCGATTTCTTCTTCCACCGTGAAGATGAATTTTACTTTCCCGTTAAAGCGGCTTTTTTGCAGTCTCCGTGCTGTTTCCAGCACAACCGCCACCCCGGCACGGTCATCGGCACCGAGAATTCCTTCACTGCTGAACCAGATGTTTCCTTCTTTCACAATTTCCCTTCCCGGTACAATGGAATACACGGTATCAAGATGCGCGTTCAGAAGTATTGTCGGGCCCCTGCCACTCCCAAATGTTTTCTGTGCCAGAATATTTCCTTTCGCATCTACTGTCTGATGGTCCACAAAGGGAGCCAGCTTCGCTGCAACGTAAGAACGAATTTCTGCTTCGTTACCGCTTTCTCCATTAATTTGCAGCAGTGTTTCCAGCTCTGTTAAAAACAGCATTTTCTTCATGTATTCTGCATCCTGTGTGAGCCAATCTTTTTGGATAGCACTCATTCGCTCGGCTGCTTCTAGTAATTCCTTTCGATCGTTAATACGAAGTTGAAGATATAACCTGTGGTGTTGAACCTCCCTAATCCCTGCAGCAAGAAAGATTTTTTCTGCTAATGCTTCATTTTCTTTCTTTCGAAAGCTCACAATTGCTGAGCGTCTGCCATTTCCATCGCAGCTTAAGTCCGTACAAAGACCAAGCCGGTAAAGCTGACGGATAACTCCGCAGATATACGTATCAAGTGACTTTAATTTCACCTGATGTGTTTTTTTCCAGAATGCTACTTGACCGGTTACGCCCCGCCCTCTGAAATCCACTGCATGAATAAAATCTTTCTCCGCTGCCGGCTTACTGTGAATGATAAGAATATCATTATCATATTGATAGCTGACTTCCAATATATCGAGTGTCTCCAGTAAAAAAGACATGTTTCCTTTACCTTCCTGCGCGCAGTTAAATGACTGATGACTAATTTCCTCTACTGTAAACCCGTGACGTACAAATAACGTTGACCAATTTTTCATAAACAACATCTCCCTTCGGTTTGTACCTTTATTATCTCAGGGAGACGATGACAGCACTGTCATCGGGAGAGAAGGCTTGAGAAAACCGTTGGGGAGTCTGGCTAATTTTTAAAATTGGTTTATAAATTTAAATTTTTTTTCAGCCAATGATGAGCAAGTTCGGGCCAAACCGCGATCCCTTCATCTGGTTCTGTGGCAGGCATCGAAGCTTTCATATCCGCTAGAATTGTTTGTTTAACTTCTTTTCTTCCTTCAGGGAGGTGATTAAAGTGCGAATAAGGCGAGGGTAATTCAATCCTTTTTTCTACGTGGTGTTCCAATGTTTCAAGCATCTGCGTAATCGTATACTGCCCATGCTCCTTGTATGCCCATTCCCCTTTAATCCATGCTTCATTAGCAAGTGACAGGCCGTGTTTTCCATTTCCAAACACGTGATGTTCAAGCTTTACTCCTTTACTTCTGCAGGCTTCCGCAAACAAATAACTGTTCTCTACAGGCACAAGTTCATCTGCAGCTGTATGCCAGATAAAGATTGGCGGTGTATTATCTTTCCCTTGTTTTTCCAACGACATAAACGATAATTCTTCCTGGGAAGGGTTTGCACCTAACAATGCTTTAAATGAATCTTGATGTGCATAATCACCGGAAGTAATTACAGGGTATGAAAGGATAACTGCATTGGGCCGGTTATCTATCCCGCCATATTTTTCTTTCAACTTTACATCCTCATTGTCAAAATGAACCGCAAGACTTCCACTCAGATGTCCACCTGCAGAAAAGCCGCATATGGATATTTTATCTGGAATTACCCTTAATTCTTCAGCGTGCTTACGCAAAAACATAACAGCATTAGACAAGTCCATTAAAGGCTGCATCTTTAATGGACTTTCAAATAACAGATTTGTAGTATAGGTCAGTACAAACGTATTAAAACCTTTATGATAAAAGTCTTTTGCCACCAGTTCCCCTTCTGTGGGAGATACTACCCTGTATCCCCCGCCGGGAACAACGATTACTGCCGGCCTGCTCTCTTCATTTTCCTCATGAATATAAGAGACAATGTTCGGTATGAATTGACCTGTCACTGGGTAGGTGTATTCTTCTTTGGTCCATAAATCATACTTTCTGCTAAACATATTTTACCTCCGAACCGGTGCGTAATTTAAACAGCGTAATATCATTTTCCTGCAAATATTTTGGCAGCCTGCACAGACTAATATTCACTGGAATCAGCTTTAAATTATTTTTTCTTACGGTTATAAACTCTGTCAATTCCGACTGCCACTAATAGTACTGTTCCTGAAATCACCATTTGGAAAAATTCTCCTACGTTCAGGATAACGAGACCATTGGATAATACTCCAAGAATGACTACGCCTAAAAATACGCCGATCAGCCTTCCCTGTCCTCCAAAAATACTGACTCCGCCCAGCACTACCGCGGTGACGACTTCCAGTTCAAATCCCTGGAGTGCGTTCGGCTGCCCGGAATTTAATCTCCCCAGCAGAATAAGTCCTGCAATAGAGGAACAAAAACCGGAAATCATATACACCATCATCTGTATTTTTTTCGTGTTGATACCGGAGAGTCTGGCAGCTTCCTGATTCCCGCCTAATGCATAAATGTGTCTGCCTAAATAAGTTTTATACAAAAGAACATATACTGCTCCAAATACTACCATCATAATGATCGCTGGTACGGGAATCCCTAGCACATACCCTGTACCGAACCATCTCACTCCATCAGGGAATCCAAATACCGGATACCCTCCCGTGGTGACAAAAGAGACCCCTCTGATAATGGTCAGCATACCGAGCGTCGTAATTAAAGCGGGTATCCCTACTTTCGTTATTATTAAGCCGTTTAACGCACCGACTGCCACCCCCCCGAGGATACCGATAATAATCGCAAGCACAGGATCTACGCCTGTCGACATCAACAATCCCATGAGTACACTTGTAAAAGCGACGTTCGAAGCTACGGAAAGATCGATTCCTCCAATAAGAAGCACCATAGTCATCCCGGCTGCAATAATACCGAGCATTGCTATCTGCCGAATAATATTCACCATATTGTTTGTTGTAAGAAATGCATCTGACATAATGGCAAAGAATGCGACGATGCCTACCAGCACCAACAGTAAAATAACTTCCTGATTAAATTTAACCTGAAATCCTTTTTTCTCCTGTGTTTTTTCTACGGTTTGACTGCTGACACTCATGAATGTGCCTCCTCTCTATTTGCTATGCCTGTAGCAAGTTCAAAAATTCTCTCCTGTGTCGCTTCTTCTTTTTGAAGAATTCCTGCAGATTTCCCTTCCATCATTACCATAATCCTGTCTGACATATTAATAACCTCTTCCATTTCCGAGGAAATCATTATAATGGATTTCCCTTTCTTAAGTAATCCGTTCATCAAGTTGTAAATTTCCTGTTTGGCTCCAATATCCACTCCACGGGTCGGTTCATCAAAGATTAGAATATCTGCATCTGTGGCGAGTGTTTTTGCCACTACCAGTTTCTGCTGATTTCCGCCGCTTAATTCTCCGCCCAGCTGACCGGAATGATATTTAATTTTCAGTTCTACTCCGTATTTTGAAACTATTTCTTTCTCTTTCCCTCGGTTAATAAATAACCCTTTGCTGTACTGTTTTACCGAAGGCAGGTTGATATTGTCTTCACAGGAATGATCCAGCACCAGCCCTTCATGTTTTCGATCTTCCGGTATTAAACCGATTCCCAGTGAATAAGCATGCTCCGGTGACTTTATATTAGAATGGGTAACGTCCTTTATTTTGATCGTTCCTTTTTCTATGCTGTGGACGCCGAAAATAGTTTTCGCCAGTTCAGTTCTGCCTGATCCAAGCAGCCCGGCTATTCCGAGAATCTCACCTTTATGCAGATCGAAAGAAATATCTGCAATTCCAGCAGAGGAGGATAGGTCTCTGACTTCCATGATAGTGGTTTCCTGTACTGCAGATTCCCGCTGAGATCTCTGCAGTTCCCGTCCTACCATCATCTTCACTAACTTATTTTCATCCAGGTCCTCAATATTTTCCGTCCCAATGTACACACCGTCCCGAAGCACTGTTACCTTATCTGAAATCTCGAACATTTCGTCAAATTTATGAGAAATATAAATAATGGCGACATTTTTGTCACGCAGTTCATTCATCAGTTGAAAAAGAGAACGCACTTCGTCTGAAGTAAGCGCTGCTGTTGGTTCATCCATGATGAGCACCTGTACATCTTTTGAGATTGCTTTCGCTATTTCCACAAGCTGCTGATCCGCAACTCCCAAGTCTTTTACTAACGTTTTAGGGGAAACTCTCACCTGAATTCTATCGAGTACTTTTTCTGCAATTTCTAAGTTCTCTTTCCTTTTTACAAACAGGCCTTTACGCTGTTCATTGCCGAGCATGATATTTTCTTCCACCGTTAAATGGGGTACCAGATTAAATTCCTGATAAATGATACCTATCCCTTTCTCAGAGGATACTTTAGGGGAAAAGTTCTTTAATTGCTCCCCGTGAATAAATACTTCCCCTTTCGTCGGCTCAATCGCCCCGGCCAGCACTTTCATTAACGTCGATTTTCCTGCACCGTTTTCTCCCGCAATCGTATGAACTTCTCCCGGATAAATATCAACATTTACATCTTTTAAAGCAATGGTTCCAGGATATTCTTTTGTGATATTTTTTATGCTTATAATAGGCTCCGCCATCGTGATTCACACCCCTTGTGAAAAGAAAAAGAGAGGTTCCCCCCTCTTTCTTTCAGGTTTATTCAAACTCGCCAATATTTGTTTCATTCACAGGCTGCACATCGATTTCATTTTCTTCTTCAAAGTCTTCTCCATTTAAAATCGCGCTGGTGACTTCTACTAAAGTCTGTGCCGTAACTCCCGGCTGCTGATCTACGGTAAATTTGTAAATCCCGCCTTCCCGAATAGCTTCCAGTGCTTCCGGCACCGCATCAATTCCGCCTACCGCAAAGTTATCGGGTTCTTTTCCTGCCGCTGAGGCTGCATTATATGCACCAAGCGCACCCCCATCATTAATACCAAAAATTCCAAGTAAATCAGGATTTGCCTGAATAAATCCTTCAGCTACGTCATACCCCGAATTCGGATCGCCTGCCTGCTGATCTCCAACTACCTCTACATCTGGTGCGTGTTCATGAATACCATCGATAATTCCTTCTTTACGCTGAATTACCTGCTCAATCTGGTCAAAGTTAAGAATTCCTACTTCTCCTTCACCTTCATGATTTTCAAGAATCCATTCGCCAGCCTGTTCTCCCAGTGCCAGACCCATAGAATATTCATCAGCGCCGACCCAGGCATCCGCATTTTCAAGTCTTGTCGTGTGGGCAATTACCGCAATTCCTTCATCCTGTGCTTCCTGCACTGCGTCATTGATCGCGTTTTGGTCTGTTGCAGTTACAATAATTGCATCCATTCCCTGGGCAACAAAGTTTTGAATTGCTTCAATCTGCGAGTTTACATCATCCCGCGGGTCGTTAATTGTAACGGCATATCCTTCTTCCGCTGCCAGTTCTTCCACTGAATTCGTCAGTTCCACGAAGAACGGGTTCCCCAGATCCAGCACTGTCATTCCAATTTTCACGTCGGCATCTTCATCTCCGACCACCTCATTATTTCCGGCTGCATTGTTTGCCTCGGCTTCATTATTTGCTTCTGCTTCATTTTCAGCTCCACTGTTATTTCCTGCATTCGCGTTATTCCCTGCATTGGCATCTCCGCCATTCTCGTCACCACAGGCTGAAAAAATAAATAGAGCGGATAGTGATAATAGACAAGCTGTCTTTTTCATAAAATTGTTCCCTCCCAGATTATATTAATTTATAAACAGAATATTTTTATATCAAAAATTATTTTACTGTTTAAGTAAATAATCCTTTGATATAAAAATTATTTATCTATTGGTTTCATCTTATAGATAAAGCGCTTACATTTAAATAAGACATCTTTCTGTTAAGGGGGAGGTTCTTCGGAAACATAAAAAAGACCGCCACAAAAGTGACAGCCTTTTACTTAATGTGATAAATATTGCGGTATTTTGAAGGCAGTTCTCCAGTATACTGATGAAATAATTTACTGAAATACTTCGCATCCTTATAGCCGACATGTTCAGAAATCTCCTGTATTTTCAGGTTAGTCTGGGTAAGAAGCTCCTTCGCTTTTTCTATTCTTACTCTTGTCACGTAATCTAATACTGTTTCACCTGTCTGTTTTTTAAAAACCTCACAAAAATAAGTCGGGTTCATATAGACTTCTTCTGCTATTTTAGAAATCGTAATACTGTCAGCAATATTCTGCTGTATCCAGTATTTCGCTTTATCAATTTGATTTAAATGAAAGTCCACGCTTTGTTTTTCGTTGATAACATCCTTTGTCCAGGAAATAATATCTGATTTCAGCTGTTCAAAATCTGAAGTATTTTTTAACTTCAGGAAGATAGGATAAAGAAATTCATACCCGCGGTTATCATCTTTAAACAGATAGACAATCACACGAAAAAGGTAGAACCTGATTGATTTTTGCACTGCTTCCGGCGAGGCCAGCTTTTTAAGTTCATTAAATAAAATATTCAGTTTCTTTTCTACAGTTTCCAGCTCTAATTTTTCTATCGATACTACTATTTTCTGAATTTCTAAATATATATTTTTGGAAGTATCGTTTTTTGATTCGTTATGAATTTCAGTTAACAGGGCTGGATGATAAATACGGTTGCTGCCGCGTATGATCCGAAGCTGCATAAGAGATAAGATTTTTTCACGCATACTTGGCAGTAAAGCCAGCTCATTAAAATAATGTTCAAAGGCGATAGAAAAAGTCAGCGGTGTATAAGACTGAAGATTTCTCTGCAGAACCTCTGCAAAGCCGGCAGTGAGGTCAAACTGATCTTTCTCTTCTTCTGGAAACCAAAGGAGAAACCAATAGCTGGATTTTTCTCCCCTCCACCACCAGCAATTTTTATGTTTTTCATTTGAAAATTGCTGGGAAGTTTCTCCGATAATATTTTCTATCGCAAATATCCATGTTTTCCAATCGCTGTCTGTGAATATATTTTTATTGAATGATAAATTATCAACACTGGCATTGAGTAAAACAAATTTGCCGGCGGGAAATAATTCTGTCCACTCCAAGTCAGCTGTCTCCATTTCACTTTTTAACATCATTTCATTTAACAGCTGCACCTGCTTTGTGTAAGTTAAGTCTTTAGTTTCCTGAGCATTCTGTGCACTTTGCTGGTTCGTTTTTCTGCTTGCAGAAACTTTTTCCCTGATAATGTGAAACCGTGTTTCCAGCTTTTTTCGGTTAATCGGCTTTAATATATAATCTGAAGCTCCTTCCCGCAGTGCTTCCTGTACTATTTCAAAATCTTCATAGCCGCTGATGATGACGGAAAAGACAGAATGCGTCTGATTCAGCTTTTTAATTAATTCCACCCCGCCGACATTCGGCATTTTTACGTCTGTGACTAATACGTCCAATTCAAGAGGTTGATCTTCCATTGCTTCTAGTAACAGTGCTCCGTCAGAAAAGGTGCCTATCACTTCCCATCCTTGAAATCCTGATATCAGCCGTTCAATCCCTCTTCTTATTCTTGCTTCATCTTCACATATTACCGCCCTGATTTTGTCCACGCCTTAAGTCCCCCCTGTATTCTTTATATATCTTAGGAATCCTTAATGTTACCGTGGTTCCTGAACCGCGTTCGCTCCAGATGGAAATTCCATAATCCTCTCCATACAGCATTACTAATCTGCCATGCACATTTACAAGCCCAAATTTTTCATCTTTCTTCATCATCGGATTATCATTTAACGTTTGTTTAAGACTGTTTAAATCCTCGCTGGAGAGCCCTGTACCGTTATCGTGAATCGAAAATAAAATATCCTGCTGGGAATTACTCTTGTTTATTTCCTCAGAAATTGAAACTGAGACAGCAGCACATGCTTTGTTTTTAAGCGCATATTTTACGGCGTTTTCTACAATTGGCTGTAAAATAAATTTCGGAGTGATGAGTTTTTCAGCATCTATATTTTCTGAAATATGAAACTCCAATTGATCTTCGTACCTGAATTTTTGGATCGTTAAATAATCTCTGGCATGCTCCACTTCTTTATCAATAGAAACAACGTCATCTTTGTTATTTAAAGAATAGCGCAGCATTTTTCCTAATAATGAGATGACTTCGACTGCAGTTTCTTCCTCCTGCTCCTCCACGGCCATCGTCAGCGATTCCAGCGTATTATAAAGAAAGTGCGGATTTATCTGAGACTGCAGCGCATATAATTCTGCTTCCTGCTGTTTGATCGTCGTAATGTAATTTATCCTTATCAGCTCTCTTAATTTTATTATCATAGAATGAAAACTTGTGGTCAGCATTCCTACTTCATCCTGCCGAACAGGAGTATTGAAATCAGTGTCCAGGTCTCCCTCTTCCACCGCTTTCATCGTTACCCGCAGCCGGTGGATGGGTTTAGTTACAGACCAGGCCAACACAAAAGAAATGGCAATCGTCACTACTGCTAAAGCAATTAATACACCCATAATGATATTACTGACTACATCTGTCCGGTCCGTGAGATAACTGGACTCAATGCGGTGTACTAAACTCCAGCCTGTATTTTCAGATGTACTGACGCTTAAAAGATAATCCCCTCCAGAAGCAGGCATTTTAATTGTTCCGTTTTCAATCGGCAGTGCAGTAATCTGGTCGAACCGATTTCCTATTTGCTCTTTATCATTTAAGTGATAAATAATCTGATTGTTATCATCCATCATCCAAACATCTGCTCTTGCATCCAAATCTGCAAGGATTTCATCAAAAAAGGCAATATCTACAGCTAACGACATCGTTCCTAAGTTTTTACGATTATCGACGTCAATAATTTCTTTCATGACCAGAATAAAAGGAATATCGTCATCAAACGTGATAGGCGTGTGAAAAGAAGGCAGTTTTTTTACTTCATTTCTCAAGTCATACTCGTCCCCGTACGGAAGAAAACTTTCGTAGTTTTCTGCTCCATCTACTCCTATTCTTGAACTGCTGAAGACCCGGTCATTCGAATGGATAAATACAGCTAATATATCAGGGTTAATTCCCTGCAGAAATGTGTTTGATAAATACCTGTTCACTTTAAATTCGTCTCTTAGCAGCAAGGATTGATTCCGGTATTGATTGTCTGCTAAGACAGCTGAAATATCGGGAGAGCTCGTAATAAGATCCGGCAGCTTTTCGATATCAGCGATCTGCGTATCGATATTCCGGTTGGCCTGATTTAAAATAGAAGGAATATGCTCGGCTGCCTGCAGCTCTATTGATTTTGCATACTGGGAATGAGCAATCCCTGCCAAAAAAATCAGCGGGAGCAAAGTTAATAAAACGTAGGTTAAAATAAGCTTCCTTCTGAGACTGTAGTTTTTTACCCGGCGTAATTTTAACTTTTTAAAAATCATAATAATCCACATTCTCATCTGTAAAATCTATGGGGTCTCCCATAATTACCGTATCACCATTCCATTTAATTCTGCCGACCCGTTCAATCTCCTGCCCGTCATATGGCTTGTTTCCTTCAAGCAGCTGTTTAGAAAGGCTCACCGTCAGATAGCCTAATTTTTTTGGACTCCAAAGTGTAACCATCTGTGCTGCTCCCTCTTTCAAGTAGGAATTCATTAAATCTGGCGTTGATAATCCCACGACAGAAATATCCCCACTTTTTCCTGCTTCTGCAACTGCCTGTGCGGCTGCCGGAGGACCTACGGAAGAGGCACCGACGATGCCAATTAAATCCTCATGGTTTTCAATTAACTCCTGCGCTGATTTATAAGCTTTCTGCGGGTCATCATCTGTAACTGCAACTTCCACTAAATTCAAATCCGGATAAAAGATTTTCTGCTGATATTCCATCCAGTACAGCCATTTATTAATATTAGGAGCTTCCAGCGTACCGATCATGACAGCAAAATCTCCTGATTCATCCACATTCCACGCAAGTGTGTCCATCAAATGCCGGCCCAGCGTCTCGGAATCCACCATGTTTATGAAAAAAGATCTCGAACCTGGAGATACATCCGAGTCCCAGGAGATCACTTCAATACCCTGCGCTTGCGCTTCCAACAAAACTGCAGACAATTCCGCTGGATCATTTGCCGAAACAGCGATCAGATCAACCTCCTGCGTAATTAGTTCTTCAATAATTTCTACCTGCCCCTCACTGTCTGCCGTCGCAGGTCCTCTAAATATCAACTCAATATCCAAATCTTCCGCTGCTTCCCGTGCCCCATCTTCCACAGCATTAAAATAACTGATATTATCCACTTTGGAAACGAGCGCAATCGTATATTGATCCTCGCTGCTGTTGACCTCCTGTTCTTTTTCTACTGTGTTATGCGTATATAAAATTTCGTAGTTCTCTTCTGCGCTAGTGAAATTACTGCATCCTGCCAACATCCCTGTGAATACAAATAGCATTCCTAATTTCACTTTCATCCCCCCGATGAATGTAGTAAAACGCTTTCAAAATTCATTTATTCAGAATCTGTAAATAAAACAATTGTAGCATTGTTTCAGTGAAAGATAGAATATTTTTTTGAAAAACCAAATTTCATAAAAGATGGAATTGATTCACTTAGTAACAAAAATCCAAAAGAAAAGACGCTAAATCTTTTCAACAGATCAGCGCCTTCTAAATAAATATTTGTTTTAATAATTTCTTTTACGATTAGTATTCTTTTCTGTCCCCTGCAGGAATAACTTTCTGTTACCAAACAGCAGAACGTAAGAAATATATCAGTCCAGCTCATCCTCCACCCGTTCCATAATGATATACGGATACTCCTCATTATAATAATATGCAGTTCGGGAGGTAGCGTCGGGATTTCTTCGGGATCTGTCGTTTTCCAATATATGTGACAGCCCATAATCATCCAAAGCTACTCTTAAACGCCTGATCCTCTGCGAATAGGTATCGCTTTGAATATCTGAGCTTGAAAAATGATCGATCACTTCCTCTAAAATAAGCGAATTCTCTTTGGAGCTTTTCATGAGGAAGTCCTTCAGCATTCTTGCATAATTCGCATTCAGTGTTCTTTTTTTCTGATTAAATGCAACCGAACATTCTCCATCCGAGAAATAAATAATAATGACATTCTCCGGATTATTATCAAAGGTGTCATCGCAGTCTTCCCGGGAGCAGAAGGTTTTCTCTTCCTTCGTATGTTTTACAAACCCATGTCTGTGTAAATACGCTTCGTTTTCCTGAATAATATGGAAAAAGGGAGACTTCTCATACTGCTCCAGTGTTTCTCCGGATGGCTCCATCTGTTCCAGCCTGTCACTCGTTTCTTTTGCAATAAACAGGCTGCTGTTCACAAGATACAGATTCGCGTGATAGAGCTGCTGGCCGTTCAGCTGCCAGTCTTCCACCTTTGGACTGCGCTGTGCATCGATTGCCTGCTGAAAATAATTCGCTGCCGTGCTGTATTCCTTTTCCGCATAAGCAAGAAACCCAAGTCTGTATAAAGCAATCGGATTCATGTTATCAAGTTTCAATACTCGTTCCAGGGTATTTTTCGCCTGATAGGGATCTTTCACATGTCCCATCTTTAAGTATGTTCCATATTTGATAAGTATTGGGAGCAGCTTTTTATTTTTAATGAACTCATACTCACTTATATCGGCAGGCTCTCTAGATTTTCCTGCTTTGACACGGGTGAGCCTGTGCATCTGCTCATATATCCCAAGAAGCTTAGAGAAGGTGCCATCGGCTGTCGCAGTGTCTCTGTTTTCTAATATTTCTTCCTCTAACATGTACAGTTCGTCTAATTTCTTCACTTGGCTTCTCAATTTCGTCCTCCTGGAAATTTAGTATACAGCTGTCTATAATTTCTCACATGGAAACTACGCTCTATTCGTTTTGTTTAAAATAATAAATCCAGCCTTCTTCCGCTGCTAATTCCTTCTGATCAGCCGGCGGTTCCTGCAGCTTCGGCAGAAGTTTCCCATCCGTGCCGAATGCAATTGCATAGACAGCACAGATACAGGCATCGTACGCATCTGTGCCCGGAGTGACCTCTTTCGGAAAGAACTTTCTTAAATACTCATGCACCTCTTCAAACCGCTTTTCTTTCACTAAAGCAGGATACACTTCGATAATCACTCTGTTGTCTTCCGGCTCTGCTCCCTCAAACGGATATGTTTTAAATCCGTGCTCCTCCTGCCAGAGTTTCGTGTGGATCATCGCTCCTGTGGCGTTATTTCCGATCCGGTCATATACAGCAGACAACGGCTTTTTGCCGAATACTTCGTACATTTCCCGGTCGGTATATCTGTAGGCAAGCGGATTATATATTTCTTTTTCCGGCTTCCCCATCGGAAGACGTTCTCCTTTAAGCAAGCGGTGAAAGGCAGAAGGATATCCCAGCGGGGCATCGACTCCGATAACGACTAAGGTGTCTTCTTCTATTTCATTTATATGCAGGCCAGGAGCTGCCTGCTGAATGAATTCCTCTAAAGAGAATAAACTGTTCTCCGGCAGTGACAGTTCCGTCGGGGTGCCCAGCCAGGTGATTTCATTTGCAGAGAGCTCCCACCGGCATACTGCGGCTCCATGGTTGCTCCCCATCCAGCCGCCTGCGTCCCAGCCGATTCCGATGACGTTTTTGAATTGCATGCGCTTCAAACTCCTTTGGACTCTGTTAAAATTTATTATACTATTGAACGCTGATGAATAGCTGATTTAATTGGCATAGTTTTTCTATATAAAATAAGGAGATATCCCACAATGCTGTGAGACATCTCCTTAAGCACAAGCTAAGTATAGTTAAAATCATTTTAAAGGTTTTCTTTCACATCCCCTGTTTTTTCTCTCGCTTTTCCTTTCACTTTATCTGACTTACCTTCCCGCTTCATCTTGTCATTCTTCGTTATTTCTCCTGTCTTTTCCTTCGCCACACCTTTTGCCATTCCACCTGCGCCTTTTGCTTTATCTGCTTTTCCATCCGCCATAAAAAACCCTTCTTTCCAGTTTGAATTTTGTGTCTTAGCAGGAAACTTCCCGATTTGTGACAATAACAAACCCTCCGATTTAGTGAATGGTTTCTCTTACTCACATATCAATATCATGGGGATTCCTCCATTTTTTGTAACTTCCGCTGTTTCTCTTGCGACTAAAGTGATAAGTAAAGAAAAATGGAGGTTTTTCTTATGAAAAGAAAACATTATGTTCTTTTCCTTCTTCTTGCAGCGGTACTTATTGTACTGGGTGCATGCATGAATCAGGCTGACAATAATCAGACGGCAGATAACCGAAATACAGAGGAAGCTGTAGATGATGGCGGAGGTCTCATCGAGTCGAATGAAGAGGCAGCGGATGCCCCGGCGGAAGAAGACGGGGCACAGGAGGATTTTCCGGAAAGCGAGGAAGCACCGACTGCCGATCAGACCGGCCAGATGGTCATTTACAATGGGCATATCTCGATCGAAGTGGATAATTACGATGCTATCCAGTCTGCCATTCAAGAGCAGGTCGATAGTATGAGTGGATATGTCGTAGAGTCCAACGTGCAGCAGGCAGGGGAGAACGAAGAGCGGAGCGGAAGAATCGTTGTCAGGATTCCTCAGGAGCATTTCCATCCGTTTCTTCAGGAACTGGAATCTGCCAGTACGACGGTGGTGGAACAATCCACAAGCGGAAATGATGTATCAGAAGAATACGTCGATCTGGAATCCCGGCTCCGATCGCAGGAGGTCGTGGAAGAAAGGCTGCTGACCTTCCTGGGAGAAGCAGAGTCGACGGAAGATCTGCTTGCGATTTCTCAGGACCTGGAAGAGGTACAGAGTGAAATCGAACGGGTGACCGGACGAATGAATTATCTGGAAAACCAGGTGGCGTTTTCTACTGTCACGATCGAGATACAGGAACGAGCGGTGCACGTGGATCAGATGCAGGATCAGGAGTCGCTGCATACCTTTGAACGTGCGCAGAGCCTGTTTATGAACACCGTGAACTTCCTGCTTACAGCATTATCCCAAGTGGTAGTTTTCCTGATCGGATTATCCCCGGTGATTGTGCCGCTTGCTGTGATTGCAGGAGCTGTCTACTGGTTTACCCGGCGCCGGAAAAAGAAGGAACAGAAAAGGCAGGAGTAAGCAGATATACGCAGTATTTGCAGAGTTGCTTCCCTTCTTTAGTAGCTCGCGAAAAAAGCAAAGCTGGTCAACAGCTTTGCTTTTTAATCCTGATTCACTATTATTTTGAAACTGCTTCAGAATGAGGGACATTTTCTTGACGGCGATGAGGATTAGCATCGATGACTAGCGGTTCATAGCTTTAAAGAAGGTAAACAGTGTCTTATAATTCGTTTGTGTCACCCACGCCTATATGATCGGCTAATTCCAAAATCAAAGAGCACTTCACCTTAACTGGCTGGGTGCTCTTTTTCCATGGAAATATAAGCGTTCTGTTTTAAATACAATCCTCAGATCTAATTCGCAAGCAGGTTAATAACAGTCTGGATTAATAGGTTTGAATCCTAAAAACAATTCCCAATCGTTTTGCATTTGTCCAGTTTTCGAAGTCTTGAAGCGGAATCCACTTAGCGCTTTCTTCCATGTCAATCATCTGATCTGACTCGACCGCATATAAATCCTGTGCGTGCATAGGGTCATTGACTGTCCATTTTCGATCAAATACATCGTTTGCCATAGCAAGTGCTAATTCCACAATCGCCATGCTGTTAATACTGATTCCTTCGTTCTCTAATTGAAAAGGCAATGCCTCTGTCAGCATTAAATTTGCGTTATATAATTCGTCTGCCTTCGCTTCAATAGCTCCCTTGCCGCCTGTAATGACATAGTAATGGAGCCCATTGTCTTCGGTGAGTTCTACCAGCTGAATTGTCTGGTTAGCCATAAAGATTCCTGCACTATCTAGAAATTCTCCGGTCATGTTGGTGATGCGAGCGTTTCTATCGTAAAAGCTCTTCACAATACTGCTTGCGCAGCCCCCGGATAAGGTATAAATCGTTGGATCCTCGTTGTAACTGTCTTCAAACGCTTCATATCCCAAATTATTTCGCAGCGTATTATACATCAAGACCGTGTTCTGTGTTGGCACCATTTGAACAAAAGTTTGTTGTAGATTCTGATTATCTTGAGGCATAAATGTTCCCATTGGATAGATTCCCCCATAATCTACAATGTTCTGATATTCAGACCTCTCACTTTCAAAAATTTTACTCTCTCTAATCATTTCATCCCCTGCTTCCGTTAGTATTTTAATTTAATTATGTGCAATTTACATTTAAAATTTTCTTGCTCTCTTAGCTGCTGCATCAGCTTCACGCTGCTTTGCATTTGCCAGATTTACTTTTTCTTGAAAATAATGTGTCCTGCTATTATACTGCGCCTGTTCAATTGCACGCCTTTTTGCAAAGTCAGCTTCTTCCTGCCTTTTTTTTGCCTGCCATTGAGCCTCAGCTTGTAACCTTTGTTTATTAGCAAAATCAGCTTCTTCTTTTCTTATTTGCTCCAGCCGTTGAGCTTCAGCTTGCAGCCTTTGTTTATCGGCGAAATCAGCTTCTTCTTTTCTCTTTCGCTCTTGTTGCTGCCTGTCAGCTTCTTGCATTAGGTGAGACTCCCAGAGCGGGGGAGTTTGTAATCCTCGCATAGAATTTGAATTTCTTGAATTCCCATTACCAGAATTACTTGGCTCCTTTTGAATCATTACTTTATTAATTATCTTCGCAGATAAAATAGCAAGTATGCCCGGCAAACCAATTACTATGCCCAGCTGTATAATTGCTTCTCCTACATGATCAGCATCCAGCGACCCGTTGAAAGTATACTCAATCGTAATAAAAAAGATGATAAAACCGATTACAGTTCCATAAATCCGGTGCCATTTGAAGGAACCGGCTCTATCAACTGGATTAGGCTGTATGTTTCGTTTATTCAATATTAATTTGATTAACCAAATGCTGAATAATCCAGCTGGAATCGCCAGTATTATGCCATACACTCCTAAGGAGAACTCCACAGTGTGAGAGCTGTAAAGTCCTTCCTCTAATATTATTTCTCTAGTGAGAATTTTATTAAGCAGCTTATTGAATGCAAATGTCAAAATAATCGTCAGAATAATAACCGATCGGGTGTGGCTTTGTAAAACTTTCTGCATGTTCCACTTATTCATTTTTCTCAGCCCATTTCTTATATTTATCTGTCTCTACATTCCTTAATTCCTCCTTTCGATATAAGTCATCATTATTCACTGCAAAATAAATCGAAAAATGATTCTTTCCGAAAAAGAAGTAGTTACCAATCTTTGTTCTATAGTAGCTGCTTAACTTAAGCAGCCTATGTTTTAATTCTTTAAGTATTTCGATATAGCTTCAACTAAGCCATCATTATGGATAACGATAATACCTTGCCTCTCCTTTAATTAAATCATTAACCAGTTTTTCAAAACCCTTTGTCTGTTAAGTGGTCAAAAAATAAATTTATTACTTTTATTTCGATCTTAATCTCCCCTTCCCCGTTATTTACTCCTCCTCCATTTCGAAGTAAGGATCATTTTGCATAATTCCTTCTTTATAAAGGCTTCGGTATTTATCCACAATTAGTTTTTCAATAAAGCTACTGTTTGTTTCTTTGCTTTCAGTTAACATCATCTCTAAATACCAACTTGCTTTTTCAGACATATAAACTTTTTTTTGCACCTTTTTATTTTCATCTTTTTCATTCCGAATCAGTTCGGGGAAAAACTTACCGACAGCTATTTTTGATTCAAGATCAGATGCAATAACTTCACTTGCAAATTGAACTGCTAACTCGTAAGTAGCAGGTATAATTTTTTCTTCTGTCACATCCATGAGTTCGAATTTCGGATTTAAATCATCTCCATTCACATCAACGTAAGTAGGAAACTCATTCTTAACAAAAAAGAAGTAATTCCCATTTTTTGTTTTATAAAGCTGTTTTAGTTGGTTTACATAAGCACCTTTTTCATATTGATTCTCGCTTATTTTTTGTTCACAGATTTTTTTAGCCGTTTCTGTATTATAAACAGCCCCATTGATTACTTTTTTCATTTCTTTCTCTCCATTCACTAGTGAATTAGCATTTAATAATACTACTAAAAATATGTTGACTGTAGGTTTAGTTCTATATCAATACATTTACTATAATACAGACTTAGTACTAAGTCAATCAAATGAAGGAATTTATTTTTAAATCTTACTTATACTAAAAAAATTTACTTTTATGGAAATCCATAATTTAATGCTGCATTTAGCGGACCAAGAATTTTAGCGGTACTTTAGTACTCTTTAACATCCCGGAACAAATTTTTGCAAATATCTTTCGAGTGCTACACGATTGTAAAGAACGGTTGCAGTCAAGACACTCCCTTGCTAAGGATAGTCACCTCTAATCCTCGAAAATCATAAAACCTTTATTCTTTGTACTCTCTAGAAATTCTCTGATTCACTATTAACCATTTTTAATAAATGCACATATTCAATACATTTATTTCTTCAGGCTCTGCAACCATCATGTTTAAAATGGAATGTTTATTTGCTTTTTTCTTTTCAATATTTTTAATTTAGAAATACTACATTGACCTAATGCCACGCTATTTAATGCATATTTGAATTATTTTGTTTTCTTGCATTTTAAAAATATTCTTTTTATTCATTTTCATCCCCCTCTTATTTACTAAATTCTCCTATAAAGTCTTATCTTCGATCCTTTATACAGGTTTTTATCACTGTTTATCTATAAAATTTTAAGGTCTTAAATTACGTTCGACATTATCTTCAAAAATAAATATTACACTATAACCTATTTATACTATAAAATTAGATCTAAAGACACCTATAATTGAAATTCCACATAATTATTTTGACTTATTTTTGTAATTAATATAAATATAAGTTAATTTATAGTGTTATAATACTCACTTAGATACTTAAATAAGGAAAATAAAATGGTTATTATGACTTATGTATATTTATTAGGTATTAAAATATGTTAAAAGATAATAAACTAATAAAAGAATTTCTCATGGGACAAAATGATGTAAAAAAATGCTTTCCATATGCTGAAGAATTACATAATAAAAAGGCAGCAATTATAAACCAATTTAGAAGGCTGGATATTCCTCGCAAGAAAATGATTTTATCTCAGACTATGTAATTGGAAAAGTAGTAGAATTCGGTTTCAAATATTTTCTAGAAGAGAATTTTTAATATCAGCTTTAGTGTTGATCTTGAAGTTTGGATGACCCACACACTCATGATGAAGCAAATGATATGTCTACTATATTTATAAACGGGAAAAAAAATTATCTTAATTTAAAACTGAAATCAAAGGAAGCAGACGTTTTTCAAAGTGGCTCATAGTTGAAAAGCAAGAGTTCAAAGATTTCGGTACAAAAATATATTTGATTAGTATACTAGTAGGAATACTAGACGGAAAGGAATTCGAAGAAGACCCTTATCATTTTCTTTCTCATGACTGGAAAGTTACTATCTTAGGCTGTGCTTTGAACAAAGATTTAGTAGATCCTGTTACTTAGAAAGGCTGGAATACATTTATTAAAATTGTATCTAAATACTCTCTCTAGCCTGATATAAAAAGTAAATTAAAAAAGACTGCAGATAAGTTCCTTTAAAAGGATTTGTCTACAGTCTTCTCTATTTTTCGTTTCTATTAATCCAAATTCATAGAAAGAAACAAATTTCAACGCTTAATCACAGTCCATTTCTGAAGAATCGATATTAGATTCTTTAAGGTATACATAAGGTATACAGGCTTCCCATTGTTTAAATGTTGTTTAAAATCATACAAATATTTTAGAATAATCTCATCAGAAGCAGTGCGCATAAAACATGCTTCTACACGAATATCACAGCAGAAACGATTGATTATAAAAACCCAAACCATTTGTGTAATATAAATTAAATAATAAAACAACTCCTAAATCAATCTCTTGAAGTGACCCCCACAATAAAAAGCGTTCCTGGATCCATATTTCTTTAAAATAATATGCTCGTCCGTCCTTCTAACACCGCCTGCCGTACACGATCTTTAATGCGCAGGCGTGTCGCCAGTTCAGTCTTAATATGTCCTTGATCACAAATATAGAAGGGAACCTGTCGAATAAACAGTGTTTTCGTCCCCAAATGCCTCTCTACGTGTCCATGAGCGAGATATGCTTCTAGACCGCACCAGCATGGACAAGTCATCATATACAGGCGTTCACCGGATACGCAGCCCTTCTTAACAATTCCTGTATTTTTATCTCTCATATATATTTCTCCTTTCTTTAGTAAGTTTTGCAACATATTTAAATATAAGCCATATGCTTTCAAATCTATATGTTAAAGACTTGTTTAGTTTCAAATATATCTTTGACTATGATTTCTATATTTCTTAAGAGGCCCTTACAGTTTTACACCTCATTCAAATATATTATTAATAAGCTTTACTCAACTAAATAATCTTCTTTTAATAATCCCTTAAGCAATTATAAAACAATAAACATTCTAGTATAAGAGTTTCAATAATAATATTCATGTATTTTTAATTTAATTCTTATTTTGGTAAGTGCTATTTTTCTAAGTCGTATCAAGGTATTTACAGAAATATTTAAGCTGTCAGCTATTTTTTTATTTGTCATTCTATCTTTGTTATAGAGTCCATAAGTATGTATTAAAATATATCTTTCTTTATAATTTAATTCAGCAATACACTTATAAATATAATTAAATTCCTCTTTGAGCATAATTTTTCAATTATAGAAACTGATTCTACAAAATGATTAACTGAAGTAGAGAGTTTATTAACCGATGTTAAATCATCATATTTTACATGCATATTTGCATAAGATCTCACTCTTACTAGAACAATTAAATAAACACTATTATACTTTCCTTCACGAGCTTGCTCTCTTATAACTCTAAAAGCTTTACATAAACCATAATTTGCTTCAGAAACAAAGCCTTCGTAATCGTGATGTGCAGGCGTTATTCCTACAAAATCTAAGACCCTTTGAATATGACTTTGATGTTTAATCAAAAACAAATTATATTCTTTTTCTAGGTGCTCATTATTTATCAACATTGACTTATAAGTCCTTCCAAAATAAAGCTCTATAAATTTTATGAAATTCTTGTTTCTTCTATTATATAAAGGGCAATACACTCTATAAAGTCTAAATTTTGTTAGGGAGAAAGAAAAATGGATAATTTAACTAATAAACAAAGAACAAAAAACATGAAGGCTATAAAATCGCAGTCTCAGCTAGAAAACTTGGTTACTAAAGAGCTTTGGCACAGAGGTTATAGATTCAGGAAAAATGTTCGTTCGTTAATGGGGCGTCCTGATATAGTGATTAAGAAGTACAAGGTAGTTATATTTATAGATTCATGTTTTTGGCATGGCTGCCCTTTACATGGTAATATTCCTAAAACCAATCAAAATTATTGGATCCCTAAGCTTAATAGAAACAAAGAAAGAGATAAAGAAGTTGAAGAGTATTATGTATCTTTAAATTGGAATATATTAAGAATTTGGGAACATGAAATTAAAGATGATTTAACTGGAGCATTAAATAAAATTGAGTATCATATCCAAAAATCTAGAATTTTAAATAATTGAAAATTAGACTGTATAACTTTTCTGATTTTCAATTTAAAAACCCCGGTCTAATTCAAATGAATTAAAGCCGAGGTTCATATAAATATACCTTAAGCAAACAATTTTATTTGCTCTACTCTATCTTTTTGATTTTTATCTACCTTATTTATTGCTTGAAGCATATTAGCCGCAACTTGCTGCACAATAGGAACCGTTACAGAATTTCCTGCTTGTTTATATAGATGACTGTTAGCCATGTTTTCTGGAAGCATAAATTCTTTAGGGAACCCTTGAAAGCCAAAAGCTTCACGAGGTGTCAGTTTTCTTATCCCCCAATTATCAAGCACTAAAGGAACATTATGACCTCCGGTTCCCATATTCGCTGTCAAAGTGGGACAAACATTACTTTGATTTTCTCTCACGTATACCCTCCGCAATTGATAAACCGTATCTTGTCTTTTTATGCTTTCAGACAACATTTTATAATATGGGGATTCTTTTTTGTAATAAAACTTATCCTCTTGTTTTGCTTTTCTCTCAAGAATATTATCAATAGTGTTATTCAGTTCTTTTTTATCTGGAAACTTAAATTCGCTTAAAATCTTCTCATCTCTGAAACCTACTATAAATATTCTTTCTCTATTCTGAGGAACATCCGCATATTCCATAGTGTTCATAACCCTACTCTCAAAATGATACCCTTCTGACTTTAACATTTCTTGGATAACCTCAAAAGTTTTTCCACCATCATGTCCTCTTAAATTTTTTACATTTTCAAGTAGAAATGCTCGTGGTTTTTTTGCTCTGATAAAGCGGAGAACATCATAAAATAATGTACCTCTCGGATCAATAGGTTCTGTAGACCCTTTACATTGGGGACATTGAGGGGTAGACAAATACTCTTCAAAAGTAACCATATGCTGATGATTGCATTCTGAACATAAATAACTCATTCCGTGTCTTCTTCCAGCAACAGAAAATGCAACACAAGGCCATCCCGCTGTTAAAATGTCTATATCTGGTAAGTTGTATTCATCTATATTTCTAATATCTTCTTCAATAAGCTCATTAGAAAAATTCAGTCGATAAGTTACTGCTGCATTTTTATCAATTTCATTCGCCCAAACTATTTCGGCGCCAGCTTTTTCGAAGCCTAAATCTATTCCTCCTACACCCGCAAAGAGACTTCCTACTGTAAGTTTTTTCATAAATATGCCTCCAATCATGGGAATGTTTGTTCTTATATTATATTTTAGCATATATCTGTAATGTTGTTACAAATTTATGGATAGAAAACAAAGCTATTTAATACAGTACCACAAATCATTTAGTCTTTAAAAGAGAATCCATTGAAAAATTCCTCATTATATAGTCTTTCCATTAAAATAATATCATATTAAAGATTCATCAATTAATAAAATAACTTCAAAAAGTATTAAAATTATCTAGCACGTTACCGATGATATAGATATATCCATTTTTTAACTTAAATTAATTCCTTTTGAACTACATTTATTTAGATCTAAACAAATACAAAATATTTAAATTCATTAGGGATAGCAACATCCTCACCTATGTTTGCATCTTATTAGCCGTGATTTATAGCAACTTTATTAACATTTGTTAGAGAATTAAATTATTAAGTGGGTAATACTTTAATTGGAAAGGGATATTAATATGAATAAAATGAGAAGTCATATTCAAGCAGAAGGCACAATCCATACTTTTACTAACATTAAACATTTTAAACCAGAGAAAAAATTTAATTCCCAAACTATTGATGAAGTATTTAAATTTGCTTACGGGATGAGTTTTGGTAAAAAAGGTATACATAGAAATTATCGATCTGGAGGTTCACACCTTAGGAGGAATGGAGAATTATTTGCAGATACTTTTCAAGGTAAATTAGCAGAATACGCAATATATAATAAGTTTACCTCTGAGGGACTAGATGTGCCTCTTCCTGATAACGATATGTACAGTCTCGGAGCTTGGGATTCTGGAGATTTTGAGATAGGGAACAGAAAACTATCTATTAAATCTACTAAATCATACGGACAATTGTTACTACTTGAAACTAAAGATTGGAATAAAGGCGGCTTATATATACCTGATATCGAAAAAAATGGTGGCAAATATGATGCTACTATTCTTGTTAGACTGCGGCCATTTGCATCTGACTTATTAAAAACTAAAAGGCTTCTTTATAGTGATCAAGCTACAGAAACAGAATTATATAAAATAATAACCAATGAAACTTATGAATATGATTTTGGCGGTGTCGTTACTATTGGTGACTTGAAGAAAGCAATTGATAATGGTCATTATATACTTAAAGATTCATATATAAATAGAATTGGAAATAATAATAAATTAGACGCTTCTAATTACTACGTACAAACAGGAGACATGAAATCTGTTGATTCACTTATTAAACACTTAAAAAAAGAAATAACAATTTAATATTATAAGTAATCATTGGAGGAAACTTAGCTTTACTTAATACTTCACATAGTATTAGTCAGCTTCTTTAAATCCGACGAATTTAAAGAAGTTTTTGAAGCAATTTCATGTTTTCTAAATGTGTTTAGTTAGCTTTGAATTTCCGTTCTTGTCTCGTTAACTTTTGCCGCTTTCTATTTTTAACGTAAAGATTGCTCCCTCCGGAAATAGTTTGTTAAAGAGTCATTAAACAATAAATTTCGGGGGGAACTTTTTGTATAGTAATAGCTAGATGATTGAGTTAATTAAGCTAAATTTAAAATTCTAACAAATAAAATTACTTATACTCCTCTTCAAAATTCTCATACGAATTTATGGCAGCAAAATCTATACGATAATGAAATTGATTAATTTTAGAAACTATTACAGAATCAATTCCTATTGTTTCCAGCATATCATATGTTACTAATTCTCTTGGATTAACTTGAAGAACATGACGCAATAGCCAGTTTCCTAATTCTCTATTAGGATTTGACATTAGAGCCTTCCCATTTTCTTGACAAATTTTCGAAGTCAATTCTTTCCCATTTGGTAATTCTAGCTTGAAAGGTTTAGATTCATATGAAGTGTTGTTTCGCTTTGCGTCTTGGTAAGCTTTCAAATTATATGGGAAAAAGTCAGGAAAACTATTATGAATCCACTTAGGTATAGGTATATATATTTCATCTTGGTGTCTAGGTCTTCCTTTGGCATTCCATTGATTTAGACCTGCTCCTTGCTGGACTTCCTTTTTACTTGATTTGGTGGAGTATAAAGGAAGATAAATCTGCTCATAAGTTTCTTCCCTGCGCTCGCTCACTATGGTCTGGTCCGAACTTTGTAATATTAATTCATATGGGTCACTTAATATCGATACTTCAAATCTATTAATAGGAGTTTTGGTTATAAATCGCTTTGACAATGTACTTTTAGATTTGTCGAACTTATATTTATGAATCCCATCATGAAAATATATATTATTACCTTTATTAATTATCCCCCGGATATTATTAATATCTACTAAATCCATTCTCTCTTCATATATATTGAATCCCATCTCTTCACGTGTTACAAGGTGATATATCATTTCATCTAAATCGTGTGCTCTCATAGTAAATTTAATTCTTTCATTTCTTTGGCTGCTAATAGTCTTTACAATATCTCTTGAATCTTGTGATTGATAATCTGACGCTCCGCGATTGAATTCAGCAACTTTCTGTAAAGTGTTCCCGTTTTTATGTAAAAAAGTTTTAAGGCCAATACCTAAATTTTCAAAAGATGCATCTGCTGAAACGTCACCTCTTGAAAGATTTTCAGCACCAAACGCTTTACAAAATATATTTTCAGCAGCTCTATAGTATAAATAAGGTACAGGACTTTCACTGAACATATTAGATAATGACCCTACTAACCTTAGCAGTTCTATATATTCACTTTGATTTTCGTTAGGTTGACTATTAATGAACATATATGCACTCTCCTTGAATAGACATTTTGAAATATAATAAAAATTCACGAACAGCTAATTAATACATCAGGGGCCTTGATATAGTCAGTAGCTCGTTCTTGTTCTATTCCAATTATTAATTCCAACCTAAGGCAATTCATTATTCTCAATAAAAATAGAAGTTCAGGTACTGCCACTCAACACTACCTATTTCAGTATTCATTTAATTGTGATTTATAAAAGATATTCTGATATAAATTGGAACTAATTATTACTACAGGGGGTCTCCGCTTACTAAAGTGGCTTAGAAATAGAAGCTGATAATAAATATCGAAATAATAATTTAATTCTCAGAGATCTTAAATGGTTCATATGTAATTCCCGTTAAATCAATATCAAAAGAGATTTTAATTACATGAGGATCATTATACGATTGAATGAATTCCTGTAATTCTCTTCCAGGAAGTTCTTGATTCATATCATATTTCCTGTTCTCAATAAGTTCATAATTTATATTTCGGGTACTGCTTCCTTCTTGGAAACCAATTCTGTTCAGCTCCAAGTTAATAATATCTCTATCCATCCCAAGAACATGGAGTTTTTCCACCATACTATTTATTGATTCTCCCCGATTGGTCTTCTCAAATCTGCAGAAAATCAGATAATCCGGCTGCTCAAATTGAAATTGACTGTTGATAGTGATCCGCTGATCAAATCGTACTGTAGAAGATTTCACTTCATACGAATGCTCAGCTGTTTTTACATCAGTTGAAGAATATTCAGATGGCTCCCAAGTCACCTCTTTGTTCTGCTTCAGCAGATGCTCGACAACTTTCATTTCTCCTATCAGACTGTGAGGTGATTTGTTAACAACTGCATTCCCCATTAAATTTTTCCACTTTCCCCACCATTGAAAAGGCTCAGCAATTTCACCTGCTTTGCTCTGAATAAAATCTGCACATATTAAAGCAAATTCATTACGAAGAGAGTACACAGTAGAGCTTAGGACCAGCCACTGTCCATGTATATCTGCAAAAGGGAGATATGAAGTATGCAGGCGAATATTAGCATAACTTTCATTTACTACATCACCATTGTATCTTAATGCAGCTCCATAACTTCCATTGCCCAGTAAAAAAAGACAGGTATTTTGATCGTCCATAAACTGAGCTCTGTCGGTCTGAATATTTGCAAAGGTATTCTGAATTTTTTGAAGTAGACTCATTTTACCTGCTCCGCTTCTTTTTTATTATGGTTAAAGTTTTCACTATTGACCTTCTCATACCACGTTAGGATACTCTCGGCCAGAGATTTGGCCAGCAAAGGCGGTACGGCATTGCCAATCTGTTTAAAAGCTTCACTCATTCCACATTGAAAGAAAAAATCATCTGGAAAGGATTGCATTCTTGCAGCTTCCCTGACTGAAATGCCTCTTGCTTCCCATGGGTGAATATGACTGTATGTATCAGTCGACAAATGAGCTACCAGTGTGTGACAAGGTTTGGTACTGTCTATTTTTTTCCATTTATCTTTAAATTTCAAAGTACTATAAGGAGGTACTTTTTTACGTTTTTCTTTTTTATAGAGCTCTTTATCTCTAAGTTCATCAATTCCAAATGCACTACAGTAATCATTGAAAAGATTTACAGCTATAGCATGTGCATCTAAATAATTATCTCCTTCCTTCATCCGTTCAAAAATTGGGAAGTCTCTGGTAGTTTTTCTGAAGGCGTGTCCGTTCACTACATTTTGTTGCGCTTTTCTGCGCATCAGCTTCTGATATTCATTCTGAGCTTCTGAGCTATATGGAAAGTTCAGGTTCATAGGGTAAAATTCATATTTATCGGCTGAACTTTTTTTCAGTGTTGGCATATCTGATATAGCTTCTCCTGCTGTAATCCAGTAAGGGAGCTTTGAATTCTCAACGGAATTGGGTTCAAGAAAATAATCGTTTTCCATGAATTTTTTGATCCTTCGGGAACCCCTGCTTAACGTTCCTTCAGGGGGTTGATGTGTTGGAAAAGGAAGAATATCCTTCGTAACATTATATTTTCTGCTTGCAGTTACAAAAACTCTTTCTCTCAGCTGCGGTACCCCGAAATCTGCAGCATTTAGAATCGTCCACCGGGCTGAATAGCCGGATTTTTCTAAAATACGGCATACGGTTTCAGGAATATTGACCCCGCCGTAATTAACAGACTCAACTACATTTTCCATAACTGCAAGCTCAGCATTAAATTCCAGGACCTTATTTATAAATGCCTCATAAAGCATACCTCTTGAATCGTTGGTATGTGCTCTTTCCTCCCCCAATGATTTAAGTTTTCCTTTCCCAATGGAAGAGTACGCTTGGCAGGGCGGTCCACCAATTACCAGAAAAGGGTTACTTAAATCAAGCTCCGGGAGTAAGTCCTCTTTAGTGTGTGTCGCTACATCTCCTGAAATATGAGTTTTGTTTTCTCCATTTTTCCAGTGAAGGTTGTATGAAGCTGTTGTCGCTGCCTGCTCATTCATATCTATTCCTGCACTGATATATAAACCGGCCTGCTGAAATCCTAAGGAAAACCCACCACATCCGGAAAAAAGATCAATTGTTTGAAACCTTGATTTCTGTGAAGTATCGGAACAATTCTTCGACATACGCTTTCTCTCCTTCTGGAAACAAACCTGGTTCCAGTGTTTCTGTACGAGCTGTGTTTAATTTCATTAACCGTCTGAATAAAAGGATGTTGCGGCTTTTTAAACTTTTATCCAGACTACCGTAATGGCGCATGATTTCTCTTGTGACTTCCGGACGGTACCCCTGACTGCCAGCCCTTTCCACAAGCTGTGCTATTTCATCAGTAGTATTATCCTGCAGGGCAGACTCTGTATCTGCAGTATTTCCCTGCCAGGATAAATAGATATACCACCACAGAACTTTCAACCAGATTCTGCGTGGCTCCTTCCAGAAACGGGCCTCTGTCATTCCCCATCTGTCATAAACTACATCTGGAATTACCTTAATTGATAAATATCTCCAGAAATCATTATTGGAAGCAGTTCTAACATTAAACTGGTCGTATTTATAAAGGATATTAAAAAGTTCGAGACCAAATTTCATATCTATATAATAAAGCGATATTTTTTTATTTTCTACCATACTGATAATCCTATTATATGCAGCAGTGAGTTCATTTCTTAATGCTTGATTATCTATGTCAAAACCTTCTGAAGGAGGAGTATCATTCCAGGAATGAAATAATCTTTCCGCTTCTTGTTTATCTACTTTTTTAATTCTCATTTTTTCACCTCCAGTATTTGTTACATATTTGCCTCAAGATACTCTCTAATAGAAGTACTAAGCCTTTGGGGGTCCTGATACTCCCATCCGAAGGTATCAATAAAATAATAGACAGCTTCTCCAATGCTTCCAGGTGCATTGTTGTGATTTTGGATAAGTGATGTCCAGCACTCTGAACACTTGGTTCTATTTATGATAATTTCAAGTGCTGATCCCATAATTTCTATAAATACCGGTGAATTCCGCACATTTTTTCCATCATAAACATGTTTATAGTTTTTGTGAGCAGTATTGATACATAGCTTTACATTTTCTTCGTCAAAAGAGTCCTCCTGCGGATCAGTCCATGAGCATACTATCCACCATAAGGGTTTATCATTTTCTGCTACTTCAACTATAGGAAATATTGAACCGCTTCCCTCAATAACAACGTTAAATCTATTAATTGTTCCCAGAATTGTACCAGGAAGGTCGGCGAGCGCTTCTTCTTCTTCTGATAAAGCCTCCGCACTTTCTTTAACATAAATTACTATTTGAATACTAAGTTCTTTCTGCAGAAAACCTTCCGGAAACTTAAGTTCCAGTTCCGGCGTTAATGAGTTCCCGCCGTCTGTGAAGTTGCATATTTCTACAGCACCCCGATGATTGGAGCTTTTACAGGTCCAGATCGCACCCATTCCCAGAGTACTTCTTTTACGGGCTACTCCATCTGAACCGAACAAAAAGCTAGGCTGTGTAACTGTCATTTTCTGCCGGATAGTCAAATTATGCTTATCCGGTTCCCAAAAATCTTCGTGATCTTTTAAAAAAATGGTCTGGCTTGATTTGTTTCCATCCGGGTATTGAGCGCTCAGCTGATAAGTTTTATTTTTATAATAGCTGAAATTAACTTCTCCGAGCTGAACCCCCATCTTCACTAAAAGATCATCATCGATTTCCGGATAAAAACTTAACTGCACACTCATTTTATTCACCGACCTCATCCATATTAGAAATTGTAGCTTTCAGTGACCTTTCTGAGGACTGAAATTCAATTCTCCCGCTAATTATTGCAGCTGCTTCTACAGTCTTATGAAAAGATATCCCATATGGGACTTTAAATTTAGAGGTGTATATTAATTCTGGCTCAATTATTTCAACACCGTCAATTGCGCTCTTCTGACCCATAACATTGTGGACACTGATTGCATTATTTTTTGTTTCGATTTTTTCAATTTCCAGATTTGTAACTTTCAAAGGGAAAGGAGTCCCTATCTCCTTTTCATCTTCCCATTTCATTTCACTGATATTTCCAGTTTCAGAACTTACCAGCAGCTTTAAAGTTGCCTTTTCTACTTTACCCCCAATATTTAGTTGAAAAGGAATAATTGTCTTTCCTTTATCGTATTGAGCTTTCCCATTAATACTCAAACTGGACTTTTTACTCTTATCAGTTAACTTTGAATCGCTTTTTTTCTTTATTCTATTCCCATTTGAAGCAGCTTTACCAAACTGTTCAGGAGGAAGCAGAATAGAGGCGAGCGAACGGCCCATTCCTGTCTTTACTACTTCTGAGGGGCTCTGTTCTGATACTTTATAAAGGTCATTTATTTTTTTGCCGCTTTGATTTTTAATTTTTGCTACAATATGCGGATTAATGTCACCAAAAGTATGATCGTTCCAAGAAGTATGGTCTGCTTTTTCCCCAGCTCTCAAATATTCTTCCAAAGAGACAGAACCATATTCGTTTTTCAATAAATTTTTTGAATTTGGGACAAAGATTCCAATAATGTATTCATCACCGGTAGTTGGCTGGATATTGTTAACCCAGGAACCGGTAGCGTCGTAATTTATCAGCATGCCTGCCTGCCTAACAAATGTGATAACAGGCGGATTTAAATCACCTTCATTATAAATAACATCCGCCTGAGCATATGGAGCAGAATGATTATCAGGAGGATCCATTTTAAGATCCGCTTTTTTTAACTTACTGAAAACCATTTGCCCTGCTTCTCCAGACTTTTCAAAAATATTACGCAGGTGGATTTTTTCAACCTTTATTTTTTCTCGGTTGATAATAAGTGAGGGCATTTTATCCCCCGTATAAGACGATGCATTATATAGATCCTGGACAAGCTTAAATAAGGGAAGCATCTCTGTCCGGGAAATAACTTTGTTATTTATAGATACCTTCATCCATTTATTTAACTTATAATCTCTATTTTCGATTCTGGGAGCATACCATCTCTGTACTGCAACTTTCAGATACTCCTCAAGGCCGTTTAACCACCAATATCGTTCACCTTCATAACTGGCTTTTGCAGTTTGCATTAATTCCTCTTCGCTTACAAAAGGCAGAATTACAGCTGTGCCTGTTTCCTCCCCTTTAAAGGGGATTACATTCATATCTTTAAGAATTTCAAGCACTTCAGCCTCGTTGGTAACTGGAACAGTCTGATTTTCTTTACGCAGCTCCCCCCACCAGGCAATTCCGCGCTTAGGTCCTTTAGATTCAGGCTCTAGAAGTGTATTTTCTTCTTTTTCATTCTCAACTAAACATGCAGCAAGCCGGCTCTGAAAACTACCGTCTGAAAGTTTAATTCTAGTATAATATACTACCAGTCCCATACCTGCGCGGAAATAGATAGTCTTCCCAAGACCCCAGGAACCTCCGGCTCCCTCTTTCTCCTGAGGCTTACTTATCTCATAAATCAGAGTAAGCAGGTTTCCGTATTTATCACCTTCTACCTCATCGATATGAAGAGGCCCTTCCAGACCTGTCGTATTTTTATCTTTTATAACGAGACTTTGGTTCTCACCGCCTCCATAACGCTGCACCAGCTGTTTATCGATCCCATGAAAATGACGGCTCATTTGATCTGTTCGAAATTTCCTGATATTAAAGGTAATGTCCAAGTATTCTTTATCCTCCAGTACAGCATCTGAACTGTTCTGAATCGATTCTCTAACCAGCAGATCCAGAGTTGGAAGTTCATCATTTTGTATCAATCTGAGAAGAGAGCTTCCACTCTGCGACATTCTTTCCGGTTTAGCTATCTCTATATCCATTATCAACTGTCTCCAATCTGCTCCTGCGGTATATTAATAGTTAATGCACCTGTTCCCCATCCGTCTTCACTTTCCAACTCTGGAATCATTAGGGCCAAACCAATAATGTCTTCTTTTGCCTTCAGATCTCTTCTTAAATCAGCGTCTTCTATGGTTCCATCATTGGTACGGGCTGTAGAATCCTGATCAATACAGTAGATAATGAGAAGTGGTGTTCTACCAAGGTCCGCATCACGACGGGTTTTCATAACTGCTTCCTGTTTAGTGCTCGGCGTACTCTTTCTCAATTCCTCTTTCTGTTCAGAAGAAAGACCTGGATGATCGATATCAACATCTGCATAAAGGTCTGAAGGAGCTCTCAGAACTCCGATATTTATAGTATCTTCTTCTGTGGAGGAAGCTTTACGCGTACGTGTTACTTTCCCTACTTTTTTCCCGTTGGAAAGGCTCCATATGTCTTCTGTCCCACTGTCCGCTTTCTTTCCTGAGACGATAATATTCCATGGTCCTATTTTTTCATTATCAGTCATATACTGAACCCACTCTAACATCTGTGGCATCTCATGATCATTAAAAACTCTTGCCCGCTCGTGGAATGACATCTTTTTAAACAAATTTTCTTTAATTGTTTCAAAGGGAATACCCTTCCATATATATTTTGTTTTATAAGCCTCAGGTTCTTCTAGTTTGTTCAGAAAGATTTCTGCCGTGGACTTATTTTGCTTCAGCACATTCTTATCATTATCAAACAGAATTGTCTGAGGCCTAACACCACCAAAATCCATTTTCACATGCATGGCTGACTGCTGACGGTTCGCCGCTGTAATTCGAAGCCATGATACACCAGGGGAGTTTTTGACTTTTGGTCCATATTCTGAAGGGTCTACGAGAGACCGGGAATATAATGAAAGTGTTTCTCTCAATTCGTATTCCAGTGTGGCCAAAAATTCAAATTTGCTCTGCAGATCTTGGCCCATCCAAATCCGTGGATACAGTTCATATCGAAGACGGTACCCAAACCACCTGCCCATCTGCATTAATGTATCTGCCTGCTTGGAGTTACGATGAAAAAAAGTACTTATTAAGCCTTCCATAGTTAATCCCCTGGATAAAGTTGTTCCTCCGACCACTATAAAAGCCGGGGGGAAATCGAGTGTTTCTAATTTTTCTTGGGAAGGATAGGCAAGTCTTACATGCATTCCTTCATCATTGATCCCATTATTTGAACAATTGTCTATGCACAAATGTAGGTGTTCGTGATAATCAAGGTCTCCGTACCCGTCCAGCGGTATTGAAGTAATATCTTTAACCAGCTTTTTTATATTAGGAATAAAAAGGTCAAAGTCCTGAAATTGATATATTTTATCTTGATCTCCCGAATAATCTTTGTAGGATTTCTGAAAATGTCTTAAGTTAAATTTATGAGTTTCTTTTTCCCAAACCGCTCGGCATTCTCTGATTATTTCTTCGGTAGAGGTGTTTAACAAATAGTTTTTTATAGCCTCTGCTACAGCGGTATGATGGCGCTGATTTTGGCTTGTATGTACCATCATTGTCAATGGCTTCTTATACCCATGAAGTTTTAAAGAGCTGTGAGCACCCAAAAACCAGCATAGGCTCTCTTTGAGTGAAACAGGCAGTTTGATGGAACCTTGGTGCAGTGCTTCAATCTCCTCCTGATCACCGTCATATATATTTCTAACAATATTCATCCCTTGAAACTCTTCCACGCCCTCGATGCCAAATATTTCTTTAGGACCGAAATAAGTGTTTGTTGTACTCAGTGCTTTAACAAAATCTCTTGGATAAAGAGCCTCTTCTCCAAATTCATTTAAGAAATTTGCATAAGGTGTAGCGGTGTAACTTACGTAATTCACAGCTTCGGGAGTTTTATTCATCACTTTATTCTGTTTATCTTTACTGTTAACTAGGTTTACAATCAACCGGTTAATGGCTTTTCGTTCAATTTCATTATTCTCATTTGTATCATGAACGTCTGCAGTATTAATACTGCCTTGATCTGCTTCATCATCTATAATTAATATCTTCATCTGCTGATATTTAGCAGTATTTTCTTGAAGAGCATCCAATAAGTCCTCAAGTCTTTTTCGGTTTTTTAGACATACGTATAAATGCGCATTTTTCACTTCACGAAAATGCATTTCGGATATCCCTTGTCCGATGGGAGCATTCTTTTTAACATTTTCCAGCGATATCCAGTTAATGTTCCCTGGGTGATTCAAATCGCTGATCAACCTTTCTTGCGTTTGTTTTCGCAGATTTTCTACAAGTCCTGAAAGCACAATGAACATATTCCACCCGTGATCAGCCGCCATTGCCATAAGTCCTGCCATGTTAGCAGTTTTTCCTGATTGAACATTCCCTACAACCATCCCTTGAACAGGTCTTCTATTCCTAGTATCTGTGCTGAGACGTCTCAATACGCTGAGACTTGCCTGTTCAATTTTAGTGACCGCTATCTCTGGAAGTCCTTTACTCTCAAGTTCTTCCCTATAAAGTTGCCATGATGTTCTAGGATCTTCAGGAACTACAGCAGTGTTATTGTCATAATCTCCAGTAAGCATGGCCCCTTGGTTTCTATGTTCTGAGGCGATAGTTAGTTCCTCGATTTCCTTTACTCCTGCTACTAGGTCAAACCATTTTTCTGTATTCATATTAGGCCAATGATTTAAATCCTGTTGCTGGCTGATAAATTCTTCGAGCCCTTTCATGTCATTTCTTTTAGCGTATGTAATGCTAGCCCAGTCTCGTCCTCTTTGACGTTCTTCTTTAATCCATCCTCTGGGCTTATCGTAGATAACTTCAAATGTACTCATAATCTGCACTCCTTATATTATCTTTTCTTATCTTTTTAGTCCTATATCATTGGTACCTATATTATAACAAAAAATGTACCTCCTAAAATGTTTATAAGGAATTCTATATGTGAATATTAATTAAAAAGGAGTTCCAATGAATAATCTTACTGCAGAAAATCGGTGAAAAAACATAAGGCTATTAAATTAGGATCGCAGATTAAAAATTTTATTTTAAAAGAATTGTATAGAAAAGGACTCCGTTACCAACGTAATTTATGCTCTCTTTACGGTTCACCAAACTTTGCAATTTAAAATTAAAATGGTTAATTTTGCAGATTCATGCTTTTGACACCAATGTCCTCAATATGGGTATATGTTTGAAACGAATCACGATTTCTAGCAGAAGTCACTGCATAGTTATGTTCAATAGGCACATGAAGTAAACAACTTTCATATTAAAGAAGACTAGCATTAATTAAGGCTTTGAAAACACGAATTTAAACAGGATTTTCACAAGGCCAGCGATAAAATAGAGAAATTTGTCCTTCAATATAAGAATAATACCTTTAGTAAATAGTTTGAAAGCTGTAAAAATTCACCATGGTAAATTAATGATATCTTATAAAGATATATAGTATTAATGTAACTGAAGTTGCATTATTTTTAAGAAAATTTGTGATTCTTAAGATAATTAATAAGATTGATAAATCGTCTAATAATACAAAAAATAATAACTTACGGCTGACCAGTCCTTATACCTTGTTAGAGGAAAATAAGAAGAATATAGCAAGAATAGTTACATACTATTAGCAATTTTCTATTCTCGTTTTGGTCAATTTCGTAAGTTATTATTAAGTTTAATGGATTACAATTTTGGGGTTAGTATACTTTCTCCAGCCGCACCACACATTCCACATGCGTCGTCTGAGGAAACATATCCACCGGCTGCACTTCCTTCGTTGCATACCCTTTTTCACCTAAGATCTTCAAGTCCCTTGCCAGTGTTGCCGGGTTGCACGATACATACACAATCCGCTCCGGCTGCATTTCCACCATCGTATTGAGCAGCGACTCGTCACAGCCTTTTCTCGGCGGGTCTACTACAATCACGTCTGCTTCAATCCCCTGCGCTTTCCACCATGGCATCACATTTTCTGCTTCTCCGACGAAAAACTCTGCATTGTCGAGATGATTCAGCTTTGCGTTTTCCTTGGCGTCCGTAACTGCTTCCGGTACCACCTCTACGCCGTACACCTGCTTTGCCTGTTTCGCAAGAAACAGACTGATCGTACCGATTCCACAGTAGGCGTCAATCACGTTTTCTTTGCCGGTCAGCTGGGCGTACTCGAGTGCTTTGCTGTACAGAACTTTCGTCTGGGCCGGGTTTACCTGGTAGAACGACCTCGGCGAAATCGCAAAGCGGATGTTATCGATCTCATCGTAGATTACGTCTTCTCCCCAGAGCGTGGTTGTTTTATCTCCAAAGATCACGTTCGTACGCTTCGGGTTCACGTTGTGTGCAAGCGAAGCAAGGTTCGGAAATGCTTCTCTGAGCTCGCGGATGAGGTGTTTTTTGTTGGGAATCGAATCATTTTTCGTTATCAGCACGATCATCAGCTGATCGGTTGTTTTTGCATGGCGGATGACGACGTGGCGCAGCTGTCCTTTATGCGTTTTGTCGTCATAAGCGCGGATCCCGTAGTCTTCCGCAAGCTTCTTCACGAGGTTCATTGCCTTGTCTGCATCCTGCCCCTGGATCAGGCACACATCGGTATCGACAATCTCATGGCTCCGCTCTGCGTAAAAGCCGGCTTCGATTTTGCCATTCCGCTCTCCGAAAGGAATCTGGGATTTGTTGCGGTAGCGCCACGGGTCTTCCATCCCGAGCGTTTTGTGTACGGGAATGTCTGTGAGCCCGCCGATTCTTGCGAGTGTTTCTTTTACGAGCTTCTGCTTGTGCGCAAGCTGGCCTTCGTAGCTCAGGTGCTGGAGCTGGCAGCCGCCGCAGCGGTTAAATACCGGGCAGGGCGGATTCGTGCGTTCGGTGCTTTCTTTCTCTATATGAACGAGCCGGCCGAAGCCGAAGTTTTTCTTTGTGTTAATGACTTTAATTGCGGCAGTTTCGCCTGGGAGCGCCTGCTTCACGAAAATCGGGTAGCCGTCCACCTTGGCAACCCCTGCCCCATCGTGGGTTAAATCCTCAAATGTCACGTGGATTTCTTCATTTTTCTGTACGGGTATCTGTTTACTCATATACGTCTATCCTTTCCTCTCTGGCTTTGTTGATTGTACCATATTCTGTAGTGGGAAAATACGATGCGAACTGGTATGATTAACGTGGTACGAGCAATTTTAAAGAGGTGGAAAACATGGCAGCATTAAAACGGAATGATCCGTGTCCCTGCGGCAGCGGCAAAAAATATAAAAAGTGCTGTCTGAAAAAGCTGGAAACAAAATCCCGCTTTGATCAGGCAGAGCTTCGCGCATTTAACGAGCTGCTCCCAAGGATCTTTGACTACAGCAAACAATATGATGAAGTTTTAAAACCCGCCTATGAGGCAAAAATAGCATCGTTTGAGACCCTTTCCGTCCCGGACGCCCGGGCATTTTCCCAGCTTCTGTTCCACTGGATGCTGTTCAACTGGAAAGGCGGAGAGAAGCAGGCGATTCTGGATGACTATCTGGAGGAACACCGTGATAATTACACAAAGAATTTCGCAGAGTTTCTTGATAACTGGAAAGGGATTGAACCGCGCTTATTTTACGTCGTGCATTCCGACAGTGACTACCTTGCTTTAAAGGATATGTGGTCGGAAAAATCGCAGACGATCCAGAAGACCCCGGTCGCAGATACGATCGGCGCGGAGCAGTATGTGATCGGCTACTTATATCATACCCCGGACGGACCTGCGCTCGGCAGTGACGCGATTGAGCTTCCTCCGAAGCTTGGGGAAGCGTTCCAGAAAGCGTGCAAAACAGCTTCCGTGAAAAAGCAGAAGCATTTCACGAAGCACTTTGACCAGGTGCTGCAGCTGCTTGCCGTCTTAATCGAGCATGGCGCTGCACTCAAGCAGGAAAAGGAATACGAGGAGATTCTGGAAAAACTGGATCTTGATTCGAAAAATTCCCACGCGGCAGCGGCAGTAGTGCTGAGAAAATTCCTTGCTGCAAACGAACCGCGGATTACGAAAACCGAAGCGTTCGCTGCAACACTCGAATACTGGGCAGGCCAGACGCTTTCTCACGAAGAGCCCCGCTCCCAGCGCGGACTCGCGAAAAAGTACGGCGTATCCCCAAGCACGATTGCAGCAAAGTACAAACAGCTGACAGCATAGCTGGAATTACGAGAGGACTGATGACGACATTCGTTATCGGTTCTCTTTTTGTTTCCGCAGCAGGCGCTTTTTACACCCTGCACTCCCTCCTGCTGCCCCTGCCATATCGTTCATCATTGTATTTTTCATCAAAAAAACAGCCTGCAAAAGAGGAACAGCTCCCCGCTTTTTACAGACTGTCGAAACATTCCTTATGTAATGAGAAAAAGAGAGGAAAAACTCCTCTCTTCTCTGACATATTACTGTTTAAATGTGTGCTGGCCGATCACTGTTTCTGTCGCAAGCGTATCGAGCCATCTGTTTGTTGCGATGTGTGGATTGTAGAAGAACAGGGCATTTCCTGCATAGGAACTTCCGCCAAGTGCTTCTTCTACTGCCTGTGCAGATTGACTTGTTGCTGCATTATTGATGGAACCGTTTCTGACAGGATCGAACTGTCCCGGCTGATGAATCACAGCGCTGACAGAGTTAGGAAACTCTCCTGCTTCCACGCGGTTCAGTACAACTTCTGCCACTGCTACTTTTCCGCTGTAAGGCTCTCCCTGTGCTTCTGCAGTAACAAGGCGTTCAAGCATTGCCTGTTCAGAAGCAGTGATGTCCACGCTGGAAGAAGTATCTGCAGCGCTGCTGCTTTCTGAGGAAGTATCAGTTTCATTACTGCTGCTTTCGCTGCTTCCGCTGTTACCATCCGTATTGATCTGCTCGCCGATGCTGATCACTGCAGGATCATTTATCTGTGGGTTAAGTGCGACAAGCTCATCGAGTGACATATTGTTCTGGCTTGCAATATTATACATTGTATCTCCGCTCTTTACCGTATGCGCTGAAACACTTGTAGCAAATAACATAGAAGCACCGATCGTTAATGCAGTAACTCCCGTTAGTAATTTTTTCATAATGTGAAACACTCCTAGCTGAAAAATATTTGAAGAACATCTGAACGGCGGGCTTTTCTTAAATACTGAGCCGCGTTCGCTGTGACCTGTTCTTCATTCCAACGCACAGTCTGTCACAGGTGAAGAATCCATGTCAAACTGCTTTCGATAATATGCGGTGTGTTCTTACATATTGAAAAACTTCTGTAACATTCACTTATTTTCTATAAATCAAGTGAACTATGTTTAGGAATTTTCACTTCTCCTGCCATCTCAAAAAACTGCAAAGCCTGTATTACAGGAGACGCAGCTGCCGGGGGAATTTAGTATCCGGCCGATTCTCTTTTCTTTTCTGGCCAGAAAGGATGCGAAAATCCTGGAATTCTTTGGGACACACCGAATTTTTTGCGTAAAGTTCTCTCCCGTGAATGGCAGGCATGACAAAATGCTGCAGTACACTCACAGCAGGCACTTTCGCAGCTTCTGCAAGATTCTTTGCAGGATTCTTTGCCCCTGATTGTTACAGCGAAGTTAAAAACACATTTCAAGCAGAAAAAATGGTTTATTAACCTGATTTTCAGCAGATAATAGTTTACTTTTTCTTTGGAAAAGGCAGATAAATGACAGGAGGGAAATCATATGATAGAAAAAGTGATCATCGTAGAAGGGAAAAATGACCGTGCCCGCATGCGGCAGGTGCTCGATGAACCGGTGGAAATCATCTGCACACACGGGACGCTCAGTGTGGAAAAGCTGGAGCGGTTTATTTATCCGGTGGAGGATCTGGATGTGTTCATTCTTGTCGACGAGGATGATGCCGGCATAAAACTGCGCAGACAATTAATGCACGAGCTTCCAAATGCCGTCCACCTGTACATTGAAAAAGAATTCCGCCAGGTGGAAACGACACCGCTGCATTACCTGCAGGATCTGCTCGGAGAGTATTTTGCGGTAAAAAATTATTAAAAGAAGCAGCTTTGCCTTTCTGCACAGAAAAGCTAATCACTTTTTTCAATCATTTTAATGATGAAAGGCAGTGACAGGAAAATAGCAATCACTCTTAAAATCTGCAGGCTTGCGACCAGGGTCGGTGCCAGTCCTAGTGCAAACGCAGTCGCAGACATCTCGGCCGCTCCTGCAGGCACGATACTCAGCAGGCTGACCACATAGGAGGCGCCGGAAAGCACGTGAAACACATACGCCAGCAGAAACCCGAGCACCAGAAACAGAAAAATAATACGTGCGCTGATAAAACCAACCTGCTTTAACCGCAAAAAGGTTTTCCGGTCAAAACGGACGCCTACCATGACCCCGATCAGCGCCTGGCCGATTCCTCCTATATAGCTCGGCACTTCCTCGATATCAAATACAAATTCCCCGAGAAAGAATCCGAGCAGGATCGCATATAAAAGTGCCCCGGCCGGAATCTTCCATCTGCTGTTTAAAAAAGAGGCAGCTGCAATGACCAGAACAAAAATCACAAAATGCTCGACGGTAAATATGCTGCTTTCCTCCGGCAGCTCAAATGTGTCTCCGGGAGACCATACTCCGGCAATTAAAGGAATGAGCAGTACAAAAAAGGTGATTCTCGCGGTATGAAAAGCGGCTACAATCCGGCTGTCGGCACCGTAGTCTCCGCTCACGCTGATAATCTCTGAAGCTCCGCCGGGAATGCAGCAGAACAATGCCGTGCGTTTATCAAGCATCGGCGCCCTCTTAAACAGGAGCCAGCCGAGACAAAAGCTGCCTGCAAACGTCAGCAGAAGGCTGATAAATAACGGAACAAAATAAGTGCCCAGGACACCGAACAGCTCCCGTTCCATTAAGATGCCGATATTCGCCCCGACGAGCGTTAAGGCAAGCTTGAAGGGTACTCCGTCATACGTTACGTCCGACCGGGAGAGCCCGTACAAAATACCAAACAATAGCGCGCCGAGCAGCCATCCCGCCGGTATATTTATATAATCAAACATAAACCCTGCAGTCAGCCCGAAGATCAATACGGTGAAAGCCCGGATCATATGTATCGACTCCGTTCTTTAAGTGAAATCCGTTTCGTTACGTTTTAAAAGATTTTCTGCTCACAGCGCTATTTTTTCTTTACCCACTTTATCAATCTGATGAATAAAGGAAGCAGTAAAGAAACAGCTGCTAATATTAACAGAGTGAAAGAAATCGGCTTATCAATAAAGATCATCCAGTCCCCCTGGGAAATCTGCAGAGAACGCCTCATATTTTCCTCCATAATCGCTCCGAGAATCATTGCTAAAATAAGCGGAGCGGCTGGAAACCCGTACATTCTCATTGCAAAACCAATTAAACCAAATATCAGTACAAGCATCAAATCAAATGGATTAAAACTCAATCCATATACCCCAATCATACAGAAAACAACGATAAGGGATAACAGCATGGCCCGCGGTGTATTAAGAATTTTTGATATGAGCGGAATAAGAGGGAGATTTAAAAGCAATAAAATAATATTGCCGATATACATACTCGCTACTACGCCCCAGAATACATCAGGTCTGTCTTCGAGCATTAATGGTCCCGGGGTAACCCCCATCACCAGCAGTGCGCCCAGCAGAACAGCGGTAGTACCTGATCCCGGCACCCCCAGAGTCAGCAGCGGCACGAAGGAACCGCCACTCGCTGCGTTGTTTGCAGCTTCCGGAGCTGCCACTCCTTTGATATTTCCTTTTCCAAAAGTGTCTCCGTCTTTCGCGATTCTTTTCTCCATAGAGTATCCAAGAAAAGATCCAATGGTTGCGCCCGCCCCTGGCAGCACGCCTGTAAAAAAGCCCAAGACAGAACTCCGGCCGATCGGCGGTGCAATGGCTCTTACTTCCTGGCGTGTAAGTTTAAGCGATCCCAGCGGATTTTGTTTAGAAGCACCTGTTCTGTTCTTAAGGAGAACAAATACTTCTCCCAGGGCAAAGATTCCCAAAGCCACTATCAGGAAATCTACCCCGTCCAGCAGGTTGATGTTTCCAAATGTATACCTTGCCGTACCTGTCTGCAGATCCATTCCCATTAAAGAAACCATCACGCCAAAAACGGCCGCAATCAAACCTTTGATAAGAGATTTTTCAGATAAGCTGACGACGGCTGTTAAACCGAATACCATCAGAGCAAAATACTCTGCAGGCCCAAAAGTAACTGCTACGCGCCCAAGCAGAGGAGCAATTAACATTAAGCCTATGACACTGACAGTTCCGCCGATAAAGGAAGCATATGCAGCAATTGCCAGCGCTTTTCCGGCCTTTCCTTGCTTTGATAATGGGTAGCCATCAAAAGAAGTGGCCACTGTCCCCGCTACCCCTGGAGCGTTTAACAGAATAGAAGAGGTGGAGCCTCCAAAAATTGCTCCATAATAAACCCCTGCCATTAAAATGATCCCTATTGCAGGATCCATTCCATAGGTTACGGGGATCATCAACGCTAATGCACTGATGGGCCCGAGTCCCGGAAGCATCCCAATCACGGTTCCTGCCAACACTCCAATAAACACGAACATAAGAGCTTCCGGCTGAAGCGCCACTTCAAATCCATATAATAAATTTTCCCAAGCATTCATCGTTGCATCACCTCTTCTCTAAGCTGGGAGCAGACCAGGAGGCAGATAAACCCCAAGTCCCCTTGTAAGCAGCACATAAAAACCAATACTGACAAATAAAGCTACAATTAAATTAGATACATAATGTTTATAACCGTAAAAACGAGTCATTCCAAAGATAAAAATGAACGTAGTTAATACGAAACCTGCTCTCTCCAACAGAAAAATATAAGCGCCGATAGCTATAGCAGTTACTACAATCTGTGTATTGGAACGAGCCCAGAAAGGAAGACTTTTTTCTTCTTTTTCCTGCTCGCTTTCTTCTTTTTCATTTGCTGCATCTTTTTCGAAGAAAAGCCCAATAGATAAGAGCATCATGAAGCTTCCTAATATTTTAGGAAATAAGTCCGAATCAACGGGACGGGGAAGAGCATAATCAGGTATTTGAAAAGCAAGAAATAAATAAAAGCAGGAAAATAAAAATAATATGATAGAGATTGTTTGATTTGGCTTCAGCTTTGATACGTGGTTCACCTGGTTCACCTCCTATATGTATTAACGAAAGAAAAGGATCGCTGAAAGAAATATTCAAGCATCCTTTTCTTTCATTTTTCTGCTTAAATTAATCAATCAATCCCACTTCGGATAGTACATTTTCAAAAAGATCAAACTGATCATCCAGGAATTCTTCAAATTCTTCACTTGACTGATAGTTATCAATCCATCCTAATTCCTCTGTCTGTTCCTGCCAGGATTCTGTTTCAAGCATTTCTGCATACATTTCTTCATAGTATGCTACTGCTTCTTCCGGCATGTTCGGCGGCCCCATTATTCCTCTCCAAATATCAAACGTATAGTCAATGCCCTGATCAATAAAGGTCTGTCCGCCTGCTTCTTCCAGAGACTCAATTGGCTCTTCCGAAGAATAAGCGATTGGCCGGAGCTCTCCTGAATCGACTTGTCCCGTAGATTCACCAACTCCTGTAACTACTACATCCACATGTCCCCCGAGAAGGTTTGTCATAGCTTCTCCGCCGCCGGAGAACGGAACATAGTTAACTCCACTGGCATCTAATCCATATTCTGCTGCAGCCCCGGCGATGGAAATGTGGTCCATGCTGCCGGCAGCTGACCCGCCACCGATAGAGATAGAACCTGGATCCTCTTCAATTGCTTCAAATACATCGTTAATGGATTCAAATTCAGAATCAGGCTGCACAAGCACGATGGAATAATCAGTAATTAAATTCGCCACTGGTGTAAAATCTGTATGATCATATTCAGATGTTTCTGTTAAAGGAACCAATATAATAGGAGGACTCGCAGCGAATAACGGCTGTGCTTCCCCATCATGTGAAGCTACTTCCGCCCATCCGATAGCGCCCCCGCTTCCTGGAATGTTTTGAGGAGCGAAATTAACAGGAGCCAGTTCTTCTTCATCGATGACCCGCGCAGTCGTTCGAATAAGTGTATCCCATCCGCCCCCTGCATCTGCTGGAGCAATATACTCTACATCATTTTCCGGTTCCCACTCACCAGCTGCCTGAGAATCGTTATTCTCTCCATTTTCTTCATTCCCATTATTCTCCATGTTTTCGCTTTCCTCATTCGTGTTCTCTTCTGTGTTTCCGGCAGTTGCCTCTGTCTCATTGCTGTTATTCGGTTCTTCCGGCGGATCTCCACATGCAGAAAGCATAAGTAAAGTAGCTGCTGAAATTCCTGCTGTCCTTGTAAAGCGCTTACATTTTTGATTCATAAAAAAACCTCCCTGAATTTATCTTTTGATGTTTTCGTCTTCACATCATAATAGATAATTCAGAGAGGAATAAATATTGTCTGCATAATTTGTATATTGTTCATATTGTTCACGACAAAACAAAAAATTATTGGAAAAAATATCTTCTTTCCGGCCGGCCTACTTCGCCATAAATTAATTCCGCTTTTGCTTCCCCTGCTGTAACAGCAAATTCCAAATATCGACGGGCAGTAGAACGGCTTGTTCCTGTACTGTCTGCACAGGACACAGCCGTCACCCCCTCTGAAAGATGCTCTTTTAAACATTGGTGCACCTTTTCCAGCGTGATCGGGTCTATTCCTTTGGGAAGCTCTTTAAATACTTTGGAAGGAGCAGGCGCGGCTTCACCGCTGCGTAACTCGTCTAATTCTTTTTGAGAAATACTTTCTTTCTGAGACAGTGCCTGTCTTTCTCTGTGAAATCGATGAAGCATGCTGTGCACTCTTTCTTTTTTAACAGGTTTCATTATGTAGTCGAAAATACCTGCGCGTAATGCTTCCTGGATAGTGGATGTTTCTTTTGCTGCGGTTATCATAATAATCTGTATGGAAGGATAATTTTTTCTGAAAAACCAAAGCAGCTCCAGCCCTGTCACGTCCGGTATATAAATATCAAGTAAAATTATATCCGGCAGCGTGGAAGATGCAATAAAAGATTTTGCTTCCTCTCCACTTTTCGCTATGTGCACTGGTTCAAAGCCGGGCATTTCCGAGACAAAAGCTTTGTTAATTTCGGCTATATGAAAATCATCTTCTACAATAAGCACTTGATACATGGCTGCACTTTCCTTTCGTTTAAGGTTTTTATTCAGATTCGTCTTTAGGGAGGATAATAACGAAACGCGTCCCCTTGCTGCTTGTTTCTTCAATAAAAATATCACCGTTTAAATTTTGTACAGCTTCCATCACTAAAGCTAATCCTACTCCACGATGCTTGGATGAGGACTTCGTTGAATATCCGCGCTCGAAAACCTTTTGCATGATTTTTTCATCAATTCCAGGCCCATTATCTTCCACTTCAAAAACAATCTCCCTGCCGATGTCTGTAAATGAAATAGAAACTGAAGGAATGCCTGATTGATGTAGGCTCGCCGCTTCCACGCCATTTTCTATAATATTTCCTAAAATGGTTACTATATTTTCTTGCTGCCGTTTATTCAACTCTACCGTTAACTGGCTGAACTTGTCGATAGACATATATACTCCTAATTCACTGGCCCGGTTAAGTTTTCCGAGCAGCACCCCGCTTACCATCGTATCAGAAACATTCTCTACTAAAAATCGCACCCAATCCTGCTGGTTCTTCGTTTCCTGATCAATGAACTCCACTACCTCTTCCACTTTATCCAGCTGCAGAAGACCTGAAATAGTTGAAAGTTTGTTTGAAAACTCATGTGTCTGCGCACGGAGCCCTTCTGTATACTGCTGCACTTTTGACAGTTCCTTTGACAGTTCACGAATTTCTGTGCGATTTCTAAAAGTGGAAACAGCCCCGTTTATATCTCCATTACTGAAAATAGGCACTCTGTTAACTATGTAAAGTTCATCGCCAATCCAAAGCTCGCTGTTAAAATCAGGCTTTCCCGTCTTTATTACTTCCAGTAGGCCTGATTGCGGAAGCACGTCCAAGAGCAGCTTTCCTGTATATTGATAATCTTCTTCCTTTTCCGAAGTCAGATAACTTCTTGCTGTCTGGTTTATCATCGTAATGTTTCCATCCTTGTCGATAGCAATCATTCCTTCATGAATCGACTGAAGAACAGCCTGGTTTGTATCAAACAAATGACCAATTTCTTCCGGTTCCAGCCCATGGATCGATCGTTTCACATGCACGGAAATTAAAAAGGCTCCTATTACTCCTATGCCTAAAATAGAAGCAGTAATTACCCAGGTATCGGATAAAAACTCTGCTACACTAAGTTCCACATCTTCTTCTAAAAATCCTACAGAGACTACGCCGATAATTTCTCCATTTTCGCTGAACACTGGTGTTTTCCCGCGGATGGAAGGACCCAGGGAGCCTACTGCTGTGGAAACATATGATTCTCCATGAATCAGAGCCCTGTCATTATCCTCTCCCACCATAGGTTTCCCTAAACGGTCCGGAAGCGGATGGGAATATCGTATTTCATCTCTATTTCCTACCACTATAAATTCTGCTCCAATCTCTTTGCGAATCCCATCTGCCAGTGGTTGAATTGTTTCGGCCGGGTTTTCGTCTTCGAACGCATCTCTAAGTGCAGGTATGGAAGCGACGCTTAGTGCAGCGCTCAGGGCCTGCTGGCCGGTGTGATCCCAAACCTGATTTGAGTACTGCTGATTAAAATAAAAACCCAGAGAAAGGATTAGCAGAGTTACAAGCATCACTACTAGTAAAGTGATCTTTTTCAATAGGCTGAGCCTGAAAAATAAAAATTTATTTTTGTTTCGTTTTGGCCCTTGTGCATCCAAGTTCATTCTTTCACCTTTCTTTCTTTAAAATCTTTATTATGAGACTGCCAAAACTATTAAAACGCTTTCAACGTAAGTGAATATCAATTACAGAAACTTATAATTTCATGTAAATGCAGGTTTTAAAGAATATGGTTATGAACTGATTAGTAATAACGATTTTAAAAATAAGGTATGAACATACGAGGGAAAATATGAAATTTCAATTATAAGCTCTGATCCTGCAAGGTTTCTTCTTTCCGTAATGAACCAGATCATATGTCGCGTTCCCGCTCTATTAGTAAAGTTTAATACACGAATCTTGAATTGAACAGGACAGACTTTTTTACTCTGCCGCTAAAGTATCCGGGGAGTTATAAAGTGAAAAATACGAATCGTTTCCTGATGCTGATTTGAAAAGAAGCCGTGGGCGTATCTTTCTTATTAACACCGGTAACAAAGCTTTTTAAAAAGCGGAATCCATAAAAAGCAGCATATAATTTCCTGTTAAAGAACAAAAGTTCTATTTTTGTATTTTCACTCGATAGACTGGTTATGCAAAAATTCAGTACGACTTTTGTGCAGGGATAAGGTCCTCGTATTCTGTCATTAGCAGCAGTTATCTGTACACGATGACGTATTATCTGCTTTTAGCAGTGGGTATTCTGTTATTAGTGTGTGTACCTGTTACTAAAAGGGTGGAATCTGATTTTAAGAACGCAGTTTCCCTGTTTATCTGTCATTAGTAGATGATAATCTGTTATTAGCAAATAAGTACTACACTCTCCTCTTTTATCGATTAGCAAATTACCCACAAAAACAGCAATATATAATTTCCTGCATCACGAAAAAAAGAGCCCCGGCTGCGGAGCTCTTTTCCCTTCACTAGTGAATATCTATTTTACGGCCATCTGCCCGGCCGGTGTCGTCCTTCGGCACTTCCAGCTGCAGGACGCCATCTTCAAAAATCGCTTCAATGTCTTCGTCTTTTACATTCCTCATCTGGAAGGTGCGGACGAATTCACCATAGCTGCGTTCCTGGTACACATAGGACTTGCCATCGGACTCTTCTTTCTGTTCCCGTTTGGCGCGGATTGTCAGCTGCGGTTCCTTATACTCCACGTCAATATCTTCTTTCTTGAATCCTGGCAGCTCCGCTTCTACAAAGTAGCGGTCTCCCTCATCGCGGATGTCGATCTTAAGCTTATTAAAATTCTCAAAGGGAGCGGAAAATCCTTCGTTAAACAAACTTCCAAACGGTGAAGTGAAATCCGGAAAAAGCTCGCGATTTCTTTTTCTTGGCTGTAAGTCTGCCATCAGAAATTCCTCCTTTGTTAAATTTTAATAATGTTTTCACAGATTTTATATCCAGGGTTCATGAATTTTAAACGTAAAAAAAGAAGATTTTTACGAAAAATTTATCCCCCTGCCCGCTTCTCTTCCTCTCTGTCTTCTCTGTTGCGGCCGCGGTTCTCCATCGTTTCTTTCTGCGCCTGCGTATCGGCGTCTTCCTGCTCCTCGCTTTCTCCGTCCTGGTAACTTTTCACATAACTGGACTGCTGCTGATGCCAGAGGAGGTCAAAGATGGCGCGTCCGTTCGTTGGCTGGCCGTCGGGAAGATACACCGGCAGCATATCAAATAAAACAAAGTAAAATACGTAAAATAAAAACGTCTGCCAGAAAATATTGCTTGCAAGAATCCCCTGCCCCACCAGGAAGTTTACGGTCAGCCCGACAATCATGTTGCTGAGAATCGGGGAGGCATACAAAAGGAGGGTCCAGAACCTGCTTTCCGGCCGCACTTCATCATATTCCACCCAGCTGTACATAAAAAAGTACCGGCGGATTTCAATCGTTTTCAGTTTAAGTACCGTCGGTCCGCTGCCGATAATCAGCTTTTTCTCCGTGGCACCGAGCAGTGTCGCCACTACATAATAACCTGTTTCCCGAATTACGGTAACCATAGGCAGAATAAAAAATATCGCCAGCAGCAGGCGGATCAGATCTCCAAATCCAAACATGGCAGGGACCTCCTTTCTCTGGTGCAGTAAATTTCCATTTGTACGTATTCCACTTTTTCTCTTTCAATATGCTGTTTTTGCATAAAAAAACCGCAAGATTTTTACATCTGGCGGTTTCGCTTATATATGATTAAATTAATAGCCATTTTGCTGCTTCACTTTTTCAATTAACACTTTCGCTGTATATTGATCTGTAATCAGTGTGTTGGCATATTTTCCGTGCAGGGCACCCATAATTGCGTCTACCTTCTTGAGTCCTCCTGCAACGAGAATCGCATGCTCCTTTTCCCGCAGCTCTTTTAAGTCGACGCCGATCGTACGTGAATCAATGCCTTCATCGCATATATTGCCTTCGATATCAATCATGCGGGAACAGATATCCCCGACCGACTGGCGGCGCTTCAAAAGCGCTACATCTTCCTCTGTTAAGTAGTCCGCTTTGACGAGGGCTGACTCTTCATGCCGGTGCCCTACCGTGAATAAAGCGATATTCGCTTTTTTACCGAGCTCCAGGACGTGCCGTATATGGCGGTCAGACACAATCGCCTGCTTTACCACAAGATGGTCCACCACCGCCGGAAGCGGCAGAAAGTGGGGCGATGTATGAAAAGCACGGCCGAGATAATTTAAAATTTCCGCAGCGTGGGTATTCGTTTCTGAATAGCTGACGCCGCCATTCAGCTGGGTTACACTCACATCGTGGACGCTTTTCTGCTTCATCTGCTTGGCAACTTCAAAAATTGTCGTCCCCCACGTGGTTCCTACGATATCCCCGTCCTGCACAATCGAATATAAATATCCTGCGGCACTGCGGCCGATTTCTTCTTTAATTACCTGTTCATCATTTACCGGAGAATCAACAATCACGCACCGCTTCAGCTGGAACTTTTCCTGCAGCGTTTCTTCCAGCTCCTGCACATCCTGCTCCGGATCAATTATACGGATCTGGACAATGCCGCGGTCTTTTGCTTCCTGGAGAAGCCGGGATACAGACGGCCGGGAAATTTTCAGTTCTTCTGCAATTGACTGCTGGCTGTAATCCAGCTGATAATACATTTTTGCTGCTTTTACGACCCGGGCTAATTTATCTTTCGCCATATCTGCGGCACCTCCATCAACTTATGTAAACTAATGACAATTCATTTATGAACATTATTTCATATACACTGTATAATAGCAATAGTTTTTTGCAGAAAAATACTCGTCAGAGCCTGCTGTGACGCATTTTCCGGCACAAAAAAGCATAAGCAGAAAACCGCTTATGCTTCGTTTTATTATGCGGGTATGGTTAACACTGCTCCGATCTGGAGAAAGCGCGGATCGGAAATATTGTTTTTGTCCTGAATTTTCTTTACAGACGACCCATGCCTGTTTGCAATCGAATATAAGGTATCCCCCGCTTTTACTTTGTACGTCGTGGCAGATTCTTTCTGCGTGGTCTGATTCGGCACGGTGAGCACCTTGCCGATCTGCAGCGTATGAACGTTTGTGATATTGTTTGCTGCTTTCATCTGGTTTACAGTCACGCCGTATTTCCTTGCAATCGAATACAGCGTATCTCCTGCTTTCACTTTATAAGTCACTTTACTTGAGGAAGGTGGTGACGAAGCAGGCGGCGACGATGTTCCTTTTGGAATTGTCAGCACCTGTCCCACACGGATAAGATTGGCGTTGGACAGCTTGTTCGCAGATACCATCTGACTGACAGTAACTCCATGTCTTTTCGCAATAGAATAGAGCGTATCTCCCGATTTTACTGTATACTTCGTGCCGGAGACCGGAGCAGTTCCAGGATCTTTTTTCAGGTTCAGCATTTCTGAAATAGTAACGAATTTATAGCCTTTTGCTTTCAGCTGTTTAATCATGTCCGGAAGCGCTGCCGGTGTTCCCGGAGCCCCCGCGCCGGTATGCATGAGCACAATGGATCCTGGCTGGACATTATTGACCACTTTATTCAGAACCTGCGTTTTTGAGAGGCCCCTCCAGTCGATCGTATCGATATCCCAGTGCAGGGTATGCGTGTAGCCTGCTTCCCCTACTGCTTTCAGCACTGCGCTGTTTGTGGCGCCATAAGGAGCTCTGAAAATCGGCTTTGTAGTTTTACCGGTGACCCTTTTTACAATAGCTTCTGTTTTCTCCAGCTCTGTTTTTATTTTGGAAGCACTGATCGTCGTGAAATCCGGGTGGGAATAAGAATGGTTGCCAATCTCATGGCCCTGTGCAGCAATATTTTTAATTGACTGCGGATGGTGTTCCACGCCTTTTCCGGTAAGAAAGAAAGTAGCTTTTACATTATGGTTCGAGAGCGTATTCAGGATTTTGTTAATATTCGTTCCGTCTGCACCATCGTCAAACGTGAGCGCTACCACTTTGCTGGACGTATTTCCCTTCACAATGAATTTAGAACTGGCAGCTTCTGCGGTTGTCGGCATAAAAGAAAACATGGCTGCAAACAGCAGGACCGAGGCAATGAACAACTTGAACACCCTGTTCTTCATCTTATCCACCTCTTTCTACACATGCCAATCCTATGCAGCATATGTATTGCCGGAACCGTTTTTGCATATATGTAAAAAATCATTGTGGTAAAAATGTTCTTCCCTTACATTATACTACGATCTCCACTTAAATAACTGAAAATTAAAAATATATTGTACTTTATTAAGAACGGTTTTTCTCTCCCGTCAAAGCAGATATTTTTCGCCGATCCGACGCTGTTTCTGCTAAAAAATCTGCTTCTTCCTCTCTTTCTCAAAAGGATGCTTTTTATTGCTCCGGCAGCTGCTGTTAAAATCTGCTTCTAACGCGAAAAAGCACTGAAACCGCAGCCGGCTTCAGTGCATTGTATTGAAATTAGTAATCTGACGACGCCTGTTCACCTTTTACAATCTGTACGCCGGCGCTTGCGCCGATACGCGTCGCACCCGCTTCAATCATTCCTTCAGCATCTTCCAGGGAGCGGACGCCTCCGGAAGCTTTAACGCCGGCATGTTTTCCTACAGTTTCCCTCATTAATCTTACGTCTTCGACCGTGGCGGCACCTGTAGAGAACCCAGTGGATGTTTTTACAAAATCCAGTCCTGCTTTCAGGGCAATTTCGCACGCTTTAACTTTTTCCTCATCTGTAAGAAGGCACGTTTCAATGATGACTTTCGTCAGCGCTTTTCCTTCTGCAGCCTCCTGTACGGCTTTCATATCACGTTCTACAAGGTCGTAGTCTCCGCCTTTTAACGCGCCGATATTCATTACCATATCTACTTCAGCTGCGCCATTCTCGATTGCATTTTTCGTTTCAAAAGCTTTCGTTTCGGGCGTGGAAGCTCCCAGTGGAAAACCAATAACGGTGCATACCACCGCTTCTGCATCTTTTAATTCTTCTGCTGCAAGCGCCACCCATGTCGGGTTTACACAGACAGAAGCAAAATTATATTCTGCTGCTTCCTGGCACAAAGAAAGAATTGCTTCCTTTGTCGTTTCCGGCTTCAATAATGTGTGGTCAATCAATCCTGCGATAGAGTTCGCCATAATCAATCTCTCCTTATAGTTGGTTTTATTTTAGAAAAACATTCCTGCAATAGATGCGTTCAGCAATGAAGCAAGCATCCCTGCAAATACTGCTTTAATTCCAAGCTGGGCAATGTCTCCCCGGCGTGATGGTGCAAGTTTCCCAAGACCCCCAAGCAGAATCCCGAGAGAGGATACGTTTGCGAAACCGCATAACGCAAAGCTTACAATCAGTGCTGTTTTCGGATCGAGCTCGTCAATCTGCGGTGCAAAGGAAGCGTAAGCCACGAACTCATTTAAAATAAGCTTCTGGCCGATAAAAGTACCTGCCTGTAACGCTTCGGACCAGGGTACACCGATGGCAAATGCAAGCGGCGCAAAGATAAATCCGAAAATATTCTCCAGTGTCAGTCCTTCTATCTGGAACGTGGTAAAGAATTCAAGTACATAATTGATTCCTGCCTGCAGTGCCCCAAGTCCCCCATTCAGTAGTGCCACAAGAGCGATAAAGGCGAGCAGCATCGCACCGATATTTAAGGCAAGCTGCAATCCTGTGCTGGCACCTCTGGCTGCGGCATCAATCACGTTATAGGATTCTTTGTCGTCATCCATTTCTACCTCTGCAAAATCAGAGGATTTCTCCGGCGTTGTCTCCGGCATAATCATTTTTGCCATTACCAGTCCGGACGGCGCGGCCATGAAACTTGCTGCAAGCAGGTATTCCAGCGGTACCCCGAGCTGGGAATAGCCGACAAGAACGGAACCGGCTACAGAAGCAAGTCCACCGGTCATTACTGCAAAAAGCTCCGAACGGGTCATCGTTGGTAAAAACGGCTTTACAACAAGCGGCGCTTCTGTCTGCCCGACAAAAATATTTGCCGAAGCTGAGAGCGACTCTGTTCTGCTCGTCTGCAGGAGCCAGGAGAGCGCCCCGCCGATAATTTTAATGAAGAACTGCATTATTCCTAAGTAATAAAGGATCGATATTAAAGAAGAAAAGAAAATGATAATCGGCAGTACTTCAAAGGCAAAAATCGATCCCATGCCTTCTGCTTCGTACAATCCGCCGAATAAAAAGTCAATCCCTTCTCCAGTATATCCGACGATAGCGTTTACAACTCCCGTAAACCACAGCAGTATTTCCCGGCCGACTGCAGAATACAGTACAATGTACGCAAATAAAATCTGAATTGCGAGTCCGCCTAAAATCGTGCGCGGCTTAATCGCCTTACGGTTGGAAGAGAGTATTAAAGCGATTCCAAGAACGACCGCAATGCCTAATATTCCCCACAATATATTCATATTATAGCCCCCGTATCTATGTTAGTTTCACAAGCTGCAACCCTACTATAGCAAATTAATTAAACAAATGTAAATATCAAATTAATCAAAATTTCATTTTATACTAAGTGAAACAATATCAATTATATTGGTCGAAAAAATAAGCGGAAGTCTGCACCTGAAGGCCCTTAACATTCGGCTGCACTGATCCACTGCTGCAGTGAACTGTTTTTTCATAAAAGTATTTTTCTTATCAACTTACATTCCAGTGTTTATAATTAATATGAAGCGGGAACGAATAAGGTATCTAAACTTTAGTCATTGCTTCGCCGGAAAAAGGATTGTTTTTAAGGAAATTTATTTAGGAACATGCGCTTGAAGCACTGTTCCGGCAATGAATAGCAGCATGCAGGAAAGGCCGCGGCTGTTTGCCAGCCTGCCGCTTACCGGATTTTTTTGCTGAATCGCTTGATATATTCTGCGTAAGCGGAGATGATGAAGAGGGAACGAAAATTTTGAAAAGAGGTGTTACATATGGATTGGTTAGGAATTGGAGTATTCATTTTAGCAATTGCCATTTTTGTAGGGGTGCTTTTATTGATCCCCGTACTCAAAAAACTCACAGACACGCTCGGTAACACAGCAGATACGGTTTCGACGTTAAACAAAAGCCTGGGCGAGATCACTTCTGAAACGACATTGATTCTTTATAACACAAATGAAACGCTGGTGGATGTAAACGACAAGATCGGGAAGCTCAACCCGCTGTTCGATATTATTCACGATACAGGCGAAGCAGCCCATCACCTTACAGGTACGCTTGCCAGCTACACTTCCGTAAAGCATGACCGTGCAGAATCAGGTATTTCTTTTATCGACCGTAAAAATCTGGAAGGCATTATGCGGGGCGCAGCATTTATCTACTATCTGCGCCAGGTAAAAAAAGAATCCGACCGTGTCTCCCAGCCGCGTGAAACGGTAACGAGTAATCACGATCAGCCGGTGGAAGGCTCTCCAAGCCAGCCGGTATAAAGAAAAATCCCATCCTTTACCGGGTGGGATTTTTTTCGTCCTCATCTGCCTGAAAACATTTATGAAACTGATCTGGAACCATCATTCTGATGTGACGATGAAGATTGACAAACCGTTCCTTCAGCGCACCACCGTTTTCTCCATCAAGGTTCATCTGCAGCTGGTTTTTCGCCTGAATATCTATATCGGCAGCCTGAATATAAATGACTCTCTCATCCTTTAAATGCTCTCCACGCATGGCAGCTCCGGTTAATCGGACGACGTCTGCCAGATTTGTTTTCTTAATAATAATCAGGTCAAATAACCCGTCATCCAGGTACGCATCCGGTGCCAGCTTTTCAAAGCCGCCGACAGAATTTGTGTTGGATACGAGAAAGAGCATAATTTCCCCTTCGAACGTCTTCCCATCATATTGAATATTTACATGGGTCGGCTGAATACGCGGCAGTTTTTCAAATCCTTTAACATAGTACGCCATCTGCCCCATCATCGTTTTCAGACGGCTCGGCACTTCATACGTCAGCTCTGTCAGCGTTCCCGCTCCCGCAATATTGATGAAGTATTTTTCACCGACCTGCCCTACATCAATCTCTCTTTCTTTTCCAGAAACGAGCGTGCTGCATGCGTCCGGTATATTTTTTGGAATGTGCAGCGCTCTGGCAAAGTCATTGGTCGTACCTCCCGGTAAAAGTCCGAGCATCGGTCGATTCGTCTGGCCGGCCATTCCGTTTACTACTTCATGGATCGTACCGTCTCCTCCGGCTGCAATGATAAAGTCGAATCCCCGCTCACAGGCTTTTGCTGCTGCCCTTTTTGCGCAGTCCGGTCCTGTAGTCGCATGTGCAGATGCCTCATACCCTTCCTGCTCCAGTGTTTCCAATATTAATGGCAGGTGCCGCTTTACTTGTTCCCTGCCTGAACTGGGATTATAGATTAACCTCGCCTTTTTGTTCATGTGACATCCTCCGCATTTCCTCATTAAGTAATCCTGCTTATTATACCACTTTACGAAAAAATACGCACAGAAAAGCGGTCCTTTGTCTCTACCCTTTCTTCAGACAAAGAACCGCTTATGTTATCGATTCATCTTCCATTAAGTTAATAATTCCCTCCTCCAGCAGTAATATTGTCTTGCCAGGTTTGGTTCAGTCGCATAACCCCTTTCGTTATGTGTTAGCAATGATGTATTGCTTGAGTCTTACTATATATCATTAATTATTTATTGTAAATATTCAGAATTATTAATTTTAAGGGGTACAGCTGGTATATCTTCCTTCTTTCTCTCTTTATCAGCCATTTACCGACTTTTTCAAAAAATTCACTAAATAGTAATGACAGCTTTTTCATCCTCTTGTTACAATATAACCATATTTGATTTGGGAGGGAGATATATTGTTGGCAACAGCTCGGAATCAATGGACATTTCTATTGCTGCTGGCTGTGCTGCTTCTCGTGGTGGTGCTCGTAGGGATGAATGAAGCAGGTGTGCAGCAGGCCCAGGAAATGTGCCGCAATGCTGGTGGTGTACCGGAGGTTTCCAGAGGTTATTTTGTGATTCAGCCGGAGTTTCAATGCAAGGGGATAAATTATTAATGATGAAAGGCCTCCTGAAAATATCAGGAGGCCTTTTTTATGCTTATTCTGCAGAAATCTGCACTGTCGGTGTTTTATATTTTCTTACAGACCGTACGAGCATGGTGTAGGCTATTCTTGCAATAATCGTCACGCTCATAATAACTGCAGCGAGACCGACCGCTGAAAAAGCAATATCTGCAATTCTCGTACTGATCGTCGCCATATACATGGAAAACAACACTATCTGCACCGCGGTCACAAAGTAAGGAAACATTATCCGCTTGATGCGGCGCTGTACTTTAATCAGCTTCAGCCAGTCAATTACCTGTACCGGAATAATCCAAAGCAGGGTGGCAAAAGAAAACAGCAGAAGTGCAGACCAGGAATAAACGATGATCTCTCCTCCCAACACAGCTGATGCCATCTGTACGAGAAGCGCAATTCCTCCTGTCAACAGCATTGTATAAATACTTGCACGCAGTAATATCGTCATTAATAATTTCATATTAGAACAAAACAACCTTTCCGTGTGTAAGATTTCTTTTCCAAACACATGGTGATGATTATAACGAGAATCCAGTCCGAATGTAAAACTGCGTAAGCCTGCATATACACGCGTAGTACTTCCTGCCCCGACTTCTCCTCGGTTAGCTCTGCTTATCTATGTAATAACTCCAGAATCAAGCGCTTACACTCTTTCGAATGAAAAATCAGGCGCGGATCACGGTGTGAAAAGTCCCCGTATTGAGGGGGTTGTGGACGATGGGGGCCTGGTGCGGACGGGACGGATAGAATGCCCGCTATTTTACTGTCAGCGGCCTTAATTTACTCCGATCCCCTTATAATTTACTCCAACTCGGCTATACTTTACTCCAAAACTTCTATATTTTACTTAAACCCGGCTATGCTGCATTTTCACTGTCCTCTTGTGCCATGCTTGCCACATCTCTCCCAGGAACCCAACACCTTTAAGAGCATATGAGTCTGTTTTATTTCAACCGGTGTGAATGAAAATCAGCTGACTTTCTCTATTCTGCCCCGCTATTTTACTGCCGGCGGCCTTAATTTACTCCGATGCCGCTATGTTTTACTCCGACCCCCTTATAATTTACTCCAACTCGGCTATACTGAACTCCAAACCTTCTATATTTTCCTTAAACCCGGCTCAGCTGCATTTTCACTGTCCTCTTGTGCCACGCTTGCCACATCTCTCCCAGGAACCCGACACCTTTAAGAGCATATAAGTCTGTTTTATTTCAACCGGTTTGAATGAAAATCAGCTGACATTCTCTATCCTCTCCCGCTAATATACTGTCGGCGGCCTTATTATACTCCGATGCCGCTATGCTGTACTCCGATCCCCTTATAATTTACTCCAACTCGGTTATACTTTACTCCAAACCTTCTATACTAACACCCCACGGCCCTATGCTGACACGGAGCCCTCCGATAACCCAAGGCCCGCCCCCACAAAATAAAACCGCCCTGCTTCTATCTGCAGGACGGCCTCAAAGTTATCTTTTATCCAGTTCTTCTTTCAGCAGCTGGTTTACAAGCTGCGGGTTGGCTTTTCCTTTGGATGCTTTCATTACCTGTCCGACAAGGAAGCCGATTGCTTTACCTTTTCCACTCTTATAATCTTCGACAGACTGGCTGTTGTTATCAAGTGCCTCATTCACCATCCCGCGGATCGCTCCTTCGTCACTGATCTGCACAAGCCCTTTGTCCTCGACAATTTTCTCCGGATCGCCGCCGTTTTCAATCAGTTCTTTGAACACCTGCTTGGCAATTTTCGAGGAAATAGTTCCTTTTTCAATTAACTGGATCATTCCCACCAGCGCTTTCGGAGTCATCGGAATATCCTGAATTTCTTTCCCTTCCTGGTTCAGATAGGCATTTACTTCTCCCATCAGCCAGTTGGAAAGCTGCTTTGCAGGACCGCCAAGTTCCAGTCCTTCTTCAAAAAAGTCACTCATTGCTTTCTGCTGGGTCAGTACATCCGCATCATAAGAAGGAAGATCGTACTTTTTCACATAGCGTGCTTTCCGTGCATCGGGCAGTTCCGGAATAGAAGCTTCCACGCGCTCCTTCCATTCTTTCTCAATATAGAGATTTTCCAGATCCGGATCCGGGAAGTAGCGGTAGTCATCCGAGCCTTCTTTTACACGCATCAAAATCGTCTTCTTCGCACTGTCATCCCACCGGCGTGTTTCCTGCTCGATTACGCCGCCGTCGGAAAGTACTTCTGCCTGGCGCTCTTCTTCATGCTCAAGTCCTTTTAACACGTGCATGAACGAGTTCAGGTTTTTCAGCTCGGCTTTTGTACCGAATTCCACCTGTCCTGTCGGACGCAGAGAAATGTTCGCATCACAGCGAAGTGATCCTTCTTCCATTTTACAGTCGGACACTTCTGTGTACTGCATGATTGCTTTCAGCTTTTCCAGATAAGCGTATGCTTCCTGCGGCGTACGGATATCCGGCTCAGACACAATTTCGATCAATGGTGTGCCGACACGATTATAGTCCACAAGCGAGTGCCCGGATTCGTCATCATGCGTTAATTTCCCCGCATCTTCCTCCATGTGCACCCGTGTAATACCAATCCGCTTTTTTTCCCCGTCAACTTCAATATCGATCCAGCCGTGCTCTCCAATCGGCTTGTCAAACTGGGAGATTTGATACGCTTTCGGGTTATCCGGATAAAAATAATTTTTCCGGTCGAATTTCGTTACCTCAGCTATCTCACAATTCAGTGCCATGGAGGCCTTCATCGCATAATCCACGGCCTGCCTGTTTAATACAGGCAGCACCCCAGGATGGCCGAGGCATACCGGACATGTATGCGTATTTGGCGGCGCGCCGAACTCAACGGCACAGCTGCAGAAAATCTTGGAATTTGTTTTTAATTCTACGTGTACTTCCAGGCCAATTACAGTTTCAAAACTCATGAATCGGCACCTCCTTTAAACTGCGGTTTTTCAAGGTGATGCTCAGTTGCCTGCTCATAGGCATGGGCAACACGGAATACTGTAGCTTCATCGAAGTGCTTTCCGATAATCTGCAGTCCCACAGGCAGTCCTTCTGAGAGCCCGCATGGAACGCTGATCGCAGGTACTCCGGCAAGGTTTATCTGGTTCGTTAAAATATCATTTACATACATCGTCATTGGATCATCCACCGCTTCTCCCAGCTTAAAGGCAGTCGTTGGAGCAGTTGGGCCTATAATCACGTCATACTTCAGGAAAAGATCTTCAAAGTCCTGTTTGATCAGCGTGCGGACTTTCTGCGCTTTTAAATAATACGCATCATAATAGCCGGAGCTGAGTGCAAACGTACCGAGCATAATACGTCTTTTTACTTCGTCTCCAAATCCTTCACTGCGTGATTTTTTATACGTATCAATCAGGTTATCTCCTGTGTGGCGCACCCCGTAACGAATCCCGTCAAACCTGGCGAGATTGGAAGAGGCTTCAGACGATGCGAGCATGTAGTAGGCAGATAAAGAATATTTGGCATGCGGAATCGAAACTTCCTCCCACTCAGCGCCGAGTTCTTTTAATACTTCCAAAGCTTCGACCACTTTCTCGCGGACACCTTCACTTACGCCTTCTCCTAAATATTCTTTCGGCACGCCGATCCTTAAGCCTTTTACTTCCCCGGTCAGCGCTGCTAAATAATCCGGCACTTCCACATGTGCACTGGTGGAGTCCCGCTCATCGTGTCCTGCGATTTTTTGCAGCACATACGCATTGTCTTCTACAGAAGTCGTCATTGGACCAATCTGGTCGAGCGAAGAAGCAAATGCGATCAGTCCGAAACGGGAAACACGCCCGTACGTCGGTTTAAGCCCCACTACGCCGCAGTAAGATGCCGGCTGGCGTACAGACCCTCCGGTGTCGGAACCAAGCGCAAACGGCACTTCACGCGCCGCTACTGCCGCGGCTGAACCACCGCTGGAACCACCTGGTACGTAATCAAGGTGCCATGGGTTATGTACTATTTTATATGCCGAATTCTCGTTCGAGGATCCCATCGCAAATTCATCCATGTTCAGCTTCCCGACAGTGACCGTTCCCGCATCACGCAGTTTTTCTACGACTGTCGCGTCATGCACCGGAACAAAATTTTCAAGGATTTTACTCGCTGCTGTCGTACGGAGCCCTTTGGTTACCATATTGTCTTTAATTCCTACCGGCAGGCCGAAAAGAATATTTCCCTCGTCCAACTCTCCGTTTTCCAGCTGTTTATCGAGATCCTTTGCACGCGCTATTGCGTTCTCTTCATCCAGCGTTAAAAAAGCCCCTACTTTTTCATCAACTTCTTTAATGCGGTCAAATGACTGGCGCACAAGCTTTTCAATCGTTGTTTCTTTATTTACTAACTGTTCATGCAGTTCTTTTAATGAATAATCAAATGCTTCCATGATGTGAACCTCCTATTCTAATACGGACGGTACGCGCACTTGTCCTTTTTCTGTTTCCGGTACGTTTCTCATTGCATCCTCATTCGACAGGGACGGCTTCGTTTTATCTTCCCGCATTACATTTCTTACATCGATGACATGCGAAGTAGGCTCCACATTGTCGGTAGACAGCTCATTCAGCTGCTCTGCCGCATCAATAATATCATCCAGCTGCTCTCCAAAATGAGCAATTTCTTCTTCCTTTAATTCCAGCCTTGCTAAATTTGCCACATGGCGTATTTGTTCTTTTGTTATTCTTTCCATAAAATACCCTCCTCAACTGCTTTAATACAATAGTATGATGATACCAAAGAAGCTTTGTACAGGCAATTGTAAAGATAGCGAAACATGCTGTAGGGGGCAGAATTCTGTCCACCTCAGCATTTATTTTGAAGCCAGTTAATTATAAAGAATTAGAAGGATGGATACATAGGACGAAAGGAGATGGAATTATTAACTTTTTCTTTCGCATCTGATAAGATAATAAAGTTAGCACGTCCGCTGCAAAGAGAAAGGATGCTATTTCGTGACAGAAATTTTACTTGTGAATTTTTTATTTTTACTTTTTCCGGTTTCGATGTATTTAATTTTCTTTGAAAACCGTGCTGTCCCGCGCCAGGGAAAAATATTACTGATCATTTTCTCTGCTGTTTCTTTGATCTTGTGTATGTCTTTTCCTATACAGATGGAGCAGGGTTTTATATACGATTTACGATATATTCCATTTGTACTTGCTTCTTTATTCGGCGGTTATCTTGTTGCTTTTCCGCTTTATGTAATTCTGAACGTTTACCGCTTTATGATTGGTGGAGAATTTGCAGTTGATTCTTTTATATTTTCCACGATTATTTTTATTGCCGTACCTGCATTAAAAAATTATTTTTTAAGGAAATCATCCAGAAGCCGCATTATTATTGCGAGTCTGGTTTCCCTGCTTGTCATGCTATTTTATCTTATTACGCTGCTGCGTTTTTTCACTTTAAACGATCCCTACTTTTGGGAAATTACCGCGAATGTTCTTTTAATCCATGTGATTGGTACTGCTTTTATTGTCACGTTGATCGAGAGAATCATTATTAATATTGATACGCGGGAGAAGCTGCTTCAGTCCGAGCGGCTGGCCCTGGTCAGTGAGCTTTCTGCAAGTGTAGCTCATGAAATAAGAAATCCGCTGACGGTAACAAGCGGCTTTCTGCAGCTTCTGAAGCAGTCCGGAAACCTCCCTTCCAATGAAAAGCGCTATGTGGACCTTTCCTTACTGGAAGTGCAGCGTGCTGAAAGTATTGTAACGGATTTTCTATCTCTGGCAAAACCGCAGGAACAGAACATGGTCACTTCAATTTTACAGGAAGAAGCAGAATATGTCCGAAATATCATGGTTCCTTTCGCAAACCTGCATCTTGTAAAAATTTCACTTCGCTTCAGTAACACTCATCAGCTGTATTTCGATCAAAATCAGATGAAGCAGTGTTTAATCAATATTTGCAAAAATGGAATCGAATCGATGAAAGATGATCCAGGAACCCTTTATATGGATATTTCAGAACGAAAAAATAAAGTAATAATTAAAGTTACTGATTCCGGTTCTGGAATGAATGCAGAAGAAATATCACGAATTGGAAAACCGTATTATTCCACCAAAAAAGAAGGCACCGGACTCGGGATGCTCATGGTTTACAGTACGATCGATAAACTCGGAGGCACTGTTGCTATAGACAGCACCCCTGGAAAAGGCACCAGGATTACGCTCACAATTCCAGTAAATGAATGAACGCAATCCCGCTCCTAAAAGCAGCTCCCAGCATGGCGGAAGCTGCTTTTAGTATTCTTAAGGTTATACATTCCGTTTGAAGGAACGCTATAATAATCCTTTAATGTTGTTTACATCCAACGATAATACAATCCCATTTCCTGGTTCGTTTAATCCTCCCGTTTCCTGGACGGTGGAGAGAATTTCTTCTTCCTGCTGTTTTGGCACAATAAATAAAACCCTTTCTCTTTCAGGTTCCACCTGCATCCCAAAAAAATCGCCGCCTGAATCACCGTGACCTCTTGCCAGAAAATAAGTCTGCTTTGTAATGCCGTGTTGTTCTTCCAGGTCCATTACTACATCTTCTCTTACTTTTTTATCCAGTACGGCAACAACCAGACTCACTTTTGTATTCATATCATTCTCCTTGCCTAATGAGCTCCTAGTTATCTTTTTCACAGCTGCTTATTGTTTAATCTTCTTTTGCTCTGTACCTCAGGAAGCGGCTTTTCAGTTCTGTTGTTTTTCCAGAGACCTCGGCAGGAGGTGATTTCTTCCTTTAAGACATAAGCTCTGTTAAAGCTTTAACAGAGCCAGGACACAAAAAAACACCATCCTTCAATTAAGAATGATGGTGTTTTAACTTATTTATAAATGTGCATGAACGGTTCTTCTCCTGGATACTGGATGACCATTGCTTCCCTGCCTTCGACAGAATCTATATACACGTATACAGGGGCCTGCGCCTGAAGTAAATTTTCGAGACGGCCGCTGATAAACTGAGTAAGTGCAATTACTTCCGGTTTCCCATGGGACTGTAAGTTCATTTCAATTTTCATTTCATCGAGATTATCATCTTTATAGCGTGCTTTTCCGACGGTACCTACCTGCTGTCCAAAAAAATCATCTACATCATCTTTAAACTGTGTAAAGCTTTCCGACAATGCCGGCTGCACATCACGCGCATTGCTTGATGGGAAGACAAGGCTTGTTTCACTTATGTTTTCCCAGCCCTGAATATTCATATCCCCTGCGCCAACCTCCGTCATCCGGCGGAACGTCCCCGGATTCAGAGACCCGCGGGGTTCTTCACGAAAAATAGCAAAGGTAATCGGCACTTCCTGCAGTTCTTCCTGCGAACGCATCCGCTGAAGGATATCTCCGGCAGCCTCTTCCGCATATTCAATCGCATATTCTTCATCCACTGGTTCTTCAAAGAAATTCAGGCGTCCATCTTCTGTTTCTGTTCTGAAGTAATATACCGAACGAACGGAAATACCAACAACAATTCCACCCAGTTCCACGCCGTCTTCTTCACTGCCTCTGAAATAATTGTGTTCTACAATATTAGAAAGCACCAGCGGGGCATCTCTCATTCGTTCTTCATCGTCCTCTCCATCTCCCAGGGGCGGATTTAAACCGGCAGATTCTTCAATTTCCACTGCGGCTTCCTCTTCCTCCGCATCAAACCCGGCTGCGTCTTCACTTTCTTCCTCTTCTTCCTCCTCTGAAGGTTCATATCTGCGGAGCCAGCTGTTCACCAGTTCCCCGTCGAAATGATTCCCTTCCTGGAAGTAGTAGTTTTCCTGATCAAATACGCCGCTGGCAATTTCCATCAGTCCAAGTTCAAACTGCTCAATATCCACCCGGTTGTTCATTGCGTGTGCTACGTTTCCCCGTGCACTGCTGCGGCTGTATGTACCATCTTCCAATACATTTCTATAATAGGCATCCGGTGTATTTATTGTAGGGGTAATGACAAATTCCTGCTCTTCTTCTTCCTCAGTTTCTTCTACGACAATCACTTCTTCTTCCGGCTGATTGATGGTAGGCATACATCCAGTGAGAAAAAGGAGTGAGGCGCCCCCCGTAATCATCCATCTCTTATTCATTTCTTCCACTCCTCGCCACACTTGTTCTTTTAGCATTTTCTCACAAAACATGCTGTTATTCCAGTATGTCATGAGACCTATTCCATACAAAGGCGGCGAAGGAAATCAGATTACTGTCCTCCGCCGCCTGTCTGCTATTTACTTTCGCTCAGCTTTTCCAGGAAGGCTGCTTCATTCCAGACTTCTATTTCAAGCTCTTCTGCTTTGGAAAGTTTTGAACCGGCTTTTTCCCCGGCAATCAGCACATCTGTTTTCTTTGTAACACTGGAGGTTACTTTTCCTCCGAGCAGTTCCACTTCTTTTTTCGCTTCTGTACGGGTCATTTCTTCCATAGAGCCAGTTAAAACAAACGTTTTTCCGGCAAATGGGGAATCTCCCTCCTGCACTTGAGATGGCCGCGGTCCTTTATACTCCATATTGATCCCGAGCGCTTCCAGTTCGTCCAGCAGTTCCAGTACTTCGTCATGCGTAAAGTACGTCGCGATCGCATCTGCCATTTTTTCGCCGATTTCTTCAATGGCAGTTAAATCTTCCACTGATGCTTTCTTTAAAGCGTCCATCGTGCCAAAATGCATGGCAAGCGTTGTCGCAGCTTTGGAACCTACATAGCGGATTCCGAGACCGAACAATAACTTTTCCAGAGAATTCTCTTTTGTTACGTGGATCGCTTCCAGCAGATTGTCGACAGATTTTTCTCCCATCCGCTCAAGCTCCAGCAGTTCTTCCCGCTTCAGCCGGTAAAGGTCTGCCACATCTTCTATTAATTTATGTTCAAATAACTGTGTAATTACTCTTTCTCCGAGTCCGTCTATATTCATCGCATTTCTGGAAACGAAGTGAATCAATCCTTCCCGAAGTTGGGCAGGACATTTTGGATTCACACAGCGGAGCGCAACTTCCCCTTCAATCCGCACCAGCTCACTTTCACATTCCGGGCAGTGCGTCGGCATGTGAAAGTCTTCTTCATCCCCGGTGCGCTCTTCCGTCAGCACGCGTACAACCTTCGGAATCACGTCTCCTGCTTTTTTGATCAGTAGCCGATCGCCGATTTTAATATCCTGTTCCCGGATAATATCTTCATTATGAAGCGTCGCACGCTGCACTGTACTCCCAGCAACGGTCACGGGTTCCAGAATCGCAGTGGGCGTTACCACTCCAGTGCGGCCTACATTCAGCTCAATTGTACGCAGCGTTGTGACTACTTCCTCTGCAGGGAATTTATACGCTGTGGCCCAGCGCGGATTTTTTGCGGTAAAGCCGAGCTGCTGCTGATCCTCGAGAGAATCCACTTTGATAACGATCCCGTCGATTTCATACGGAAGATCTGCTCTCTTATCCTGCCAGCTTTCGCAGAATTCAATTACTTCTTCGATCGATTCCAGATGGTGCGCTTCCCGGTTTGTTTTAAAGCCGAGACTGCTCACATATTCGAGTGCTTCGTGATGGGAATTTAATTCTTTTTCCGGATACTCTCCGAGAGAATAAATAAAAATATCCAGGTGGCGCTTTGCTGCAATTTTCGGATCCAGCTGCCGGAGCGAGCCGGCTGCTGCATTCCGCGGATTTGCAAACAGCGCTTCTCCATTTTCTTCTTTTTCTTTATTCAGCCGCTCAAAGGATTTCTTTGGCATAAATGCTTCGCCGCGCACCTCAAGCGTCACCGGCTCATTCAATGTTAACGGGATGGAAGATATCGTACGCAGGTTGTGGGTAATGTCCTCTCCTGTGGTTCCATCTCCCCGGGTGGCACCTAATACAAGTTTTCCCTCTTCATATTTCAAGGTCACTGCAAGCCCATCGATTTTCAGTTCACAGCTGTAAGTTGGGGTTTTGCCCAGCCCGCTCCGGACCCTGCGGTCGAAATCTCTGATGTCTTCTTCGTTAAATACGTTGGATAAAGAAAGCATCGGCACATCATGCTGCACTTTGCGGAATTGATCCAGCGGTTCCCCGCCGACTCTTCCCGTGGGAGAGTCTTCATGTTTTAATTCTGGATGCTGCTCTTCCAGTTCCATTAATTCCTGCAGCAGTTTATCATATTCTGCATCTGAAACCACAGGCTCATCAAGAACATAATATTGGTGTGCATATTTTTTCAGCCTGTTTGTGAGTTCATCTATTTTTTCCTGCGCCACAGCGCCTCACCTCTATTCTTTCGTGATAGGAGCGAACTTGGCGAACAGCCGCTTAACGCCTACTTCCGGAAATGCAATATCCAGTTCGACATTTTCCCCGCTGCCTTTGATGCTTACAACCGTACCGGTGCCCCACTTTTTATGCGCCGCTTTATCTCCTACATTCCAGCTGAAGGATGCACCGGCAGTCGTTGTTGTCTGTGTTTTCATTACTTTCTTTCTCGGGGCGGTCCGTGCCGGCGCAGCACGGCGCTGTGCTCCGGCCTGCAGCCCGGAACCGCTGCTTCTGGAAGCCTGTGCCCACGGTAGTTCTTTTTCTTTCGTCTCCGGCTGCTCCAGTACTTCCTCCGGCAGCTCGTGCAGGAATCGTGATGGCGGGTTCATGTTCGTTCTGCCGTATAACGTGCGCATGCGAGCACGGCTGATATAGAGCTGCTGCTCTGCACGGGTAATCCCTACATAAGCAAGACGCCGCTCTTCTTCCATTTCTGCTTCTTCCATTAAGGAACGGCTGTGCGGAAACACACCTTCCTCCAGACCAATTAAAAATACAATCGGGAATTCGAGTCCCTTCGCGGAGTGCAGCGTCATCAGCAGTGATTTCTCCGATACTTCTTCCTGTTCATCCACCTTGTCAATATCTGCGACAAGTGCGAGATCTGTTAAAAATGCAGTAAGCGTCTTATCTTCACTCGCTTCTTCAAATTCTTTTGCTACAGAGAGAAATTCATTGATGTTTTCCAGTCTTGCTTCTGATTCCAGGCTTTTATCCATCTTCAGCATATCCCGGTAGCCGGTTTTCTCCAGCATTTCCTCGACCAGCTCCATGACAGGAAGATATTCCTGCATTTCCACCCAGCCGCGAAGCTGTGCTGCAAATTCCTGCAGTGTCTTCGTGAATCTTGCACTGAGTCCCACCTGCTCAATTTCCTGTACAGCATCAAACATGGATAAATCATTCTGTGCTGCGTAGGCAGCCAGTTTTTCCACCGTCGTATTTCCGATACCGCGCTTCGGCACATTTACTATTCTGCGGAAACTGATGTCATCACTCGGATTGGAGATCAGCCGCAGATAGGCAAGCAGATCTTTAATCTCTTTTCTGTCGTAGAATTTCGTACCCCCGACAATCGTGTAGGACATGTTGGACTTTACCATCAGTTCCTCCATTACCCGGGACTGTGCGTTTGTCCGGTACAGGACTGCGATCTCTGATGGCTTGTATTTGCCGCTGTCTATATGTTCCTTCATTTTCCCGACGACAAACCGTGCTTCTTCATGTTCATTGTCTGCTTCATACAGGGTTATTTTTTCTCCGTCAATATTATCGGTCCAGAGGTTTTTGGGCTTGCGGCTTGTGTTTTTCTCAATTACCGCGTTTGCCGCCTGCAGAATACGCTTTGTAGAGCGGTAGTTCTGCTCAAGCATAACGACCTGGCAGTTATCATAGTCCTTTTCAAACGACAGGATGTTCTGAATGTCCGCTCCGCGCCAGCGGTAAATGGACTGATCGGAATCCCCGACCACACAAAGATTCTTATGACGGTCTGCCATAAGCTGTACAAGTTTATACTGCGCTTTGTTTGTATCCTGATACTCGTCCACCATAATGTAGCGGAACCGGCGCTGATAATATTCCAGTACTTCCGGCACCTGCTCAAAGAGGCGGATCGTTGTCATAATCAAGTCATCGAAATCAAGCGCCTGGTTTCTGCGCAGTTCTTTTTCATATTTTTTATATACTTCAAATACGGTTTCTTCATAAAATCCGTTTGCAGTTTTTCCATAATCCTTTGCCATCTTCAGCTCGTTTTTTGCGCTGCTGATTGAACCGAGCATAGAGCGGGCATCAAACTTTTTCGGATCAATATTCATTTCTTTAATAATTCGTTTTAATACCGTCTGCTGATCTCCCGAATCAAGGATTGTAAAGTTGCGGTTGTATCCGATGCGGTCGATATCTCTTCGTAAAATACGAACACACATGGAGTGGAACGTGGAAATCCACATTTCCTCCGCTTCGCCGCCGATAATGGAAGCAACACGCTCTTTCATCTCCCGGGCTGCTTTGTTTGTAAAAGTAATCGCGAGAATGGACCAGTGCGGAACGCCTTTTTCTCCAATAAGATACGCCATACGGTGCGTTAATACGCGTGTTTTTCCACTGCCTGCACCTGCCATAATTAACAGTGGTCCTTCATTGTGCTTTACTGCCTGCTGCTGTTCATGATTTAACCCTGTCAATAATTCGTTTTTCACTTCTCCACCACCCAAACATTTGTTCTTAAAGTATAATCTATTCTGTTCCTTTTGTATACGCCGCTTCCTTTGCTGCGTCCACCGTTTTCAAGGCTGTTTTCAAATCTGTATAAATTACATTTCCTACAACAATCGTATCTGCAAAAGCACTCATTTCTTTTGCCTGTGCTGCAGATTCAATTCCTCCGCCGTAAAACAGCTGAGACTTTTCCAGCACATCATTTACCTGGGAGACAATATTGGGATCGCCATAGGCACCGCTGTATTCCAGATAAAAAATAGGCATATGAAATAAGCGGTCTGTCATTCGTGCATAAGCAATAATATCCTCGCTGTCGAGTCCGGTCGCGGCATCGGTCACCTGCGCCACCTTTGCTTCCGGATTCAATACACAGTAGCCTTCTGCAAGAATTTCTTCTTCATCGATTAAATGGCCGAATTCTTTCAGCGCCCGGTGATGCAGGCCATTAATCCACACTGCCTGCCGCGAGTTCAGAATCGAAGGAATTAAATAATAGTCAAATCCCGGGACAATGCTGTGCAGATTGCTCACTTCAAGCACGCAGGAGACACTGAATCTGCGCACACGCATCAGTAAATCGAGAGTATTATCTTCGGTTACTCCGTCTGTACCGCCGACTATGACTGCATCCGTACCTGATTCGCAGACTTTTTCCAGATCTGCTTCAGATATTTCTTTTGCCGGATCTAATTTAAACACATGTTTCCATTCATAATAAGCTTTCATCGCTATATCCCTAACTTCCATTATATTTTTTCGTCTGTGGAACAGTATATCAAAAATCATCGAAAGACTCGATTGAAAACCCGTGCTTCTCTGGAGAAAAGCAGATGGGGGAGGCAAAATGATTTCACAGTCTCTTAATAATAGAGTCAATTTCATCATTCTCCACTTCTTTTGAAAAGCAGCTGCCCCGCATTGCATGCGAAGAACAAAAGTTCTATATTTGCTTTTTCATTCGATAGACTGGTTATGCAAAAATTCAGTACGATTTTTATGCATGGATAAGGCCCTCTTATTCTGTCATTAACAGCAGTTATCTGTACACGATGACGTTTTATCTGCTTTTAGCAGCTGGTATTCTGTTATTAGTATGTGCATCTGTTACTAAAAGAAAGGAATCTGATTTTAAGAACGCAATTTCCCTGTTTATCTGTCATTAGTAGCTGCGAATCTGTTATTAGCAAAGAAGCACCTGACCTGATCTCTCCTCTTTCATCAATTAGCAAATTACCCGCAAGACCACAAAAAAACTGTTCTGCATCAGCGGGTGGTCCGCTCTGCAGAACAGTTTGTATCAGGATTCATGCTGCTTGCTGGGAGTATGCACTCGGTCCAAGGTGAATTTATAGCCGTCGTTCCCATAGTTAATGCAGCGTTTCACCCGCGAAATAGTCGCTGTACTTGCTCCGGTTTCCTGCTCTATCCTTTGATAGGTGTCTCCTTCCATCAGCATTCTTGCTACTTCCAGACGCTGTGCAAGGGATTGTATTTCATTCATCGTGCAGAGGTCATCAAAGAATTCATAGCACTCTTCCCGATCTTTTAAACTTAAGATGGCATCGAACAGCTGATCCAGCTCTTTGCCGCGCAGCTTATCAATTTGCATGGCGATTTCACCTCTTTTTCCGGTTATTTATTTTACCTTTTCATTTTGCAGTTTGTGCATCAATGGAAAGAAAGTATAGTGCAGCGTGCATGTACCGAACCTGAAAATATTTCGGCTGAAAAGAGGAAGTATAAAAAAGGCTTTCTTTTCCATCCCTCACTTTACTAGTTTACCGCATAAGCGCGGGAAAGAGTACCCTTTTCTTTTTCACGTCTACAATCCCTTTCTGTGTAATGCGTATATAAGGCAGGTGCGTGGCGGAAAAAAACAACAGACTGTATACAGGATCGGTAAACGGATACCCGCAGGAAACAAGTGCTTTACGCAGTTTTTCTTCCTGCTGGACAAGGCCGTCTTCCATCGGCAGCTCGGAAAACATTCCTGCCACACCTAAATCCACCGCTGTTTCTGTGCCGTCTTTATCTAATAATATAATACCACCATTCCTCCGCTTTAAAGCGTGAAAGGCATCGCGCATTCCTTGTTTACTTTTCCCGATCAGGATGATGTCTCCCGAAGTGGAAAAGGAGCTCGCGAATCCATGCAGATTTCCAGCAAATCCTTTGATAAGTGTCGCTACATTCCATTTCCCTTTTTTATCAAGAAGCACCATGAAATTCTCATCAGAATCCTCCGGCAGTTCCTCGCGGGTAAGGTCAATCTGAATCTGATAAGGCTTCATAATTACTTCGTTTTCCATTTTCATCCCGAGCGGCATAGAGAAGTGGAAATCACTTTCTTTGAGGTCCCAGTCCAGATGAAACGGCTCAAATCCATATTCGTTCCAGTTAATTTCTTTATCAGGAAAGCATGGCTGGTTATCCCGGCGCACCCATTTTCCTTTGGCAAGCACGTCCACCGGCATTGGATTCTCCTTACTTTCCAATATGTTAATATTCGCGAGTCTTCCCGGCGCCAAAATGCCGATAACATCATCCATATAAAAATGTCTCGCTACATTTCTCGTCACCATATGCACCGCATCAATAAACGGTACGCCTTCGTCTATGGCAATCTGGATCAGATGCTCCATCATGCCATTTTGCATAAAATGCGGCGGAGAACCATCTGTGGTCATGAGAAGAGAATCATAGGAAGCAAGCCCTTCTGCATGAAGTTCCCGCAGCAGGCGCGGCAGGTCGGGACGGATGGAGGAATAGCGGAGAGAGGCAGTGAGTCCTGCGTCCAGTCTTGCCAGCACTTCTGCTCCCGTCATAGATTCATGATCTCCGTCCACACCAAGGAGCGCCATTTGGGTAAGTGTTTTTTCCCCGGCTCCCGGCAGATGCCCTTCAATCGGCTTCCGCCTATCTTTCGTTTCGAGCATGCTGTGAAGCATCTGCTCGTCGCCTTTCAGCACCCGCGGCCAGTCGGTGAGTTCTCCGCCCTGAACAACATACGGGTGTTCCAACCACGCGTGGAGATTTGCGTAAGAAAAAACATCATTTCCGTTCTGCAGTTCTGTCTGCGCATCATATCTTGCTGACCATAAAAGGCAGGCTGGCGACCGCTGCAGCTCCTCAATTAAAGAAAGCGCTTTCTCTTTTGGTAAATGTAAAAAGAACGGCAGGTTGTCTCCTACGATCGTAGTCGTTCCCCGTTCTGCAGCAAATTTTGCCAGAGACATCGGCTGGTACAGCTGAAATGGATGCGCATGATGCTCAATATATCCGGGTACTGCAAACTGTCCTTCCGCTTCCACTACTTCTGTATGTGAAAGATCTGCTGGAAGTGAATTTCCAATATATACTATTCTGTCGTGATGGATCCATATATTCGCCTGAACCCAGGCTTTCCGCAGGCTGTTTAAATACGTAATGTCTTTAAGTACCATCGTCGGCGCAGCTTCTCCGCGCACCACCTGCAGCTGTTTTTTTATTTGTCGTTTTGTCCAATAGTGAGAAAACCCTTTCACCATTTTGAATCACCTGCGCATTTCTATCAGTTTGTTTTTTTCTTCACAAGCCTATTTAAAAATAAAAGCGGACTGCCGCTTTTATTGTTCTTATACTTTACTGTTATATCAACAAAGAAAACGTTTTCATAATTGTAACATAATTCTTTTGGAAAACGCATGTGACAATTATGTTAAATATTTATAAACCTGAATTTTTTCCAGTTACTTCATTAAAAGACAAGTTATTTTCCAAAGAAAATGTTATGATAAAAGTTATATTCATGCATGAGATGATTTTGAAGGAGGAGTCGGTCAATGAAGCGAATAGCGGTTTACTGTGGCTCGAGCAGCGGACGAACGGCCCTGTATGAAAATGAATCGACAAAGCTTGGGAAGGCTTTGGCAGAACGTGATATTGAACTTATATACGGCGGGGGCGCAGTCGGTATGATGGGAATTACAGCGAACGCTGCCCTCTCCGCCGGAGGTCGTGTCACCGGAGTGATGCCTAAAATGCTTCAGGAGCGTGAGATCGCCCATCCAATGCTTACAGAATTAATTATTGTTGATTCTATGCATGAGCGAAAGTCCAAAATGGCTGATTTGGCAGATGCTTTTCTTATTCTCCCAGGCGGCGCAGGCACCATGGAAGAGTTTTTTGAAGTTTTTACCTGGGCACAGCTTGGTATTCATAAAAAATCCATCGGCATTTTAAATGTGGAAGATTATTATGATCCGCTCTTGAATATGCTCGATCACATGGTCCGTGAAGGCTTTCTCCACGAAAGCTATATGGCCATGCTTCAAATTGGTACAGAATCCGGTAAACTGATTGATACGATGCAGCAATACGATCCTCCTTCTTTGCAGCGCTATATTAATGAACCGGAAGAATATTAATATTAAAACGAGACGAGGAAATTTCCCCGTCTCGTTTTTTCTGTAAAATTAAACATTATCTTCCCATGCCTGCTTTTCTGCATCTTTCATCTGATCCTCAATCTCCTGTGGATAGGCAGTCCGGAAAGCGTGATGATCTGCTTCAATTACTTCTACCATTTTATTGATCATATCTTCCGGATTATACTGTTCATCCAGGATTTTTTCCTGTTCTTTAATTGATTCTTCCTTCGTAAAGTTTTTCTCAGGATCATACCACTTCCACTTTTCTTCAAACATTCTGTCATTGAATCCTGTCTCAAACGGTCCTGGATTGATCGTTGCCACCTGCACACCGAATTCATCCAGCTCTGCCCGCATTGTTTTGGCAATAGATTCAACTGCATGCTTCGTAGACCCATAGGCGGCAAGATAAGGCATTGGTACAATCCCGACAATCGAGCTTAAAAAGATAATTTTCCCCTGCTTCTTTTCTACAAATTTCTTTGCGGCTATCTGCGCATTCTCGAGCGTACTGAAGACATTTGTTTCATAGACCTCTCTCACTCTGTCCACAGGAATTTCTGAAATCGGACCACCTTCTCCAATTGCTGCGTTTGCGACAAACACGTCGTAATCATAATCTGCAATATACTTTTGATCCTGCTTATCTTTAATATCAAGTTTAATCACTTCGACATCTAATCCTTTTTCTTCCACTTCTTCCCGAAGCGGTGTTACCTGAGAGATAATTTCCACACCTGCAATTACTTTATGTCCTTTTTTAGCAAGACCGAGCGCAGTGCCTCTGCCTAAGCCGGTTCCTGCCCCGGTAATAAATATTGTTTTACTCATAGTGAATTTCCTCCTCATTTGAAACTACTTGAAAAATTCCCAATAAAATCAAATTTAAAACATTTAAATAAGACTTTCCTTGTGGATTTGATAAAACGGCTACCTTGAAAATAAAAGTTCCGCTAAAAAGAAGTAATACTGCTGCTTCACTTTCGGAGAGGCTTACCCAAGGGCTTGTTCTCGACTAATTTTGACGGAAAGAACGTCCGCCAAAATGGATTCTCCAACTGCGCTTCTCCTTTGGGTGTCCTCTCCTTCGTTACACAGCAGTATTAATTTTCATACTTCATAGTGCAAAAATTTTGCATGAGTGTCTCTGTTAAAGGCTAGTGTTGATATAAGAAAGGTACGCCTAAGGATCTTTTTTCTTCGCCTGCCGCGGAGAAAACCTTTAGCTATCCCTTCCTTTCACCCGGGATGATCTTCACGCTTTCTTTTTCCGCAGGCGTCTAAACCGCCTCGGCTTCGTTTTTTATGGAGAAGAAAGTATGAAAAAAACAGTCCCTCACTTTTGTTTTACTAAGGAAAGAACGAAGCGAAAACCGGCGGACGCCTGTGGAAGAAGGAGGTCGGAAGATCCCGGAAGACGTTAGTCTGAGTTATCATGAACGAAACTGGCACCCTATCCGTAAATACGTAGGTTAATCGGGTATAGAGATCTGTAAGAACCTCTTACCCCCTCAGAGCTACATTACGAAAGGAGCCAGCTTATCATGAATGATACCACAAAATTTGTTGGTCTGGACGTCTCCAAGAACACGATTGCTGTTGCGATCGCCGATGCAGGTCGAGATGCTCCTCGCTTTTGGGGCACCATCCCGCATACGGTAGAAAATGTTCGAAAGTTGATGCGTAAACTCGGTCCATCGGACCATCTGCGTGTCTGTTATGAAGCCGGTCCTACGGGCTATCCATTGTATCGGCTGCTACTCTCTCTCGGTATCTCTTGTGACATTATCGCCCCCTCTCTCATTCCCCAACGACCGGGTGAGCGGGTGAAAACAGATCGTCGGGATGCGCTTCGGCTCGCACAACTGTATCGTGCCGGAGAGTTAACCTCGATTTACGTGCCGACGGAAGCAGATGAAGCACTGCGCGATCTGGTGCGCTGCCGAGAAGATGCAAAAGAAGATGAACTTCGGACCCGTCAAAGGTTGAGCAAGTTTCTCCTGCGCCACGAGCTTCGACCGCCGCAAGGCGTGAAGCGCCAAACGAAAAAATACAGAGAGTGGTTAGATACACTGAAGTTCTCTCAGGATACCCTGCGGGTCGTTTTCCGGGAATATTACCATCAGCTCAAAGAAATGGAACTACGCGTGCAACGGCTGGAAGACGAAATCTATACTCAGTCGATTCAAGGGGTTCACGCCCCCATGATTCAGGCACTTCAATGCCTCAAAGGGGTGGCACTCATTACAGCCATCGGAATTGTCGCAGAAATTGGATCCTTTCATCGGTTCCGCACCCCCGGACAATTGATGGCATACGCCGGTCTCGTCCCCTCCGAATACTCGAGCGG